>NZ_PTXN01000002.1 GCF_012726345.1 Marinomonas sp. UCMA 3892
TCGCAGTATTGTTCGGCTCTTTATCAAAAAGAATTACAACGTAATAAAATACGACCGTCGATGACAGATGGCTATGACTGCTACCAAAATGCGTTAGCAGAAAGGGTGAATGGCATATTGAAGCAAGAATTTTTGATTGGAAGATGCAGAACTTTTAAAGAGTTAGAAAGGCATATTAGTGAGTCTATTGATATTTATAATAGGTATCGACCTCACTTAAGTCTAAATATGAAAACACCAGAAGAAGTGCATGAAAAAGCCAGTATGGAATCCATACTGGCTTAACAAAAATCGTCAACGTATTTTAGGACGAGACAAAGGGATAAAGAAGTTAAGGTAACTCGTCTTCCAATTCAGCCTTTGGCGCTGGGATCAAATCTTCTCGCTTAACCCCCATCGCCAACAGCAAATTTGCCGCCACGAAAATAGAAGAATAAGTACCAATCACAATCCCTACCAACAAGGCCATGGCGAAGTTATGAATAGCCTCACCACCTGAAAAAAACAAAACAACCAATACAAACAAAGTCGTTAATGATGTAATCAAAGTACGACCCAGCGTTTGATTAATAGAATCATTCACTAAATCATACGGTGTTGTATCACGCATAATACGAAAATTCTCACGAATCCGGTCACACACCACTATCGTATCATTCAAAGAATAACCAACCACGGCAAGCAAAGCCGCTAACACCGTTAGATCAAACTCCACCTCAAAGATAGAAAAGAAACCTAACGTGATAATCACATCATGAATCAAAGCCGCAACAGAGGCTACAGAGAATTTAAACTGAAAGCGCACTGCTACGTAAATCATCACGATAGCCAAGGCAAGCAACATGCCTAAACCACCTTGCTCACGCAACTCCTCACCCACTTGCGCACCCACAAACTCAGAGCGCTGTAGCGATACATCAGTTGCACCATGGTTTTGAAGCGTAGCTAACACTTCATCACCAAGAGTCGCCGTGTAAGAGTTGGCCATACGAACAACAACATCAGTTGGCGAACCAAAGTTCTGCACAACAACATCAGAGTAGCCATTTTCACCTAGCAGCGTACGCACATCATCTAGCTGCGGCGCCTCTTTATAAGCTACCTCAATCAAGGTACCGCCAGTAAAATCTAAGCCAAACTGCAGCCCCTTTGTTGCCAAAGAGACAAGAGAGATCAGTATCAGCGTAAGTGAAAAGACAGCTACGATTTTACGCATTGCCATAAACGGAATATTTGTCACTTTCATGGCGCTCTCCTAAATGTACAGTTTCTTATTTTTACGACCACCATACACAAGGTTAACCTGTGCACGGGTTACAACGATTGCCGTAAACATAGAAGTAAGAATACCCAGCGACAATGTCACTGCGAAACCTTTAACAGGACCAGTCCCTACCGCAAACAAAATCACAGCAACCAACAGGGTCGTGATATTGGCATCAAAAATAGTCGTAAATGCACGGTTAAAACCAGAATGAATCGCTTGTTGATTCGATACCCCACTTGCCAACTCCTCCTTTATTCGCGAGAAAATCAACACGTTGGCATCCACCGCCATCCCCATAGTCAAAACAATACCCGCAATACCAGGCAAGGTAAGCGTGGCAGAAAGTAAAGACATACACGCCATTAGCAGTACAATATTCAACGCCAACGATATATTGGCAAAAAGGCCAAATACCTTGTAATAAAGCAGCATAAACACCATAACAACCAATAAACCAATTTGCGCAGAGCTGACACCCAACTTGATGTTTTCAGCACCTAAGCTTGGCCCAATAGTACGCTCTTCAACAAAGTAAATTGGCGCAGCCAAAGCACCCGCACGAAGCAACAAAGCCAATTCAGATGATTCACGTGGGCTATCTAACCCTGTGATACGGAATGAATTACCTAGGGTAGTTTGAATGGTTGCCAGAGAAATAATGCCTTTCTCACTATAACTTCTACGCACTTCTTCCATTTTGCCGTCTTTTTCAACAAAACGACTGCGAGACTTATGCTCTATGAACACAACCGCCATATTACGACCAACAGCAGAACGAGTAACTTTACTCATTTGCTTGCCGCCTTTGGCATCCAAATTAATATTTACCTGCGGGCGGCCGTTTTCATCAAAAGAAGAGCTCGCATCAGAAACACTATCACCAGTTATGATAAGATCACGCTCTAAACGCGCCGTACGACCACTGCCATCACGGAAAGATAAAGTCTCAATGTCCGCACCCTTATCCTCCAAACCAGCTTCCAAATGAAACTCAAGGTTGGCTGTTGCACCGATAATACGCTTCGCTGCCGCTGTATCCTGAACACCAGGCAATTCGACAACAATACGATTACTACCTTGACGCTGCACCAATGGCTCAGCCACACCCAACTCATTTACACGGTTACGCAATGTGGTTAAGTTTTGTTGCAATGCATAAGATTCGATTTCTTTCTTAGCTGCTTCCGTAAAACTCACATCTAAGTAAAAATCACTGCCATCTTGACGAGTAGCATAACGGTATTCAGAAAAATCTTTCTTCAGCAAGGTTTCTGCCGTAGCCAAATCAGGCTGCTGTAAAAAGCGAACCGAAAGCACACCATCCTCAATATCAACGCTACGGTAACGAACACGATCTTTCCGTAATGCAGCTTTCATTTCACTCGCGCTAACTTCAAGCCTTTGCTTTAACGCTGCAGGAGTATCCACTTCTAGTAAGAAGTGCACGCCACCACGCAAGTCAAGACCAAGCTTAGCAGGCCCAGCCCCTAACGCAGATAACCATTCAGGCGTCGTAGGAACAAGGTTAAGCGCGGTTACATAATCATCACCCAGTGCTGCCGCCACAACCGGCTTAGCAGCTAGTTGGTCCTCACCACTATTAAAGCGTAAGGTACCGCCAGCAGAGGTTAGCTCTGCTTCTTTTAAATCTATATTCGCTTTTGTAAGCGCAATTTTTGCTTTTTGCAAAGCCTGCTCATCAACAACAGCAGTCGCTTTTTGGGTAGATAGTTGTAGCGCTGGATCATCCGGATAAAGGTTTGGGAAGGCATACAGTAGCCCCAAAGCCAAAACAAGAAGAATTAGCAAATACTTCCACAAGGGATACTTGTTAAGCATGAAAATTCCTTTACACCTAAAAAATTAAATGGATCGATAAAGAAGAAAAGCGCCTAGGTAGGCGCTTTTCAAAGAAGGTTAAATAGACTTTAACGTTCCCTTAGGTAAAACAGCAGCAACGGAAGATTTTTGAAATTTCATTTCAATGCCTTCAGATACTTCAAGTACTACATAGTTATCGTCTACTTTAGACACTTTACCTAGTACACCACCGCCAGTTACTACCTCAGTACCTTTCGCTAGAGATGCAATCAAGTTTTTATGCTCTTTTGCACGCTTCGCTTGCGGGCGCCACATAAGGAAGTAAAAGATGACAACGAAGCCAGCAAGAAGTACCAGGTTAAAAATACCTGCATCTGCTGGTGCGCCGCCTTCAGCGTAAGCTGGTGAGATCAATGCGATCATGGTGTTAACTCTCCAATGGTTTATGAAACTGTTGCAAACCCTTATGTAAAGAAATTTGCTTAATTTTGTTTATTATTCACTCAAAGCTGGCGTTTCTAAGCCGCGCTTTGCATAAAACTCATCAACAAAGGCGTCAAATCTACCTTCATCGAGCGCCTGACGCAATCCCGCCATGAGTGTTTGGTAATATCGTAGGTTATGAATCGTATTTAATTGCGCCCCTACCATTTCTTGACACTTATCCAAATGATGTAAATAAGACCGAGAAAAGTTTTTACAAGTGTAGCAATCACATTCTTTATCTAGTGGACCTACATCATGACGATATTGAGCGTTACGAATACGCACTACACCATCAGAGGTAAATAAATGACCGTTACGTGCGTTACGCGTTGGCATAACACAATCAAACATATCTACACCACGACGAACACCTTCCACCAAATCTTCTGGCTTACCAACCCCCATTAGATAGCGAGGTTTATCTGCAGGCATTTTTGGTGTTGTATGATCCAACACTTTCATCATTTCGTCTTTAGGCTCACCCACTGACAATCCGCCAATTGCGTAACCATCAAAGCCAATATCAACCAAACCTTCTAGAGACTCGTCTCGGAGGTTTTCATACATACTGCCCTGGATAATACCAAACAATGCAGAAGGGCTGTCGCCATGTTCATCCTTAGAACGCTGCGCCCAACGCAAACTCATGCGCATAGACTTAGCGGCCACTTCTGGCGTCGCAGGATACGGTGTACATTCGTCAAAAATCATCACAATATCAGAGCCCAAATCACGCTGCACCTGCATGGATATTTCAGGGCTTAAGAACACTTTAGAGCCATTGATTGGTGAACGAAAGCTAACACCTTCTTCAGTGATTTTACGCATTTCACCAAGCGAAAAAACTTGAAAACCGCCTGAATCCGTTAAGATCGGCTTTTTCCATTGAGTAAAATCATGCAAATCACCATGCGCTTTCACCACATCCGTTCCAGGACGCAACCAAAGGTGAAAAGTGTTACCCAAAATAATATCAGCACCAATTTCTTCGATATCCTTGGTCAACATACCCTTCACTGTACCGTAAGTACCAACAGGCATAAAAGCTGGCGTTTCAACCTTCCCACGAGGGAACGTCAAGGTAGCACGACGCGCCTTTCCTGACGTTGTGTGAAGCTCAAAATCCATAAAACATTCTGGACGTTTATCAGACATTCGTCTTATTCCTCACCTTGCGGGCCTTTCGCCTGCGGATTTCGTGTAACAAACATGGCATCACCATAACTAAAAAATCGATATTTTTGCTCAACGGCTTTTTTATAAGCGGCCATCACATGGTCATAACCTGCAAAAGCACTGATAAGCATGATAAGTGTTGACTCCGGCAAATGAAAATTCGTTACCAAAGCATCTACTGTTTTAAATTCATAACCTGGGTAAATAAAAATACTGGTATCACCTTGCATCGGGGCGATTTCACCGCTTTGGCTTGCCGACTCAAGACTGCGAACACTAGTCGTTCCCACGGCAATAACTCGACCGCCACGCGCTTTTGCCGCTTTAACTTGCTCAACAACGCTAGGCTCAACTTCTACGTATTCAGCGTGCATAATGTGGTCTTTTACATTTTCGACCTTCATTGGCTGAAAAGTTCCGGCACCAACATGCAAAGTAACAAATGCAGTTTCAACACCTTTTGCTTTTAGCTTTTCAAGCAAAGCCTCATCAAAATGCAAACCAGCAGTCGGTGCAGCAACAGCACCGGGCTTTTGATTATAAACCGTTTGATAACGCTCTTGATCACTGTCTTCATCAGGACGCTCAATATATGGCGGCAACGGCATATGACCAGCACGCATTAAGACATCCAGTACAGGTTCATCAAAAACAAGATGAAACAAGGCGCCAGAACGACCAATCATAGTCGCTTCAATATGCTCGCCTTTATCTTGCCCTAAAATTAGCTTGCTACTTTCTTTTGGCGATTTACTGGCACGAACATGTGCCAGCGCTTCATTCACATTAATCACTCGCTCAACTAGTATCTCAACTTTCCCGCCGGATTCCTTTTGCCCAAATACACGCGCAGGAATCACTCGAGTGTTGTTAAACACCATCAAGTCACCTGGCTGAACCAAGTCCAACACATCTGGAAATTGACGATGGACCACTTCACCGCTATGACCATCAAGATGCAACAACCGACTGGCTGTTCTATCAGGCATAGGGTAATTAGCGATCAATGAATCAGGTAAATCAAAGTGATAATCGGAAACGAGCATGAAAAGAAAACTACCTAGAAAAAACGACCCAGCATTCTAGCGAAAATCCACTCAAAAAGGTACTTCTACGCCACTAGTTGTTAAAAAGATAAAAAATAACACTTCTAGCCGTTGACTTATCTTATAAATACCCTAGAATACGCCTCACCTTTTTCAAGGCCAGTGTGGTGGAATTGGTAGACACGACGGATTCAAAATCCGTTGCCTTCGGGTGTGGCGGTTCGAGTCCGCCTACTGGTACCAACATAAAAAGCCCTGATCAATGATCAGGGCTTTTTTTTCGTTCCTTGAATGTCATTCTTGGGTTATTAAATCAGATAAATGTGTCATTTCAGGAACAAAAAATGAATCGCCGCAAAAAAATCAAAGACATATACGACAAGCGCATGAAGCAAGCTAATTTAAAGATCAACCCTAAAAAAGCTAAGCCTAAATACATATCTAAAGCTGAACGCGCCAAAATGGAAGCCGAAGCTGCTGCAAATCCAAGCATGGATCTTAATGCAGAAGCATCTGAAACAAGCGAAATACAAGACGCTTAAAATCGCGCTCTAAAGTGCCAGTCACCTTCTTTCATATCATTTTTGATTGACTGGCAAATATCCCCATCTATCTGATCACCATCAACGTCATACAAACCGCACTGAGAAACCGCACGTTTTTTATTGATATTCGCCCCCAAAAACTCATAAACCACTCGCGCACAACATGGCGCCCTTTCACCACTTCCCGATACACCTAAACGCAATCCAGTTAATCGCTCAACACGATTTTGAAAAGAAGGATAAAGAATCGTCTGTGTCATCTCCACATGAGTCTGGCTTTCATAGTCGATCAAAAACAATCGGTCCGATAACAACTGAACAACACCATTATAAACACCATGAAAAGACTTTTTTAAATTACGCGGATTCAATCGCTCAGTCCGTCGATAATAGGTTTTGTCGCCTTGGGATTCGATGTGCACTAAGGTTCGCAGAATCTTTCCTGGACAGGCCATAGATAAGTAATATTCGAAGTAATAACCACAATATTTGCCTAAGCCATGCTGCCCAGATTCATTCAATTGATTGAACTGTTGCTGTTCAGGCGTAATACTTTTGACATCATCATTCTGTCGAATTGGCCGCGCCTGCACTAACTTAACAAATTGTGCGTGCGGCAGCGTCATCTCACTAGGCTCAACACCAAAAAATTCCCCTATACGACGCTGAGTACTATTACTCGGCACCGTCGTCCCGTTTAGATAACGATTAAATTGAGCACGATTGATATTTAATCGGCGACATACATCCGCCACCGATTTATAGAAACTGCATAACAACCGTAGATTATCAGCAAAATGTTGCACCATGATTATTTCCACCCAATCAACTCCACAATCCACCCTCACAACAACGCGACCAGTGTAATAAATAATCTTACTAAAAACACGCCAAAAATGGTGCTATTTGATGCTACCAGAGCATCAAATAGCACCAAATAGAGTCTTTTTACGAACTGCCTTTCCTACTAATTTTTCGTTCCAATGAGCCTCTTAGCACGACTAAATAAAACTAAATAATAAATCTAAGAAAACAGGAGTCCCCCATGCTATCTTTTCTCACTGACTTGCTTTGGAGCAAGGTTCTTATCGCCGTATTAATCGGCATTGGTATCTGGTTTACCATTGCGACCCGCTTTGTACAATTTCGCTATTTCGGCAACATGTTCGGCATTCTTACCGCAAAACACCATGAAGCTGATGGCAAACACCTAAGTTCTTTCCAAGCGTTAATTCTCTCTGTAGCCGGCCGAGTTGGCGGCGGTAACATTGCCGGCGTTGCAGTTGCCATTACCATTGGTGGCCCAGGTGCTATTTTCTGGATGTGGGTTGTTGGCCTAATGGGCATGGCAACCAGTTTCGTAGAATGTATGCTGGCACAAACCTATAAAGCAGCCGAAAAAGACGGCACTTATCGTGGCGGCCCAGCATTTTATATTGAGCGCGGTTTAGGCAAAAATTGGAAATGGCTATCCGTACTGTATTCGATCTTGCTATTGGCAACTTTTGGTATCGCTTTCACCACACTACAGTCTTACTCAGTTGCGACTTCACTAGAAGATGCATTTGGTATCCAGCCTTACTACAGCGGCATCGGTATGGCGCTTATTGTCGGTTTGATTATTTTTGGTGGCGTAAAGCGTATTGCTCAAGTCGCAGAAATCTTAGTTCCCATCATGGCGGGCGGATATTTGTTGATTGCACTTATCGTTCTTGCGATGAACCTAAGCGCAGTTCCGGATACTTTGATGATGATAGTTAAAAGCGCGTTTGGCTTAGAACCAGCATTTGGCGGCGGCATTGGTGCAGCTATACTAATGGGCGTAAAACGCGGTCTGTTCTCTAATGAAGCTGGTCTTGGTAGCGCGCCAAACGTGGCAGCAGTTGCTTATATTCCACACCCAGCGAACCAAGGCATAGTTCAAGCCTTCTCCGTATTCATCGACACTATCGTATTATGTACTTGTACTGCACTGATTATCCTTCTTGGTAGCGCTTATGATCCAAGCAGCACTGAAACTGTTCAAGGTGTCGCTCTAACTCAAGCATCACTGGCCACTCATATGGGCGATTATGGTCGCATGTTCGTCAGTATTGCTCTACTACTATTCGGCTTTAGTACCATTTTGTACAACTACTACTTAGGTGAAAACAGCGTTAGCTACCTAACCAAATCAGATAATCATGGCTTCTACATGAATGCCTTCCGCGTCATCATCATTTGCCTTTGCTGCACGGGTGCTATTCTTGATCTAGGCACAGTGTTCGCCTTTGCAGATTTGAGCATGGGTCTATTGGCGCTTGTTAACTTATTTGCTCTAGCTCTGCTATTTAAAGTTGCTAAACGTGTTATGAAAGACTTTGATAATCAGCGCAAACAAGGTAATAAAATGCCAACGTTTGAAGCAAATCGTTTCGCCGATTTGGATCTAGACCAAGAGTCTTGGCCAAATAACGAAAATCACCACCAATAAACTAACTTAGATTACGCCTCATCGTGATCCGGTGAGGCGTCAGGAAGAACATCATGAATACTCGCTCTGAATACGATTTACTTGGCAATATGGACGTTCCCGCTGACGCGTTGTATGGTATACAGACATTGCGCGCAGCTCAAAACTTCTCGATTACTGGCGTTCCTATTTCTCACTTTCCTGAATTGATTAAAGCCTTGGCAATGGTAAAAGCGGCTGCAGCTCGAACCAACCAAGAAATGAAACTACTAACAGCTGAAAAAGCCGATGCCATTGTTTATGCCTGCCAAGATTTGATCCAAGGTCAATATCACGATCAATTCATTGTTGATGTAATTCAAGGTGGTGCAGGCACTTCAACCAACATGAACGCCAACGAAGTTATTGCCAACATTGCACTAATGAAATTGGGTCGTGAGAAAGGCGAATACAAATTTCTACACCCAAACGATGACGTAAACCGCTCACAATCCACCAACGATGCTTACCCAACAGCTGCCTGCTTAGGTATTCAGTTTGCGGCGGACAACTTTATTCCAAGCCTTGCATCACTTAAAGCAGCACTTGAAGACAAAGCACGCGAATTTGCGCATATCGTAAAAATGGGCCGTACGCAGCTTCAAGACGCAGTACCAATGACCTTAGGCCAAGAGTTTGATGCCTTTGCTGTTACCCTTGGTGAAGACATTGATCGTATCGGTGAAGCCTGCGCCCTACTTTGCGAAGTAAACCTCGGTGGTACAGCAATCGGTACTGGCATCAATACACCTGAAGGTTATGCCAAACTGGTAGTAGAAAAATTAGCAACCATATCAACAAAACCGCTCGTACCTGCCAGCAACTTAGTCGAAGCAACATCAGACATGGGTGCCTTTGTATTTTTCTCCGGCATTTTGAAGCGCCTTGCTATTAAATTAAGCAAGATGAGCAACGACTTGCGCTTGCTATCAAGTGGGCCTCGTACCGGTTTAGGCGAAATCAACCTGCCTCCAATGCAGCCTGGCTCATCTATCATGCCGGGCAAAGTAAACCCTGTGATTCCTGAAGCGATGAACCAAACTGCATATCAAGTCATCGCGTCTGATCTTGCTGTAACTCTAGCGGCTGAAGCGGGTCAATTACAGTTGAACGCCATGGAACCTATGATCATTTATAACGTACTAAATTCGTTAAAAATGCTTAAAGAAGCCTGCCAAATGCTGGAAACTCGCTGCATACGCGGCATCACAGCCAATGAGGCAGTGTGCGCTGGCCACGTAGAAAACAGTATCGGTATCATTACTGCACTGGTTCCGCATATTGGTTATGCTAATGCCTCTCGCATTGCTAATACTGCACTACACACTGGCAATACAGTAAAAGCCTTGGTAATTGAAGAAAACCTGCTAACGGAAGAGCAGGTGAATATTTTGCTAAGCCCACAATCCATGCTTTCCCCTAGCAAGGTTGTAATATGAGCGCAAAAGTACTCATCTTGTATACAGGTGGTACCATTGGCATGATTCAAACAGAGCAGGGCTTAGCCCCTGCTTCTGGTTTGCAAGAGCGTATAGAAATGGCGTTAGGGATGAGTGTAAATACTCTTCCCTCTTTTGAAGTACTAGAAATTTCGCCCCTAATTGACAGCGCGAATATAACGCCAAAGCACTGGACTAAACTAGTGTCAATTCTTGCGACTCATTGGCAAGATTATGATGGTTTTGTGATTCTCCATGGTACGGACACCATGGCGTACACAGCCTCAGCCTTGTCTTTCATGCTCGGCGCCTGCACTAAAAACATCATACTAACAGGCTCTCAGATTCCGTTAGGGATGAATAGAAGTGATGCCACTTCAAATTTACAAGCAGCACTATCACTGGCAATTTCTCATAGGATAGCCGACGTAAGCTTGGTTTTTGATGGCAAATTGATGCGCGGCAATCGTATTCAAAAAATTAGCAGCGGCCGCTTTGAAGCTTTTCATACACCAAATGACGATTTGTTAGGTGAATTATCTATTGGCATGCAGCTTTATCCAAATCGTATGATTAAAAGCCATGACGAAAGCACAACAACATCACTTGAAAACAATATTGTCAGCTATAAAACTGGTGCGGTTGGAGTGATTACACTACACCCAAGTCAACCAGTTGCTGTTTATTTAAGCCTCTTGGACGACGATAACTGCCAAGCAATTGTTTTACTTACCTATGGCGCAGGCAACGTTCCAGATCAGAACCCAGCATTTTTATCCTTCTTAACCGAAGCCATGCTACGCAAGAAAAATATTGTGAATCTGACACAATGTCTGCATGGTGGCGTATCTCAGGGAGCCTATGCTGCGGGATCTATCTTGTCTTCAATGAATGTGCTAAGTGGAAGAGACATGACACTGGAAGCAGCTTTTTGCAAGCTACACTGGCTAATTGCTACAGGCGAAAGCTATTACGGCATTTTAGAAAAATGGAACACCAATTATTGTGGTGAATTCACCTCTCAATAATCGATACCTCAAACAAAAAAACGGGAGTAAATCTACTCCCGTTTTTTTGATCTTACGACATTCAAACCGCTAAGCTGGCTCACTCCACACCGCCCACTCGTTACCACACGGATCTAGAAAGTGAAAACGACGACCACCAGGGAAGTCAAAAATCTCTTGCTCTATCGTTCCACCCGCCGCTTGTACTTTTTCCAATGCGACTTCAAGTTCATTACTATACAAAATAATCAACGCCGCGCCATTTTGTGGTCTTGAACAAAAGTTCGCCTGAAAAAAACCACCGTCCAATCCTGCATTTTCAAACGCTGAATATTCTGGGCCATAATCTTTAAACCCCCAACCAAACACTTGACTAAAAAAGGCTTTATTTAACGCCAAATCACGTGCTGGTAATTCAACATAATTGATCTTATTGGTTTCCATATATCCCTCACTTAATCGTCGATGTCACTACCAAGACAACGCTGATCACAATCATTGCACCACCAATCCATTGCTGCGTCGTCATTTTTTCAGAAAACCGTACTTTTGAATAATACAAGGTTCCGATTATTTCAATCTGCCCCAACGTTTTCACCAAAGCCGGATTAACCAAAGCAAAACCAGTAAACCAGCCAATTGACCCTAGAGAACTTAAGACACCTACCTTACAACTTAGCGCAAATTCATGTTTAAACGGCGCTAAAATATCTTTGCTTTTATAAATCTGAATGCCACACAAAATAATAGATTGCAAAGCTAAAACATACCAAAGCGTGACGCCTGCACTAGTAATCAGAGAACCAGATAAAGAATGGCTAGCAATAGACGATGTTACCGAAGCAATAGCAAAACACAAACCACTAGCAAGCCCAAGTAAAAGAGATACGTCCTTGTGTGCTTGTCTAATATTGCCCCACTTAACACTCATTACAACTGCTCCTAGCACGCCAAAAGCAATGCCAAACCATGCTCCCATGGTCAAAGTATAATGCAGCAAAGGCAAACCAATTAACGCAGCCAAAACAGCTTCTGTTTTAGACAACAAGGTTCCCAATGCGAAACTACCAGCCTGAAAGGCTCGCAACATGAAATACGTCGCCATAATCTGGGTAATGGCACAAGTGCTTGCCGCGATAACAAAAACTAGATTTTTTTCGACGGACACCCAACCAAATAGCTGCCAACAAATAACAAGATACACAGTGACTAATGGCAAGCCATATAAAGAGCGCGACATAGTGGCATGTAAAAACCCAGTTTCACGAGCCAGAGTATTTTGATACGCCGTTCGAACCGACTGACAACCTGCTGCAAAGAGAGTAATAAAGATCCACATGCCAACGCCTTATCTCACAATTTGAAAGCGCTAGCATGAGGTGAAGAGGTGTATTTGTAAAAGGAATAAAACTTATATTTTGGATTCCATATAGGAATACCTATGAAACAATTCGACAGGCTTCAGCAAATTGTTTAGTTAACTCAAAAGCGGATATTTCTTGACAACCTGACACATTCTGCCCACTCCACAAAGAAGAGAAATCATCCAAATTCTGCTTCTCTGCCAAATTTTTTAATTGCGCCATTTCCATTGATGCATAAGGAAAATCTGGCACACTGGAATTCATATAGCCAAGATCTTTCATAATACGATTAGCAATACCTCGTGCAGGTCGCCCGGTAAAAACATTGGTTAAAGCCGTATGATGGGCTCTTTGACTTTTTAGTGCAGCACGATGAAGTTGAGATGTTTTTGCTTCGTGACACAACAAATAGGAAGTCCCTATTTGTACTACTGACGCACCCAGAGACAAAGCGCAATTAATACTGCGAGCATCACAAATACCACCTGTAGCAATCACAGGGACACTGACTCGATCGACAATTTGAGGCAATAGTGAAAACAAACCAATTTGAGTAGAAATATCTTTCGACAGAAACATCCCTCGATGCCCTCCCGCCTCAAGACCTTGCGCAATGATGCCATCTACGCCATTTTCTTCTAACCAAACCGCCTCTTCAAGTGTTGTCGCAGAAGACAGCACCTTAGTTCCCCAACTTTTAACCCGTGCAAGCAACTTGGCGTCAGGCAAACCAAAGTGAAAACTAATAACGGGGGGAGCAAAACCTTCTATCACATCGGCAATATCATGACTAAAAGGCATTCGGGTTGCAGCTTTTATGGTCGCATCATATTGGCCCGAAAGCTCCTCAAAATACGGTTTCAACAACGCTCGCCATTGCTGATGCTTTATTTCATTATATCCTGATGTTTCATGACAGAAAAAATTCAGGTTATACGGTTTATTCGTCGAGGCTTTAATTAAGGAAACCTGATGAGCAATATCATCCACGTTTAGCATGGCGCATGGCAAAGACCCCAAACCACCCGCTTCCGAGACCGCAATAGCCAAAGCACTGTCTTGAACGCCTGCCATAGGTGCCTGAATAATCGGATAGTCCATTCCCAACCAATCACATAAACGAAACTGCTTCATCTGGTCTCCTTATACTTAAATCTAAGAACTTAAAACTTAAAACTTAGCAACAATCGCCTTTAAAGACTGCTTAACAGAATCATCTACGATTTCGCCATCTTTCATCACATCATAAAAGTTAGGCACGCTCAGGCTTCCCACAATATTACCTTTGAAAAACGGCATACTGTTAACAGTTTGTGCAAGCACACTGCTTGCACCACCAGGTCCTGGAGATGCAGAAAGCACCACGATTGGTTTATCTTGATAAACAGCTTTTTCGATACGGGACGCCCAATCAAAGATATTTTTATACGCAGAAGAATAAGAGCCATTGTGCTCAGCAAATGATGCAACGATTGCATCTGTTTGAGCAATAGCATCGACGAAGGCTTGAGCTTGAGCTGGAACGCCTGATTCTTTCTCAAAATCTTCGCTGAAAAGCGGCATTTCGAAGTCATTAAGATCAAGAAGCGTCACTTCCGCACCTTCCACAAGGTTTGCAGTGTAACCAGCCAAAGCCTTGTTAATAGACTGGCGGCTTGAGCTAGCACCAAATGCAAGTATTTTCATTTTCGGTCCTTTTATTTCGTTAAGATTAAAAAACTCTTCGAGAGAAATAGTTTCATATTTTTTTGATGTTCAGCCGCTTAGAATGCCACCATGAACTTAATTTTCAAACATACTTTTGTACGCTTTGCTATCGTCGGCGGTGCAGGCTTTCTAGTTGACCTTACCTGTATGCTGCTGCTTTCCATTTGGTTGCCACATCTTGTTGCTCGAGGTATCGCATTTTGGGTCGCAGCCAGTTCGAACTGGTGGTGGAATCGCACTATTACTTTTACTGACCCCAAACAAGAAAAAGCAAGCAACAGCAAAAAGGCTGCTGCTCTGCAGTGGATACAATTTCTCGGCAGCTCTGTTATTGCCTTTGTGCCTAATTGGGGTTGCTATCTAATATTAATGTCTCAACCACCAGCAACATCCAATTCTACACTGATTATTTTATGGCCTTATTTAGCCATGATACCTGGCATATTAATTGGCATGATGCTCAATTATGCCTTCTCACGCTTTTGGGTATTTTCTCCCGCTAAGCTGTAAGCCGCCAAGTTTACTGATTTAATTTGTATTGATTAAATCAGTTTTCATTCAATCAGCTTAGGCTTCTTCGCCGCCATGCTCAGCAAATCGCCCTTTCGATTTATCATGCACTTGATCATGGCGCGGCCAAGGCCAACCACCAAATTGTGTACGCTGATAATCTTGAAACGCTTGCTGTAACTCTGCACGTGTATTCATCACAAAAGGTCCATGTTGTTCAACATGCTCACCGATTGGGCGACCTTGCAATAACAAGAATCTGGCTTTTTTACCCTTATTCAGTAGAGTTAAAGCCGAATCACTTTTCAAAACAAAGGCTTCATTAATAGATGCATTTGCACCATCTAACGTGACATTCTCACCTTCAAAAAAGTACAAAGTACGGCTCAAATTAGCTGCCGCTGCAGGTAAGGTCCATTCACCGTTTTCTGGCAAATCAATCAACCAAATAGCAACGTCGTTTTTACTATCCGCAGCCCATGAATTAGGCGGACAAGGTGAAGGATCAACATTTTGAAACCGCCCTGCAACCACTTTAACTTGCGTTTCCAGGCCTTTACTGTCAGCCACTTTAACAACTGGAGTATCTTCATTCCACAACATAGCGAAATGCGGTGGCACCATTTTGTTTTTACTGGGTAAGTTCAGCCAAATCTGAAAAAGCTCTAATGGGTTCACACCTTCTTCATTCAACAAAGGAAACATTTCAGAATGCTGAACACCTGACCCTGCAGTCATCCACTGAGTGTCGCCTTCACCGTAACGACCTGCCGCACCAATTGAATCAGCATGATCAACAAAACCTTTATTCACAATAGTCACTGTCTCAAACCCGCGATGTGGATGAGCAGGAAAACCTGGAATACTTTTTCCGTGATACATACGCCAACCATCAATACCGCCAAAGTCTTGACCCAATGGACGGTTATTTAGCGGGGCATCAGGCCCCATAGATGCGTTTGCTTTTGGATACGTATCGTTATGAAAAGCACAAAACAAAAAAGGATCAAATGTAGGCCAGAACATTTGCAGAGGAATTCGCTTTAAAATTGACGAGCTCATCATGTTTCTCCATCAAAAAATAGTGTAACTGATAGACACATCATAACATCTATAATCTTGATTGTTTTATGCTGATATTAGTTTCAATCCATCTAATTTTTAAATATGTTGTCTGGCAGCTCTATCCGACACTTGGAAAAATTACTTTAGCAGTACAACCAATCGAATTTGCATTATCTTCTAACGAGAATGAACATTGATATTTGGCACAAATATCCCGCACTATCATCAAGCCCAACCCATAGCTTTCGCCCCCCGGCTTTCCGCTTAGACCACAACCTGTATCAACAATAGATAATTCATTTTCCTTGATCACCATATTCACACTGCCTTCCTCGGTACAGGCCATAGCATTTTTTAATAAATTCCCTACTAAAATATGGAACGTAGGAATTGGCAACTTAGTAATAATTTGACCATTTTCGACAATATCAACCGCAACAGACTTTCCTGTAAGGTATCCCAAATGTGTTTGTCGAATATCTTCATATTCATGAAGCTGCACGACGCGTGAAGTAATAGCACCAAGATCTTCATCCCGAGTCAAAGACAATAGCGTAGTAATGTAATCTTCCATCTCTTGACAAGCTTGAACCATACGCACCCGTTGACGCTCTAAAAATTCCTTCGAATCGGATTTACCAAGTAACGTTGTTGCCCCCTTCATAACCATTAGAGGTGTCCGTAACTCATGGCTCGCATAGCGATTAAATGCTCGCTCCCGCTCAATCAACTCTCGAATTTGATTTTGGTAGCTGTTTAGCCTATCAACCAAATGACGAATCTCTCTTGTCGCCGCCCCTTCTGGCAGCTCAATTGCAGACAAATTGGCAGGTGTTCTTTCACCGAGACTTTTTGAAAGTAAGGCAAGTGGTTTAGTTAGACGATCAGAAATGCGCATTACTACCCACAAACTGACAATCAACAACAACAAAGACAAGACCAGTTGAGTGCTCTGTGTTTCAAACATTTGCTCTTCCGATATTTCATAAATCTCATCGTAATGAATCACATAAATATCTTTCATCTCACCATTTAGCATCGCCTTAGAATGCATAGAAAACATTTCTAGTGTCGTATCGGACTCTTTATCCAATTCATAAGGTTTATTATCTTTGGTGTTAGCAGCAAGAACCACACCTGATGGTAAATTTTCTTTACCCACGTAGACTTCGGAAAAAGGTGGCACAGAAACATGTGTTAACTGAGTACCATCGAGTAAAGAGATCGCTGTATTTTTATCTTTTAACATACGATTTTCAGCATAAATCATTTCTATATTTTCGATCATCGACGTAAACATAGAAAAATGAAATGCAATAATCGCGAATGCTACGATTGAAAAATAAGTAAAGGTTAACTGCTTCGCGGTTTTAATTCGTTTCATTCATCACCTTCAGCAACAAGACGATAACCCACCTTGGAGACCGTCCTCAGATAAGCATGTTCAAATGGTCGATCAATCAAACTACGCAACTGATAAATATGGCTACGCAATACTTTACTATCTGGCTCTTCGTCCCCCCATAAGGCATCGCAGATTTCATCTTTTGACACCACATCTGGGGCTTTTTGAATAAGGCATTTTAAAATAGTGTATTGAGAAGGATTTAATGAATAACGACCACCTTCACGCTGCAAAACTCGTGTATTCATATCCAAAGACAAATTACCAAAAGTTAACGTCCGGTTGGCAACACTGCCTTTTCGCCTTCTGACCAGAGCTTGCAATCGAGAGTCAAGAATCTCCAAATCAAAAGGCTTCACTAAATAATCGTCAGCGAAATGGGCAAAACCAGTCAATATATCGTCTTTGGTATCACGTGCTGTCAGCATTAATATAGGTGTATCGATGCCAGCTTCTCGTAACGATTTACATACAGTCAACCCATCCATTTTAGGCAACATTACATCTAAAATAATGGCATCATAATGTTCGGTTTTCGCTAATTCATAGCCTTGTAAGCCATTGTTCGCATAATCTAATACATAGTTCTTGATTTCAAAATAATCAAAAATCACACCAGCAATATCTTTATGATCTTCCACTAACAGTAATTTCATATTCGTCTCAATTATCCAAAAAAGGCTGTAAAAAAAGAGTGGGCTAATAAAGCCGAATTGTCACTTAAAAGCGTGAAAAAAAAGTGAATCACCTTTTTGCGACACCACTGTTATTAGGATGTACTCATGAACTTTTTTTCCGTTTCAGGAGAATGCCAATGAGCGCCATTCCATATAGACAATACGCGAACTTTGAACCCACGGCAAAGGAGCCTACGGTAACGGCGCAACCACTCGTATCCGTTATCATTCCATTCCTAAATGAAGCCGATGTCTTGGCAGTTTGCCATCAGCGAGTCTGTAAAGCACTCTCTAAACTCCAACAGTATTGTGAAATCATCTACATTGATGATGGCAGCAATGACAACAGCTGGAAAATGGTGAGCCAGTTCAAACATCCCTTACATCAAATACGCAGTTTAAGATTAAGCCGAAATTTCGGCAAAGAAGCCGCAATGAGTGCAGGCATGAAAGCAGCCTCAGGCCGATGTGTCATTCTACTTGATGCGGATTTACAAGATCCACCAGAATACATTCCCGATATGGTACAAGCCTGGCAAGATGGCGCACAAGTTGTCGAAATGCAACGCCGCGAACGTCATGGAGAGAGCTGGGTAAAGCGCACCACTGCACATTGCTTCTATCGTTTTATGTCCAAAATAAGCGATCACCCAATTACTGAAAACGTCGGTGATTTTCGTTTGATGGATCAAAAAGTCGTTAACGTTATTAACACCTTGCCCGAAAGAACCCGCTTTATGAAAGGCTTACTTGCTTGGCCTGGCTTTACTCGTAAAGTCCTCACCTTTGACCGCGACCCTCGCCTCGCTGGTGATACCAAGTGGAATTACCCAAAGCTGATTCATTTGGCATTGGAGGGCATTACCTCTTTCAGCACCAAACCATTACGTTGGGCGACTATGGCAGGTTTAACTACATCAGCTATCGCCTTTATTATGGCCCTGATTATTTTTACTAAAACCATCGTTTGGGGTGATCCAGTTGCTGGTTATCCATCGACAATACTCGTCGTTTTATTTTTAGGTGGCATTCAGCTTTTATCCATTGGTGTATTAGGTGAGTACGTTGGACGATTGTTCATTGAGTCCAAACAACGACCTTTGTATGTACTCATGGAAGATGCCATGACAAAACCCACATTCAAATACTCGGATTCTGAATAATGCAACAACCTACCTACTCATTACCCTCAGCCAAATTACTGCTGACATTATTAATCAGCTGTTTGGCATTACGTTTTATTTCTTTATCTCTTTATCCGTTAATGGACACTACCGAAGCGCGTTACGGTGAAATGGCACGCATCATGTTCGAAACTGGCAACTGGATCACGCCGATGTTTGACTACAACGTGCCGTTTTGGGGAAAACCACCAATTTTCACTTGGTTAAGTAGTATTGGTTTTAGCCTATTTGGCGTCAATGAATTTGCCGCACGAGTACCACATCTGATTGTTGGATTAGCAGTTGTTTGGTTAGTTTACAAATTGGCAAAAGACCACTTTCAATCTTCTGCAATGGGCATTTTTTCTGCCAGCATATTAGCCTCTACCGTCTCATTTATTATCTTAAGTGGCGCTGTAATGACGGACACGGCTCTCACCTTTTCAATCACCCTAAGTATGATTAGCTTCTGGCAAGCTTGGGTCAATAAAGGCAAAATCTGGGGGTATTTATTCTTTATAGGTTTAGCGTTGGGCATGCTATCAAAAGGCCCACTGGCAGTTGTATTAATTGGCATAAGTTTAACTATTTGGCTAACCCCTAATAACCGCTGGAAAAAGCTATGGAGCGCTCTACCTTGGGGGTATGGCACATTACTTTTTCTCGTTATTTCTGTGCCTTGGTACGCCATTGCTGAATACAAAACACCGGGGTTTTTAGATTACTTTATCGTTGGGGAACATATTAAGCGTTTCATCGTTAGTGGCTGGCAAGGTGATTTATATGGCAGCGCGCACGAAAGAACTCGCGGCACTATTTGGGTTTACGCGTTAGCCTCTATGCTACCTTGGAGCCCTCTTATTATCTGGCAATGGATTCGCTCTATCAGAGACGACAAAGATGTTGAAGAAAGCCCTGATGGTTTCGGCACATTCTTATTATTCTGGATGTTATCACCAATGATTCTGTTCAGTTTTTCTGGCAACATTTTAGCAAGCTACGTGATGCCGGCACTGCCAGCAATGGCGCTGTTATTAGTGCATCTTCATAACCAAAGACCATTACAAAACTGGCTCTATAAAATCGGATTCATAACACCATTTTTGCTCATCTTGTTAGTCGGTATTTTGCATTTTGATTTAATACCAAAACGTTCAGAAAACAAGATACTTGCTGTTTGGAAAGAGCAACCAGAAGCGACACAAAGCGATTTGTTTTATCTTCATAAACGCCCTTTTTCAGGTCAATACTATTCATCGGGCAAGGCAAAGCAACGCTCAACCGATTTAAAGTCTTGGCTACCAACACAAAACAAGCCATTTTTTATCGTGCAATCCGATAATGACCATATTGTCTACGAAAATTGGTTGTGTGAGAAAAGAAACACAACAGGGAAAGAAAACCTACTGTATTGTAAATTCAAGCCATAAGCCCTTATCTTCACTTTAATATACACCCAGATTAAGGCATAAACTTAAGCACTTAAACAAACAACTTTCAGATATGCTGGATATCAATTTAGCTTTGCCTGAAACTACAAGAATAAAATGGCACAAAAAAATCCGATTAAGAAAACTTAATCGGATTTTTTGAGGCTATTCAATTAACCTTAATTGACTCCCTATCAATATGCTAAGTCAGAGCAACAGTTCCATAACTTGGTTCAGTATGCGAATTATTTAATGCCTCATGTGCATGAGGAATATAGACAATTGCGTCCTCTTTATCGGTTTTAATCGACTCAGGCGTCTCTCCTTTCCAAGCGATTTTCCGTTCATCACGAGGAGATACGCCGATATGTTTGCGATAGCAGCGACTAAAATGCGGCGTCGAGATAAAGCCACACGCCATAGAAATTTCCACAATCGACATATTCGATTGTTTTAACAATTTACGCGCCCGCTCAAGTCGTAAGCGCAAATAAAAGCGTGATGGTGAGCATTCTAAATGACGATGAAACATACGCTCAATTTGACGACGAGATACGTCAACAAAGGTCGCCAATTCATCCAGTTCAATAGGCTCTTCTAAGTTGTTTTCCATCAGCTCGATCACATCTACTAGCTTCGGCGTGCACACACCCGCACTGTTAAACTGACGCATTGGCATGCGCTGTTGATCTGACTCGTTACGAATACGATCACAGATGAACATATCAGAAATAGCGTTAGATAGTTTTGGACCGTGCTGCTTAGTCATCATGTTTAAAAACATGTCCATCGGAGCACTACCACCAGAAGACGTCATACGATCTTTATCGATGGAGAATAGCTTGTTATTACAGTTTACTTTTGGAAAAGCCTCTTGAAGAGCCGTTAAACATTCCCAATGCACACTACATTGATAACCATTCAACAGACCTGCATAAGCAAGCACATAAGCACCAGTACAAATACCACCAAGCTGAACGCCTTTACGGGATTGTTTCATCAGCCAAGAAACTTGCTTTGTGGTAAAGGTACGAGTGATATCAACGCCACCGGCGACGATAATCAAGTCAAACTCTCCACTATCTTCCATGGACAAATCTGGGGTCAAAACTAAACCATCACTGGCAGTGACAGGCTGACCTTTTTCGGAAATCAAATTCCAACTATACAACTCTTCTGCCGACAACTGATTCGCCATACGCAGCGGTTCTATAGAAGAAGCCAGAGCGATCATCGTAAAATGATCGAGCAATAGAAAACCTACTTTAGTTGTGCTTCTTGCATCAAAAGCTGGGGGGGTATTTGCCATATCAATGTCCTCATATATGTGCATCTTTATTACTTAGGCAAGATCCAGACCACTTTGTCTAGATAACCTCAATCAATATCAACAACACATATTTTTTTTATTTTTCTAAGGAAACACAAAGTTCTTAATTCACACAGTAAAAGCAAATACACAGAGCTACAGCTTTAAAAATATAGCCCTGTGTTTTTTTACTAAAAACGACACTGCGTCATGCACCAATATAGACCATAACCGCCCCTTGAAGGAACACTTTATTTAATGAAATTTAGTACTCAATAACCACATCTGATTTAGGAACAGTACAACATGAAAGAACATAACCCGCTTCCACATCCTCATCCGTAATACCGCCATTATGGTCCATCTGAGTTTGCCCTTCTTTAACCATAACCTTACATGTACCACAAATCCCCATACCACAGGCTTTCGGTATCATTAGATCTAGCCTTGCTGCGGCATTGTGCAGTGTTTCACCAGCCACAATCTGAATACTTTTACCGCTGTTTACAAACTCAACTCTTAACAAATCTTCTTGGTTAACAGAATCTGCTTCCGCCTGAGCCACTTCTGCTTGTTCAAGCGCATCTTCTACCACGCTTGCAGGCGTCGCACCAAAGGATTCTTCATGATAACGACTCATGTCAAAGCCTCTTGACTGAAGAAGACTTTTCACCGCTTTCATATATGGCACAGGACCACAGCAAAAGATTTCTCGTTCCATAAAATCTGGCGAGATCATATCTAGTTTTGCTTCATCCAAATAGCCACGATAGCCCTGCCAAGGCAAGCCATTTTCCATGCGTTCAACAATCAAATACAGACCAAAGTTGTCTAATCGCGCCGCCATATGATCTAGTTCACGGGTATAAATAACGTCTCTTGGCGAACGAGCACTGTGTATAAAGGTAACATCGACATCCGCATTAGTATCAAACCACCAACGCGCCATAGACATCACAGGAGTGATACCAACGCCACCAGATAACAACAACACTTTATCAGCAGGAAAATCAATACAGTTAAATTGACCAACTGGACCATGCACTGCTAACTCAGAGCCCGTAGCCATATTATCATGCAACCAGTTTGACACTTGACCACCTGGTACACGTTTAACCGTAATAGAAAAACTATACGGTACAGAAGGTGAGCTCGAAATAGTATAAGAGCGCATCACCTGCTTGCCTTCAATTTCAAGCTCTAAAGTGACGAACTGTCCCGGTTTAAAGAAGAACATAACCGGTTGCTGCGCCATGAAACAAAATGTTTTCACATCCCACGTTTCATGAATCACTTTCACGCAACGAACGTTATGACGTCCGTTTACCCAAGTTTGAGTATTAACCGGCGCTAAGTAATCAGCGTTCACCATATTTGTAGAAGAGGAATTGGCCATATTTAAATCTCTTATTAAAGTCGAGTACCTATAAAGTAAAATGACACCATTTCGAGCCATTTTGGGTCCAGTTGAACATTGCAAGTTAACTCTGCGCGACAATTAGTTGCTCGTGGCGGTCAAGACCCTATCAAGACTAGGCATTTCATACGATAGCGGGTCGATTTATGTATCAACTCTTGTCGCTAATGGTCATTTCATTCCCTATTGATTAAGCGACTATAGCCTCGTAGTCAAAAGACGCATTCCATCACTCTTTTTGTCATTAAGGCCCAGAAAGATGAATCAACACGACCTACTGAATGTACGCCACGCTTCCTTAGATGAAGCCAAAACAACTATGTCAGATTTGCTAGAAAAACGTCCTAGCAATTATTCACTTGACGCTCAGCTTTATAATGACCCACACATGTTCAGAATTGACATGGAAGAAGTCTTTCAAAAAGAATGGCTATTTGTGGGTATGACTAGCGAGATCCCTAAAAAAGGAGACTATATAACCGTCGAAGTTGGCCAAAACCCAGTGCTAATTTTGCGTGACGGTGAAGGCAACGTAAACGCCTTCCACAACACATGTAGACACCGCGGTTCAGTGCTTTGCACGGAGCACAGAGGCAAGGTTGCCAACCTTGTTTGTCCTTATCACCAATGGACTTACGACCTAAAAGGCAACTTATTGTTTGCTGGAACAGAAATGCCCAAAGACTTTGACAACAAGCAACACGGTCTAAAATCGGCATTTTGTAAAACGGGTGGCGGTTTCATCTTTGTTTGCTTAGGCGAAACAGCACCTGATGACGGATTTGATGACTTTCTAGTAACACTAGACGAATACATGGAACCCTATGACGTGGAAAACACCAAATTGGCTGTTGAATCCACCATGTACGAACGCGCTAACTGGAAACTGGTACTAGAAAACAACCGCGAATGTTATCACTGTGCTGGTAGCCACCCTGAGTTACTTCAAACATTACTAGAATGGGACGACACCGAAGATCCACGCGCACCACAAGATTTCCACGACCACTACAACGCTCAAGCTGCGAAATGGGACGAAGAAGGCATTCCGCATAAGAGCAGAAGTTTTGGTGAAGTGCAGCGTAACCGAATCGTACGTATGCCACTGAAAAAAGGCACCCAAGTAATGACAATAGATGGATCTTCCGCTTGTTCATTACCGATTGGCCGTATTCAAAACCGTGAACTAGGCTCTATGCGTATTTTGCATTTGCCAAACTCATGGAACCATATGCAATCCGACCATTTCATCGTATTCCGTGTACTGCCTGTTTCAGCACAAGAAACGATTGTTACGACCAAATGGTTTGTACACAAAGACGCAGTAGAAGGTATTGACTACGATACTGAAAACCTACGCCGAGTTTGGGATGCTACCAACGAACAAGACAAGGTACTCGGCGAACGAAATCAACGAGGAATCAACTCAATTGGCTATCAGCCAGGCCCTTACTCAGAAACCTACGAGTTTGGCGTTATTAACTTCTTAGAATGGTACTCAAATACCGTTCAAAAGAACCTTAAAGCTAAGTAACATAGCTTTAAGTTGCTCAGCAACACAAAACCAAAAAACACCAAAAGCGAATCTTCGGATTCGCTTTTTTGCTTTTTGTAAGTGTCATTCTGAAAACAATTCAAAGATCAGGTTACGAAACCAAATGTTGCCTGTATCTTGGTGATAGCGTCGATGCCAAAACATATTGATCTGTGCTGGAGGAATATCGACAGGGTGCGGCTTAACGATCAACCCAAGATTTTCAGCTGTCTGTAAGGCAAGCTTCTCGGTCACTGTAGCAATTAGATCTGTTTTCGCAACAATGTACGGAGCAGAAATAAAGTGCGGCAACTTCAATTTACTGACTCGTAAAATACCACTTTTAGCCAATAACTTTTCTACTCGCCCATGTCCTGTATCTTGAGCTTCTATAATAATATGCTCCGATTCAGAAAAACTATCTAAAGTAAGAGCCTCTTCTGCGTAAGGATGCCCTTTACGCATCAAACAAACATAATCTTGATCGAATAATCGACGTTGATAAAAACCTGCTTCTAACTGAGGCAAAAGCCCTATCGCAAGATCCACACTCCCTGTTTCTAATTCCTCTTTAAGTGATTGCCCTTGATCTCTTACGGTACTAACCGAAATATTAGGTGCATGCTCAGCAAGGTACGCCATCAATCGTGGCAACATATAAATCTCGCCTAAATCCGTCATATTAATGCAAAAGGATCGATCACTCGAAAGCGGATCAAAACGTTCCTGATAATTTAAGCCGTCTTGTAATGTGCTTAACGCATAGCCAACAGACTCCGCAATACTGTCGGCAAATGGTGTGGGCCTCATGCCACGTGCCGTTCGTTCAAACAGTTCATCATTTAACGCCAACCTTAATCTGGCTAGGGCGTTACTTACAGCAGGCTGAGTTAATCCAAGCTGCTCTGCCACTAGCCCAGTCTTACGTTCTCGATACATTAGTTGAAAAACAACCAACAGGTTTAAATCAATATCTTGTAGGCGAATCATGTTAGAGATCTCACTGTCGTGAATATGCATTATTAGGATTATTTTATATCTGAATATCTCTACAACTTCTATAGTCCGTTTATGCAAAAGCATCGCACATAAATCAAATAATAATAAGTAAGAGCAAAGATGGAAATTTTAATTAAGCCTACCAATAAAACGATAACAGCTACTCAAGGCAGCACCTTACTAGAAGCGTTTTTGGAAAATCAGATTCCTATTTCCTATAGTTGCTTATCTGGCCGTTGCGGTACCTGCCGCTGCAAAGTAATTGAAGGTACTGTAAGCGGACCATCCGCTGCAGAAGGCCGTTTGGCCCAACATGGTCAATTTGTTTTAGCCTGCCAAAGCCGTATTGAAACCGATTCAATCATTGAAATACCTGAACCAGATGAAATCATTACGCACCCAACCAAAACAGTAAAAGCCCAAATTGTTGCTTACGATGTGTTATCCAATGACGTTCGCAGCCTTAAGCTCAAAATCAACAAAGGCTTCGAGTATTCTCCAGGACAATTTGCTAACCTCACTTTCTGGCGTGAAGACGGAACCCGCTCTTACTCAATGGCAGGGGTAACAGAAGACGATTTGCTAGAATTCCATATACGCCTTATTCCCAATGGCCGAGTCACATCAAAACTAGATGAACACATCGAAATTGGCGCATCGATCAAACTCAATGGTCCTCTTGGCGCCTCTTACCTAAGACGTAAAAATAACGACCCTATACTGTGTGTCGCAACTGGAACAGGGCTTGCTCCCATTCTTTCAATTGTTCGTGGTGCATTAGAGTCTGGTATGAAAAACGACATTCATTTGGTATTTGGAGCCCGCACCGAAGAAGATTTATACGGCTTGGGTTATTTGGATCACTTGGCGACTGAGTACACAAATTTCCAATACCTAATCGCTTTAGATCATGCCAACCCCAATAGCACCTCTTTCCGTGGCTTGGTAACTGATGCCATCGCAGCCCATTTTCCCGAACTTAAAAACTGGCGAATTTATTTAGCCGGCGCTCCCGCTATGGTAGAAGCTGCGTCCTTAGCGTGTACTAAGCGCGGTGCAGACATCGAGCGGATATACGCCGATGCATTTTATCCGAGTGGGGTATAAGCCAGTATTTCTAATTTTTGAATCCAAATAATGCCTTTAAAGAAAACCAGTCATTTCTTTAAAGGACAAAATCCAACCCACAATAAAGACAAAAAAGGGTGAACAAAATGAGTCAGGAAAATCGCATTCCAATGACGCCAATTTGGAACCATGAAGACACGAGTCGAATTCCATTTTGGGCTTACACAAACGAAGACATACACAAGCAAGAACTTGAAAAGTTCTTCTACAAGAATCATTGGTGCTATGTAGGATTAGAAGCAGAAATTCCACAACCAGGCGATTTCAAACTCACCGTGATTGGTGAACGCTCTGTCATTATGGTACGCCATGAAGATAACAGCATTTATGTAGTAGAAAACGTCTGCGCCCACCGCGGCATGCGTTTTTGCCGTGAAAAGCATGGCAACACTAAAAGCTTCACCTGCCCCTATCATCAGTGGAATTACGACCTAGAAGGCAATCTTCAAGGTGTTCCTTTTCGTCGCGGCGTCAAGCAAGACGGCAAAGTAAAAGGCGGCATGTCAAAAGACTTTAAAACCTCCGATCACGGGCTAACCAAATTATTAGTAGCAGAACGTGGTGGTGTGGTATTCGCCAGTTTTGATCATGATGTGGAATCTTTCGAAAGCTTCCTCGGCCCTACTATGTTGTCTTATTTTGACCGCATGTTTAATGGTCGAAAACTCACTTTATTGGGTTACAACAAACAACGCATTCCAGGTAACTGGAAACTCATGCAAGAAAACATCAAAGATCCTTATCATCCTGGCTTATTGCACACTTGGTTTGTCACTTTTGGCTTATGGCGTGCAGATAATCGCTCAGAACTCAAAATGGATGAACATTTTCGTCATGCAGCAATGATTTCAACTCGTGGTTCTGGCGGTAAAGATAGCCAAACTACCAATGTATCAAGCTTTAAAGAATCCATGCAACTCAATGATCCGAGCTTCCTGGATGTTGAGGTAGAACCATGGTGGGACGGCCCTACAGCAGTAATGATGACCCTATTCCCTAGTGTCATTCTGCAACAACAAGTTAATAGTGTCAGTACTCGCCACATTCAGCCCAATGGCCATGGCTCGTTCGATTTTGTCTGGACGCATTTCGGTTATGAAGACGACACTCCAGAAATGACAGAACGCCGTTTACGTCAAGCTAATTTATTTGGCCCGGCAGGTTTTGTTTCGGCCGATGACGGTGAGGTTATTGAATTTTCCCAGCAGGGCTTTGAACAAAAACCCTTCCATAGGTCACTTGCAGAACTTGGCGGTAAAGACATAGAAGAAACCGATCACATGGTTTCTGAAACCTTAATCCGAGGCATGTATGCCTACTGGCGCAAAGTGATGGGAGTATAGCCATGAAAACACCCCTAATAACAACTGAAAACTATCTAAAGCTGACTCAGTTCTACCAAACCTACGCTGCCGTAGTAGATCAAGCTAATTGGACGGCATGGCTCGATATGTTCGTAGAGGATTGTGTCTACAAGGTTCAAGCGCGTGAAAACTATGACAGAAACTTGCCAATGGCAGCGCTTTCGCTAACCAGTAAAGGCATGTTGAAAGACCGTATTTATGGCATCACAGAAACAATATTTCACGACCCTTACCATCAATTACATATGGTGTCATCACCATTAATTCTCAGTGAATCTGATCAGGGTGTTATTGAATCACAAGCAAATTACACCGTTTTCCGAACCAAAAATGATGGTATTGCAGAAATCTATAACGTAGGTCGTTATCTCGATCGCTTGCGGATAACAGATGATGGTATTCAGATTGAATCTCGCCTCTGTATTTTTGATAACGAGATGATCCTCAACTCGTTAATTTACCCCATCTAACCCACTGAAAAACATAAGGATAAGTCGAGGTCCCTATGAGCGAAAATTGGATAAACACGATCAGTATTAACGATATTCCCGAAGATGACGTTATTGGTGTCACTGTAAATGGCCACCAGATAGCACTTTATAAAGTAGAAGATGAAATCTTCGCTACAGACAATATCTGCACACATGGGCATGCCTTGTTAAGCGATGGTTTCTTGGAAGATGGGGAAATTGAATGCCCTCTCCATCAAGGACGGTTCTGTATAAAAAGCGGTAAAGCCATGAGCGAACCGCTAACAGAAGACATAAAAACCTATGTAACTCGAACGGAAAACGGGCAGGTTTTCCTAAGATTTAGTTAACGATATTCACTGTCTGATGTTTATAACATCTGCTGTGATATCACTGGCAAACCAGCAAACAATAAATATAAATAATCTGGAGAGAAACAATGAAAAAATCACTATTAGCAGTTCTTACGACTTGCTCAATCACGCTGCTATCAACCAATACCTCTGCACAAATTTTGTCTATTGCGTCACCACCACAAGGTTCTGTTTGGAACACGATGAGTAATGGCATAGCCAATGTAGGCAGATCCAAAGAAAACATTAATTTAGTAGTTCAGCCTTATAGCGGCAACCGCGCCATGATGGATGCGGTAAACCAAGGCTTAGCAGAGTTTGCCATTAATGATGTAAACGATGCCATAGTGGCGGTCCAAGGAGAAGCAGATTACAAAGGTAAAAAACGCGATCATTTAAGAATTGCCTTACGAATCAGCCCTCAACCTATTGGTATTTTTGTTCGTAAAGACGCGGGCATAAATACGATTGCAGATTTAAAAGATAAACGCGTTGCATCAGGTTGGAATGCTTTTCCAATTGGTCGTCCACACATGGAAGCCATGTTGGCAACAGGCGGCTTAACTTGGGACGATGTTCAACAAGTTCCTGTTCCTGACTTAATTCGCGCTGCAGATAATCTTTCAGCCAATCGTTTAGACGCTACTTATTTTGCTGTAGGTGGTCCCAAAGTGGCGGAAGTTGATGCGTCTGTTGGTGGCGTCACCTTTCTTCCTGTAAACGCGGATCAAGCTGCGCTCGACGCAGTACTAAAAATACGCCCTGCTTTTTATTTTTCAGAAATTAAACCTGCACCACATCTAGTTGGCATCGACAAAACCATAAACATGCTGACATGGGATAACGTCTTAGTCGTCAATGACAAAGTCTCTGATGAGCAAGTCTACCAAATGGTAAAAGCCATTTTGGAAAACAAAGACGCCTTGGTACAGCTTTACCCAGGCTTTAAAACATTAGCTATTAATACACCAAACAAAAACTATCCCGGAATTCAATACCACCCAGGTGCGATTCGTTACTTCAAAGAAAAAGGCCTTTGGCAGGAGTAATACCTCTCTTTTTAACCATCAGTACTCTTATTTACTTCAGTTAAAGGTGCTTTAAATGAACACGGAATCATCAACTCAAGAAGTTGTTATTCACGAGCCTGCGATGATATCAGTATTAAGAAATGGCTTGGGAGTGTTAATCGCTCTCGCCGCCATTGCTTTTGCCGCTGATCTTTTCAGCCGCTTAGGAATTGCAATTTATACTGAGCAATATCTAGCGGTGATCTTGGGGATCAGCTTAGCGCTGATCTTTCTAAAACCCCAAAGTAGCCAATTAAAACGCAGCCTAAATGGTCTGCTTGCGCTACTCGGTTTGATCACCAGTCTATATTTAGCTGTGCAATATCCGGATCTTGTTGAGCGGCAACTCGATCTTCCTTTAGATGCCTTAGCAGTTTCCGCCATACTATTTGTTCTGGTATTGGAAGGATTAAGACGAGTAGTTGGGCTCACCTTAGTCGTTGTCGTCATGCTATTTATGACATTCGCACTACTAGGTAGCCATCTTTCGGGCCCGCTACAAACACGTGACATTGACCTAGATAGACTCTTCGTTTATCTCGGTGTCGATACTAACGGTATGTTAGGGTTAACCCTTAACGTAGCGGCCACCATTGTTATTGGCTTTATTTTATTCGGGCAGCTGTTACTTCGTTCTGGTGGAGCTGACTTTTTCAATGATATTGCTTTAGCTCTAATGGGTCGAAGCAAAGGTGGTTCAGGCAAAATCGCCACTATCGCTTCAGCGTTATTTGGCTCCATTTCCGGCGTCGTTGTATCGAATATTGTGGCTACAGGTGTCGTCACTATTCGTATGATGAAAAAAGGTGGATTCAAACCTCACACGGCAGCCGCCATTGAAACTGTTGCATCAACGGGTGGGCAAATTATGCCTCCTGTAATGGGTGCTGTGGCTTTCTTGATGGCAGAATTCCTGCAAATTGGTTATAGCGAGGTGGTCATTGCCGCTTTGGTACCTGCCATTCTTTACTATGCAGCACTGTATATCCAAGTAGATTTAGAAGCGGCAAAAGAACAAATCAAACCGATTGATCCTGCACTTATTCCCTCTAAAAGAAAGGTTCTACAACAAGGTTGGATTTTTATCATTCCTTTCGCTGCCGTAATTTTAGCCCTCTTTAGCTTTAACCAACGTCCGGAAACGGCCGCCCTTTGGGGTGCTCTTGGTGCACTAATTGTTGGTGTATTAAAAGGTTATAAGGGCAAACGCATGGGCGCTAAAGACATCTTGGGCAGCCTAGAGGAAACTGGGCATTCTATTGTCGATATCATCATGATTGGTGCCGCTGCAGGGTTCATTATCGGCATACTAAATATCACCGGCTTAGGCTTCGGATTAACCTATTTCTTGGTCGAATTAGGCCAAGGCAATCTATTCCTCTTACTGGTCATTTCTGCTGTGGTTTGCATCGTACTCGGCATGGGAATGCCAACCGTCGGCGTGTATTTATTACTCGCTGTTTTAGTCGCACCCTCATTAATTCAAGTTGGTGTAGAACCCATCGCAGCACATCTGTTCATCTTCTATCTGGGCATGATGTCCATGGTGACGCCGCCGATTGCCATCGGCGCTTTCTTTGCAGCCAGCATTGCCAAGGCGAATCCAATGAAAACAGCATTGACCTCAATGAGACTCGGTTGGACTGCATACATTATCCCATTCTTGTTTGTCACAACGCCGTCACTCTTATTAATCGGAGAGACATCACAAATTGTCATTACTGTGATGAGCGCACTGATCGGTGTTTGGGCAGTATCGGTAGGCTTTGCGGGTTACTTCAAAAACAATCTAAATCTCGTATTTCGATTTGGCTTTGTCATCGCGGGAAGCTTATTTTTGCTGCCAAATTTACAAGGCGGTGATACGCCAATTGCTCCAAAGGTGGCAGGTCTGGCTCTATTAGCTACTCTACTTTGCGCAACTCTTCTCGTTAATAAAGCAACGTCTCAGGCATCATCTAAACAGACTCAATCTTAGGAAGAAGCTATGTATTTATATAATTTTTTCAACAGTTCGACCTCCTATCGAGTTCGTATCGCTTTAGCCCTAAAGGGACTAGATTATCAGCACCATGGAATAAACATCCGCATTGGTGAGCAATCGAGCATGGATTACATACGTATAAATCCATCAAAAGGTGTACCTGTGCTCATTACCGATGATGAGCAAACGCTCAGCCAATCCATGGCTATCATCGACTATTTGGATAAAACCCATCCTATTCCAAGACTTATTCCCGCAGACAACATGGATCGAAGCCGAGTCCTAGAGCTAGCCAATGTCATTGCCTGTGATATGCATCCAGTCAACAACCTACGCATTCTAGGGTATTTGAAAAAAGAAATTGGCATTAGTGACGAACAAAAAAATGACTGGTACCAACATTGGATCAATGAAGGCTTTACTGCAGTAGAAACACTACTAACAAGACATGGTCACGGTTCTTATTGTTTTGGAGAACAACCGACTCTAGCCGATTGCTGTCTGGTCCCACAAGTCGCTAATGCTTTGCGCTTCGGTTGTGATCTATCGACTTTCCCTAAAGTATTAGCTGTATATGAGCATTGCCAGCAGCAGCCTCCTTTTCAACAAGCGGCACCGGATCAACAACCCGATTACATGAACTAAAGAGCATGAATTAAACAACATTATCTAAACACCGACACATCCAAATACGAGGAGAGTCATATGCAATCATTAGGAACTTTAGAGGATTTACCGCAATCCTATCGCGACAAATTAACAGAATTGAATTTGGTACCATTGTGGCCAAATATGCGAGCAGTTTTGCCCCATAAAGTCCCAAGTCGTAAAACACAAACGCTAAATTGGCGTTTTGATAAGCTTCGTCCCTTATTGATTGAAGCTGGTGATTTAACGCCAATGGAAAAAGCTGAGCGCCGAGTGTTGGTATTAGCAAACCCAGGACATGGACTGACCAACATGCAAGCCACTCCGAGCATTTACATGGGCTTGCAATTGATTTTGCCTGGTGAAACCGCCCCCAACCATCGTCACACTCCGAATGCGGTACGCATCATCATTGAAGGCAAAGGCGCCACCACCATTGTCGATGGCGAACCTTGCATAATGGAACGTGGCGACCTGATCTTGACGCCTTCAGGTAAGTGGCATGAACACCAACACGTTGGTGATGTGCCTATTATCTGGCTAGATATTTTAGATTTACCTTTGATATATCAACTTGAGGGGTCATGGGCAATTGAAGGGAAAACCCAAACCTATACCCTCGAACGCGACAAGTCTTTTGCCGAATACAGCGCAGCAGGCGTAGTTCCTGAATTGAATTTTCAAAGAGCAAACAACAACGCTCCAATGCTGCGTTATCCATGGACAAGAACTCGTTCCTGTCTTGTCGAAATGGCACAGCATTACCCTGATAAACCGCTACGCATTGCTTATGTGAATCCAGAAACAGGTTCCAGCTTATTCCCAAGCATTGGTTTTGGCGCCATGATGTTACGTCCTGGGGAAACCTTATCACTACCCAAACGCACCACAGCATGCGTTTTTCATATTGTAGAAGGCCAAGGCTCACTAAAAGTCGATACCAATGACTCTATCCATTGGACAGAAAAAGACACTCTTAGCGCTCCTGGTTACACAGAAATAACCATAAACAATACCTCTACCACCGAACCAGCTTTCATCATTACCGCTGACGAAGCTCCTCTGCATCGTTATCTTGGTATTTTTTAATCGGTTTATTCTGCCTCCATTGTATTTAATAAAAGGACAAAATCATGACGAACAAACTTGCGTTTCCTGCCAAAGAACCCGTTTTAGCTAAAATTGCTGATTCAGACCATCTATTTCCAATACATAGAATTTTTTGTGTTGGCCGCAATTACCACGCCCACGCAGCAGAAATGGGCGTCGCTGTTGATAAAACCACACAGGAACCTTTTTACTTTATCAAGGATGCCAGTACTTACGTGTCCAGTGGTTCCAGCATCAACTATCCACCACAAACTGCCAACTATCATTATGAAATGGAATTTGTTGTTGCCATTGGCAAGGAAGGTTTTAACGTCACTGAAGAACAAGCGGAAGACATCATCTTCGGCTACGCCTGTGGACTAGACATGACACGTCGTGACCTACAATTAAAAGCCCGTGAAACTGGTCGACCATGGGATTTAGGTAAAGACTTCGAAGAATCCGCCATACTGGCCCCTATAATTCCGATTAACAAAACGGGCTTCATTAACCAAGGTAAAATTGAGCTAGCAGTAAATGGTAAGACAAAACAATCCTCGGATATCAACCTTTTGATTTGGAACGTACGTGAGATCATCGCTCATCTATCTAAGTTCTATCACCTACAACCGGGTGATTTAATTTACACAGGCACACCAGACGGTGTCGGTCCCATAGTACAAGGAGACAGAATCATTGGTGCTATCGAGGGAGTTGGCTCTATACAGCTGGATATTAATCAGAATTAGATCAAATGAAAAAGGGTTGAAGCATACAGCTTCAACCCTTTTTTAAGAAAAAACATTCAAAAAACTACAAAATCCGCTTAAGTAATCTATCCGCTCGCGTTCGAATGACTTTCTTCAATAGTCTTTGGATTTTTACTGGATAATCATGAATGGTTTCAAGCTGAGCAAAAGACGAAATTCGCTGCGTATACTGATGAATATTGTCAAACTCAGCCGTAAACTTAGCTAGCAAATGCTGCTTTGGATCTTCAATCAACAAACCATTTTCCAAATCAAGCGCCCATGCTCTTGGGTTCACATTATTGCCTGTTAGCAACATAGTTTGACGATCTACCCAAAGCCCTTTTAGGTGATAACTATTGTTGTCGTGCTTCCATAAATGAATAGACAAACCACCCGATGCAATATGGCTTTCATTGGCTCGAGCAAACTTACGTAAATTCATCTCGTACAAATACGGTAAACCACCAATAGCTTTAAAAGGCTGATCTGGCGCGATATAAAAGTCATTGGCGGTTTTATCACCCACCACAACATGCACCTTCACGCCACGCTTGATAGCACGTTTTACTTCTCTCAACACCACCTTGGGAAGGTTGAAATACGGCGTACAAAGAACAATCTCTTGTTTTGCATTCGCCAACAACGCAGTAATTTTTTGGTTAAGCACATTGTTACGTTTACCAACACCAACCATAGGCGTAACGGCTACTTGCTGATCGTTTACTTTCTGCTTTTCACCACCATAGGATGACTTGCCCAGAGAGATTCTAAATTGTCGAATCGCTGATTTTAACTCTTTCGTCGAAGGCAAATCCGCTACAGCAAGATTATTCACTGCAGGATTTTGAATCATATCGTTACGAATGAATCCCGCCATACTGTCAGCCAGCGATGGATTCTGAATAACATGATACCGATCAAAGCGATAACGATCCTGATAATGCAGATAAACGTTGTTTAAACTCGCACCACTGTAAATTACCGTATCGTCGATAACAAAACCTTTTAAATGCAAAACACCAAACACTTCACGATTACGCACTGGTACACCATAAACCGGAATCGCATGCTCGTATTTTTCAGCAAACGCCTGATACATAGCAGCATTGCCTTTGGCCTTTTCCGCGCCGATCAAACCTCGCTGAGCCCGATGCCAATCCACACAGATAACAATATCTAGCCCAGGATTACGCTGCTTGGCCTCATAAGCCGCCGTCAAAACCTCCCTGCCCGCTTCATCATTTTCAAGATAAAGCGCAACAAGATAAATTCTCGACGTCGCGTTATTAATCGCGTCTAACAAATATTCTCGAAAACTAAGGGCAGATTGCAAAACTTGGAATTGGTCAGGTTCAACTGCAAAAGTAGGCAATGAACCGAATAAATTTCTAATGAGCATAATACAGAGGTGCTACCTTATTTTTAACTAACGACAGACTGTAACAAATTCGCCGCTTTTTTCCTAAAAAATAATCACTTGTGCTCGAAAAGCTCTGAATTTACAAGCGTTATCTACATCATACACAGGGCATAAAACACAAAACATCAAATACGATTTAAACCTTAACCTCTTCCATTCCAGGGTTATTCTTTAAATACGCCATCCAAGATGAGCCAATAACCTTCACCTCACCTTCAATCCAATGCTTGAACATTATCACCTTTTGATACTTAAAATGCGGTGCGGGCGCGACAAGATAAAAGTCATATTGCGACTTCATATAAATGGGTAGCGGACATATCAGCTGCCCCTTCTCAATCAGCTCATAAACCAAACCATAACGCATCATTGCCAGACCTTGTTGCGACAACAGCGCCTCCACCAAGGAAGTCGAGTCCGCCACATGCAAATGCGACTTCATCGGCATATCATAAAGATCCAAAAATCGCTGTAGCACAGGCCATACATGTCGTACATCCGGCCCAGTATCGGTAATAACAGGGATATTAATTAGCTGTTCTTTAATAGGTTTATCCATATTAATCATTGAGGGATGACACACCAGCACCAAATGCTCTCTGAATAATAATTGCGATTTTAGCCCTTCATACTTACCTCGGCCTAAGCGGATGCATAAATCCAAATCATTATCGGCAAAAGTCGATAACTCAATGCTCGGACTCAAGCGAAGGTTAATCTCCGGCTCTTGCGATTGAAAACGCCCCAAACGCGACACCAACCAACGGCTCGAAAACGACGGCACTGAGCTAATCACCAAAGTATTTGGCTTAGGATCTTCCGTGATGCCTTTTACACCCTCTTCTAATAACCCAAACGCTTTCTCAACATAATCAAACAAATACTGTCCTTCAGACGTCAACACCACTTGCCGAGTCTGTCGCTCAAATAACTCAACACTCAACGCCTGCTCCAAGGTTTTAATCTGCTGACTCACCGCCGCCTGCGTCACAAAAAGTGACTCTGCCGCCTTTTTAAAACTTAGCGATTGCGCTGCATAACGAAACGCCTGTAAGGATTTAAGCGGCGGTAATGCTCGATTAGAAGACATGAAAGACACCCTTTATAAGTAAGATTTTCTTAACTATAAAACACTTTTTCTCGTTTGTCGCACCGCAATTAAAAGCCGATTATTTGGACATAAAGCAAACACATCAACCAACCGAGAAAAGGAAAATGCCATGAAAAACAGTACATCAAACGAGATGCCTATTCTCACAAACCGTCCGCTAGACATAAGCCAATGCGGCAAAGCCACATTAGATAACCTGAAAGAAAAACCATGGAAAGCGATTATCAAGAAAATCGCCCATAACTGGCGCACGAGAAACCGACTCAGCCACCTAAACGAAGCGCAACTGAAAGACATCGGCCTCACCGCGGCGGATGTGGATCACGAAGTGAGAAAGCCGCTGTGGAAGTGATTTTTGTGGGGGAATAAGGGCGCTTGGTGGAGTGCCCTTGTTGTTGGGTTGTGATTTATATAGACAGGGTTGTTTTCTGGCGCAACTAATAAGCGGCTTGTCCGCTGTAATGTTTTGTTAGTTGCGAACAACACGATCGACCTTCCAATTTGTATACTTATAATTACTAAATTCTACCGGTTCACCATATTGAATCGACCTTCTTGCCATAGACTCGATTAAGATTTTTTTATTATTCTCAAGCCCATTCAACCAACTCATAGAAAAGTAAACGTTCTCTATATAGCTAAAAATCAATTCGACCAGTTTACTTGGAAGGTCACTATGATTAATGCTCATTAAAGATTCGACGAATTCAGCGCATTTCGTAAAACTTTTAGGCCATGAAAAAACTAAGGCATAACCATCTTTTGTATTCAAAGTATTAACTGCAATATTCTCTACAAATTTGACACCCGACGCCAAGGTTTGGATACGCTTGCCACTGGTAGTAAAGTCAGGTGAAAAACAACCTGAAACTGCAATGTCTAAATCACCAGTAAAGTAAACTGTTAGACTCTCAAAATCATCGTAAGCTTGAGACTTATGGCTTTTTTCATAAGTACTTAACGTTTCTTTAAAATCATCGATTCCTTTAAAAAAACCTTGCTTCATTGAGTTCAGGTTTCTCTGAAATTCAACTTGAGTTTCCACTGGCATACCTCGATCAACATATTGACTCATAAAAGGTAACCCTTTAAGTGAGCTGATTTTTTTGAAGTACTCTAAGGCTACAGCTCTATAGCCAGCGATAAAACTTTGACTTTTTGAGCCTCTATATAATTCATCTTCAATGGGGCTAAACATTGCCTTATCGTGTTTCGCACAGAATCCCTTGAAAGTAGACGCCTTTTGCCAACCTAATTTCAAAACTACATCTTTTCCATTCTGGTCTGTTCTGAAGCAATAAACATGATTTGATTCATCAGCTATCGACTTCAACGGCCCTTTCTTTTGAATTGTATGGGCGTCAATAATTTTGCTACTACAAGAACCATTAGATGCATCAGGATGCATGCACTCTTTATGGAATGTCTTTGATTTTAGTTCAGCAATAAGTCGGTTGATTGAGTACGCTTCTTCAATAGATCTATTTAAATGGCACTTTTTATATTTCTGACCAGATCCGCACCAACACGGCTCATTTCTACTAATTTTCCTCATATGTACCTTGTTGGAACTAATGCTTCAAACACCGACGCAGCTTTGCTGTGTCTGTATGCTTTTATTTGTTATATTTTTTTGGTTAACTCATTCATCTCATTCTTGGTTACATGTCTTCTTTCGTAGGTGTAAGACAATAACCCATCAACACTACCCAATATTTTTGGAGGCACAGAAATTTCATCATACGTTTCACAAACCGTCACCGTTGTTTTATTAGAAAGTGAATGAGATTCATGAAATATCCCTGAGGGTACTTCGTAAACTGAACCTTTTGAATAAACTGATTTTTTATTTATACTCTTTGAGCAGAATATGTTTGTTCTGTTAAGTATTGAATAATCACCTTCATATCGAGCTTCATAAATTAAATGTTCCTTACCGTTAACATCTATAACATACTCTTTGTTTTCAATTTCACCAGATAAAACCCAGCTCTTAAGATGAAAGAGATGATCATGAATCATCCAAGCTGGAGTCTGTTGATGACCTTTGTGATTAGGCCATATATGAACGCGAAGGCTTCTGCTTTCCCATCTAGCAACTCTGCACATTACAAAGCCTAGCGGATGCCATATAAAATTATAGTTTTCTTCAAGAAGGCTCTCAATTAAATCATTGGGGCAGATTTCATGATTGTTTAGTGCCTCAACCCAATCTGTATTTTTAAGGCTGTGTATATTCATGAGTAAGGATCTTCTGGTACATTAACGCACTTTACAACGTATTCTAAGTCCAACTCCTCACAATCGATTTCATTCACAACTCCAATTTCAATCGCAAGGTCTTTGATGTTACTTGTGTTCAAATCGCCATCTAATGGTATTTTTTTGTTATATGAAACTCTTTTCGATTGGCGCTCACTTAATCTTGAATCATCAATATATGAATCATAAAAATATGTTGACTTATCAGCTTTAAGACCTGCCGCCTCACTATCTTCCTTTGTTACGATGACATATTGATCCGATATATCAAATCTAAAAGCTGAGAAATGATTTACTAAATATATTTCTATTCTTAATAATGGTTCTTCATGCTTATATCTCAGCGCAGATATTACCGTTGCTACTACTTCTTCTTTAACTTTACTTTTTGTCCAGAGACTACCATTTTTTGCGGATTTTAAACTTCTTCTATAAGTTGCATATTCATCACAAAGTAAATCATTACTTGGATCCAGAAGAATAATCCTTATATCTCGACCGATTCCTTCTTGTCTTGCAGACTTTGCCATCATGGGAAGTGTCGTAGAACGAGTATACCTTCCGCAAGCACCTTTATATATCCAAGTCCTAGAATCAGAAGTGGCTTTCTTTAAAAGCGGGCCAATCTCTTTTGGATCTATAACATCCATAACAGATTTTTTAACGATATCTGGAGTTACCCAAAATACAAAACCACCAATGAGAACAGAAACTAACAGTGATATAGAAAACCCATCCAATACTAATGCTAAAAATTTGAGAAAACTTGCCTCAAGTGAGTTATCAAACTGCGGCAAAACTAAATACCTTAGAATAACTGAGATAAAAAAAAGTAATCCTACAAGCCCATAAAATACATTTCGGTAATGCTTCTTTTTTAAGATGGATTCCAATTTTTTCTCCTGATATATAACAATTAATGGTTATACAGCAGCGTAGCTGCGGCTATAACCCACTTTTGAACGGCTGCGTTGTCTATGTAGGGGATTGGCTTTTTTCATGGTGGGACTTCCCTGTTATATAACTCGCTAAAACCTAAGCCTATTTGGACGATGCCGCTTCAGATCGTCTTTGATCGCCGCTATGTTGGTTCTTTATTTATTCTTTTGTAGCGCGATTTGACCCGCGAGGCAAGCTATTACCTCAGACCCTATGACCTGACCCGCTTTCAAGGCAATGTATATATGCCTAACTAAATGGAAGAAAATTTATGACGTTATCGGGCTGACACCGCGATCTCCAAAAATGTCTTTACTCAAACCCCGGTGGGTATTTTTCCGATACTTCTTTAATAAGCTCTTTGACTTTTTTAATGGCGAGGGTGAGCTGTCCATGGGGGGACATAGATAATGCTAGGTATCGTTTTATGCCCGGTGCAATGATGCGGGAAACAGATAAACCCAATAGATTACGCGCGGATTCACTGGCGTAAGCGCCTAGCATTGCATAACATTTATCAGAAGCGACCGCATGGGTCTGGAGGGATAAAGAGTCAGCTTCCAGTACCACATTAAGTTCTATGTCATATCGTCTTGCTAATACGTCCAACCTATCTCGCCAGCTACTAGGACGGCAAAATAGAGTTAATGGAATGCCATTTATTTCGCTGAATTCTATGGTTGGATTGGCGGTCAATGGATCATTCGGTGGGCCGACTAAAAAAGTTGCGGTATCACGTAAATATATATCGCCACCTTTGTCATCAATGGAATGTCGAAACAGTAATGCCAGATCAACACGCCCTTCTTCTAACCAGTTTTCTAATTGATTGCCCTGTGCTTCTCGCACTTCAAGCTGTATTCCTGGATAGCGCTCTTTGGCAAGTTTATAGACTTCACTTAACCAAGGCGCGGCAGTGGAAGGCAAGATTGCCAGTCTCACTTTACCAATAGGAATACCCGAGGTATTTCGAATGCTGTTTTGCAGCTGCTCGGTATGCTGTAGCCAGCTCCTTACCTCGGGTTCTATGCGCTTCCCTAAATCTGTCAGTTCGACCCCTCTGCCCGTGCGAATGAATAGCTGACAATTAAACGCCTCTTCAATTGTCTTCATTTGGCGGCTCACTTGCGGTTGGCTAATTCCGTGAAGTGAAGCCACTTTACTCAAGCTACCCAGTTCGCAAACATCGACAAAGGTTTTCCAAACTTCGTAATTCATGCTCTACAACCTATACATTTAATACATATCAGAAATACTACTTACACAGTATTCACATAGCAAAACAAATTCTATGCTGATTTACGTGCTCTTAACCCAAACAGAGCAACATTAAACCAACAACATAATAACTATAGGTAATTCTGATGAGTAAAATTGATATAGACCTTCGTGGACTGAACCCAGCACCTGTTACACCTTTTAATCGCGATGGCACTGTCGACTATAAGGCAATTCACAAACTTGGTTCATGGCTGAAAAGTGTTGATGGCGTCAAAAGTCTTACTGTTTTGGGACATGCTGGTGAAGGCACATTCCTATCTGAAAAAGAACAAATGAAAGTAATCGAAGCATTTGTTGAATCGGTTAATGACGAAATTCTAATTATTGCAGGTATCACTAGAGAAGGTACTGAAGTCGCTGCAGCTGAATGTCGTAACGCAGTTGAAGCAGGTGCAAAAGCAGGTTTGTTGTACCCTTCACATGGTTGGCTGCGTTTTGGTTATCAAAAAGGAGCGCCACAAGATAAATACAAAGTTTGCTACGAAGAAAGTGGCTTACCGCTGATCTTGTTCCAATACCCAGATGCTACTAAATGTACCTATGATCTAGAAACACAGCTTGAAATTTCTGCTCAGCCTGGTGTTTTTGCAATGAAAAACGGCGTGCGAAATATGAAAAGATGGGACACAGAAATCCCAGTAATTCGTGCAGAACGCCCTGATCTACAAATACTAAGCTGCCATGACGAATACCTATTGCACACTATGTTTGATGTAGATGGTCTTTTGGTTGGTTACGGCAACGTGGCTCCAGAGCTATTGGTCAAACTTATCGAAGCAGGCAAAGCCAAAGATTATCCTGCGGCAAGAGCCATTCATGATCAACTTTTGCCAGTTACTAAAAATGTGTACCACCGCGGATCGCACATGGAAGGTACAGTAGCATTGAAACACGCCTTGGTGGCACGCGGCATTTTGGAACACGCTACCGTACGTTCTCCGCTACTACCGCTTGCGGAAGGGGCAGATGTTGAGATCGCGGACGCATTACGTGCAGCGGGTATAATTTAATAGCAAAATTATATCACCTTAAATACACTGAAATTCATTTTCATAGAGGGCGGTCACGGCCGGCCGCCCTTAATTAAGGAGAACAAGATAATGAAAATAACAAATAAGTTTTCTGTACTTACTTCGGCTCTTATCATTACGAGTGCTCTTTCACTACCCACCCAAGCTGAAGAATTAAAACTAGGTGCCATGCCAGTAGGATCTGGTTGGTATGTTGGTGCTGCTGCTATCCAAAGGATGGCACAAGAAAAAGATTCTAAATTAGACATTGAAATCATTGCCCGTGGCGGCGGTGTTGCTAACCCTATGGTGGTTGAATCAGGTAAGGCTGACATTGCCCTATCCAACGTTGCCACTTCGCGCTGGGCTTCCGAAGGCATGTTGTTATACAAAGGAAATTCAGCCACTCATATTCGCTCTTTGGTCGGTGGCCTCAACCCTGTTTATATCGGTGCCATCGTTCGCAAAGATTATATGGAGGAAAATGGTTTCAAGACATTAGATGATATTTTGAAATCCGATCGTCCAGTAAACATCATGATGAAGCCAGCTGGCTCCAATATTCCTCCCGTTGTGGAAGCCATTCTCGCTGCATATGGTTTAGATAGAGATAAAATTAAGTCCCAAGGCGGCAGTATTCTCCAAGTGGATTCCTCACAAATGTCCGGATTAATCAGAGATAAACGGGTAGATCTTTATTTCGATACGATTTTACAAGGACACCCGTCTATTACTGAAATCAGTTTAACTGGTGGCATTGAGTTCTTAGACATGTCAGAAAGAGCGTTGGACGTAATGGCCTCGCTAGGCCTACAAAAAGGCAGCTATGGAAAATGGTTTGACGCGCAAACTGGCAGCAATATTGGCGGAGACTTTGGTACACATTTAATTGCCAGCTCTAAAATGAGTGATGATACCGCTTATGCCATCACTAAAATTGTTATTGAAAATATGGATCAGCTAAGCAATGACTTTAAAGCTTGGAAAGCATTTAAGCTTGAAGATGCGGCTAAGCCGGAAAAAAATGGCATTCGTTTGCATCCAGGCGCCATTCGTTACTACAAAGAAATCGGCCTGTTAAAATAATGTCGTGCTAGCCTCAACAATAAATATAAAAATCAGGTGTAAAAGATGCAAAAACTTGTTCGTAGATACATGCTAGATCCTTGTGCTTGGTTAGCACTCGGGTTAATAGCTTACCAGTACTGGATTTTATTTAATCCAGACCTCCCCTTAGTCGAGCGTGCAACGCATTTAGTACTGACTTTAGCGATCGCTTTTCTTTCAACACCCTTTTTAAAATCCAATCCCTCATCAACACTAAACAAAGTTATTGCCGTAGCCATGTTTGCTTTGGTCGTTGTTGTTGGCTGTTACTACTTTTTTGAAAGCGGTAGACTGTCGAGCCGAATTGAAAATGTCTCACCAATTGAAACTTATGACATTGTGATTTGCACCATTCTGGTCGGCCTACTATTAGAAGCAGTACGAAGAACCGTTGGCTATGTGCTGCTCATTGTTATTGTTCTGTTTCTACTTTACGGCGTGTTTGGCTATTTATTACCAGGGCAAATGGGCTTTAGTAATATTTCGTGGACCGAGTGGAGCGAGATTTTTGGCATGACAACCAGTGGCATTTTGGGGGTCACCACAGCCACGTCTACCAACTTCATTTTTTACTTCATCGTCTTTGGCGTAGTGTACAGTTCCGTTGGCGGTGGACGACTCTTTATAGAGTTGGCCATTAAATTGGTGGGTAAATCCAAAGGCGGTGGTGCCAAAGTCGCCATTATTGGATCTAGCTTAATGGGCACCATTTCTGGTAGTGCGGTAGCAAACGTCACGGCGACTGGTGTATTTACCATCCCATTGATGAAAAGAACGGGCATCAAACCAGAAAAAGCCGCAGCCTATGAAGCCATTGCTTCAACTGGCGGTCAACTTATGCCACCCATCATGGGGATCGCTGCCTTCGTAATGGCAGAGATGCTAGCTACCTCTTACACCAACATCGCACTCGCGGGTATTTTCCCAGCGCTTGCCTTTTACTTTTCACTGTTTGTTTTTGCCGGAATCCATGCCAGAAAAACCAACACTGGCACGCTTAACGATGAAGATATAAACGAAATCAAATCTATCTTCCCAAGATTAAACATGCTGTTGCCTCCTGTTGTATTGGTGGCTGGTTTGATGATGGGCTATTCCGCGCAAATCTCTGTTTTCTGGGCCACAATAACCTGCTTTATCGCGCCATTTTTAAGCAAAAAAACCCGCTACGACCTAAAAACCCTACCGCAAATGGTACTGGACTCTGGTATTCAAGCGGCAAAAATTGCTTGCCCTATCATGGCTATAGGAATAGTTGTATCGGTCGCAATACAATCTAACTTAGCACTAAAATTTGCTTCAGGACTCATTGATATTGGTGGTGGTTCTTACACGGTTTCTTTAATCATGATTGTGCTTGGCTGCATCATCATGGGTATGGGGCTTCCTACTGTTGCAGCGTACATCATTGGCGCTGTACTCTATGTTCCAGCACTTAAAGAGCTAGGTGTTAGTGAGCTACAAGCGCATTTCTTTGTTATGTATTTTTGCGTCCTTTCGATGGTAACACCGCCGGTATCATTGGCGTCTTTTGCCGCGGCCGGCGTTGCTAACACAGATGCCATGAGAACCAGTGTGGAAGCCTTTAAAATCTGTGCAGTAGCCTTCCTCATTCCATTCGCCTTCCTTGCCGACCCAGCGTTACTGTTTGTAGGAAGCTACATAGACATTTTATTTGCAGGCGCCGGCTTGATCTTTTCAACCGTCATCTGGGCAATTGGTGTCATAGGATTTGCGAAAAGAAGAATGAATCTAGTTGAACGCATCATCATGATGGCATGCGGATTCTTCGCGATGATCTCTCAAACAGCAAGCAACATGTGGTTGATCGCCATTGGAACCAGCATTGCTTATTTGGTCTATCATTGGTTAACAAAAAATAAGGAACCCGCATTAGCACATTCCTTAAATCACACTAAATAACTGGCCTACTTCAGGACGGGACAACATGACCTACAAAAAAGCCCTTTCAGATTGAAAGGGCTTTTTTCATGGAGCGGACAATGACTTTATAACTTGCCATTGAGATACTGAATCTCGCCGTGTGCAAAACTCCAGTCAACATCTGTATTGGTCATAATAGAGATCAATAAATCTTTTGGGTCTAATCCGCAGTTGGCATGTAGCTTTTCCGCCATTAACTCGCAGAACTTCTTTTTCATGACCGTTGCTCGAGGACTTGTGAACACTTGAATCGCAATGGCATCGTCTGTTCGTTCAAACCCCAACCCCGTGTCTAGTAGAACCATGCGACCAGGTTTGTGTTCAGTGACAATTTGATATCTGTCTCTTTCAGGCACTTCGAACGCGCTAACGACACATTCCTGCACGGTATCCATTAACACACGAAGATCTTCTTCATTACGGCCTTCAGTGACATCTATACGTACTAGGGGCATATTCAATCCTTATTGCATTTAGGTGAGAATGAGCGGATTTTTGTCGATAAAACCCGTCTATTTAAAAGCTGACCCACGCTGTAATTCACAGTCAAATACCGTAAACCAGATTAAGATTGGCTAAACAAGGCCAGCATCGGAATCCGCTTGGGGGCAACAGTCTATGACCGTCTTGAACTTGCTCTCGTCTTGATCAGTAAGGAAATTCCGTTTAGAAGTGAAAGGTCGAAGTAATAAACTGTGTACACATACCTTCTATCGACCAGCTATTGTCCGTGTATGGAGCAAGCTACTCAGTTTCATACGGCGATATTAGAAAATTGGATCAATATTCAGAAATTTTTTCTAACGCTAGGTTTGTTTGTTACTTACTGCCGCCTAGATCTTAATCTCAGAAATCAGGGCCAAACTCCTTAGGAGTAAGGCAAACACCAAGAGCGAGGTCAAACGGCAATCTAAAGCAGTCAAGTTGAGTTATGGCATTTGCTTATGTTTCATTTTCTGTCAATTCAAGCTGTCTTTCACTTCGCCAGACGCGTATGAGCACGATCTCTTTAACTTGCCTGAGGTAGACAACCCGAAATGGCGCGTGAATCAATTCACGAATGTGGTCCATGTTGAATTCAGGAACAATTCGTCCTACATCAGGGTGAATTTGAAGCATGCCGCAATGCTTCAAGATAGCAGTGACGAAGTCCTCACCGATATGCGGCACTCCCTCCTCTCGGTAATACTTCTGAATCGCTTGTAAATCTTCAAGAGCAAACTGTGCAATGCGTAATTCCATTTATTTGATACCCAAGGTTTTCTTGGCGTCCTCCAAGGATACGGTGTTGCCTTCACGAGCATCCATTAGTCCCTGCGCCACAGCTTTTACAAATCGCAATTCCTCTGCGGTTTTCTCATAATCTTCAAGCCCCTGAACCACCGCTACGCCGCGGCCGCGACTGGTAAGCAAAATTGGGCGATGCGTTTCCTGTGTTCGACCAACTACCTTTCCGGGATTGATCTTAAGGTCTGATAGAGGAATAACATCCTCGGAAAATTTAATCTGCATAGTGACTTCCTAGCGAGCAATCAAGTGCTATTAATAGCACCCGTTAGCAGGTGCGGTCAAGGAGCAACCCAAAGCTCAGAAGAGCCAAAGTTATAACCCCTCCCTCGCCCTCCCCTTGGAAGACATAAGGGGAGGGAATAATTACGTTAATGCGGAGCAAGGCGAACACCAAGAGCGAGGTCAAACGACAGTGTCGAGCGGTGGTGTTTGTCTTGCTCCTGCTACCAAACGACCTAGATGCGAGCCTTCTCTTCACTTAAAGCGTTGTTGATTTCTTTCCAAGTCAGTCCACTGCCCTTTTTGTTGGGCGTTTGAGTTTGGGTCACTTGGATGATTTGCCCTGCGATGGAGATGGCGATTTCGAAGGGCTTTTTGCCTGCGATTTCATCCAGCCCAACGGGGCAATGCACTGAGTCAATTTCCGCTTGGCTGAAGGAGGCACTGACAAGACGTTTTTTGAAGCGTAATGCTTTGGTTTTCGAGCCGATTAAGCCGATGAAACGGCAGTCTTTTCGGTCTAATAAGGCTTCCACCAATTGATAATCCAAGGCGTGGTCATGGGTCATCACCAACGCGATTTCGTTGTGACTCATGTGGTCGATGTGTTCCAACATGGACTCATACAAGAAAGGCGTGACGTTGCTCGGTAGAGCTTTGATGCTGTGATCTTGAGCAAGGTTTTCACGGCTGTCGACCCAAGAGATTTTCGCCTGCATGTTACCCAAGACATTGACCAAGGTGGTCGCCACATGACCCATTCCAAAAATGGTGATCTTAGTGGCGGGCTCTGGAAAATACTCTAGCAACACACTGACCGTGCCGCCGCAACATTGATTGGTCTTGGCGGCGAGCGGAAAGTTTTCCAACACATGAGAAGGCGAAGACGCGTCTTGCAGCATAGCACGGGCTTTTTGGCAGACAGCGTATTCCAGCTGTCCACCGCCAATGGTATCGAAGCTGTGCTCCGCGGTAATAATCATCTTGCTGGATGATTCCCGCGGTGCGGAACCTTGGGTGCCAATTACAGTGGCGATTACCCAAGCTTGCCCTGCTTTTTCCACTTCCTGCAAGGCATGAACCCAACTCATGGAAGACATCATAGGCTTGCGTCCTTAGCTTGCGCCATGTGGTTTTTTGCAGCTTTCATGGCATAAAACACAGCTTCTGGTGTGGCTGGCACCGCCAATGGTGGCGAGAAGGTGTAATCAGCTAAAGAAGCACAGGCGTCTTTTAGCGCGCACCAAACCGAGATGCCTAACATCAGTGGTGGTTCACCCACAGCTTTTGAACGGTATACCGATTCTTCACTATTAGGGCGATCAAACAATTTAACCGTGAACTTTTCAGGAATATCCGCTGATGTTGGAATTTTATAATTGGCTGGGCTGTTGGTGGTGATGCGGCCTTTTTCATCCCAGCTCAGTTCTTCCGAGGTGAGCCAGCCCATGCCTTGAACAAACGCGCCTTCAATCTGACCAATGTCCAAATCCGCATTAATCGAGTCCCCCACATCATGCAAAATATCCACTTGGGTAACTTTGTATTCCCCTGTGAAAGTATCGACAATCACTTCAGAAACCGCCGCACCATTGGCGTAATACAAGAATGGACGACCTTTTGCGGCTTTGCGGTCATAACCGATTTTCGGTGTTTTATAAAACCCGGTAGACGACAAAGACACGCGATTCATGTAGGCCAATTTAATGAATTCAGGGAAGTTCATAGTTTCACCGCCTAAAATCACTTGATCATTCTCGATCGCAAATTCCTCCACAGCAATGCCGAAATGTTCCATGGCAAATTCTTGCAAGCGGGTTTTGATCGTCATAGCCGCATCCAAAGCCGCCATGCCGTTCAAATCGGTTCCTGCTGATGCCGCGGTTGGTGAAGCATTAGGCACTTTATCGGTACGAGTAGAACCAACATTGACCCGCTGATAATCGATACCAAAGGCTTTGGCGACAATTTGCGCTACCTTGGTATAAAGCCCCTGCCCCATTTCCGTTCCACCATGGCTCACGTGCGCACTGCCATCCGTGTAGATGTGTAACAAAGCACCACCTTGGTTCAGGTGTTTGGAAGTGAAGGAAATGCCAAATTTCACTGGTGTCAGCGCCAAGCCTTTTTTCACAAAAGGACTTTGCTTGTTGAAGGCTTTTATTGCGTCTCGACGAGCACGATAGTCGGAGCTTTGTTCCAGTTCTTCGATCAGACTGAGCAAAACATCGTCTTCGATTTTTTGTCCGTAGGGAGTGGTGTTTTTCTCCCCTTGATAGCAGTTCAGCTTACGAATATCTAAGGCGTCTTTACCAACGGCGCAGGCGATTTCTTCAATGACATTTTCCGCTAAGATCACGCCTTTAGGGCCACCAAAGCCACGGAATGCTGTATTGGAAACCGTATGGGTTTTACCTCGATAACCGCTGATTCGAGCATTTGGAAGGAAGTAAGCATTATCCGCATGGAACATAGCGCGATCCACCACGCCGTCCGACAAATCGGCCGTACAGCCGCATTTACCGACCATGTCGTATTCCGCTGCGAGTATCTCCCCTTCATCGGAAAAGCCCACTTGGTAGCTGTTCCAGAAGTCATGACGTTTGCCCGTTTGCACCATGTCATCTTGGCGCGGCATACGGTATTTTACTGGGCAGCCATTTCGCACCGCCAGCACCGCAGCCATGCAGCTGAGCACAGCCGCTTGGGATTCTTTACCACCAAAGCCACCGCCCATACGGCGCACTTCAACCAGCACTTGCGCCACTGGCAAACCAAGTACCCGCGCCACCAGTTTTTGCACTTCGGCAGGATGCTGGGACGATGCATAAACTTGCACGCCGCCATCTTCATTTGGCACGGCGACACTGATTTGACCTTCTAAATAGAAGTGCTCTTGGCCTTTGATATACAGATCGGATTTCAGTTTGTTTGGTGCTTTGGCAAGCGCTGTTTCTGCATCGCCACAACTAATGGTGTGAGTGGGCAACACAAACTCTTGGCGTTCCAAGGATTGACGAGGATGCAAGGTGGCTTCGCGAGGTTTGTACTCTATTTCCGCCAAAGCAACCGCTTGTTTAGCCGCACGCAAACTGGTGGCCGCCACAGCAAAAACCGCTTGTCCGATAAAGTGTACGAAATCGCCTGCCAATAAAAGATCACCGCTTAATACGGGTGACACGTCCACTTCACCGGGAATGTCCGCTTGCACGATCACATCCACTACGCCTGGGTAGGCGCGCACCTTGTCTAGATTAATAGACACAATGTCCGCATGCGCTTCGGTAGAAAGCCCCGTGGCAACAAACAATTCATTTGGCCATTCGGGCATATCATCAATATAAACCGCTTGGCCAGTTACGTGTTTGATCGCCGATTCATGAACAGGTAGCAGACCGTTTTTCGTCGTGATATTAAAATCCTGTGGCAGTTTACGCATGAGTGCTTGCCTCCATGTCTGTCGATAGCGAGGCATCATTAAAAGGATGACCAGAGAAAGTCATCACATTCGTGCCATTTAATTCCAACCAGGCTTTATGCACTAGGTTACAAGCCATATCGAGACGATACTCAGCACTCGCGCGCATGTCGCTCATTGGTGTAAGTTCGCTGCGCAGTGCTGCAATGGCTTGGTGTAAGGCTTGCTCGTCATTAAGCGTTTTGCCTTGCAGCGCCGCTTCTGCTTTCATCCCACGAATCGGCGTCGCCGCCATGCCACCAAAAGCTAAACGTACGTCCGTTAATACACCGTCTTTCTCTTCAAATCGAACCGCTAACATCACGCTGGAAATATCATCTTCCATGCGTTTGGAGACTTTATAAAAACGGTGGAATTGCGCGAGTTTATCAAGAGGCAAATCGAACGAAGCGATCATCTCATCGTCCGCTAATTGGGTTTGTTTGTAGCCTTGGTAAAAGTCAGCAATATTGACAACTCGGGTACTACCGTCGTTTTTCAGTAGTTGAATATCCGCATCAAACGCCAGCAATAGCGGCGGTAAATCAGCAATTGGGGAAGCGTTCGCCACGTTGCCGCCTATCGTTCCACGGTTACGAATTTGGCGAGAAGCGATTCGGCTGAGTAAAGCGAAAATATGCGGATACAGAGTTTTACTGAAACTTTCCAGTTCACTATAGGTTACGGATGCACCAACACTCAACGTACTTTCACCTATGTGGATATGCTTTAGTTCTGACACGCAGGATACGTCTATAAAAGTACCAAAGTCACGATAACGCTGTGTATTTTCTAGCATCAAATCCGTCCCACCCGCGATCAACTCCGCCTCAGGATAAGATGTCAGCGCATGAGCCAGCTGCTCTAAATCTGTGGGTTGTAAATAATTGCTGCTGCCACGATTATCTGCCTGTAGGTTTTCAAGTAGGACTTTAATACCACTATTTTTACTCATCAGTTCAATAAAAGGCGTTTCTTTAGACTCTTGCACCTTAATCATAGACAAACCTGCATCAATGATCGGGCGATAACCAGTGCAACGACACAAGTTACCCGATATCGCATCACAGACAGCTTCGCGATCAATGGGTTGATCTGCATTCTGTTTGTTTTCGTATAGACCCGCCAAAGACAACACAAAACCCGGTGTACAAAAACCGCACTGAGAGCCATGAGATTCCACCATGGCTTGCTGGGCTGGGTGCAATTCCCCTACCTTAGATAAGTACTCAATCGAAACAACATGCTTACCCGCCAAGGCTTGCATTGGTGTAATGCAAGAATTAAGAGTCGAATAGGTTAATTCTCCGCCCTCCACAGCCCCAACAAGAAGCGTGCATGCACCACAATCGCCCGAAGCGCAGCCTTCCTTTGTTCCCGTTAATCCACGCTTTTCTCTTAGGTAACGCAAAGCGGTAAAGTCACTAGGGAGCGTGCTTTCGTCGATGAGCTCATCGTTTAGTATAAATTTCAAAGCGCTCTCCTTATTTTAAATAATGTCTATGATGGTGGTTATAATGATAGTTGAAATGCAAAAACCTGACCAATCGTACAAATTATTAATTAAAAACTAATATTGTTCCCTGAACAATCAATTTTGCAATGCAAAACGCGTTACCTACCAATCGAAACATGAATAAATGGCACAAAAAGCCATGACTCAGGCTTCTTACGGTAAATATAACTTGGATCTGAATCAGCCTTGTATATGCTATCCATTAGCAAACAAAGCAGAGATGCTGTTGATAAAAAGTTCACATTAAAAGTGCTTTAATACTACACCTATATCGAGCGAGAAAAATCAGGACATGTAAACGAAACAGTATTTTTCACGTTATAGTAAATATTATTTATTTTTCAACAATCTATTGGCTTTATACTGGTATAACTAAGCATGCACTTGTTGTACACATACTATTTGGCTTGTTAAGAGGTCGAGATGACACCATCAAAAAATGGGCTGAAAGCCATCGCAGTTATAGAAGCGCTAAAAGGCTTAATGTCTCTGATCGTAGGGTTAGGAATCCATGTATTAGCTGGCGAGAATTTACAAAAAATAGCTGAATCCATCGTCTCTCACGCTCATCTAAATCCTGCAAGTCATTTTCCAAGTATTTTCCTCCATGCTGCGAGTTCAATAACAGACAGCAATATGAGCCTGATTGCTTTGGGTGCCCTAGCTTATTCTCTGGTGCGATTCGTTGAAGCCTATGGCTTATGGAAGGCGTTTGTATGGACTGAATGGTTTGCCTTGGTAAGTGGGGCAATCTATTTACCATTTGAAATCTATGAAATAATTTTTCACCCGCACATTTTAACTATCGGTGTATTCTTGCTAAATGTCATAGTGGTTTGCTACATGGCGAATGTGCTTTACAGTAAACGAAAAAAAGAAGCCGCATCGCTGCTGCCCCGTAAAACTCCATAGAACTGGATTTAATAACTACCCTCTATTTCCATGTAAACCATCTTTCCGTCACTGCCCACCGTGTCATCCAATATCTCTTTTTTAATGCACCATTTTGTTTCACACTCTCTATATAGCGCCTTACAAGCCTTACTACCCGAAGCCTTATATTTTATTTTTTAATATAAAATTCAATCAGTTAAATAAAAAATTACATTTTCAATAAAATTTGGAACAAATGTTGCTAAATCATAACAATGTGAAACAAGCGGGTCTTTAGTCCCTATTAATTGTATGGAGCATGTTTATGAAAGCGGCAAAAAAAACAGCAATCCGATTGACTCTTTTAGCCAGTCTCATCTCAAGTACTTCTGTCATGGCGGCAGATCAAGTGACGTTTCAATTAGACTGGCTACCAGGCGGTGATAAAGCGCCTGTTTATGTGGGTATTCAACAAGGTTTTTTTGCTGATGAAGACTTGGAAATCAAGATCGCCAGCGGTCGCGGCTCTACCGATGCGTTGACTAAAATGGCAACAGGCCAATCTGATATTGGTAGTTCTGATATTGGTGCATTGATGGCAGCAAAAGCACAAGCAGATGTACCTGTAGTCGCTGTCTTCCCATACTTCACCCAAGCTCCTCATGCGTTCTTTGTGCTGAAAAGCAGCGGCATTAAGTCCATTAAAGATTTGAAAGGCAAAAAAGTCGCGACTTCGCCTTTCACTTCATCAAATGCTTTCTTGCCTTTGGTATTGAAACAAAATGGTTTGAGCGAAAGCGATATTAAATTAGTGAAATCGGATCCAGGTGCCTTGGCTCCCATGATGATTACCGGCAGTACAGATGCCATTATTGCTTGGGTTACCAATACAGCACTTTATGACGCACAAGCAAAAGGCGCGGGTAAAGAGCTAATCGAAATGCCTTGGTCGAATTCTGGTTTGTCCCTTTATAGTTCATCTGTTTTAGCCTCTGAACGCTTTTTAGAAGAACGTCCAGATGTGGCGAAACGCTTTATAAAAGCCTTTGCCAAGTCCATTGAATTCACTTACGCAAATCCAGATCAAGCCGGTATCGACCTGCACAAAATGGTACCAGAGGTGGACGCCAGCATTGTCTCTGCACAAATTAAGAGCATTTATAATTTGGTGTACAACGATGTCACGACAAAAGATGGCTTCGGTAATTTCACCGACGAACGCATTCAAAAAACATGGGAATACGTGGCGGAAGCAAATGGTTTAAAAATGGATGCTATCGATCCAGAAACCGCAGTAAACAGCAGCTTTAAACCGGAGTAATAAGATGGAAAACAGCGCTAAAGCGGCAGCCTACGTCAGTATGAAAAACGTGGGTCATAAATACGATCCTCGCCCAGAAACACCAATGGTAGTGCAAGGTATTAACCTCGACATCCACCGTCACGAGTTTGTGGCGGTGGTAGGGCCTTCCGGTTGTGGTAAATCGACACTGTTGCGCATGGTGGCAGGGTTGTTAATTCCGTCTCATGGTGAAGTATCAGTATTTAATCTGCCAGTCACCGAACCTCGTGATGATGTGGGCATCGTTTTTCAAAAAGCCAACTTATTGCCTTGGCTAACAGTGCGTAAAAACGTTTTGTTTCCGCTCAAACACAAATACGGCAGTTACTCCGCCACTGATGAAAAACGCGCCAACGAGCTATTGGAAATGGCGGGCTTAACCCAGTTTGCTGACAAGATGCCAGACGAATTATCTGGTGGTATGCAACAACGTGTTGGCATTATTCGCGCGCTCTTGCTTAACCCAGACATTCTCCTAATGGATGAGCCGTTTTCGGCGCTGGATGCCTTAACACGCGAGCAAATTGGTTTTGATCTACTGGATATTTGGAAGAAAAATCCAAAAACCGTGTTGTTTATCACTCACTCCATTAGTGAAGCCGTTTTGTTATCTGATCGCATTTTGGTAATGAGCAAACGCCCCGGCACGGTTCTGGATTTGATCGAGGTGGATTTACCGCGTCCGCGTTCTTCGAAAACCATTAACTCCCCTCGTTTTGCTGAGCTAACCGATTTAATTAGAGGCTATATTTATGAACCAAACGTACCAGCCTAAATCTTGGCTTGCACATCAGGCAAACCGTTTCGCGCCTGGCTTGTTCTTTATCGGCCTTGTGCTGTTATGGGAATTAGTCTGTCGTTTTGGCAATGTGCCAAACTACATTCTGCCCTCTCCGTCCGCGATATTCATGGCGTTTTTTGATGTGGAATTTTCTCGTTGGCTAACGCATCTTTGGGCGACATTACGTGTTGCTTTGATGGGTTTTGCCTTGTCTATCGTGATTGCTATTCCACTGTCAATTGGCATGATGCGCTCTGAGCTAATGAACCGAGTGCTTTATCCTGCATTGATCGTGATTCAATCAACACCTGTGGTCGCGGTTGCGCCTTTGATTATTGTCTTGCTAGGTACAGACGATCCATCTCGCGTACTGATCACTTGCTTAATCACCTTCTTCCCTCTTGTTGTATCGACCACGACAGGCATGTTGGAAACCCCACCCGAAATGATCGAGCTAAGCCAGTCTTTACGCGCTCCACGCTACCGTGAAACCTGGCAGATTCGCATTCCTTATGCGATTCCACACATTTTCAGTGGCCTTCGTGTCTCTATCACCTTGGCGATTATCGGCGCTGTAGTAGCGGAATTTGTCGCCGCAGAGGAAGGATTGGGCTATTTCATTCAGTTCTCCACGTCTTTCTTTAAAATTCCACAAGCTTTTGCTGGACTCATTTTCTTGTCGGTTATTAGTTTGTTGCTGTTTAAATCGATTCAATGGATTCAGGCTTGGTGGTTTCCGTGGAGCCTTCCTAAGAAGAAATAGTTTGCGGTGATTGTGCTGTTAAATACCCTATTGAAGACTGGGAATAAATATGAAGCTTAATACAAAAGACACCGAATTTTTACGCCAAAGCTTTGCTCTTGCAGAGGAAGCCAAGCAACAAGGTATTCACCCGTTTGCGGCGATCTTGGTTGACGATGAAGACAATGTACTAATGACCCAAGTCAACGGCTACTTGCCAGATTTCGATATGACAGGTCATGCAGAGCGCAAGTTAATGACGCGCGCCAGCAAGGCGTATCGCCCTGATTTTCTGGCGAAATGCACCATGTATGTTTCCGCAGAACCCTGCGCGATGTGCGCAGGCTCCGCCTATTGGGCGGGACTTGGGCGTCTGGTATACGGATTAAGCGAAGACAGCTTAAAACAAATTACTGGCAATCATCCTGAAAATCCCACGTTGGCGTTACCTTGTCGCACTGTCTTTGAATCTGGTCAACGACAAGTGGAAGTCATTGGGCCTTGCCTTGAAGAAGAGGCCGCAAAATTGCATGAGGGGGTTTGGTAAATAAAAGCGTTAACTAAACAATAGCAACAACCGGAGTAGAAGCAGTCAGATGTTTTTCAGAAGAAATGCATCAGGTCATTGCTCCATTTTCCACTAGGCAAAACGTCTAGTTATTTTAAACCTAGGAGAATGGAAGAAAACCATGACACATTCATATTCACTTGAAGAACTACAACGCGAAACCACTTTTGGCGGTACAGGGGAAGACACCAACGATCGAGAAATTCGCATCATAGATATGAGCGATTTTGAAAATCGCCGAGAAGAAATCACCGAACAACTTTGGCTAGCGGCCACGCAAATCGGCTTTTTCCAATTAAGTAATCACGGTATAGATCAGCAAGATATAGACGCAGCCTTCAAAGAATCAGAGCGTTTTTTTAACCTACCAGAAAGCATCAAAAGCCAATACCCTCGCCCCAAAAGCGTCAATGCCGGATGGGAAAGTCGCAGTCAAATCCGCCCTTCTACTGGCACCAAGGACCAAAAAGAATCTTATCAAATCACCCAATACCACATGGATAATTTGTGGCCGACTGAAGAAGAGTTGCCAGACTTTCAAGCCAATACACTAAGTTTTGAAAAACAATGCTGGGAAGTCGGCATGAAAGTACTATCCTGTTTTGCAGACAAACTTGGCTTTGCTAGAGACTTTTTTACTCAAGCACACGACCCAAGCCAAACGGACTACCAAAGCACATTACGCTTACTGCATTATTACCCAACAGAGGGAGTCACTGAGCAAGGTAATATTTGGCGTGCTGGTGCTCATACCGACTTCGATTGTTTAACGCTATTGTTCCAACACGAAGGCCATGGCGGTTTACAAGTTTGTCCAGGAGCAGAAGCCGATACGCAACGCTGGACCAGCATTCCGCCCATTGCCAATGTGATCACCTGTAACATCGGCGATATGCTAATGCGTTGGAGCGATGACCAGCTTAAATCCAACCTGCATAGGGTTCGCTTGCCACTTATAAATGAATATTGCGGCAGTCGCCATTCCATTGCCTTCTTTTGCCAAGCCAATAAAACGCAGATCATCCAAGGCCCAGCCAAACGCTACCACCCCATCAGTGCGGCAGACTTTTTGACCCAGCGTATTCAGGCTAACTTCGTCGATAAATAAGTAGAAAATATAAAAACCATCATAGTCATCCTATGATGGTTTTTTCATGTAAGTCTTGATTCAAAATATCAAATAACAATATCTTCTTGGCTGTTGAATTGTATTAAGGCATTTTCAAACTCAGAAAGCGCATTTTCAAAATCGACTCTTGAATTAAAGCCACCTAAAGACACTCTAAAAGAATTAACCGAAGGTAAGGACGCAGTAGGACAACGAAACAAATCGGCGGTTCTGACTTTGATATTTTTGGATGCCAAAAAATTATTCAGTTGGTTCACATTAATATGACTTGGTAATGTCAACCAAGCATTCAAACCGCCAGTCCGAGAGCGGAAACCATGCTTTTCAACCAATGCATGAAACGCGTCTTGCCGATAACGCATCTCACCTTCTAGAAGGGACTGATTATGTTGAAAATTTTCACTTCTTAAGAAACGAGTGGCCAATTCGAAGTTTAGCGTCGATACCATCCAACACTGACTATGAATGCTCATATTAAAGGCTTGTTGCCATTGTTTAGGAACCAAACAGAAAGCAATTCTTAAACCTCCCGCCACATATTTAGAGAGACTTGAAAGATAGAATATTCGATCTGGGGCTTGCTGCTGCGACGGCACTTTCCAATTTTCTGGTAGGCAATAATTCACATCATCTTCAATAATATAAAACTGATATTTCTCGCTTAACTTAACTATTTCCCTTAGCTGCGTTTCTGAGTACTGAATATTAGTCGGATTTTGAATATTAGGCGTAATGTACAGTACTTTTGGGCGAAACTTCTGACAGTATTCTTCTAATACCGCCAAATCCAGCCCTTCCGCCGTTAGCGGCACACTTAACGGATTAACGCCGCTGGCTTCTGCTGCTCGAAATACCCCAGGGTATGCTAGCTCTTCATGAAGAATGTAGTCATTTTCTTTGGTAAGAATTTGTAGGCAAGTATAAATCCCTTGTTGGGCACCTTGGGTGAAAGCAATGTCATCTTTATCAATTTGAATCTGCTTAGAAGCAAGCCAATCACTGAATATTTGCCGATGCTTTCGTAAGCCATTTGGCGAATAAGTCATCACCTCTTCTATTGAAACAAGATCTTGAGCTAATTCATTTAGCGCATTTTTCACCAACATTTGCTGGCCTAACATAGGCTGCATACTGGAGGCGAAATCGTATTCCTTAATGGCTGACACATCACTAGTCACAAAGGAGCTTGGAAGGTTTACATAAGTGCCTGCTCCCAACTTTGCGTTCACTAAACCTTTCTTTTCCAGCAAATCATACGCTCTGGTCACCGTACCATGAGTAATCTCAAGTTTGTCAGCTAACAACCTTTGCGCAGGCAGCTTTTGTTTATCAGGTAATTCGCCTGATTGTATGGCCTGCTCAATTATATGAGCCAATGCCTTGTATTTTGGATGCACCAAACAGGCTTGATCAAATGTATCTTTGCTAATGCCCACAATTGTACTCATAACAATAAATAAATTGCCCAAAATTGTATTCTATGTAAATCTAATTAAAGACAATACAACATAAATTGTATCAATACAATTTAAATCTAAAACTTTCTTTAAAGGAATGGAAATGATCAATAATGCCCTATTGGAAATCACCCCTGCGCTCATTCTTTTTTGCTTAATAAGCACCATAACACCAGGACCCAATAACATCCTATTAGCCAATTCAGGGGCCAATTTTGGTATTAAAAGAACACTACCTCACGTGCTTGGTATTCGCTTTGGCATGACAATACTGCATATAATGATTTTATTTGGCTTGGGTGAAATGTTTAAGCATTGGCCTTACCTTCATAAGGTGTTCACCTTTATTGCAACAAGTTACATTGTTTATATGTCTATAAAAATCGCTTGTGCAAAAATGCCTTCAGACAAAAAGAGCCTTCAACCAATGAGCATTTTACAAGCCGCATCATTTCAGGCAATTAACCCTAAGTCGTGGGCCAGCTTAATGACAGCAAGCTCTGTCTTCACATTGACTGGAGAGCTTTATTGGTCATCGGCTTTGCTATGCATCATGATGTTTAATATCGCGACGTTACCCGGCACATTCATGTGGATCACTATAGGCAAGCTTGTCTCTAAAAGACTTCAAGAACCTAAATTCCACCGTTACTTTAGTGTATCAATGGGATTATTACTGCTTGCGACCTTACCTATGATATTTATCTAAAGATCCGCCAATCTAAACCCAGCAATCTTATGCACTTCGCTCATGGCTCGGTCAAACTCAGTTTGCCAGTCATTGGGCGTTCTAGATTCAAATCCTGCAAGTATCTGCTCCTTGGTAGCGCCTTTTACGGCCATGATGAAGGGAAAACCAAACTTCTCCCGATAGGTATCGTTCAGCTGTAGAAAATGAGCTAGCTCTTCTTCAGAGCATTGATCCAACCCTGCTCCTGACTGTTCTGAGGTTGACGCATGAGTGAGTTCACCCGCTAAAGCAGCTTTGCCGGCTAGATCTGGATGAGCCCGTAGCAGTATGAGTTTTTGTTCGTCAGTACTTTGCTCTACGATGTCAGCCATGGTGGCTTTGATTTTGTCGATGCTGTCGAAATACTCGCTTGGATGCTCGACTTTTTGTCGCCACAATTCTTCTGCAACCCAAGTGGAATGCTCATAAATACTGCTAAATAAAGCGATAAAATCCGCTTCTTCCATCTGACTAATCGCAGCTAACGGATCGTGCATAATAGGACTCCAAATTCTGACGGCTCTAAAAAATTCTTATAAAAAAGATCTCTATGAATAACAAAATACGCTATACAGAAACACATGGCACAAATATTGATCTCTATGAAACAATATTTTCAGATCCATTTCACTTATAAAAAACGCTTACTGCAAAAATCAGGCAAGCTTTTACATTAGATTGAGGTAAAACAATGGGATACTTAACCACTCACATTTTAGATACAACAAAAGGCGTTGCTGCGGCTGGCGTAAAAATACACCTTTATCAGCATTCTGCAGAAGGCCAACGACAGCTCATTCATAGCACAGTGTCTAATAACGATGGCCGCTGTGATCAACCCTTGCTGCAAGCTGATAGCTTCTCTGTGGGCGTGTACGAACTGGAGTTTGCCATTGACGAGTACTTCTCTGGCTCTCTCGAAGACTCAGACAATAACAAACCTACCGCACCTAGTTTCTTAAACACGGTCGTCATTCGTTTCGGTATCAATGATGAAAACGCCCATTATCACATTCCACTACTTGTCTCGCCTTATTCTTACAGCACTTATCGTGGCAGCTAGTCTTATGTAATTAGGCTTCAGCCCAAGGCTTAATGAGCTAGAATGAAGCAAATATTACAAAATCCGCACCAAGATAAATCATTTTCTGCCCTATTGGTCAAAGAAGAAAATAAGCCTCTTTCTTCTTTGACCTATCCCCACTGATTACGTATCGCCCTAAAACAAAGGTTTCACAAACTAAAATATAGGTTCATTTGTTTCATGGCATATTTATTGCCATTTACTCCTTTAACAAGAAATTAAAAGTTCGCTAAGACAACGCGAAAACGAGCGATAGATTAAAGGGGAATCATATGAAAGCACTTATTATAGGCGCTGGTATCGGTGGCATGTCAGCGGCAGCAGCATTAAAACAACAAGGCATCGAATGTGATATTTTTGAAGCGGTAAAAGAAATCAAACCAGTTGGTGCGGCGCTTTCTATTTGGTCTAACGGCGTAAAATGCATGAACCATTTAGGTATGGGCAGCATTATGGATGAACTCGGCGGCCCGATGCACAACATGGCGTACCACGACGGTATAACCGGAAGCGTGATGACGCAGTTCAGTCTTGCCCCATTAGTTGACGCTGTTGGCGAACGCCCTTGTCCAGTGTCTCGTGCCGACCTACAAAGCCAAATGATCGATTGGTGGGGACGTGATAAAGTTCAGTTTGGCAAACGCATTGAAAAAGTCGAGCAAAGTGACACAAGTGTAACCGCGTATTTTACCGATGGTACCAGTGCTGTAGGTGATTTTATGATTGCGGCCGACGGCACACATTCTGCCGTACGTGCTGATGTCATTGGTTATCAAACCGAACGCCGCTACGCTAATTATGTGAACTGGAATGGCTTGGTAGAAATCGATGAAAGTATTGCTCCTGCCAATCAATGGACAACCTTTGTTGGCGAAGGCAAACGCGTTTCTATCATGCCTATTGCCGGTGGTCGTTTTTACTTCTTCTTTGATGTGCCATTACCAAAAGGCCTAGCAGAAGACAGAACAACGGTGATTGCCGATCTAACAGGTTATTTTGCAGGTTGGGCTGAACCCGTTCAAAAACTGATTGCAGCCATTGATCCAGAAACCACAAACCGTATCGAAATTCACGACATCGAACCATTCGATACCTTAGTAAAAGGCAATATCGCCCTACTCGGCGATGCGGCTCACAGCACAACCCCAGACATTGGCCAAGGCGGTTGCTCTGCACTCGAAGACGCCGTTGTACTTGGTCAGTGTTTCGCGGATCAATTCAAAGAGAAAGGCAAAACGGTTTCTGGTGTTATCGCTGCATTAAAAAACTACGAAGAAGCTCGTCGCTTCCGCGTCAAAGACCTAGTATTAAAAGCTCGTAAACGTTGCGATGTCACCCATGGTAAAGACATGCAAGAAACCCAAGCTTGGTACGACGAACTAAGACACGAAACAGGCGAAAACATCATTGCAGGATTGCGTACTACTATTATTGGTGGACCGTTGGCTTAATTCAAAAACTCTTTAGAAATCACTAAAAAAACATTTAAAAAAGCTATTTAAAGCTAAGGGGTGATGATCGTTTTCATGTATTAATAAAACGATCATCACTTACTTTTAGTAACAATTAATCGACAACTAAAACTTGATAAGAATCATAAATCTCGATATAAAGTCACCTTCAACTGGAGATGACGATGAGTAAAAAGTTCTTATTGCTAACCCCCGAAGATGGAGCAGATGTTCTAAAAAGCCTAGCAGCGCCTGCACGATTGGCAATATTGTCCTTGTTACATGAAAAAGGGCCGATGAATGTCAATGATATTGCCGACCTTCTTGAACTGCCCCAATCATCAACCTCCAGTCATATTAATTCCCTTGAAAGTGCCGGTTTAATTACCACCGAAAGCCAAAAAGGCCGTAAAGGCAGCCAGAAAATTTGCCGCGCGACACACGAAGAAATCGTCTTATCTTTCTGTAACACCAAACAAAATCAAAACAACGTCATCGAAGTCGCTATGCCTGTGGGCCTATATTCTGAGTTTGATGTGATGGCGCCTTGTGGTTTGTGTTCGGAATCTGGCATTGTTGGCTTCTTAGACAGTCCAGATACTTATCTTTCTCCTGATCGTATGCGTGCCAGTTTGTTGTGGTTTACCAAAGGCTATGTGGAATATCAGTTCCCCAACAATGCTCGTATTGCCGGTCAGACAGTGAAAGAGCTAGAGCTGGTAATGGAGCTGTCATCCGAAGTGCCTGGCACATCCGAAAATTGGCCTTCTGATATCCATATCTCTATCAACGGAAAAACGGCTGCGATCTGGACTGCTCCTGGCGATTACGGCGATCGTCGTGGTAAACATACACCCGATTGGTGGAAGCTTGCTGGCAGCCAATACGGCCATTTAAAAAGCTTTCGTGTCACAAAAGATGGCACTTACGTCGATGGTGTACGGGTTTCTGATATCTCTTTGAAGGATCTTGCACTGGAAGACCATAGATCCATTCGTGTGCGAATCTCTGTTCCCGATGATGCTGAACACCCTGGCGGCATCAATATTTTTGGCAAGCAATTTGGCAATTACGACCAAGATATTGTATTACGCCTTCAATCTTAATCTCACACAGCATCTTATTTTCTGATGTAAATATCAGTAAGCCTGCTCTAATAAATCAAAATTTAAAAAATCTATAATTTTCATTATCTTAGTAACTTTCCAAATACCTACCCCTTTCTTTTTTCGTTACAAATCACACTTATACATACCAATTTTGGTATTTGGTTGCACAAAAAATAAACGTCTTATTGATTGACCTCAGGTCAAACATGCTTTTAATATCCACTTATCAGATAAGAAACAAAAATTCAGATACTTAATATATCTTAATATCCTACAAAAATAAGAAAGGAGTAAGCATGCGCGCTAACGTAACCGCACATAAAGATTATGTGATTGCCAAAATAGACCCTCGCCTTTATGGCTCTTTCATCGAGCATTTAGGACGCGCTGTTTACAGCGGTATCTACGAACCAGGTCATGCAACTGCTGATGAACATGGTTTCCGTCAAGATGTTATCGAACTCATCAAAGATATCGATGTGCCCGTTACTCGCTACCCCGGTGGTAACTTCGTTTCTGCTTATAACTGGGAAGATGGCATTGGGCCAAAAGAAGATCGCCCAACTCGCCTAGATCTTGCTTGGCACACATCAGAAAGTAATGAAATTGGTATTCATGAATTCGCTGAATGGGCAGAACAAGCCGGTACAGAAATGATGCTAGCGGTGAATCTTGGCTCACGAGGTTTAGACGAAGCACGTGCTTTTCTTGAATATGTGAACCACCCTGGCGGCTCATATTGGTCTGACCTTCGCAAGCAAAACGGTCGTGAAGAACCTTGGGACGTTAAACTTTGGTGTCTGGGTAATGAAATGGATGGACCTTGGCAAATCGGACAAAAAACCGCCGCTGAATATGGTCGAGTAGCATTCGAAACCGCTAAAGCCATGCGCGCTTTCGACAAAAACATCGAGCTGGTTGTTTGTGGCTCTTCTTCCCCTAAAATGCCGACCTACCCTGAATGGGAAAGCACTGTACTAGATTACACCTACGACACAGTCGACTACATTTCACTGCATATGTATTTCGATAATCACGAAAAAAACACCGCCAATTACTTAGCCAAAGTCAGCTTGCTTGATAACTATATCGACACCATCGCAGCGGTCATTAAAGCCACTAAAGCCAAAAAACGCTCCAAACACGATGTGTATATTTCCTTTGATGAATGGAACGTCTGGTATCACTCTAATGAACAAGACAAAAAAATTCTCGGTGGCAATGACGGCTGGCCACATGCTCCAGCTTTGTTAGAAGACATTTACGACTTTGCCGATACACTACAAGTTGGCTGTATTCTGAACACCTTTATTCGCCACAGTGATGTGGTCAAAATTGGTTGTTTGGCGCAATTGGTCAACGTTATCGCGCCGATTATGACAGTCAAAGATGGACCAGCGTGGCGTCAGTCGACTTACTATCCATATTTGTATGCGTCCCAATACGGTCGTGGCACAGCACTCAACCTTGCGGTGCAATGCCAAGGCTACGATACAGAGTTCGCCAGTGATGTCTCCTATCTAGATATTTCTGCCGTGGAATCTGATAAAGATGGCGCGCTAACTTTCTTTATTGTTAACCGTCACCCAGACGAAAGCATTGAATTGGATCTGTCTCTGCAAGGATTTACACATCAGAAAGTCATTATGGATAAAGTCATGGCGGGCCATGCACTTGACGCAAAAAATGGTCCAGATGCAGAGCAAGTAGCCCCAAAAGACGGCCAAGGCGCAACAGTCAAACAGCAACAATTAACGGCAAGCATTGCTCCTATGAGCTATCGCATGATTCGACTTGGGGTGTAATACCCCAAGATTTTCCGTTTAAAACTTGCTGAGAGAGGAAACCATGTCCGCATCTATCTCTATAAAAAATATAACAAAGCGATATGACAGCGTTACCGTATTAGACGACATCAACTTACACATCGAAGACGGTGAATTTGTTGTATTCCTTGGCCCTTCTGGCTGCGGAAAATCCACCTTATTACGCATGATTGCGGGGCTGGAATCCATTACAGAAGGTTCTATCGATATTGGCGAAAAACGCATTGATACCTTACCTCCAGGTCAACGCGGCGTCGCCATGGTATTTCAGTCCTATGCGCTCTACCCTCACATGACGACTCGCCAAAACATGGCGTTTGGTCTAGAAAATGTGAAAGTCGCACAAGACGAAATTGATCGTCGTGTTAATGATGCGGCGAAAATTCTCGAAATAGATCATTTACTGGATCGTAAACCGGGACGACTTTCTGGCGGCCAGCGTCAGCGCGTCGCCATAGGTCGCGCCATTGTCAAAGAACCTAAAGCCTTCCTATTTGATGAGCCACTATCCAATTTAGACGCAGCGTTACGCGGCAGAACGCGATTGGAACTGGCACAACTCCACCAGCGTCTTGGTTCGACAATGATCTTTGTTACTCACGATCAAGTAGAAGCTATGACGCTGGCTGATCGCATTGTCATCATGCACAACCAAAAGATCGAGCAGATCGGCACACCAATGGAGATTTACCAATATCCGGCGAGTCGTTTTGTCGCGGAGTTTGTTGGCTCTCCGCCAATGTCTATGTTGCCGATTAATAGTATTGAAAATACGCCTGATGGTGTGACGGTCGAAGTCAGCGGTGCTGGCAAAGTCGTTACTGCGATTGTCCTTCCACCAGAGTTCAACGCCACAAATGCGGTTATCGGTATTCGAGCGGAAGACACCGCGGTAGTTGCCGCTGAAGAAGATGGCCTTGATCTGACCATAAAAGTGATTGAGCGTCTCGGTGATCGTACGCTTCTTTACGGTACTTTAATCGATGGCACTGACCTGATTGCTGAGGACTCAGGGCGATCAAAAGTAAAAGCTGGTGATATGGTTCGCGTATCAATTTCGCCTCAAGCTGCACATATTTTTGACGGTGATGGCCTTGCTTATCACAGTCAAATGGAGGTGTAAGATGGCAGAAAGTTATCGTCGTTCCCGTTGGACAAATGGTCTATTTGTCGTTCCCTATCTCAGTGTTTTTTTAACCTTGTTGGTCTTTCCTCTTGGTTGGGGAATTTGGCTGTCGCTCAATAAAGTTGATCTTTTTGGCGGCGAGCGCTTCATCGGCTTAAAAAACTATGCACGAGTATTAAGCGACCCAATTTTTGGCCAAGCGGTCAAAAACACGCTAATTTTCGTTGGCGTGTCCGTCCCTACCTTGGTCATTCTTGGCTTGTTTCTAGCGTTAGCCTTGAATAAAACCAGCAAAGGGTCGTCGTTCTTGAGAGGTTTGTTTTTTGCCTCTTCTATTTTGTCCGTCACCATAGTGACGCTCATCTGGCGAATCGTCTTCATTCCCAATGACGGTTTGATGTCGTTGATTTTTGAGTTTTTCGGCTGGCAACCAATTGGCTTTCTTTCAACTACAGGATGGTCGTTGTTTTCAGTGGGCGTAGCAACCGTTTGGTGGTGCATTGGTTTGCCCATGATGCTTTTCTTAGCGGCCTTACAACAGATACCGAAAGACCTTTATGAAGCAGCAGCGTTAGATAACGCTTCCCGCTGGCGAGTGCTCACTCGTATCACTCTGCCATCCATTAAGTCCACTATTATGTTGGTTGCCATCATTCAGGTAGTGATGCAATTCCAGTTGTTTGGTCAGGCACAATTGATGACCAATGGCGGTCCCGCTGGCTCATCTCGGCCAATTGTGATGTACATCTATGAAGTTGGCTTCTTACGTTGGGATATTGGTATGGGAGCTGCAGCATCACAAATCCTATTCTTAATCATTCTATGTGCCGCCATGCTTCAGTACTGGGTCAGCACTCGTAAAGAGGAGGTAGACGCATGAAAGCATTCAACTATTCGCCTGAACATTTGACCTCTAACCGTCGGCTGTTTTGGATAGCTGCTGTGCTTGGTGTGATCATGATGGCGCCAGTAGCATGGATCATAGGTTTATCTCTAAAGGACAACGCTGAATTACTCAGAGGTACTGAGGCGGTTTTTAATATGCCTTATACCTTGGTCAATTATGCCAATATTCTAGAATCCTCCAGCGTATTTGGTTGGTTTATGAACTCTATGATAGTGGCTGTTGGTCAAACGTTTGGAGTCTTGTTGCTGTCGTCGCTTGCCGGATACGCCTTTGCCAGACTTGAGTTTCCATTTCGCAAAACGCTATTCATCATTGTGTTATTCGGCCTCGCTGTACCAGAACAAGCGGTAATCATTGCTCGTCACCAGATGTTTAATTGGTTTGACCTGCATAACACCCATATTGGCTTAATATTGCCAAACTTATCATCAGCATTTGGCGTTTTCTTGATGACACAATTCTTTCGGGCCATCCCAAAAGAAATTGATGAAGCTGCCATGCTGGATAACACCTCAACCTTTCGTATCTTCTGGAAAGTATTGCTACCGCTGACGCTACCGGCACAAGCAACCTTGGGAATCTTCACTTTCTTGCAAGCTTGGAATGATTATTGGTGGCCGCTTATTTCTGCGACCAAATCCGACATGTACACACTCACCATAGGCATAGCATCGTCGCAAACGAACTTTGCACAATCCGAAGGCTTAGGTTTTCTGGGCGCACAAGCGGTGTTTGCCTCGTTGCCTGTGGTAATTGTCTACATCTTTTTTCAACGCCATATAGTTACCGCGGTATCAGGAGGAGCCGTGAAATAGCCTTCATTGAATTATTAAAAGCGTAAAAGTAGAACGAGATAGACAACAAAAATAAAAACGAACAAGGAGAAAAATATAATGAAACAGTTACTTCTCGGAACAGCAACAGCAGGTCTTTTGGCTTTATCACCGCTTGCCAGCGCTACCACGATAGAACTACAGCGCTTCTTTGGTGCTTGTGAAGCCGAATATGGTAATAACACAGATGTGTCTGCAGCGGTTGGCGAATGTGGCATCATCACCTCTCTGGTTAACAAATTCGAGGCAGACAATCCCGATATTGACGTCAATGTCACCACAGTCGAATGGCCTGGCTATGATCAACTTAATGCCCAACTAGCCTCACGATCTGCGCCAGATGTTGTCTCTATGCATTACTCGGCCATATCAGATTATCAATCCCGTGGTCTGTTAGTTCCCCTCGATAAGCTTTTAAAAGATCAGAACATTAAACCTTCAGACTTTACCGAGGCCGGCATTTCCAGTGTCACCAAGGAAGATGGCATATACGCCCTGCCCTTTGATAACTGGACTATGCTGTTTCATGTTAACAACAACCTTATGAGACAAGCAGGCTTACTCAAAAAAGATGGCACGCCTATTTTACCGACCAGCCGAGAAGAGCTATTTTCTCAAGGCAAACAGTTTCAAGAAGCAACAGGGAAACCCTATCTAATTCAGGTATCAGCTAATGAAACTGCCAGCTTTGCACGCATGTTTTATACTTTGATGATGCAACAAAACAGCACTTTTTTTGATGACCCTAGAAAAATTGACTTAACTGGCGAAGACGCCAAGAAAACACTCACCTTCATGAAAGATATGTTAAATGTCACCGCAAAAAATCTAGACTATGCCGCCGCCGTTTCAGGCTTTTCCAGTGGTGACGCAGGTATTTCTGTCAATGGAACATGGTTAATTGGGTCATATGATAACCAATCCAAAGAGAGTAATAATGCCTTGTCAGGTGGTTACAGTGTTTATCCTATCCCTCAGTTTTTTGATAAGAAAGATGTAACCTATACAGATGGGCATGGTTGGGCCGTTCCTCGCGGCAAGCGTAGTGATGAAAAAATGGCAGCCATTGGTAAATTGTTCAAATTCTTTTATGACAACAACTATCAATGGGCAAGAACGGGTCACTTACCCGTCGTAAAAGCCGTCATAAATAGCGAGCAATTCAAATCACTTCCTCATCGTAGTGATATCGCTAAAATAGCTAAAACAGGTCAAGCTTTGCCTTCAGCCGTGTTACGACAATTCGCCATCCAAGATATTCTTGGCGAAGAGTTAAGCTCTGCGGTTAATGGCGACAAATCGATAGACGATGCACTAAAAACAGCGCAATATCGGGTTAACGACTTATTAGAAAATATCTAATCTATCTATATTTCTATACTTTCGGGAGCTTCGGCTCCCGTTTATTTGAAAAGGATACCTCCGTGAATCTCGTTCCAAATTTAAACCAAGTTCAATATGTCACGCTACAAAACGCTCAACTCAAAGTGTCTATTTTGACACTGGGCGCTAGCATTCAATCCGTTTATCTAAATGGCTATGAGCATTCTTTAGTATTAGGATCGCCAAAGCTGACCGATTATCTTCAAGGAGCAAAATACTTTGGTGCGGTAGTCGGGCGAGTGGCAAACCGAACTAATAAAGGCCATGCCGTGATTGGCGGTAAAGCATATCAATTACCACCTACTCTGCCTGAAGTTCACCATTTACACGGCGGCCCAGATGGAACAGGCAGCAAAAACTGGTCAATCATCAAACAAACTAACGACATGGTTCAGCTACAAACTACACTTGCTGACGGTGAGATGGGCTATCCAGGTAACATGGTTGTGGATGTATTGTATCGTTTGCTCGATAGCACATTAGAAATGGAAATCACCGCCACCACAGACAAATTAACGATTTGCAATTTTGCGGGGCACAGCTACGTAAATCTTGACGGCAAAGGCTCTATTTTAGATCACCAACTGAGCATCCAAGCCGATCATTATTTACCTGTTGACGCTGGATTGATTCCAACAGGCGAAGTCTCACCTACGGCTGGCAGCCCGTTTGATTTTCATCAGCTTCGCACCATAGGCCGTGAAGATTATCCTGATCTAGACACCAACTTCTGCCTTTCTCTTGCCAGTAACCGCCCACTACAAACAGTCGCTACACTCAAAGCGCCAATCACTGGACTCACTCTGAATTACCAAACAACAGAACCTGGCTTACAGGTTTATGATGGACGCCACATAAATCTCGCCGCAGAATCAAATATCAACCAAGGCGCATTAACTGCCTATGCAGGTCTTGCTCTTGAAGCTCAACATTGGCCGGATGCGATTAACCAATCTCACTTCCCACCAATATTACTTGCACCAGAAGATACTTACCGACAAGTCACGCGCTATGAGTTCGTGTAATTGGTAGAAAATTAAAGGCTTACCCAAAACAAAAAGGGGGGTTCTACCTTAGATGTAGACCCCCCTTTTTCTATAGATTTGAACCCATTTTTACAACGCCAGAGTAAAAGTCCCCTCAGGAGTTACAGGTAAATACTTTTTATAAAAATCTAAATAGGCTTGTTCAGGATTCAAATCCGAGAACAAATCTGGGTACATGGCTTTTGCATAGAACTCAATCATTGCCGCATCAAAAATAGTACGACAAGCGCCATGATAAGCACCGTATAAACGATTGTTCTTTACTGCCGCAATAGAGGACCAACCTAAGCGTTTTTTATAGCCTTCCAAACGTTTACGGGCCTCTGCTCTATCAACACCCTGCCCCATCAGCATGGAGTCAGGAGTTGCGCCTGTTTCATAACCCGTAATAACTATAACATCAGGGTTAGAGGCTATCACTTGCTCTGGATTCAATTTCCCCCACCATTCAACAAATGGCGCAGAGATATTATCGCCACCAGCCATAGTGGAAATCGCGCCCCACATATTTTTGCCGAAAGTAAAGCCAAGCTCTTGCACACCAGAAGCGCCAAATTCAGTATAAACCTTAGGCACTGGCAAATTCGCATCAGCAAGACGCTTACCGATAGTTTCAACCGTTTTTCTATACTCAGCAGCAATTTGAGCAGCACGTTTTTCTTGTCCTGTAATCACACCTATTAACTCAGTGCTTTTTATATGACGTTCTAAAGTTTGTGCGTTGTAATCTACCACAATGATTTTTATGCCAGCATTTTCAAGACGCTCGATATCTGTACCTAACCCCTTATATTGCCAATCGGCCAACATTAAGACATCAGGATTCAAACTGATCACTTTTTCGACCGAAAAAGTCTGCGTATCTACTCGACCGATTGCTGGAATATCTTGTAATGATGGGCGATGTTTCACATACATTTCCCAATTAGCTGAACGAGCTTGCCAAATGTATTTAGACAGACCGACAACCTTGTCGTAGGCGGCTTCTGTACCAATTGCCATATAATCTTCAGGATAAAACCCGACAATGACTCGTTGCGCAGGCGCATTAAATGTAACTTCACGATCAAGGACATCTTTCACCGTAACTTGACCAGCCCAGCTTGCACTCACACAAAAAGTGAACAGAAGCATTACAAACGACTTAACCATACTTACACCTTAATTAGTAAACCTGTTAGTTATGATAATCGTTATCACTATATTTTAAAAACAAATTCTTAAGAATTTTCTCTTATAAGTCCAATGCATTAGTTAACAGATAAGTTGGCATCTATAGGAATCATTCAAAAAGCCTAAAAGACGAATAAAAAAGACCACTAAAAAGTGGCCTTTTATCACTAACTATATATTCATAATTTTCGGTTTATTCTGTACGGAATCGAACAACCATCGAATGCAGTTCTTTACTCAACTGATCCTGTTTCTTACAAAGATCAGCAACATCCACAGATATGCTTGAAACACGATGCGCTGCATCACTAATAGCACCAATGTTTTCGTTTACACCCTCTGTTACCGCACGTTGTTCTTCAGCAGAAGCCGCCGTTTGCATCGTCATATCACGCATTTGCTTCACAACTTCTTCAATTTGTTCAAAGGAAATAAGCGCCTTATCTGACAGACTGATAGCATTTTCAGATTCAGCTAAACTCGTCACCATAGACTCTGATGCTTGCTTGGTTCTACTAGCAAGCAGCCCCAAGATATTGCTAATTTGTTCAGTAGATTCTTGTGTACGCCCCGCAAGAGTTCGTACTTCGTCAGCAACAACAGCAAAACCTCGACCTTGTTCACCGGCGCGAGCCGCTTCAATCGCCGCGTTCAAGGCTAACAAATTAGTCTGCTCAGCAATTGCCTGTATAGTCGATAGAATCTGATTAATATTCGTGGTTTCTTTTTGCAACTCAGTAATGATTTGATTCGAATCTTTTAAACGAGCACCTAAACGATTAACACCTTCCGCACTACTTTTAAGAAGATTTTTACCCGCGATAGTAGTCTCTAAACCTTTCTCAGAAAACTGAGCAGAATTAGCGCAACTTTCTGCCGCTTCATTAGACGCAATCAACATTTGCTGTCCAGCTTCTGCGATTAGCTCAATAGACTGCAATTGATCCGTTGCGGACTGCGCCACTTCACTCGCTTTCGCTGAAGTTTCAGCGGCTATTTTATCGATCTGTATGCCTGAATGCTTAATACCAAGAATCAGTTTACGAGTCGATTCGATAAACTGATTAAACCAGTTAGATAAAACACTTGTCTCATCGTTAGTTTTAATATCAATTTTGGAGGTTAAATCCCCTTCGCCTTCAGCAAGAATACGCAAATGATCAGAAACAGACTCAATCGGGGTAATTAAACTTTTTGCCATGAAGTAAGCAACAAGACCAAAAACCACTAATAACAAGATACAAACAATGGCAGTAGTTTTTATTAATTCAACGGTACTAGAGTAAATTTCGGCTGCTGGCATTAGACCAACAAACTTCCATTTTAAGTTAGGAGAGGTATAAACATCGGCGTAATAATCTGCACCATCTAGTTTAAAGTTAATCAACCCAGAGGACGTTTGAGCAATTTTTTGATACGCATCACCCGTTACCTCACTGATTTTCTTAAAGTTATTATCTGTATGAAGCGCATCGACCAAAATAGTACCGGTATTTTCAATGACCATGATGCTGCCAGAATTACCAAGTTTTGTATTATTCGCCATCTCAGTTAGAGTTTTGATCGAAACATCAACCGCAACGACACCACCGATAGCATTACCTTTTTTATAAGTCCGTACCGCTGAAACATAAACAGCATCATCAGCTGCCCAGTAATAGGCATCACGTAAAGCAACCTTTCCAGGGGTTTCTATAGCTCTTGTATACCAAGCTCGTTGCTTAGGATGCCATTCAGCATATTCATAGGTTCCCGGCCATTCAACATAACCGTCGCTTTCATCACCCATATAAACATAAACATAATTTGAGTTGTTTTTAGCAATCGCCTCAAACATGTTAAAAACATCTGCTTCATGACCGCCATTTTGTTCAGCAATTTTACTTGGTGCCTTTCCTTGAGCTTCAAAATAGGTTGTCAATGGTTTTGCATCGGGATCAGTAATAACGGCACTGTCCGCAATAAAGCCAACAACAGATTTAATATCACTCATAAATTGATCAAAGGATTGCTCAACAGCACCTAAGGTTTGTTCACTATTTTGTGAAAAGCTTTTCAATGCTTGATTCGATGCGAGATAGGCGGTAATTGAACTGACCACTAAGACGGGTAACACGGTGGCAATTGAAAAAGCAATCAACAACTTCGTTTTGATTTTCATAGAATTTACCCAAATATTATAATAGCCATATGGAGCCAAGAAGGAATTTTTATAAATTCACCAGCTGGTCATCAACATTAACTTATATATTGAAAATGATTATTAACAACCCAAAATATCATCATTAATGACATTATTAAAAAGCCTTAACGAAATATTTTTATTTCCTTACCACTACTTTATTATCCATATAGCTAGATAAAGTACTGCATAAGAAGCGTATAAACCATAGCAAGTTTCAAAACGTAACAATTATGGAAAGAATACAGCGTAAGTCTAATTTAAAGAGATTAAACTCATGAAGAATACGGGAAATGAAAATCTCATTATGAAGTAATACAACTTAGACAAGCTTATTACTTCATAACTGAGATTTATTGATAGACATGAAGCTTATATTTCAAAAAGCCAATGTTAACTGAACGCAGCCATAACTGTAGAAACTTCGGGCAAAACAGTTGTGTTGTCCTTTTGCATTTCAATACAAAGGTCTTTTACGAACGGAGTTTGCTCAGGATACGCCTGCAACCAAGACAACACAGCAGACTGTACTTGTGCCAAACTTTGCTCTTGAGTAACAGGCGCTCCAAGCGCGATGAGTCTTTCTTTAAAATCGACTTCGTCGACCAAATCTACAATCATCATATTGCATACCTATAAACAAACAATTTGTTCTATCAACAACCAATGGGACATATAGCTTATACCTAAACGAGTACTTAGCGAACCACTTTTTCTTCTAATAAAAGATCAAAAATAGCTTGCGCTTTTTCAGCCGCTGTTTCGTCTTTCATTACTTTACCGCCACCACCAACAGGTTTTGCTGTTGCTGCCTTCATACGATCTGCAGCCGTTTTTGCTTTTACCACCTTGATGCGCTTAGGACGAGGTTTAGCGGCGCTGATTTGCCAGTGACTCGCGGCTTCATCAACTACGCTCGCTACATCCAATACTTTCAGTTGCGCTCTCAAGCCTGGTCCAAAAGCACTTTGTCGCGCTTCTTGGGCGGCATTATCGACACTTGCAATAAATGGTAGCTTTACCTTCACTGCTCGACGCTGACCACGCGGCAAAGCCAATAAAACTTCCGCTTCACCACCCTGAATACTGATAATATCAGCCACTCTTGGTACTAAAGGCCAACCCAATTGCTCAGCCAACAGATATGGCAACATACCAGACGACTCACCACCTTCGGCACGAACACCAGTTAAAACCACATCAAACTTATTTTCGTGCAAAAATGTTGTCAATACAGACAATGCATCACAATTACTCTCTTGCTCAAGCACTGTCAGAGAAGACAACCCCATACCAGCGTACTGACGCAGCACTGGCTCTTGAGCATTACCAGCATGAACCACTTTCAGCTCGTTACTCGCCAATTTAAGGCCCAACTCTACAGCTCGACCATCTTGTTCTGCTCGACGAGCACGACCGGATTGAGGATGACGTCCAACAGACACTAATGAAACAACTTTGACATTAGGCAGCATCACTCTTCTCCTCTTGATTTTTAGATAATGAATGCTCTTGAGCAAGTCTAGTCAGCTCTGCCAATATCTCTTCGCTATCAGCAATAACAGCCAAATCAGCTCGTTTCACCATGTCACAGCCTGCATCGGTATTAATAGCAATTACCTTGTCACATTGACCAATACCTTGCATATGCTGAATCGCACCAGAAATACCAACAGCAAGGTAAACCCTAGCAGTAACCCAAGTTCCCGATGCTCCCACTTGGCGCTCACGCGGCATAAAGCCATCGTCCACCGCAACACGACTTGCACCTTCAGTGGCACCAAGTGCCGCTGCAGTCGAGTGGAACTGATCCCAATTATGAATACCGTTACCCGCTGACAAAATGAACTCAGCTTCAGCCAATGGCACCGCATTTGAATCAACAGCAATTAACCCTTTATCAATAACATTAGGCGATACTTGCTTGATGCTATCAACAGAGATTGGCAATACCTGATGACGTGTTTCATCTATAGCATCACCACATTCTTCCAACAAAGTTAAAATACGCGGTGTATCACGCAAAATATCATGACTTGCAGACGCTCCTCGGCACACGGTTTGCTCAGCATTTACTTGCCAAGCTTGAGCGGCAAGACGCTCGCCCAAACGCGCGGATAAACGACAAGCCAAATCTGTTCCACCGTGAACACTGTCAGGAAACAACCAATGAACAGGTTTATATTGAGCCTCTATTTCCTGCAACGCAGTTAACCTAGCTTCAGGTGCAAAGCCGTCATATTCATCACCTTCAAGATGAATAAGGCGATCTACACCAGCTAAATCACATTGTGTTTCTTTATTTTCACCAAAGCACACCAGAGTTACTGCACCATTTTGCTTAGCAACCAGTTTATGCGCCAAGCCAAGAATATCTTTATCATGGCCAGTCAAACGACCGCCCACCATATCCGCCACGACCATAATATAAAAATCTGGATTCTCGACGATATGCAAAGGCAACAATACTTCTTTTGCTTCATTTGAGCGTTTTTTACCACCAATGGCAGCAGAAGATATGTTCGCCCTATCGATACGCTTAATACCATTTGGACCAATAAAACCAATTACATGAGGATTCTTGCGCAATAATCCAGATGGTCCTCGCACTTCAGCACTTCCTGCTTGCATCATCTCGCCGTGCAAAGGATGCAAACGGTTACGCGCTATCCATTCAGCTCTTGGGTCTCGTCGAAACAGGTTGTCTAAAGAGCTATCGTTTGATGATAAATGACTCATCAGTGTGCCTCCTCAATTAGCTGCCCCGCTAGAATTTCAGCGATGTCTTTTACGACTGGTCTAGGCTCTACAACCCCTTCCAGCATAGCAGTACATTGTTGGCAACCTACAGCGACCATATTCGCACCCGTACTCGTAACATCTTCCATACGCATATCAGCAATACGACGCTCGCCTGGAATATCGGTAATTGGTGCACCGCCACCACCGCCACAACAACGTGAGCGATAACGAGAGCGTTCCATTTCGGCTACTTCAATGCCTAAGCTAGCAAGCAATTCTCGTGGCGCTTCGTATTCACCATTGTAGCGACCAAGATAACAAGGATCATGGTACGTTACCTTGCTGCCTTGAAGAGGTTTTAAGTTAAAACGATCTTCTTTTATCAAGCGATTCAAGAATGTCGTATGGTGTAATACCTCGACCCCCTTCAGAGCATCTGAGCCAAAGTCACCGTATTCATTTTTCAGACAATGGAACGCATGTGGATCTGTCGTCACAATTGTCTTGAAGTTATATTTCGATAACGTTGCTAAATTACGTTTCGCCAAACTTTGGAAAGCCGCATCATCACCCAAACGACGAGCAACATCACCGCTATCAAGTTCTTCATCGCCTAAGATGGCTACATCCACATTGGCAGCTTTAAGTAACTTAACAAAAGAACGTAGAATCCGCTGACTGCGCATATCAAAGGCACCATCAGAGACCCAAAACAACACATCAGCCTGCTTAACATCTTTCATGACATTTAAGTTCTGATCTGCTGCCCAGTGAGTACGACTCGCTGGTGAATAACCATTTGGATTATCTGTGGCAATAATATTTTCGAGTACTTGCGCGCCCTTATTCGGTGTTTCACCTTTTTCTAGCGTCAAGAAACGGCGCATATCGACAATAGCATCAACATGTTCGATCATCATCGGGCATTCTTCTACGCAAGCACGACATGTTGTACATGACCAAAGCGTATCAGGGTTCACCAAACCATTAGTAATAATTTGATTTGGTGCGCCTTTAGCATTACCTACTTCAACGCCTGGGTAAGGACTACCAGCGTACTTTTCATCTGTGCCGCCCGCAAAACCCACTACCATATCTTGAATAAGCTTTTTAGGGTTCAATGGCTGACCCGCTGCGAAAGCAGGGCAAACAGCTTCACAACGACCACATTGTACGCAGGCATCAAAACCTAATAATTGATTCCATTTGAAATCAGTTGGTTTCGCTACACCATGCACTTCTTTGACACTCACCCCATCACCAAAGTCGACTGGCTTTAAGCCCGTTGAACGACCACCGCCAAAACGTTCAGAGCGACGGTGAAAAGCAAGGTGCAATGCTCCTGCGAAAGCATGCTTCATTGGTCCGCCCCATGTCATGCCAAATAGCATTTCACTGAGGCTCATTAAAATTAGAACAGACAATACAAGTGTAAGTACCCAACCACCCGTTCCTTCAGGAAGAATTCCTGCAGCAGGTAAAGTCAGTACAAAAAAGGTAATCGAAAACGTCAGCAAGCTTTTTGGCAAACGCATCCACGGACCTTTGGAAAGGCGTGAAGGTGGATTCAAACGACGCTTGGCTACGAATAGAGCGCCACAAAACATCATCACCAAAGCACCTAATAACGCCCAAGCAAGAATTTCACTTTTAACGCCAAATAAGTGAATAAACAGCACTAGTACCATAGCTAAGACAAAACCGCCGCCTGTTGCTACGTGAGTACGAGACATATATTTATCACGCTCTACCACATGGTGAAGATCGTGCAGATAGCGCTTTGGCATCGCCAGCAAACCAGCTAGAAAATCTACTTTTTCAGCCTGTCCTGCACGCCATAGATTAATACGACGAACCGCACCAATTGCTGCAAGCGCAAGCAAAACACCAATCAAAGTTGGAGGTAACCAATCAAGAATCATGATGAGTCCTCATCATTATAAATACATAAGGCACATAACAATATTTACAAATATATGCATTAGCGATTTCATGAGCGACATAGAGACAAGGTAAAAATGAACAAGAAAGCACAACTTAACGCTATAAATAGGCATTTCAAGTTCATTTTTAACAATGTATTTACATGCTCAGTAATCGTTCCCTACAAATCTTTGCAAAGGCGAAGGGCATCATACATGGCCGCATGAACGTTACGCTGAGACACACAGTCTCCCAAACGCCACAAGATCATGCCTTCATCAGATCCACCCGCAAGCACAGGTTGAGGCTTGATATCAAACAAGGCTTCGTTATCAATTTGACCTTTATTGCGTGAGCTTGGTTTTAACGCGTAATACAATTCCTCGTTTGGACGAATACCGTTTTCAATCACTACTTGATCTATAACGCGCTCTTCTTTCTGCGCGGTATACTCATTCTCAAGCACTGCTACCATGCTATTGCCTTCACGATACACTTTGTCTAGTAGCATATCGGATGTCATGATCACTTCTCGCTGATACAAAGAACGATAATAAGGTGGGAACGTTGTTCCACCCACACCGACGCCCGGTTTAATATCGTCAGTTACCAACTCCACTAAACAACCTTTAGAAGCTAAATAGTCAGCTACTGACATGCCAGAGAATTCACAAATTGTGTCGTAAACCAAAACATTTTTACCGGGTTCTACAGCTCCACTCAGAATATCCCAAGAAGAAACAACCAAACCTTCCGCTGCGCCCCACTCCTCGTTCTGATCGATAAATGGACGCCCACCAGTTGCCAAAATACATACATCTGGGTTGAACTCTTTAACCATCTCTTCGTTAGCTGCCGTATTTAAACGCACATCTACACCCAAGCGCTCCAATTCCATAACCAACCAACGAGTAATACCCGCTATTTGATCACGTTGAGGTGCTTTGGCAGCAATCACTAGCTGGCCACCTAGTTCTGCGGCTTTCTCAATCAAGGTCACTTTATGACCGCGTTCAGCAGCAACACGAGCCGCTTCTAATCCACCAGGACCACCACCAACAACAAGTACATTACGAATAACACCTGTGGTTTTTTCAATAATGTGAGGCAAGCCCATGTATTCACGAGATGTCGCTGCGTTCTGAATACACAACACATCCAAGCCTTGGTACTGACGGTCGATACAATAGTTTGCACCTACACATTGACGAATCTGATCAACCTGATCCATCTTGATTTTGGCAATAAAATGCGGGTCAGCCATGTGAGCACGAGTCATGCCGACAAAATCTACATAACCTGCTTCAATAATACGTTTAGCCTGGTTTGGATCTTTAATGTTTTGTGCGTGAATAACCGGCACTTTAACTACTTCTTTGATACCCGCAGCCAAATACAAGAAAGGCTCAGGCGGATAGCTCATGTTCGGAATAACGTTAGCCAAGGTATTGTGAGTATCACAACCAGAACCAACCACACCAAAGTAATCCACCATGCCAGTCGCATCGTAGTATTGAGCAATTTTCTTCATTTCTTCGTGGCCCAAGCCATCAGGATGAAATTCGTCACCCGTGATACGCATGCCCACAACAAAATCAGGTCCCACTTCAGCACGGACAGCCTTTAATACTTCCATACCAAATTTCATGCGACCTTCAAACGTTCCGCCCCATTCGTCAGTACGTTTGTTTACTCGTGGCGACCAAAACTGATCAATCATATGCTGGTGAACTGCAGAAAGTTCCACACCATCCAAACCACCTTCTTTCGCACGACGCGCAGCTTTAGCAAAGTCGCCGATAATGCGCCACATTTCTTCTACTTCAATGGTTTTACACGTTGCACGGTGAACAGGCTCACGAATACCGGAAGGAGACATTAGGTTAGGCCAGTTTTCACCATCCCAACGAGAACGACGGCCCATGTGAGAAATTTGAATCATGATCTTGCCGCCATGCTTATGAACCGCATCGGCAAGATTTTGGAAATGGGGAATAATACGATCAGTTGATAGGTTAACCGAACTCCACCAGCTTTGTGGACTATCGATAGACACTACACTGGAACCACCACAAATACACAAGCCACATCCGCCTTTGGCTTTTTCTTCGTAATATTTTACATAGCGGTCTGTTGTCATGCCGCCATCAGTGGCATACACCTCAGCGTGAGCCGTACTGACGATACGATTGCGGATAGTTAATTTATTAATATTTAGTGGCTCGAACAACGCATCATATTGGGACATAACATCCTGCCTTCTTGGAAACGACGTTTAACTTTTACTGTTGTGGTCACCACCTGCCCGTGGTGACCTCATGCATTTAAGTTTTGATTAAAAAAACTAAAGTGGAGAAACCTGGAAATACCCTACATCACAACCTTCTTCGGCTGCGCTCTGGGTTTGAATTGCCTTAGTACGAGTTGCCAATCCTTTGCTTTCTAGGATCTGATCCAACGCACCAGCAAACCAACCAGTGAACATGTAATCCACTTTACGGTTCACTTTCTTACCATGGATTTTTTCGTAGTGATAAACAAATGCAGAGTTTTCCAAACGTACTTTTGCAGTACCCTTTTCAATGTCTAACTCTTCGGTAATGAAAAAGCCCCAACCGCGTTGAGATAGGCGTTTCAAATAATGGTGCCAAATCTCCTCACCATAAATACCATGGCATTCAGACTCTTGTTCACACCAAAAATACGCTGATTTATAACCCGCTTTGTAAAGGATCTCGGCGTAACGTTCGTCACCAATCTCGTCCTCAATCCCCATGTGATTATTCACAAAGAAGTGACGAGGCACATACAACATAGGCAACGCATCCGTTGTCCAAACACCGGTTTCATCATCAACAACTATTGGCATTTCTGGTGCATGAGAACTCATATCTAATTCCTTAAATTCTTTTTAGTTAAGATCAAAGCCTGTAAATCATTACGAGCGCAGATAATTTATTCGCCCCAAACTTCTTTCAATAGGTTCACCCAATTCTCACCCATAATCTTCACTACCTGACGCTCACTAAAACCATGCTTTAGCAAAGCTTCAGTCAAGTTCGGGAAGTCGCCAACGGTACGCATACCAAGCGGATTGATAATCTCGCCAAAGCGAGTTAAACGACGGGCATAACCTTTGTCATGTGTTAGGTATTCAAAGAAATCGTAGCCGTGACCTTGGGTAAAATCAGTACCGATACCAATCGCGTCTTCACCAACGATGTTGTAGATGTATTGAATAGCTTCCACGTAATCGTCAATCGTTGCGTTAATACCAGCTTTTAGGAATGGAGCGAACATGGTGACACCGACAAAACCGCCGTTGTCGGCAATGAACTTAAGCTCTTCATCTGTACGGTTACGAGGATGTTCTTTCAAACCTGCTGGCAAACAATGGGAATACGCAACTGGCTTTTTCGATTCGATGATCACTTCTTTCGCAGTATTTGAACCAACGTGAGATAAATCACACAACATACCAACACGGTTCATTTCCGCCACGATTTCACGACCGTAACCAGATAAACCACCGTCACGTTCATAACAGCCAGTACCAACCAAGTTTTGAGTGTTGTAGCACATTTGCACAATACCAACGCCAAGGTCTTTAAAAATCTGTACATAACCAATTTGATCTTCAAACGCATGCGCATTTTGAAAGCCCATCATTACGCCAGTTTTGCCTTCGGCTTTTGCACGGTGAATATCTTTTGTCGTGTAAACCTTGGTTAACAAATCGCTATTGGCTTCGATCAGCTGATTCATCTCAACCACATTGCGAACCGTACCTTCGAAATTTTCCCAAAACGACACAGTGCAATTTGCTGCTGTCAGCTTGCCCTTTGCCATGTCTTCGAATAGCTCGCGATTCCACTTAGCACAAATCAAACCGTCAATAATAATAGACTTATCGTGTAGTTCTGCTGCGTTCATTGTTTTTCCTTACCTATCAAATGGGTAAAACATCAATGGACTCAGTGTAATTTTTAGCTACAAGTGGGAGGTGGCTGGAAACGACTAGAGGTAGACTAAAAGCGACTAACCGTCTTTGTGTTATCTATGCGGGTTCCATTCAAACGCTTTGTATTCATGGCCTTTATTCCGCCCTGCTGGGGCTGGGCTTAGTCCCTTCCCATTTATTCAAGGGGAAGGCGGAGGATGGGGTTAATTTTTGTTTCCATTCAAACACTTTGTATTTATGACCTTTATTCCGCTCTGCTGAGCGTGTAACTTTTTGCTAGCGCCCAAAAGGCAACCAAAAATTCGCTTTAAGATCTTTAATGCCTGATTTTCTTTATAGCCGCATAATTGTTACCTACGCTCGTTATATCGTAAGGCATAGATTATTTTTGGTGTTTTTAGAAAGGCTATTTTTAACTGACTCTGAAACTCCATAAAGTCGCGCAACGCTGTTGCGTCGAACTAACTTCATCGGGATTTCAAGCGCAGAAGGTACGGATGGTTGGGGTCAGATCAAGAAATAGTTTTCTTTGATGAGCTAAAAGAACCAAAAACACCTATAGATCAGCGAAAGTTGCCGATAATATTTAGCCTATTTTTGCTCTGACCCCGACCTTATGGACGGTGCTATTTCTTAACGATTAATTCTTCTAGTTTCAATCCTGTGGCTTTTTGGATGCTGCGCCATAGGTAATAAAAAATAGCCATTAACATGATCATGGAAGGGATGGCGATCATTGGGTAGCTGTATAGTGTCATCTGTCCTAGCTCTTCGTTAAACGCTTCGGTTCCCGCAGGGCTGGTGACGATCCATTTCGCCAAGATGTAATTCATCGTCGCAGAAAAAGCAAAAGAGCCTGCGATAAAATACGTGGCTTTCATAAGTCGTTTTTCGAACATTTCTGTGCTGTTGTTCTCTTCTAATTTTTGTTTAATGGTGTCCACATCCATAATCGCGGCATTGAAGAACATGGCTCGCACCAAAGGGTAAGGCGTAAAAGTCGACACCAATACACCAATACCGATAATTGCAGGAATAGCGGCCTCTTTAATCGCCAACCATTTATTATCCAATTCAAATAAACCAATGCTGCCTGTCAGCAATACACTCACCAAACCTAACAAGGCAATGAAGTTGAACTTTCGATACTTCACTAACTCAAAAAGCCCCCAACCAAGAGGAAACGCTAACGCAGCAATCAAACCGCCACTAGTGCCTAACTTATCTTCACCACTTAACTTCATCAAAATCACAGATGGCAAAATGACACTAACAATAAGGTCTATCATCGGACGCGGTTTGTGCTCGGGAGTGTTGCTCATAATTTCTGGTTCCAAGTTTAATTCAAATGCTAATGGCGGCTATCATAAAGGAAAAATACGCAAGGAAGTGAATAGACCATTATTTTTTCTAAAAGTGCCAGAGGTTTTGTGGATTTCATCCAGATTTGGTTCCATTCGAATGCTTTGTATTCCCGACCTTTATTCCGCCCCGCTGGGCGTGTAACTTTTGCCAAACGATGCAAAACATCCCCTTAAAAGAAAAGCAAAAAATCTTTTATCGGGCTATCGCCCAAACGTCTCATATGCTTTAGTTTACGGAACCTTTAGCAAGACGACTTATATCGTAAGGCATAGATTGTTTTTGCTGTTTTTAGGAGGGGTATTTTTAACTGACTCTGAAACTCCGTAGGTCGCGCAATAGGGATTGCGTCGAATGAACTTTCTAGAGGATTTAAGGGCATAATCGCAATCTATAGTAGAACGCCTTTCTTCAATTATAAAAAAGCTAATTTTTTGTGTTCTTATCCATTTGCCTACCTCCTTCGTTTACCAATATTAACCAATAACGAAAAAGGCCGCCAATTGCTTGGCGGCCTATCTGGTTTCGCTGGTCATAATTTGCTCCTTTTTATCTTAAATTTTGTTTGGCTTTGAGGAAGGAGATCAGTTCTTCCTGGTTGATCATTTCAATGTGTTTGCCTCTGCGGATTGTGAGTTTTCCCGCTTGGGCTTCTTGCTCGCCTATTATGATGATGTTGGGAATTTTCAGTTCGAAACTGCGTTTAATTTTACGCCCAACCGAGTGATCACCAAATTCACATGAGACATTGATGCCTTGTTGCTCTAGCTCTGCTCTTAGCTGATTGGCGTAATCTAAAACAGAATCGTTAACTGAAACTAATGCCACGGGTTGCGGGTGAATCCATTCAGGTAGTACACCTTGTGAGACTTCGAGCAATATACCAATCCAGCGTTCAATCGAGCCATAAACAGCTTGATGTAGAATAATAGGTTGCTCCGCTTTGCCCTGTTCATTGTCGAATTCTAATTCGAAACGATCTGGTAAGTTGAAGTCCAGTTGTATTGTTCCACATTGCCAAATTCGTCCCACGGCATCTTGTAATGCCAGCTCAATTTTTGGCCCGTAAAACGCGCCCTCTCCAACTTGAATGTCGAAGGGAACATTTTCTGCCTGACAGGCTTCTTTAAGTATGTCTTCCGCACGTCGCCACGATGCATCGTCACCTAATGCTTTCTCTGGTTGAGTAGAAATTTTGACTTCTAGCGCCTGATAGCCGTAGTCGTTATAAATTTGTTTTGCCCGTTGAAGAAACTGGCCAACTTCCTGCTTCACCTGTGACCAAGCACAAAAAACATGAGCATCATCTTGAGTAAACTGACGAAGCCTTAGACAACCATTTAATGAACCGGATGATTCGTTACGATGCACTAGACCAAATTCAAATAGCTTCAGTGGCAAGTCCCGATAGCTGTGTACGCCACGTTTATACATCAGTATATGAGCAGGACAAGACATAGGTTTTAAAGCGTATTCTTGGTCGCCATTTTGCTCGCCCCCAAAGAACATATCTTGAGCATACATATCCATATGACCAGATATGTGCCATAGCTCTTTTTTCATTAACTGAGGTGTACGCACTTCTTTAAAGCCATATTGACGATAACAGCGTCGCATGTGTTCTTGTATATTTTGAAACAAATGCCAGCCATTTGGATGCCAAAATAGCATTCCTGGTGCTTGTTGTTCTGAATGGAATAAATCGAGTTGTTCCGCAAGTTCGCGATGAGTTTTCATACCTTTCTCCTAATGAAAGATTTTTAGTGAAATACTCTGAGCGAACAACAAGATATAGACATAAAAAAAGCCCTCTAGCGATTCGCTCAGAGGGCTTTTTTTATCAAATAGCAGCTACCCTCCAAACAACCTTATGGTCGTGGTGGTAGAGGTGCTGTATTGAAAAAAACTTAATAAAGGGTACATGGGAATATTTTTATCACCTAATACCTTTTTAGACAACTGGTAAATAGTAAAACCTGTCTTTAATTCAATTGTATGCAAATGGCTCGATCTACTTTTCCGTCACCCGAATACAGTTGCGGCCACTTTCTTTGGCTTGGTACAAGGCAGAGTCTGTTTGTTGAAATAATTGTCGCGGATCTGAAATTAGTTCTGGCCAGCTTGAGATACCAATAGAGATGGTAATGTTTTCCAGCAAATGCCCTTCGTACTCTATTTGTGTTTTTTCAACAGCAGCCCTTAATTCTTCGGCTTTTCGTAAGCAATCTTCTCTTTTGACTCTAGGCATAACAACGACAAACTCTTCGCCACCCAAACGACAAACAATATTGCCTTCATAGAAAAAGCGACTCAGTAAGCTAGCAAGGGTTTTCAGTGCTTCGTCACCAGCAGGGTGACCATAAGTGTCGTTGAAGGTTTTAAAGTAATCGATATCACAAATCAGTAGCGATAACGGTTCTTGGTTTTGTTCAGCCGCTGTAATTTCATGTTCCATAACCTCAGAGAAAAAACGGCGATTTTTTAAACCCGTAAGCTCATCTTCATAGGAAAAGCGTTGCAGTTCCTCGCGTAAAGCAATATTCGCTAAGGTAATGTTTATTTTTTCTATCGCTCGCTTTAACAGCTTCATAAAGTGCGCTATAGGATAACCATTTAGTCCCCCTGTTGCTTGAACTTGCAGCAGAGCAACATAACGAACAGAACCCTGCTGATTAACAACTCTAAATGGAAAAACGCCCTGCTCGTTATTAAACTTAGCCTTGGTAAAAGCGGCATTTTCAGTAGGTGTAGAGTCAATGATTTGCCCCCAGCTGTGAACATTTCGCCATTCACCTGTAACCGCAATGCTAAATACACCGGAAAAAGGTGCACAAAGGGCTTCAATGCTATTGGCTATCTTTTCAATCCCCACTTCTAGTGTGTGGCAGCTTTCTAGTTCAAAAATAATATCACTAACAATTTCAATCTTTTCCTGCTGAAATAACAGTCCATTTGCGCGAAGTGCTTCTTGCTTTGCCATGATACTAAGCTGCTCGGTACGCTCAATGACTTTAGATTCTAATGATATATTCAGCTTCGCTAACCGGCGTTGAGTCGACAGATAATGGTTAAAAGACAAGCCAATGATCGCTACAGAAAATAGCAGCGCGCCACTAGAAACAGGAACAGAGCTCCATGATATCCAATTATGTGCAACCGCCATATCAAGCATCATGACAGAGCAAAAACCAAAGTAAGCCAGAATAAGTAATTTTTGTTCCAGACGAACGCTGTTAAACACCAAGAGAACAGAGCCTACCAATAAGAGTGACGTCACGATAAACATGCCATCAAATGCAGGATAAAGCTGGGTTAGATGAATGAGACCAAACACACTTCCAATTGCCGCTAACAACAAAAATACAACATGAGCGCGCCATAACCACTGAAAATGACGAACCTCTAGACCGGCACCTGACAACCACTCAGCCAACAACATAAACATCGGAATCGGCAATAAAAAATACGCATACGCACCAATATAGTTCCACAGTAAAGGTTGATCCCATATAAGCTTCATAGCCGGGATGTCTCCCAATACTAACCCCGCGGCAGCAAGAGAAAAGAGACACACATTGAGAAATTGGCGACGCTGACCTTTTAACATGGCAAAAATAGCGGCCATCAAAGCGATAAATATCGTCACACCAGCGACAATAAAGCCTTGTAATGACTCTTCGATAATTTGTTTCAGGGCATCAACTCGCTCGGTAAGCTTTCGCTCTCCCCAAAAGCCAATACTGATATAATCTGAATACACCCGAAAATAGAGTGTTTGTCCTGCGAAATCCTCAGGAAGAGTAATCATATGCCAGGGCCAACCAGCAAATAGCCCCACGCCATTCTGGTCTAATTGACCATGTTTATAAATAAGTTCGCCTTCCAAATATACTTCAGCCAATAAATCGATACTGGAGGCATAAAATACAGGGTCTCTAAAGGCGTCTTGTGGCAGCGTTATACGAAACCAAACATTCTTGTGTTCACCACGAACCGGTGGATCGGCGGGAAAAGCAATGGGTTGCCAATCGGCTAGGCTATTTTGTTGCGTCCATAAGGGCACACCGTCTGAATTAAACGGTGAGTCTCCCCACGCATATTCCCAGCCGCTATCTAAATTCACATCCTGCGCAGATACGTTTGCCGACAAGCACAATAATGCGGCAGCAAAAAACAACGAAATAAAATAAAAACATACAGTCTGTAATTGCTTCAAGATATCACTCAACTAAAGCTTATATTAAGGGAACGAAATGCATTTTATGCATCTCAATACTTCAGTCACTTTCCTTTCATTAACATATGCTCTTCCCCTTGAGCATATTAATATCCTAACTCAAAGTAGATATTGGTATTGTAAAGAATCGTTTACAATTCTAAGTGAGTCTTCAATAAAGCAGCAGAACAATTTAAAACGCATTTTAAGAACGTCATGTTAGATCCTACATGACGCTATCCACTACTTGTCCTAGTCCTGACAAAACCTTTAATAAACTAAATCCCATATCTATTTGCTTCTAACAAAAACCCTTCTCTATAATGACATCCATATCCAACAGTCCAGCAGTTTTCAAGGCGGTTTTACGATGATGTTTATGAAGGTTTCTTTTAAGGTAGCACTAGCGGCGGCGTTGGTTGTAATGGTGGGTTGTAGTTCTTCGCCGACAGGTCGTAAGCAGTTTGCAGTATTACCTGATAGTCAGATGAACGAGATGGGAGTTCAGTCTTTTACAGAAATGAAGAAGGAAACGCCTGCGTCATCAGATGCAAAGCTACGCGCACAGGTACAATGTGTAGCGGATACACTTATTGCGGTGTTACCAGATAAATACCGTAATCAAGACTGGGAAGTGGTGTTGTTTAACGATGAGCAGGTGAATGCGTTTGCTCTACCAGGTTATAAGGTAGGTGTTTATACTGGCTTATTAAAAGTAGCGGACAATCAATCCCAGCTGGCAGCGGTAGTGGGTCACGAGTTAGCCCATGTAATTGCTCGTCATGGTAATGAACGCGTATCCACTCAATTAGCCACCAGCCAAGCGTTAGCACTGGGGTATCAATTAAGCGGCGAAGAATCACCTGAGAAGATTGCAATCTTCCAAGCATTGGGACTAGGAGCGCAAGTAGGTATCATTTTGCCTTTCAGCCGCTCTCATGAATCTGAGGCTGATGTGCTTGGTTTAGAATATATGGCAAAAGCAGGCTTTGATCCACGAGAAAGTGTCCAGTTGTGGCGTAATATGAGTGCTGGCGGCGAGAGTAAAACACCGGAGCTGTTGTCGACTCATCCATCAAACTCTCATCGTATTCAAAACTTACAAGCCAATTTACCAAAAAACCTGCCAATTTATGAGAACTTGGTTGCACAGAATAAAGAGGCAAAGTGTTACTAAGACTTAAATCTGGTTAAGAAACTAGATTTCATCAGAGACAAGTTACAGCGTAAAATTCAACTTGTCTCTGTGAGTCAGCTTACCGAAAAGCTAATCTAGTTTCCTATTCTCTAGTTGCCCTTTCCTGCAATAATCAAACAACTTCCACTGCTATTTTCTTTGCTGTCCATTCTAGATATTAACCATAAGCAAAATTTATTAACCATCACCTAATACAAGCTCTGTAATATTTCATCAATTAGCTATAATTTCCACGAAGTTTTAAGCTATAACCAGCATTTCATTAACATTTAGAAACATTTTACTCAAAATCTTTATGATAGTATTCGGCCAATTTACTAAGACTGATTATCATCTAGCCTTGGTGTCCAATTTTTATTAAAACTCGCAAACCAATATATTGTGCATATCGCTATTTAGAGATGTTTTGATAGTGAATAACAATCAGGCTCGATGTTATTAATCTGTATAAGTATGAGGGAAAAATGACGCTTATCTATTCGCATAGAACAACGCCATTGTGGTTAGGAATTATGTTGTTATGCGCTTTAAATGTGGCTCATGCGAACACCTCAACTCCTCTTTCAGATTATTTCAAAGACACTTGGTCTACTCATGAAGGCCTTCCACACAACAGCATTAATGCCATCGCGCAAACTTCTGATGGTTATATATGGTTTGCAACTTGGGAAGGTGTTGCCCGTTACAATGGTCGTGATTTTCGTTTTTATGAACGCTCGGATAAAACGGGGATTTTAGATTCTGGCATCCGGACTCTTGTATCAGATGCTAATAATGGTTTGTGGATTGCGGGAGTAAGAGGCGGTATTACCTATCGCCAAGGTAATCAGTGGCAGCCACAATTTGCTGCGGCAAGCATGGTAAATAACGTACTCAAAGACAGTTCCGGCGGCCTTTGGATAGCCGTTGAAGGGTTGGGCGTATTTCATCGGCCAAAGCCACATGTTGAAAATGGTGCCATTGAAGAAGCTTGGGTATTACAGAACATTAGTGCTTACCGCTTACTTGAAGACAGTAACGGTCGAATTTGGGCGACAACTGAAGAAGGTTTATATCATCTAAATGGGCAAGACAAACAAGATATATTAACTAAGTTTAATCTACCAAAGTTACATGTTTATTCCATTCTGGAAACTCACGACAAGCGTCTATTAGTGGCCACTGAACAAGGCGCTTTTATTTTAGAAGATAATAGAGCCAGCATTGTACATCCTAGTTTGGCAGGTGAAGCCATTAGCACTCTAATGGAAGATGACGAAAACAACCTGTGGTTAGGTACTATCAAAAATGGCTTAATAAAGGTCAGCAATAGCCATATAGAACGACTAAATACTCATTCTGGTTTGCCAAATAACCGTGTGTTATCCATATTACAGGACTTCGAAGGCAGCATTTGGATTGGCACTAATGGCGGTTTAGTGCGTCTGCGCAAAGCGCCTTTTACTACTTGGGCTAAGAGCCGCAATCTAGTAGGCGATTATGTTCGCAGCGTTATCGACATCGATTCAGATACTGTACTGGTTGGCTCAAGTGAAGGCCTTAGCCTTATTCATAACAATATCGCCCGCAATGCGCTTGCTAATAATAGCGCCCCTATTTCTGTTCTTAGCTTTACTAAACAGCGTGATGGTGGCATTTGGGTAGGTACTTATCTTAATGGCCTAATGCTCTGGAAAGATCAACAATTAACCCCTCAATTTGATCACCGGAATGGATTGCCTAGCGATGAAGTCAGATCCATTTTAGAGGACAGTCACGGCAACTTATGGATTGGGACAACCAATGGCCTTGTGCAACGAAATGCCGCTGGCCAACAGCACATTTTCACTCGCAATAATGGCTTACCTGACAATTACATTATGGCATTGGCGGAAGATGACCGAGGTCAAATTTGGGTAGGAACTGGGGTGGGTGTTGCCAAACTAACATCCAGTGGTTTTGAAATTATTCCCATTAATAACCTCGAAGAGGCTGAATATGCTTTTGGCTTCTGGATGGAAGAAGGTTATGTCTGGATTGCTACAGACCGCGGCTTAATTAGATATAACCAACAAGATGGTCAGCTAGGCCTAGTTGGGCGGCGCTCAGGCTTGCCCATCGACAAACTATTCCAAGTAGTTTACGACGGTACCAATGGATTTTGGCTAACCAGTAATCGTGGCATTTGGCGAGTCGACTATCATGAGGCTCATGCTGTGGCTGATGGCCGCCGAAGTGAGATTGCGTTTGAGCATTTTTCAGAAAGTGATGGATTAGCAAGTGCTCAAGCAAATGGCGGCTCGAACCCTGCAGCGGTTGCTATGGACAATGGCAAGCTATGGTTTGCCACTTCAAAAGGTGTTGCCATGATAGACAGCTCCACTATCTCGCAAAAAAACACAACACGCTTACCTCTCACCATTGAATCTATAGTGGCAGACGGATTTGAACTATCTGCCAACCAACAAAACATATTACCTGCAGGAACAAATAGAGTGGTATTTAACTATGCAGGACTCGGATACATCATGTCATCCCGTATTTAATACCGTACAAGGCTAGTGGGTTTTGAAGATAACTGGGCTTCTAGGGGCAAAAATACCATTGCTGAATATACAAATTTAGCGCCTGGGAAATACAAATTTCTGGTCAGTGCGCGTTATCCTTATAGTGATTGGAATAATGCCGACCAGGTTTATGAATTCACTATTTTACCGCACTTCTGGCAGCGCATTGAGATACAAGTCGGCTTCGCGCTTTTGGTACTGATCATTCTTGCTGGCAGCATAAAATGGCGCGTACAACGATTGCAAAAAAGTGAGCTAAAGCTAAAAGCTCTTGTCGAAAAGCAAACCTATGCATTACGTCAGCAATCGGAAGATTTTCAGCGTCAAGCCAATGAAGATAAGTTGACTGGTTTACCAAATCGACGTGCTTTTGATAAATGGTTAAGCGAGAAGTTTATTCAAGCCAAGCAGCAACATACACCACTTGCTTTGATCATTATGGATATTGATCACTTCAAAAAAATCAATGATCACTACTCTCATCTGATTGGAGATAAAGCCATTAAAGCGCTCGCCAAACAATTGCTGCAGCTTGCTGATCATCAGATACATGCAGCTCGCTGGGGGGGTGAAGAGTTCACCTTGATGATTAAAGATATGAATGATGCAAATGTGGCTGCTTATTGCGAAAACCTCCGCAACAGCATTGAAACTTATGACTACAGCGATATCGCCGCCGATTTAACCATGACTGTCAGCATGGGCGTAGCGTTTTCTCATCAAGTAGAGAACTACCAAGATTTACTTCGCCTCGCCGACCAAGCCTTATATCGAGCCAAAGAACAAGGCCGTAATCGAGTTGAAATTTGGCAGTAAGTAGATTAAGAAGATAAAAAAACAAAAGCCAAGACATTGTGAATACAAGCCTCGGCTTTTGCATGTTATTTATTTAAGATTGGCGTAACTTCGATAGCAGATACGAATGCATCACCTTGAACTGGTACAAATTTAAGATTTAAAAGCCCCTCTACCACTTCAATTTCTGCAGAATAGTACTCAGCGATTAGGTTTTCGCCAGATTCTGACTTTGACGCGTTCACTTCAACAATTTTGCGGCCATTTGCTTCTACAGTAAATCGCGACGTTATGTCATCCGAAGGAGCAACCGTCAGTAAGACGACTTTATAGTGGCCATTGCTTAATGGCAGCTCATAATGAAAGCTCCCTCGACGGTATGTAGTAGCCAAATCACGATCTGCAGTCTGATTTATCTCGGGCTTCACTGGCGGACGTCCCCAGCCACCTAATTTATCAAACGATGCAGCTTCGCCACCATAAAAAAAGTTATCTGAGCCAAAAGAATGCTCTTGTGTTGATGCGGCAACTAATGCGCCAGCATCAATAAAGTAGCTGTTACTCTGGCTTTTATTTAACTGCCAATGCGTTTCATCCTGAACTGAAGATTGCTTGCCAACGCCTTTAGCTACGACCGTGTTATCGCCTACTTTAAGACTAACATTTGGCCACACGCAAATTTTTAATGAGCAATCGGCTTTAACTCCTAAAGATTTACCATTCAACCACAATTCAGTTTGATCAAGATTGGAATAAACTTTAACGTCGGTAATCTGATAGTGGCGCTGCGAGTAACGACTTGAGGTGACATGCACCATAGGCTTAGTCGTCCAGTTCGCTTGATAAAAGTAGTACGCGTCTTTTTTTATCGCTCTATCATAGGTAATCAGCCCTTTGGTGTTGATATCATGTGAATCCCCTTCTGTTCGCACCGTGGTCGCAAAATCAAATGCATTCCAGATCCAGCTAGCAAATAGGTACGGTTTACTCTCGATCACACGCCAATTCTCTTCATGCACATAAGACATGTATTCTTCAGGTTGGTGGTGTCCTCTAGAGTCGACCGGAGCACCTAAGTAATTATCTGTGTGTAAGGACACTGCGCCACCTGCGCCATATTCACTTACCGATATTGGTAAATTTGGATATTGCACATGCAATGCATCTAAGTGCGGCCCAAAATCATCAACGTCCCCATAATACCAGCCATAATAACGATTAAGCCCAACCGTATCAGCCACTGGCGATGTTTTGGGAATATCGATATCTTTGACTTCCTCTCTGGCTTCACAGCAATTAGCAAGGGTTGAGGCTCTGCTAGGATCCAACTGTTTTACCATGTCCGCCAGAGACTTCAAAACAGGAATAGGATCAGGAGTATTACCTCGAGTAGCCCCCAGAAACGCAGGAACGACCGCACCAAAATCCACTTCATTCGCCACTCCCCAAAAAGCGACAGATGCGTGATTAAAATTTTGCTTGATCATTTCTTTTAACTGCAACTCTGCATTGACCAATAATCCGTCATTTGCCACTTTATGATCTTTGCCATACGTCCAACTTGTCACTAAAGGAATTTCATCCCAAAGAATCAAACCATATTTATCGGCTAATTCATGTACAGGCTGGCCATGAGGATAATGAGCAAGGCGCAATGTATTGGCCCCCATTTCCACCAACAAATCCACATCCTGTTTGACATCCTCTGGACTCACGGCCCAACCAAGCCCCTCTTTATCTTGGTGATAAGCAACACCCTGTAAACGCAGTGGCTTGCCATTGAGAATAAAACCTTTGTCGGGAGATATCACAATATTACGCAACCCATATTTTTGCTCGAGTGTATCGAGAACCTGATTATTTGACCCACGAATTTCTGTTCGCAGAGTATATAAATAAGGATTTTCTTGTCCTTGCCATAAAGTAGGGTTAGCAACATCTAAGTTCTGTTTTAACGTCGCTAATGCTTTAGGTTCAAGTGTTAACGCTTGTTCTGCCTGATCCACAGTTTTACCCTTGGCATCTACAAGTTGAGAAATAACTCGTATCTTTTTAGACTGCTCAGCGTCATTTTTTACTCGGCTGCTCACTGTCACCTGCGCTTTTTCTGTCTTAATTAAGTCGGTGGTGGCATACACACCAGGTCCACCATAGTCCAGCATGTCTAAATGCACTGGATCGGTGAATACCAGCCTTACGGGACGATAAAGGCCACCGTGGACAAAAAAGTCACCAGCAATGGGCAAAGTATCGGCAGTTGATGAATCTGCGGTGGGTTTCGTATTGTCCGTTTTTACAACAAGCACATTGTTTTGATCCCAATACAGAGCCTGAGTCGCATCAAAACGAAAACGAGTAAAACCTCCTCGGTGCTCACCAAGGTACACTCCATTTAGCCACACTTCAGCTACTCGGCTCGCTGCATCAAATTCTAACCATGCTTGTTGTTTTGCATTCGTAGAAGAAACATTAAAATTTAATCGATACCAACCAATACCATATTGCTTGTTGATATTGTTTTTAGTGTTAATGTGAGACGTGGTGTCATTCTGGTAATAACCCACGTTGTTCCATGTATGTGGAACACTGATTGTTTGCCATACACTATCATCAAAATCTTTTTGTAAAAACGCATCTGTTTTATCCCCTTCAGAAAAAAGAAATTTCCAGCCCGTATCCAATATTAATTGTTCACGAGGGGATGAAGCTGAGGCGCTTATCGAAAAAATTGAAAATATAAACACTGCAACAGCTAAGACGATTCGATTAATTATTTTTGTAATTTCCATGTCATTATCTCATTCGGCAATTAGGGGAAAATCATTTATAAGCCGGATAAGGCTTTAATCACCTCTAATAGTATTTTCGAAACTTCCTTCCACTCTAAATAAATTTTAGAAGGATATTAATAGTCACTATTATAAAATCGTTTTACGAAGCGAGATTTTTGACGGAAGGAGCTTGATATTTGATTCTGACAAATACCAATAAAAGAAGACGGAAAATTTAGTAAACAGAGATATTTTTTCATTATTTTTCTCAACATTAATGGAGCAACATTGAGGAATGTGTCATGAAATCATCTATTCGTTCCACACTCCCCATCCATCTTTCCATGCTAATGTATTTTTAATAGGGATACATATCGAATAAATTAATACCATGTATTACTGATATTGAATCATGAGAATCGCAGTGCCATCTAGGCTTACTACGATTCTCATGCAGTTTTTATAACTTATAACACTCCATGCTTTTTATACCCGCCATGAAGACAAGTACTCTTTATCGATCACAAATAAAAACGAAAGTAAAAGCTAGGCGATCAAGGCTTGTTGCCAGCCTTAACTAGGTTATCCACCTGCCCTAGGCCAATTCTTAGTTGATCGTCTCCACAGTAACCTTTCAGAATAATTCGGTCACCATCTTCAACAAAGGTACGTTGCTCGCCATTACTTAAGGTGATGGGGGTCTTCCCACCTTCAGTGAGCTCAAGAAGTGAACCTGATTCATCAAGATCTGGACCGGACAGAGTACCACTGCCAAATAAGTCTCCCGGCTTGAGATCACAACCATTCACTGTATGGTGAGCCACCATTTGTGCAATGGTCCAATAAGAATCTTTGAAGTTACTTTTGGAAAGGCGTTCAGCTGGCTGGCTGTCCGCTCGCATTTTGGCCGTTTCTATCCAAACCTCTAGCTTGATATCTATTGCGCCCTTGGCTCTATTCGCTTTAGAGTCTAAATAATCAAGCGGTTGAGGGTCTTCAGCATCTCGCGTCCAATCACAGCGGTAAGGCTCCAGTGCCGCCATCGGAACGACCCAAGGACTTAGACTAGAAAAGAAGTTTTTCGATAATAATGGCCCTAAAGGTTGATATTCCCATGCTTGAATATCACGAGCAGACCAGTCGTTAAACATGGACACACCGAACACATGCTGTTCAGCGTCGGCCATTGAGATAGGCGTTCCTAACTGGCTGCCTTTGCCGATAAAAATACCCAGCTCTAATTCATAATCAAGACGTTTACAAAGTTCTAATACTGGACGCTCGGCGTCAGGTGCTTTTAACTGCCCTGCCGGACGCTTGAAGGCTTCGCCCGATATACGTATGGAAGACGCTCGCCCATGGTAGCCAATCGGTATCCATTTGTAGTTTGGCAACAGCGGATTATCTGGGCGAAACAATGACCCAACTCGTGTGGCATGATGCACAGACGTATAAAAATCTGTGTAGTCACCAATTTGGCAAGGCAAATGAAAAGCAACCTCTGACTGAGGAATCAAGCAAGCCTCTACTTTGGATTGGTAAGCGCTATTGCTGAACAGTTCGATCAAACGAAGACGCAGCGCATGCCATTGTGTATGACCTAGCCCCATCAATTGATTCAGAGCATTTTGTTTGACCGCCTCACGCAAACACGGATCTAATTCAGCAAATAATCCCACTTCTTCAAGTGCGCTCAAATTGGCGATTTTGTCGCCAATGCCGACGCCAATATGGTGTATTTGATCAGCACTGGAAAAGACCGCATAAGGCAAGTTCGCTAAGGGAAATTCGCAACCTGCAATGTTAGCGCTCGGCAACCAGCTGTTAATGCGATTGGTATTCACAGAACATCTCCTTGAGGTGACTTTGTTTAGTATTTATCATGTTTAACCCACTTACAGTTGTGCATCAGCTTGGGCTTCTGGCACAGCTTGCTTAAATGCTTCTAGCTGAAGACAGTTGGCTTCGATACGACACAATTTGGGATAGATTGTTAAGTCCACGTTAAAACGACGAGCGTTATACAGTTGAGGAATCAGACAGATATCCGCAAGCGATGGCATGTTGCCATAACAAAAACCGTCATCTTCGACCATTAATTCCAATGCGCCCAAGCCTTCGCTCACCCAATGCTGATACCAACTATTAACCGCATCGTCGTCTAAACCCACACTAGTACGAAGGTATTTAAGAACGCGTAAGTTGTTAATCGGGTGGATTTCACAGGCAATCGCTTGCGCCATCGCACGGACTTTGGCGCGCGCAAAAGGCGCTGCGGGAAGCAAAGGCGTATCAGGATGGCAATCATTGATGTATTCAATAATCGCTAAAGATTGCGTTAGCACGCCCTTATCATCTTGCCAACTCGGCACCAAGCCTTGTGCATTTAACGACTTATAGTGAGAGGAATGCTGCTCACCGCCGCCGTTAACCAAGTGAACGAAAGCGGTGTCATAAGATAACCCCTTTAAAGCAAGCGCAATTCTGACTCGATAGGCTGCAGAAGAGCGCCAATAAGAATAAAGCGTACCAACGTTTTCCATTACTTCATCCTTTACGCATTAGTTTCGATGACACCACGAGCTACTTGATCGCGCTCTATGGATTCAAACAAAGCTTTAAAGTTGCCTTCCCCAAAACCGTCATCGCCTTTGCGTTGGATAAACTCAAAAAACACTGGACCCAACTGATTGGTAGAGAATATTTGCAGCAGTAATCGTGGCGCACCATCGATAGTGCCATCCAGCAAAATGCCGCGCGTTTTTAGCTCATCGACCTTTTCACCATGACCAGGAAGGCGTTCTTCCAGCATGTCGTAATAGGTCTCCGGTGGTGCCGTCATCAGCTGAATACCACTGGCACGCAAGGAATCAACACTGGCCATTAAATTATCTGTGCGCAAAGCAATATGCTGAATGCCCTCGCCATTAAATGACATCAGAAACTCTTCAATTTGACCTGAGCCACCAGCTGCTTCTTCATTTAACGGAATACGAATTTTCCCATCGGGAGCCGTCATCGCTCGTGACGTTAAACCAGTATATTCGCCCTTGATATCGAAGTAGCGAATCTCACGAAAGTTAAATAAGGTTTCATAGAAGCGTCCCCAATAGGCCATACGACCTCGGTAGACATTGTGAGTCAGATGATCGATCTCATAAAAGCCATGACCCACGGGCTTTTTATCGACATCTGGCAGGAGCTCGAAATCAATGTCATAGATGGATAAACCATCGTCATAACGGTCGATCAGGTAAATAGGTGCGCCACCAATCCCCTTGATAGCAGGCAATCTAAGCTCCATAGGACCAGTCGGAATATCCATTGGTTTAGCACCTTTAGACAGAACATACTCGTAGGCTTTGTGGGCATTTTTAACACGAAACCCCATGCCTGCCGCGGCATTGCCGTGTTCCTGACCAAAGTAATAGGCTTCACTGCCTTTTTCTTTATTTAAGATAAAGTTAATGCCGCCTTGACGATAAAGCTCGACATCTTTCGAACGATGCTTCGCTACTAATTCAAACCCCATTAGCTGAAACACTTCCGCTATTTTCTCTGGGTTGGGGCCTGCAAACTCTACAAATTCAAAACCATCTAATCCAACTGGGTTTTCAAATAAATCTGCCATTTCTGTATTCCTATTTATCGTTATATTTGGAAAATAATGTATTTAAAAGGCAATGATTTTAAGCCTCTAAAGGCGGCGGAATAGCAATCCCCCGCACACTTCGAGACCAGTGGAGTGCAATGGATAATTGTAGACGCCCAGCGCAAAGATTACCCATTGTGGCTGTCCGTACTTTTGTTATCCGGTACGTTGAACTCTTTAATAATTTGGCTAGCTGGTTGAATGTCTTTCCAACAGTCCACATAGTCTTTTTGACGTTCGTCGGCGTTAGCTGCAAAGTGGGTAATTCGCTGGGGCGCACTGGTTTCAAACATAAACGCCAGTGTTCCAGATAATTTATGGGGAGACAATTCTGACACCGATGCTTTTGAAAACGCATCATAATCAGGGCCATGTGGCGAGCCAGCATTATGAAGACTAGCACCACCAGGCAAAAAGCCATTCGGTTTGGCGTCGTACGTACCGTAAATTAATCCCATAAACTCAGCCATAACATTACGATGATACCAAGGTGGACGAAAGGTATTTTCAGCCACCAGCCAACGATCACCAAATACCACCACGTCTATGTTTGCCACACCGGCAGTTTGGCTTGGTGACGTCAGAACCGTAAAGATCGAAGGATCAGGATGATCATAGCTTATCGAGCCAAGAGTATTAAAGCGTCTCAAATCATATCGATAAGGAGCATGATTTCCATGCCAACCGAGCACATCAAATGGCGAATGTTCAAGGGTGAAGTCACGAAAGCGCCCTTCTCTTTTTTCAATCACCCACGTTGTTGTTTGTTGCTCTACAAAGCTCGCCGTTGGATATTCAAAGTCACGTTCATTCGCCAAACCATTCGCGCCTATGGCGCCACGATTAGGCAATTCAAAAGGCGAACCATAATTTTCTAACAAGTAAATTTGGGTGATATTTTCAGTGCTTAATTCAACAAATGCAGAACGTGGAATAACACCAAGCGAGCCAACACCTATTTCCAAAACGCCAAACTCTGTGCGCAAGCTAATAGACGAACTGATCGGCATAACCAACATTTCTGCATCATGGTTTTGTAATACAGGCTGTTGCTGCTCATGCAATGTAGCAATACTCGCTGACATACCAATTTGCGAGTTTGCAGACCCTGCGATAGTTAAGGTGCGAACAGACTCAACCCAATGCCCTTCTACGGTCGCTAATGGATTCCATCTAAGCGGATCAAAGGCAATTTGCGTATTGCTATCGTCTGATCGAGATACCCAGTTAACGAACTCAACCAAGTCTCCGTCAGCTCGATGCGCAACACTGGGTCTAATGCGGTACATCCAGCTACGTAGATTGTGTCCTTGGGGTGCCGTAAATGCAGAGCCACTTATCTGTTCTGCATATAAACCAAATGCGCAGCGCTGAGGACTGTTCTGTCCAATAGGCAAAACACCCGCTAACGCCTCGGTCGAATGATAGTTTCTAAAGCCGCTGAGATAAGACATGACTTAAGCCGAAATAGTAAGTGAAAATCTATATAATCATTTCAAATGAAACGAGTCAACTCATTTCATTTGAAATGATTAGCCACTTTTGTGGCCAATCTTTTTTATAGGTTGCTAGCTAATAAAGCTTTAAACTATGTTCCAACATGGCGAATTGGCAGACACATACCCTATATTTTTCGGTATTTAGAGAGCTTAAAAAGGTAAGTAAATGTTTGATCTAAATAATTTTATTCCATATCGCCTTAATCAGGCCGCTCAGCAAACGTCCGAAGCCTTGGCTCGTAAATATAGAAATCAATATGGATTAACCGTTCCTGAATGGCGCGTGCTGGCTCACTTAGGTAAATATGACAAGCTCTCAGTAAGAGATTTGGAAAAAGCCATCGGCTTAGATAGAGTCGCGGCCTCTCGGGCGGGAACAAGCCTGTGTAGCAAAGGCTGGGTACAAAAAATTGTCAATGAACAAGACCGTCGCTTAGTCGAGTTTTCCTTGACCGACGTCGGCCGAGAACATTACGGAAAAGTTGTCGTACTCGCCACTTCCACAGAAGAATTACTGCTAAAGACACTAAGTAAATCTGACCAAAAAAAGCTGTTAGTACTGCTTTGCAAAGTAGAAGAAACCGCTAGAAAAATCACCTAGCAACATTGAATATTGACCAAAACTCTGGCAATGACAATCTTATTCATATCACTTCAAAAAACATTTTAATCAATCTTTTTATTATTGAAATTTAGCAAGCCATACATTAATTCGTCCTCTATCGCGAGTGTCATAAGCTTGAATAGCGGATGCGAGATCCAGTTCAAACTCGCTTTCCTTGTCATTAGCTATCGCTGCTAAGGCCATGGAATACCATGCTGTAACACCTCCCGGAAGCGACGATGTAAACCTTGGGAACTTAGGAAGGCGGTCTATACCATGTAGCCAATCTTGAGCTAGTCTTGGTTCGAGGATAAACGCCCTTCCTAATCCAACAAAATCGACACTATTTGATGACAGAGCATTGAATACCTGTGCGCGAGTTTTAAAACCACCAGTAACAGCTAGAGGAATAGTCGTCATACTCCTAGCTTTGATGGCAAAATCGACAAAATATGGACCACTTGAGGCCTTATCGGAACTTGATGTCGCTCCAGGAAAATAAGATCCGCCACTTAGCTCTATCAAATCAATACTCGTCTGATCCAAAATATGCACGACTTCTAAAGCCTCTTCCTGCGTTAACCCGCCTTCTAGTTGATCAGAAGAATTAATCTTGATGCCAATAGGAAAAGTACGCCCGACTGTTAACCGAACTTTATTAATTATTTCTACAATAATTCGACTACGGGCTTCGATAGAACCACCGTACTGGTCTGTTCGGCGGTTAAAAAGCGGTGACAAAAATTGACTAAGTAAAAATCCGTGACCCGCATGAATTTGTACACCAGTAAATCCTGTATCTCTGGCAATTTCGGCCGCTTTGGCATATTTATCTGGTAACAGAGACACGTCGTGTTCTGACATACCTAAGCATTCAAATTCACCAATTTTAAGGGCTGATGGGCCTTTAACTTGGTTAAGTGGTTGATAGGCAAGCGCCCCTGCATGACCTAGTTGGGCCCATATATGAGCATTTTTCACAGAGGCTCGGGAAGTTAATAGTTGTAGCGCTTTATGGTTTGAATGGCTGCCTAACACAAGATTCCCAGGTGCTTCTGGGTACTTAGGATCGACTTGCACTTCTCCAATAATTGACAGCCCCACTTCCCCATCAGCCCACCGCTCATAAAGACGTACTTGGCTATCGGTTGGGTTACCTTCGCCATCAGCAAGTGAATCTGACATCGCGGATTTTATAAGGCGGTTTTTTATAATCGCTCCACATGGGAGCGTCAACGGAGTATTCAATAGATCGTTACTACCTAATATTTGTGCCATACCTGCCTCTCTAAGTGAAAGTGTTTAGATTCCGCGCTAGCTCGCGGTGGTAGAGACATTATGGGCAATTGCTATTAAACTAAAAACACACCAATTACTTAATCTCTATTAAATATTAGTTAACAATGAATCTATCAGATCTAAGCTTATTTCTTCGAATTGCCGAAACTGGCAGCTTGACGGAAACGGCAAAACAGTTAAATATCACAACGGCAGGAGTCAGCTCTGCACTGAAAAGATTAGAAAAGCAATTAGATGTGCAGCTGTTTATTAGAAGTACCAGACAATTAAGGATCACCCCGCAAGGTGAGCAGTTTTTGTTTCACTGTCGTCAAGCACTCAATAGCTTAGAACAAGGACGTCTTTCAGCACATCAAACGCAAGGTAAAGTAACAGGAAAACTCAGATTGTCTGTATCTTCGGATTTAGGTCGTAATACCCTTTTGCCTTGGATAGATGAACTACTTGAAGAACATCCGCTGCTGTCCATTGATCTGACTGTGGGTGATTCCATTTCTGATTTTTTTCTAGAGCAAGTAGATATCGCCTTACGTTACGGAAAACCTGAAGATTCATCCATGGTGTCATTTCATATCGCAACGGTAAAACGAATCACTTGCACATCTCCTGATTATGTATTGGCGCATGGAGAACCCACCACGCCAGAGCAACTCGCTACCCATAATTGTTTGCTGTACCGCCGAGCTGGTCGCATTTTCGATCAATGGAATTACGCGAACCATGAAAATACCTACAGAATAAAAGTAGAGAGCAATAGAATCAGTAATGATACAGACATTGTGAAGCGATGGGCTGTTGCAGGAAAAGGCATTGCATACCGTTCTTTGATCGATATTCATTCCGAACTAAATAACGGGCAACTTGTTCAACTACTGTCGGATTATGAATCACCAGAGGTTGAACTGCATTTGATTTGCCCAAGTAGAAAACAAGTGAACCCTGCTGTAATGGCTCTTAGAGAACGACTTAGAAACAAACTAACAAACATAAAGTCTTCATCACTAGGATAAAGTTCAGAGGCAAATGAAAAGTGCTTCATTATATTGAAGCACTACAAGACATTGAAAAGATTTAAAATCAGTTAGTTATTGTCTAGGCACTTAAACAAACTAACATATTACCTTGCTTCCAATAGCTTAGATTCAAGGCTCTTTTATAACTTCTCTTTCAAAGCAGGTGTGCTCGGCTCACTAACAAGATGTAGCGTGCGCTGAGGAAATGGGATCGTCAAGCCTGCCGCTTCAATCGACTCTTTAACTCGTTTGTTTAAATCCCAGTAAGTCGGCCAATAGTCATCCGTTTTTGCCCACGCTCTAAGCTGAATATTCACCGAGCTGTCCATCATAGACACTACCATTGCCTGAGGAACAGGGTCGACCAAGAGACGAGATTCACCTTCCGCCACTTGCCTAAGCACAGATAAACCTACATCAATAGAATCCGAATAAGATATGCCGACCACAATGTCCATTCGTCTCTTACCATTACGCGTAAAGTTCTTAATATTGTTTCCCCACAACACACTATTGGGAGAAGCGATATATAATCCATCGACCGTTTCAAACACGCAGGTAAATAAATTTATTTCTTTTACCGTTCCTTGCGTAGAGCCAAACTCAATAAAGTCACCCGCTTTAAAAGGCCTTAATATCAGCAACATGATCCCTGCGGCAATGTTGCTTAAGGTATCCTTCAAAGCTAAGCCAATTGCCAAACCAGCCGCACCAACCAAGGCAATAAGACTGGCAGTATTGACACCAAAGATATCTAAAATAAACACACCACCAATAATATAAACCGCATAACTGGCAACGGTTGAAAATATAGGTGTCAAGGTCGCATCCAGCTTATTAAGCTTAGAATTCGTATTCAGGATGGCCTTTCTTACCGCTTTTGCGATAAACGAGCTAGCTATCAATATAACAATGGCCAATACAATCCGATAACCAAGCGTAATAATGGTATTAGAATGATTTTGCCAAAATTGAACGAATAACTCTTCCATAGACTTCTCTTCTGCGTGTAATACTTAAGCAATGATATTTGACAATACCTAAAACGGACAGGGGCGTTCATGTCTAAGCCCGTTAACAGAACCTGCCCTATAAACCACGATTAGGAGACAAAAATCAGTTACCCCAAACATGACTGAAAGGCCGATACAATAAGGCTTGTAGGAATCATATTCCTATTTTTTCAGCTTAACAATAAGCGCAGAGCAAGCAAAACAACACCTAGACTATCTTTACCCTTTCCCGACAAATTCAGTGGTTCCACACTATTCTTATTGTCTTTTACACAAGCTTGTCTTAGCTACTGTTGAAACGAAAGGTGTCACCCACCATGAAAAGCCAGTAGAATGCCGCTTTTAGTACCTATGCGCTGCTAAGTGACATAACATCAATAAAAGAGATCTAGAATGCCCGAACAAACTCCAGTAATCGCAACGCACAATGGCAACTTTCACGCAGACGACGTATTTGCTGTCGCGGCACTAAAACATATTTTTTCTTCGATAGAATTAATTCGCACACGTGACTTAGACGTTATCGCCAAAGCCGACATGGTGTTAGACGTAGGCGGCATTTACGATGCCGACACCAATCGCTTTGATCACCACCAAAAAGGCGGGGCAGGTGCACGTGAAAACGGCATTCCGTTTTCCTCTTTTGGCTTAGTTTGGCAAAAGTACGGAGTCGAGATCTGCGGTGGCAATGAAGAAATCGCAAGCTCATTAGATAAAAACCTCGTTTCCGCCATCGACGCAATAGATTGCGGACACGTAGAAGGCGTGCAAACAGGCATTAGCTTGAGCCAAACCATCTCCATGTTTAACCCAACATGGCAAGAAGAAAGCGACTTTGATGCCTGCTTCGACGAAGCCGTTGCCTTTGCTTCACGTATTTTGACTCGATTCATCGCCGCAGCAAGTGGTGGCGTAAACGCCAAAGCCATTGTTGCTGATGCGATAAAAAAAGCCGCAGACCCAAGAGTCATTGTCTTAGAACAATACACACCATGGAAAACCACCGTCCTTAGGCTATCGAAAGAAGCCTTATTCATGGTTTACCCATCTCAGACTGGACAATGGCGTATTCAAACTGTTCCTGTTGAGCTTGGTTCCTTTGAAGACCGCAAAAAACTCCCTGCGCCTTGGGCCGGATTGTCTGACAAAGAACTTCAAGACGTGACAGGTTTAGACGACGCTATGTTCTGTCATAACGGCTTGTTTATCGCAGGCTGTGCGTCATTTGAAAACACCATGAAAATGGCTGAAATGGCGTTGGCTGATTAAGCGTTGCCAATGTTTTGCGACGTGAAAGGCATCATAAAATAGAGAACAAAGAATTGTGCGGAATGGGTTTCTTGGTTTGCGTTCCACTTAGCAAAGTAAGGGAAGCACATTCCGTGTGCTTTCTAGGAGAGAATCTAGCTGTTCGTTACATCGGTAATTTCAATTAGGTTTTCTTCTTTCTTGATGGTGTCCACAATTAAACCGTCTATTTTTCTAATGTTGGCGAGCTGAACTTGAAGCTTCAATGACAGCTCATTCACTTCATTAGCAGAAATAGACGTCTCTTCCGCAGACGCGGCCGTAGAATGAATCACTTCATCAACTTCAGACATGCCCTGATTGATCTGACTCAACCCAGCGGCTTGGCTTTGGGATGCGTTATCTATCTCTCCAATGGTTTCTGAAATAGTCGACACGTGTTTAACAATCTCGCTCAACGCGTCCACGCATTTTTGAGAAATCTCATTGCCCTTCTCAACATTGGCTACAGAAGATTGAATATATTGTGCGGATTCGCTCGCGGCTTTCGTACTGCGCTCTGCTAATGCTCTGACTTCATCGGCCACAACGGCAAAACCACGTCCCATTTCCCCAGCACGAGCCGCTTCAATAGAAGCATTCAATGCCAGTAAGTTAGTCTGAGAGGCAATATCATCAATCACACTGATAATTTCACTAATGGCTTCGCTTGAGCGATTAATCTCTTGCATCGCTTGCTCAAGGTCTCGTATTTCATTGGTCGCCATATGAGCTGCACGCTCAGCTTCAGACGAGACTGAACAGGCTTTTGCTGCACGGCTGGCATTTTCGTTGGCTTGATTAAGGATAGCGTTCACAGCATTGCCAATTTGAGTAATAGAAGCCGCTTGACGGTTTGATCCTTCTGTTAAAGCTTGACTGGCAACATTGAGTTCATTCGCACCTGTTGTTAAGCTTGCACTGATGTTATCGACATCGCTGTATACCGATTTAAGCGCCACTTTTTCAGACACTTCTTGCACGTATTCAACATGACCTATATCTTTGCCGTTTAGTCCCTGAATATAAAAAGTATCTACACGGAAGTCTTTACCCCACTGATTAAAGAAAGTAGTCGGCTTGTCTTTTCTTAAACAGTTCACGCCACATCCATCAGTGTTACAAATATTTGCTCCCCAGTTTGAACAATGCATTCCGAGCACATCTGCACGCTTTACTCCTAACGGATCAGTTGCAGCGCGATTAACAAAGGTCCACTTCATATCCAGGTCAGTAACAGAAAGTGGGTTTGGAATGGTATCGAGAATCTGCTCATAAAAATTGAATTGCTCTTTTGCTAAATTCTCTATCTTTATCAGACAACCTAACAAAACTACCAATGCGACAACTAAAACCAGCATATATAAGTTTTCTTTCGCAAACAGCGAAGCAACGAGTATTGAAGCAATAACGATACCTAGTGCCAAACGGTAATACTTTTTCATAGTCTTTCCTCTATGGCCTACTCTAATGGTTATAGACTTAGTATTAATCTACATTTTAATTGCCAACTAATAAGCTGTATTTTGGATGCTAATTAGTAAGAAAGAGTAACGATCATCACTGCTTAAGTGAGTTAAGTAACCTTTCGATACATTTGTAGACAACGGCCGAGCTGGCAGCAGAAGAATGTATTGTGGTAACGGAGGGATAATCGAAATGGAAAACTGACATGGTCAAAAACGACCAATAGAATATGGCCGCTTTTGGGGCATGGTTCATGACGGTAATTGGCGTACAGGTGATCATAACAATGATCACGTACAGATTGTTTCTACCCCTTGTTCACACTGCCTTTATTTGATCTTTCATTTCTCTTCTGTTTCTTACGGTTATTTTTCTCAGTGACAATCTTGATGGCTTCATCCTTGGTTAAATGGGGATGCTTAGCGATCAACTCTTCCACTTTGGTATCAAATGCGGTCATTTATAAATCTCTTGTATTGAAGTACGAACAGGGTCGGTATTTTAACTCAGGAAGGATAGAGAAGATAACAATTCTTAGCAGTTAGGAAACCACTTTGAGGTTCGGCCACAAATCACACCACTCTTTTTCTAATACTCTTTCCTTAAAGTCGTTAGGTTTCGGGCGTTTGCTGTTTAACGTAATCGTATGATTAAAATTTGCTTCTAAACCAAAAGGAGCAACCAACCTCACCCCTTTTCCCTTAACAAAAGTAGCACCGACAGCTGTCTCCACTTCCACCCAATAGCTCATAGAATCCGCAGTCGACACATAAGGCTGATCATTGTTACGAACATGCATCCTTGCTTGATTCTTAACTGACCAAGGAAAACAGCTTACCGCCTTAAGCCTTGCTTCATAATCAAGATCAGCATTTTCATCAATTACAGCAGAATCAAAGTAAATGAGATCGATGTCGTTTAATGGCGTTAAAACCTCTTTGTTATGAAGCTTATCCCAGATCAAGTTCCTAACAAATCCAGCGGCCAAACACCAATCATTCAGACCAAGTGTTGAAGCGAGTTCAAGTGCTTCCATTCGGTCACTATCAGATTCAATCCATTCAATGACTTGATCGCTAAACTTCATGTATCTGTCTCTAATAGGCTTCGCAGTTCCGCTATCGTATGCTGGCTATATACTTTGATACCGTTACGCTCTAACAAGGTAGCAGTTACACCTGCGCCATCGATTTTATTTCCTTTAAATGTACCATCGTATATTTTTGAACTGCCACATGAAGGGCTTCCTTCTGCAAGCACGGCATAATCTATTTGTTGCTTTTGGCAGAGTTCCAAAGCCTTCTTGGCGCCACTGACAAATTGAGTCGTAACATCAACGCCATCATTCCCAACAACCTTTGCAGAGCCGTCAAGAACATCAATACCTCTTCCTTTGATTATTTCAGCAGGTGCTCTTGGAGTTGGTAGACCAGCAGACACTTCAGGGCAAAAAACCACCAGCTCTGCATTTGACCTAAGCCAAGAAAAATCAGACTCAAGGATGGATAAACAGCTCGCGTTGTATCTCACCTTATTGCCGACCAAACACGAACTAACCAGTACTTTTACCACTAGAACTCCTGTATAAAACTAAAAAGTGACAGAGAATAATACAAAGGGCTAAAAATAAAAATCATAAATCTCGTTTGTATCGAGCAATCATATCTTCTTGTGCTTCGGGATCATCCTTTATTGATAGCTGATCATTAATCATCGCTCCCATCGTAGGAAAATCCGCCCTATCTATTTGCGCCTTTAAAGACCAAAGTTCAGAGCGCATTAACGCTTTAGCACAATGTAAAAACACTTCTTTGATGGTGATCTCAATACAGGTTTTGGGTGGGTTTCTGTCGTCAGAAAACAGGTTTAAATATTCAGGTGAGGTTGAAATACGAGCAAGCCCGTTAATTCGAAGCGTTTCATCAACACCTGGAATCAAAAACAAACACCCGATTTGCCCCGTTTCAATGATATTAACAAGGCTATCAAGCCGATTGTTTCCTTTCCCATCGGGCAAAATAATGCAGTTGTCATTGATTATTTTCACGAATCCCGGATTTCCTCCACGAGGGGAACAATCAACAGAGCCGGATTTTGCGTAGGTCGAAATTGTCACAAACGGAGAATGCGCGAGAAAGTTACTGGATTGACGCTCTAAGGAAGGCAACAGCTTATCTTTAGCGCGTCCTTTTGGATAACCATAAAGTTCTCTGAGCTGCTCTTCGGAATCAAGATACATAAAATCTCCTTATAGTTAGCGCTTAATCTCGGATACCGGAACAGAGTAAAAATAAAAAGCCATACTATTCTTGTTTGGTATTTTTTGCTGTTGTCTGAATGAGGTGTGTTTGTTTGGTTTTACTCTGGGATTGATTGTCAATCAGCCGACACCTCAGCGGTCGGCTGAATTTGATTGTTATGAGGTATTCAGATGAAAAAACGCTCTAATATCTTAATTTTTCATCCACCCCTAATATCTTTATCTTCGCATCTTGCTAAAAGCAGATATTAACTCAATCAAAATCAATTAATTGAGTGTTCGCCTGCACACGCTATATTTTGCATCACTAATCATGTCATTGGCTGTTTTACTTAAGCTCATATATTGCTCTAAGACTGTCACATCCTCTCTTGATCCCTTATGAACTAATGCACTAATAACTAAATCTAGTGCTTTTTCTGTCTTGCTAACGTCAAGCCATTCAATAAGCACTTCAAGAATATCTCTCCATAAAACACCAGTCTTAATATAATCATCGATCCAGAAATCGATCCAGTACCCCCGACTAAACTCAACCATTTCATCTAATTCATTCGTTACTTGACTTTTACTCCATAAACCTTGCCTGTAGTTTTTCGGGTATTTTTCATCAAGATACTTACGTCTTAGATCAAACCATCCTCTCTCGTTGCACGCTTCCCATAGTGAGAAAATACAATTATCGGACATATAATCCAGATATGGGATCAAAGAAATAATCTGCTTTTTCTTAGTAACTCCAGACCTACCTTTAACTTTTATTCCATAGTTCATGCTCAAATACTCTAGCATTTTTCGAGTATCAGAACTTTCTTCTATGGTTCGATTCGCAGATTTTAAACAATCAGTTGTTGCATGATAGAGTGCGACTTGAACATATTGAGGGCTATAGCGCAGGTGATCCCAATGCTTTAATAGCATGCTTTCGGATTTTCTTTCCGGCAAGGTCATCATTAGTTCAGATATAATCCAGTCAGAATTGATACTATTAGTATATTCAAGGGAAACTATTCCCTTTCTTTCTTCTAAATAGTCATCGAGCGCCTGCAACAATTCTTCCGACCAAACATATCTAGCATATTGCCACCAATATCTGGTATCTTCACGTGATAATTTGTCAATCAGATAAGGGATAGCCAAATGATCCCTTCGTTTTAACCTTTCGGCTAACATGCAGTCTTTCAGATTATCTAACTTTACATCCTCGCATAAAATGGCATTATCTTCTGGCTCTTTTGCCGTAGCCCAAATTAAAAATGCCTGAATTCTAATATGCTTATCTTTACTATCGTCTCTCCACAAATCCAAAAGCAGTTTCCTAGTAGGTACTGACATTTTACGGGCACCACCTTCATATAGCCTCTCCCAATCTTGTACTGCGGTAAGAACGAAAGGAGAAAAGCTATCGCTCCCCTCTAGTCTGCGTCGTATATCGGCCAACTCCTCTACCACAAACCTAACAGCTTTATGATGATCCATACCGTGAAGCATATATGTAATGGGCCAACGTAACTCTTCTCTTTCAGCATGCTGAATAAAATAATCGATTGCCTTATCTGGAGTCCACTTTCCAAATGCCCACCTTAAATCATGAGAGGCCAAGCCTCCCCTAGGAGATGGCATATTGTCATTCTTATCATCAGGCATTTCTGCCCACGCTTTCATTACCGGATCAAGCATTTCTTCAGACTGATCACACCAACACTGTGCAAATGCCCAAAGATAGTCGTCAAGATGCTCTTCTCTATCTTTATCCGATGACCAGCACGCTAAAACACCAATTGAAAGTAGTTCATCCCCTACATGTCCAGCTAAACGCAGAGCACCAGAACGTATAGCTTTATTTATATCACCTCTTTCAAGTAATTGATTAAGTGAAGCAACTAAGGTCTTCCCATACTTATATTTCGCATGTTCTATCTGGACATCTCGCCATGGAGCCCCCATTCCGGGTTTTAAACTTATACATAGCTCAACCCCTCCTGATATATCTCCATTTCTTAGCCGTGCCAGCTGGCCATTCATAATATTTTCGGGAAACTTTCTGACGATGTCCGAGATCCCAGGTGAATCTGTTTCACTTAAAACATAAAGCGCGTGCCAACGTGTATGTCTAAATGCTATTGAATGATTACTTTCATCAAGTACCCACTTGTTAATTTCCTTAAGAAAACAACTCTTTCTATCTTCTGATTGATGAGACGACCATTTCAATGCAAAGAAAAGAGAGAGGGGGTTTTCCTGATAAATAATATTAATAGTATTTTCATCGTACTCGATGTCAGAAAGTGCCCGACCAATCAATTCAGAGTAAAAAGGATCGGAAAGAATATCTTGTTCCAGCTGACCGGAACTCAACTTTAGCTTAATATAATCCGACAACAGAAAATCTCTTACTCTATCATGTCTAAATAATATCGTCTGATCATCAAGATCACTGCTATAACTTATGACCGATCGTTGTTTTGCCAGAATGTTAATGGCCTTGATGCTATCATTACCCATTTCGCTCCAACTCTTTAAATTGGACCAAGTAATCTCAAATTGTTTATGCCTTAACATACATCCTGCTAAGTTTCGCAAAGAATCTCGATATTCTGAAGCTATATTTATTGAGTTATCATCTGCCTCTGCTTTTAATAGTACGTTGTTTATATATGATCTAATCACAAACTCAGGGTCAGGGGACTCTCCAATATCCTGAAGATCTATCAAAAGCGGGTCATACCCTAAAGCTTTTGCGATTTCTTGTGATTTTAGCTTTGATATTTCAGTTCCACATAGTTTTGCCTTTTCTATGACGGCATTTTCTCCTTCCTGAACGCTATATTTATTAGCAAGGACAAAGTAGGCCTGAGCATCCTTCTTCCGGTTTTCGTCTAGCAGCGCTGTATGCTTAGGCCATACAGGGCAGAGAATATGGAAATTAGACTCTGAGTTCTTATCCATATTTTTTGCCCAAGCAATAACTTTTTCAATCAAGTCATTTGGTCGGATCGAACGATTAACGTCCTCAATAACAATTATCATCGGACAATTACTAGAACAGAATGTTAAAGCTGATAGGCTTTTTTGATCTAATGTAGGATGTAGTTTTTTAAGAGACTGATATATAGCCTGATCCAAAGTCATTGCATCAGTTAAAATGGCATGCGACATAATTATACCGACACCACCCTCTACAATATGTTTATTAAGGTACTTAAAACAAGCTACAGACTTACCATTACCTGACTCACCAACAACCAAAGATAGAGGTCTCTTCGACGACATGTCAATATCACTATCTAAGCCTCGACGAACCCACAGGTCTTGGCAACCTCGAAACATGAGGGGTGCATTTTCATTAAGGCTTTTTTTGGACAACTCCTTTAATAGTTCGAGCGAAAGCAGTTCCTGCTCTGCCCCTAAATATTCTTTTCTTAACCACTGTCCCACCGGGTCAGTATCAAGAAAGTGAGCAATACGAGATGCTGGCCATAAATCAATATTGATCCCAGATGTTCTTGCAATAGCCTCAGCTTCTCGAACCAATTCCTGTGATGGATCTGATGTAACAGTAAGAACTAGAGTACCAATTAAGTTAGGGGTTCTTATACGCTCTTCTTCATAGACGGCTATAGTTTTCAATATATCACCAGGGCCTTCCTGTTTAGCTTCCGGCTTTCTACGCTTAACCTTAGACGGATCATGCAACCACTTTTTTTCTAACTTATCCCTGCCTCCCGTCGTATGATGTACAGATATCATATGAGGCTGCCGATTGGATTTATTGAATGTTATTCCATCAATCGGACCTTTAACGGTTTTTCCGTCAGTGTTCACACCTGTGTGAACGAGTGACTCATATATAGGGTTGGCTTCTCTCAATACAGAAGTGGCAAGACGCTCAAATAAACCAGTGTCCGTGATCTCGGCAAGTGCTTTTAATGTTGAGGCATGAGCCATATCTTTTCCAATCCCTTGATTTAGATTCCTATGTCTTGCCTTCACTATTTTTTACTAAGCAAAACATGGAATATCACTCTTTTAAATTTAGATCGTTTGAGCCTACTATTTTTGATTTCGTGTCAATATCGCCTAAGCAATCCATGCTAATTAATCCATTACGATAAACTGACAATACAATGAAAGCGTAGTTAAAACCATAAGACTTTTGTGGGATTGTGAAGATTAGAACCCCATCTTCCGTCTTCCCCTTGAAGAAAGGGGAAGAGACTTGGCAGCTATATTCAATGAGTTATGCATTTACGAATAACAACGAGGAGCAAAGCAAACACCAAGAGCGAGGTCAAACGACAGTGTCGAGCGGTGGTGTTTGGTTTGCTCCAAGCGCCGATGTGGAAGTCAGGGTCAAAGCCTTCCCCTTGGCTCTTTAGTTCAAGTAAAAGGGGAAGGCACAGTCCGACTATAAGTACCGCCCTTCTAGGTGTTTTCTAAAATGTGCGGCGTTTAGCGTCTCGCCAGTTGCGCGTTTGACGAGTTCATCTGTGGTGTGGAGGGAGGCTTGTGACCAGATGTTGTCGCTTAGCCATTGGAAGATTGGGTTTAGATCGCCACTTTGAATAGCGGCGTCGAAATCGACCTTTTGTATCATGGTGGCTTTGTATTGGGCGGCGTACATGGCACCTAGTGTGTAGCTTGGGAAATATCCAAATGCGCCATCTGTCCAGTGGATGTCTTGCATACAACCGTTTTTGTAGTTGTCTTTGGTGGAGATGCCAAGGGCGGCTTTCATTTTCTCATCCCACAATGCCGGTACGTCGGTGTGTTCTATCACGCCGTTGATCAGGTCACGCTCGATCTCGTAACGCATGATGACATGAGCAGGATACGTGAGTTCATCGGCGTCGACACGAATGAAACCTTTTTCTACTTGGGTGTAGATTTTGTAGAGGTTGTCTTCGGCAAACACAGGGTCGTGGTGTGCGTTGAAGGCTTCGGCAGAGAGTCGTGATAAGTGGGAAATAAACGGCTTGCTGCGCCCTATTTGCATTTCAAAGAAGAGCGACTGAGATTCATGAATGCCCATGGAGCGGGCTTCGCCAACAGGTAATCCAGCAAAGGCTTTTGGCAAGCCTTGTTCGTAACGGGCGTGCCCTGTTTCGTGAACGATGCCCATTAAGGCTTGTACAAAGTCTTTTTCATCGTAGCGCGTGGTAATGCGCACATCGGTTGGTACGCCGCCACAAAATGGGTGAACACTTTGGTCTAGTCGACCACGATCAAAGTCGAATTGCAGAAGCTTCATGACTTCTAAGCCAAGGGCTTTTTGAGTCGCGGTGGAAAAAGTGCCTGATGGCAATATGATGGATTCCGCTTTCTGTTTTTCCAGTACGTTTTCAATCAGTTCTGGTAACCAGGTTTTAACATCGGTAAACAAAGTATTAAGCGACGCAGTTGTGGTGCCCGGTTCGTATTTGTCGAGCATGGCGTCATAAGGCGTAAGACCTAATGCTTCGCCACGGGTTTTCGCTTCTTCACGAGATAAGGCAACGACGTCTTTCCAGTTATTCTCGAAGCCTGTCCAATCGTTTTCTTGACGCTGGGAGCGCCACGCATGTTCGCATTTAGAACCCGCGATGGATTGCGCCTGTACTAGGTCTTCTGGAACGACAGTAGCTTGCTGCCATTGGCGTTTCATCTCGCGTAGGCTGGCTTGTTGTTCTGTGCTTAAGGATTCTTGTTCAGCGTTACCAAACCATTCTTCTAGTTGGGGTTGTGTCGATAGTCGATGAATGTGAACCGATAATTCCGCCATGGCGTTGGAACGGGCTTCGCTGCCGCCCGATGGCATGTTTGCCGCTGCATCCCAGCCCAGCATGGCTTGAGCGTGGTTAAAGTGGCTGAGTGTTTGGTAGTGTGACGTTAACTTGTCGTAGTTGGACATGGTCGTTTTCATCCTATGTAACAGTTGTTCTGTGTGTAAGATTGATATAAATGGGTGATAGCGAGGTAAAATTTGTCATCAGTTACATTTAGTCTAAATCGTTTTATACTTCTTAGACATGAAATATTGCTAGGTGACGAAGATGAAACTAAATGATTTAACTGCGAGCGAAAAAGTGACACTAGCTCAGCAGCTTTGGGACTCTGTCGCAAGTGATCAAGATGCCATAAAGCTCACTACAACCCAAAAAAATGAATTAGACAATAGACTGGCACAATTTGAATTAGATCAAAATGTCGGCTCAGATTGGGACACAATAAAATCTAAAATATTAGGCTCATAATGCAATATAAAGTAAGGATACGCCCAGAGGTCGAGGATGACCTGAAAGAAGCTTACTCATACTTCGAACATTGCAAAGCAGGACTTGGCACTGAATTTATGCTTTGTATTGAGGATACGTTGTTAAAAATTTCCACTCATCCAAAACAATACCCGATTGCTCACAAGACACTTCATAGGGCTTTAATAAATAAATTTCCATACGGTATTTTCTATACTATTCAGCAAAATATGGTTGTTATTTTTGCTGTCATGCATTGCGCTCGTGATCCCCAAAAATGGATGTTGAGAAGCTAAACTAAAGATTTAAACTCATAACCTATCAACTAAAAAGCCGAGACATTTTTAAAAGAAACGTCTCGGCTTTTTGCATTTACTCTTGTTCTAACGCTTATTTATGACAACCACAGCCTGTGTGTTCGCCACTCAGTTCTTGCCAGTTTTTCAATTTACTGGTGCCACCGATGCCTGAGTTGAAGCTGTTGGTTGGGTCAGTTTTTTGGTAAAACTCACGCAATGCTGGTTTCGCAACATATTCATGGCCCACGTTATGCTCTGCTGGGTATTCTGCACCGCGAGCGTCGTAGCTGGATAGAATTTGCTTCTTCACCGCTTTGGCGTCAACGCCTTTTTTCATGATGTAGTTTTGGTGCATGACGTGACAGAAGAAATGGCCGTAGTACATTTTCACCGCGACTTTGTCTTCGATGTCTTGTGGTAGTTCTTCGAACCAATCACGCTCGTTGCGTGGGAACGCCACGTCAATGGTCATGATAGAACCCAATTTTTTCTTATTCATTATATGAAGACGAGTTAATGCTCCGCCGGTCACAAAGCGATGCAAGATGGCTTGGTCTGCTTCACGTTTAGTACAAGCAAAGTAATCGCCTTCATTGTCTTTAAAGAAGTTGTCTAAGTAAGCTTGTGCTTCTGCAACACCGTCATTGCTGGTTTCCACGATCCAATGGTGTTCGTATTTTTCACGGAAATCTTCCATGCGTTTTGGCAAATGATTCGGGAAAAGCTGACTCGCGTATTGCATCATGATGTCGGAGAATTTAGACGGCATGAATTTCAGTTTGCCAGCCCAACGATCGACCGTGCGCTTAAGGGCAAACATTTTTGGGATGTATTTTGTACCAAGTTTATCGATCACCAAGTAGCTGTCTTTGCCATATTTTTTACTGATGTCATAGCTGCTGTTATGCATATATTCGCCAGACACAGGCAGGTTTTTAAAGGTAGACAACATATCACGGCGCATTTGTTCCATCACCGCAGGATCATTGGTACCAATGTAGAAAACTTGATACTTTTCAGGAATCGGAAAGGTATCGATACGCACGGCAAATACCGCCAATTTACCCGCGCAACCTGATGCTTCGTATAAACGACGAGGGTCGTTATTGAAACGTGATGGGGTGTCGGCATCGACGTCTCGAATACGCTCATGGTATTCGTTATCAGAGCCACGTTTATCTGGGAATTGAATGTCTTTTTCTTGGTACTTTTTGTTTTGCAGGTTGGTCAGAATTTCTTCTGGATCACTTCCTAGCTCAATGCCTAAGTTGTTCACCAATTGCAATTCGCCGTCTTGTGTAACTTGGGCAAACAAAGACATTTCTGTATACGCTGGGCCACGTTGCACCAAGGCACCACCAGAGTTGTTACACACACCACCTACGATAGAGGCACCGATACAAGAAGAGCCAATAACAGAATGCGGTTCACGACCATAAGGTTTCAGCGTGTCTTCTAAGCCAAACAGAGTACTACCCGCAAAACCGACGATTTGTTTGCCTTGATCAAGCAGCTGAATATCGTCGATGCGCATGGTGCTAATGATAACGATAGGACGATCATAGTCCGCGCCGTTTGGTGTTGAACCACCAGTTAAGCCAGTATTAGCCGCTTGCATAATGACAATTACATCGGCTTTTACACAGGCTTGCAGACATTTCCAGATTTCAACCAGACTACCAGGACGAACAACCGCATAGGCCTTGCCACCACCAAGACGAAAACCCTGACTATAAGGTTTGGTCTTATCTTCATCTGTTAAGGTATATTGATTTCCTACAATGGCCTTTAATTCAGCGGCCAAATCTAAGTTGAAACTGGTATCCGTCATATTAAGCTACTTCACAACGTATCGGGGAAAGGGGCGAACATACTAAACCGATCAACCAGTAAAAAAAACTCCAGCAAAACAATTAGGAATCGTGTTCATAAGCAATGCTTATGCAAGAGAAGAGTTACATCAATATTGAAGCTTAGATTTCTTTAAAATCTCATTGTGATTCCGCCCGTTTTATCTCGTCCCTTATATCTAATAACAGCGACCTCGCACTTTCGCCATTCATGTTATATGGATCAAAACTGATACTTTTTGTATGCTGATAAAATAGTTCACGAAGACTTTCTGTATTTTGTAAATAGCCCATATTCCAGCCATCAAATTCCCTGTGGGGAATTTCTTGATAATCAATTATTTCAGGCTTTTTATGGCGCGGATCAGTCGCGATTTTATGATAAATCTGATTCACATCTTGGCGCGTTCCCTCTAAGCATTGAAGAAAGAACTGCCGATTAAAAGACAGTAAACCAGTCACATTAAGAGCTTTATTTTTGACTCGCGCGACCTTAAGAATGCGGGCAATGTCATCAACCTCAAATTTTTCGGTAATGGTACTGGTATAAATTAGTCGAACTAAATCCACATTAAACCCTTCTATACTGGATGCATTTCATAGGTCACTTACATTCAGATTATATTTTTCGTGTAAAAAAATAATGTGGAGTTTCGTAATTTTTATATGTGTTTGCTTAACTGATTAATGACCATTAAAAGATTTAAAAGCCATCTTCACTAAGCAAAATGTCAGTACTCTTTAATCTTCCACTGTTACGGCATTTGCTCCATGACGCTGAAAGAATTCATCAACATCATCTACAATAGGCGCTTTGCTTTTCAAAAACCAAACCAGGCTAGCCACCATGTCGGCATGACCAACACCTTGGTAAATTTTGCTCTCAACTGCACCCTGCTCAAGGTTAATTTTCGTAATCAGTTTATCCATATTGCTTTTGCCAACGATGGTATCGTCTGCGCCCCAAAGCAATAGCATTGGCGGCTCTTTGCCATCAATGAATGTCGTTACCTGCATATTTGGGTAGTTTTCTGGTGGACCAAACATGTCCATATAATCTTCTTCATAAGGTACAAAATCATACGGCCCAGATAAACCAGCAAAGGCGTTTATAATGGATGGCGTTAGGCTTTCGGCTTGCAAGTAATGTTTGTCCGCTGTGACCATTGCGCCAATGTGCGCACCAGCAGAATGCCCTGCAACAAATAAACGCTTAGGGTCGCCTTGGTATTGGGCAATATGGCGATACGTCCAAGCAATCGCCTTGGCGCCATCTTCAACAAAGGTCGGAAATTTTACCTGTGGGTATTTGCTGTAATCGGCAATCACTGTGATGTAGCCTTTTTTCGCAAAAGCTTCACCGACAAAGGGATACATGTCTTTTGATCCATCTTTCCAGCTACCACCATAAAAAAAGACAACAACAGGAAGTGATTGATCAGAAGAATGAGGAGGAACATAAATATCTAGCTTTTGCCAAGGCTCTGATCCATAAGCAATATCATTTGTCGTTTCGGTATCACTAAAGGTATTGGGTAAATTGGCAACGCCTAACCCAACTTTTGTACAGGCAACGAGTAACAAAGAACTCAGCGCCACACATACTTTTTTCATCTTCAAAATTGGCCTCTTGAATGTCTAAAAATGAATACGTCAAAGTGTGATACGTAACATATAGATAAATAGACCAAAATTTATAACTAGATTAATGTCATGAACTCAAAAACAGCGCATTTTTACTTTGAAAATAGTCATACCATACTTTCATAATGTAGACTCTAAACACAAAAATATAAGCCAAATATATAAAGTGGCGATTACAGCTCCACTCAAACAACAATAATTACTGACTAACTTTAGGTACTATTAATGAACGATATCATCACGCAACTAACGGATGCACTTGGGGAAAAAACGGTTATCACTGGCTCCTCAATTAGTGAAAAATACAAAACGGATTGGAGCGGCGTGAAGGGTTTATTGCCTATTGCGGTTATTAGAGCCTCTTCAACTGAAGACGTGGCCAGCACGTTAAAAATCTGTAATGACAACAAACAGCCTGTCGTAATCCAAGGCGGTATGACTGGCATTAGTGCTGGCGCCGTACCGCAAAACAATGAAATTGCCATTTCATTAGAAAGAATGTCTGGCGTGATCGAAATTGATAAAGATTCTATGACCATAACCGCTCACGCAGGAACCCCCTTACAAGTTCTACAAGAAGCCGCAGAAGAAGTCGGTTTATGCTTGCCTTTAGATATGGGCTCTCGTGGTACTTGTACCGCAGGTGGTGTGGTTTCCACTAATGCGGGTGGTAATCAAGTCATTCGCTACGGTTCAACCCGTGCCTTAGTACTCGGCCTAGAAGCGGTTCTTCCAAATGGCACTATTATTAGCTCTCTCAATAAAATGCTAAAAAATAACGCCGGATTTGATCTAAAACACCTATTTATTGGTTCGGAAGGCACATTAGGAATAGTCACAAAAGTCGTGATGAGACTTTACCCAAAGGCTAACTCGGTACAAACCGCCCTTTGCGCCCTCTCTAATTTTTCCGATGTCTTAGCCTTGCTGAAGAAAAGCTATTCCTCATTAGGTGATGGTGTTACTTCATTTGAGGTGATGTGGGCAAATTATTTTGACGAAGTCATTGATACAGTTGAACAGGCAGCCAGCCCATTTCAACAAAGCTATCCTTTTTACGCCCTGATTGAATACCAAGGCCAAGATCACCAGCAGGATAATGAAAAGTTCTCCTCTGTATTATTCGAAACAATGGAATCAGGTTTAGTGGCAGATGCCGTCATTGCTCAATCCGCCAAACAGACGGCTTCCTTCTGGCAAATTCGTGACGGAATTGGCGAGTTACTTGCCACTATGGGTCCGGTAGTTAATACCGATATCAGTGTGCCAATCAGCCAGATGAAAAACTTCGTAGAACAACTTGAATCGTCGCTCTACGAAGCATTCCCAACCATTAAATTACGTATTTTTGGCCACATTGGTGACAGCAACCTACACCTATGTGCTGGAACTGGTTTAGCAGAAGACCTTGATGCCATATCGGCAAATATCATGAATATGACAGGTCAATTTAAAGGCTCCGTTTCCGCAGAACATGGCATAGGTGTATTGAAGAAAAAGTACTTACATTATTCAAGAACACCAGAAGAAATCGAACTGATGCGAGCTCTAAAAAACACCATGGATCCGAATAAAATTTTAAATGCTGGTAGAGTTATTTAACCTCTCTAATTGACCTCTATATCTCCAGGTATTTTAGAACGGGGCAAAAAGACAAAAAAAAGCGGCTCCCCCGAGCCGCTTTTTTGTTAGCCAACTTGTTTATAGATAAACAAATTAACCACCAAACACAACGGTACGCTTTCCGTTTAGAAACACACGTTTTTCAACGTGACACTTCACAGCATTAAACAAAGTAACGCGTTCAATATCTTGGCCTTTGGCAATCAGATCTTCGGCGTAGTGAGCATGGTTCACCACTTGAATACCTTGGGAAATAATCGGACCTTCATCCAAGTCATTATTAACATAGTGAGCGGTCGCACCAACCATTTTCACGCCTTTTTCCCACGCTTGATGATAAGGTCTAGCACCTTTAAAACCTGGTAATAAAGAGTGATGAATATTGATTGCACGGCCATCCAAGTATTCACACATGCTTGGAGAAAGTACTTGCATGTAGCGAGCTAAAACAACCAGCTCAGTATCGTATTGCTCGATCAATTCTCGGACTTGCGCTTCTTGCTCTAACTTAGTGTCAGCAGTAATTGGCAAATGGTAATAAGGAATACCATGCCATTTCGCAAGATCTTCTAAATCAGGATGATTTGAAATAATCACAGTAACATCGATATTCAACTGGCCAGTACGAAATCGATACAATAAATCATTCAAACAGTGATCGTATTTCGACACCATGATCGCCACTTTGGGCTTGTGGTTTGGTGCAGTTAATGACCAATCCATCGAAAACTCAGCAGCGCGTTCTGCGAACTCAGCTTTAAACACGTCTTCATTGAAATCAGCATGTTGTGGCAAAAATTCTATGCGAATAAAAAAACGACCAGACTCTCGGTCATCAAAGGAGTGAATTTCATCAACATAGTTACCGGCTTGCGCCATGTATCGAGTTACTACGTCGACCGTTCCGATGATGCTTGGGCAGCTAGCGGTAAAAATCCAAGGCGCAGTTTTTGATTTCATAAAATAGTCTCTTATTGTCTTAAGCTTTTATGTCACGAAAAAGGCCGACCACTAATTAGTGGTCAACCAAAACCGTGAAATAACACAAGTGAGTCAATGAAAATGAATTAGGCTTTTACTACTAAACCGTATTCACGACTGGCATCTTGAATCCACAACCATAAATAATCAGCAAAGCTACGGCGCACAACCAATTCAAATTTGTCGTCTGCGAGACGACATATCGTAGCACCACTTTTTGCAAATACCGTAGACACGACTTTACCAACTGGGAATTCACTAGGGTGTAAATCCACTGGTGTAGACTTTTTCAGCATATCAACAACATGGCTGCCAGACACATCAAAGATCGTTGTGCCACCACTGATGTTCACTAATGCATAATGACCTATAAGCTTTTCTTGGAAACGCGTTTCCAATTCAAAGGCTTTTTCACCAGCAACAATAATGAGCCATTCATCTGGAGACATCCAGCGTACTGAAACCGCATCCGTCGTTACTGAAGTCAATGGCTCCATTGGCAAAGCGACACCCAATAAAGACTCAATAAGTGATAGTTGCTCAGCCGAAGGAGCGCAACGTAATGTTAGCAACCCCTTCAATTTACGCTCATGAAAATGCACGCCACCTTGTTGCGGCCCTTTCTTAGCAATGCTAGCAAGATCAGAGTGATGCAGAGGGCTTTCACCTACAATAGCGCCAGTTGGAAGCTGATTTGTTACCAACTTCCCTTCCATTGCTTCTACTGTGACATCAGACATTTTGACGCTCCCCTTTTGGATCTAAGAATACTGGGCTGCAAATTTCAGCTTCAATAACACGGCCATCAGCTAATGGGTAGAAGACTCTCTCACCCATTTTATCTAGGCCGCCTTTAACAAACCCCATTGCCACAGAACGATTCAAGTTCGCACTCCAGTAACTTGACGTCACATGGCCAACCATTGGCATTGGAATGGGTGCTTTCGGATCAAGTACACCTTGCGCACCTTCTGGCAGCACCGCTTTAGGGTCTAGCGTTTTCAAACCAACAAGCTGTTTGCGATTCTCACGAACGCAATCTTCACGTTGCATACCACGCTTACCAATAAAGCTAAACGGTTTCTGCATAGACACAGCCCAAGACATACCTAGGTCAAACGGATGTACAGAACCATCAGTATCTTGACCTGCAATAATGAAACCTTTTTCAGCTCGCAGTATGTGCATGGTTTCCGTGCCATATGGCGTCAGATTAAACTCTGCACCTTTTTCAAACAATGCTTTCCATACATGCAAACCATAGTTAGCTTGTACGTTGATTTCAAAAGATAATTCACCAGTAAAGGAAATACGGAACACTCGGGCTGGCACGCCAGCAACCGTCATAGGTTTCCAATCCATAAAGGCCATATTTTCTTTTGATACATCAGAATCAGTCAGTTTTTCTAACAACTTACGGCTATTTGGGCCAGAAATTGTCATAGTTGACCAATGATCTGTCACACTGTTGAAATACACTTCTAGTTCAGGCCATTCGGTTTGATGATAAATCTCTAACCAAGACAACACACGTGCAGCACCGCCAGACGTGGTCGTCATCAAGAAATGATTCTCCGCCAAGCAAGATGTCACACCGTCATCGAATACCATGCCGTCTTCGCCACACATCAAGCCATAACGACATTTACCTACTGGTAATTTCGCCCACGCATTGGTGTAAACACGACCAAGGAATTCACGAGCATCTTTACCTTGGATATCAATTTTACCCAAGGTAGAAGCATCCAATATCCCTACAGACTTACGAGTCGCTAAACATTCACGATCCAATGCTTGCTGCATCGTCTCGTTGCCTTTAGGGTAATACCAAGCACGCTTCCATTGACCCACATCTTCAAACTTCGCGCCGTGCTCAACATGCCAAGCATGCATTGCTGTATAACGCTCAGGATCAAACAAAGCACCACAGTCACGTCCAGCGATAGCACCAAACGTTACTGGCGTATAGTTAGGACGGAAAATAGTCGTACCTGTTTGCGGTATCGTTTGATTGAGCATTTTTGCCGCAATCGCCATACCGTTGATATTACCTAGTTTACCTTGATCCGTACCAAAGCCCATTGCCGTGTAGCGTTTAACGTGCTCGATAGACTCGAAGCCTTCACGACAAGCCAACTCAATGCCAGATGCGGTTACGTCGTTTTGATAATCAACGAACTGCTTAGGTGCTTTTGATGTTGGTTTTGTGTGTGGAATATGGAACAAAGCCATCGCTTTGCCCTCTTCAATTACTTCGGTTTCTGGCAATACCACATCTGACTTAGCGAGTCCCAACTGAGACAAAGCATCAGATGCAGCTTTTACACCTTCAGACAGAGCTTGTGCGGTAGAAAACGCACCATTAATCGCACCTGCAGTTAATTGCTTCTGATAGGTAGCACCCGGAGTGAAACCTAGAATCTCTTCATTCCAAACAGGACGTGCTCCAGTGTGACAAGACAAGTGAATAACCGGACTCCAGCCACCAGAAGTTGCAACTGTGTCAGCCGCCATCTTAATGATAGGACCCACAACCGCATCACCCGCGTCGTTCAATGGTGCAATAGACACACCTGATACGCGCTTACTGCCATGTGCCTCAATGACACCAGAACCAACAATGATACTGATACCACGGTCACGCGCTGCATCCACAAAGGTTCCGTGTGGATTTTTACGAGAATCGACAATCGCAACCACGTTGCGGCCTGCATCATGCCAATCTAGCGCAGTACGGTAAGCGTTGTCGTTAGACGTCATTAGTACTAAGTTTTTACCAGGAACAACACCGTAACGGTTGATGTAAGTCGATACAGCATTTGCCACCATGCAACCAGGCACATCGTTGTTACCATATACTAAAGGACGTTCATGGGCTCCCGTAGCCAAAACAACCCACTTAGCACGAACACGGTGGTAGCGCTGAGCCACTTGGCCATTAGGAGCACGGTCTGCAAACTGGTCAGTACAATGCTGTTGAATGGTTAAGAAGTTATGATCGTGATAACCGTTCACCTGAGAATTCGGTAACATCAACACATCGTCGTATGTAGACAATTCTTTGACAACGTCTGCAACCCACTCTGCAGCAGGCTTACCACCTAACAATTCTTTGCTACTTAGTAAGCTACCACCAAATTCATTTTGCTCATCCGCGATAATCACTCGAGCGCCCGCACGCGCAGCGGTTAACGCTGCAGCCAAACCAGCAGGGCCAGCACCGACAATGATGACATCACAGTGTTGATTCATCTTGTCATAAATATCAGGATCATTTTCTTTTGGTGCGCGACCAAGGCCTGCAGCTTTACGAATATAAGACTCGTACGTTTCCCACATGGATTTTGGGTACATGAAAGTTTTGTAGTAGAAGCCCGGAGGCATCATTTTCCCACCAACTTTACCAACCAACCCCATCAGGTCATTATCCACACTCGGCCAACCATTAGTGGACCCTGCCACTAAACCGCTATAAAGCGATTGTTGAGTCGCGCGCACGTTAGGAATTTGCGTTGCCTCAGTCGATCCTATTTGCATGATCGCATTTGGCTCTTCCGCACCCGCAGCAACGATGCCGCGAGGACGGCTATATTTAAAGCTTCGGCCGATAATATCGACACCATTAGCTAACAAAGCAGACGCTAGGGTGTCACCCTCGAAGCCTGTGTATTTTTTACCATTGTAGGTAAAAGCCAGTACTTTGGAGCGATCGATACGGCCGCCATCTTGAAGACGATTCTTTTGAGTCATACTCTTTTCAGTCATTATGGCGATCCTTACTTACTCTGAATTGCGTTAGCCACGACAGTTGGCTTCTCGCCAACCTTGTAGACTTCTTTTATTTCGTAAGTTTGAGTGTCACGAGTAATGTTGAAATACTTACGGCAACCTGCCGCATGTACCCAAAGCTCGTGATGTATGCCTCGTGGGTTAGCACGAAAATACATGAACTCACCCCATTCTTTATCCGTACAAGCATCAGGATCTAGTGGTCGTGCTATATGCGACTGTCCTGCCGCGTGAAATTCCTCTTCCTCACGGTATTCGCAACAATGCGGGCAATAAATATGAAACATGGTAACTCTCTCCTTATTCGGTATTAGCCCGTTTAGTGTGCTACGCCAGCCGCGCCGTGTTCATCAACAAGCGCGCCGTTATGGAAACGGAACATAGAAAAAGGTTTCGCTAATGGATGCATTTCACCCTTCGCCAAAGACGCAGCAAAAACATGACCAGAACCAGGTGTTGCTTTAAAGCCACCCGTACCCCAACCACAGTTGAAATACAGATTCTTCACAGGTGTTTCACTGATAATCGGACAAGCATCTGGACACGTATCAACGATACCGCCCCATTGACGATTCATGCGAACACGACTAAACACTGGGAACATTTCAACAATTGCTTGAATAGTATGTTCGATAGTGGAATAAGAACCTCGCTGGCCATAGCCATTGTAGCCATCAATACCAGCACCAATAACCAAATCCCCTTTGTCCGATTGCGACGCATAACCATGTACTTGGTTAGACATAACAACCGTATCTAGAATCGGTTTAATTGGTTCGGATACTAGAGCCTGTAAAGGGTGAGACTCTAATGGCAGCTCAAAGCCCCCCATCTTAGCCAATACACTGGAATTACCAGCAACAACACAGCCCACTTTATCAGCGCGAATTTCGCCGTAACGAGCAGTGCGTACACCGACAACAGTACCGTCTTCAATGATCAAATCTTCAACTTCAGTCTGTTGAATCAAATCCACACCATGAGCATCTGCACCACGGGCAAAGCCCCAAGCAACAGCATCATGACGAGCAACACCTGCACGTGGCTGCCAAGAAGCCCCCATCACTGGGTAACGCGCGCGGTCAGAACAATCCAACACTGGGACGATTTCTTGCACTTGCTTCGCGTCCAATACTTCGCCATCAATACCATTTAAACGGTTGGCATTCACACGACGTTCAATGTCGCGCATGTCTTGCAAAGTATGACCAAGGTTCAAACAGCCACGCTGGGAAAACATCACGTTGTAGTTCAAATCCTGTGACAGACCTTCCCACAATTTCATTGCATGTTCGTAAAGGTGAGCTGCTTCGTCCCACAGGTAATTGGAGCGTACGATTGTGGTGTTTCGAGCAGTATTACCACCGCCCAAGAAACCTTTTTCAATCACAGCGACATTGGTAACACCAAACTCTTTCGCCAAGTAATACGCTGTTGCTAGACCATGACCGCCACCGCCGACAATGATCACATCGTATTTCTTTTTCGGGGTTGGATTACGCCACACCCGCTGCCAATTCTCGTGATGGCTAAAACTGTGCTTTAACAACCCAAAGCCTGAATAATGCTGCATCAGATCAGCTCCCTTACATAAATAATCGACTAAACGATTCGTGACGTGGATAAAAAGGTTGCAGCGCTTTGGTCAACCAAGGCGCCATATATTAAGCATTCACCGTGATAATAGAGATAAAGATTTCCAGCCTAATGCTTGGATGCGTCCAGCGAATGACAATTTACGACAGAGATGATGGCGACATTGGATATGGCGCTATAAAGGAGAGAAAAAAAGCAAAAATTTTGCCCGTTTTAAAAACGATATATTGGCGTAAGCAGCTGAAAACTATAGAGAGAACGATAAGGAGTTGCCTATATAAGGCACGCACACTGTGTGCCCACCTCACATAGGTTTTTATGAAGTAATTAATGTCGTTTATAGTAAGAATGACAAATCATATTCCAGTATTGCGGCAACACTTTATTAGTTCCAATCACGTCTACTGTTTTTGTGAATAAGATATTGGTGGCAGATTTACCTATCATAATATCGAACTCACCTGATTCAACCATCCTTTGATGAGCTGAATTGGTAAAGTTCAGCATATCGACAGGTAGCTCAAATACGACAGTAGTGGAAGCGCCAGCAGGCAAATCAACCCGTTGAAAGCCTTTTAATTCACGAATCGGCCGAACCAAAGAACACAACTTATCTTTCACATAAAGTTGAACTACCTCACAGCCAGATCGATTGCCAATATTTTCAAGCTCAACTGTCACCCTGATCACGCCATTTTCAATCGATACTTGCTGGTTTTCAATCTGCATATTTTTATAGGCAAACTCCGTATATGTCAGGCCGTAGCCAAAGTTATATTTCGATCCAAAATGATAGGCGATGGGCGTTCCACCACTTTTAAGTTTATGGTTATAAAAATAAGGTACTGCGCCAGCATTTTTAGGAATCGATAATGTTAATCGTCCAGATGGCGACTGTTTACCGACAATAATATCCGCAATCGCCCTTGCACCCTCTTGTCCCGGTGCCCAACCGAATAACACCGCAGCGGCCTTTTCTTCGGCACCATTTAAATTGTATGGCCTTCCACCAGTCACTAAAATAATCACTGGTTTACCTGTGGCAATTGCTTCGTCAATTAACTGCTGTTGCACGCCTGGCAAATTTAAACTGTCGGTATCAGAGCCTTCGCCCACGGTTCCTGTCTGGAACAAACCAGCAAGATCCCCCACACAAACAATCGCCACATCCGCTTGCTCGACTGTTTCAATCGCTTGTTTAATTTGGCTGGTATCTTTAGACACGGGCGATGTCATGGTTTGATTCATCGCCAAATCGACATCACCAGGAAACACCGGAGCGTTGCTATGGCGCTCGGTTAAAATATCGCAACCTTTGCTGTATAGAACTTGCGAAAATTCATTCTGCAGCGCTTCTAAAATAGTCGAGCACACCTTACTACTGTCATCTACGCTGCTCAAAATGAGATGCACCGGAAAACTATAGCCACCAAGCAAGGCTAATTGGTCATTCGCTGTTGGGCCGATGACGGCAATTTTTTGTTGACTATTTAAAGGTAAGCCAGCGTTGTTTTCTAACATCACGACCGATTGTAAAGCGACTTGATAGGCAAGCTCTGTGGCTTTTTCACTTTGCAGTTCAATGGGAGACTCATCGCAATATGGATGCTCAAACAAACCCATTTCAAATTTTACTTTCAAGATTCGAGCGACTATCTCATCGATTTTCTGCTCATCAATCAGCCCTCTTTGCAGTGCTGAGGTTAACTGACTGGAACAAGCATCATCTGGCAATTCAATGTCTAATCCTGCATTGAACGCCAATGCCGCCGCTTCCGCGTTATCCGCCGCAATGCCATGATGACTCGCCAATAACTCAACACCACCATAATCCGCCACAATCAAGCCATCAAAGCCCCATTGATTACGCAGCACTTCGGTTAATAAATGGTATGAGGCATGGCAAGCCTCATTATCTATATCGTGATATGCCGGCATCAACGAACCTGCTTTGCCAAGTTTTATCGCCATTTCAAAAGGCAGCAGAAAGGTGTCATTTAGTTCTTTAAAACCCAAATGTACAGGAGCATGGTTACGTGCGCCTTCGCTAAAAGAATGACCGACATAATGTTTTAACGTAGCAAGAAGGTCGCGCTTTTCGCCTTGTAGACCTTTAACGTACTCTGTCGCTAACACACCAACATGATAAGGATCTTCACCAAGCGTTTCCTCTGTTCTGCCCCAGCGCACATCTCGAGATACATCGAGAACTGGCGCTAACCCGTGATGAGCTCCGACCAGACGAGTCTGCTCACCAATCACTTGCGCTACCTGATAAATAAGTTGTGGATTCCAAGTGTGGCCATAGTTAAGGGAGGAAGGAAACAGAGTCGAGCCTTTCGCCATCAGCCCCACTAAACACTCTTCGTGTGACATAGCGGGAATACCCAAGCGTGTTTCTTCGACGAGATACTTTTGCAATTGATTTAACGCTTTGACGCCATCATTGGGACTAATGACTTGTGTACCCAACGGACGAGTAATTTGGCCTAAACCATGTTTTAGACGATCTTGAATGGGTTTACGCTCCCCTTGAGCACCCATCTCAAAATCGCGGTCTTGATGGTTTCCATCTGGCGCTAGGATCAACCATTGTGCGCCAAGCTGAGCAATTTTTTCTTCTAACGTCATGCGCGCTAGCAAATCATCCACTCGCTGCTGCACGGTAAAACTTGAGTTTTTATAAACTTCCATATAACGAATACCTTAATAAGCAAAACATGAAATCTATTTATATTTATAATCATAACGCTACTTTATAGAGCCAAGCGCTGCTCTTTCTCATTCTATAGATGGTACTCTATAGCTAGCAGTTAATTACTAGGTTAATTAGACTTTTTCCCACAAGACCATCAAAATTAATATTATGTAATATCTCAAATCCGCTACGATATTTCACATGAACACGTCAGGCTACGTCTTCAAACGTCATCGCTTTAAAACGATCCTCAAATCAAGCTTCTACAGCAAGCCATCATCGTAACCCAGAAAAATAAAAACGATAAAAATCATAAACTTAAATAAAAATAGATCATTATCTAAAACGAGTTTTTATAAGATATAAAGCTCAACAAGCAAATAAATGAACTTGATTATCAAATTTCATAATTGAGCAAAGAAGGATATACAGCAATGATCAAGCCATTAAAATCTTGTGCGGAATGAATGTCATGATCAAATCGTTTAAAAACGACTTAATAAACTGAATTTAAAAAGATTTTAAGATGAATATAAGATCATTGATTATTCAACCAAAACATTACTAACAATTTGTTTTAAAATATAAGAAAAGCACGATCACATTTATAATAAAAAAGGACGTTCTTTATGTGTTACCAAAATAACAACAAGACTCATGGTCTTAAAAGTAACTGGAAAAAAATCTTTTACCCAGTCGCCATCGCAGCATCTTTAACCTCTTCATTCTCTTGGGCTGACACCACGATCCGTATGCTTCACCTTGAAGCTGATCCGAAAGTCGTCGCCATTTGGCAGCAAGTGGCAAATGACTATGAAAAAGCCAATCCAGGTCAACATGTCAAATTGGAATATTTAGAAAACGAGGCCTTCAAACAGAAGCTGCCAACACTTCTTCAATCCGATCAGCGTCCTGACATTTTCTACAGTTGGGGTGGCGGAAACTTTCAAACTCGCGTTGATGCGGGATTATTGAAAGATGTCACCAAAGAAATGAAAGACATTAAACCTAGGTTCTCAGAAGCCAGCTTTAATGCGTTTAATTACAAAGGAAAACAGTACGGCCTTCCTTACATGGTTAGCCAAGTCGGCTTTTGGTACAACAAAAGCTTATTCCAAAAAGCAGGTGTCGATGCCGATAAAATCGTTACTTGGGATGACTTCCTAGGCGCAATCAAAAAATTCCAAGCGGCAGGCATTACACCGATCACAACAGCAGGTGGTGATAAATGGCCCGTGCAGTTTTATTGGGCACTGCTGACTATGCGCCAAGCTGGCCAACAAGGCATTCAAGATGCCATCGACAAAAAAGGCGATGGCTTTGCAGGCGAAGACTTCGTCAAAGCGGGGGAAGAGCTAAAACGTTTAGCCGATTTAAAACCTTTCCAACCAGGTTTTTTAGCCGCTTCTTTTGGTGATTCCTCTGGTAACTTTGGTGATGGCAAAGCCGCTATGCAGCTAATGGGAGATTGGAACTACTTATTCCAAGCTCAACAGTCTATTACAGGCAAAGGCGTGGGCGATAACAATTTAGGCTGGATGAACTTCCCCGCCTTAAAAAATGGTAAAGGCAAAGCAACCGACACGCTGGGAGGCATTGCTGGTTGGGTACTTACCTCTGAAGCAAGCCCTGAATCCGTTCAATGGTTAAAGTATTTTTCTAATATCGACATGCAAAAGCACCTAGCCAAAATCAATATGATTATTCCCGTAGTGAAAGGTGCAGATGCTGCTATTGAAAACCCATTTAAAAAGCGTATTGCACAAAACATCGCCAACTCTACTTGGCATCAATTGTTTTATGATCAAGCATTTGGCGCAAACGTAGGTAGTGTCGTGAACGACATTTCCGTTGGTATTGTTGGTAACTCGCTCACTCCTGAAGAAGCCGCAGAGCAAGTACAAGAAGCGTGGGAGTTTGAATAACGCTGAATAAGCATTAATCGATCCATACAGCCAACTTAGGTTGGCTGTTCTCACTTTCACGAGGCTTGCTATGAGTAATGATGTAACCACTATTGGAAAGCGCTCCAGTACTTCTTCAAACCAAAATGTCTCACGTTGGTTTAAAAAAAATAATCACGGTAACCGCTTACTGACATTGGTATTGTTTTTACCACCAGCTTTATTGCTGTTTACTATTTTTGTTATTTTGCCCATTGGTGAAGCGGGTTATTACAGCCTATTCCGCTGGAATGGCTATGGTGAACCAAGTCAGTGGGTAGAATTCAGCAATTATGTTCGTCTGTTTAAGCACGGTGCTTTTGACACTGCCGTATGGAATACCTTTAAGATCATTCTTATTTCTTTGGTTATTCAGTTACCTTTGGCACTGATTATTGCTTTGTCTATTTATAAAAAAAGCTGGGCCAATAGCCTATTCCGCCTGATTTTCTTTTTGCCCTATATTTTAGCAGAAGTGGCTGCGGGTCTTATTTGGCGTTTTGTTTTTGATGGCGATTACGGCGTGATGGCGAAATTTACCGAGGCGCTTAATACCGATACTTGGTACATATTGGCGGATAAAAACTGGGCGTTTGTGGCTATTCTTGTGGTGCTTGTTTGGAAATATTTTGGCTTCCATATGATGATTTACATCGCGGCTTTGCAAGGCGTTCCTAAAGACCTTATCGAAGCGAGCAAGTTAGATGGCGCAAGCCGTTTTCAGGCGATTTGGTATGTGAAAATCCCGCTCATTATGTCGGGCATCACGATATCCATCTTTTTCAGTATTCTAGGGGCACTACAAACCTTCGATCTCATTATGCCTCTCACCGGTGGTGGACCATCTAATAGCACTCATACCTTGGTTTCTTATCTATATACATTTGGTATTACCAGAATGAATGTTGGCTTTGGTAGTGCGGTGGGTGTGGTGTTGTTTATTTGCTGTGTGATTTTTGCCTTCACCTATCAAAGCACCATTATGAAAGACAAAAAATAAAAGGAACGCCCTATGTTAGCAATGCGAAGAATATCTTGGGGGAAATACATCTTCCTAATCTTGGTCGCTGGCTTTGTATTAGTCCCTATGTTTGCCACTGTGCTCGGTGGGTTCAAAAGCTTAGGCGAATTACGCACCAACCCATTTGGCTTACCAGTTGTTTGGGAGTTTGAGTATTACGCACAAGTTTTTGCCGATGGCTCTATTTGGTTGCTAATGAAAAACTCACTGATTATTGCGTTTTTCTCGGTACTACTGACCATTATCATCGGCACCATGACCGCGTTTACCTTTTCCCATATTAAGTTCGCGGGTTATAAATATATCTATAACTACTTCTTAATTGGCATGATGTTTCCTGCGGCCGCGGCGATACTTCCTTTGTTCCTAAAGATCCGTGATCTCGGTCTATTGGATAGTTTATCTGGCGTCGTTATTCCCCAAGTGGCATTCGGGTTAGGCTTCAGCATTTTGTTGTTCCGCACCTTTTTCGAACAGCTGCCAGCTGAGCTGTTTGATGCCGCTCGCGTCGATGGCTGTAGTTACATCAAATTTTATTGGCATGTGATTCTGCCTCTCTCTACCCCCATTCTTGCCACCGTTGGCGTCTTTGTCTTGGTGGCAAGCTGGAACAATTACTTGCTGCCTTTGTTGGTATTGAACACAGAACAACAATACCCATGGACGCTAGGTATCATGCAATATCGTGGCGAATATGGCATCGAATGGAACCGAATCTTGGCCTATGTCACTGTGACCATTAGCCCTGCCATCGTATTTTTCTTGTTTGCTCAAAAATACATTGTCGAAGGTTTAACGGGCGGAGCGGTAAAAGGCTAATCCAATTACATAGAATAATAAGGAAGAATGTTGTGGCTTCTGTTGAATTTAAACATGTTGAAAAAGTCTATTCAGGTGATGTACATACCGTTAAAGACTTTAATCTAAAAATTAATGACGGTGAGTTTATTGTCTTCCTTGGCCCATCTGGCTGTGGAAAGTCGACCACCTTAAGAATGCTCGCTGGACTAGAAGACATCTCTGGTGGTGAAATTCTTATCAATAATAAAGTCGTCAATGAGCTAGAACCCATCGAACGTGACATCGCCATGGTGTTCCAAAGCTACGCGCTTTATCCGCACATGTCGGTTTATCAAAATATTGCCTTTGCCTTAAAACTGGCTGGAATGAGCAAAGCTGACATCGATGAAAAAGTTCGTCCCGTTGCTGACATGTTGCAATTAACTCCTTTACTGGACCGCAAACCCAAAGCGCTTTCTGGTGGCCAACGTCAGCGCGTGGCAATGGGACGTGCCATGGTACGAACCCCAGAAGTGTTTTTATTCGACGAGCCGCTTTCTAATTTAGATGCAAAACTACGAAACTCCATGCGAGCGGAAATTAAAGCACTGCATAAGAAAATGAAGAAAACCACCATTTATGTGACACACGATCAGGTGGAAGCCATGACGCTGGCAGATCGTATCGTGATATTGCGTGATGGCAAAGTCGAGCAAGTAGGCACGCCTAGAGAGATTTATCACTCCCCTGCCAATAAGTTTGTCGCCGGTTTTATTGGCAGCCCAGCAATGAACTTCATTCCAGTGGCTTTAAACAAACAAGAAGGCTGGCAGGTGGATCTTGCAGGACAAACATTACCCTTGCTGGGTGACGTTGACGACCATCAATCCAGTGCTAACGCGACCTTGGGGATTCGCCCTTGTGATATTCATATCACGCCAGATTTACTTAGTAATCCGTTGGTCATCAAAGGCAAGGTGGAGAATTTAGAATTGCTTGGCTCAACGATCCAGCTGACAAGTCGCTTGGGTGAGAGCCAAATCACCGTTGAAGCCCCATCCAGTCATATAGTCAATGAAGATGATGAAGCCAACTTTTATATTGATGAGTCACGTCTTCACATGTTCAACGACCAATCTGGGCTGTCTATTTACAAACCCAAAGGCAAACCTGAATCGGTTGTCAGTCAATAAAAGCTCAACATCGTTGGGCAAGCTCCCTGATGGGCTTGTCCAACGTGATTAAATGGCACTTCGGCTTCGGTATAGGGCAGCATGTTCGAGACAATATTCCCCGGCTAGTTCTTGCATCACCTGAACGTCTTGTAACATTTCGGGTGGTTTCCCGTACGCTAACACGGTAATTTCGTCGCCGGATTCCAAGCAAACAACAGGCAGGCTAACTTTACGATAACCATCTATCGCCGTAATTCTTTCCAATGTGTCCATCTCGGCTAAAACGTCATCGGTCACTTCAAACACCTGTCCTTTCACAGGATGCCCTTCGCCTTCCTGCAACACCAACCAAGGCGAACACCGCTCGCCTACCAGATATAAGGGGTAACATGCTTTGGTTGCAAAATCCCCACGGTAACGAATGCCTTTATTCGTTTTAAAATTAGGAAAACCTTCCTTCAAAGTTCCAAATACAAACACTTTAGGCATCTAGTTTGCTCCTTTTTAGCGAGTAATTTGCCCTATTAACCAATTAACAAATACTTCAATTCTCGGATCTTTCTTCGGGTCATCCAATGTTAAAATCGCATAATCATATCCTGTAGATTGCATACCTAATGGTGCAATAAGCCGTTGCGTCTTTAAGTCATCTTCTACGAGTGGGATAGATCCAATTGCCATACCTAGTTGTTCTTGTGCGGCCTGCAAAGCATAAAAGAAATGATCAAAATACTGCTCATTTTTTGGAGCCAGATTTTCCATTCCATTAGCCTGTTTCCAGTCATTCCATGCATTGGGCCGAGTACGACTGTGTAACCAACTAGCCTTGTTTACATCTTTCTCAACACCATCCCAATAAACTTGAGAGCAAACAGGACCGGATGATTCAGCACAAAGTGTCGTTACTTGATAATCTTCATGGAAACCAAAGTCCATGCGTCGAATCGCAATATCACAATTTTCCGATAAAAGATCAATCGGACCACCCGCCATCCGTAGGTCTATATTCAGTTCTGGACACAATTCCCGAAAAGTACCCAAGCGAGGCATTAACCAACGCATGGCTAAACTGGGTTCGCACGACACAGTAAGAAATGGCGATGAGCTATCATGACGGTGGATTTCTTCCACTGTATGACTCAGTGCATCTAACGTTTCCGATGTGGTTTTTAACAATCTTTGCCCAGCTGACGTGAGATACACTCGTCGATTACGCCGAACAAATAACTGCACACCAATACGGTCTTCTATTTGCGCAACTGCTCGACTAATCGCACCGTGAGTTAAATGAAGCTCTTGGGCTGCACGAGAGAAACTTTGATGCCGTGCAGCCGCTTCGAAAGCGGTCAAAGCACCTAGAGGAGGCAATCGCCTTTTTGTGTGATTATTACTCACAATATACTCCACTTTCTTTCGATTTTATTTGTTTATTCGCGAGTTCATACTCTTATTATTCACACATTAGAGTATCTTCCTATGTTAAATATCAATCAATTTGAATTGTATTCTGTGGTCATCATTACATTATTGGCCGTTATAAGCCCTGGACCAGACTTTGCCATGGTCTCGAGAATTTCCTTACTACAAGGACGAAGAGAAGGCATTTTAAGCGCTTTAGGGATTAGCGCCGCGATCAGCGTACATTTGACTTATACTCTATTGGGATTGGGCATTGTTTTTGCCAACAATGTTTGGGTTTTAAATACGCTACGATATCTGGGGGCAATGTATTTAATTTGGTTGGGCATTTCCGCCCTATGGCCGGATATAAAAGCACTTTTTTCTAGAACAAAATTTAACCAGCCAACGGAGCCATTAAAAAGTGAAAATCCTTATCAAAATGAACTAAGCAGAAACAGCTCAGCTTTTTGGTCTGGTTTTGCTTGCAACGCACTCAACCCAAAAACCATGTTATTTATCGTTTCTTTATTTAGCCAAGTAATTTCTACAGATACCTCTTTACTGATGGAGCTGGGTTACGGTGCTTACATCGCTTTAGCGCATCTTGTTTGGTTCGCGTTAGTGGCCTGTTTATTAACATCAGCAAGAATTCAACAAAAAGTTCTGGTCTTTAAAGTATGGATCGAAAGAGTCACTGGTGTCCTAATGACAACGCTTGGTTTACGGTTATTAATTAACTGACTCTTTACGGCAACGCGCATTGAGTCGCCAATATCGAATGGATAAAAATCCCCCCGCTCATGATGAAATAATCGGGGGGATTTAAGTCATTAGAGAGAGGATATTTAAACGCTTTGCGTAACTTTTACTGGATCAGTTCGCAAACCAAACGTGACAATAATGGCTGCTGCCAAAAGAATCAAAGCGGCGATTGTAAAGACACCAAGCGCACCACTAACATCAAAAACAAGCCCACCTGCTGCTGCACCGGTAGCAATACCAACCTGAATAGCTGCAACCAGAAGCCCACCACCACTTTCAGCTTCATCAGGAACGCTGCGTGTAATCCAAGTCGACCAAGCAACTGGTACACCACCAAACGCCATTCCCCAGATAGCCACCAATATAGCCGTTGGTGCAACAGCGCCCTGGATACTGACCATACCAATTCCAGCCAAGCCAATGATCAGCGGCATAAGCGTAAGGGTTAGGCGCAGTGATCGCGCAATCAAGGCTCCGGCTATATAAGTACCAATGAAATTAGCAACACCAAAACCCAATAAAATACCCGAAATACCAGCAGTTGCGACACCTGTCACATTTTCAAGAAACGGCCGAACGTAGGTAAATAAAGCGAAATGCCCCGTAAAAATAAGCACCAGCATTAACAGGCCGAATTTCATTCGAGGGCGATTCATCACCGCGATCAGGGTACCTAATGTTGCTCGACCACGCGGTTGCATTCTCGGCAAAGTAGCAAACTGGACAGCAAGGACCAGAACACCAAGCAAGGCTACCAACAGGAAAACATTACGCCAGCCGATAGTACCACCAAGATAACTGCCGAGCGGAGCGGCAAATATAGTCGCAGCCGAAACGCCGCTAAACAGAATAGCTAACGCACGAGGAATGTCTTTGTCAGGAACCAGCCGCATAACAATGGCTGCAGCCATGGTCCAAAAACCACCAAGTGCAATACCAAGCAGCACACGACCAGCTAACAACAGAAAGAAATTCGGTGCGAGAGCAACCAGAATATTCGAGATAATTAACAGTACTGAAAATCCCAGTAAAACATAACGGCGATCCATGCTGCGGGTAACAGTAGCGGTCAAAAGGCTGGCAAATACCGCAAGAATAGCGGTAGCCGAAACGGCTTGGCCTGCCATCCCTTCAGTAATTGAAAGATCGGAAGCCATTGGTGTTAAAAGGCTAGCTGGCAGAAACTCCGCCGTAACTAGCCCAAAAACACCTAACGTCATGGCTATTACTGCCCCCCAAGCTGGTACGTCTTGTACCTGCGCCGGAGACGCATTTACTGTATTCGTCATCGAAAGTCCTCTTGAAATGAATGTTTGTATATTGCGTGCAGAATAATATGGACAGACCAGACGATATATACCAATATATCCTAAATTCATACCATATCGTCCGGAGAGCTATGCAACAGTCCTCGACAAACAAGATCACCAATGAAGCCCGACACGACATGATGAACGAACTTCTGTCTGGCGTACGCCTTAAGGGCCTTGAATACAGACGAGTCGAAATTTCCGCTCCATTTGGCCTGCAATTTGGAGAGGAATCAGATAAAAGATTGGCGTACTTTCATTTCATTGGACAGGGTTCAGCATTTTTACGAACTCGAAGCGGAGCTGTACACCAGCTTGCATGCGGTGATGCAGTATTGATGCCTTGCGCGGGAACCCATGATCTTTATAGCGAAGATGGTGTGCCGCTAGTCAGTATTAATGCCTTTGAAAAAGTGCAATTATGTGATGCTACGTCGGAAATAAGCGCTTGTAACGCTGAAATATGCCGTTCGAAGGACAATTTTATTTTCAGTTGCGCCATGGAATTCGACTTAGGTTGGCTTCATCCGTTAGCTCATTTGAAGCCAGAAGTAATGCATATTGAAACGGTACCCGATTATGATCCACAAATTCCCGCCATACTTGATGTGATGACCAAGGAATTGAAGGCTAAACGACCAGGATATAGCGTAATTTTGACACGACTTGCCGATGTCGTGGCTGCGGCTATTTTACGTCGTTGGGTAGAGATTGGATGCAATGTATGCGGCTGGGTTGAAGCAATGCGCGACCCGAAACTCGCACAGGTTTTATCTGCTCTGCATCATGAACCTGGACGACAATGGTCGGTGGCAGATATGGCGTCAGAAATGGGGGTATCACGATCCGTCTTTGCTGAACGCTTTACCGAATTAACCCATTCCACACCACAGCAATATTTAGGCAACCTACGCATGCGCCTAGCAAGTCAGTGGATCAGCCAAGATAACCTGTCACTTGACGAAATTGCCGATCGACTTGGCTATGGCTCTGCCGCTTCATTTAGTCGAGCCTTCAAACGAATGACAGGAATATCGCCCGGTGCAGTAAGAAGTGGCCTTCTTCCAGAACTTTAAGAGCCAAAGATATATATCCGTTTGTAGTGAAGCAAAAAATTTAGCAAAAATGCACATTAGTGTGGATGCTAGGCAGTTTGATAGAGTTGATCATAATCCACTGGTAAACTTGCTGAAATTACTTTTCATAAGGCTTAAATACTATGTCTACTGCAATAAAATCAGGCTTGAATGTGACCAAGATAACGGGATTTAGCACGCTATTGATGACGACTTTCTTAGTGGGTTGCAGTGAACCACCAGAACTCCAAACGGTTGAAGGTTACGCTCAAGGCACAACCTATCAAATTAGCTTTTGGTCCGAAGAAGAAGTACCTGTTACCGAGGTACAAGCGGCATTTAATGATACGCTTGCCCAAATAGACAAAGAGCTTTCTACCTACCGTCCCGATTCATTTATTTCAGAATTTAACCGCAGTCCTTCTGTCGGCTGGCAACCAGTCTCTCAAGACTTTGTTGATTTAGTTAAAATTGCCCAAGACATACATGCAAAATCGGAAGGTTGTTACGATCCGACTATTGGGCCTTTGTTCGATTTATGGGGTTTTAAAACTGACAAGCTTCATGTGCCAACGCAAGAAGAATTAACAGCTCTAAAATCTGAGCTTGGAATCAATAAGATCGAGGTAGACGAAGAGAATTTACGTGTACGTAAAACGCGCCCTTTTTTACAGCTTGATTTTTCCTCTATGGGCGAAGGTTACACCATTGGCAAGTTAAGCCATGTTTTAGAATCCAAAGGCTACGACAATTATATGGTGCAATTTGGTGGCGATATGAAGATCAAAGGACATAAGCCAAATGGAGACAAATGGCGAGTGGCCATTCAAAGCCCAATTCCTTCTGCCGAAGGTGGCCCAAAAGTCTATCAAGTTATTACTGTCAAAGATGAAGACGGCGTTACGCTAGACACATCAGGAACTTATAACCGTCACTTTGATGATAACGGTGTTGAATATTCTCACATCATCAACCCAAGCACAGGCAAACCAATTACTCATAATCTTATATCGGCTTCTGTGTTTGGCACCGATCCAAGAGTTAGCGATGCATGGGCAACAACCATGTTGTGCCTAGGCCCTGTAGAAGGCGCAAAAATTGCCAAGAATGAAAACCTAGACGTATTCTTCATCGAAAGAAAGAACGACAAATTAATCAACTCCAGCAGCGACGCTTTGCTTAAAACAAACCGGGTGAAATTTGACTAATAAGTTACTTGGCTAAAATAAAAGACCGAGTAGCGCCTGCTACTCGTTTTTTTTATGAAATACTTGTCTCTCTATACAGCTGAAATAAATAATTTACAGATAAAAATGAAACTGTCTAGGGAATAACTTTGTTTACATGTCGCTTTAAGCATGCGGCCTTATTATCAATAATATAAATTCTTGCCATTTATGAATAAACAACGAACCTATAATAATAGGTACCACCAACTTGTTTTTCTTGTCTTAGCGCTCTAGTATTATTTTATCCTATCACTTGCAGAGGAGCATATCGCGCCGTGAACAACTAAGCCTTTTTTTCATAGATATTTTATATGTTGAATTAAGGTGAGGAAGTCGTCGACTTCCCAGTGAGCGTGTTATGCTGGTTGTTTCTAATCTATCTTATATATTGCCTAATGGCGATGCTCTATTCTCCCATTTATCTTTTAGCTGCTCTGGCGGCGCCACTGCGATTATCGGCCGTAATGGTGTGGGCAAATCTACACTATTAGAATGCATTGCCCAGCAGCAACGTGATACGACTATCACAGGTACCTGCTGCCTATTTCGCCAATCAATTAATGATAATTACTCTGATATCCCGCGAGTAATCGATGCTTTGCATTTAGGCGAATATTACGATGCGCTTAGACGCGTAGAACATGGTAAGCCTCTAGATACAGATATCGATTTACTCGAGCAACACTGGAATGTGGTCGAGCAAGCCCAAGAAAGCCTCATGAAGGCGAATCTAGCACTTGAATTAGACCAACCCATACTTTCACTCAGTGGTGGTCAACGTACAAAAGTTCAGCTGATTGGGCTGTTACAACAACAGCCTGATGTATTACTACTCGATGAGCCAAGCAACCATCTGGATAAACAAAGTACCCAGTGGTTGATTCAACAATTGCAAGAAACGCCTAGCACTGTCCTACTAGTCAGTCATGATGCCATGTTACTAAACAGCCTTGATAGATTCTTAGTACTCAATGAGACTGGCATCCATCCTTATCATATGGACTTTAACAGCCTTCGCGCACAACTTAAAAAAAAGCATCATGACTCAATAAAAGCCATAGGCCAAGCCAAAGCTAAACTCAAAAAAGAACAACGTGAGCAGCAAATTCGTGAACAAAAATCTCAACAACGCCTGCGCCAAGGTGAAGCAGAACGCACCTCTGGCAGCCAATCAAAATTACTTCTAGATCGTAGAAAGAACAAAGCCCAAGAGCAACGTGGTGCACAAGCTAGAATGGCAGAACAACGTAGTCTTATCTTGAAAAAGGAGCTCCAACAACAGCAATGCCAGCAAATAAAAACATCGACACTCAATTTGCACCTATCTAGCCAAAATAAAGGCCAACGTCGGGTACTTGATCTCATTGATGCGGTACTTCCCTTTGGAGATAAAACCCCATTAAGCATCTTCTTAGATCGTGGAGAACGCTTGCGCATTGATGGCCCAAACGGTAGTGGCAAATCTACTTTAATACAATGTATTCAAGGTCTGAAAACTTTAGAGTCTGGCGAGCTCAATCGTCATGTCGATACCCTGTATCTTGATCAGCATTTAAGCCTACTGGATCAATTCACCTCACCTTTTGCACTCTTAAAAAGTCAAGCTACGCATCTTGATGACAGTACGATCCGAACTTTTCTTGGCAGTATTGGATTGCGCAGCGATCATGTTTTCTTACCTTGTTCAGCTCTAAGCGGTGGCGAGCGTATGAAAGTTGCATTACTACTCATCAGCCAGCTACCTAGCGAAGGGATACTGATACTCGATGAAACAGACAATCACCTAGATATTGATAGCCAAGACCAACTCGCAGCAACCCTAGACAATTATCAAGGTGCACTGATCTTCGTAACACATCAGGATAAATGGATAAGAGCGGATAAAATCGTAGCTCTCAAAAATAAAAAGACCGAATAGCGCCTGCTACTCGGTCTTTTATCAGCTTGTGTGAATCGCTATTTAATAGCTAAAACTTTATAGCTTAAAACGATTCGTTAACCCACTTAGGTTCTCTGCAAGTCGGGCAAGATCTAAACTCGCTGCACTGGATTGATTTGCTCCAGCAACCGCTTCATTCGCAATATCACGAATAGCTAACAAGTTTTTATCTACTTCTCGTGCAACAAGAGCTTGTTCTTCGGCAGAACTTGCAATAGCAATGTTTTGGTCATTAATTCGAGAAACAGATTCTGCAATAGATTTAAGCGCTTCCCCAGACAAATTAGCAATCTCCAATGTGGCGTTGGCTTTTTCATGGCTGCGCTGCATTGAACTTACAGTAAGATCCGTTCCGCTTTGCACAGATTGAATCATGACTTCAATATCTTTTGTCGACTCTTGAGTACGATGTGCTAATGCACGTACTTCATCTGCCACAACAGCAAAACCTCGACCTGTTTCGCCAGCACGAGCCGCTTCAATCGCTGCGTTCAGTGCCAATAAGTTCGTTTGGTCTGCGATACCACGAATTACATCTAGCACCGAACCAATGCTGCTAACTTGCCCTGCTAGATCATTAACGCCTTGAGTTGTAGTCTTCAACTCAGTCAATAAAGACTGAATGGTTTTTATGGTTTGTTGAACTTGATCACGACCTAATTCAGCGCGCTCATCTGCAGTATCAGAATCTTTTGAAGTGGCGACGGCATTACGCGCTACATCTTCCACGGCTGATGTCATTTCGGTAACAGCAGAAACAGCTAACTCTAATTGCTCGTTCTGATGATGCATGTCTTGAGTCGATTTTTCCGTGACGACACTTAACTCTTCTGATGTTGAAGCCAATTGAGTCGCGGCATCTTGGATTTCATTTACCGTTTTAGAAAGCTGCTCAACCGTTTTATTAAAATGACCCGCTAATATACCTAATTCATTACGAGAAACATTTTCTAGACGGATGCTCAAATCACCACTTGATAAGCGAGTCATTGCATTTTGAATATAGGCGACTTGCTGAGTCAATGTGCGCGTAATATAAAATGCAATAATAAGGGCGGCAGCAATAATAATTACGGCGACTATACTAAGCATAGAAGTAGACTCTTGATAAACAACATCACCGTTATCACTCGCAGACTTAGCGCCTTTGCTACTTATAGCAGAAAGTCTATCTAGAAAGGATGAGTACTCATTATACTTTTTAAGCGATTCAGTAAGAAAAAGAGAACGCGCAGCATCATCTTCATCTTGTCTTGAAAGGGTAAAAACTTTATTTTCAATACTTAAATAGTCTTTATAGCTCGCTTCAAATTGTTTTAATAACTTTATTTCTTCATTATTATCAGACACTAATGCACTGAACTCTCTGATTGTCTGTTCAATACCAATCTTTTGCTCTTCTATTACCTTTTCTAATCTTACCTTTTCCTCAGATGTATTATAAAGAATATGAACAGCTTCAGAATTACGTAAATCTGCGGTTTGAGTGTTAATACTTTCAATCAGCTTAACCGATGGAAGCCAGTCTTCTGAAATAATAGTAGATTGATCATTAATGTTACTCATACGAGTAAAAGAAAAAACAAGAACGACAATCAGGCCAAAAATAATCAACCCGTAACTAGAAAAAAGCAACACACTTAATTTAACATTTTTCATAAAATATTTATTACATCTCCATTACAAAATAGTTTCTTTAACATTAAACTCATACAAAAACGCACCAAAATAGAGCGTCAAATATTTTATGTACAAGACCATCTTATACATAAAATCGATGCATAATAGCGCCTACTTATTTTGTATTCAATAAATTAAGCTATTTAAATGCACCGTCAAAAAACCGATAAAAAAGGAAGAATCAAGCACAAGATTTAAATGTTAAAAATGAAAGGGGATATCTAATTTATATACAGGCATTCCATTTGGTTATTAGAATTTATAGCTCGATTCTAAACCATGAGCCTCTTATTGATCTTTTGCTCGGGTTAGATTCAAGTGACCAGATTTGACGTTTTTGTGATTTCTCGAAAGTTTAGCCATCATACTCTGGTCAGATTTAAATAAGAATTTCTTGATTTTAAGAAAAGGAAAAAGCTATTAGAAGCAACATGTTCTGCAACATAAACTAAATCATTATCAATGCAGATGCCCTTGAACTTGTGCATAGAATAGTGCCGTTCATGAAGGCACTATTCTATTTTTGATTTACCACAAAATTTACTTACCAATCATAGCAAGCCCACAGAAAACAAAAAAAACGGAGCGGTTGGTCTTCTGTGAGCCCTTGGCTAGGCTTTTAGTTAATTCTCGCCCAGAACGTCATATTTACTGATTCTTTATCAAGAAGTTCTAAGTATTCTAACGCCACCTTGTTTCTCAGCCACTGCTGGCAATACTCCTCGGCTTTTTCCTGCGAACTAGCAATCGCTACATCGGCATAGACACCATCCGTTCCACGAACCAGAAAATGAAGAATCAGCTCCTCTTGCAGACTAAGAAATTCGGCTTCTACTTGATGTGACAGTTCTACTAATCTGGTTTCTGTTACGCCTTCTTTAAGCCTAAAGGTCGCAAATTCCATACCGCCAATATTATCAATGTTGTTATTCTTTATCATGTCAGTGCCTCAGTTATGAATTAAGCATCAACTCTAAGGCTTCACTACTGACAGCATTGTGTCAGTCAGCTTTCGTATTTTTAAATTCAATGTATGCTGACAAAGAAACATCTTCTGGCAAAGCACTCGCAGCGTCACAAGAATTTAATCTGGTTATACGGTCCAACCTAAAGTCTCTGTAGTCACCACGCAGCTTACACCAACCACCTAATGTCCATCGGCCACCCCAATAAAATAGCCCTAGAGGAAATACAACTCTCGATGTCACGATTTCTGAAAGTGAGTTGTAACCGATACTGAGCCAACATCCTGTTTCTATAGCTGAATGTATTTCCTCCCATACCTGATATGTTTCGGATGCACTGTGTCTTACCGGCATCCTAATCACTCGATCTTCGCTGGAAATCATCTTTGATTTTTTAGGCAATGCTGCCTCAATCTTTGACAATAAAGAATGTGCCGAAGCAGCAAATTTCTTTCCAGTCAGAGACGCCGTAAAACTTACGCCGGCAATCAACGCCTCTAGCTCAATTGGCGTCAATTGTAAGGGAGGTAACTCGAACCCCTCTAACAACCGATACCCGACACCAGGCTCGCCATAAACGGGGATTCCAGATAAAGACAAGTCATCAACATAACGATAAATAGTTCTTTCTGACACCATCAACTTTTGGGCCAGCTGCTTAGCTGTAATGGGTTGATGCTTACGCAGAATATTAGTCAACTGAAAAAGCCTGTCTGATTTTCGCACTTCCCCCCCTTTTTTTTCAACTGACCTAATGTCTATCCACAGGGGCTAGTCTGTTTCAAACTCCGTGAATTAACGTAAAGCCCCTGGCGTAATTAGCACGATAATCGGTGATATTACTGAACTGTTCTGATAAGTGAATAGAAAAAATTACCCAAAGAAGCAAGAGTGTTCATCCTCACTTACGATTTGCAAAAAGTCTTCTATCCTACTCACTTCGGGGTTTGAATCGTATCTATGCCATTTCAGACCTTGTTGCATCCAAAATACCTTCCAATGGCCTTTAGTTTTCACAAAGGTAGCTTTCGCAACAGGCGTTTCAATTTTTGAGTCTACCGCCTTCCAATGAGGGCGAATTTCAAATAACTCTACGCTTTGGCCGGATATACGATATCCTATATCGACTTGATGTCTAAGATGGGCAGGAGGTCGATTCTTAGCTAAATACTTCTCTAACTCAGATTCTGTACGTTTTATCTCAAATTCACTTATTGCCATAGTGTTCTTAGTATCCTGTTTTGCAGATTTTTTAAACCATTGATCTTTGGTGACTTTGTACAAACAATCATTTTAAGAGGATGGCCAACCAAAATAATCCTCTAGTTTTTGCACTATATCCCAAAACTAGAGACATTTTAATCCTCGATACATTCTCGGTATTAATTAGCGGATATTTGCTGAATCAGTTGCCAAGATAACGTTACGCTTTTGCGAATTGCAAGCGCCTCTCCTCTTCTCTCTATGCTCCAAACTAGCCCTAATTGTTTCCAGAGCCGTCAATCAGCATCCTATCCAATATTTTTCCGCTCATAGGCTTCAAATAAATCACTAACAAGCACACCATTAATTTTCATACCAAGTAAATTTGCATTACTTATCTCGGTATTTTCAAGGTTTAAGTTTGTGAAAGAGGTATTTGACATATTAACATTATTAAATTTTGAACAACTCAAATTGATATTTTCGTAAGTACTATGAGAAAGATTAACATCATCAAACGCACATGCCTCTAAATTTGAATCAGAAAATTTAGCATTCTTTAACTCCACCCAAAATTTCGAATCGGATAGGTTTACACAATCAAATTGAGTACCACTCATATCTGATTTTGAAAATATAAACCCTTTATACTCTGAGTTTGGAAATGGATTATTGTCCGACATAAATACCTCCTAATATGCCAAAATATTTTTTGCATTCTATCTTACAGACTTATAATCCATGAATAGTAAGAGTCTTTTTAATAAAATGCTTTAGTCATAAACTGTTATCTCGATAATAATGTGTTTTTTATTTTTTACAAAAAATAATGATCAAAATATTGGCCGAAAAAAATGCCCTCTGTCCCGCATTGGCACAGAAGGCATTTTTGCATTCAAGCTAGATAACTCTTTAGATTTAGTAATTCACTAGGTTAAAGCGTGCTTTTTAAACCCAGCTCTAAACCACGAACTTCTGCCAAACCTTTCATTCGACCTAGTTTTGAGTAACCCGGTTTTGAATTCTTTTCTAGGTCATTAAGAATTTGATGGCCGTGGTCTGGTCGCATTGGGATCAGGCTCGGAGCGTTGTTGTCATTACGTTTCTTCTCTTCTACAAGAAGCGCACGAACCACACCAACCATGTCTACGTCACCACCTAGGTGAGACGCTTCATGGAAGCTACCCGCTACTTCTTCGCGCTTGGTTGATCTTAAGTGAGTGAAGAAAATGTTCGAACCAAAGCGTTGCACCATATCAACCAAGTCGTTATCTGCACGAACACCGTAAGAACCAGTACAAAGAGTAATACCGTTTACAGGGCTTGGCACAGCACCAAGCAACCATTCGATGTCGTCTTTAACAGAGACAACACGAGGCAAGCCCAGAATCGGACGTGGTGGATCATCTGGGTGAATCGCTAAGCGTAAGCCCCCCTGCTCCGCGGCTGGTACAATCTCTTCTAAGAAAAGTTTAAGGTGCTCGCGAAGTTTGTCTTTGTCGATGCCAGCGTATTCATCCAATTTTTCGCGGAATTGTTCTATGGTGTAGCTTTCTTCGGACCCAGGAAGGCCAGCGATGATGTTCGCGACTAAGCGGTCTTTATCTTCCGCTTTTAGGCTCTCTAAGAAGGTTTTCGCTTGCGCTTTTTCTTCATCACTGTATTCAGATTCTGCGCCTTTACGCTCTAGAATGTATAACTCAAACGCAGCAAAAGCCGTTTGGTCAAAACGCAATGCACGAGAGCCATCTGGCAATTCATAATCCAAATCTGTGCGAGTCCAATCCAATACTGGCATGAAGTTGTAGCACACGGTATCTATGCCACATTCCGCCAAGTTAAGCAGAGTTTGCTTATAGTTTTGAATGTACTCTTGGTAATTGCCCGTACGCTTTTTAATATCTTCGTGTACTGGTACGCTTTCTACCACAGACCAACGCAGTGTATGAGCTTCTATCATGGCTTTACGGGCTTTAATCGCTTCTACTGGCCACACTTCGCCATTAGGAATCTCATGTAAAGCAGTTACAACACCAGTAGCCCCAGTTTGACGAATATCCGTCAAGGTTGTTTCATCATTTGGTCCAAACCAACGCCAAGTATGTTCCATTTTATCCTCCGAAATTCGCTGTGTTGTTATTTAATAGTCTGTTGTTGAATGACAGACATTCAGTAACACCGCTTGAAATAAGTAATTGATATGCACTCAGCACAGCACTAGAAAACATCTCGCTTTGACTGAGTTTTGTAGAAAAAATATCGTTCAGTTTGAAGGCTTCACGAACCAAGCTTTCAGGATCAGAACAACGACCATGAAGCTCTCTTAACGCCTGTGCCATTGGGTCATCAACCTTATGTTGATTGCCTTCAAGATCTTCACCGCGCACATAAAATAGCCATGCTGCCACACCTAATGCTGTCGCATTTAGGTCGCCCTGTTTTGCATCGTTCGCCAAACGCTCTTGCGCACCATTTAACCAGCGCTGAGGAATTTTCTGAGAGCCATCCATCGCAATTTGCGACAATTGATGCTGCAAACTGTCATTGGCAAAACGACTGATTAAGCTCTCAATGTATTCATGAACCTTTACTTCTTCTGGTAAATCCAGCGTTGGAGCTGCTTCAACGCTCATATAGTGACGAATCAAGGCGGCGAACTTTTCATCCGCCACTGCTTGCGCCACGGTTTTGTATTTGGCTGCCAACCCAACATAAGCGAGCAATGAGTGGCTGCCGTTTAACAAGCGCAGTTTCATGGTTTCAAACGGGTGAACGTCTTTTACCATTTGCACGCCGTCGCGCTCCCAATCTGGTCGACCTTGCGGGAAGTTATCTTCTACAACCCATTGGCTAAAGGCTTCACACATCACAGCATTTTGATCGTGACAATTAAGCTCCTTTTGCAATCGCTCGCGGGAATCATCCGACATGGCAGGCACAATTCTGTCCACCATGGAACTTGGAAATGCCACGGTGTCTTCAATCCATTGAGCAAACTCTGCTGAACGATGCGCTGCCAACTCACATACCGCTCGACGCGTTAAACTGCCGTTATTCGGCATGTTGTCACAAGACAAGATGGTAAACGGCGGTAGACCCAAGTCTTTTCTGCGGTACAAGGCTTCAACAAGAATCCCCGGCGCGGTTTTAGGCGCTGTAGGATTTTCAATATCGTGCTGAATACTTGGATCATCTTGGCGCAATGTCTTATCAGCCGGTGCTAGGTAGTAGCCTTTTTCGGTCACGGTTAAAGTGACAATTTTGGTCTTTGGTGACACAAGCTTTTCAAATAAAGGCTCTTTGTCTGCCCCAGCAAATAAGGCATCGCGAATCGCGTTGATTTCACGCAATTCCACATTTTGGCTGTCTTGGTATTCCGCAATATGATAGCGACAGCCATTGGCTTTAAGCTCGTCAACCAGTTGGCTATTCGAGCGAATATTCACGGCACAAATCCCCCACTCTCCGCCTTGGTTGCGATTCAGATTTTTTTCGATATAAACGGCTTGATGCGCACGATGAAAAGCGCCCAAGCCAATATGAACAATGCCAACATCCACCTTTTCTGGTGCGTATAAGGTATTTGTTGTTTTTATGCTAATCATGATGATTCCTTATAGTTTTAGAGACCAGTACCTTAAAAACCAAAGTACTTCTTGGCGTTTCCAGCACAAATCCCTTTTACCATCTCGCCTAATAACGCCATGTCTGCTGGGGCTTCACCACGCTCAACCCAGCCACCAATCATTTCGCACAACAAGCGGCGGAAATACTCATGACGGGTGTAAGATAGGAAGCTACGGGAGTCCGTTAACATGCCGACAAATTGGCTTAACAAGCCCATTTGCGCCACGCTGGTTAGTTGACGTTGCATGCCGTCTAACTGATCGTTAAACCACCAGCCAGAACCGAATTGCACCTTGCCTGCCACGCCGCCACCTTGGAAGTTACCCGCCATAGTTGCCAACATTTCGTTATGCATTGGGTTTAGGCAGTAAAGGATGGTTTTCGGTAACTCGTCACTTTGATCTAAGGTATTCAAGAAACCAGACAAAGGTTCCGCAAAAGCACGATCGTCCATGGAATCAAAACCAGAATCACCACCAATCAGTTTAAACATTCTGGAGGAGTTATTACGGCGCGCACCAATGTGCAGTTGCATCACCCAACCTTTCTTGGCGTATTGCTTACCCAGCCAAACTTGAACTGCACTGGAAAACTGTGCGATCTCAAGTTCGGTTAAAGCTTGTTCACTTATTCGCTTCGTTAGAATGGCATCTAAATCAGTTTCACTTGGCTCACTAGCAAAACGCATGATTTCAATGCCGTGGTCGGCACTGCGGCAACCATGAGCATCGAACACTTCAAGGCGCTGAGCCAAAGCTGCGATCAAATCACTAAAACGAGTGATATTGATGTCAGCCGCTTTACCGAGTTTATTTAAGTAATCTTTGAAGCCAACATGGTCGACTTTAAAGGCACGATCCGGGCGCCAACTTGGCGTGACAGCAATATCGAAACTATTGTCATTAGCGATAAATTTATGATGTTCTAGACTATCCGCTGGATCGTCTGTGGTTCCGACCATTTTCACCTTCATTTGCTGCATGATGCCACGTGCTGAAAACTCGGGTTGCTGCAACATTTCATTGCATTGATCCCAAATAGCATCCGCCGTTTTAGGAGAAAACAATACATCCGTAATGCCAAAAGGACGGCGCAGTTCTAAATGCGTCCAATGGTAAAGTGGGTTGCCAATACACTGAGGCACGGTTTTCGCCCAAGCTTGGTATTTTTCTTTAAAGCTTGCATTCCCAGTCACTAGGCGTTCTTCAATACCTGCAGTACGCATGGCACGCCATTTATAGTGATCGCCCTCTAACCAGATTTCACCAAGGTCGGTGAAACGGCGATTTTCTGCGATTTCTTGCGGGCTTAAATGGCAATGGTAATCATAGATTGGCTGATCGGCTGCATACTCATGATATAAGCGCTTCGCGGTTTCTGTGGTCAGCAAAAAATCTTCTGTCATAAAGTTTTTCATATCATTCCCTCAGCTTATTTAAGGCTACTTAGTGCGATAAGTTGAGAACGCTCAACACGCTTGCCGTTCACATAGAAAGGACGTTGCTCATTGTCTGGCAGAACAAAACTCACTTCTTTGTAAGCTGGCTGCCATTCACCTTCTCGTGAAATATTGAGATCAATTCGTTCAAGATCAGATTTCAACGTTATGTTCAGCAACAGATACTTGCCATCTAAATAGCCAGTTGAAAGCCCATCATCATCAAACACGGATAAGTCACGCTGACCTGCCCCTTTAAATGGGAAAACAAGGAACTGCCGTTGGGTGTCTTTTTCAGCATCAACATGGGCAATACGGCTGCTAGTAGGAATCACACTGCCTGCACGAGCAAGCAAAGGAATCTCTTCTAGCGCGGCTGGCAAGGAAATGTCTTGTCCACCGGCATACCAAGTCTTACGGTGGAAGTCGTACCAGCCTTCGCCATTGTCAGGCAAATACACGGGGCGAGTTCGTTGACCTTGCTCTACGACAGACGCTACCAATAAGTCTTTACCCAATAAGAAGTCGTCGCTTTCTTCATAGGTACGAGCATCAGCTTCATGGTCCAAGAAAGTCGGACGCAACATAGGTTCATGATCTTTGTGCGCCTGCCAAAGTAGATCGTACAAATACGGCATCAGACGGTAACGCAATGTCATGGCTTCACGAATGATTGGCGTTGCTTCTGGGTACATCCAAGGTTCGTTAACCGTTTTGTCATCATTCCAAGAATGGATAGTAAAACGTGGGTGCATGACGCCATTTTGTACCCAGCGAACAAAGAGTTCTGGGTCTGGACGATCACCAGAGAAACCACCGACATCGTGACCAAGGTTGTACAAACCAGAAAGGCTCATTCCCACGCCCATACGAGTGTTGTAACGCAGGGTTTGCCAGTTGGTACGGTTATCACCACTCCAAGTTTGCACATAGCGTTGCATGCCAGGACAACCAGAACGCGAGATCAAATAAGGTCGCAAGTTAGGTGCAAATTCGGTTTGGGCTTCATAAGAAGCGCGCATCATTAACAACGGTTGCAATGGACGAATCAGCTTAATTGGCGTCGATTTACCAAAGCCAACACAACGAGCGTTACCATCCCAAACTTCGTATTCGTTATTGTCATTCCAAGTGGAATCGATGCCCTTTTCAAGCAATTGCTCAGTGACATTTTGTTTCCACCACTGGATGGTATTCGGGTTGGTAAAATCTAGATGTGAGCCAGAATCATCCCAAAACTGAGAAGATTCAGGCGCATCAAACTCTGAGTCTTGAATGAATAGATTTTGTGAGGCCACTTCATCAAAACGCGGGTGGTCTTGCAGCAAACACGGCTTGATATTGGCTGCCAGTTTAAGACCGGCTTGATGAAAGTCCTCACTCAATTTAAGCGGGTTTGGTACCTTACTGGTGTTCCAATTAAACACATAACGCTTATTGCCAATCGAGGTATAACCAGAAGAAAGCTGGAAAGAGTCGCAAGGCATGCTGTGATTGTCACAATGCTTAATAAAATCACCTAGTTGCTCTTGAGCGTTTTCAGCATCCGTATAAAGCATGGTGGAGCCACTATAACCAAGGCTCCATTTTGGACCAAAAATGGTTCGCCCCGTCAAATTCACATAGGTTTTCGTAACATCTAGAACTTTTTCGCCATACATGAAGTAGAAATCTAGATCCCCCTCATCAGCATGATAGCTACGGTAGTAACCATGATAATTGTCTAGCTCGTTACCCAAATCAAACCAACTGGTTGACAAGTTATCGTAGAAAATACCGAAACTCGCTTGCTCGGTTTTCGTAATATAAAAAGGAATGTGTTTGTACAATGGATCGGTGTTTTTGGCATCGTACCCCATCGCATCGATATTACGCATTTGATAGCGCGAACCGTGGCGATTTAAGTCTCCAGTTTTCTCACCTAACCCGTAATACTTCTCTGACAAATCTCGAGCCATGTAATGATGAATATCATTAGACTGCACACCCAGCATATACGCACCACTGTGGCGGTCCGCAGCAAGATAATGCCATTCACCGGCAGCATCAGCGTATTCCCACGTCAATTTCAACGGTTTTGACAAAGTGACTCGAAGAGAAGACGTAGCAATGCTCAACTGATCATCTTGCTCTGACAGTTTAAAGTCAGGGCAGGAGAACCCTTCTGTGCTCATGCGGTCGCGGCCTTGCCAGTTCATTTCACTGCCATTTAGGCTGTCATTAGGGGAAATGCACCAACTGTTTTCAAGTTGCAAGGTTTTGTTCTTTTTCAACAAAACGCGAATCACGTTGGACTCTAATACAAAAAAGTGCAAAACGTGACGATCATCACATTCAATGTCTACACGGTTATTTTCAACGCCAAGAAGCTTCCAATTTTTGATCGGCTTCATAAATATCTATCTCCAAATATCATTAAAATCTGCAAGCTTCTAGTACTAGTAACCAAGCAAAAGAGACGGTAAAAACAAGGTGATTTCTGGAATGAAAGTCACAGCCAACAGCGCCAATAACAACAATCCAAATATTGGTAATAACGGCTTAATAACTTGGTCGATTTTCACACCACTTACCGAGCAACCAACAAACAAAGCACTACCCACAGGAGGAGTACAAATACCGATACATAAGTTGAAGGTTAGAATGATGCCGAAATGAACCGGATCTATCCCCAATTCCAAAGCAATCGGTAAAAAGATAGGGGTAAAGATTAATAATGCTGGCGTCATATCCATGAAGATACCGACGATAAGCAGAATTAAATTGATAATTAACAAAATGATAATTGGGTTATCAGACAAGGCGAGTAAAGCATCACTTACCGCATAAGGAATATCAGCATTGGCCATCGCCCATGCCATTGACATGGAAGCGCCAATTAATAGCATGATCATCGACGCCGTCATCACAGAACCAAGTATGATATTTGGCATGTCCTTTAGGCTAACTTCGCGATAAATAAGCGCTAACAAAAAGGAATATACAACGGCAACTGCAGAGGCTTCCGTGGCAGTAAATACACCACCGATAATACCACCCATTATGACAACAATAAGACCTAAGCTCGGCAATGCTCTCAGTGTAATCACGCCTGCTTGGCTTAAAGACACTTTTTCTGAAACTGGGTAGTTTTTCTTCTTCGCTACGATGGCAACCGCCAACATAACACAAGCGCCCATTAACAGACCTGGCAAGTAACCGCCTAAAAACAAGGCGCTGATAGAAGTACCACCAGAAATGAGGGAATACACAATCAAAGCATTACTTGGCGGAATCAACAAACCAGCCGGGCTAGAGGTAATATTGACGGCGGTTGAAAATACTGGGTCGTAGCCACTCTTTTTCTGCAATGGAGCCATAGTGCCACCCACCGCTGCTGCTGCAGCTACAGCCGAGCCAGAAATAGAACCAAACAGCATGTTGGCAATCACGTTTACATGCCCAAGAGAACCTGGCAAGCGCCCAGCAAGCAGCTTAGAAAACTCTATAAGCCGAAGTGCCAATCCCCCCCGATTCATGATGTTTCCTGCCAAAATAAAAAAAGGAATGGCTAATAAAGTAAAACTATCCATTCCTGAGGCAAGTTTTTGCGAAACAACCGACAGTGAAGCATCAAAAGGCAACGATACCATGATGGATAACAACGAGGAGATCGCAATGGAAAAGGAAATCGGTACACCAAGTACCAACATAGTGAAAAAACTACCGAATAAAACGAGCGCAACTAACCATTCCACGTTTTTTATCCTTATTATTAGAATTTTAAACCACTAAACAAGGTAACGAGTAGGCGTTACTGTCTAGCATGTAGAGATATTTAATCTTGAGTTGGAGCAAAAAGATCTCGTAATAAATAAAGAATCATGCAAGCACCGCTTATCGGGATAGCTGAATATACCCAGCCCATTTCAAGCCCCAAAACCGGAGAAACCTGCCCATTACTGAGTGTTTTCATCACTAATGAACCGCCGCCAAACAGCATAATCACAACAGCAAAAAACAAACCGATTGAGGTAATTAGTATTTGCAGAAAGACTTGTTTTCGCCCTTCTAATGTTTGCGATAAGAAATCCATCGCCAAATGTTTTTTCTTCCCTAAAGTAAATGCAGCACCGAGTAAACCAACCCAAATAAAAAGAAATCGAGCCAATTCATCCGTCGACGTGCTAGGTGCACCCAATACATAACGAGAGAACACTTGCCAGACCACACAAACAACGAGAGACACCATCAAAACGATACAAACCGTTGATAAGACGCGGTCTACCACATGAATAAATTTCGCCATTTTCCACCTCCAGAAGGGATAAAAAGCCCACAATAGCTTTCACCAATCGACGACATATTGAACCAAACATAGATTTTGGTCAACTAACTTAACTAGATTGGTTGACCAAATTTAATATGCATGCAATTATGCAAATTCATAACAACGCACCTTGTTTATCCGACAATGTTAAAAATAATATAAAAATACCAAAACGGAGATTTACAGAATGTTAAATATCAAAAAAACCAAGCTGCATGTTGCCTCAGCACTACTATTAGGTAGCTTGATGGGCGCTTCATCAATGAGTTTCGCTGACACACTAAAACTGAGTCATAATGGCGACACTAAGTCTCCAGTTCACAAAGCACTAAAGTTTTTTGCTGATGAAGTAAAAGATAAGACAGATGGGGAACTTAAAGTACGAGTTTACCCAAATGGACAATTGGGCACCCAACGCGAGTCTTTAGAGTTGTTGCAAAGCGGCGCGCTAGATATGGCTAAGTCAAATGCCAGTGAACTTGAGTCCTTCGACCCTGCTTATGGCGCTTTCAACATTCCTTATATCTTTAGAGATCGCGAACACTTCTACCGCGCACTAGAAAGCAAAGATGTTGGCCAGAAAATTTTAAGTTCTTCTGCAAAATATGGCTTTGTTGGTGTCGCTTATTTTGATGCAGGCTCACGAAACTTCTACGCCTCAAAACCAATACACTCTCCAGCCGATTTAAAAGGCATGAAAATTCGTGTTCAACCAAGCCCAAGTGCAATTAAAATGATGGAACTAATGGGCGCATCCCCTACCCCACTTCCATTTGGTGAATTGTATACTGCTCTTCAACAGCGCGTTGTCGATGGTGCCGAAAACAATATTGGTGCCGTAACAACTTACCGCCATGGTGAAGTAGCTAAATACTACACTCGCGATGGTCATGCGATGATTCCTGATGTCTTGGTTATTAGTACCAAAACTTGGGATGGCCTATCAGATAAAAACAAAGCAGCCGTTCTAGAAGCAGGTAAAGATGCCACAGCGTATATGAAAAAAATCTGGGGTGAGTACACTGAAGAAGAACTTAAAAAAGCGACTAAAATGGGTGTAGAAGTTATTGATGTTGATAAAGACCCTTTCATCAAAGCCGTAGCGCCAATGTTTCAAGAAGCAGAGCAAAATCCTGTTATCGCTCCTTATGTTAAGGCAATAAAAGCACTCGACAAATAAGTTAAATCAAGCGACTCTTATCTTGGTGCTATTGTTATAGCAGCAAATAAGAGTCGCTCATTATTTGAACGTTTCTTTTTTAAACACATCTGTCTCTAATATTTTCATTGAATTGGCTAAATAAAGTAGAAAGCTATGATAAATACTCTTGTAAAACCAAAGCGCCTATACCAAGAGGTGGGACTTAAGTTATACGAGGAACTTAGGCAAGGCCAATATAAGGTAGGAGATCGTTTACCTCCGGAACGTGATATTGCTGAGCAATTAGGCGTGAGCAGAACCTTACTTCGTGAAGCATTAATCATGCTTGAACTAATGGAAATTGTCGAAGTCCGCAAAGGCAGTGGTATTTATCTTCTAAAGCAACCTACCAGCATTAAATCATCTGACAAATTTGAAGAGTCCCTAGATAAAGATGATGTTGGCCCCTTTGAAATGATGCAAGCAAGGCAATTGCTGGAAAGTCATGTAGCGGAATTTGCAGCCACTCAAGCAACAAAAAAAGACATCATCAAAATGCGTGATGCTTTGGAGCTCGAAAAACAAAACATTGATACGGCCGATCAAAATCATGCTGCCGACAAACTGTTTCATTTGGCTATTGCCGAAGCAACGCAAAACAGTGTATTGGTCGATCTCGTTGAAAACTTATGGGAAAGACGTGAAAACAGCCCAATGTGGAAACAGCTACATTCACACATTACAGATCAAGCCTATCGAAAAAAATGGCTAGTTGACCATGAAAATATTCTTCTTGCGATCCAACAAAAGAAACCGGATATAGCACGAATGGCCATGTGGCGACACCTAGAAAACGTTAAAGATACTCTTATGTTATTATCTGAACATCAAGATCCTAATTTTGACGGTTATCTATTTAGCACTAACCCTGTACAGCTCCCCTGCAGCTAACATTCAACAATTTCAATTATCCCTTATTACATGACATTAAGTGGCAATAAGGGATGCAGCCTCATTTCAATAAAGCATTTCACTCCATGACATTGTCATAGATACTATTTTTAACAAATCTCATCAATCGGTTAATTGCCGTTTTTATATTCCTAGACTATCTATAATAAGAGTCTTTTCTTAAATTGGAATGCATGATGGATCATACTAACGCCTCAGATTATAAGAAACCAATAAAGAACAATCAGTTGGTTGATAATAGCTTTTTTCAGCAATTAGTCACTTGTTTACCAATGGGTGCTATGGTCGTCAATACCGAAGCGGTAATCCTATTCGTCAATGATTCCCTTTCAGACATACTTGGCTATACAAAAAAAGAGTTGATTGGTGCAGACATCGATTTTCTTCTCCCCAACCAATTTCAGGCTAACCACAAAAAGCTCATGATGCAGTTCTTTAGCCAGCCTCGTAAACGTCAAATGGGCGTCGGACAAGCCCTTCATGCACGGAAAAAAAATGGCGACCATATCCCTATTGAAATTGGCTTGAACCCAATAGAACAAGAAGGTCAGACTTTTGTCTTGGCAACATTAATTGACCTTACAACAAGGCAACGTGCAAGCAATATGTTCCAACGGTCAATACAGGATGCACCTCATGGCGTATTACTCATTGATGCTGAAGGGATTATTCGATTAACAAATATCGCTCTATGCCAATCTTTTGGTTATGACTCTGATGAGCTAATCAATCAATCGATGGACATGCTTTTACCGCAACGCTATCGCAAGCACCATAATCATTTACGCGACACTTTCCATCAAAATCCAACACCAAGAATGATGGGAGTTGGTCGAGACCTTACCGCACTACACAAAGACGGCCGCGAGTTCCCTGTTGAAATCGGGCTCAGCCCATTTGAAGATGAAGAAGGCAATGAAATGGTACTGGTTTCATTATTAGATATTACCAAGCGCAAACGCTTAGAACAGGAACTGCGTGAAACCAATACCAATTTAGAAGAGTTTACTTATGTTGCGTCCCATGACTTACGCTCCCCATTAAGAGGCATTGCTGATTTACTAGAATGGGTTAAAGAAGATCTCGGAGAAACGCCCTTACCCGATGTAACACGCAACCTTGAGCGCATCAGTGTTCGAATCCAACGTATGGAACAGTTAATAGACAATTTATTAACTTACGCGAGGGCTGGAAAAGTTGAATCCAACACACAAAATATTAATGTACATTCACTGTTTGATTCTGTTTTCGAATTACTAGAGGTGCCAGAAGGAATCACAATAACTCGTGATATCCAAATCGATAACTTCACATCTGTGCTCACGCCGCTTGAAACGGTTATGCGCAATTTGATTAGTAATGCCATTAAACATCATGATCAAGAAAAAGGATCTATTACCATAGGCTGTGTTGCCGAAAACAACCTTTGTCATTTTACTATCTGTGATGATGGTCCTGGCATTCCAGAAGCCGCATTTTCTCGTATTTTCCGATTATTCCAAACGGTCACATCCAGTGAACGCAGTGGCACTGGAATTGGCTTATCGGTCAGTCGTCGACTGGTGGAAACCCATGGTGGACGCATCAGTGTGGAAGCAAATCAACATCAACGAGGGGTGACATTTCATGTTTGGTGGCCTAGATTTTTAAGGAAAGACACACATCACTAAGAGGAAAGATACTCATGATTAAAGAGTTAAGTGTACTCGTTGTTGAAGATGATGATGTAGCCGCAGAGTCAATAACGCGCAGCCTAAAAAAGGTAGCGCCAGAGATAAATATTGTCTATGCAGAACACGGCAAAGTTGCCATTGAAATACTTGAAAACAAACACCCAAGTAGAGCGTTAACCACCCCGTATGTGGTTTTATTAGATTTGAATATGCCAGTTATGAATGGCTTTGAGTTTCTAGAGTATGTTCGTGACAGCTCAAGCCTGCAAGACACGGTGATTTTTATACTTACTACATCGAATGATGATAATGATCGTTCACGAGCGTACGATAATAACGTAGCTGGCTACATGGTCAAATCTGCAGTTGGACCTCAATTTGCCAAACTGGCTGCTTTAATGGACGCCTATCGAAATGCTGTTGAGCCAAATCACTAAGTCTGGAGATATCATGGAAGTATTAGATACCAATGAAGGTCATGCCCTAAAACTATTAATTGTCGACGATGATGATGTTGATCGCGAACGTTTGCGTAGAATGCTTTCTAAATCCGATATAGAAACCAGCATTTCAGAAGCCTCTACCATTGAAGACTCTATGGATTTCCTCAGTAACGACGATTACGACTGCGTCATCGTTGATTATCGTTTGGGGCTAAACTCTGGGCTCACTCTACTAAATAGCATACGCACAACGATGGACCGGCACTGTGCTGTAATCATGGTCACAGGTTTAGGAGATGAAGAAGTAGCCGCTGAAGCAATGCGGCTCGGCGCCAGTGATTACCTACTAAAAAGCCAATTACAAAGCCCTCAACTCATACGAGCCATTATTAGCTCTATCCATCGGGCTGAGTTAGAAAAAAAACTCCATGACATGGCCCATTATGACAACTTAACAGGCCTAGCAAGTCGACCTTTACTACTTGAAAATTTACAGCAAATTATAATAAATAAAGAAGCCGCGGCTGTCGCATTTCTTGATTTAGATAACTTCAAACCAGTAAACGATAATTACGGTCATGATACGGGGGATTATGTACTCGTCACCATTGCCAACCGACTAAAACAGATACTCCGTAAAAGCGATACACTTGCTCGTATTGGCGGTGATGAATTTGTTTTATTATTAAGAGATGTTTCTTGTCGAGATGAGTGTGATGGCTTTCTAAATCGCCTTATTGAACTAGTCAACACTCCCATTGCATTGACAGAATTTGAATGTCAGGTTCAAGTATCAGCAAGTATCGGAGTCGCTCTGGTTTCTAATGACAGTTTAGAAGCAGACACTATTTTGCGCAGGGCAGATCAAACCATGTACCAAGCAAAAAACATGGGAAGAAATAACATCATATTTTTTGATCCTGAAGAGGAGCGCCGCCAATACGCCCGACGTGCTATGTTACAAGCAGCAGAACGAGGTATTAAACTCGATGAATTCGAGCTTTACTATCAACCTCAAGTCGACATGCAGGAACATCAACTAATTGGTGTAGAAGCACTTATTCGCTGGAACCATCCTACAATGGGATTTCTTTACCCTGGCGATTTCACTGAAGTACTAGAGCATCCTAATACAGGAGTTTTAATTGGTGAGTGGGTGCTACAAGAAGCACTACGCCAGCACAGTATTTGGCAAAAAAATGATTTAGTCATTAGCGTCAACATTGCACCAGCTCATCTTCTGAGCAAAAATTTTGTACACCGACTAGAGCAATTACTCAAAAGCATCCCTAACTTCAACCCAAACTTACTGGAAATTGAAATACTAGAGACCGTTTCAATTTCCGATATTCTTAATGCTGTTGAGGTTGTGAAAGCGTGTTGTAAATTAGGTATTCATGTTGCGCTAGACGACTTTGGTACAGGATATTCATCTCTTAATTATTTGAAGCAGCTTCCACTAAACACCTTAAAAATTGATAGAAGTTTTATTCAAAACATTTTATCTGATCCTGAAGATCGCGCTATCGTCGCGTGCATTGTCGCGCTAAGTAAAGCCTTCAACTACAAGCTAATTGCTGAAGGCGTTGAATCACTAGAACATGAACAAGCACTTATTGAGATAGGCTGCCTATGCGGGCAAGGGTACTTTATTGCCAAACCAATGACCGCTGATAACATGACAGCTTGGATTCGATACTATAACCAAAAACACAACATCCATTAGACTAGTTAGAACATCCCCACTTAATACGCATTTTCGAGTCATTTCACGCCGTTTTTCCTCCACGAATAACGGCGCTTTAATTACTTATCATCAACTCGATCATGACAAAACAAACAGCTAATTGTGCAAAATTACACCAACATCAGCATTACAAAAGTTTCAAAACCAGTTTTTAGTTTCATTAAAGGAAAAGTAACTTCCGCTTATAACGAAGGTTGGTAGACTGCTGCGAATAATCAAAACAAGCAGAAAAAAAGAGAGTTTATAATGATCACTAATGATGTCATGTCGCCGCAAGACCAACGCACCAGTAAAGTTATATTAGCTATTGCCGCCATCACTATTTTATTAGCCACCTTTGCGGGCATGATGCCCGGCGGAATGATAGGTGCTTTAGGAATTATGGTTATTGTTGGTTTTATCCTTAATTATATTGGGGACAGAACACCAATTATTAACCAATTTTTTGGTGGTGGCGCCATCGTGGTTATTTTTGGTTCTGCATACCTATTTCATAGCGGCTTATTCCCTTCTAGCGCAGAAAGCAATGTCACAACATTCATGAAAAGTGGTGGCTTCTTATCTTTTTATGTTGCCAGCCTAGTCACCGGTTCTATATTTGGTATGGACACTCAAACCCTTAAGAAAGCGGCACTGAAGTACATCCCTGTTATTTTAGGATCGGCTTTCTTTGCTTGTATCTTCACAGGTCTAGTTGGCATGCTGGTTAGCAAAAGCTTCTATGATTCCGTTATGCTGATCGCCCTACCAATTATGGGCGGCGGCATGGGAGCTGGCGCCGTACCGTTAGTTGAAATTATGTCTGGTAAGACTGGCATGAGTGCTGAATCATTAATGTCTCAAATGGTTCCAGCTCTGGCTATTGGTAACGCTATTGCCATTGTTATGGCCGGCTTGCTACACAAACTTGGTCAAGTAGCACCAAGCCTAACTGGCAATGGACAGCTAATCCGGGGGCAAAAATCGATCGAGGAAGAAAGCGAAAAAGCATCTTCTCTAAATATCACAACTCTAGGCATTGGCGCTTTGCTTGCAGTCAGCATGTATTTCCTTGGCACTCTACTATCCAATTACATCAGCATGCATACCTACGCTCTCATGATCCTATCTATCGCGATCATCAAAGTGTCTGGCATCATGCCAAAAGCATTAGAGCAAGCTGCGTTCTCTTGGTATAAATTTGTTGTTGGTAACCTAACACCTGCATTGTTAGTCGGTATCGGTGTTGCTTATACCGATCTAAACCAAATTCTTGACGCCTTATCTCCTATGTATTTCTTGCTTGTGTTAATCACAGTGCTTGGTGCGGTGTTTGGCGCTGGCTTGATTGGCTGGTTGATGGGCTTCTACCCTATCGAAGCAGCTATCACTGGTGGTCTTTGCATGGCAAACATGGGTGGCACAGGTGACGTTGCTGTTCTTGCTGCTAGTAAGCGCATGGAACTAATGCCTTTTGCACAGATATCCTCTCGAATTGGCGGTGCATTCATGTTAATTCTTGCGACTCTAGTGGTTCAAGCTATCGCTTAATAGTGCAAACGACTGGTTACCTACAATCAATCTTCAAACAAAAGGGGAAAGTCCATGATGGCTTTCCCCTTTTGTTTAGCCCCTTCGCTGTATAATGTATAATCACAAACCTTATTTTTTCATCAGTAATGAAGCGCAAATGACACTCAAGTCTTATCTCGCCTTAATCACAATTTCGACTATTACCATTATTGTGTTAGCAGTTGGTGTGGTGCTAGGTTATTCCCTGCAAAAAACCTATCTAGATAGTATTAGCCAACGAGGCATAGAATTAGGCCGTGTCATCGCACACAATGAAAAAGTGATTCAAGCCGTAGAATTAAGCAATCAAGGCAAAACAAGCGACATTCAAACTTACATAGAAACTCTTCGTGCTCAAACCGATGCCTCTTATATTGTTGTTGTTAATAAAGACTCTATTCGCTTAAGCCACCCAGAACCAGAAAAAGTGGGTAAACACTTTGTCGGTGATGATATACACCAAGCTCTAAACCAAGGTAAAGATTACACAAAAGTTGCCGTTGGTACGCTAGGACAAGCGATTCGAAATTCAGTCACCATCCGAAAAGATGGTCAAATTATTGGGGCCATAAGTATTGGTTATTTATCCCAGCCCACCAGCGAATTAATCTTCAAGCATTTGCAAGAAGCAGGACTACTAGTCGGCTTTGTTTATCTTCTTGGTGTTGTTATTGCTGTTTTTTTGATTCTAAAACTTAAACGGACTTTTTTAAGCTTAGAACCGGAAGAAATTGTTCAAAAATTCAAAGAGCATGAACTTATTTTAGACAGCATTCGAGATGGTATTGTGGCTATTGACCATGAGCAAAACATTACTGCAATTAACAGTATGGCAATTGAATGGTTAACCATGAATGTGCTCAGCGCATCGCAAGTTGTTAGCAAACCATTAAGCGAACAATCACAAAGCCTTTCTCACTTTGCATTAGAAGCCAAAGGACAAATAACACAAAACCGATTTAATTTAGGTAAGCTAGAATTCATTGCAACCCTGTACCCTATTAAAGGAAAAAAGGGCGAGGTAGGTTACGTTATTGTATTTTTTCCTGATCATGGGGAAAAATCACTAGAACAAGAACTAACAGCAACAAAAAACTATGCCGACTTGTTACGCGCTAAAACTCACGAATATTCCAACCACTTAAATGTATTATCCGGCATGTTACAAGCGGAACGTTATGAGGATGCCATCGAGTTTCTTCAGGAAGAAAGTGACGGCGATCAAATCGTACTAAGACAAATTATTAAAACTATTGAAAACAGTGCTGTGGCAGGACTAATTTTCGCCAAGTACAATAAGGCCAAAGACTTAAAAGTCGATATGCTGATCGAAAGCGATTGCCAGCTTGGTCGATACCCCTCAAAAACCAATGAAGCATTGGTCACACTAGTAGGAAACCTAATAGACAATGCCTTGCTGGCCGCTTGGAGCAACAGATTACTTACACCACCATTTGTTAAGCTGTATATTAGTGACCGAAATGCCCACATCATGATTCAAATCGAAGACAGCGGTGCTGGTGTAGATGAGAAACTGGAAAGCCGAATACTGGACTTTGGTGTCAGCAGCAAACACAACACTGAACAACATGGTATTGGGCTTTATTTAGTCAAAAAAGTTGTCGATCAATATCACGGCAGCCTTGATTGGGAACGCAGTGAGATTAATACCACTGTGTTTAGTATTTACTTAGACAAACGAGCGCTAACAAGATGAATCGCATTCCGGTCATGATTGTGGAAGATGATCTACGTGCTAGCTACGTATTAGAAAACACCATCAACCAACATACAGACTTTTATGTCGCCGCCGCTTGCGAAAGCCAGCTAGAAGCAGAGCTAAAAGCAGAGGCTTTTGACCCCGAACTCATTATGGTCGATATTTCCCTACCTGATGGGAGCGGTATTGATCTAATAAAATCATTAAAAAGCAAAGGCATCAAAGCCGCTTTCATAATGACTACCGCGGAAAGAGAGACGACCACTATCGAAAAAGCTATTCAGCTTGGCGTGATGGATTACCTGGTAAAACCCATTAGAATGTCCCGCGTGTTACAGGCCCTTGACGATTATTTAGACTTCAAAAAACGCCTTACCAAAAATGATAAAATTGATCAGCAAGATATAGACGCCCTATTTAGAAAAAGCGCGTCACTCGATGGTAGCCGAAAAACACCTAAAGGTATTGATGAAAATACCTTAGATAAACTCACCCAATATCTAGAAACCATAAACAATGACAGTCCATTCACTGCAGAAGACATTGGTGAAGCAATCAATCTTAGCCGCATTACCGCCAGACGCTATCTTGAGTACTTAGAAGCCCAAGGCCAAGTAAGCATGACCCTAGATTACAAAACCGGTGGCAGACCAAAGCAACGCTATACTAAGATGGTTTAATTAGTGGTGATTCAACTAATTCATTTTTTTAGGCAACTTTTCCGGCGTAAAGCCGTGCCCAAAAAGGTTATTTTTATTGGCATAGATTATCTGTGCTTTTCCTTGTCGAAATCCTTGCTCGACAACAACAAATACGCAGAACAACCTATTGAGATTATCGCGTTTATTGACGATGAGCCTTGGAATAATCGCACTCAAGTTCACGGCGTAACCGTCTTTTCACCAAGCGAAATATCTGCGCTAGTTCTAAAGCATAAGATTGATTTGATTATACAAATACACGGGGAATCTATCAGTATTGCAGAAAACATTTGGGTAGGTATTTTAAAAACTAAGGCAAGTCTAGTTACACTAGAACAAACTCAAGACTTGGCTACTATACAAAACCTAGTATATCAAGCCTGTGCCAATTCAAATAACACAAAGTCATCAAACTAAAAGATCCATTTTTTAGTTTGATGACTTCTATTAATAAGCTAGAGCGAGACGCTCATTCGGCATACTGATTGCTGTTTTAAGTGACTGAACAGAAGACATTGCCACTACATTTAATTGATCTGAGTAAACATCACTCGGCAGTTTAATATCATTACGCTGTGCCATCACAGTTTTAAACTTCTCAACATCTATTGAATCTGGACCATTCTTGATCGAATTCAACTCATCCTCCGTCAAGCTTGCCATGCCGCCACCTGGCAGATAAATAGCACCTGTAATGAAATCGACACCAAACGCCACGACACCAGGAACAAAGAAAAACAACAGTCCAATAGCATCTAATGCAGCAACACCTACATCGATTTGACCATTTGTTTGACCACGACGCTCTGGGTAAAGCAAAGTACCACACGCTGTCACTTGGGTAATAAGCAGCGCAGCTGCAATGCCTCGCGCCAAATGAGTAAAGCCTAGATTTTTCTTTAAACCAGTCATACTTATTCCTTATTAGTGATTGTTACGATTACCACTCTATATCGAAACACTTATAAAGCACAAACTAAGCCACCTTTATTTCACAATGCTTTCGCCCTAAACAGATGAAATTTGCTCGTTGAGCTTATCAACAATATAGCCTCCAATAGGAAATGCACTAGTAGCAGCTGGAGATGGTGCATTGCAGACATGTAGTGTTCTTGCGCTATTAGCAAATAGAAAGTCATGCACCAAACTACCGTCATTCATAACAGCTTGCGCTCGAATTCCAGCAGGATAAGCTTGCAGGTCATCTAAAGAAACAAGATCACAATACTTTCGGACTTGAGCTAAATAGCCGGGCTTATACCAAGAGTTTTTTGTCTCTACCAACCCAGTTCGCCAATGACTTTTTAATAGCTTCCAGAAACCTGGAAAACGTACCATATCGAAAATGTCACGCAAATCAATATTGATCCGGCCGTACCCTTCTCGCTTCCATCCCTGCACTGCATTAGGCCCAACCGTCACTGAACCATCAATCATTCGAGTAAGGTGCACACCTAAAAATGGCAAATCTGGATCAGGAATCGGGTAAATTAGATGATTAACAATCTGATTGTGTTTCGCCGGTAATTGATAATACTCACCACGAAAAGGAATGATCTGAAAATCGGTTGGGATATTCAGCATTTTAGTTAAACGATCAGCCATAAGACCACCACAGCTCACAAGATAAGATGTATGAACAACATCGTTATTCAGTGTGATCGCAACACGTTCATGACTTTCATCTAAACCCATCACTTCGGTACATAAACGCAGTTCTCCACCTTTCTCCACAAAAAGCTCAGCCAGCTTTTGACAAATTTTCTGATAACTAACAATCCCGGTGGAAGGAACAAACAAGGCAGCAACCCCCTTCACATTTGGCTCACGCTCTTTTAGCTGAGCTTGGTCTAACTTGTGCACTTCCAGGCCATTATCCTGACAACGCAAGTACAAGGCTTCCATACGCTCTTCTTCAAGCGCATTCGTCGCAACCAACAACTTACCGCATTCGTCGAACTCAATATCATGCTGGAGACAAAAAGCCTTAGTCGCTTTTGCTCCACGCTGACAAAAGTCAGCCTTAAGACTACCTGGCGCATAATACACACCCGCATGAATGACCCCAGAATTGTGCCCTGTTTGATGCACCCCTACTTCGGATTCTTTTTCGACCAATAAAATGCGATATTTAGGATAACGCTGAAGCAACTGCCACGCAGTAGATAGACCAACAATACCTGCACCAATGACAGTAATGTCATAAATTGATTTTTTTAATTCATTACTCATCACCCAATCCTTTTTATTTTTTTAAAAAACACCTGTCTAAACTCAGGCCAGAAACAAGTTATAGAAACAACCTTAACTTAAATGAAATTTCTTTAAAAAGCCTGATCTATCTTTTTCATACCAATCAATACATTGCCGACAAACACACATCTTGTCTTTTTGCTCTGAAGAAAGCAGCGCTAACATTTCCCTAGGAACGATGATATTAAAGCACCAACAAGGTTCAATATTGGCAACACCGCATGCATTATCACTCAAACAAAAGGGACACATCATAATTGACACCTATGTAGGCAAAAAAAATCCCTGCCGGAGCAGGGATTTTATAATCAGTCACACTTTAGAAAAACGACTTACCAGCCAGTGATTTCTTTAAGTGCAGAACCGATGTCCGCTAGAGAGCGAACAGTTTTAACACCAGCGTCTTGTAGAGCTGCGAATTTCTCATCAGCTGTACCTTTACCACCAGAAATGATCGCACCAGCGTGACCCATACGCTTACCAGCAGGTGCAGTTACACCAGCAATGTAAGAAACAACAGGTTTAGTCACGTTTGCTTTGATGTAAGCAGCCGCTTCTTCTTCAGCAGTACCACCAATTTCACCGATCATAACAATCGCTTCAGTTTGTGGATCGTTTTGGAACATTTCCAATACGTCGATGAAGTTAGTACCAGGGATTGGGTCACCACCGATACCTACGCAAGTAGATTGACCGAAACCAGCGTCAGTAGTTTGCTTAACAGCTTCATAAGTCAAAGTACCAGAACGAGATACGATACCTACTTTACCTGGCATGTGGATGTGACCAGGCATGATACCGATCTTACATTCACCTGGTGTGATAACACCTGGGCAGTTAGGGCCGATTAGACGTACGCCTAGCTCGTCACATTTAACTTTACAGTCAAGCATATCAAGAGTCGGAACACCTTCAGTGATACAAACGATTAGTTTGATACCAGAATTTGCCGCTTCAAGGATAGAATCTTTGCAGAAAGGAGCTGGAACATAGATAACAGACGCTTCCGCACCTGTTTGTTCAACGGCTTCTTTAACAGTGTTAAAAACTGGTAGACCTAGGTGAGTTTGACCACCTTTACCAGGAGTAACACCACCAACCATTTTCGTTCCGTATGCAATCGCTTGCTCAGAGTGGAACGTACCTTGTCCGCCAGTGAAACCCTGACAGATTACTTTAGTATCTTTATTAATTAAAACAGACATTATTATTTGCCCTCCGCAGCTTTAACAACTTGTTCAGCCGCGTCTTTTAGACTTGTTGCAGCGATGATGTCTAGACCAGAATTTGCAAGAACTTCACGGCCTTTCTCTGCGTTAGTACCTTCAAGACGAACAACAACAGGCACGTTAACGCCTACTTGCTCTACCGCACCGATAATACCTTCAGCGATCATATCGCAACGTACAATACCACCGAAGATGTTAACCAATACCGCTTTAACATTGCTGTCAGAAAGGATGATTTTGAATGCTTCAGCAACACGTTCTTTAGTCGCACCGCCACCTACGTCTAGGAAGTTAGCAGGTTTGCCGCCGTGTAGGTTAACGATGTCCATAGTACCCATTGCTAGGCCGGCACCGTTTACCATGCAGCCAACGTTTCCGTCTAGAGCTACATAGTTAAGTTCCCATTTAGCTGCATGCGCTTCACGCTCATCTTCTTGAGATGGATCGTGAAACTCTTGCATTTTCTTCTGACGGTAAACAGCGTTGCTGTCGATACCAATTTTGCCATCTAGACAGTGAAGATTACCTTCATCAGTGATTACTAGAGGGTTGATTTCAAGAAGTGCGAAATCGTAATCGTGGAACATTTGAGACAAACCAAGGAACACTTTAGTGAATTGCTTGATTTGAGTTGGGTTAAGACCCAATTTAAATGCCAATTCACGAGCTTGGTAAGGTTGAGCGCCAACTAAAGGATCAATGATCGCTTTGTGAATAAGTTCTGGAGTTTCTTCAGCAACTTTCTCAATTTCAACACCGCCCTCTGTAGACGCCATGAAAACAACGCGACGGGTTGAACGGTCAACTACTGCACCTAGGTACAATTCGTTTGCAATGTCAGTGCATGATTCAACAAGAATCTTAGCAACAGGCTGACCATTTGCATCTGTTTGATAAGTAACAAGATTCTTACCTAACCAATTTTGTGTGAAAGCTGCAACTTCTTCATAAGAATCAACAAGTTTTACACCACCTGCTTTACCGCGACCACCAGCGTGAACCTGAGCTTTAACAACCCACTTGTTACCACCAATTTTCTTTGCCGCTTCAACTGCCGCTTCAGGCGTGTCTACTGCGTATCCTGTAGATACTGGCAGGCCGTATTCAGCAAAAAGCTGTTTAGCCTGATATTCATGTAAGTTCATTTGATTCTTCCGCTCATCTGAATGATTGACATAAGCTCTGTCCGCTAAGACAGAAATTGCCGGCTCAAAGCCGGCAAATCTAATTTATTAACGCTTTTTACGGTTTGCGATATGGATCGCGTGGTTATCTACCGCTAGCGCTGCTTCATGAACTGCTTCACTTACTGTTGGGTGAGCAAAGACAGTCAAAGCAATATCTTCTGCTGTAGAACCGAATTCCATTGCAATAACTGCTTGTGCAATCAGATCAGCCGCATGACCACCAATAATATGGCAACCTAGAATACGGTCAGTCTCTTCACAAGCAATCATTTTAACGAAACCATCAGTGTCGTTAGCCGCCATAGCACGACCAGACGCTGCAAATGGGAATTTACCCACTTTATATTTAACACCCTCTGCTTTTAACTCTTGCTCATTTTTACCAACCCAAGCTAATTCTGGGTGAGTATAAATAACAGATGGAATGCAGTCATAATTCATTTGTGCTTTATGGCCAGCGATAATATCTGCAACCATCACACCTTCTTCTGACGCTTTGTGAGCCAACATAGGGCCACGTACAATATCACCAATAGCGTATACACCAGGTACTGAAGTACGACATTGCTCATCAACAAAGACAAAACCGCGTTCATCCAGTTTCACACCAGAGTCTTCAGAGAAACAACCTTGAGTGAATGGCTTACGACCAACAGCAACAATCAACTTGTCAAATGTTTGCTTCTGCTCTTCACCTTTTGCATCAAGGTAAGTTACTTCAACTTCTTCACCATTGATTTGGCTGCCAGTAACACGAGCACCAAGACGAATATCAAGATGCTGCTTCTTGAAGATCTTAGCCGCTTCTTTTGCAAGATCTTGGTCGCAAAGACTTAGGAAAGAATCTTGCGCTTCAAGCACAACAACTTCAGAACCTAAACGAGCCCATACAGAACCAAGCTCTAGACCGATAACGCCAGCACCAATTACGCCAAGACGTTTTGGTACAGCACGGAAATCAAGAGCACCTTCGTTATCAACGATGATATCGCCAGTACGAGGAGCCGGTGGAATGTTAACTGGCACAGAACCCGTTGCTAAAATAACGTTTTCTGTTTCAAGAACTGTTACCGTTCCGTCATGCGCAGTGAATTCTACTTTTTTATTCGCTAGAACTTTACCAAAGCCTTCAAAGCTAGTTACGCCATTTGCTTTGAAAAGACCAGTGATACCACTTGTCAATTGATCTACGATTTTGTCTTTACGATCAACCATAGTATCAACATTCATAGCAACATCTTTCATACTAATACCATGAACGCCAAAAGCGTCTTTTGCGTCATGGTATTTTTGTGAAGAATCTAACAAAGCTTTAGAAGGAATACAGCCAACGTTCAAACAAGTTCCGCCAAGGCGCGGCTTGCTATCTTTGTCTAACCATTTTTCGATACAGGCTGTTTTCAAACCTAACTGAGCAGCTCGGATAGCGGCTACATAACCGCCAGGGCCGCCACCAATTACAACAACATCAAATTTATCAGACATAAGAGGTCCCATTTTTCAGTCAAGCTGAGCAGCACATACAGTGCCACTCAGCATTCAATTCATACAAAATATTTGGTACGAATACTTAGATTTCAAGTAAAAGACGTGCTGGGTCTTCAAGCAAGTCTTTGATCGTTACCAAGAATTGTACGGCTTCTTTGCCATCAATCATACGGTGATCATAAGACAAGGCCAAATACATCATTGGCTGAATCACAACTTGACCATTCACAGCCATTGGGCGCTCTTGGATTTTGTGCATACCCAAGATACCTGTTTGTGGTGGATTAATGATTGGAGTAGATAGCAAAGAACCGAAAGTACCACCATTAGTAATAGTGAAAGTACCACCTTGCATGTCATCCATACCTAGCTTGCCATCACGACCACGAAGTGCGAAGTCCATGATTGCTGACTCGATATCCGCAAGACCCATTGCTTCAGTGTTACGAAGAACAGGAACCATCAAACCACGATCAGTAGAAACAGCAACACCGATATCTTGGTAGCCATGGTAAACCATGTCGTTGCCATCGATAGATGCGTTTACAGCAGGGAAACGCTTAAGCGCTTCAGTTGCTGCTTTCACGAAGAAAGACATGAAACCAAGTTTAGTACCGTTATGAGCTTTCATGAACTCATCTTTGTACTTTTTACGAAGTTCCATGATTGGCCCCATGTTCACTTCGTTGTAAGTCGTCAATAGAGCTGCAGTTTGCTGAGCATCAACCAAACGCTTAGCAATAGTCGCGCGTAGACGAGTCATAGGAACACGTTTTTCAATGCGTCCTTCAGCGCCTAGTGCTGCCATTGGTGCTGCGGCAGCTTTAGGAGCTGGGGCAGAAGCTGCTTTTGCTGGTGCAGCTGCAGGAGCTGATGCTTTTGCTTTCACTGCTGCATCAACGTCTTCTTTAGTAATACGACCGCCTTTGCCTGTACCCTTTACTTGAGCGACAGTTAGACCCGCTTCAGACAGAGCTTTACGAGCTGCAGGACCTGCAACACCATCTTCATCAGCATCTGTAGAAGATGCAGATTCTGCTTGAGCAGCTGGCGCCGCTTCAGAGCCAGATGCACCTACCAAGAAGTTAGCAAGAACTTCATCGCTAAGAACTGTTTCGCCTTCGTTTTTCAAGATTTCGCCGATCACGCCATCAGCAGGCGCCACAACTTCTAGAACAACCTTATCGGTTTCGATATCAACAATATGATCATCACGTGTACAAGCTTCACCTGGCTGTTTGTACCAAGTAGCAACCGTACCATCAGCAACAGATTCAGGGAAAGTTGGTGCTTTAATTTGAACGGTTTCTTTTGAAGAAGCGGCAGCCGCAGGAGCTGCTGCTTTTTCAGCTGGAGCAGCAGAAGCGGCCGCACCAGATTCAAAAATTGCCAAAACTTCATCGCTCAATACGATGTCGCCTTCCGCTTTTAAAATTTCTTTTAGCACACCATCAGCAGGTGCAACGACTTCTAAGACAACTTTATCTGTCTCGATATCTACAATGTGCTCATCACGTGCACAGGCTTCGCCTGGCTGTTTGTACCAAGTAGCAACGGTACCGTCTGCTACAGATTCTGGAAAAGTAGGTGCTTTAATTTCAATGCTCATTTTATACCCTTATCTCTCTGACAGGCTATGGTACTAACCAACTAATGCGTCGTTGACCAGCGCTTCTTGTTCTTCAACATGGATTGACATGTAACCAGCCGCTGGTGCAGCAGACGAAATTCGACCTGCAAAGCGGATTTTCAAATCTGGATACAGTTTTTCCAATACTCGATTCATACGGTGACGATTGGCATGCCAAGCACCTTGGTTTTTCGGCTCTTCTTGACACCAAACCAAACTCTCAACATTTTTGTACTGTTCTAACTCAGACTCAAGGTCAGCGTATGGGAACGGGTACAATTGCTCCAAACGGATCACTGCAACATCATCTTTTTGCAATTCTTCACGACGGTTGATCAAGTCAAAATACACTTTACCGCTACAAAGGATAATGCGTTTCACTTTATCCGCTGCAATCATATCAGATGATTCTGGTAGAACCGTTTTGAAGCTTCCTTCCGCCAAATCTTCTAGAGTTGAAATCGCTTGTTTATGACGTAACAAACTCTTAGGAGACATAATAATCAGCGGACGACGCATAGGACGAATCGCTTGACGACGAAGAATGTGGAAGATTTGTGATGGTGTTGTCGGTACACAAACCTGAATATTGTATTCTGCACAAAGCTGCAAGAAGCGCTCTAGACGTGCAGATGAATGCTCAGGACCTTGACCTTCATAACCGTGTGGCAACAACATGGTCAATCCGCATAAGCGACCCCATTTGTGCTCACCACTGGTGATAAATTGATCGATTACAACCTGTGCACCGTTGGCAAAATCACCGAACTGCGCTTCCCAAATAACCAAACCTTTTGGAGCTGTGCTTGCGTAACCATATTCAAAAGCCAATACCGCTTCTTCTGAAAGGTAAGAGTCATAAAGATCTAATGTAGGCTGATCTTCAGACAAATGTTTCAGTGGAATATAAGTACTACCATCTTTTTGACTATGAATGACCGCATGACGATGCGAAAAAGTACCGCGACCAGAATCCTGACCTGTAATACGAATCGGATAGCCCTGCTCTAACAAAGTAGCGAATGCCAATGTTTCAGCATAGCCCCAGTTAAGAGGTAACGCACCTGCTGTCATTTTATCGCGATCTTGATAGATCTTTTGCACTTGACGCTGTACAACCACTCCATCTGGAACACTCGTTAATTTCTTAGCGACTTCTTGCAACTTAGCTAATGGATATGTGGTATCACCTGCATCAGTCCATTCAACACCAAGATAAGGCTTCCAGTCGACAAATGAACCAGTCTGAGATTCAAGGACAAGACTTTTCGCAACATGACGACCGTTATCTAAGTCTTCACGGTTTTCCGCAACCATCTGATCTGACTTTTCTTGAGTCACAACAGACTCGTTAACTAGGCGTTCAGAATATAATGTCCGAGTGGTTTTAAGACTATTAATCACGCTATACATTAGCGGCTGAGTACCAGAAGGCTCATCAGTCTCATTGTGACCACGACGACGGTAACAAACCATGTCGATAACCACATCACGACCAAATTCGTAACGGTAATCCAAAGCCAACTGAGTAACAAATAACACAGCTTCTGGATCATCGCCATTCACGTGGAAGATCGGCGCCTGAATCATTTTTGCAACATCCGTTGCATATTCAGTAGAACGAGAATCTTCTTGACGGTTAGTTGTAAAACCTACTTGGTTGTTGATAACGATGTGAACTGTACCACCTGTACGGTAAGCACGAGTTTGAGACATCTGGAATGTCTCCATAACCACACCTTGACCAGCAAACGCAGCATCACCATGAATCGAAATAGGTACAACAGTTTTACCTGTCGTGTCTTTACGACGATCTTGGCGAGCACGCACCGAACCTTCCACTACAGGAGAAACGATTTCTAGGTGAGATGGGTTAAAAGATAGCGCGATATGTACTTCGCCACCCGCTGTCATCACATTTGAAGAGAAACCTTGGTGGTATTTAACGTCGCCTGAAGTATTAACTAGTTTTTTACCTTCAAACTCGTCAAACAAGTCTTTTGGGTTTTTACCTAGCGTATTAACCAATACGTTTAGACGGCCACGGTGAGCCATACCGATCACAACTTCTTTAGCACCAAGTGCGCCAGAACGTTGAATCAATTCATTCACCATAGGGATCAAGCTCTCGCCACCCTCAAGCCCAAAACGTTTTGCACCAGGGTAACGGCTAGCAAGATATTTCTCTAAGCCTTCAGCCGCAGTCAATCGCTCAAGTAGATTTTCGCGAGTTTCTTGTGAGTATTCTGGACGAGAACGAACAGATTCTACACGCTGTTGAAGCCACGCTTTTTCTTGCGTATCAACAATGTGCATGAATTCATAACCTATGCTTCCGCAATAAGTTTTTTCCAATTCGGATACAATTTCACTTAACTTAAGAGAGTCTTTATTAAAGAACAAAGAACCTACATTAAATTTTGTATCTAAGTCAGCACCTGTTAATTGGTGGTAACCAATATCTAGGTCGGCAACTTTCTCACGTTTTTGCAATCCAAGCGGATCAAGTGTTGCATGTTGATGCCCGCGTACGCGATAAGCATTAATCAACTGCAAGACATTAATTTGTTTCTGTTCATGCTCAGAACTAGCCACTTTACCTGTAGAAACAGGCATAGAGCGAAACTTGTTCTTACCAATCTGTAGAAACTGCTCTTGAATCACGGAATGAGGAAGATCAGTTGATTGCGCTTCACTTACGCGAGGCAATTGATCAAAACATTTACGCCATTCTTCCGACACTGAGTTCGGATCGACGAGGTAGCTTTCAAACAACCCTTCAACATATTCCAAGTTTCCACCTGAAAAGTGAGAGGTGCTCCACAGCAACTCCATTAAACTTTCGTGCATTCTCGATCACCCTTATGTTCGAGCCAGCTACCGGGGTCCCGGTATCAACCTATGATTAAGGTCGATCATTTTATCAGGCCCGTAAGGCTATTAAAGCCTCGATTTTTTGTTAATTTCCAGCTACTTTCGCCCTTTTACGCTCAATACTAAGCCACTAAAAGCGTTTTATTTAATTAAACAAAACCCCTTGAATCCTTAATCACTAAGTTAGTGGCTTTTCTTTGTGCATCCTTGCTCGTAAAGATCGAATTTTAAATTCTTTTTATTGCATTCTCTATATTAGAATATGCAAAAATGGCGGCATTGAATCAATATTCAAGCCGCCTACCTTATGTGGTCACACTAACATACCATAATGAACCACTTTGAGCATTATCAGGTCGCTCTCTGCAATAGCATAGTACGAATATTACCGATTGCCTTAGTTGGATTTAACCCTTTTGGACAAACGTTGACACAGTTCATGATACCGTGACAACGGAAAACACTGAATGGGTCATCCAAATCGCTAAGACGTTCTTGAGTTGCTGTATCACGGCTATCTGCCAAGAAGCGATATGCCTGTAGCAAACCTGACGGTCCTACGAACTTATCAGGATTCCACCAGAATGATGGACAAGCAGTTGAGCAACACGCACACAAGATACACTCATAAAGACCATCAAGCTTTTCACGCTCCTCAGGGCTTTGTAAACGCTCAATTGCAGGTGCTGGAGTATCATTAAGCAAGTATGGACGAATCTTCTCATACTGCTTGTAGAACTGCCCCATATCAACAACAAGGTCACGAACAACAGGCAATCCAGGAAGTGGACGTAATACCAACTTACCTTTTTTAACTGCTTCAGAAACTGGCGTGATACAAGCTAGACCATTTTTACCTGACATATTCATACCGTCTGAGCCACACACACCTTCACGGCATGAGCGACGGTAAGAAATACTAGGATCTTGAGCCTTCAACAAGTTCAAAACATCAAGCACCATTAGGTCTTTACCTGCTGGCAACTCAATTTCATAATCCTGCATGTAAGGAGCGTCGTCCTTCTCAGGATTGTAGCGATAGATACTAACTAACATTGACATAACTCCTTAATATGAACGAGCCTTAGGTGGGAAAGCTTCCATAGTTTTCGGCGCAAAGTTTACATCACGCTTAGTTACCGCTTTACCTACTGGATGGAATAAAGAATGCTTCAACCAGTTCTCATCATCACGCTCTGTAAAGTCATTACGCGCATGAGCACCACGACTTTCCTTACGGAATTCCGCAGGAATGGCAGTCGCTTCAGCAACCTCTAATAAGTTCTCAAGCTCAAGAGCTTCAATACGAGCTGTATTGAATGCCTGGCTCTTATCTTCAAGGTGAAGATTTTCAACTCGAGCACGAATCTCTTTTAACTGCTCCAAGCCTTTCTGCATTGCTTCGCCATCACGGAACACACCGAAATATAGTTGCATTACACGCTGAAGGTCAGCACGAACTGCAGCAACACTTTCACCGCCAGTCGAACTATTTAAGCGATTTAGACGAGCCAACGCTTTTTCAACATTTGTATCGTCAGCATCAAGCGATTCAAAACCTTCATCCAAAGATTTTTTAACTTGAATACCAACAGCGCGCCCAAATACAACCAAATCAAGCAACGAGTTACCACCAAGACGGTTTGCACCGTGCACAGATACACAAGCCGCCTCTCCACACGCGTAAAGACCATCAATAATGGTATCTTCGCCCGCTTCGTTAACTTTAATTGCTTGCCCGCCGATATTTGTTGGAATACCACCCATCATATAATGACAAGTAGGGATAACTGGAATTGGCTCTTTAACTGGATCAACGTGAGCAAAAGTACGAGAAAGCTCAAGAATACCTGGAAGACGCTTATTCAAGGTCTCTTCACCCAAGTGATCTAATTTTAGCAATACGTGATCCCCATCTGGACCACATCCACGACCTTCTAGGATTTCAAGAATCATTGAACGTGCAACAACGTCACGACCAGCAAGGTCTTTAGCGTTTGGCGCATAACGCTCCATGAAACGCTCGCCGTCTTTATTGATTAGGTAACCACCTTCACCACGACAACCTTCAGTAACTAGAGTACCAGCGCCATAGATACCGGTTGGGTGGAACTGCCACATTTCCATATCTTGCATTGGGAAACCAGCACGAAGCGCCATACCCACACCGTCACCAGTATTGATATGAGCATTAGTAGTAGACTGATAAATACGACCAGCGCCACCAGTTGCAATAACAGTTGCTTTTGCTTTCAAGTAAACTGTTTCGCCAGTTTCGATACAAATCGCAATAACACCAACAACAGCATCTTCGTTATTTTTAACAAGATCTGTCGCATACCACTCATTAAAGAATGTAGTACCGCCTTTTAGGTTGCCTTGATAAAGGGTATGCAACAAGGCATGACCAGTACGGTCAGCAGCCGCACAAGTACGAGCAGCCTGACCACCTTTACCAAAATCTTTAGACTGTCCACCAAATGGACGCTGATAAATACGACCTTGCTCAGTACGAGAAAACGGTAGACCCATGTGCTCAAGCTCAAATACAGCCTGAGGACCTACGGAACACATGTATTCGATAGCATCTTGGTCGCCAATGTAATCTGACCCTTTTACAGTGTCATACATATGCCAGCGCCAATCATCATTTGGATCATCACTTGCGATCGCACAGGTAATACCACCTTGCGCAGACACAGTGTGAGAACGAGTCGGGAATACTTTGGTAACACACGCGGTATTCAAACCAGATTCAGTTAACTGAAGTGCTGCACGCATACCTGCGCCGCCACCACCGATAACAATGGCATCAAAAGAAATAGTACGAATATTTGCCATTACTTATAGCCCCCAAAGAACCTGAACACCCCATACGATGTAAACAAACATTACAAGACCGCATAGAGATTGAAAAAAGAAACGAGCACCGGTTGCTTTAATATAGTCAGTAGAAATAGACCACAAGCCAATCCAAGAGTGCATACCAATAGACAAAAGCACCATCAAACTAAAGATGCGCATCCATGTTGCTTCGTATAAAGCGCTCCACTGATCATATGTAAGATCAGGATTAAGCAGCAAATAACCAATAATGAAAATCGTGTATAGAGACAATACAACAGCTGAAACGCGCTGCATCATCCAGTCGTAAAGGCCTGAACGACCAAAACTAGTGATTTGAGTTACCATATCCAAACTCCTGCTAACACAATAAGAACCACAGCAATCACAATGTTTGCGATAGCAGCACTACGTCCACTTTCCAACTCCTCGAAATACCCCATATCCATAAACAAGTGTTTCACACCTGCTACGAAGTGGTACATCAATGCAGAGACAACACCCCAGATCACAAATTTCACTAAGAAGTTAGTTTGCAGTGCATTCACCACCTGATCAAAACCTTCTTGGGACTCTAAAGAAAGATCGAACGCATAAAACAAGAAAGCCAATCCTACAAAAAGGATGATTCCTGTAATACGGTGAAGAATAGACACGATTGCTGTTAGAGGCATCGATATTGTTAAAATATCAAGGTTGACTGGTCTTTTTTTATTCACGACTTTTTACACCATTTTATCGATTGAATGGTCAATCACGACCCAATGTCTATACGTGCTTACATAAACCTTAAAAAAGAGTAACGTAATCACGTCATAGGCCTACTTTGAAAATCTCATCGATTTGCAAACAAATGTTTAAAAGCGACTCTCTTTTATCCATTAGCATCAACAAATCAATGAAATCGTCTGAGGCGCAATTATAGACCAGCAAAAAATACTAAGACAAATAGACTGAACAAGAGGTTTTCAATGGTCACCATTCAGCAAATGAATGTAACCATAAGCCGAAACAATAATGGTATAAAATTACACAATTATTTACACACAAAAACCCAATAAAACCCTTATATTTCAACAATATAAACAAAAATCACCAACGCCTTGACTTTACCCTACATTGCAATTCTGTCAGATAATTACAAAATTACGCACCACAATGTAAATAGAGTGCAAATGAACAAGATTGACTTTTATAGCCTAGAGACAGTATTTTTTCCGCACCTTCTGGGCTAGATAGAGTCAAACAATAACTTAATAGCCCCGAATCGGAATACGAAGGAGACCATAAATGGCTGATAAAAAAGCGACACTCAAAGTGGACGGAATCGATAAAACTATCGAACTTCCTGTTCTTTCAGGCACTTTAGGCACAGACGTTATCGACGTTCGAGGCCTAGGCGCTAACGGTGTATTCACCTACGATCCAGGCTTTATGTCTACCGGCTCTTGTGAATCCTCTATTACGTTCATAGATGGAGACGCTGGAATCCTTTTGCATCGTGGCTACCCAATTGCCCAACTTGCAGAACACTCAGACTATCTAGAGACATGCTATTTGTTACTTTATGGGGAACTTCCTAATAAGGATCAAAAAGCCGAATTCGAAAAAACGGTTGGTAAGCACACTATGGTGAACCAATCGATGCACAAATTCATCGAAGGCTTTAGAAATGATGCCCACCCAATGGCGATTATGTGCGGCCTAGTGGGTGCATTATCAGCCTTTTACCAAGACCACATGGATATTACCAATCCGAAGCATCGTGAAATCGCGGCTTTCCGCCTAATTTCTAAAATGCCGACATTGGCATCAATTTGTTATAAGTACTCTAAAGATCAGCCTGTTATGTACCCACGTAACGACCTATCTTATGCAGAGAACTTCTTATATATGATGTTCGCTACCCCTTGTGAAGACTACAAGGTCAATCCTGTTTTTGCTAAAGCAATGGATAGAATTTTCATTCTTCATGCGGATCATGAGCAAAACGCTTCAACATCAACAGTACGTTTGGCCGGTTCATCTGGTGCCAACCCATTTGCTTGCATCGCAGCAGGTATTGCAACGCTTTGGGGCCCTGCTCATGGCGGCGCAAACGAAGCAGTACTGACTATGCTTGAAGAAATTGGCGATGTTGAAAATATCGACGAATACATAGCAAAAGCCAAAGATAAAAATGATCCATTTAGACTGATGGGCTTCGGTCATCGCGTTTACAAAAACTTTGACCCACGTGCAAAAGTTATGCGCGAAACCTGTGACCAAGTATTAGCAGAATTGGGACAATCTAACGATCCATTACTAAAAATTGCAAAACGCCTTGAGCAAATTGCATTAGAAGACCCATACTTTGTAGAGCGTAAACTCTACCCGAATGTGGATTTCTATTCAGGCATTATTATGAAGGCAATCGGCATTCCATCCAGTATGTTTACTGTGATTTTTGCCATGTCTCGTACCATTGGCTGGATTTCTCATTGGAACGAAATGATCAGTGGACCATATAAAATTGGCCGTCCTCGCCAGTTATATGTTGGCAAACCTGAGCGCGACTACCCTATTAAAAAGTAATACATTGAACAATGCATTACAAAAAACGCGCCCTCAGGCGCGTTTTTTTATGAATAAAATCAGCAAGAAGACGATGAATCACTCTTCATCGTCTTCAACTATTTCAGTCACAGTCGAATTACCACATTTAACACAATCACCTTCAATCCAAACGCGGTCCTTACCCTCAAATTCCTTAGGATTAACCATACCTAAGTCCACTTCCATACAGTGATTACACCAAGTTTGCGTCAAGAAATCCTCTTGCTCTTCCACTGGACGAGCGAAGAAATCTCGCTCTATAACTTTTTCATCCAATAGATCTGTCATTTAATTCACTCCACTATACTGATAAGACGCAACTCGATTTGCATCAGGATCTAAGGCATTCAAAGGCGCACTGATTAACAAACGACTTAACGATATACTGTTAAATAATTTTTGCTTATCACCATCAATTTCAATAGAAAACTCTACTTTTTCGCCGTCAACTTGAACTAAGGTCACATCTCGAACAACGCCAATACTTTCCAAATAGGACTGCACTTTGTTCATGGCAGTGTAACTATTTATTCCTATCACCTGTAGATTCAACTCACTTGCAGACCCACTATTTCGTACGGAAGCATAACGAGATGAAAACACCTTAGCCAAATCAGCACTTGCTTGGTCGATTAAGTCTGTAAGACTTTCACCTCGCAAGACAAATCGCTCCGTTTCACCATTTTTTAATAGCACCAATAAATTACCGCTCACTTGCCCTGAATAATTACTTATCCTCAGAGCTGCCACAGAATCTGTCTGATAACGCTTACTAGCATTATTTATGCTGTCCTCAAAGAACCCCCACACATCAGACGTCGCAAGATTCCTCTTGTCGACATCATCAAGCAAAGGTGCATAAATGGGCACGCCAATCTTACTTGCAGACTGGGCTAATTTATTTAGTGCATCAGATGGCTCTTTTGAACCAGACAAAGCCCTAATACCATTAGTTTCACTTACCAACCAAACTAAGACAGAGGGTCGATTATCCCCCCAAACCGGCAAGTTATTTTGCGATAAAAAACCATCAATAGATTCCTGATAGAAAGATACTTTAACTTTCTTGCCAGGCACCAGCCCATCATTCGAAGGCAACAACTCGCTAAGCGATGCAACAGAATGTTGCGCAACCCATGCCGGCGCTTTCTTTTTAGCTTGCTCCAGCAGATCACCAATGATGGCGTTTTTATCACCCGACACTTTTATCAACACATCTTCAGCAGCCAACCCAAATGCTTCGTTGAGCATTTGTGCCTCAGATTGTGTCACTGGCAAGTTAATTTCAGCACTATAAAGCCCCTGAACAGGAACTGCATTTGCTGGCGAAATACAAAAAACACTAATTAGTAGTAAAAATATACGAGAATTCATAACCCTTCCTTCGTTTATTTGCCTATTCTACTGTCTTAATTGCAAAGAACCATAGCCCTAATGCACGACTATGCTAAAATGCATTTTTTCCTCGTACCATGATAAGGCATAGGCAATGACCAAGTCGGATAAACCATCCATTAGTTATAAAGACGCAGGCGTTGATATAAACGCAGGCAATCAACTTGTTGAACGTATTAAAGGCGTAAGCAAAAAAACTCGTCGCCCGGAAGTAATGGGTGGTCTGGGTGGATTTGGTGCTTTGACACGTCTTCCAACAAAATACAAAAACCCCATTCTTGTTTCTGGCACCGACGGTGTTGGTACTAAGCTTCGTCTAGCGATGGACCTTAACCAGCACGACACCATTGGTATCGACCTAGTTGCAATGTGTGTTAACGATCTAGTAGTAGCAGGTGCTGAACCACTATTATTCCTAGATTACTATGCCACTGGCAAGCTAGATGTTGATGTAGCTGCAAACGTTGTGACTGGCATAGGTGAAGGCTGCCTACAAGCAGGCTGTGCACTTGTTGGTGGTGAAACTGCTGAAATGCCTGGCATGTACCATGACGGCGATTACGATCTAGCTGGCTTTTGCGTTGGTGTGGTTGAAGAAGAAAACATCATCGACGGCAGCAAAGTAAAAGCCGGCGACAAATTGATTGCTTTAGGTTCATCTGGTCCACATTCGAACGGCTACTCCCTTATTCGCAAAATCCTTGAAGTAAGCAAAGCGGATCTTAATCAAGATATCGCCGGTGTTGCTTTGAAAGACGCCCTAATGGAACCAACTCGCATTTACGTCAAATCTATTCTTAAATTGATGGAATCTGTTTCTGTGAATGCGCTAGCTCACATTACTGGTGGCGGCTTACTTGAAAATATACCTCGTGTTCTTCCTGAAGATACAGCTGCTCGTATCGATGCAACAAGCTGGAAACGTCCTGCTGTGTTTGATTGGTTGCAAGAACAAGGAAATGTTGAGCAAGAAGAAATGTACCGTGTTTTAAACTGTGGTGTCGGCATGGTACTTTCTATTGATGCAGAAAAAGCGGATCAAGCTCTTGCCATCTTAAAAGCGGAAGGCGAAAACGCTTGGATCATTGGTGACATTTGCCCTCGTAACGGCGGTAAAGAGGTATTAATCTCTGACCTAGAGACGCAGGCATGAGTTTTCCGATCGTTGTCTTAATTTCTGGCAGCGGCAGCAACTTGCAAGCTTTGATCGATCAAAGCTTGCAAGGACTACTTAATATCAAGATCTGCGCTGTTATTAGTAACAAAGCAGACGCTTATGGTTTAGAACGGGCCAAGGTAGCTGGTATACCGACGCACACACTTAATCATAAGTCGTTTGATAGTCGAGAAGAATTTGATACTGAGCTGCAAGCACTTATCGATCAATACCAACCAAAATTGGTTGTTCTCGCTGGTTTTATGCGTATCCTAACTGAAACCTTTGCGAAACATTTTGAAGGTAGAATGCTAAACATTCACCCTTCTTTGCTTCCAAAGTACAAAGGTTTAGATACACATCAGCGAGCTATTGATGCAAACGAAAAAGAGCATGGAGTATCGGTACACTTCGTTAGTCCAGAATTAGATGCTGGCGCTGTTATTCTTCAAGCGAGTACAGAAGTAGTGCAAGAAGAAACGGCAGAAACTTTAGCTAGTAAAGTTCATGCCTTAGAACATATTATCTATCCTCTCACTGTTAAATGGTTCAGTGAAGAAAGATTAACATTCCAAGACGGAAAAGCTTTTTTAGATCAGAATGAACTGCCCGAAAGCGGTATTCTCTATAACGAAGCGCTAACATGATGTAGGAGAAAGTATGAGAACTCGTAAAATTCCAATGTTTTTAATGGCTATTTTTATGAGTATCCCCATACTTTCTCTTTCTTTGATGAAAGCAAATGCAGCTGAAACGAAATCACAAGAAACCTTCCTAAAACCTTACTCTGCTGTTTACAGCACAATCTGGAAAAAAGGCATCAGCCTAAAAGTAGAAGGCAAACAGACATTATCTAAAAAAGCAGACGATTCGTGGCAGTTTGTATTTACCGCAGACAGCATGATCGCTTCGCTTAATGAATCATCAATTTTCAATGTTGAAGACCATCAAATCATTCCAGCCAAATACGAATATCATACCTCCGCTCTAGGGAAAAAAAGAGACGCTGTACTCACTTTTGACTGGGAAAACAAGCTTGTCCATAATGACGTCAAAGACAAACCCTGGAACCTTACGATACCACCTAAAACATTAGACAAACTGTCTATTCAGTTACAAGTAAGACAAGATCTAAAAATGGGTAAAAATGAATTCGACTATCAGATTGCCGATGGAGGCTACATAAAAAACTGGCGCTTTGAACGTGAAAAAATGGAAACCATCGACACTAAACTTGGCCGAGTCTCTGCGATTAAAATCATTAGAACAGATAATCTAGAAAAAGGTAAAAGAACCTCTTTTTGGTTTGTACCAAAATTTGACTATTTACTGGTCAAAATGGAGCATAAAGAAGACGGTGAGTCTTATCGTCTAGATATCGAATCCATGAGCCAATCCTAAGAAATAAATACCAATAGAAGTAGAGCTTAGGACAATTCATTAGGTGTATTAACATTGAGTAACTCTGCGCTATTTTCCCAAACAATAGACTGACAGCCAAACGCATCATAAAAACCTAATACACTGTAACGCTGACCTTCTTCTAAAAAGCGCTTAAGAGCAGCAAGCGCAGTGTCAACAGGTAAAATGGCGTGCAAAGGATGCGCCCCCGAAGTCCCACTTAAATAATAGATTTTGTCGGGTAACAATAAGCTCGCCTCTTTCAGCCTTACAAAAGCCTCACCGCTAATACGAGGCGTATCGCAAGGCGAAACTAATAAATGCGATGTTTTTGCAAAGGCCAAGCAAGTATATAGGCCTGACAAAGGCCCTTTACCTTGAAATTCGGGATCATCTTTAATGACGTCATAACCTAATAGCGCATACTGCTCTGTATTCCTATTCGCATTAATAAACACACTATCCGCTACTTGCTGCAATGCCTTACCAACAGATAAAGCCATAGGCTCATTTTGAAAAAATAATAAGCCCTTATCTTTACGCGACATTCGCTCTGCTTTCCCACCTGCTAACACAGCACCAGACAAAGAGGTAAACAACATACTACTTGCTCTTAAAAAACGTTATCAAAAAAGCCTTTATCTCGCTTAGACCAAATATCATCAGCCAGAACAAGGCATCCTTCATGTGATGTTTCACCATAAAGAAGTCCTGCTACCGACGCAATAGTTTGTCTCACTGCTTGCTCTCCGAATTGATCAAGCTGAGCCCCACACCAATGATCAGTTAAGCGAGATAGATCTAAATTATCTTTTAATCGCTTATGCTCTTTTTCCGCTTTCGGCCAATCCGACCAACTCGCTACACCATTTTGCCATTTACCTAGAGTTACATCTCGCTCTGGGTTCACTTCCGCTTCACCGTTACCGCCACGAAACACCAATACAGAAGCATCCCTAAGTAACTCACAGGCGGAGAGATGCAGCTCATCATAGCCGCGGTGAAAAACCCCATGAACACTGTGACTAGCACAAAATGGATTCATCATACGCACCACGGTGTTTACAGGGGAACGTAATCCTAAAACATACTTTAAATCCATCATATGCCCTAAAGACTTATCTATTTGGGCAAGAGGAATGTAAGCGAAATTTCTATTCTCAAGCTCCCGCGTTATATCTTCCCTCGAATGACTAATCGCTAAACCAAGTTGTTGAATGCTTTGCTCAACATAAATGCGATTTTCACCGTCAAATGTATGACCATGCATAACAATTTTCACACCCGTATTGGCTAGCGCAAGAGCGGCTAGTAAAAACCAAGGCAGCTCATTCCGCTTACCAGCGTAAGCAGGCCAATCCAAATCTACTTTGGTACCCAAGGACTTTTGTTTGGCCAAATAGGCTCTGGTGGCTTTGGTAAAACCAACGGTTTCTTCTACCGTCTCTTCGCGGATGCGAATTAACATCCAAAAGGCCCCAGATTGCTCTGGAGCAACCTGACCAGACAGCATCAAGCTCATGGCATGCTCAGCTTCTTCTGTCGTTAAACTACGGGCTCCCTTTTTCCCTCGTCCCAAGATTTGCACATACTGGGTAAAATCATTAGCTGCTAGTTTTTCTCTCATACTGATAACTCCGCCACTAAAGGGATAAAGTGCTTTAATTCAGGAAGGCATGAGCCACAATTCGTACCGCATTTAAGTTTGGCTCCCAACGCATCAACTGAATCGGCTCCCGCAGCAATGGCTTTTTCTATCTGCTTCGTACCGATCTGAAAACACGAGCACACAATGTCACCTTTCTCTTCAATATTCGCAGGGGAACCAACCAAAAGAGCTAAACGATCTTGTAATGATAACGGCGCATTAATCGCCAAATTAGAGCTCAGCCATTCAGTAGAAAGAGACTCTGGCTTGGGATGAGAATAAATTAACAAAACAAGCTTTTGATCCACCAGTTTCGCAACTCGATTTTGCTGAGTAATTGGGTTGGAATACTCTATCCAATCACTCTGTCCAGTAAGGCTTTCACTGATATGACAATCAATAGCCTTCAACTTGGCCTGAGTCTGTCCATTTTGCCAAACTACTTCATAATGATAACCATGCTCTGACGGCACTTGGCACCAATATAGACAATCAGCTAAGGCAAGTGGTACGGCTGAAATAATTAAGCCGTAACAAACATCACTAACCGCTGCAAGCTGCACCTGAGCATGTTTAGATTCTGGCTGACCTGATAACGGATCGACCACCTGAGGAATTAAATTCGAAACGACTGAGGCGTTAGCAAATTGCTGTGTCCAGTGAATTGGCGTAAAAACACTATTTGGCGCAACGGCGCGACTTATTTTGGCTTTTAACAGGACTTCTCCATGGGGCGAAGTTATACGTACTACAGCTTTATCTTCTATTCCTAGGCGGCGGGCATCTTTTGGATGAATTTCTACATAAGGTTGAGATGTATGTTTTGCAAGAGAGGCGGCATCACCTGTGCGTGTCATGGTGTGCCATTGATCACGAACGCGCCCTGTATTTAAGGTAAAAGGCCACTCCTGGGAGCTTTGATTTTTGGATAAACAGGGTGTGATAGCAACAAATCTTGCTCGTCCATCTGGAGTAAAGAAACGCCCATCAGCAAACATTCGCTTGGTGCCTTCTGGCCGACCTTTAGGCACTGGCCACTGTATAGGTGTGATAGCATCGTATTCAGCTTTGGTTATTTGACTAAAATAACCAATATCAAAGTCACGTTTACCATGATTTTCAAAGGCCGATAAAGCCGCATGCTCAGCAAAGATTTCATGGACATTCTGATAACTAAACGCCGAAGCAAACCCAAGGCGTTTTGCCACTTCACAAATTGCCCACCAATCATGTTTCGCTTGCCCTGGAGCCGGTAACATTCCCCGTTGACGTGAAATACGCCGCTCTGAATTCGTCACCGTTCCATCTTTTTCACTCCAGCCAGTCGCTGGAAGTAGCACATCAGCCATAGCGGTTGTGTCTGTATGTGCTTTGCAATCACTAACAATGACTAACTCACATTTCTCCAATGCTCTACGAACCTGCGCAGTGTCAGGCAGGCTAACCATAGGATTAGTCGACATAATCCACACCACTTTGACTTTCCCCTCTTCCATGGCTTGAAATAAGTCGACTGCTTTCAAGCCATTTTCTGTTGCCATATTGGGTGCTTGCCAAAAACGCTGCACCAGATCCAACGCTCCTGGCGTAGCGAAATCCATATGAGCCGCTAGTTGGTTCGCCAAGCCACCCACTTCCCGCCCGCCCATAGCATTTGGTTGACCGGTAATTGAAAAAGGCCCCGCCCCCTCCTTACCAATTCGCCCCGTCGCCAGATGACAATTGATAATGGCATTACATTTATCGACACCCGAAGAAGACTGATTAACCCCTTGGGAATAAAAGGTAATTGTCTTTGAATACTCACGCCACCAGCTTGCCAAGCAAGCAAGCGCTTTCTCATCGATTCCACAAAAATCCGCGGTAAAAGACAGATTAGGTGTCGACTCCACTGCTTGGCTCAAAGTTTCTGCAAAACCATTCGTATGATTAGCGATAAAATCCTCATCCAAAATGCCGGCTTGAGCAGAATCATTCAATAAAAAAGAGAATATGGAGGCATCACTGCCAGGCTTAATCGTCAAATGCAAATCAGCAATGTCACACGTTGCGGTTTCTCGTGGATCAATCACCACGACTTTCATGTTAGGCCGTTGCTTTTTCGCAGAAGCAATTCGTTGAAATAAAATGGGATGAGTCCAGGCAGCGTTCGACCCAACCATGATTAATAAATCGCAGAGTTCTAGGTCTTCGTAATTACAAGGCACAGTATCCGAACCAAAGGCGCGCTTATAGCCCACCACGGCAGAGGCCATACAGAGCCGCGAATTAGTATCAACATTCGCCGTACCAATAAACCCTTTGGCCAATTTATTAGCAACGTAATAATCTTCCGTGAGAATTTGCCCAGAAAGATAGAAAGCAAAAGCATCCGGTCCATGATCTTTTACAACTTGGGAGATTTTTGAACTAACGGTTTCTATCGCAGATTCCCAAGACACGACTTGACCATTAAGCATAGGAGCCAATAAACGGTCATCAGATTTAATCGTCTGAGCAAGGCTACTACCTTTGACACATAAACGACCAAAATTCGCCGGATGATCCATATCACCTGAAACAGGGGGAACATCCTGATTGACTGAGTCAGGAATAGTTAAGTTAACCCCACAGCCAACACCGCAATAGGGACAGGTTGTTTTTCCGCTAATGGCTGTCTTTTTTGTTGCCGTCATGGACCTTCCTCGTGCTTTTGTATTTCTTAAAAACAAAAAAAGGCCCAATCACTTTTTAAAAAGTAATTGGGCCTCGTTGCCTTTTGTAATATCTGTATGCTTTATGTGTAAGCCATCGTCGGTTTACGGTGCATCAGTACTTTAGATAAAGCAATTAGCAAGCCAACTTTGACAAGCACTGCTTAAAGGCGAAAATCCTTATCTTTTAACAGCTGCCGCTTTGTCACCAAGAGAACACTTTCTTATTAAACCTAAAAATAGCGCCCAAATAGTGCAAACACATAAATACATGCACCGTTATGAGTGTGTTGCGATGAACACCTCTCCTCCTTCTAATTTTGCTTGCCAATGAGGCACCTTGATATCCTCTTCAAGACATTGGCCTGAGCTCAGCTCATAATGCTGTTTATACAATGGACTAGCCACCACCCACTGATCTTGAAGGTGAGCAACTAGCCCCCGAGACAAGACATTTGCCTTGCCAATTGGGTCCCAATTACCAATCGCAAAGATTTTATTGTCCGACTCAGGCACGTAGAAAACAGCCACCTGCTCGCCATTCAACATGGCTGCAACACCAGCCCCTTCAATTAAATTTTCTTGTTTACAAATTAATTTCCATGGCATCGTCATCGTATTAGCCCACCTTCGCAATTAATTGCTGTTTTTCAAACTCAGTTGCAGGGCGCATTTGGTCACGCTCCTCAACAAACACCACATTGCTATCGCTTCCCTCATAGTTAACAAATTGACGGAAAGTTTTGAGTGCTTCAGGATCCTTCAAAGTGGTTTTCCATTCACACTGGAAGGTATCCACTACGTGCTGCATACTTGCTTCAAGCTCAGCGCATAATCCCAGCTTGTCGTTAATCACCACATCTTTTAGATACTCTAAACCACCCTCTAAACCTTCCATCCAAACCGAGGTACGCTGTAATCGATCAGCTGTTTTGGTGTAAAACATTAATACTCGATCGATATATTTCACCAAGGTTTCGTCATCCAAATCTTTCGCAAAAAGATCTCCGTGACGCGGCTTCATACCACCATTACCACACACATATAGGTTCCAACCGCCTTCGGTCGCAATCACCCCAATGTCTTTACTTTGAGCTTCAGCGCATTCGCGTGTACAACCAGAAACAGCAAACTTAATCTTGTGAGGTGAGCGCAGTCCCTTATAACGATTCTCTAAATCAATCGCCATTTTCATACTGTCATTCACCCCGTAACGACACCAAGTACTACCAACGCAAGACTTTACCGTACGCAAAGACTTGCCATAGGCTTGACCGGTTTCAAACCCTGCCGCGATGAGCTTCTCCCAAATCTGTGGCAATTGTGACAAGGTTGCACCAAATAAATCGATACGTTGACCGCCTGTTACCTTGGTATATAAACCGTATTCTTTTGCCACTTCCCCCAATACAATCAATCTTTCAGGGGTAATTTCACCACCGGGAATACGAGGTACGATGGAATAAGTACCGTCTTTTTGCATATTGGCAAGAAAGCGATCATTTGTGTCTTGCAAACTGATATGCTCTTTTTTCAGTACGTAATCATTCCAAACGCTGGCTAAAATAGAACCCACAGCCGGTTTGCATATCTCACAACCATGACCTTTACCATGCGTTTTCAATAACTCAGCAAAAGTTTTAATTTCACCTACTTTCACTAAGTTATATAAATCTTGGCGGGTGTAGGCAAAGTGCTCACAAATGTCTGTGCTGACCTCAACACCCAACGCTAACAATTCGTTATCAACGACTTTTTTCAATAGCGCAGCACAGCCACCACAACCCGTAGCAGCCTTGGTGATACCTTTTACATCGCCCACAGATAAGGCGCCATTGCACACGGCATCACTAATATCTTGCTTAGAAACATTATGGCAGCTACAAATCGATGCAGTTGCTGGTAAGGCATCTACCCCTAATCCAACAGGTGCCCCATCCATTGCAGGCAAAATTAGAGCTTGCGCCTGTGTAGGAAGATCAATCCCATTGAGGTAATACTGCAACAAGGTGTCGTAGTAACTGTTATCACCAACCAATACAGCCCCTAACAGCTTTTTGCCATCTTCAGATACCACCATCTTGCGATAGCTTTGACTCAATTCATCTTGATATACAAAGACTTTACAACCTTGAGACTGTGCATGGGCATCACCCACAGAGCCAACATCACAGCCCAAGAGTTTCAATTTTGTACTCATGTCTGCGCCAGTAAAGGTCACGCCCGCATCACCCATCAGATGCCCAGCAGCCGATTTTGCCATGGCATAACCCGGCGCTACCAAGCCAAAAATACGGTTATTCCAAAGCGCACACTCACCAATAGCGTATATATTTTCGTCACTGGTCTGGCAATGGTTATTGACGCAAATACCACCACGCTCACCAACACTCAATCCTGATTGGTGCGCCAAAGCATCTTGCGGTCGAATACCTGCAGAGAACAAAATTAAATCTGTTTCAAGATAAGAGCCATCAGCAAAGTTCATTCGATGAAAAGCCATCTCCCCATCGACAATCTCTGTAGTTGCTGTGTTGGTGTAAACTTGAACCCCTAAACCTTCTATCATCTCTTTTAGAACAGCTCCGCCCTGTTCATCCAGCTGTACTGGCATGAGACGAGGCGCAAACTCAACCACACTGGTTTCCAAACCAAGGTTTTTCAGCGCATTGGCTGCCTCTAATCCAAGCAAACCACCACCTACAACCGTTCCTCGTGTTACTTGTTTTGCACAAGCTCGAATGGCGTCCAAATCATCAAGAGTACGGTACACAAAGGTGTTATCACGTTTATGACCAGGAATAGGCGGTACAAAAGGGTAAGACCCAGTCGCCAGCACAAGCTTGTCATAAGCTAAAGCTTCACCATTTTGCAATATCAATTGTTTCGCTTCACGGTCTATCTCGGTCACTAAACTATTGGTGAAATAACGCACGCCATGTTCATCATATAAAGTACCATCCGTCATCGCCAAGTCAGCCGCACCTTTACCAGTGAAATACTCACTAAGATGCACTCGGTCATAGGCTAAATAAGATTCTTCACCGAATACGGTAATTTGAAAGGTTTCGTGACCACCTTGAGCGATTATCTGCTCAACAAAGTGGTGACCGACCATGCCATTGCCAACGACAATGAGATGAGGTTTTGTAGTAAGAAAAGACACGGTTGACGTCATTATATTTTCCTCGCTGTAACTCTTTTTAAGTAACATGCCTAACGGCTAACAACACCAAAAACGACTCAATTTAGGCCACTTGGGGACAGCAATAGGCTTCACCAAACACCAGAAAATCAAGCATGTTAGAGACATTGGTCTTATTTTGAATTAACTGGAAATACCAGTTTCCATCGGCGACGTTGCCATAAAGAATTGCGCCAACCAGTATGCCTTCGTTGACTACTAGTTTGCGGTAATGATTTGCGCCCACATCTTTGAAAACGATACAACTATCTTCTGTTGAAGGTTGAATCTTTCCCACAGAAAAAAGATGAACACCGGACACTTTTAATTTTGTTGGTGTAGGCTCAATATCAAATACAGCCTCTTCACCAGCCAACACCTTCAGCAAGACATTAATTTGTGTCCAGATAGGTGCGACTAAACCAAATGTTTGTTGGTCAAATTCGCAACACTCCCCCAAAGCATAAATATCAGCATGAGAGGTTCGCATTTTTTTATCGACAATAATGGCGCGATTGGTCTCTAAACCAGCGGCTTTTGCCAAGTTAATCTCTGGCGAAATCCCAGCTGCCATAACCACTAAATCAATCGCTAATGACTCCCCACTTTGGCACTCCACATGGGAAACTCGACCATCATCCTGCTGCCTAAATGAAACTGGTGACTCTCCAAGTCGAAATTCAATGCCCATTTGCTTAAATCTATTAAGCAAAAGCCCTGCCGCTTCTTCATCTAGCTGTCTATTTAGCAACCAATTAGAGCGATGAAACACGACTACTTTGTGTCCGCGCTTTACCAAACCAGCCGCCGCCTCTAATCCCAACAAACCACCACCAATAACACAAATTTTCTGGCAGCCAGTTAGTTGAGTCATAACCTCCACGTCCTTCAAAGTACGAAAAGCCATAACATTTGGCGCTTCTCTGCCTTTGATTGGTAATAAGCAGGCCCTTGAGCCAGTTGCCAATACCAATTTGTCATACCCGATGAGCTGCCCACTTTTTAACGTAAGGGTTTTCGCCCCTACATTCAGGCTGGTCACTGGATCATTAGCAAGCACCTGTACTCCGTCATCGCACATGCGTTGCATATCCACTAACGGCATATCAGCCTGAGAAATCTCATTGGCCAATAATGAAGACAGCAGAATTCGGTTATATCCCACGTTAGCTTCTTCCCCGATCAAAATGATCTGGAACAAGTGACCATGGGATTGCCACAAATCATGCGCCAATTTGCTACCGGCCATTCCGGCACCAACAATGACAAGATGACGTTTGTTAAGCATTGGCAACTTTGGCATTAGCTGTCGCCTTATTATTTTTAGCCGCCACTTGAATTGGCTCAACTTTGCGCTGCTTTTCATAGAGGAAAGTTAATACTTGCGTACGATAATCAACGTATCTAGGGTCATTCGCTAACGCTAAACGATCACGAGGACGCTCTAAATCCACATGCAATATTTCTCCTACCGTGGCAGCAGGGCCATTAGTCATCATGACAATACGATCCGACAACAACACAGCCTCATCCACATCATGAGTAATCATAATCACTGTGTTGTTAAGGTCTTTTTGAATTTCCATCAAAGAGTCTTGAAGATGTGCACGGGTTAAAGCGTCCAACGCACCAAAGGGTTCATCCATAAGCAAAACACTAGGCTCCATAGCCAGAGCTCGAGCAATACCAACACGCTGCTTCATACCGCCTGAAATTTCATCTGGACGTTTATCAGCCGCATGCGTCATGTGCACCAACTCAAGGTTATGCATGATCCAGTCATGCATTTCTTTTTTGGTTTTGGTTTTACGAAACACCTGCTTAACCGCCAACTCAACATTTTGATAGGACGTTAACCAAGGTAATAATGAATGGTTTTGAAACACCACCGCACGTTCAGGGCCAGGCCCTTTCACCTCTCGGCCATCTAATAAAATGCCGCCCTCAGTCGCATCGTATAGACCCGCGACAATATTCAGAACCGTAGATTTACCACAACCAGAGTGACCAATGAGTGAAACAAATTCGCCCTTCTCAATTTTTAAACTGACATTATCTAAAGCCTTAAACGGCCCTTTTGGAGTTGGAAATTCAATCGATATATGACTGATGTCTAAATGTGTTGCCATGTTCATTCTCCCGTTAGCATTTTTCTTTTAGCTATCTTGTTCTAGCGAAGTACCTGAGTTTTATCCCAAGAAGCAAAGCGCTGAATTGTTAACATGACTCGGTCTAACAAATAGCCAATAAAACCAATCATCAATACCGCTACCATGATTCGCCCCAAAGAATTCGAACTACCGTTCTGAAATTCATCCCAGACGAACTTCCCAAGACCTGGGTTTTGCGCCAGCATTTCTGCAGCAATTAACACCATCCAAGCAATACCGAGCGATAAACGCAGACCGGTAAACATCAAAGGAATTGCGGATGGAATGACGATTTTCATCACATGAGTCATCCAGCCAAGCTGCAAAACCTTGGAAACGTTCAACAAATCTTTCTCGACGGCAGCAACACCCACAGCCGTGTTAATCAAAGTAGGCCACATACAACACAAGGTTACGGTGAACATGGAGGTTAAAAACGATTTGGAAAACATAGGATCATCAGATACATAACTCGCACTCACTACCATAGTTACCAAAGGCAGCCATGCTAGAGGAGAGACAGGTTTAAAAACCTGAATAACAGGGTTCAACGCGCTGTAAACTGAACGGTTTAATCCGATTAAAATACCTAATGGAATAGCAATCAAACTCGCCAAACCAAACCCTGCTAATACGGTATAAAGGCTGGTAAATATTTGATCAAAAAAAGTAGGCTTGCCTGTATAGTCTCTTAGCTTGCCAACATAGCTTGGATCTTTTGCTTGTCGCTCAGCAATTCTTTCTTCTTGACGCGCGTAGAATTTTTCTTCTTTTATACGCTCATTTTGATGTTCGGCTAGCAAGCTGTTCCATTGCTCATAAACTACAACAGGCCCAGGAAACTCTCCCAACGAGGTATGCACCCGACTCGCGCCGGCTTGCCATAACAAGATGAACACTACAATGCCGAAGACAGGCAGCAAGATTCCTTTCAAAGAAAAGGCACTTATTTTGTCTTTTAACGAGGCCATGGTTACGCTTGCTATCATCATCTTTTACTCACTCAATTTAACTCATAAAACGGCTACGCTATGCAGCCGCTTTATCTTGTTTACGTTAGATTTTGTCGTCGCCTTTTAAGCCGATCTTGAAGCTTTTCAAGTAATCATTTGGGTGTTTACCGTCGTAAGTAACCCCATCAATAAAGTCACTTTGTGGTGGTTTGAAACCATCTTCTTTTTCAAAATCTGGAAACTCAGACGCCATCATCACACCATCTTCAATCAAAGATTTTGCCGCTTGCGCATAAATGTCTGGACGATAAACGTCTTTCGCCGTTTTCATATACCATTCATCGGATTTTGGCTCAGCAATCTGTCCCCAACGGCGCATTTGCGTTAGATACCAAATCGCATCGCTGTAATAAGGGTAAGTTGCGTTATCGTTGAAGTCTGGAATCTCGCGTTTATCGCCTTTCTCATACTCAAAAGTGCCTGTCATACTGTTGGCAATAACATCATAGTCCGCACCAACATATTGGCTACGAGAGAGGATTTTCACGGCTTCAGGACGATTCGCATTGTTGTTTTCATCTAACCATTTTGCCGCGCGAATCATGGCCTTCACAACGCGGATATGAGTATTTGGATATTGTTCAGCCCAATCACTGCTGACCCCAAAGACTTTCTCAGGGTTGTTCTTCCAAATTTCATAATCGGTAATAACTGGCACGCCAATACCTTTAAATACCGCTTGTTGGTTCCAAGGTTCACCTACGCAGTAGCCAGAAATGGTTCCAGCTTCCATGGTGGCTGGCATTTGTGGTGGCGGAGTTACGGACAACAAGGCATCGGCGTTGATCTGACCGCTGGTATCACCTCGCTCTGGTGCGTAATAACCAGGGTGAATGCCACCAGCAGCAAGCCAATAACGCAATTCATAGTTATGAGTGGATACAGGAAACACCATGCCCATTTTGAAAGGCTTGCCTTGAGCTTTATAGCCATCGATCACAGGTTTTAACGCGCTAGCACTGATTGGATGAACAGGCTTACCATCTGGACCGTTAGGAATGTTTTTCTTCATTTCATCCCAAACATCGTTTGAAACGGTAATGCCATTACCATTCAAATCCATACTAAAAGCCGTCACTATATGAGCTTTCGTGCCATATCCTATGGTTGCACCAAGCGGTTGGCCCGCTAGCATGTGCGCCCCATCTAACTGACCATCAATGACTCGATCTAGTAATACTTTCCAGTTCGCTTGCGCTTCTAAAGTGACATACAAACCTTCATCTTCGAAATAGCCTTTTTCGTAGGCAATAGCCAATGGCGCCATATCTGTCAATTTGATAAAACCAAATTTCAGCTCTTCTTTTTCTGCATAACCCAGCTCTGCGTGAGCAGCACCAGTCATTAATACAGAACCCAGCACGATAGACAGACTTAGTTTTTGAGTGGCATTAATAAAGATCGGCAAGCCAATAGCCGTTTTCAAATATCTTAGGTTCATAGTCACGCTCCGCTTAAGGGATTAATAAAGTACAAAAACAAAAAAGGCGCATGCGAATCACAAAAAATGTGTTCGCAGGCGCCTTTGCCATTCAAAGAAAATCCTACATTGGACAATCAATAATGTGGGTGATAACTAACTACCATTGCTAGCCTCACCAAAATTTTAAATTCTATGTTTCTATATCTCTTGTAGAGCACACAATGTGCCAAAAAAACTAACCATATGATTTTAAAGAATTTTTATTATTAAACCCGATCCAGTGCAAACAATAAGCAAAAAAGACCATTTTATTTGCCCAATTATCATGCGGTACGCACCAAAATAAGACACCCTTATGGGACTTATTACTTTGCAAAACCACTCAAAATACCGTCAGGGTGCAATCGTATCTTTCCAGAAGCCACGGCATCTAACCAACCAGATTCATCTTCGGCAGATAAATGCCAGTTCATATGATCTTTTTCTTCTATTAGCCCTAAAGCTTTAAAATAAAGATCCTGACGATAAACCTGTTCAGCAATTGTATTCAGCATCTTAATATCCCCCAACTGATGCCAGCGATGCATTTGCGCCATGATCCACAGGGCATAACTTGGCAGAGGCTTATTAATTTCATGACCTGAAAAACGCTGATAGGCTTTCATAGGCCAATCAAATTGGCCTTTTGGCTTAATGGCACTAAAACCGTACACCAATTGCTCCAACGTACAATTCAAATAATCTGGATGGCTTAAAATACTGAGCAATTCCGTTTGATTACTTGGCTCATCAACCCATAAACACGCTTTTTCTAATGCTCTAATAATTGATAAATGCACTTCCAGATTCTGTTCAGCCCAAGCGGAATTTACGCCAAATACTTTTTCAGGTGTACTTCCCCATATCTCATAACCTGTCACAAGCATGTGCCCAACCCCTTGCTCTACTGCAAGGCTGTTCCATGGTTCTCCCACACAATAACCATCAATATCACCGGATTTTAAGCTATCGAGCATTTTTACTGGGGGAACTACAACTATTTGCACATCTTTATCGGAATCAATTCCGGCTCGGCTTAGCCAGTCTCGTAATTGATAATTATGGGATGAATAAGGGTAGACCATGGCAAAACGCAATGGATCGGCATCTATACCTCGCGCATCGAGCAGCCTTTTAAGCGCTGTTCCACTGCGGATATCAGTAGAAGACTCAGCGTAATGCTGCAACTCTTCATACAGGGCATTACCAATCGTGATGCCGTTACCATTATGACTGACGGTAAAACTCGTCTGCATAGCCGTCTTAATAGTGCCAATACCTAAACTAGCAGCAATCGGCATAGACGCCAACATATGCGCACCATCAAGCAAATTGAAGGCAACTTTATCGCGAATACTGGCCCAGGATGCTTCTTTAGATAACACCACGTCCACGCCTTCTTGAATAAAAAAACCTTTTTCTTGAGCTATCACAAAAGGCGCGCAATCGATAAGCGGAATAAATCCGATACGAACAGGTTCACTAGTTTGAATAATAGTATTTGGCTGTATCAGGTTCATTTTGAACCTCCCATCAATTCCATCACTGATATGATATTTCGAGCTACGTCAGTCATTCGCTGACTACGATCCATCGCTAGTTTCCGAAGCGCTTTATAGGCTGCTGGCTCATCACATTGTTGATGTTTCATTATCAAACCTTTTGCTTTTTCTATCAGCTTACGGTCTTCGAGCTGGCTTTTCACGGAGTCCAACTCCATCCTTAATGCTTGGAACTCTCGAAACCGCGCAATGGCAACTTGTAGCAAAGCTTTGACGCTGCCACTATTAACGCCATCCACAACATAAGCACTCACACCAGCGCGAATAGCCGCTTCCACGTGCCGGGAATCATCTTCTTCAGCGAACATAACAATAGGACGAGGGTTATCTTTAGTGAGTCGAGACATATTTTCCAACATATCTCGATCAGGAGACTCGATATCAATAATCACCATATCTGGCTGGTATTCATTAACCGCTTCCGTGAGGTTTTTGGCATTCTCCAGCCGTCTAATAACACGGTAACCACTGTCTATCATGGCTTGTTCAACAATGGCTGCCCTTGCAGGCTCATTATCGACAAGCATCACGGTTAATTCTTTTTCAGGGGGCGGCGCAGGCATGGTGCATTCTCTTAAAAATCGTAAAATTACTTTCAGATAAAATGCAAGATATGCGCCATTTCGACACATTAATTTTCTAGAAATTAGAGGCAAAAAAGGCTCTAAATAGAGCCTTTTAAGAGTGATTAGTCAAAAATGGACACACAAATAATAAGTACGAACTGAAGCAGTGCAAACTAGCGCTACTAAAGAACCAAATCAATGCACCGCATATCGAGTCTGTGCGAGTAGAGCTAAAGCCAAGCGGTCTTTAGTGTTGGTTTTCTTAAAAATTGACGTCAAATGCGCTTTTACTGTGCGCTCGGTAATTCCCATTTCCAGTGCGATTTGTTTATTTGATAGCCCCTTAGATACAAAACTCGACACCTTTAACTCTCGCTCAGAAAGGTCATCTAGCTCGTCATTATGAAGTGGTTCGCTTGTTGCTGATTGCATAATCAGCTGCTGAATGAAGGCTTTGCCCCCCCAAATCTCACCAGAATCAACAACCGATAACACCAAGGAAAGCTGCTCTTTACCAATATAAGGAGCACACTGACCACTCACTCCAACCGAGAAGAGCCTTAATGCCGCTGCTTGACTAGACTGATTAGGGAAGACGATAATTTTTTGCTTTGGAAACGCAGAGCAAAGAGCAACCACTTCCTCCACCTGTTTTGGTAAAGAAATATCTTCTAGATATATAAAACAGTACTGAAAACCAGAAACATTAGTCTCTAATTGGTAATACACCTCTTCCAGAGTCTTAACTCGAACTAATGAGGTACTTACACTGACTATTTGATTCCAATGTTTCCATACGGCGTCATCTGTATTCCAACACAAAGTTTTCAAAATAAGTCTCGTCCTATCAAGTGCGATATACCATTCTAACGAGCAAACAATAGCGGAATGTTAACATTTGTAACTAACAGCCTTGCTTGAAAAGATTTTTGTAATTACCGCTCACGAAGCGCATTTTGCTTTGCCTTTAAAATAGGTTTTAGCAAATAATCTAACAAAGTTTTCTTACCTGTAATAATATCTACTGTTGCCTGCATACCAGGTATAATAGGCAATGGCGCATTTTTAGTACCTAAATAGTTTTTATCCGTTCTTACCCGAACAAGATAGAAGCTGTTTCCTTCCTCGTCGAGAATAGTATCCGCACTAATGTTTTCCACCACACCATGCAAACCACCAAAAATTGCAAAATCGTAGGCTGATAATTTCACCACTGCACTCAAATCAGGCTTAATAAAACCAATATTTTCAGGACGTACTTTTGCTTCGATTAACAGAGAATCTTCAATTGGAACAATCTCAAGTAAGTTCATACCGGGCTTGATAACACCACCAACTGTATTAATTTGAATCTGTTTCACAATACCTTTTACTGGTGATCTAACCTGTGTTCTCGATACTTTATCTTCAAGAGACACATTGCTTTCGCGTAACTGATCTAATTTACTTTTTACTCCAGTTAGGTCTTCTTGAGCATCCGCCCTAAATTTCGCTTCACCTTCGGATAGCTTACTTTGCGCTTCTTTCAGCGCTGAACGCGCCCGAGGAATCGCTAGCTGAGTTGCTTCCAAATCCCCTTGCAACTGATTGACTTGGCGTTCGAGCTGCAATAACTCAACCCTAGACACAGCTCCTTGCTCAAACGCAGGTCGAGTTAATGCCAACTCTTCCTTAGAAAAGGCATAACTTTGTTTTAAGTTTTCTAGTTTTGCCTGTAACTCAACTATTTCTTGTTTCTTTTGCTCAATCTGCTGCTGAAAGCCAACCTGGTTAGTCCGTAAAGACTCTAATCTGTTGTTATATAAATCAAGTTCACGCTTTACAACCAGCGGATAATCTTTCATGATTTCCGGATCAAATTTAGGCTCCAGACCGTAAGATTCAGCCTGTAATCGAGTCGCTCGAACTTTTAAATTAATCGATTCGGCTTGCTGTTCACGCAATGATGACAAAGCTTCAGTATTTTCTATCGTCATCAACACTTGCCCACTATCGACTACTTGACCTACTTTGGCATTAATTTCTTTTAAAATACCACCTTCAAGGTTTTGAATCTGCTGGACTTGGCTAGAAGGAATGACTTTCCCTTCGCCCACAGTAACTTCATCTAAAGCCGTATAATTAGCCCACACCAATGCCGCTGCCACGAAAATAAAAATCACCCAAAGGATAATTCTACCGCCACGTGGTGTTTTCAACATCAAGGCCGCATTTCGGTCCGTTAGATACTCTAAATCATCTTGTGAAATCGAATTTTTATTACTCATTATTAACTGACCTTCAACTTGCCTTGACGAAGCGCTTCATGCACTTGCGCTTTTGGACCATCAGCAATCAAGCGACCATTATCCATAACGATAATTCGATCGACCATGTCTAGCATAGAGGCCTTATGTGTAATCAAAATAAGGGTTTTGTCTTTCACCCCCTCTATTAAGCGACGCTTCATTCGAGACTCGGTGGTGTTATCCATCGAAGCTGTCGGCTCATCCAAAATCAAAATTGGCGGATCAAAGAGCAGAGCCCTTGCAATAGCAATACTTTGACGTTGACCTCCAGATAACAAGGCACCACGTTCACCAACAATGCTGTCTAAGCCGCTTGGCTTACGATTGGCGAACTCAGATACTCCGGACAGGTCCGCCGCACGAATAATGGCATCATCTTCCATATAAGGAACGCCCATCACGATGTTATCTTTGATCGAGCCATAGAATAAATTCACATCTTGCGAAACTGCACCAATATTCCGACGTAGATCGGTTGGGTTTACTTGGCGTAGATCCACACCATCAATTCTTATCGCACCGCTATCAGGCGTATAAAGACCCGTCATCAATTTACCGAGGGTCGATTTACCAGAACCGATCCGGCCAATAATAGCGACTTTTTCGCCTTGCTTAATATTAATATTAATAGCACTAACTGCGGCTTGTTCTTGATCAGGATAAGCGAAGTTAACTGCTTCAAATTGAAATTCTCCCTTAAACACTGGGCGATGAACAAACTTGACATCATCCGGATTTTCAACAGGCGAAGACATGATTTCGTTTAGAGAAGTAAAAGCAGATTTTGCTTGGTTATAGCGTGTCGCTAAACCTGCTACTTGCGCCATAGGGCCAAGTGCCCTTCCAGTCAACATAACAGACGCAACCAAAGCCCCCATGCTCATATTGCCCTCGGATATTTGATACACCCCAACAATGACAATAATAACGGTAGTTAGCTGCTGAGCTACCATCGCAAAAGAGGAAGAAGATTGTGACAACTGACGAGTTTTGACGCCCCAATCAGCAATATTACCAACCGCATTTTCCCACTGTTTCTGCATCACGCCTTCAGCATTATTGAGCTTCACACTTTCCGCGTTATACAAACTCTCAATCAAAACCGCATTTTTTTGTGATGCCGTTTTTTGGCCCTCTTCGATAGAGCGACGTAATGGTATTTGAATGATGATGCTATAAAGGACGATCAGAGCAATGGTTACAATGGGAATATAGCCAACAGGACCACCAATCAGCCAAATCACACCAATAATCAGAAACATAAAAGGAATATCAACCAAAGTGGTGATAGACGCTGATGTAATGAAATCTCGGATGCTTTCAAATTCTTGTAGGTTTTTAGCAAAAGCCCCGACAGACTTAGGTCTCGATGCCATGGTGATGTTATTCACTCTGGAAAAGATAGCCGCTGATATCAAAATATCGGATTTCTTGCCCGCAATGTCGATAAAATATGCACGTAAGGTTCGTAACAAAAAGTCGAATAAGTACACGACAGCGGCACCGATGGCCAACACCCAAAGTGTATCAAATGCATTGTTCGGCACGACTCGATCATAAACGTTCATAACAAAAAGAGGGCTAGCAACGGCGAAAATATTAATTAACAAAGACGCAATAAAAACATCTCTATAAATTCGCCAAGAACCAGAAATTGTTCCCCAAAACCAATGTCCTTTTTTGTTTTCTTTCTCATCGCTTTTTTCGGAGCGTTTATCAAATTGATATAAGGGACGAACAAAAAAACAATAACCAGTGCATGACTCGGCAAGCTTATCGATAGGAAGAATAATTTCCCCCTCACCAGATTCTGGGCGAAGTATTTTTGCGGTGCCTTGCTTTTTATCTAATTCAAGTAAAATACAGGCCTGTTGATCCCTTAATAACAACACCGCCGGCATGACCATATTGGGGATTTTTACGAGAGGTCGTTTAACAAAACGTGTGCTAATACCAATACGCTTAGCGGCACGCTGAAAAAGCTCTGGTGTCATAGCATTGTCGGTAATAGGTAAACCTGAAGCTATACCATCCGAAGTATAGGGATTATGAAAGTATTTACTTAACAGTACTAAGCAATCCAACAGAGGATTAGGGTATTCTAATGAAGCACCTTGTGTATCCCACTGATCAACATCCTCTTTAGAACCATCTTCAACTTCTGCATCCGTCTTCCCTTCGTCTGATTCATTTGTAACTTCATTTTCTTCATACGAATCATTTTCTAAAGGTGACGAAGAGTTCTGTTCTGAACGACCAGAGTCAGACATACTCTATATTCTCCTAAAACTACCGAAAATCTGTTTTTTTATAAACAAATAGCTTATTAATTATGGTCTAGAATAGTGTTTATTAAGTAATATGTGAAGCGAACTTATGCCTTACTACAAATTGAAACACAGAAGGAAATCAACATGCTATACGCAAAAGTCAATGAAAATGGTGTAATTATTGATGTCGCCACATCTCAATCAGATGAGTACAAACTACTGGTTGCACCAAATGATCCGACAGTTGCTAGCATATTGGAAAAAAAATTCACTACAGCAAGCACAAGCACTCAAGAAATTCTCGCTAGTTCTGACGGCGAAATGATGCGAATACTTGAAGATTTGGTAGACCTTCTAACTGAAAAACGCTTAATACAATTTACTGAATTACCTCTAGCCGCGCAAAAGAAATTACTCGGTAGAAAATGGGTTCGTGGCGTACACAGCAACCATGACGAAAGCTTAATGACAGATAGTGGCATTGCCGAAGGAGACGATGAAGACGCTTTAATCTAAAGTATCTTCATTTTTAAAGGAACAAGAAAGCGACATCGATCTACATATCCTGTGCGCGACCGATTAGAAATCCTTGGCCACCGGATACATCAAAGCGTTTCAATGCTATCCATTGTTTTTCACTCTCAACTCCCGTCGCAATCACCTCAATATTTAAGCTACCAAACATCTTACACAAGGTGTGCATGAAGAAAGATTCAGACTCTTTACCTGCTGCCATTCGGGTATAAGAAGAATCCACCTTAACGTAATCCGGCATCAAAGTTTGTAGATATTGAAAGGCGGAGAACTGTTTACCCACATTATCAATGCCAAATTGCACTCGTTGTGTTTTTAGCATCTGAGCCAACTCATTCGCCTGTGTCTCTTCAATCAACACACTCTGCTCCGAAATTTCAAACATCAATTTACTTTTTACGTCTACATTAAGGTTGCTCAATGTTTTGTCTAACCATGTAATAAAAGCAGGCTTAGCATAAGAAGACGCTGACAAGTTTACAGTTAATGGAACTGTAAGCTGCCTCGATTTAATGTATTCGATCACTCGTCCAATAATGACTTGATCTATTTGACTACCTAAATCAAACAGTTCAGCCAAACCAATAAAATACCCCGCATGATACTCTTTCCCTGCATGTTCCAAGCCCATAAAGACTTCTTCATGCAAAATAGTTGGCGTTTCATCCAAAGTTGTAATTTTTTGTTTTTTAAGTTTGAAAGATTTATGCCGTATGGCTGATTCTAATATTTCTTTCCAAGCCGTTTTACTAATGGCCATATCTTGGCCCATATTAAGATCAAACACTTTACTCGAATTGCTACCCTCTCGTTTCGCCTCACGCAGAGCAGCATCAGCTTGAGACATGGCACTTGAACGCTCTACCGATCCATCAATGGTCACTGCACCAATGTTAGCCACCGCAGCAGAATAACTAATGCCTGCTGTATTCAATTCCATTAACTCTGACATAATCTCATCGACCACTTTAGTAAGCTGACTGTGATCAAAATTAGGAATAAGCAAAACAAAGTCCGCCCCAGATAAACGAGCTAAAGTAGAAAAAGAAGACAGCGTCGATACTTTTTTAGTTAAAATATCAGCGGCAGATTGGATAAACATATCCGCAGATTCATAACCACGCTCATTATTTAACTTACCCAAATCCGCCAAACTAATCAGAACTAGCCCATCGATACCGCGCTCTCTTTCAGCAAAATGTGATTTCATCTGGCTTTCAAAAAAATGTCGATTACCTAATCCACTAACTGGGTCTTTAAACGCTTTGGCTTGCAGCCATTGAGCCGTCTCGACTTCCGACGCGAACTCTTTTTCTAGTTTTTCTGCCATTCGGTTCATAGACAACACAACAGACTTTAGCTCTCGTGTTTTAGGCACTGCAATGGTTTTAATAAAACGGCGTTGCTGAATCGCTTCCGCTTGTTTTTCAAGCTCAGCCAAAGGCCGAAATAAATAACGTAACGCAAAACTGCCAATAACCAGAGTGATTGCACCAATCACAAAAAATGACACTAATAAATCCCGTGAAGCAAGCCAAAGCTGATTGTAGCCATACCCTGCACTACCTGTGATATAAACCTGTCCTAACTCACTCCAACCATTTGAAATAACGGCTTTAGCCACTGGCACCTTGAAATCAATTAGCTGAATAAACCAATTAGGAACACCGTCTATTTTAGTTTCATTGGAACGGGTGATATTTTTATCTGTATCGTAAACATGAATACGAACTTCCGAAAAATAGCCGCTATCAAAAACAGCATTAATGCTACTTTCTACAGAAGCATAATCTTCCATCGCCATAAAGTCGGAGACAGACATACTCAAAGAGGTGGCTGAGTCTTGGGTCGTTGATTCTAATTGCCCGATTAAATAGCCCTTGGTGGTATTAAAATTGATAACCATCACCACGGCGAGCATCAATGAGAATATGGCAATAATCGTCATCATTAATTGGCGGAACAGCGTCATCCAAGTTCTCCTAGTTTGTCATCGTATTAAAACGATTATTTAAATCTGTCCACAAGCTCAATCTAGATGAGCCACCTACCAACACACCGCGCCCTTTTTCTTTTGAAAGCCACAAATTCTCTGCATTGAACGAATAAATAGGCAAGAGGTCATTACGCTTTGACGCGGGTTTTAATTCTTTATCAAGATTATCAAGCAAGACTGGGACAGACGTTGGTTTATGATAATACGCCAATACCATATGATGTTGATTAAGCTTTAACGCTTTTACATACACAAGTCGTAGCTTTTCATCTGGCACACCCAGCTCTCTGAGCGTGAAGTATTTGGCGATGGTAAAGTCTTCGCAGTCTCCAGCTTGCATACCTAAAAATTCAATGGGTGTTGCCCAATAGTCTTCCTTTCCCCACAAAGTCATGTCGTCGACAAAATCCATCTGGTTAAAGAAGTTATTCACTTGAGTGAGCTGATCAACAATAGGTAAAGATCGAGAATCATCAATGAGCTTTCGCCAAGCTAAAATACGCTTTTCTGCACCTGCACCATAGACTGTACCAGCTTGTTTCGCTAACTTTCGATATTTGTCTGACACATCGGCGTACAACCACCAATGCGGCACAAAACACATAATAAGAAGCACACAAACCAGACGTTTGCTGCTTCTTAGATAGGAAAAAAACGAACCAAATCGTTTTCTCACCGCAAAGCTACTTGTCAGACTTAGACTTTGCATTAAATGCGGCCAGCTGCTCTGCTGTGGCTTCTGGTTGATACTTGGCTTTCCAAGTGTCATAAGGTTCGCCATAGACAAATTCTCGCGCTTGATCGTAGTCTACTTTCACGCCTTGTTGCTCTGCTTCGGCCATATACCATTTGCTCAAACAGTTACGACAAAATCCAGCTAAATTCATCAGATCAATATTTTGCACAGATTTATTTTCGTCAAGATGTTTCAACAAGCGACGCAATACAGCGGCTTCGATTTCAGTTTGTTTGCTCATAATAATCTTAAATCCCTCTGTTTTTTTCTTATCACAGGTTAACAGTCAAGGTGTCGATGACTCAGAGGCTGCTTGCGCCACTGCCATTCTTGCGCCGCAACCATAAAGTCTCTTAGTGGTTGCATGTTTTCATTAGTAACTTGCTCTATTGCATACGCGCACGCTTCCAAGGTTGATAATGACTCCATGCTGGGTGACTTGCGAATACTGTATTGCCCTACTGGTGGGCGCAAAAAACACACCGCTTTAAAAGCATGTAGTAGAGATTCAGTGAAATAGAATTTCTTCGCCTTCCGCCAAGTGGCATCAAGTAAAATTAACCCTTCAACCTCAGTAGCCGAGCTGGCATCTATTGATTCTATAGGCACAGCATCATCCGATGGAAACACCAAACGCCATTTAGCCGGATCTTTTTGTCTCAAAGTACTCGATAGCACATCGTGATTTGCTATCGAAATACATTCCACTGACGGCAATCCTAAAGACAACAATGACACGGTGTTTTTAGCATGTTTCGCTTCTTTAGGGTCTTGCAAAATCAAGATCTTTAATCGCGTAGAAAGCACGGGTATCCACTTACACACACACTGTTTTATTAAAAAGTGACAATTGCCACAGTGTGCTCTTTTTGCGCTTTGCATGCTCGAGTCTCTAGTTTAGTCACCTACTTTTCAAGCCAACTTTTCAAGATAGGCTTTTACAACGTTATTCCAGCCGAGATCCAAAGCTTCAACCGTCAAAGCATGACCAATCGATACTTCCATAATTCGACCTTGTTCACACAAAGCTTGAACATTATTTAAATCTAAATCATGTCCTGCATTGACTTCCAGCCCAGCATCCAAAGCCGCTTGTGCAGCGTGCTGATACGTATCAAGAACGTCTTCAAATCCCTCTTTACCAAACGCATTGGCATAGGCTTCAGTGTAAAGCTCCACACGGTCAGCGCCCACTTCTTTTGCTAAAACCATGTTTTCAGGATCAGGATCCATGAACAAGACAACACGAATACCTTTTGCTTTAAGTTTGGCGATCACGGGACGCAAAGCATCTTGATCACGGGCAATATTCCAACCATGATCCGATGTTAGCTGATTCGGATCATCAGGCACTAAAGTACATTGATCTGGTTCCACTTCTAATACAACATCTAAAAATTGCGCATCAGGAAAACCTTCGATATTCAATTCCGCCTTAGGAAAACGCTTCAATAATTCTTTCAAATCATAAGCATCTTGATAAGTCGCATGACGCTGATCTGGTCTTGGGTGAATGGTAATACCAAATGCACCCAGTTCCAGCGTACGCTCCGCCATATCAATTAAGTTTGGATAATCTCTTCCACGAGAATTTCGAAGCAAGCCAATTTTATTCAGATTAACGCTTAAGTGTGTCATTCAACTTCTCTCGACAGGGTCATTTATTAGCATTATAGGACAAACACATAGCGTCCATCACTAAAATACCAAACAAGTTATCCGCTCAGCCATTATCTAGGGAAGGTGCGAACAAGTCCTCTTGTCTCAGCATGTGGATAAAAGCCTGTTATTCGAGGCGAGTAGCGAATGTGAATAGTGGTTCTATTTTCGAGGTGCTCAACAAAGAATACAGGCTTTTAGGACATGCCCTGCGGGTCTTTCAGAGAAAACGCCACATGTCGTTGCGACTCTTTGAAAGGTACCTACATTCCTTCAGAGTCGCGCCTTATTTGACGATTTCTCTGAAAGACTGAGGCTTAGTAGACTTATTCGCACCTTCCCTAGAGCAAGGCTTATGGTAAACTGGCCGCCACAAAATAGGAGTCCAAGATGAAATACGAACTCTTTCAATCTATTTATGACCGAGCCGCCCTTCGACATGGCGGAACAAAACACCTAGAAACCATGCTTTCGACTCCGCTAAGCACGGCACAGCTTAATCAACATACTGATGATAGATGGCTGGCGGCTTTCTCTCAAAAAGTCTTTCAATCTGGCATTAATTGGCAAGTAGTGCGCAATAAATGGCCAGGTTTTGAAACGGTATTCTTTGGTTTTGACATTGAAAAAATGTTACTCATTCACGATGAAATGTGGGAAGAAAAAGCCAAAGACATACGCATCATTCGTAATTTTGGCAAGGTGATGACGATTAGAGAAAACGCCTTAATGATTAGCGAATGCCAAGCCAGCCATGGAACATTCTCTAACTTTGTTGCTAACTGGCCGAATGACGACATTATTGGTCTCTGGGCCTACTTGAAAAAACATGGAGCTCGTCTTGGCGGTAACACCGGCCCTTATACATTAAGAGCAATGGGCAAAGACACCTTTATGCTAACCAAAGATGTTGAAGGCTATTTACGTCAACACGAGATCATTACCACAGGAAGAGACACTCAGTCAGCCTGGAAAGCAGCACAAGGCGCGTTTAATCACTGGCACAAAGAAAGCGGACGCTCCTATACAGCAATTAGCCAATGCATTGCGCTAAGCGTCAACTAAACAAAATACTTTAAACTACAATTTTTTTAGGAGAACTCATGGCCGATCTACGTATCGACATTATTTCAGATGTCGTTTGCCCTTGGTGCTATCTAGGTTATTCTCGCCTTAAACAAGCCATTGAACAATTAGGCGATGACTATAAAATCGACATTCGTTGGCAACCCTTTGAGCTACATCCTGATATGCCGTTAGAAGGTGCCGACCGAGAAACGTACCTCGGCGAGCGGTTTGGCAGTCAGGAAAAACTTAATGAAGCCACACACGCCATTCAACAGGTCGGTATTGAGGCTGGTATTGAATTTAATTTTTCCGAAAAAGACCGCATCCCTAATACCAAAATTGCTCACCAATTTGTGCTTGCTGCCACTAAGTCAGGGTTAGCGACACCGTTTATCTTAGCAGCCTTCCATGCCTATTTTACGGACGGAAAAGACATTGGGTCAAAGAGCATTCTAGAAGAAGTTGCCATTAGTATCGGTATGCAAAAAGCCGATATTGAATACGCATTAAGTGCAGAAGCTAAAACGCTGACAGAGAAAAAACTACAGCATTTGCGTGGTTTGGATATTAACTCTGTGCCGACTTACGTCATCAACGACAAATACATGGTTCAAGGTGCTCACGATCCAGAATCTTTCCTAAAAGTGCTTACCGATATTGCAGAAAAAGAGTTGTAATCCATAAAACTCCACCTTCCATTAACGATAAGGCTAAAGCTGTCATTTAGTCTTATCGTTAACTCTTCAGCGAAACTCTAAAAAAAACTATCAAGCTATGCAAACAGATAAATTTTTATCTATTGATAATCATTAACATTAAAAATACAATCGGATGATTAGAATATTAGTGAGAGTGATTTTCATTTATGTACGTTTGTATTTGTAACCGAGTATCAGACAGAGAAATCAAAGCATCTATTCAAGAAGGGGCAACAACCATGCGTGAGCTATACAAAGAGCACAGCATTGGTAGCCAGTGCGGAAAATGCTGTCAGTGTGCAAAAAAGCTACTAAACAGTGAGTTAATCAAAATTGCTGAAACTCAAGTTCAAGTAGCTTAATTGCAGCATTGAATTACATTTGGGATTGCAGGTAATTTTCAATGCCAGAGCTAGCAATCAAGTGTTGCTGAGTTTCAAGCCAATCTATTTGCTCTTCTTGCTCTTCTAGTATTTTTTCCAGCGTATCACGACTCATAAAGTCTTTTTTCTGCTCACACAAGTCAATTGCTGCCTTAAGTGCTGGCAAAGTATCTAATTCAAACTCTAAGTTAGCCGAAATCATTTCTTCGCTATTTTCCCCAATGCGCAGACGACCAAGATCTTGCAGATTAGGTAAACCTTCTAGAAATAAAACTCGTTCAATCAAACGATCGGCATTTTTCATTTTTTGAATGGAGGTTTTATAATCAGCTTTATCAAGCGCATTAAAACCAAAATCTTTAAACATACGAGCATGAAGAAAATATTGGTTAATACCTACCAATTCATTGGCTAATACCTTATTTAGGTTGGCGACTACGTCACGATCCCCTTTCATAGCGCCTCTCCTTAGTTGCCCATCTGAGATTGGTAGTAATTCTGCATACCAATTTTTTCCATTAGACCAAGCTGTTTTTCCAACCAATAAACATGATCTTCTTCAGTATCGAACAACAGCTTCTCAAGGGTCTCACGTGTTTGGTAATCGCCTTCTGACTCACATATTGCAATCACATCTCTTACGCAGCTAACAACTTCAAGCTCAAGCGTTAAATCATTACTCATCATAGAGTGAACATCAGAGCCAATTAGCAAATCACGACGTTTAGTCATGCATGGCACACCTTCCAAAAACAAAATTCGCTTAATAAGCCAATCCGAATGTTGGGTTTCTTCTTCCATTTCATGATTAAGGCGATCATATAACTTGCTCAATCCCCAATCTTCGTACATACGTGAGTGGATGAAATACTGGTCAATGGCCGCTAATTCATTAGCCAATAACGCATTCAAACCGTCGATTACTTTTTTACTGCCTTTCATATTCTTCTCCTCTTATTGCTGGCAAGTCCATTTCGCATAATGAGTACAGCACTCAAAACTCGACTCATAAAATACTAGAGTCTAGAACATAATCCCAGACTCTAGTATTAGTTTCCTTTTTTAAAACAAATCTTGGCTTGGGGGGTCATCGTTTTTAACAACTTTACCTTCGCCTACTTTTACTTCAAGACTATCTATTCGCTGAAACCCTCTAGGCAACTTCAAGCCTCTTCGACCACGCTCACCTAGATACTCTTCGAGGTCTTTTTCGGTAAATGATATAAAACGCTTTCCAGCATAAGCCGTCAGTAAATCATTGGGCTGAACGCAAGCCAGAGCAATGACAAGCTCTTCCCTATCTGCAGCACGAGAGCTTGGGATACTAAGCATCTTATTACCTTTACCTTTCGCCATTTGCGGCAAGGAAGCCACATCAAAGGCCAACATCCGACCTTCATTAGATATAGCCACAACGCGTCCAGATACAGGGTCTTGTACTGGAACCGGCGCCATTACTCGAGCACCTTTCGGTAACGACAAGGTCGCTTTACCTGCTTTATTTTTGGCATATAGATCTTTTAATTGCGCAACAAAGCCATAGCCCGCATCACTTGCAATCAAGTAATGTGCTTCTTCATTATCCAGCACTGCAGACACTATTGTCGCATCTTTTTCTAACGAAATACGACCCGTGATTGGCTCACCTTGACCTCGGGCAGATGGTAAGGTGTGCGCCTTGATAGAATAGGTTCGTCCATTGGACGCAAGCAAAACAAGCGTTTGGTTAGAACGACCTTTAGTGCTTACTAAGAACTCGTCACCAGACTTGTAGCTCAAACCATTTACGTCAATATCATGGCCTTTTGCTGCACGAATCCAACCTTGCTTAGAGATAACCACCGTAATTGGATCATTCGATAATAGATCTTCTTCACTAAAAGCTTGCGCCTCTTTACGAGCAACAATCGGAGTACGACGATCATCACCAAAATCATCAATCGCTTCTTGAATCTCTTCGGTGATTAATTTCTTCAACTTACGATCAGAAGACAGCAAACCTTCTAATTGCTTACGCTCTTTTTCTAGCTCGTCTTGCTCACCCTTGATACGCATCTCTTCAAGTTTAGCAAGGTGACGCAACTTCAATTCTAGAATAGATTCAGCTTGCATATCGCTCAAACCAAAACGCGCCATCAACTCTACTTTTGGTTTTTCTTCTGTTCGTATAATCTCGATAACTTCATCAATATTTAAGTAGGCGATTAACAAACCTTCTAAAATATGTAAACGGTTATTCACTTTATCAAGACGGAATTGCAAACGACGACGCACTACATCAATACGAAAGCGTAACCACTCAGATAAGAAATTCTTTAGCGGCTTAACTTGAGGTAAACCGTCTAAACCAATTACGTTCATATTGACCCGATAGGATTTTTCTAGGTCTGTGGTCGCAAAAAGATGCGTCATGACAGAATCAATATCAACACGATTTGATTTAGGCACAATTACCAGTCGAGTAGGATTTTCATGATCTGATTCATCACGTAAATCCACAACCATTGGCAATTTCTTCGCCTGCATTTGTGCGGCAATTTGCTCTAATATTTTGCTGCCAGACACTTGATGAGGCAGTTCATTAACAACGATCTCGCCTTCTTCAATCGTAAAACGAGCTCGAGCTTTTATCTGCCCTTTACCAGTTTCATAAAGCCTAACTATGTCACTTTTTGGCGTAATAATTTCGCCACCCGTTGGAAAATCAGGGCCTTGGACAAAATTAAGCAAATCATCTAACTCAGCGTTTGGATTATTAAGCAAGTGAATACAAGCACCGCCAATTTCACGCAGATTATGCGGCGGAATATCCGTCGCCATACCAACAGCTATACCCGTCGTGCCATTAAGTAATAAGTTAGGCAGACGAGACGGCAAAACCGATGGTTCTTGTAATGTACCATCAAAATTAGGCGTCCAATCCACAGTGCCTTGGCTCACTTCTCTTAACAAGACATCAGCGTACTTTGACAAACGCGATTCGGTATAACGCATTGCCGCGAAAGATTTTGGATCATCTGGTGCCCCCCAGTTACCCTGACCATCAACAAGTGGATAGCGATAAGAGAAAGGTTGAGCCATGAGCACCATAGCTTCATAACAAGCACTGTCACCATGTGGGTGAAATTTACCCAACACATCCCCTACAGTACGAGCAGATTTTTTATATTTGGCCGTGGCTTTTAGCCCTAGTTCGCTCATCGCGTAAATAATTCGGCGCTGAACAGGTTTTAAGCCATCACCGATATGCGGTAAGGCTCGATCCAAAATAACGTACATGGAATAATTCAAGTACGCTTTTTCTGTGTAGTCTTTTAATGAAAGGGTTTCATTCGACTCGAAATTTGACAACTCACTCAAGGAAACTTTCCTTCTATAATCGTTTGCATGGGCAAATTATCGGCGCATGCGGATTTCATAAACTAATATGGGCTCAACTATAAAGAAACATCCCAACTCACTGCAACACTCACCGTAAGATTATCATGGAAAGGTCGCTATTCTCGTGTTTCAATACATTCGATAATTAAAAAGGTACTTGATGGTGAACATAACTGACCAAAACACACTCGACCCGATGAACTACAGCCTTGGGGAGTCAAGCAAACACTTTATCATCCATCAACAAGATGACCTTTTTATTGCACATGAATACCTGTTTCAGACAGACATCCCTAGCCGCTTCTATCATCACCAGACAGATACTTTCCTCTTTATCATTAAAGGGGAATTATACTTACAGCAATGCACCCAACAAAAAAGTGAACAAGAAACAGCCTTAAAACAGCATCAAGGAATTTGGTTAACTGCACAGTCAATTAACAGCATCACTTTACTAACACCAACGGTAGAACTGTGCTTAATACGACTAAAGAACACAGGTCCAGCAAAATTAAACAACTCGTTTAAAAAAGTCTCTTCTGGCACAGTGGAATCAATATCTGGAAGAAGTCACATTAAGACATGGCCACTATGGCATGGAGAGGCGGGTCAGATTGCGCTAGAACTTTATCCACCTCAATTTAAGGAGACACTTTATTATCAAAAAACAGCCACCCAATACCTTCTTCCGCTGACTGGTATCGCGTTCATTTCAGACGAGAGGAAAGTACCTAAAGCCTGTCCCAGTTATGGCAAAATAATCGCTCATAAAGAACCGAGAGCGATTTTAAATCCAAGCACAGAAAGTCTTACAGTGCTGTCAGTTATGACAACTCAAAACACCAAGGGGCGGATTCTACTTCTCACAAAACCAGAAGGCAAAACACTTTAGTAATATTTAGCGCAGTACTAATGCTGTGAGAATATGATCTTCCCATTGTCCATTGATTTTCAAATAATCCCTTGCGACACCTTCTTTATCAAAACCTAGCTTTTTCAAAACGGCTGCACTGCGAGCATTTCTTGGCATATAGCTCGCTTGAATTCGATCAATATGCTGCTCTTTATGGATGTATTCTATTCCTGCGCTCAAGGCTTCTTGCATGATGCCTTTGCCTTGCTCACTTTCTCGCAAACTGTAACCAAGATTACAGGCCTGAAAAACACCACGTATAATATTCGAATAATTGGTGTAAGCGAGCATTCTGTCTTCATTAGGTGACAGAAAGCAGAAAACAATACCTTTATCTTCTAAAAAGTCACGACGCATTTCTCGAACTCGTAACTGGCAGGTTTCAAGTGAATAGTAGCCATCAGTTCTATATGGTTCCCATGGGGCAAGAAACGCCTTTTCTTGATTAATATAATCGTGCAAGAGCGGAGCTTGAGCTTCGTCTAATATTTTCAATACACCTCTCTCGGTAACAATCCGAGGAAAACGTGATGCATGTAAACCTTGATTAGAGTACTTAAATGACATGTCCTTCATCACTTCGAACAATTTTAACGAATATTCTTCATACCAAAAATTTTCACCAATAGACAAGGTTCTACGCTGCATATCGTGGGCCAACCATCCTTCTGCAGCCTCCTTTGTTTGCCAATAAGTCATCAGCAGATCCATTTCCCCCGAGCCATATTCAGCACCAAGGTATCCGGGCTGACCTTGGGCCAGTTCGAGCATTTTTTCTGCCATGATTCGGTAAGTCAAGTCATTCAACATCAGCTTACTAGACAGCATAATCGCAAAATAAGGCAATTCACTTGGGGAACTAAATACGTTCATCGATTCTCTAAAATAAATGGATGGATCTTTTAGCTAGGCATAGAGACAAAATTATATCTGCATCTATTTGAAATCCCAGGCCATAGTTAAAATCTCAAGCTATAGTTAACATCTAGGTTTTGGACAGATCTATGCTGACGAGGGTGCGCTTCTTGTTAAACCTTGTAATTCAAAGCATGTAATTCGCTTTATATTGCCGTCAGAGTGCATCTAAAGACACAGGCCTTGCACTATTTTATACAATAGCTTTAGGCTTCTAAAAACCAAGTGTAAGTAGATCTACCTTATTGATATTCCCCCTTTATACCAATAAGGATAAGGAAAGCTTTGTGCCCGCTTTATGCGGGCACTTTTTTGCTTTCATCTATTTATCCCAAGTAACGCCACCGCCAGAGGTAATAGCTTGATATTGATCTGGGCGACGATCACGGAACAAACCAAAGGAGCGACGAGCCTTACGAATAGCCTCTAAATCGTATTCAGAATACAAAATAGTACTTTCATCACGACCCGCAACACACTTCATTGCTCCCATTTCATCTGTCATAAATGAAGAGCCATAAAACTGAATAAAGCTATTCTCACCTTCTTCACGCCCTACTCGGTTTGCCGCTATAACAGGCACCATATTCGCCGCAGAATGCCCTTGCATGGTTCTTTGCCAATGATCCTTTGAGTCCCATTCAGGGTAAGGAGGCTCTGAGCCTATTGCAGTTGGATAAAAAATTAACTCCGCACCTTTCAGAGCTAGCTCACGCGCTAACTCTGGAAACCATTGATCCCAACAAATACCACAGCCAATTCGACCAAACTGCGTATCCCAAACCTTCACGCCAGTATTACCTGGTGTGAAATAGTATTTTTCTTGATAACCAGGACCATCTGGAATATGCGTCTTGCGGTACAAATCCATTACTTCACCATTGGCATCAATCATCACCAATGAGTTATAGAAAACGTTACCATCGCGTTCAAAAAAGCTAATTGGTAAAACCACACCTAACTCTTTAGCAAGCGCACTCATTGTCTGAATAGCCAAACAATCATTTACCGGCTGAGCCCAATCAAAATACGCAGGCTTTTGATCAATGCAAAAATATGGCCCCATAAACAGTTCTTGCAGAAGAATAATATTTGCCTGATTTGCAGCTGCTTCTCTTACTTGTGCAACGGCATTATCTAAATTCGCTTGAAAGTCTGTACTGATCGCCATTTGAACGCAGGCCACTTTTACATTACTCATACTTACTACCTCCAAAATATGTTGCGCTACAAGTACAAAAACTCATTTTATACTTGAGTCAAATATGTTGTGCCTTCTAGCACTTTTTTATAAGTCGCCAATAGTGATACTTGTTCTTCTTGACTTAATGGACTTGCTGCCACTTTGTCCTGATAGCTCTTAATCAGCTCTTGCTCATTATAGCTAACAGACTTAAGTACATCCTGAACACTATCACCTTTCAATACATGATCAATTCTAAAACCATCGTCTGTTAAATAAACGTCAACCGAACAAGTATCACCAAATAAATTATGCAAATCCCCTAGCGTTTCTTGATAAGCCCCAACTAAGAAAAAGCCCATTAAATAGTCCTCACCTTTTGGTGGCGGTGGCGGCAGTGGCAAAGAAGATTCAATACCTTGACCATCCACATAGCTGTACAAGCAACCATCCGAATCACAAGTAACATCTTGAATTTTACCTCTGAAAGAAGGCGCTTGATCCAAACCTTGCAAAGGCAATACTGGGAACAATTGGTCAATCCCCCAAGCATCTGGCATAGACTGAAACACTGACAAGTTAACAAATAACTTCTCTGCTAAACGTTCGTTTAGTTCATCAATTACCGCACGATGCCCTCGATTTCGATTGTCCAAACGAGGCAACAAGTTGCGACACGCAGATAAGAAAAGGTTCTCTGCTTGTGCTCTTTGCGACAGGTTAAGCTGACCATGATTGTATAAGGTCAAGCTGTCATTAAAGTCATCCAGCAAATCATGATAAATCTCGACCAAGGATCGACTTTCTTCTTCATTCTCGCCTTTTAAACTTTGATAAGATGCCCAAAGTCGTTGTAGTTCTAGCTCACTGTCTTCAGCCGGTTCTTCAATCGGTAAAAGCTCAGCGCCATGGGAGAAAACGTCGGCAATCATCATGGCATGATGAGCTGTCACAGCTCGACCTGACTCAGAAATCAAATGAGGGTGTGGAAGCTCGTATTGTTCGCACACATTATGGAAAGCAAAAACCACATTATTGGCATATTCTCCGATACTATAGTTCGCAGAAAAATCATTTTGGCAACGTGTACCTTCGTAATCGACTCCCAAACCACCGCCAACATCAACCCATTTAACTTTGACCCCCATCTGATGAAGTTCAGCGTAATAACGAGCACACTCTTTAAGGCTGTTTTGAATATCGCGAATACGCGTAATTTGCGAGCCTAAGTGGAAGTGAATTAGCTCAAGACAATGCAACAGATCCAATTCACGCAAACGATCAATAGCTCTTAGCAATTGAGATGTAGTCAAACCGAACTTAGATTTTTCACCACCACTATTACCCCAATGCGTCGTACAAGTAGAGGCCAATCGAATACGAATACCAATACGCGGCTGAACCCCAATTTTGTCGGCTTCTTCTAGAATCCAATCAAGTTCATGCATCTTCTCAACAACAATAAACACCTGATGACCCATTTTTTCGGCCATTAGGGCTAGGTGGATAAATTCACGATCTTTATAACCATTACAAACTATGATGCCATCAGCATTTTTATGCATCGCCAAAACAGCCATAAGCTCTGGCTTACTCCCAGCCTCTAAGCCAACAGTCGCAGCATTATCTGGCTGACATGCCGCAATTTCCTCTACAACACGGCGCTGCTGATTGACCTTAATTGGATAAACAATGGCATACTTCGCCTGATAATCGTAATAATCAATCGCTTGCTGAAATGAGTTAGTAATTTTTTCAATTCTTGAATGAAGAATATTTGGAAAACGCACCAGACAAGGATAAGGAATCCCTTGTTGCTTCAATGCAACAGATAGCTCAGTTAAGTCAATGCTATTTTCTCTATCCGGTAGCGCAATAACACGCCCTTTATTATTGATTGAAAAAAAACCACTACTCCAATGGCTTACATTGTAGAGTTCCATAGAATCTTTAATTGACCAAGGCTTCATATCATCTCCAAAAGTCTAAATAGCGGTAAACTCGCGCCGTTTCCCATCAAGGAACGTCATAGTAAAACACTGACATATCTTTTATATTTAATTCAAATAAAAAAAGCGGGGCTAAGAAATATCTTAACTCCGCTTTATTCTAACGAACGAACAAATTAAGAAACGTGTTCGCCATGAGCTTGCTTATCCGCGTGGTAAGACGAGCGAACCAAAGGTCCACACGCAGCATGCTTAAAGCCTAACTCTTTTGCAACTTGTTCATAACGTGCAAATTCTTCAGGCGGTACAAAACGCGCCATTGGAAAATGATGCTTAGATGGCTGTAAGTATTGACCAATGGTCAACATATCAACGTTATGAGCTCGTAAGTCTTTTAGTACTTCAACAATCTCTTCGAATGTCTCGCCCATACCAACCATCAAACCAGATTTAGTTGGTACATCAGGACAACGATCTTTAAAGTTTTTCAAAAGATCTAATGACCACTGATAATCTGACCCCGGTCTTACCTGACGGTACAAACGTGGAATAGATTCTAAGTTGTGGTTGAAAACATCAGGTGGAGCAATTGAAAGTGTATCAATGGCGACTTCCATGCGACCACGGAAATCTGGCACCAATGTTTCAATCTCAATATTCGGGCTTTCTGCACGTGTTTCTCTAATACAATCCACAAAATGTTGTGCACCACCATCACGAAGATCATCACGATCTACAGAGGTGATCACCACATACTTGAGTTTCATGTCACGAATAGCCGCCGCCAATTCTTTTGGTTCATCAGCGCTTAATGGATTTGGACGACCGTGAGCCACATCACAAAAAGGACAGCGGCGAGTACAAATTTCCCCCATAATCATGAAGGTAGCGGTGCCATTACTGAAACACTCACCTAAATTTGGACAATTCGCCTCTTCACAAACGGAAGCTAATTTATGCTCACGCAAAGTTGCTTTGATACGAGCTATCTCTGGTGACGCTGGCATACGGACACGAAGCCAATCAGGCTTACGTGGAATTTCTTCAGTAGGAACAATCTTAATGGGAATACGCGCCATTTTATCGGCTCCGCGTAATTTTTCCCCTTGGACAACGCGTTTGCGTTCTGTTGTCATTCTATTTCCACCCTTGTTGGATAGCCGGATAATTGTATCCGAGTTGCTCAGCCAGCTGATTCGCTAGCTGAGCCTTTACATTCGATAAAATAACGCCTTTATTTAGACGCTTCATATCAACCATTTGTAAGCCTTGATAGCCACATGGGTTAATACGATTAAATGGGGTGAGATCCATATCAACATTTAAGGCAAGTCCATGAAATGAACAACCTCTGCGTACACGTAATCCTAGTGACGCAATTTTTTGTTCATCCACATAAACGCCTGGTGCGTCTGGCTTTGGGTAGGCCTCTATAGCGTTCAGCGCCAAAGCGCGCACCACAGAGTTCTCTAACACACTAACCAAATCACGAACGCCTATCCCAAGACGTTTTAAATCAACCATGACATAGGCAACCAGTTGACCCGGCCCATGATACGTGACCTGACCACCACGGTCGACCTGAATAACAGGAATATCACCCGGAGCCAAAAGATGCTCTTCTTTACCGGCTTGACCTTGTGTAAACAAGGAAGGATGCTCTAACAGCCAAATCTCATCAGCATCGTCTTTTGAACGAATTTGAGTAAATTGCTTCATCCTTTCCCATGTTTCAGCATAATCAACAACACCTAAATCACGGCAAATTAAATCAAGTTCCATTTACATGACCATCTTAACGGCTTCAATTGACATCAAGTCGCTATGCAAAGCCGATAGTTGGTCTTCACTTTGAGCCACTATACGAAAACTAAAGCTAATAAAACGTCCCTTACTCGAACGATTAGTATTCTCAGCAGTAGTATTCATCTCCGGAGCATGAATAAGCAATCGTTCAGTTATCTCAGTATGAATACCATCAACATCAAGTGAAACCACCTTTATAACGTAGTTTTCACAAGGGAATTCTATTTTAGGTGCATCAACTGCTTTTTCAGCCTGATCACCATTTTTCGTAATTAGTGCCATTGATTTAATCTACCACTCGCCATTAGGGCTTAAAACAAGTTCATAAAAAAGAGTTTAATTTTATCAAACATTCGCTTGAAGAAACCACCTTCTTCTACTGCTTCTAACGCAACAACTGAGCGCTCTAGTAAAACATTACCTTCAGAGCCAACAACAATTTTACCCAATACATCACCTACAGCAATTGGTGCCATAATTTCTTTATGCATATCAAGTGTTGCTGGAATAGACTCACCTTGCTGACGCGGCATAGTAACAAGCACATCTTCTGCAAAGCCTACTTTCACGTTGTCTTGGCTACCACCCCATACACGGGCATTGTTCACCACTTGACCACGGCTATATAGCTTACGAGTTTCATAATATCTGAAGCCATAATCCAACAACTTCTGAGATTCCATCGCCCTAGCTGCGTCTGATTTTGTCCCCATAACAACAGTGATCAAGCGTGTTCCGTTACGCACGGCTGAAGCGGCCAAACAGAATCCAGCGGCTTCTGTATGCCCTGTTTTCAGACCATCAACCGTTTTATCGCGCCACAATAGCTTGTTACGATTTGGCTGACGAATATTATTGTATGTGAACTCTTTTTCCGCATACATTTTATAATTTTCAGGATACTGCAATATAGTAGCACGCGATAATTTAGCAATATCATGAGCACTAGAATAATGATCTTCTGCAGGAAACCCCGTTGCATTAACAAAGTGCGAGTTGGTCATACCAAGAAGTTGAGCATGTTGGTTCATCAAATCAGCAAAAGCAGACTCACTTCCAGCAACATATTCCGCAGCGGCCACACTAGCGTCATTACCTGATTGAATAATGATACCGCGCATTAAATCTTCTAATTTAACTTGCGTACCCTCACGAATGAACATACGAGAACCTTCCATTCTCCATGCTTTTTCGCTTATGTTTACTTTATCATCCAGTGATAAATTTCCACGTGCTAGCTCATACTCAATAATATAAGCCGTCATTAATTTTGTTAGACTTGCTGGAGGCAAAGCCTGATCAGCATTATGTTCAACCAAGATGTCGCCAGTATATGCATCCATAAGAATGTAACTACTCGCTGACAATTGTGGTGGCGTTGGGATTAATGAAGGAGCAGCAAAAACTGAGCCGCTCACGAAGCAAAATACAAGGGATAAAGTAGCTAGGAGTTTTTTCATACTCAAAAATATCGTCTTCTTAAAAAAATGTTAACAAATGCCCTATAAGAATCTCTAGCCCGCACAAAACGCCTTTAAGGCACTAAAGCAACTCTCACCGGGGTTCCAAAACCTTCCTGTTGTAATTTTTGCTGCCATTGAGTTAACTCATTGGGATCAGCAAAAGGCCCAACTAAAACCTTGTATAGACCATCGTCCTGCTTATTAATAACCACTTTCACACTCGTATCAAATGCCTCAAAAAGGCGCTGTTTAAGCTTGTCAGCAGACTCTTCCGAACTAAACGCCCCCATTTGGAGATGAGAAAAAACCAACACAGGTGAAGGGGTTACACTATTACCAGAAGATGCCGACGAAGCCTTATCTGGCAAGGCTTTCGGCGGAGTAACCGGGGCAACTTCAGCGACTTTTGGCGGGCTGTAAGATTGCCCTTGGGCAGGTGTAATAGCCTCTATTCTAACTCGAGCTAAGCCTTTCTTATGGTAATCAAGTCGAGCCGCCGCGGCATAGGAAAGATCAATAAGTCTATCCCCATGAAATGGCCCTCTATCATTCACCCGAACAATTACTGAACGCTGATTATCAAGGTTCGTCACTTTCAAATAAGTCGGTAGGGGCAGAGATTTATGGGCTGCAGAGAAACTATACATATCATATGTTTCCCCATTTGAGGTCTTATGCCCATGAAACTTCTTACCATACCAAGAGGCAGTGCCCTCTGCCACATAACCTTGAGCTGAGTCCATTACCCAATATTTTTTACCCCAAACCTCATATGGACTTTTGTTTCCTCCACGGCTTTTAGGCTCCCATTTTGGAACTAAATTAGGAAGATGATCCACCTTAATATCACCAGTTGGAGCATGATCCTGTAAGATGGAATAACGCCCTCCACCTGACGCTTTTTCATAATCTGCGTCATCCTTACCTAATACATGACGCGTACTCATACATCCATTCAATACCAGCAAACTAATGCCAGCAACAAATAGTATGTTAATTACTTTCATAGGTCCCTATACTCTCAGCGAGTTCCAATACAGACATGGCATATCGCCTACTAGGATTGTAATCCATAATCGTAAAAAAATTCTCATATGCAAGCCAATAAGACACCTCTTCCGGCCCAGTACGCAAACCAATCAATCCCGTCTTTTGAGGAATAAAAGGCTGAGTTGGAAGCACATTTAACGCCGACCACTCAGTCATTTCAGCACTAGGTGCTCTGCCACGATTAATTAAATCTGTCACTGAATCAGGTTCTGCGACATAAGCCATTACAAACCAAGGTTGTCGAGACTGCCAGCCATGATGCTTAAGATAATTGGCAACACTCCCAATCGCGTCAGCTTCTGATCCCCACAAATCAATATGCCCATTTTTGTCATAATCTATTGCCAGTTTTTGATAGTTACTGGGCATAAACTGCACCATCCCCATCGCTCCACTGTATGACCCTTTTGTTTCGCCAATGTTCCATCCTTCTTGACGTGCAAGCAACAAATAGGCTTTTAGTTCACTTTGGAAGTATTCTTTTCTTCGAGGATAATCAAAGGCGAGAGTAGTAAGCGAGGTAAAAACATCTTTTGACCCTGTAATGCGCCCATAATAAGTTTCAACCCCTATAAGAGCTACGATGACGTTTGGCTCTACACCAAATTCACGTTCTGCCTTACGCAGCCAATAAGCATTTCGTTTAGAAAACTCACGACCAAGCCTCGCTCTATCTTCATTAACAAAGCGTGTTTTATATTCGTAATAGGGAGTTATCACTTCAGGTTGATTATCTGATTTCGCAATAACGTTTGGGCGTACTTTAATATGAGAAAAAGCTAATTCGAGGCGCTTTTTATCATAAGCATGCTCTTTAACCAGCTGATTAATAAATACTTGAACCTCTGGATTTCCAGCATAAGAATCTGCCCATTCTTTGGGCATATCCTCAAGAAGTGACTCGCTGACTCCTGTATCCGAGGGTAATGTAGAATGATCCATACTACTACACGCAGTTAGACCAAGCGCTAGAAACAACAATGTAGCTTGCTTAATCATTATCTTGCTCTTTTATGTGTTTGTATTGACATTAAAATCCCAAATGTCGCCATGATAGTAATGATTGAAGTACCACCATAACTGACGAGTGGTAAGGGTACCCCAACCACAGGCAGAATGCCTGACACCATCCCAATATTTACAAACATGTACACAAAAAAGGTAAGCGTTAAACTACCTGCTAACAACCGCGCATAGTTGTCTTCCGCATTGGCAGCAATATACAAACCTCGAGCAATAACAAGCAAATAAGCTAAAACTAATACACCACAGCCCAACATCCCGAACTCTTCAGCTAGCACCGCGATAATAAAATCCGTATGACTTTCTGGCAGAAAATCTAACTGAGCCTGCGTCCCTTCTAAAAAACCTTTACCATAAAGCCCACCAGAACCAATTGCAGTTTTAGATTGAATAATATTCCAACCAGAACCTAGCGGATCACTCTCGGGGTTCAAAAAAGTCAATACTCGCTGACGCTGATAATCATGCATAAACTGCCACAACGTATAACCAGCTATAGGCGCTAATGCCGCCGCACCCAATATATAGCGCCAACCAAGCCCAGCCAGAAAAAGCACAAAAATACCAGACACAGCAACCAATAAAGCCGTCCCTAAGTCTGGTTGCTTAGCTATCATCAACACAGGCAAGACGATAAGACCAAGAACTGCCAGTATTTGTTTAAAGTTTGGAGGAAGTTGCCTGTCAGAAAAGTACCAGGCTATCATCATGGGCATGACTATTTTCATAATTTCTGAAGGTTGAAACCGCAACCCTCCCGGCAAAGCCAACCAACGTTGTGCTCCTTTTGCCCCAACACCAAACAGCAACACACCAATCAAAAGCACTGTAATAAAAATAAATAGTGTCGGTGAAGCTCGCCGCATATATTTAGGGGGCAACTGAGCCAACGCGACACAAATAAGCAAACCTATTACCAATCGAAACACTTGCCGCTCTACCATTGCTACATCTTGTCCGGAGGCTGAATACAGAATAAAAAGCCCTCCACTAATAAGCAGCAACAAAGATCCCATCAGCAAAACGTCAACGTGAACCAGCTGCCATAAGCGAGCATTAGTAAAAGACAGCGCCCTGCGATAAAAGCTATCAGTCATTTTTATCACCTTTTAAATAATCGTAACGCGCTGGATAATCATCGTGCAGATAAGCATCAAATAGTGCTTTTGTTAAATCTGCCGGCTTGGAACTACTGCCGCCATTTTCAAAAATAGCAAACACCGAAATTTTAGGATTACGAGCCGGAGCAAAACCGATAAACAATGCATGGTCATGTAAACGTTTTTCAAGACTATCTGCATCGTATTCCTGGTCTTCTTGCAAACTAAATACCTGACCCGTACCTGTTTTTCCGGCAATTTCGTAATCCGTTCCCTGCAAACGCCTAGCTGTACCATGCGGATCGGTTACAACCTTACGCATCGCATCAATCATACGCCCCCAGTTACGCTGATCCTTTAATACAATGTCATGTTCATCACCAAGCCCATCTGGAAACTCAGCTGGTTGATCCCCCACTAACCGAGTCATGCGAGGATAGAAGTAATGTCCTTTACTGGCTAACGCAGAGGTCGCAGAAGCAATTTGCAATGGTGTCGCCACCATAAAGCCTTGTCCTATACCAACGTTCACCGAATCCCCTGGATACCAAGGCTCTTTATATTTGGCTTTTTTCCACTCGTTAGAAGGCAATAATCCGTGGCTCTCACCACTCAAATCCAACAATGTTGTCTGACCAAACCCAAAGCGCGTCAAAAAATTATGAATAGGAGTAATGCCCATTTTGTTTGCCAATTGATAATAATACGTATCAACCGATTCAATAATAGAGCGCTCTAAATCAATCCAACCATGCCCTGTTCGCTTCCAGTCTCGATAACGACGTCCATCTGGATTTATTTGATAGTAACCTTTGGCAAAGTAACGCTCGGTCCATGACGAAAATCCATACTCAAGCCCCGCAAGCCCCATGAAAGGCTTAATTGTGGAGGCTGGAGGATACCCACCGCGTAAAGCACGGTTAAAAAGCGGGAGTTTTTTTGATTGGCGTAGAGCGGCATAATCATCAACTGAAATACCACGCACGAAGAGGTTTGGGTCGTACCCAGGCTTAGAAACCAAAGCGAGGATTCCGCCAGTCGTTGGATCTATGGCTACAACTGAGCCCGTGTAGTCCCCCAAAAGATCATAAGCATATTGCTGAAGCCTAGCATCTAAATATAGGTGAAGATCTTTACCGGGAGTTGGATTCTGCCGCTCTAGCTCGGACATAATCCGACCACGTGCATTTACCTCAACCTTACTAAGACCTGCCTCACCAAAGAGTGTTTTTTCGTAAAAACCCTCTACTCCAGTTTTACCTATAAACAAAGCGCCCTGATAAGCTAACTTATCAACTGTTTCTAAATCTTTAGAAGTAATTCGACCAACATAACCAATAGCATGTGCAAACGCTTCGCCGTATGGGTAATAACGGGTTAATTGGGCCTCGACCTGAACACCATCGAGTTTATATAAATCAACAGAAACCTTTGCCCACTCTTCATCCGTCAATTGAGATTTTAAAGTAAGGGATTGATAAGGGCGGCGGTATTCTTTTCTCCTACTATCAAAATCTTCCCATTCACTATCACTAATATCGATAATGCCAGAAAGCATTTGCTTTAACTTAGGAAAACTTTCAACCCGTTCAGGTATCACAGTTAAACTGTGTATAGGACGATTATCAGCTAACACCAATCCGTTGCGGTCATATATCAAACCTCTTGGCGGTGGCTCTGTGACCAACATCACTCGGTTATCATTCGCCTTAGTTTGGTACAATTCATGTTCTATCACTTGAAGATAAAACAACCGAGCCATTAGCACGACAGCCATTAACAAAACAAAAACAGCGGCGGCTAAAACACGCTGCTGTGTCAGTCGTTGCTCTTGACGATAATTGCGGAAGTTCTGATGGCGACGAGTCACAACATCACCTTATCTATGATACGGATGATTATTCATGAGTGTCCAAGCACGATATATTTGCTCAGCCAAAATAACTCTCACCATAGGATGCGGCAATGTCAAACGCGATAGAGACCAAGTCTGATCAGCACGAGCGGTACATCTTGGATCAAGGCCATCCGGCCCACCCACTAACAAGCTCACATTATAACCATCCATTCGCCACTGTTCTGTCTGGTCGGCCAATTGATCAGTAGACCACTCTTTACCAAGCACTTCCATGGCAATCACTTTGTCTCCAGAAGGTATAGCCTCAAGCATACTATCCCCTTCCTTACGAATTGCCTTTGGTATATCGGTGTTTTTTCCACGAGGCGACATAGGTATTTCAACAAGCTCTAACGCAAAATCTTTCGGTAAACGTTTAGCATACTCATCGTACCCCTCAGTCACCCACTTTGGCATTTTATTGCCAACAGCAATCAAACGAACACGCATTTAAAAGAGCCTTACATTTGTTCTGGCTTAATATCCCACAGTTTCTCAAGATCATAAAATGCTCGAGCTTCTTCTGTCATCACATGAACAACAACATCATGCAAGTCAACCAACACCCAATCGCTACCCATGCCACGACCTTCAGAACCTAATGGCTGAAGACCTTTCCCTTTTAAATGCTCAAATACATTTTGACCCAAAGCATTAACATGGCGCTTTGAAGTACCGGTACAAATCACCATGTAATCCATCATGTCTGTATGATTTGCAACATTTAACACTGTGATCTTATCGCCTTTCACATCTTCCAATGCTTCAACAGCAAAAGCTAAAATTTGATCTGCTGTGAGGTTAAGCTGACTCATATAATTACGTTACCCTATCGATATAATTGATGTTGTTCTATATATTTTTGGACTGGCTCTGGCAATAAATAAGCAATTGACTCTTTTTTACGAGCAAGCTCTCTAATCATGCTAGAAGATATCCCCAAAGGAGTAAGAGTCTCGAACCAGACACGCCCTGAGGGCGCGCATTGTAACTCATGCGGCGATGCGGCACGATAGTTTTCGCAAAAACCACTCAATTCAGAGATCAAATCAGGTTCCCAACCAGGACGAGACACCACCAACAAATGCGCATAATCCATTATTTCCTGCCACTTATACCAAGTAGGAAGAGATAAGAAGCTGTCCATACCCAACACCATAATGAGCGATTCATCAGGGCCAACTTCTGACCGAAGATCTCGCAAAGTATCAATACTATAGCTTGGGCCCTCTCTATCCATTTCTCGAGAATCCACACACAGTCGATCATCACTAGAGATGGCAAGCTCGGCCATTTCAAAACGCTGTTGAGGCAAAACACTTGGACGCCCTTTATGCACAGGCTGAAAACAAGGAATTAACTTTAAAGCAGAATAGTGAAAACGATCCAAAATTTCGACCGCGGTTCTCAAGTGGCCATTATGAATGGGATCAAATGTTCCTCCCATAATAGCCAGCCCTGAAACCTTCACACCATGGTTATCTCTAATTGTCACGAGTATGCCCATCTCCAAGCACAACATACTTCTGACTGGTCAAACCTAACAAGCCAACAGGGCCACGAGCATGAATTTTATCGGTGGAAATACCAATTTCAGCACCAAAACCGTACTCAAAGCCGTCAGCAAAAGAAGTCGACGCATTTACCATTACGGAAGAAGAGTCTACTTCCGTCATAAATGCACGAGCCTTGGTGTAATTCTGTGAAACAATTGCATCCGTATGATGAGATCCATACTTATTAATGTGAGCAATAGCCTCATCCATATTAGCAACGATCTTAATAGATAACTTAGGCGCTAAATATTCGGTATACCAATCTTCCTCGGTTGCCGCACCAATTTCACCACTAACACTACGTGCCTGATCACAACCCACTAAAGACACGCATTTTTCTTGTAAGGCGAACACCAACTTCGGCAAAATATCCCCAGCTACGGAGGCATGAACCAATAAAGATTCCATAGCATTGCAAACACCATAGCGACGGGTCTTGGCATTCATCGCAATAACAAACGCTTTATCTAAGTCTGCTTCGTCATCAATATAAACATGACAATTGCCATCCAAGTGTTTAATAACAGGAACTCGAGCATCCTTACTAATACGCTCTATCAAGCCTTTCCCACCGCGAGGAACAATGACATCGACAAATTCAGGCATAGAAATTAACTTTCCAACCGCCTCTCTATCTGTCGTATTAAGAACCTGCACCGCATGTTCTGGTAATCCCGCAGCCACAACACCCGCAGTTACCGCCTCAGCAATGGCTTGGTTTGAATAGAATGCTTCAGAACCACCACGCAGGATAGTTGCGTTACCAGACTTCAAACATAAACTTGCTGCATCAATAGTCACATTTGGGCGTGACTCATAAATGATACCAATAACCCCCAAAGGGACACGCATCTGGCCACGTTGGATACCAGACGGTAAATACACCATATCTGAAATTTCACCAATTGGGTCAGGTAAAGAAGCAACCTGCTTCAAACCCTCGATCATTCCATCAATTCGCTTATCGTCTAGCAACAAACGATCTAACAAAGCTGAATCCAAGCCTTTAGCACGACCATTTTCCATGTCCTTAGCATTCTCTTCTACCAATCGAGGTCGAGCATTTTCCAAAGCCTCTGCCATAGCAAACAGAGCCATATTTTTTTGCTTTGTGGATGCTTTAGCAAGTAGACGAGATGCCGCCCTAGCTTGCTGACCAATTTGATTCATATAAGATTCTAAAGACATTTTTAATCTCTAATATAGGTAAAAATAACAAACAGCAGATCGTCAAATAAGTCGCGATCTAACTCATCTAGACAGTATACTATCACAATATTTTTATTCATTTAGTGCAGATTTTCACGAAAGGATCTTCCATTGCCACCTATCAACTCTTTTACTCTTTCAACCATTGGCATAGTGCATTCTTGCTACAAAGAAAAATTTGGCATACCAAGACAGCCAGGACTGGTAACAGAAGCAACAGCGCGTCTAGAACTAATTCCTCCTTATAGCAGGTTAGACATACTAGAAGGGCTAGATGGATTCTCTCATATCTGGATCCAGTTCGTTTTTCACGCCTGTATAACCGAAAATTGGAAAGCCAAAATACGCCCGCCACGACTTGGCGGCAAGACCAAAATGGGTGTATTCGCCACTCGAGCCACACATAGACCCAACCCCATAGGCTTATCTGTTGTGAAGATTGGACGCATCTACCAAGAAGACAAAAAAACCTTTATTGATTTGCATGGTGCAGATTTACTAGATGGCACACCCGTTCTCGACATAAAACCCTACCTACCTTATGCCGACAGCATTGTCGACGCAAAAGGCGGCTTTGCTCCGACACCAGCACAAATGCAAATTAAACCCGTGATATTTTCAGAACTCGCAAGAACACAATGCGAAAACTATCAAAATTTGCATAAAAGAGAAATAACGACTTTAATTAAACAAATCGTGGAACAGGATCCTAGGCCCTCTTACTTATCAGAGCAAATTGATAGAGAGCACGGCATCAAGCTCTGGGATATCAATATAAAATGGTGTGCAAGAAACGATCACTTTGAAATACTTCGTATAGAAGACGAATAAGAGAGCAGGAGATGAATAAAAAGCAGTTCTTAAACACTTATAAAAAAATCGACTCGCTCAACCAAGAGAGAACAGAAAACACTCAAAAGCGGGCACTTTATCGCTCAGAACACGATGAACGCCTAATAAAAGACTTTCATTACGCTAAATTCCAAAAAAACCTACATAACGCGCAACAAAACAACACGTTAAAAGAGCTGCTTGAGAAAGATAACTGGAGCGAAGAAGATACAGAAAAGCTTCTCAGCTCGCTACGCTAAAAAACATACACCGAGTCTATACCCATGGTTATCCACATGTTCTGTGTATAGTTTCCTTGTCAATAAATTCAAAAAAATAAGTAAAAAAAAGCGGACCTAAGTCCGCTTTTTTACAACAACCAAGAGATCAAAACTTAGTTTTGGTTTTCTAGTTGTGCTTTGATCAAATCACCAATAGTGGTTGGACCATTAGTTTCAGCTTGTTGCTTCTCAGAATGAGATTTCAACGCAGCTTTCTCTTCAGTAGCATCTTTCTGCTTGATAGAAAGAGTGATAGTACGAGCTTTACGATCAACATTGATGATCGCAGCTTCTACTTTGTCGCCTTCTTTCAATGCAGTTGTTGCATCTTCAATACGTTCACGGCTGATTTCAGATACTTTCAAAGTAGCTTCAACGCCTTCAGCAAGAACAACTACCGCACCTTTTGCATCAACTTCAGAAACAGTACCGTTAACGATAGTGCCTTTGTCATTTTCAGCAACGAATGCTAGGAACGGATCTTCTTCTAGTTGTTTAACACCTAGAGAAATACGCTCACGCTCAGCGTCGATAGACAATACAACAGTCTCTAACATATCGCCTTTCTTGTATTGACGTACTGCTTCTTCACCAGTTTCGTCCCAAGATAGGTCAGATAGGTGAACAAGACCATCGATACCACCGTCAAGACCAATGAACACACCAAAGTCAGTAATAGACTTGATAGCGCCAGAGATTTTGTCGCCTTTATTGAAAGAAGTTGCGAACTCTTCCCATGGGTTCATTGTGCACTGCTTGATACCCAAAGAAATACGACGACGCTCTTCATCAATATCAAGAACCATAACTTCAACTTCATCACCGATCTGAACAACTTTAGATGGGTGAATGTTTTTGTTAGTCCAATCCATTTCAGAAACGTGAACTAGACCTTCTACGCCTTCTTCAAGTTCAGCGAAGCAGCCGTAATCAGTCAAGTTAGTAACTTTAGCAGTTACTTTAGTGTTTTCTGGGTAACGTGCTTTGATAGCAACCCATGGATCTTCACCCAACTGCTTAAGACCTAGAGACACACGGTTACGCTCGCGGTCAAACTTAAGTACTTTAACATCGATTTCATCGCCAACAGCAATGATTTCGCTTGGGTGTTTGATGCGTTTCCAAGCCATGTCAGTGATGTGTAGAAGACCATCAACACCACCAAGATCAACGAAAGCACCGTAGTCAGTAAGGTTCTTAACGATACCTTTAACTTCTTGACCCTCTTCAAGAGAAGCAAGCAATGTTTCACGTTCAGCGCTGTTAGTCGCTTCCATAACGGCACGACGAGAAACAACAACGTTGTTACGTTTTTGATCAAGCTTGATAAGTTTGAACTCTAGATCCACACCTTCCAAGTGAGATGTGTCGCGGATTGGGCGAACATCTACCAAAGAGCCAGGCAAGAAGGCACGGATGTTAGCGATATCAACTGTGAAGCCACCTTTGACTTTACCATTGATAACACCGTGAACAATGGCGTTTTCTTCGTAAGCTTTTTCAAGCACAGACCAAGTTTCTGCACGTTTAGCTTTTTCACGAGACAATTTAGTCTCACCGAAGCCATCTTCAACAGCGTCAAGAGCAACTTTAACTTCGTCACCGATGTTTAAGTTGAACTCACCACTATCCGTTAGGAACTGAGAACGAGGAATTACGCCTTCAGATTTAAGACCTGCATGAACAGTTACCCACTCGCTGTCGATATCAACAACAATACCAGTAACAATTGAGCCTGGCGCCATTTCGACGGTTAATAGGCTTTCTTCAAACAGTTCTGCGAAGCTTTGAGTCATTGTATTTCCTATATAGTCGGCCTATATAAAGAACTAGGCCATATCCACATTGCCAGCAAATGTGGGTCAATTTTTTTGGATGATGCGATGAAAGCTTGCTGGCACTTTCATCGACTTGAATAACATTTGATCTATTCTAGCACATTATAGATAAAAAATAGTAGACGCGAAAAAGAACAGATTATACAAGACCCGCTTTTGCCGTTTCAGCAAAAATCATCTCGACAACCTGTTCTATGGTCAAATTCGTACTATCTATTACTAAAGCACCTGCTGCAGGCACAAGTGGAGCAATCGCTCTATTTGCATCACGCTCATCCCGCTCTTTAATCTTTTTAACTAATTCGCCTAGATTAACAGCTTCCCCTTTTTGCTGCAATTGCTGCAAGCGACGCTGAGCACGTTCTTCTGCCGATGCCGTCAGAAATATTTTAATCTGCGCAGAAGGAAAAACCACCGTCCCCATATCACGCCCGTCCGCCACTAAACCGGGCGATTGCGAAAAAGCACGCTGACGTAACAACAAACCTTCTCGAACTTCTGGAATAGCCGCCAACTTAGACGCGCAATTACCAACCTCTTCAGTTCGAATGGCTTGGGTAACGATCTCGCCTTCTAGAATAATTTCAACTTTACCCTCTTCTGACTGCTGAAACTGTATATCCAAATGCTCAGCCAAGACTTTCAAAGTCTCAACATCATCAGAGGACATACCGTGATGCGATACAGCAAGTGCCAGCAGTCGATATAAAGCACCACTATCAAGTATGTGCCATCCCAGCTTTTCTGCGATTAATTGACTTACAGTGCCTTTACCTGCACCACTTGGACCATCAATCGTAATAACTGGGCCTTGGTTGATCATAACTATTCCTCTTAAAAAACTATTGCGCCACAGTGCAGTGAAAACCTAACTGCATAGCAACACTCTCCAACTCGTTAAATTCTTCTAATAATTTTTGGCAATCATTCACTTTTGTAACCGATTGGCTTCGCGCTCCTAACGCCAACATGGCAAGCGCTAATTTATCATCACCAGCACAATCCAACTCACCACCAAATGGAAGACCACCTTTTATAAGTAAATCACCATTTTCGTAAGCACAACAAATCTTCACATGCTCAAGAGCATCCACTAAAGCCAAGACCCTATCCTCACAATAATAAGGTAGAGAACCGACACCTTGAATACAGCTTTCGCCCTTCGCATAAGCCGCAGCAACACACAACAAAGGCAACTCATTTCTAAATTGGTAAACCTGCTCTGGCAGCAGGGTAAACGATTTTAACTCAGCAAAGCCCGCCTGAAGCTTACCTTCACACAAGCCAAACTCACCTTGCTCAGGAATACATATATTCGCACCAATCGATTTTAGAAATGATAAAAATGCATAAGACACAGAATCCAAACCCGCATTCTCGATTAGCAACTCAGAACCCGGCAACAAGCTCGCCAATAACACCAACCAAGCCGCCTCATACTCATCACCAGATAATACAATATCCGTACCAACCAAAGACGCTGGAACAACGCTAAAGCCGTCGGCATGCTCCAATATGGTCACACCAAAATGACGCAACAACACCTCGCAGTGAGACAATCCCGTCGACAGTGTCATAACAGAACCTTCAACAGGCGAGTATAGCGCCGCCAAAAACGCCGACATACGCAAACGCTCAGAACCTGCCGTCAAATCAATATACACATTAGACGAGACGCCCGGCACAAGACTAACAGGCAGACAGTCGGTCACTTCAGAGACCACATCACCACCCATTTTGCGCACCAAAGAAAACAAGTCACTCATAGACTGATTTAACAATGCACCTTCCGCCACAACAGAGACAGGAAATGACTGCCCAGCCAAAACAGGCAACAACAAATACAAACTTTCCCGCGATTGATGAACATTAATGGGAGCAATAGGTGCTTTTAAACCACGAAGGCCAACCCCATGAACACGCAAGTGATCAGCAGATACCTCCTCAATCACAACCCCCATATCGCGAAAAGCCTGTATTGTAATGCGAACATCACCAGTCAAATCAACGTTCTTTATTTCACTCACGCCTTCAGAAAGCGCAGCTATGGTAATCACTTTATGTGACAGAGATTTGTCACCCAATAAAGAAATATCACCTTTAATCGCAGAAGCAGGCAAAACAGAAACCGATACTGGGCGAACCTCTTTCGTAGAGCCAATTGTACGCTGCTCTAATAACCGAAGAAAATGATCTCGCGCAGACTTAGCACGAGTAAAAACACCAAACATGCTTGCACCATCACCTTGCTCTATCGCAGCGCGCATATCAGCAAGACGATCCGTGAAATGATCTAACGTAGCCAAGGTAGCCTCTTTATTGGCCATAAAGACATCGCGCCACATAACAGGGTCGCTTGAAGCAATCCGAGTAAAGTCTCGAAAGCCACCAGCAGCAAACTTAAAGATATCCTGACTACGCTCACCATTAGCCAATGCATCAACCAAAGTATAAGCAAGGAGATGCGGCAAATGACTTGAAGAAGCCAATACATGATCATGATGATCAACATCCATACTCACGACATCTGCCCCAACGGCACGCCAAAGACGATGAAGACGATCCAACAACACAGGATTACTGTCTGCCAATGGTGTCACTATAGCCATATGCTTCTCAAAAAGAAGAGGATTAGATGCTAATACACCACTCTTTTCCGCTCCAGCAATAGGGTGCCCAGGAATGAAGTTGGTTGGCACATAACCAAAAACACGGCGAACAGATTCAACCACACTACCTTTCGTGGAACCCACATCCGTGACAAGCGTATGCTCAGACAACAAAGGCTTCAGATCCGTTAATACTGACTCCATTGCCCTTACCGGAGTAGCAAGAACAATCACATCCATTTGAGAAATAAATTCAGCCGTCATTTCTGCTGGATGATCAATCACTCCCGTTGAAACACCAAGAGATAATTCCCCTTCTCGACGGTCAATTGCAAACAATGTCGCCAAGCCACGCTCTTTTAAAGCCTTAGCAAATGATCCACCAATCATGCCAAGACCGATGATCATGACATTGCCAAATTTCTTTTTTTCTTGAGACGTCACTGCAAAAGACGCCTTAAAATCACGTTCACCAGCCAAAGCACAACACTCTTATAAAATTGCTAAAGTACAGCCACAGGGTAAGAACCCAACACTTTTACTTCCGATGCACGTTCACGCAATTCATCGATCACGGCACGACACTCGTCATCTTCATGATGACCAACAAAGTCAATGTAAAAGATATAGCCCCAACGACTCATTAATGAAGGACGAGTCTCAAGGCGAGTCATATCCACTCCATGACGTTCGAACGCCTCAAGCAAACGATATAAAGCACCCGGCTCATTTTTTGCACTAATTAGTAGTGATGTCTTATCTTTACCGCTTGGTGGAACATCCTGATTACCAACGATCAAAAAGCGCGTGGTGTTATCAGGACGATCTTCAATATTAGAAGAAATTTTCAATAATCCGTATAGCTCGCAAGCCACCTCCCCCGCAATGGCAGCAATAGCACGACCACTGCGACCAGCCTCAGCCGCAAGACGAGCAGCTTCGGCATTGGAACTCACAGCAATGCGCTCAACATGCGGCCAATAACGATCCAACCAAGCACGACATTGCGCCAAAGACTGCTGATGGGAATAAATATGAGTGACGTCATCGGAGTTAATATTCGGACTCACCAACAAATGATGATGAATACGCTCCTCCACTTCACCGCATATTTTTAAACGCGAGTCACGAAAGCTATCTAACGTATGATTAACAACACCTTCTGTCGAATTTTCAACCGGCACGACACCATAATTAGCTGCACCAGACTCCACTTCACGGAACACCTCATCAATAGCAGCCATCGGCGCACTAACAATAGATTTACCAAAGTGCTTCAATGCCGCTTGCTGTGTAAAAGTGCCTTCTGGCCCTAAAAACGCGATACGCATTGGCTTTTCAAGAGCCAAACATGAAGACATAACCTGTCGAAAGATCTTCGCCATCTCTTCATTACCCAAAGGCCCTTCATTGCGTTCCATAACTCTACGCAACACTTGAGCTTCACGCTCAGGGCGATAAAACACGACGGCCTCATCCCCCTGCTCAGCCAATTTAACTTCGGCCACTTTTTGAGCACAAGTTGCTCGCTCGTTAATCAGCATTTGTATTTGCGAGTCAATGGAATCGATACGATCGCGCAATAAAGGCAGCGTATCTGGTACTGCTTGTTTGGAATTTGACATGCTATTAAATATCCGTAGAGGTTAGTGTCTTAAAAAGTTTTATCCGTGGCGCTCTTCAAAACCACGCATAAATTCAATCAAAGCCTCAATACCTTCCATCGGCATTGCGTTGTATATACTTGCACGCATCCCACCAACAGAGCGATGCCCTGCCAAGGTGCGCAGACCAACCGCCTCAGATTCTTGCAAAAATAGAGCCTCAAGTGACTCATCCGCAAGAATAAATGGCACATTCATTCGAGAGCGGTAGACAGGATCAACAGGGTTTGAGTAGAAATTACTAGAATCGATAAAGTCGTAAAGCGCTTGTGCCTTACGGATATTGATCTGTTCAATCGCCTCAACACCACCCTGCGCCTCTAACCACTCAAACACTAAGTCAGCTAGATAAATAGCAAAAGTTGGCGGCGTATTGATCATCGAATCATTTTCAGCCAAATGAGCAAAGTTCCAAATGGCCGGCAAATCATCACTAGAACGAGCTAATAAATCCTTACGAATAATGCAAATAACCACACCCGCTGGACCAACATTTTTTTGTGCGCCAGCGTAAATCACACCGTATTTACTGACATCTACTTTGCGAGACAAAATAGTTGAAGATAAATCCGCAACAATAGGCAAATTTGTTTCTGGCAAGTCTGCAAACTCTAAACCACCAATGGTTTCATTTGGACAAATATGTAAATAAGCAGCGCTTTCATCTAATTCTAGCGTAGAGAAATCAGGAACTGTGGTGTAGTTTTGAGCTTTAGAGGAGCCAACCACACTAACTTTTGTGTATTTTTTCGCCTCTTTAATTGCCTTTGAAGACCAAGCACCGGTATCCAAAAAACAAGCCGACTCAAACCCATTAGCCAAATTCGCAGGAATTTGAGAAAACAAGGTAGATGCACCACCTTGAACAAACAAGATTTCATAGTCATCACTGATATTCATCAAGCGCGACAAACGAGCCTTAGCTGATGCCAAAATAGACATAAACTCAGAGCTACGATGACTCATTTCCATCACAGAAACGCCCGCACCATGCCAATCTAACAATTCAGCCTGTGCTTTTTTCAAAACCGCTTCAGGAAGCGCTGCGGGACCAGAACAAAAATTATATACTCGGCTCATCCTGCTTATTACCTCTAGTATTTTCAGGATCTATCTACAACAAAAGCGACGCACCTAAGTGCGTCGCTTTATTTTCTATTCCGTATCGCTATCAAGGATATCAGGAGATTCGCCACCATCATTCGGTGCTTGATCAACAACTGTAGTATCATCTACCTCATCGATCTCAACATCTTCTTCTTCATCATCTTCAACAACACGCTCAATGCCAACCAAGTGCTCATCGTTGGTCAAACGAATCAAAGTAACACCTTGAGTATTTCTACCCTGACATGACACTTCCGTCACACGGGTACGAACCAAAGTACCTTGATCAGTAATCAAAATAATCTCATCAGTTTCATCAACCTGAGCAGCACCAACAACAGGGCCATTACGCTCAGAAACCTGAATACCGATAACACCTTGACCACCACGACCATACACAGGGAAATCTTCTACCAAAGTACGCTTGCCATAACCATTTTCACAAGCCATCAACACAGCAGAACCATCCTGAGGAACAATAAGTGAAACAACCTTAGCATCTTCACCCAAACGAATACCACGTACACCTGCTGCAGTACGCCCCATTGCACGAACATCAGATTCTTTAAAGCGGATTGTTTTACCAGAAGATGAAACCAACATAATATCGTTTTCACCATTAGTAACAGACACACCAACCAACTCATCGGTTTCATCTAAGCTTAGCGCAATCAAACCAGTCGAACGTGGGCGCGCAAAATGCTGCATCGCTGTCTTCTTAACTGTTCCATTTGCCGTCGCCATAAAGATATAGCTACTAGCCTCAACAATGGCATCATCAGAAACATCATCATCCGCTTCGGAATCAGCCTCAACCGCTTCAACAACAGGTAAAGGCAATAGTGCGGATATAGACTCACCTTCTCTCAAAGGTAATAAATTAACAATAGGACGACCTTTCGCACTACGGCTAGCTACCGGAATCTCAAACACACGCAACCAGTAAACTTTACCAAAGTTACTAAACAGCATGATTGTGTCATGACTACTAGTAACCAACAAATGCTCGATGTGATCCTCATCTTTCATGCTCGCAGATGACTTACCGCGACCGCCACGACGCTGAGCTTGATACTCAACTAATGGCTGGGATTTCGCGTAACCTGTATTCGAAATCGTCACCACCATTGGCGCTTCATCAATCAAATCAGCAATAGTCAGATCTTGGCGAGACGTCAGAATTTCAGTACGTCGTGCATCACCAAAAGTTTCTTTAACTTCTTGCAGCTCTTCACGAATCACTTCCATCAAACGATCTGGATTAGACAGGATATTGAGTAACTCGCCAATAAGCTCAATCAGAGTCTTATATTCACCCAGTAACTTATCGTGCTCCAAGCCTGTCAAACGATGCAGACGCAAATCCAAAATTGCTTGAGCTTGATCAGGTGATAAATGATATGCACCATCAACAAATCCGTAACCAGCCTCAAGATCATCAGGGCGGCAAGCATCAGCACCAGCGCGCTCAAGCATGGCAACCACATCACCCGGCTCCCAAGACTCACTAACAATTTTTTCTTTTGCTTCAGCTGACGTCGGCGATGTACGGATTAGCTCAATTACACGATCAATATTCGCCAGAGAAACAGCCAAACCTTCTAAGATGTGGCCGCGTTCACGAGCTTTACGAAGTTCGAAAATCGTACGACGAGTAACCACTTCACGACGGTGTTTAACGAAGCACTCAAGAATTTGCTTGATATTAAGTAACTGAGGACGACCATCAACCAAGGCCACCATGTTAATACCAAACACTGACTGCAACTGAGTTTGTGTGAATATATTATTCACAACAACATCAGGGTTTTCACCGCGACGCAACTCGATAACGATACGCATACCGTCTTTGTCAGATTCATCACGAAGCTCACTGATACCTTCCAGTTTTTTCTCTTTAACTAGCTCAGCGATTTTTTCAATCACTTTCGCTTTGTTTAACTGGTAAGGGATTTCAGTGAAAACGATGGACTGGCGATTGCCTTTCTCCATGTCTTCAAAATGGTGACGGGCACGCATGTAAATACGACCGCGACCAGTTTTATAAGCTTCAATAATACCAGCGCGACCATTAATAAACGCCCCAGTAGGGAAGTCTGGCCCTGGTATATGATCGATAAGCTCATCAATAGTAATGTCAGCATTATCAATAACTGCCAAACAACCATCGATAATCTCACCAAGATTATGAGGTGGGATATTAGTCGCCATACCTACTGCAATACCCGCCGAACCGTTCACTAACAGCCCAGGAACTCGCGCAGGCAATACTTCTGGCATAAACTCTGTGCCGTCATAGTTAGGCACGAAGTCGACGGTTTCTTTCTCTAAGTCCATCAAAAGATGGTGAGAAATTTTCGCCATACGGATTTCGGTATAACGCATTGCTGCAGCACTGTCACCATCGACAGAGCCGAAGTTACCTTGACCATCAACCAAGGTGTAACGCATTGAGAAAGGCTGCGCCATACGAACAATCGTATCGTATACAGCAGAATCACCATGTGGGTGATATTTACCGATTACATCACCGACGATACGCGCCGATTTTTTGTACGGTTTATTCCAATCATTTTTAAGTTCATTCATCGCAAATAGAACGCGACGGTGAACAGGCTTTAACCCGTCTCGCACATCAGGTAATGCTCGACCTACAATTACACTCATGGCGTAATCTAGGTAAGATCCCTTAAGTTCATTTTCGATACTGACGGGAATAATTTCTTTGGCTAATTCACCCATAGATACAATCGATCCTTATGCCTCGGAGTCAAAAAGACTCCCTAATATCTTTTTATAAGCGCCGCATTGTAACATAAGGAAATAAATAACACCCCTTCAAGGAGCATGTTTTGTTGCTCTATATCGCATTTATAGAATCCATCTACGGAACACTCTCTTTAACAAAGCAAGTTTGCTATTGGTCACCTCTGAGGTTGGCGCTATACTAGGATAACGTAATAAAAATAAGCATCGCCTCCACTACCTTAAGAAGCATTTCAGAAAACAGGCGATCGGTTCAGTACAACGAACATAGCTTTCTCACTCTTAGCGACATTGAAAAATGGAAAACAAAACATGACAAACACTCAACAGAACAACGTAGACCTGAATGAAGTTGCGAAGTTTGAAGCACTTGCGAGCCGTTGGTGGGACACAGAAAACGAATTCAAACCATTACATGATATCAATCCGCTACGTACCGATTATATCAGCGATAGAGCCAATGGATTGCAAGGAAAGAAAGTCATCGACGTAGGTTGCGGTGGCGGCATTCTATCTGAAGCGATGGCAAAACTAGGTGCAAATGTGAAAGGCATCGATATGGGTGAAGCCCCCCTTGCCGTAGCAAAACTACATAAAGAAGAATCCAAACTCGACATTGATTATGAAAAAATCACCGCTGAAGAAATAGCGCAACGAGAAGCAGGCCAATATGATGTTGTCACCTGCCTTGAAATGCTTGAGCACGTACCCGACCCATCTTCAGTTATCAAAGCCTGTATGACTCTAGTAAAACCAGGTGGTCACGTATTTTTCTCTACGATCAACAGAAACCCGAAAGCGTACCTTTTTGCCATCGTTGGCGCAGAATATATCTTAAAAATGCTACCAAAAGGAACTCACGATTACGCTAAATTCATCCAGCCAGCAGAGCTCAACAATTATGCAAGACAAGCCGGATTAGAAGTTACTCACATGACAGGAATGACATACAACCCTCTCACCAAAATATACAAACTTAATGACAAAGATGTGTCTGTCAACTACATGATGCACACCAAAAAAAACGAAGCCTAAGCAAGGCACAAGGAGGAGATATGTTTGATTATCAAGCCCCAAGCCAACTACTTAAAGACAAGGTAATCCTTGTTACTGGAGCCGGTGATGGCATAGGCAAAGAAGCCGCAATCACCTACGCAAAACATGGCGCAACCGTCATACTTTTAGGCCGCACAACAAAAAAACTCGAAGCGGTTTACGATTACATCGAAAAACACCAATACCCACAAGCAGCCATTGTCCCACTGAATCTTGACGGTGCTGCCGAACACGACTATATCGAACTTGCTAACACTATAGAAAATGAATTCGGCCATCTTGATGGCATCCTCCACAATGCCAGTCTACTGGGCGAGCGAACCAGTCTAGCAACCTACGATCCAACACTGTTTGAACAAGTTATGCGTGTCAACGTCACCAGCCAACTAATGCTGAATCAGGCCCTTCTGCCTATTATGCAAAAAGCAGAGCACGCCTCCATAATATTTACCTCTTCAGGCGTTGGGAGAAAAGCAAAAGCTAACTGGGGAGCCTACGCGGTATCAAAGTTCGCCACTGAAGCTATGATGCAACTACTATCCAGCGAACTAGAAAGTCTATCACCTAACATTCGGGCTAATGCCATAAATCCGGGCGCAACAAGAACCAACATGCGAGCAAACGCCTACCCTGACGAAGATCCCAAAACACTCCCCACCGCAGAAGAAATTATGCCGATTTACCTCTATCTAATGGGTAAAGACAGCCTAACAGTGAACGGCAAATCGCTGGATGCCCAATAGAATAATCCGACACCATATGCAATGGGCCAAAGCCCATTGCATCCCACCACATGCTTCAGTTAATCTGAAGCCATGACCAATATCAGAAAAAAAGTCTCCACCTATTACTTTCTACTTATGGCACTTGCATCTTTTTCGATACAAGCGGATACCTCGTATCCTATCGAAAACAACACAACCCCCAAAATAAGCAATCACATGAACCAAGACAATACGTCATTTCAAGCAGCACAAGAAAGCAATCAAGCCAGCCCACAACAAACCAACAGTAGCGCAGTAGAAGTGATAAATGATCAAATTATTAACATACCTAACAAAAGCCTCACCGACAAAAATGACTACCACCTCATAACTCTAACTAACAACCTAAAAGTATTATTAGTAAGCGACCCGCAAGCTGAACGTTTTGCCGCATCACTATCAGTCAATGTCGGTAATTTTCAAGACCCAGACAACCAACAAGGGTTGGCGCACTTTTTAGAGCACATGCTTTTTCTTGGTACTAAAAAATACCCAGAGGCGGGCAACTACCAATCCTATATAAATACTCATGGCGGCTCCCATAACGCTTATACAAGCACCGACACAACAAACTTTTACTTCGACATCAAACCCACCGCATACGAAGGTGCTTTGGATAGATTTTCGCAGTTTTTCATCAACCCACTTTTTAGTGAATCACTCACTCAGCGTGAGAAAAATGCCGTTGATTCAGAATACAAAGCTAAACTTCAGGACGAAAGCAGACGAAATACCCAAGCACTAAAAACACTAATCAATCCCAAGCACCCATTTAGCCATTTCACTGTTGGCAGCCTAGACACCCTCAAAGACCAGCCAAATAACCCACTAAGAAAGCAGTTACTCACACTTTATAAAGAAAACTATTTTAGTGAGAACATGGCGCTAGTTATGGTAGCAAACTTACCCTATAACCAAATGGCCACACTTGCTCGTCAGTACTTTTCAGATATCCCAAGCGAAAAACCTAAGACAGAAATACACTACCCAACACTCATCCCAAAAGGTAAACTACAACTACAGTTTGTGCGTTCATTAATCGACAACAGCACATTAAGTTTTTACTACCAAATAGACGCCCAAAATAAAAACTACAAGACCCAACCAACACGCTATTTATCTTATATTTTAGGCAATGAGAACAAAGGATCACTATATGCGTTCCTTAAATCCGCAGGACTAATCAACGGAATTTCAGCAAGCACGAGTACAGACTATGGCGACAACGCATTATTCACTGTCAGAATAGCTTTAACAGATGAGGGATTGAAAAAAATAGACACAGTAGCCAAGCATTTTTTCGCCACTGTTAGCACTTTAAAATCCTCCCCCATCAACCCAATGTATCTACAGGAGGGACTAAAACTTAGCCAGCTCATGTTTAACAATCAAAGCTATGTCGACCCACAAAATCTAGCTAGATCCCTATCTGCAAGAATGCTTAAAACACCACCGGAAGACATTCTCAGTTGCTACCGCCTAGAGTCTACAGCAGACGAGAAACAAGTTCGCCATTTACTAAAACAACTATCTCAAGAAAACCTTTTAGTACAAATAACATCAAATCACGAATTCCCAGAAAGCTGGGCCGATCAAAAGCCAACATGGCAAACAGAACCCTGGTACCAGAGCAAATACAGCAATAATAATTTCAGCCAACTATTTTTAGACATCATCAATCTATCAGTAAAAAGTACACAAGTTAGCTTGCCCGAAAAGAACACTTTCATCCCTGAGTCTTTAGATTTAATTGATAAAAAAGACACAACCCCATCAATCATTTTTCAAAAAAAGGGATTCACCTACTGGAATAAATCTGACTCAAGCTTTGGCAAACCCACCGCCATGAACTTTCTAGCAATACGTTTTGCCGATGCTGCAGATACACCAGAACACACCCTACTCAACAGATTATGGAGTCGCCTTTTCAATGATAGCGTAAGCGAATCAACCTATGCACCATATGTTGCAGGACTGGGTTACGCATTTTACCCCCACGTCAACGGCGCAACCTTACGAACCAGCGGCTATTCAGACAAACAAAATGCCTATATCACTTGGCTAGTTGATCAACTTTTCTTATTTCGCCCGACACTAGAGCGATTCAAACAAGCCAAAACACAACTAGAAAAAGATTTAAGCAACCAAAAAAGCCGACAAGCCTATAGCAACGCTAGTAGCGCACTAAGCACATTGATTACTAAAAATAGCTTTACCACCAAACAACTTGAAGATGCACTGGCACAACTTTCTTTAGAAGACCTTCGAGAATACACAAAAAAGGCACGCGAACATTTTGATGTAGTTGGCTACAGCACAGGCAATTTAACTAAGGAACAGACAGAAAAACTTGCAGACTCGATTTATCAACGTTTTAGTGATCGCCTCACCCCTAGAGAGCCACTGGAAATTGAAACCAAAAATCTCACCACTCAAAAGAAATACCACTACCAGTTCGAATCAACAAGCGACGACAAGGTGATTTTATATGCGCTAATAGACACCAGCGCACAGACAACAAAAAAAGCCATTACAGAAAAAGCTTATTTTTCAATACTAAGAAAACTAATAAGCAGCCCTTTTTATCAGGAGCTAAGAACCAATCAACAGCTTGGCTATATTGTTGGAGCACAAGACCTCAGCATTAGGAACACACCAATACTAGGATTATTAGTACAATCCCCCAACAACGACAGCCTAACGATCATTCACTCTATAGAAGACTTCCTAAAGGAACAGAGAAATAGATTACCCAACATATCGGAAAAAGATTTTTCACAAGCTAAAAACGCCCTACTAAGCGAACTGAAAATGACCTCCAAAAACCTAAGTGACAATGCAATAAATGAATGGCATCAAATTGCCAAACCAGACCCAGATTTTCTAACCCGCGAAGAATGGATAAACAACGTAGAAAAAATTCAGCGAGAGGACTTTATTGCTTTTATAAATCGCAAACTGCAATCAACAGATACGACAAAAATAATCATTCACAATAAAGCATTTCCAAAAGAACTCATCGAGCAACAAGACTGGAGAGAAACATCACCCAACTCCCCCAACCTTTAAAATAAGGCTACCTAGACAACCTCAAAAGCCTCAACCACCAATCAGCTTCTCTAGCTTCTCTTGATCTGTTGCTGGGGCACCCTTAGCCCCGCTTGCTGCAGGAGCAACCCCTTTGCCAATTGGTGAAAAATCACCAACATCTGGCTGCACCTTATCAACTGACGCATCATCTTTTTTGGCTTGATCACCAAAAATACCAATCTCCGGCATCATCCGAAGACGCTTAGCCTGAATGTCTTCAGGTATATTCCCAGTAAACAGAACCGTAAACGGAGCTTCTTCGGTGCGCTTGTTCACTTCATCGTAAATAGCCTGTTCCCGCTCAGCAATGGCATTCTCTTCCAAATACGACATACCTTTACCATCAGCCGTTATCACAATATTTGGCCCCAATGTCGTTTTTGCCTTTTCAGCCGGAATAATTGCAACCTCTTCTTTGGAGCTAACCACAACTTGATGCTGCGTATGGATTACCTGATTACCGTAAATGATATCGACAGGCTGACGCTCTATTGTCTGAGCATTCGCAAGCAAGGACAAAGCAGAAAACAACCCCAATGAATATTTCATAACCACCCCAGAGTAAGACCTTATTCACTATAAGAGATAAAAACACATAAAAAAAGGAGCTCAAGCGATACCTGAACTCCTTTTTTGTCTCTTTTAGTAAAAACTAAAGAGTAATTACTTCAAAATCTGCTTCTGGGTTTGCTTCGGCATCATAATCAACACCATCTACACCAAAACCAAACAGCTTCAAGAATTCGTCTTTATAAAGCTGATAGTCCGTTTCAGCAAATAAATTCGCATCATTTACTTTCGGCCAAAGCTCACGACAAGCTTGCTGAACATCTTCACGTAATTCCCAATCATCCAAGCGAAGACGATTTTTATCGTCTGTCAACTCTGCAGGATTATGGTTATTGTACAAACGCTCTGCGAACATACGATAAATTTGATCCATACAACCTTCATGGATACCTTTCTCGCGCATTACCTTGAAGACCATCGCCAAATATAGCGGCATTACTGGAATTGCTGAGGAGGCCTGAGTAACAACTGATTTCAATACAGCAACGTTCGCGCCACCGCCAATTTTAGCCAATTGAGCATCGATAGCAGCGGATGCACGATCCAAATCCTCTTTCGCCTTACCTAACGCACCATGCCAGTAAATTGGCCAAGTAATGTCAGAGCCAATGTAAGAGTAAGCCACAGTACGCGTACCTTCAGCTAATACACCAGCTTCTTGCAAAGCAGACATCCAAAGCTCCCAGTCCTGACCACCCATAACAGTAGTCGTAGCAGCAACTTCTTCTTCTGTCGCCGGCTCGATTTCCGCTTCAATAATCACGTCTTTATTCGTATCAATCGCAGTAGAACGGTATGGCTGGCCAATAGGCTTAAGAACCGAACGAACAACTTCACCCGTTTCTGGCATTTTACGAACTGGAGAAGCCAACGAGTAAACCACCATGTCAATTTGACCAAGATCTTGCTTAATCAAATCAATAACGGTTGCACGCGCTTCGTTTGAGAAGGCATCACCATTAATGCTTTTAGCATATAAACCTTCTTCTTTGGCAACTTTATCGAATGCCGCAGAGTTATACCAACCCGCTGTACCTGTTTTCTTATCTGTACCTGGCTTTTCAAAGAAAACACCTATTGTAGCTGCGCCAGAACCGAACGCTGCAGCAATACGAGAAGACAAGCCATAACCACTTGACGCACCGATTACAAGTACTTTTTTAGGACCATTTTCGATAGCCCCTTTGCTTTTAGTAAAAGCAATTTGCTCTCTTACATTTTGCTCACAGCCTACTGGATGTGTTGTTGTACAGATAAATCCGCGAATCTTTGGTTTTATGATCATAATATCTTCTCAACGTCATGTTTTGCTTACGTCTTGCCAGACAATCCCTTCAAATGAGGCAGGCAAGACAAATCTGCTTGCCATGATACAATAGCCGGACGAATATGTCCTGATTCTGCTAAAAATTCAGAACCAAAAATCACTGAAACATTGAGAGAATACCGTGCACCTACTTGTCATCGGCTATGTCTGGCCAGAACCTAACTCATCTGCCGCTGGCAGCCGAATGATGCAATTACTTAATTGTTTTTATAAACAACAATGGCAAATATCATTTGCGAGCCCCGCACTACAAACAGAACACATGACAGACCTATCTCAATTAGGCATTGAAGCGGAACATATCGAACTTAACGATGCTTCTTTCGATACCTATATTGCAGACAAAAAACCGGACATTGTGATATTTGATCGCTTCATGATGGAAGAACAATTCGGTTGGCGGGTTGAAAAATTCAGCCCAAACTCATTAAGAATTCTCAATACCGAAGACCTTCACTCATTAAGACAAGCCAGACACAACGCCCTTAAACAAAATAAAACTTTTGTGGTTGAAGACCTTTATAGTGACCTAGGCATTCGTGAAATCGCCGCCATTCATCGCTGTGACTTAACCCTAATGATTTCAGAAGTGGAAACAAAACTGTTAATTGATGAATTTCACGTGCCAGAAACCCATGCATTTCACCTTCCATTTATGCTACCTAAACCTAAAGACACTGACACTCTAACCAGCTTTGAAGAGCGCCAAAACTTTATTAGCATCGGCAATTTTCGTCATGCACCAAACTGGGATGCTGTCCAGCAATTAAAAACAGAGATATGGCCAAAGATTCGAAAGCGTCTACCAAAAGCAGAAATGCATATTTATGGTGCATACCCTCCACCAAAAGCCACGCAATTACATAACGCAAAAGAAGGTTTTTTAGTAAAAGGCTGGGCCGAAGACGCCCAAAAAGTCATGCAACAAGCTCGACTTTGCTTAGCACCATTACGTTTTGGGGCTGGTATTAAAGGAAAATTGGTTGAAGCTATGCAGGTAGGAACTCCAAGTATAACCACCAGCATTGGCGCTGAATCTATGCATGGCGACCTCCCTTGGAACGGCGTGATCACTGACGATATAGACACCTTTGTCGATGCCGCTGTGTCACTCTATGAAGATAAAGAAAGCTGGCAACTGATGCAACAAAATGGCAATAGAATATTGCAAGCTCGCTATCAAGCAGAAGAATGGGAACCCAAATTAATTAATCGATTGAAGCTACACGTTCAGCTAAAAGAAAGCCTAAGAAAAAAGCATTTTTTGGGATTAATGCTGCGACACCACAGCCTTAAGAGCACGCAATACATGTCGCAATGGATAGAACTTAAAAACAAAAACGAAGATAAGTAACATTAATAAAAAGCACTAGCTAGAAACAAAATTACTTTTAGCCTCTCGCTCGCGAACCTTTTTCATCACCGCCTGCTGAGAGGCTTTATTCATACTGCCCCACAGGCTAATTTCCTTACCAGTACGATAACAGCCCACACAAATATCTTCGTCATTCAAAAGACAGACATTGACGCATGGAGATTTCAACTGAGGTTTTGGCTTAGTCATTTTTAATCAGTACACCTAAAATAAAAGGCCTTAGCAAAGAACTTCACCAAGGCCTCAAATTCTAATATTCAGCGTTATGATAAACGCGCTGAACATCATCCAGGTCATTCAATAGATCTAAAAAGCGGTCAAACTGCTCCACTTCTTCACCTTGAATTTCGGTTGTGTTTTGAGCAACGAATTGAATTTCATCAACCTCAAATTCAATCTCGCCAAATGCATCTGTTAATGCTGTTTTTGCCTTGCTGTAATCGGTATGAGGCGCAAAAACAGTTACTTTACCGTCCTCTAGCTCAATATCTGTTACATCAACATCAGCCATCATCAAGGCTTCCAATACAGCCTCTTCGTCAGTACCAGCAAAAACAAAAATAGCACTGTGGTCAAACATATGACTCACGCTGCCTTGGCTACCGATTTTACATTTCACCTTGTTAAAGCAAGTGCGCACGTCACCAAAAGTACGGTTTGGGTTATCAGACAAACAATCCACGATAACCATAGTATTGCCAGGACCAAAACCTTCGTAGCGAGCAGTATCAAAGTCTTCTCCACCACCACCTTTCGCCTTATCAATCGCTTTGTCGATAACGTGAGTTGGCACCTGATCTTTTTTAGCTCGGTCGATCAGAGAACGAAGTGCCAAATTACCATTAGGATCAATACCACCGGATTTTGCGCAAACATAAATCTCACGGCCGTACTTGCTGTAAACCTTGGCTTTTTGGTCAGACGTTTTTGCCATGGACTCTTTGCGGTTTTGAAAGGCTCTGCCCATTACATATTCCTATTCTATACAGTCTTAAAAATAAGATTCTAACGTGTCGCCCAAAAAGAAGGAACTGCTAGCCAAGTATAAATACAATAAAAAGCCAACCTTACCACAACAAAAATGCTATGAAACAAGAAACCTAGCCAATATAGACATACAACCATCAATCCCCAAGTGACAAGTAACTAAGCAAGCTGTCGAATAACTTTCGCAAGCACCGTGATTGCTTGATGGATTTGCGCCGGAGAAACACGAGCAAAACTCAATCTTAGAAACGAATCATCAAGTGGACTTTTACATGGGAAAAATGGCGTACCAGGAAGAACCAACACCTTATCCTTCAACGCTTCAGTCAGTACTAATTGTGATGAAACACCTGCGGGCAATTTCACCCAAAAGAACATACCACCAGCAGGAATAGAAAATTCAATAAGGTCGCCAAGCTCTGCATTTAAAGCCTCAGCCATTACAGCCCGCTTTTCCTTATAAGCTTTTTGGAGCTGAATAACGTGATCCGGATATTGTCCAGACATAAAGAATTGGGTAATCATACTCTGACCAAGACGATTGGTATGAAGATCAACAGCTTGTTTTACTTTAACCAAGTACGGAGAAAAAGCATCACAGGAAACAATATAGCCAGTACGCAAACCTGGCCACAAAACCTTAGAAAAACTCCCCATGTACAGCCAAGGTGTTTGTTTTATCAAAGTGGAAATAGGCGTAAGGTCAACATTGTCATAACAAAGATCGCGATACGGATCGTCTTCAATGAGCAATATATTTTTCTCATCGAGCAGAGCTGCAATCTCGCGCCGACGCTCCAAGCTATAACAATGCCCTGCTGGATTCTGAAAATTAGGAATCAAATAAACGGCTTTTGGATGATATTGCTCAATCGCATCGCGTAAAGCTGAAACAGACATCCCTTCAGCATCCGACAAAACATCTTGAACCTTTGCGCCTTGTAATTTAAATACCTGACAAGCAGCAAGATACGTAGGCTGTTCGGTTAAAATGGTCGAACTTTCGTCTAAAATTAAGCGACTAACAATATCCAAACCTTGCTGCGAGCCGTTGGTTATCAGTACATTCTCAGTAGATGTCTCAATGCCCCGATCTGCCACAATCGACACAATACAGTCGCGCAGGTCTTTTTCGCCTTCACTTGGGCCATATTGTCGACTGTCGGTTAGTTGCTTCAGTTCTGGGTAAGCAGGCATCAAATTTTCATCTGGCAAACCACCCGCTAAAGATAGAACGTCTGGCTGTTGACTATAATGCAGCAATTCACGAACCAAAGAAGCTTCCATGTTTCGTGAGTGTGGAGTCAATAAATGAGAAATATCCATGCCAAATGCCTCGATATATTAAGAGTAGAGAAACAGAGTCAGACATTTTAAAAAAATAGAAAAGATACAATTCTCGATTTATTGAAGGATACAGAAAGAGAATGAGACCTTTGCACGAAGTCACGAGCAAAGCCAAGACGAGGCAAAAATAGACGAAAAAGCGGAGTTTATGGGTTATAAATGAGCATTTTGAGTCTATTTTTAACAAAGTATTGGCAAGCGCAGTAGTCGTGCAAAAGTCTCAGAATGTATTATTTATTGCTCAATACTATTCGTCTCAGCGTGCAGCAAGCACTCGAACTGCTGATTTTTTTCTTGCCAAAGACCATTCACCCACTGCTGAAAATACGCTCTATATTCTGCATCATCTTGATAGTTCCCAAGTAAAGAATCATCAATAGGCATTACTCTAATATGCACTTTAATATTGGACACTTTTCCACAAAGATAATCAAAAAAACTCGGAATACCTTCAGGATAAACAATAGTTACATCAATTAATTGATGTAACTTTCCGTCCATAGCATTTAAAGCAAAAGACAAGCCGCCCGCTTTTGGCATAAGAAGGTGCTTATACCGACTAGATTGTTGATCATGTTTTTCAGCGGTGAAACGAGTTCCTTCTAGGAAGTTCATAATCGACACAGGGAAGTATTGAAACTTATCACAAGCTTTTTTCGTCACCTCAATGTCTTTTCCTTTCAGCTCGGGTTTCTTTTTGAGCAGCGCAGAACTGTAACGTTTCATAAAAGGAAACTCTAATGCCCACCAAGCAAGACCAATAAAAGGAACCCAAATAAGCTCGCGCTTTAAAAAGAACTTAATGAAGGGAATACGTCTATTAAACAGGCGCTGCAGAATAAGAATATCCACCCAAGATTGATGATTAGCCGTTATCATATACCAATCATTCAATACAAAATCACACGTACCCGACACATCAATAACAGAACGGCCTAAGTAGCGCTGATTGATGTTATTTATCCCGATCCAAAACGTTGCTATGTTGTCCAATACAACATTTAAAACCGCCCGTATCGACGCAAAGGGTAAAATACACTTAAACAAAGCCAAAACCATGACAGGAACGAAACAAATCAAGGTATTCATTATGATCAAAAAAAAATGAAATCAGACCTTTTAACACAAACAAAACAGGCATAAGCCAACCTAAAATACAAAAATTGACGCATCATACTAAAGGAAACTCTTGATTGGAAATCCTCATTATTTACACTCCAACCAAGTAGCCAGCTTTCCACATAAAACTGTATAGTAAACAGACGATTAGAATGACTACTCAACCAGCTCGATGACGAAGACTTTGTGATAACGTATCGATAATTATTAACTCCCTGTAAATAACACATAAACACTACACAATAGGACCTCAAACTCCACTATGGCAATGACCAAAGGATTAAAAATTCGACATAAACTTTTTGCAGTTTTTGTTTTAAGTAATATTTTACTCATTGTTTCTATGTGGCAAGTATTTCAATGGAGTTTTGATAGAGGATTTGTATCCTACGCAACGGAACGTGATCGTGACTTTTTAGAGCAAATGGCAAACAGAACGGCCAACTTATACATTTACTACGACGATTGGTATTTTTTGGTCCAAGAAAGCCGAATGGAAAGCGAATGGCATAAAGCAAAACTAGAGAACTTAAGAGATTTGGTTCCGCCCCCTAGCACGCCAAACTTAGATTTAATCTATCCTTCCCAGTATTATCGCCAACGTTTTCTATTATTCGATAGCCAACAAAAACCGATCATCGGTAAAACTCGCTTTGCCGATGCAGAAACCCACGCAGTTAGCGTGAATAAAAAAGTAGTGGGGTACGTTGGCCTTCGCTCAATCAGAGAGCTCGTTCAGGATCAAACATTGCGCTTTGTTCGCCAGCAAGGTGAAGCATTCCTACTTATCTCAGCCTTCATGCTTGCGATAGCAGCACTTTTAACTTGGCCTTTGGCGCAGTGGTTAAGCCGCCCTATTAGTTCCATGCAGAAAGCCACAAAAAAACTGGCTGCTGGAAAGTTTGACACTCGCATATCAGTAAAAGGGGCAGATGAGTTAGCTAGCCTTAGTTGTGATTTCAATAACTTAGCTTGCACCTTAGAGCACGCGCGCGAGGCACGTAAACGCTGGGTTGCTGACACCGCTCACGAGCTAAGAACTCCTGTAGCAATTCTTAGAGGAGAAATTGAAGCAATGCAGGATGGGATTATTAAAGTATCTCCTGAAAGCCTCTCTTCACTGCATCAAGAAACTCTTCATATTGCACGCCTAATTGATGACTTAAACCAATTATCAATGCATGATATGGGTAATTTAAGCTATGAAATGGAAGATATTTCGATAAATGACATTATTGAACAAACAGTTCAATCAATGACACTTCCTTTTACTGAAGCTGGATTAGAATTAGGGTTTGAATATTCTCAAAAAAGCCCTATTGTTATGCATGGTGACTCTGATCGATTACATCAGCTCTTTTCGAATCTAATGAATAATTCATTAAAATATACAAATGCGCCTGGAAAGCTAACCGTAAAACTTTTAAAAAAGAACAAGAAAGCCGTCGTTCTTTTTGAAGATACTGCACCAGGTGTTAGCGACGAAGATAAAAACAGAATTTTTGAACAATTTTTCCGAGTCGAAAATTCAAGAAACCGCGCTACAGGTGGACGAGGCTTAGGTCTCGCTATATGCGCAAGTATTGTGGATGGTCATCAAGGCACAATCAGTGCTTATCACTCCCCTGATGGTGGCTTAGGAATAAAAGTTGAATTCCCTTTAAACTAGTATAGTTAAACGAACAGGAACGAATAATATTATGAGCAAAGTACTGATTATTGAAGACGAACCAAAACTAGCAGAACTAATGTCAGCTTACCTAGAACAGGCTGGCTATGAACATCATCACCTAGATCGTGGCGATATTGCTGTTAATTACATCAAAAATAACCAAGTTGATATCGTTCTACTAGATCTAATGCTTCCAGGATTGGACGGTGTAGAAATCTGTAAACAAGTTCGTCAATTCAGTGGCGTGCCTATTATCATGGTGACGGCAAAAGCAGAAGAAATCGATCGTCTTATCGGTTTAGAAATGGGTGCTGATGACTACGTTTGTAAACCATTTAGCCCTCGTGAAATTGTCGCTCGTGTAAAAGCAAACTTACGTCGCGTAGAATTAGACCAAGCAGAATCGCCAAGAACTGATGGCTTCGATCTAGATGTAGATCGTCTTCGCGCAACGTATAAAGGTGATTTAATCGACTTAACAACAGTTGAATTTCAATTGCTTCAATTGCTAATCAAAGAACCTGGTCGCGTTTTCGGCCGTGATCTTATAATGAAAAGCATTTATGCCGATAGCCGCGTAGTGAGTGATCGCACTATTGATAGCCATATCAAAAAGCTTCGTAAGAAAATTTCTGCTGTGGCACCTGAATTAAATGTTATTCATTCCGTTTACGGTGCAGGCTACCGCTTCGAAAACAACGATCAGTAAACACCTTCTTTAAGGAATGGCGTTGAACAACTTTTTAGATGTACTGGTATTTTCTTTCTCTATAACAATGCCAATATTTATGATATTAGCATTGGGAGTTATTTTATACCGAATACGAATTATCAATGACAACTTCATTGATGTCGCATCTAAACTGGTGTTTAACGTTACACTCCCTGCGTTACTTTTCATTAGTATTTCCAAGAGTGACATATCTTCAAACACTGACTTATCATTGGTGATATATGCAATGATAGCGGTAACTGTTACCTATATTGCATTAGAACTACTCTTGTCTATTTGGGAGCCTGATAAAGCAGAAAGAGCGGTTTTAGTCCAAGGCGCTTTTCGATCAAATATGGGCATTATTGGGTTAGCCTATTGTGTTAATGCCTACGGCAACAATGTTTTCTCGGTGGCATCAGTCTATCTAGGCGGAGTCACTATATTATTTAATATACTATCCGTCATTGGTCTAAGCAGAGCTCTAGGAAAAAATGCCAGTTTGATTGGCATTCTAAAAGGTATAGCGAAAAACCCACTAATCATCGCTATTTTGGCTGCCTTTATTACGTCACTAACTGGTTTATCACTTCCTTCAACGCTTTATAAGGCAGGAGATTATTTTGCACAAATGACGCTCCCTTTAGCACTCTTGTGCGCTGGAGCATCACTCAACTTTAAGTCTTTAAAAAGCGGGATGCTAGGCGCTATATTGGCATCTGTAGGTAAACTTATTTTTATCCCTTTCATACTGACTTTTGGCGGGTATTTATTAGGCTACCGCGGCATGGAGCTAGGCGTATTATTCCTCATGTCATCCGCCCCAACAGCATCCGCTAGCTATATCATGGTACGCGCCATGAATGGCAATTCTTCACTTGCAGCAAACATCATCGTTATTACAACCATCGCATCCTTGATTAGTACTAGTATTGGCGTTACTTTGTTACGCAGCTTTAATTTAATCTAATCCGATTAATTAAACATTTAACACTGGCTAAACACATTAAAGGCTCGCGAGACTTTCTTTGATTTCACAATTCCGTAAACATCGTCTTTTCTTTCTCACCTCCGGTTGCACTCTACTTACTCTACTATTTTTTGGTGTAAACACCATTGCCTATCAGGCACTCATTATAGACAAGCATTCGGAAGGCCAAGATAAACTACTCGATTACGTTATTGAGTTGCGCAATGAATTAAAAAATTACCATATCCTCCCCTATGCTCTTGCAGATAACCCTACTCTACTGGCCTTTATGAATAATCCTAAAGATCCTGTTTTAACACAGCGACTGCAGCGACAACTAGAAGACCTGACACATGTATCCAAAACACAAGATTGGTTTATTTTATCTGCTCAGGGTGATCTTTTGGTTTCCAGTGAACAATCTCCACACTTCAATTTAGATGACTACTTTAGTAAGCAAGACTTAAGCAATGTACTTAGGGAACAACAAGGAGAGTACATCCTTGTCTCTGGTTACAACCCTAAGCAGTATCAATCAGCACACCTAGTATTGGCTCCTGTTTATACAAAAGCAGGATTAGCAGGCGCTGTCGCAGTAAGAATTAACGTCAGTGATTTGATTGAGCGATGGAATCTTTTCGATGATCTCGTTGTGATGACAGATCAAAACAGTCTCATTTTCTTAGCCAGTAAATTAAATCGGCTTTTAGTTAGTAATTGGCTAGACAACCCTACAGACGTCCAGTTTTTAAATAATACTCGCTCTAAAATTTACCATCTAAACGATGAAAACTACCTTTTACAGAATGTCACGTTAGATGACTTGAAGTGGCAAATTCATTACTTATCAAATTTAAAAGGCATCCAGAAAAAAGCACAAAATATCGCCTTTATCAGCCTAGGTGTTTTTGCTCTGATATTTCTTTTTTGGCTTTATCGGCGCGAACGCTCTTTAAAAATTGCGTCAAAATTAGAGAATGAAATACTCATTGCCAATAGCGCTCAACGCCAAAGAGTCCTGATCGAAAATACCCATGTCGGACTATTACAGCTAACAAAACGTGGTGAAATATCTTTCGTAAACCCAATGGGGTTACGTTATTTCGGGCAAAGAGCTGAACTAAACAGCCATTATTTATATGAGTTCCTACCAGATTGTCCCGAGAACCAAATCGCCTTAGCTTTTATCAGATCCCTGCAAACACAAGAGGTCGCTGGAAATACATTTGCAGCAAACTTACTAGAACAAGAAGTGGTTTTACAAAAAGAAAACGGTCAAATTTTTCCGGCACTACTCTCTGTCTCTTCTTTAGAATGGAGTGACTCACAAGGCTACTTAGTAACCCTACTCGATATCAGCAAGCGCAAAAGAGCAGAATTGAATTTGCTCGACGCAAATACACGACTTGAAGAACGAGTATTAGAACGAACGAAGGCATTAGAAGCCGCACAAAAAGAGCTATTAAGGACCGAAAAACTCGCCGCCATAGGACAAATGTCGACAGCCATCGCTCACGAATTAAATCAACCACTCACCGGCATAAGAACATTAGCCTATACCGCAGAACTGCTACTTAAACGCCAAGATTCAGAACAAGCTTTAAAAACTCTCATAGACCTAGAGTCCCTTGTTGTTAGAATGCAAAAACTAACCAGCGAACTAAAAGTACTTGCTTATAGAAGACCAGAACAACTTGCACCAACCTCTATAAAAAGTTCCGTAGAACGAGCTATTGAAAGCCTTGGTGATGACGTAAACAATGTTCAGTGGAAAATTGCATTCAATGATCTAGATGCTGTTATCGCGGAACCTACTCGACTAGAAAGAATATTTTCTAATTTAATTAGCAACTCCATTCAAGCCTGCTCCGAACACAAAATCACGCCAAGTATTAAAATATCCCTCGAAACACATGATAAACAGATAACCATAAACTACCAAGACAATGGTCCAGGTATAGAATCGTCTCAACTTACACATATTTTCGAGCCTTTTTTTACGACAAAGCCGATCGGTAAAGGCTTAGGATTGGGGCTGGCAATTAGTACAAACCTAGCAAAAGACATGAATGGCGTACTAAAAGCAAGTCATGACAATGACTCAAAACTTGTATTCAGCTTAACACTGTTAAAGGCCTAATATGGAAAACAGTAACACCAACAATCACATTGAAATATGGCTACTTGATGACGACGATATTGTTCGTTCAACCACCGCCCAATGGCTGCGCTTATCAAACTATAACGTACGAGAATTTCAAGAGGCTCAAGAGCTGATAGATCAGTTCAAAGTTGGGCTACCTTGCATTATCGTCAGTGATATTCGTATGACACCAATCGACGGTTTAACATTGATGAGCGACTGTTTGAGTAAAGAGCATGAGCTTCCATTTATACTGATTACCGGACATGGTGACGTCGACACCGCCGTCAATGCTTTGCGTGACGGCGCTTTTGATTTTCTTGAGAAACCCTTTGACCCAAACCGGTTGTTACAAACTGTTGAAAAAGCTATTCAACTAAGAAAAGTTCAGCTTCAACATGCTAATCAATCCCAATACCTTGGCGACTTACATGGCTTAGAAGAAATCATCATTGGTAAAAATGAGCAAATCATCCGTGTCAGACAGCAAATTCGCACCTTCGCCAGCATGGACACCCATGTCATTGTTTACGGAAAAACCGGCTGTGGCAAAGAGTTAGTTGCAAAAGCTTTACACGATTGTAGTCCAAGAAGCAGCAACCCATTTGTCGCAATTAATTGCGCCGCTATTCCAGCAGACCTGTTTGAAAGCGAACTATTCGGCCATGAGGCTGGCGCCTTCACCAGTGCGAACAAGCAAAGGATTGGCAAGCTTGAGCATGCCAGTGGCGGCACATTGTTTCTAGATGAAATAGAAAGTATGCCACTCGCGATGCAAATTAAATTACTACGCGTATTGCAGGAAAATCAGCTCGAGCGAGTTGGCAGCAATAATACGATCAAGATAGACCTAAGAGTTGTCGCGGCTGCAAAAAGTGATCTACAGACGCTAGAAAACTTTAGACAAGATTTATTCTTTCGACTGAATGTATCACAAATACATCTTCCAGATTTACGCAACAGAGGATCTGATATTCCACTGCTCTTTGAGCATTTTTGTCGAATAGCAGTAAAAGAGCGCGGAGGAGATCTTAGACAACTTAGTCCAATCGATCATGAAACGCTGACGTTATACGGATGGCCAGGAAATGTTCGTGAACTTAGAAACGTTGCGCTACGCTATGCACTTGAACCTAACACGAGTGTTGCAAAAATATTGGCAGGCTACCAAGCTCAGGATGATATAGACACCATAACCCCTCTGCCACTTAGCGTGAAGGTACAAGAATTTGAACGTAGCTTAATTGAAGCCAGTATTCGACAACAAAAAGGCAATATTCAACTTGTGTTAGAACAACTCCAGCTTCCTCGCAGAACACTCAATCAGAAAATGCAAAAATACGGCCTAAATCGAACCGACTACTTAGACTGACTCCCACCAAACAATACACATCAGATAAAAATATGAATAAAGTGATTCTCATATAAAATATTTAATGAGAATCACTTGCATTGAAAGCAAAAAGAATCTTTAATGATAACCATTATCAGATTGAGGCGACATACGATGCAACTAAACATGCGCGATGTGTATGACAATGCAGGAAAAATCAAAGAAGAAGTAGCGCCATGGCTATCTGGCCATAAACAACTACTTGCCCTACTTCCAAATTTGCAATTACTTGACCAACACTTAATTAGTAATGCAAATGTTTCAATACATGAAGAAGCAAAATCAGGGCTTTATTTTTCTTTTTTGGGTACGGGCCCAATCAAGACAGCAAAAGATATTAATTCTGTACAAATTTCATATCAGCCAAAAAATATTAATGGTCATTTCTTGATGGCAAAGGGTGATGAATACAGCCTACTGCAAACTCGAATTAGTCCAGCCCATTTAGCGGCAGTCCTAGGTGAAACAGAAGATCAAATCATCCAGCATTTTATGGTTATGCGAGACAAGCTAGGCAATGAAAGCTCCGTAATTCAGCTACCTCTTACAGAAAGAACCATCAGGGCCATTGAGCCCATATTGGCACACAAAGGACACTCGATCAGCCTTGCTGGATACCTCTATTCGCTTATATTTACACTGATCGAGCAGCTACAAATGCTCAGTCATTTATCACAATGCGAAGACTGCCAAAGCAAACTTTTCCATGCGCAAAACCTAATAGAAACACCTGAATACGATACTCTCAACATCAAACATCTAGCGCAACAAGTTGGCCTTAATACAGAAGCTCTTGCCATTGGTTTTAACCTTATTGTAGGACAACCTATCGAAAGCTATTGCACTCGTAGCCGAATCAAATTTGCAGCCGCCCAACTAAGACAAAACCCGGCTGAAAAATCTCATATTGTAGCGCAAAGCGGTTTTTCAGAAGACCAGTTCGAAGCGGCTTTTATTCAACACTTCGGTGTCAGTAGCCACCAATATGGACAAATTCACTAAATTACAGAAAGCAAAGGCATCACATGGCTCAATCAACAATTGCCCTTATTTACGGCACAGATACAAACAATACAGAAGAAGTTGGCCGCAAGATTGCCAAACAATGGGAAGAACTTGGTGAGCAAGTAGATATATTCAACATCAAAGATATTGAACTGAGCCAACTTGAGCAATACCCCATGCTTATCTTGGGAATCCCTACTTGGGATTTTGGCGGTATTCAGTCCGACTGGGAGGACATTGGAGACAATCTAGCTGAACTGGCTCTTGAAGATACTGTCATAGCCCTATATGGGCTAGGTGATCAATTTGGCTACGGCGATTATTTTGTTGATGCTGTAGGTTGGCTATATGAAAAATTATTACCAACTAATGCGACCTTTATTGGCCAATGGCCAACAGAGGGCTATGAATTTGAAGCATCTAGAGCATGTATCGACAACAAAGAATTCTTCATCGGCCTAGCAATTGATGAAGATCAACAGTTTGAACTCACTGATCAACGCATTGAGCAGTGGGTTATCCAACTTTACGCAGAGAGAGCAGTAGAAGCCGCCTAAATTATCGCCTGACTGGCCATTAGATTGAAGCTAACGACTCAAATTTGGTTTACCCACACATTCGCTGCCCCGAATGCCCAAATTTAGCATTTAATCAATGAGATAATTTTACGACTTGCTCTAAATAGCGTGAAGACCGTGGCTACCTCTCCTTTCTCTCCTGCTTGGAGGTAGCCACGTATTTCTTTCTATTGTGACTATTTTTTTCTAGTCACTATTCGCTATGATGTTAAAAAAGATCGTAACCTCTTTAACAAACAGCAGGGACAAATGAACTTACAACTTTCCGACATCATCATTCTTCTATTAATTATTGCTGTAGCCTACGCTTGGTGGAAAAACTCCTCCATTCGAGAGCAGGCTTTAATAAACGCAAAAAAACACTGTGAATCACTTAACCTACAACTTTTAGAGGAAAGTGTCGCTGGTGCAGAATGGAGACCAATCTGGAACCAAGGGGAAATAAAAATTAAAAGAACCTACAGGTTTGAATTTAGTTCCAGTGGAATAGCACGATATCAAGGAAAAATCAGCTACCTTGGTAACCAAAAAATAGACATATGGCTAAGCCCTCACGACTTTTAGATAAGCCAAATTTACCTCACCACAAAAAAACATCAAAAATAGCATTCATTACCATTATCGTAACAAGATAAATCTATATTTTTATGTCAATTAATTGCAAACAAGGCCATAGTAGAAATAGAATGCTTAAGTAAACATTTGTAATGCTTCAATAGACATGTAGTGAAGACTGAAAGTTTTGATGGCTCTCAGCAAAATGTCTATTTGTTCAATTTATAATAAAAAAGTGCAGGATATAATATGTTGGCAAACCTTAGTTTTCGTACCAAGTTACTCTCATTATTGATTGCGGCTATTCTTGGATTCGTTGTTGTAACTGCAGTTGCTTTACAAGGATTGAATGTTCAAGAAACCTCATCCTCAAAATTCGATCGTCTTACCACAGTAGATAAAGACCTTGCATCTTTAGCTATTACCTTAATGGAGGAATACGAGACACTGTCTGGCATTGACAACAGCACCTACGAAAATTTTCTAGAGCAGCTAAATGCTAACCACGAAAAGTTCATGGTTACGCTAGAAAATGATACAAACCTTCTTCAAGACCCAGAAGCAAAGAAAAACATAACTAACATTACCTCTTCTTTAGCCAATTATAGCGATACGTTAAAACTACTTGTCAATCAAAGACAAAAAGTTGGCTTTAATGGGTCTTCTGGTTTAAAGGGCGAAATCTCTCAATTAGGTGAAAAAGTAACAGAAGAAATTTCGTTCCTAAGCCTAGTAAAACAAGAATTCCTACCGGTTCGAGAAGCCGAAAAGAACTTTATCTTTGAACCAGTTCCGGAAAACAAAGCGGCCTTCATGGAACGTTATGACAAGTTTTATAAACGTGTTACTAACTTCGGCCTTGAAGAACGCTTCGGTGAAGTTATTAATAAGTATTATGCAGCTGTCGAAAACTTTGATAAAGAAAACCAACAACTAAAAAACCTACAATCACAATTTATAGATAGTAAAACAAATTTTGCTCAAACTCGTTTAGCTGCAGTTGAGTACATGCAAAAAGCAGTGCTAGAAGCACGCCAGCAAGCTTCTGAAAGCTCTCAACAAGCTAGCATAAGCTTAATCATTGTAAGTATTGTTGTTGCTGTCATTGCCGCGCTTATGATGATGGGAATTGGCAGTAGTGTTAATAGTACGCTCAATCAAATCATCAAAGACCTAGGCAAAGTTAAAGGTGGTGACCTAACAGCTCGTTTACACGTTAACAAAAAACGTAATGATGAATTTGATTCTTTATGTAGCTCTGTAAACGAGATGACAACGGGGTTAGGCTCAGTAATTGGTGAGGTTGTGGATACCACTCAAGGTGTCAACAACATGGTTAATGAACTCAACACTTCTGTTACTAACATCGCGCAAAGCAACCGCTCTGTTAGTGAGCAAACAAACTCTCTAGCAGCAGCGACAGAAGAAATATCCACCACTATTTCTAGCATTTCTAGCACAACAGAAGATCTAAGCAGCCAGTCTCAACACACTTACGAATCTGCAAAAGTTGGTGCTGAAACGATCAAGGGTGCGTTATCGAATCTTTCTAGCACTATTAGTGTTGTCAACAAAACAAGTGAGCAACTTAACGAGCTTGGCCAACTATCTAAAGATATCGACAACGTTATAGGTATGATCAATGACTTAGCAAATCAGACCAACCTCCTTGCACTAAACGCAGCCATTGAAGCAGCGCGTGCCGGTGAAGCTGGCCGCGGTTTCTCTGTTGTTGCCGATGAAGTACGTTCTCTAGCTGAGAAAACAGTTGATGCAACAGCCAAAATCACAGATATCGTCAGCACTATTCAATCTTCAACACAAACAGCAATCGAAACTATGCACAGTGGTCAAGAAAGCTTACATGCTATTGAAGAGTTTAGTGAAAAAGCAGAATTGGCTATTCGTGAAATAGAACAAAATGCACAGACAAGTTCAGCTTCCTCAATTGATATGGCTCGCTCTATCCAAGAAGTTGCAAAAACAGCTGTACATATGAGTGAAGAAATGGACAAAATTGCACAGCAACTTCAACGTGATAATAGCTATATTAATAGCATTGAAGGCAATACCCGTGACATTCACAATCAAGTTAGCAGCCTAGATAAAAAGACGAGTGTCTTTACTACTCGTTAATGCAAATAGATAAGCTACTAATGTAAAAAAAACCGGCTTTGATAGCCGGTTTTTTTTCGATCATATTTTTGTAACTTTACTTTTTGGCTAAAACGCCGCCTTATAGATCAGCGTATTCTTTTTCCCAACGCTTTGCTTCTTTCTTAGAAGGGCCGCCTAGTACGTTCACTGCGGTGCGCATACGGGCACGAGAAATATCTGAACCTAGAATCGCCATAGAGTCAAAAACAGAAACAGACGCAGTCGTTCCAGAGATAGCGACGAATAATGGTGCAAAAAAGTCTTTCGGCTTAATCTCCATTACTTGCGCTAATGCTTTCATCTCGTTAAAGATTTCGTCTTTTTCCCATTTGCTCAGTGCTTCCAAACGCCATAAAGCAAACTGCATAGCCTTACGAAGCGTTTCTTCTTCTAACTTGATAGAAGAAAAATCCTCTTTGGTAATTGGCAACATACCTTTTAAGAAGAACCCAGCCACATCAGCGACATCTGAGAAAGTTTCAACGCGTGGAATTACCAACGGTAAAATCTTCATCAAGTATTCAGGGTTAAGCGCCCATTCAACATATTTTTGTGCAAAAGTTTCTGGGGTTAGATTCTCACGAATCCACATACCATTTAGCCAGCTCAATTTTTCAACATCAAAAACTGGACCACCCAAAGAAACACGCTGAATATCAAAGTGCTCAATCATTTCGTCTAACGAGAATTTTTCACGCTCATCAGGCATAGACCAACCCATACGACCAAGGTAATTAATTACCGCTTCAGACATATACCCCATGCGTTGATAGTACAAAATGCTAGTTGGGTTCTTACGTTTTGATAACTTAGATTTATCTGGGTTACGTAACAAAGGCATATGACACAAAGTCGGCATATCCCAACCAAAGTATTGGTACAATAGAATATGCTTAGGTGCTGAGTTGATCCATTCTTCACCACGAATAACATGGGTAATTTTCATTAGATGATCATCAACAACATTTGCTAAATGATAAGTCGGCATACCATCTGCTTTTAGCAATACTTGCATATCCACTTGAGCCCAATCGATTTCGATTGTGCCACGCAGCATATCCTGTACAACGCATGTACCCTCTTCAGGGATTTTCATACGAATAACATACGGAACGCCAGCATCTAATTTTGCCTGAACTTCTTCTGCCGTCAGGTTAAGAGCACGGCCATCATACTTTTGTGGCAAACCTTGCTCTTTTTGTTCATTACGCATTTGATCCAATTCTTCAGTGGTTTCAAACGCATAAAAAGCATGCCCCTTATCGATCAACTCTTGAGCATATTGACCGTAAATATCGCCCCTTTCGCTTTGACGATATGGCCCATATGGCCCACCCACATCTGGACCTTCTGCCCAATCCAAACCTAACCAACGTAATGCATCCAAAATCATTTTTTCAGATTCTGGCGTACTACGAGTTTGATCTGTATCTTCAATACGTAAAATAAACTTGCCACCCATTTTACGTGCAAATGCCATATTAAATAATGCGATGTAAGCTGTGCCTACATGCGGGTCGCCTGTTGGAGAAGGCGCAATACGTGTTCTTACCTCTGACATAAAAATCTCATTTATTGGTTGTCTGAAATGCCGCTATTATAAGCGTCTCATAAGATATGAGTAAGGGGCTAAGGCTATCTTTTCTACCTAGAAGTTTGATATTCACTCAACTTTACTTTTGATATACCTTAGCTGAGAAAGTCGAACCCCTATTTCCACATCCGTTTTCAGGGCAACTAATGAACGAGATAACAAACACTGTTCATAACCACCTGCTAACATAGACTGAATGCGCTCTGAAAAAGAGGGCAAATTAGCATAAATTTCTTCAACTGTAGGAAACAAACTAATAATACTTAATGCTGTTTTCGGCCCAATACCTTTTACACCTGGAATTCGGTTGGTGGTATCACCGACTAAAGCCCAATAGTCTGTTAGTTGTTCAGGCTCCACTCCATATTTACCGGGTACCCAAATTTTGTCGTAACCCAATTTGGCAAAGTAATCATATTGCAGAATACGATCATCCCCTAACAGTTGAGTGAAACCTTTATCTGTTGAAACAATATAAGATTTAACATTACTGTTCGCCGCTTTCACCGCTAACGTAGCGATAAGGTCATCAGCTTCCCAACCATCTATTCTCAAACAAGGCAAATGGTTGAAACGAAAAACCTTAGCAAAGTCTGGCAAGGATTCGAGTAAGGTATCATCCATAGGCACACGACCTAGTTTATATTCTGGGTAGACTCGATGGCGCCACGTTTTGCCATTTGAATCAAACACAACTACAGCATAAGAAGGGGTAAATTGGTGGGTTAATTTCGCCAAGGCTTCAATAGCAATACTTTGGGTGCGCTCAATACGACGCGTTGAATCTTGCTCTGATTCTAATGCGGCATAGAGTCTTCGAATTAGATTCAATCCGTCAATAATTAGTAATTTTTTATCCACTGCAAACCCTTATTTTTGCTACATTGTTTGACGTTTACTTGAATTTAATAGGGTACCATGAGAGAAGATTCATCACGACAACTTGCGTGCTGTTAAAATCAACAAAAGGACTCTGTTATGAACAACCAACCAGCCTATTTTTGCCTTAGCATTCTTTTAGGAGCCTCTGCTCACAGCGCTTTTGCTGCACCGATCAACGCTGTTATCGGTTTAGATAATAGTCAAATCGTGGAAACTAGCCAGCAACTTAGCCTTACTCCGAACACAGGTACACTATTACCACTTCAAGAAAATTTCGCACCAATTACTCATTTAGAAAACAACTTAAATGCTAACTGGTTTGATTTAATAAACAAAAAAGTAAGAGTGGAACACAAGCAAAGAGATCTAAATTACACTGGCACATTGGCTAAAATCGAGAACAACACTCGATCCTTTGTGCTTAGCAATAAAGAGTTTTCTATGACATTACCCATGGATGACTTTTACTTAATCCCGCTTGAAAACCCAACTGCTGCGGATACAAAACCTGAAAGTAAAGCTGATGCCGATAAAACAGCACCCTACAAGGTTAGCTATCAAACAAACGAGCTTTCGTGGTCGCCACAACTCAGTCTGATTTTCGAAAATAATAAGGTTTCTGTTTCTCAGCAAGCGCTTATTCACAACAATTCAAGCTCTACCATCCAGGTACAAGACAGCCTACTCCACTACTCCCGAAGTGCTGCCCCTCAGCTTTTCAAAGCAGAACGCAGCTCACTTGCAATGAGTGCAGATAGACCCGACATAAGTTACCAAGATAATGAAGTGAGCTATTCTCTGGGTGGTGGCACACTTTCAATCGCACCTTATTCAAACACCTTAATCCCTTTACCTAGCAGCGATAGCAATATAGATAGCCAAACACATAAAGCAAAGCTTTATACTTATGGTAATAATTCCGGAAAAATCGACTTAAATTTCTATAACAACCTAAGCTTCACTTTTCAAAAAAATGGCCTTCCAGGCGAATACAAGACATTTTGGAAAAGAGGAGACCTGCTTATTCCGGGTAATACAGTCCGTTTAGATACAGTTCGTGAAGGCCGATCATTTGACGTCATGACCAATAAAAGCCAAGACATAACTGGCTATTTGACCTTGGTTAGTGCTTCATCTCAAAAACTTCCTAGCACCCATATTTGGGAAGCCACTATTGAAAACCACTCAAATACAGCACAAAAGTATTCAATAGAACAAAGCACTAATGGCGTTGTGGATATATTAGAAGGCAATGAAGCAATACCAATAAATGCAAATAGTTTAATTGTTTCAGGTGAAATAAAGGCAAACTCGAAAAAAACGATTACCTATAAAATAAACGTAAAAAACTAAAATGAAGGAATGTGAAAAAAATAGACTAAGGAAACTACGATTAAGAAGTCGCAAAACACTCAACCTCTCTCTTTCGAATAAAAAAGCACAGGACTCTACTTGTTTTGATGCTTTTCACCACTAAACAAGGCTTATTTAGGCCTTGTTTAGTGGATTTTAAACGGATTAACCCCTTGCCGCCCGTATCATCTGGTCAACCCTAAACACATTGGCTAAGGCAAACAGCATCGCCAGCTTGTTGTCGTTTTTAGCCAATCCTCTATAGATTACTTTCCTAAAACCAAACTGACGCTTTATGATCCGGAACGGGTGTTCTACTTTTGCTCGAATGCTGGCTTTAATGTATTCCGTTCGGATAGGTTGCTTGTTTATTCTCGGGTGTTTCTTGAGAAGACGCACCTTGCTTGGCATTTCTGCAATCAGCCAATCCGCCTTGATGTCTTTTAGTTCCTCTCGTTTTTGTGCGCCTCGATAACCAGAATCCGCTGAAATAAAGGTTTCCTCACCATGAAGCAAATTTTCTGTTTCTGTGATGTCATGTACGTTGGCGGCTGTTGTGCTTAGGCTATGCGTCAGGCCGGTTCTCGCGTCCACGCCAATATGAGCTTTTAGACCAAAAAACCATTGCTTTCCCTTTTGGGTTTGGTGCATCTCGGGATCGCGTGCTTTCGCTTTATTCTTGGTTGAACTGGCGGCTTCAATGATGGTGGCGTCGACAATCGTGCCTTCTTTTAAGTAAATCCCTGCGCTGGACAGCCATTTATTGATCTCTTTAAAAAGCTGACGGGAGAGCTTATGTTTTTCCAGCAAGTGCCTAAAATTCATAATAGTAGTGTGGTCAGGGATAGCGATGTCCAGCGACAACCCAGCAAAAAGGCGCATCGAAGTGATTTCATAAAGCGCATCCTCCATGGCAGGATCACTCATGTTGTACCAATGTTGCATACAGTGAATGCGAAACATGGTGGACAATGGATACGGTCTTCTTCCTTTTCCGGCTTTTGGGTAGAAAGGTTCAATCACCGCTTCAAGCTGATCCCACGGCATCAGTTCGTCCATTCGAGTCAAGAAAATTTCTTTGCGCGTTTTACGACGCTTATTGTTGAATTCACTGTCGGCAAAGGTAAGTTGATGTGACATGGTCAGGCTCGAAGGTTAAAAATGAATTGTCTCATGGAAAGGACTTATTCGCATCTTCCCTAAAAAGCTGCCTTGCTTGCATTAATTTTTCACATTCCAAGTCTACTTAAAACATTTCGTTATGATATGGTCAATAGTCATAATAGATATAGCAAGAATGACACTGCCGAAAGCGAGAAACTTGAGGTACTATTATAACTATATTTCATACTACGAGCCCACAGAGATCTATGAAAAAGCATATTATACCATCACTCATCGCTGCAGCCGTTCTAAGTAGTACAGCTGCTCATGCTGAAAGCATTTACGAAGTATACAAACTTGCCAAACAGCATGACCCAGGTTTACGAGCTGCTGCAGCAACCTACCAGGCTGAAAAAGAAGGCGTAACCGTCACTAAAGGTAATCTATACCCTAATATTAGCTTTAATGGCAATTTGGGTTATAGCAATATTGATAACTCATCTAGCAACTACAACAATACATCAAATAGCTTATCGTTAGATTTAAGCTATCCAATATACTCTCCAGCCCTTAACTACGCCGTTGATGCTGTAGAGATAAATTCAGAAAGTGCCGGCATTCGCTTTAATAATTCTGAAGAAGATTTAGCACTTACTACTCTAACTGAATATTTCAATCTTTTAATCGCGCAGTCAACATTGCAAACAACCGAAGCCTTAGTCAAAAGCACTGCAAGCCAGCTAGACCGTGCTAAGAAACAATATGAAGTAGGTTTGGCATCGATTACAGACTTACAAGATGCACAAGCTGAATATGACTCTGTTCGTGTTACTGAACTAAGCGCTCGTTCAAGTGTGTCTTATGCGCAAAAAGCCTTGTACCAAAGAACAGGACAAGAAATCAAAACAATTCCGCAATTGTCAAAAGACTACCCAATCAGTCTTGACCCAAACATGACAGTTGACTCTTTAATTGCAAAAGCTCGTCTTGATAATAAAGAACTACAAATTTTGAACCTTTCTGTAAAAAGCGCAGAAAATAATATTAGTATCCAGAAAGCAAATGGACGCACTCCTACCGTATCAATAACAGGTTCTTTATCTAGAACTGACAACGACTACAGCAGCAGTGCCCCCGCCTCAATGAGTGACGGTGCAACAAATACATCTTCTATCGGACTAGGTGTTAAAATCCCACTATATAGTGGTGGTGCAATTAATGCTTCTGTCAGACAAGCAACTGCACAAGCATTATCAGCAACAGAACAAAGAGCAAGCTCATTACAAGCTATAGAGCTAAATATCCGTAGCCTATATCTTGATTTGCAAACCGCCGTTGCTCAAATCGATGCTCAACAGCAACTAATTCGTTCTCGTACTAGCGCTCTAGAAGCCACAAAAGCAGGATACGATGTTGGTACACGCAACCTTGTAGAATTACTTGATGCGCAATCAAACCTATATGATGCGCAGAATACCTATGAAAAATATAGATACAACTTTGTAGTGAAAAAACTAAGCCTGTTAGAAGCTACTGGCGACCTTACAGAAGGCAAGATCAAAGAGCTGGATAAATGGTTAGTCGCTAAAAACTAACTTAGCTTTTCTGATTATGAATAAAAAAGCCGTAAACGCTGTTTTACGGCTTTTTTTTCCTGCGAATAAGCAGATTAACTTAGCGGGCTATTAACTTTTCTCGCTTAGTGAAACGAACCAATACTTTATACAATCCATAAGCATCTCGGCTACCAGCCAATTCACGAATAGAATGCATACCAAAAGTTGGTAAACCGATATCAATAGTCGGCACACCTATTTCGCCTGATGTGATTGGACCTATCGTACTACCACAAGCCATATCACTACGAACAACAAAACACTGGACCTCATAATTTTCTTGTGCGGCAATATCACGATACACACTCGCTGTTTCGCTATTTGTTGCATAACGCTGATTGGCATTTACTTTAATAACCGCACCTTTGTTAATAGAAGGCGCATGATTCTTATCATGCTTATGAGCGTAGTTTGGATGCAAAGCATGAGCATTATCAGCAGATACCAACATCGAACGTTGAATCGTCTGAACATATTGCTCAGGATTTGGTGTTAGACGGCGCAACACGTCTTCTAAAAATGGCCCATTTGCACCACAAGCAGACAAACTACCTATCTCTTCATGATCTGTGCAAATAAGTAAACTAGGACGCTGTAAATCAGAATCTAACAAAGCACGCAGCCCAACAAAGCAGCTCAGTAAATTATCTAAACGTGCCGAACAAATATATTCTTTGTGCAAACCAACCAAAGCTGGAAGTTGCGTATCGTATAAGCTCAATTCAAAATCAAGAACCGTATCAATGGCCAAATCTGCATATTGTTTCTTAAGTTGAGATTTTAACAACTCATGCAGATCAAACTCGTGTTCAGCGCCACACAAAATTGGTAATATTTCTTCTTGAGGGTTAACAGAAAATCCTTCGTTTGCTTGACGATTCAAATGGATTGCTAAGTTAGGTACCACTGCAATTGGGTCTTTGAAATCCACCAAACGACTTACAATATCACCCGCTTGCGTTTTCAGTGTAATACGACCTGCAATAGATAAATCTCTGTCTAACCAAGTATGAAGCAAAACCCCACCGTACACCTCAACACCTAACTGGTGATAACCAAAGCGATCAACTTGAGCATTAGGTTTCAATTTCAGACAAGGGCTGTCAGTATGGGCTCCAATCATTCGCCAACCACTTTGGCTAAAATTGAGTTGCGGCGTCGTAAAGGCAATTAAAGAGGATTCATTGCGCGTGACAAAATACTTCCCACCCTCTTCTATTACCCAATCATCTTCTTCTAACAATTCAGTAAAGCCTTCTGCTAGCAAAGCAGAACGCATACTAGAAGTAGCATGAAAAGGTGTCGGAGAAGATTGAAGAAATGATAGTAAAGAGTCGTTAAAATTTGAAAATTCCATAGTGTCCTATAAGCAGAATGCTTTAAAAAAGTGACTTTTTAACACTTTGGCTAGCCTTACAGCCCAGTGTCTAATATGATTTTACCAATGACGTATAAAATAGACAGAGAGAGCCCATACCGGATGAACTATAAACGCCTTTTGCTTTGCCTTTTAACCGGCTATACCTTTGCCTCAACACCTGCGTCCGCTTATCAGGAGCTACAGCCTCCTCATGAATACGACAAAGTATCAAAAGAACTCGTTGAGATGCTAGAAGGCATCCATTATAACAGACCTCACATTGATGATGCCATTTCAGCAAAAGCCTTTGATTACTACATTGATGCTCTAGACCCGAGCAAAAGCTTTTTTCTCAAAAGCGACATAGACAAGCTATCTCAATATAGAAACAGCTTTGACGACGCATTAAGAGACGGTGACACAACGGTTGCTTACACCATCTACAACCTTTACCTTGAGCGTTTAGAAAAGCGACTTCTAAGCCTCCAAGACCATCTGCCAGAGATGATCAAAGGTTTCAATTATGAAATAGATGAAACACTTAATACAGACCCAGACACGCAAAAATGGGCAACAACTGAAGCAGAGCTTGATGACTACTGGCGCAAGCGCCTTAAAAACCGAGCTTTAACCATGAAGCTGAACGGTGAAAGCGAAGAAAAAATCATCTCTACACTTGAACGTCGCTATAAAAATCAAATTAAGCAAGTCGACCAAACTAATGCTGTCGACGTGTATCAAATCTTTGCCAACTCAATAACTGCGGCACTAGACCCCCACACCAATTACTTTGCACCACGCGCATCAGAAGCTTTTAACATCAACATGAGTTTATCTCTTGAAGGCATTGGCGCTGTTTTACAGATGGACGATGACTACACCAAAGTCGTGCGTTTGGTTCCTGGTGGTCCTGCAGCAACTCAAAGTGATCTCTCACCTAATGACCGAATTATTGCGGTAGGCCAAGAAGGCAAACCTATGGTTGATGTGGTGGGTATGCGTCTTGACGATGTTGTCGATATGATTCGTGGCGAAAGAGATACGACCGTAATACTGGAGGTTACGCCAAGCAAAGGCGACACACAAACGAGTAAACGCATTAGCATTGTGCGTAAAAAAGTGAAGCTTGAAGATCAGTCCGCCAAAAAAGAAATCGTTGAAGTGGAACGAGATGGCGAGAAATACAAAGTAGGCGTCATTACACTACCAACGTTCTATTCCGATTTTGCCGCGATACAGGCTGGCGACAAAAACTACAAAAGCTCTACTCGAGACACCAAAGAACTCATAGAAGAGCTACGTAAAGAAGATATTTCGGCATTAATTCTTGACCTAAGAAATAACGGCGGTGGTTCCCTACAAGAAGCCAATGCCCTAGCAGGTCTATTTATTCCATCTGGACCAACAGTACAAATCCGTGATCAAAGTGGACGAGTCACACCATTAGGCGATTCTGACCCTGCCATTGCTTACAGTGGTCCAATGGCTGTGCTGGTAAACCGCATGAGTGCATCCGCTTCTGAAATTGTTGCGGGCGCTTTACAAGATTACGGGCGTGCTCTAATTCTTGGCGATCAAACCTTCGGAAAAGGCACAGTTCAAGTATTGCAAGACATGGACAAAGGCCAACTGAAGGTTACTCAAGCTAAATTCTATCGCGTCTCTGGAGAAAGCACTCAACATAAAGGTGTTATGCCAGACATAGCCTTCCCTTCTTTGATTGATAAAGAAACCATTGGGGAAAGTGCGCTAGATAACCCTTTACCTTGGGATAAAATCCACGAAACTCGCTATCCAGTTTATTGGAATATGCCGGCTTATCTACCTATTTTAGAACCACGTCATGAAGCCAGAATGGCGAAAGACCCTAACTTCATTGCGATCAATGAACAAATAGGTGAGTTCAAAAAACAAGTAGAAACCTATAAAACTATTTCTTTGAAGGAAAGTACTCGCATAAAACAACGAGAAGACAATAAAAAAAGCGAGCTAGAACGTGAAAACACTCGCCGCAAAGCGTTAGGACTAGAACTACTCACGTCGGTTGAAGATATTAAACCGATAGAAGAAGACACTTACGCAAAAGAAGCGTCTGAAATCCTATTAGACTTTATTGCCACCAACCAAATGGCAGAAAAACAAGCCGAAAAGAAAACAGCGCAAAACTAAAAGATAAAACATAAAGAACGAAAAACAGTATTTGACTGTTTTTCGTTCTTATTTTTATGCGCCATCAAAATCATTAATCCATTGATACGAACATTACACTATGGCAAAAGCGTCATCCGACCGGAATACAATCGACCTATTTGGTAAATCCCCTGGCCGCCCTCGCACCCAACCTCTCACTCGAAAAGACCAGCTCAAGATCAATAAACGGGCACAACGAGAGAAAGAAAAAGCTCAGGGGCTAAAGCGTTTAGAACTTATCATTGAGCAAGACATTATCGAGAAGCTGGATAAACTCTGTGAAATGAATGGATTAAAACGTGCAGAATGGCTAACCCAGCAAATTAACAAAAGCCTAGATAAACCCAAAAGCACAAGATCTAAAAAATAAGGCCATTCACGATAGTGATTTGCTATACTCACCAGCCAAATTAAACAGCAAGCTACTAAACAGACTTAATATGGCCAAACTGTACTTCTACTACTCGGCAATGAACGCTGGAAAATCCACCGTTCTATTGCAATCCGCTCATAACTATCAAGAGCGAGGTATGCGGGTTTTACTCCTTACAGCATCGATAGACGACCGATTTGAAACGGGGCAAATTGCCTCACGAATTGGCATATCTGCAGAAGCCAGCCTATTTGATAGCAATACTGACATCATCACTTTAATCAAAGATGAAAATCAGCTAAAAGCATTAAGCTGCATCTTGATTGATGAAGCACAATTTTTAACCAAAGAACAAGTCTACGATCTTTCAGAAGTCGTTGATAAACTGCGCATTCCCGTTCTGGCTTTTGGTATTCGTACTGACTTCCAAGGCGAACTATTCGAAGGCAGCAAGGCATTACTTGCCTGGTCAGATAAACTAATAGAATTAAAAACCGTGTGTCATTGTGGCAGCAAAGCCACCATGGTCATTCGACTCAATGCACAAGGAACCCCCGTTAAAGAAGGCGCACAAGTAGAAATAGGCGGCAACGACCGTTACTTGTCCGTTTGCCGAAAACACTTTAAAGAAGCCGTGAGAGACTAATTATGTGGTTCAAGAACGCCCAGATTTTCCAATTAAAAGACACCGAATCACTAGATACTAATGAATTGATCGACAAAATCCCTGAGTTCCCATTAAAAGAATGCGGCTCTCAGGAAGAGTTCTCTTTCGGCTGGTTACCACTTATCCGTAACAGCGAACAATGGAGCCTAGCCAGTGATCGCTGCTTACTATTCCGCGCAGGCAAAGAAGAAAAAGTCTTACCTTCTGCCGTGGTACGTGAAGAGCTAGAAGCTAAAGTAGCTGAAATAGAGCTAATCGAAGGTCGCAAGGTTGGTCGTAAAGAAAAATCAGACATGAAAGACGAGCTGGTTTTCACACTTCGTCCGAAGGCGTTTTCAAAGCGTACAGACATCTGGGCATACATTGATCTACAAGCTAAAATTTTGGTTCTCAACAGCACCAATGCCAGCATGACAGAACAACTATTTAAGCACCTACAAACCACACTTGGCAGCTTCCCAATGACCCCATTGCAAGCGCAAGTTTCACCCTCTTCATTGATGACAGATTGGTTGGTTAAAAATGAAGTGCCTGCCAGCCTAGAAACCGGTGATGAATGCGAGATCCAAGATTCTTCTGAAGACAAAGCTACCATTCGCTTCAAGTCTCTAGAGCCGTTATCGGAAGACGTAACACGTCACTTACAACAAGGCATGGCGGTTAAAAACCTAGGCCTGCGCTGGACGGACAAATTAAGCTTCGTTCTGCATGAAGATCTGACATTACGCAAAATTAAATTTGATGATGCATTAAAAGAAGCTGCGTTTAATGATTCTCAAGGTGGCGGCTTATCTGATATGGACGCTAACTTCTCCTTAATGTCATTGACTATGAGAGAATTTTTTGCCTCTTACTGCTTATGGTTTGAGATCAATTAAAACCCCGTCTTTTCTTAGCTCCCCAACCTTTTCCACAGATTTCGTGGATAAGCTTGGGGAGAACATTGGGTAAGCTAGACAACAAGGCGCTCTTGCCACAAAGATTCAAAATGCACTAATTTAAACAGGTATAATTCATCCTTATTGTCAAATTAAATTCAACAAAAATACCACTTAAAACCACTGTTAATTTCTACTTAAACTCATCTCCCTTAATAGAAACTTAAGATAAGTTAAGTAAGATGGATTATGTTAAGCAGCCCTAGTATTTAAAACTCTCAACAGGTTAAAAAGCCTTATGACAAAATTGAAGCAAGAACAAGACATAGCCATAAGAGTCACCCTTGTCGGAGCCGTTTGGGACGCCCTACTCGGTTTAGCCAAAATAGTCGCAGGGTATTTTTCTCAATCCCAAGCCTTGATCGCGGATGGTATTCACTCATTATCCGACTTAGTCACTGATGTATTTGTATATTTTGCTTCTGCCAACTCTCGCCAAGGACCAGATGAAAACCACCCTTATGGTCATCTTCGTTTTGAAACCTTGACCACAGTATTTCTCGGCATAGTACTTATTGTTGTCGCTCTTGGCATTGCTTATGAGTCAATTACTGCCCCCGCATCACAAGCGCAATTTACTTGGTATGGCCTCGCAGCATTGGTTGCGACCATTGCCATTAAAGAAGCTATTTTCCATTACACAAAAAAAGCAGGCGATAAAATTGGCAGCAAAATGCTGGTTGCCAATGCCTGGCATAGTCGTAGTGATGCACTTTCTTCTGTAGCCGTACTAATTGGCTTGATTGGTGTTTACTTTGGTTACGGCTGGGCAGATATGGTGGCTTCAATTGTCGTAGCCCTATTGATAGGCAAAATGGCAGTCAGCATGGTATGGGAAAACTTAGCTGAACTGGTGGATACAGCGCCCGATCCAAAACTTATTGCACAAATCAAAGAAACAGCTAATAGCCTAAAACATGTCATGGCACCTCATGATGTCAGAGCAAGATCCATGGCAGGTAAAATTTACCTAGATATGCACATTCATGTGCCAAGCCATGCTAGCGTAAGCGAAGGTCATTACCTTGGCGATTTAGTTGCTTACACCATCAAAAAAGCCCATTCACAAGTACAAGATGTGATGGTACATATCGACACCGATGATAAGATCCAAACTGAAAGTTTCATTCATGAATCCGGCAAACCACCACATTTAAAACTACCAGCTCGTCATCAAATATTGGCGGACCTAGGCTTTTTACTGCGCCAACATACAGCCTACGTAGACATCCCTAACACTCGATTACACTACCTAGACAATCGTCTTGATTTGGAAATCATCGCCAATTCAGCAAAGGTTCCAGAAGGCACGGACTTGCAAAAACTGACCACTAGAATTCTTCAGGAACTGCAAACCACCAACTACATAAATAAGGCCACTGTGCTTTGGGTTTTCCCAGAATAACAAAGAAAATTAATCAGCTATGTTTTTTTTGTAGGTCGGGATTTATCCCGACAAGGCCTAAAATGTCGTTATGAGCTTTTTGGGACGTGCTTTAGTACGACAAAAAAGCTCTCAACACAAAAACAAAACCTTGACGCGCTAAAGCACGACCACAAGCTCTGAATCACGACCTACAAAAAAACAATCACCTGTAGGTCAGCCTTCAGGCCGTCAAAAAGCCCGATAACACCAAACCAAAAACCTTGACACTCTAAAGCACGACAATTTACGCCAAAAGCGACGAGTAATGAAACACGAAAAAATTCAATTACTCGTTCGGTTCGTCGGTAAAAACATCATCACTTAGATACTCTACTGGCAATGCCTTGCTCGTCTTAGCACCCATCAACTTTAGCTTCTCCGCTCTAGCAACCAGATTACCCCGCCCTGCGGTTAGCTTTTTCAAGGCCGAATCATGAGTACGGCTCACGGCTTCCAGCTTGCTACCAATGTCATCCATATCTTGTACAAATCCCGAAAACTTGTCGTACATTGCCCCAGCTTGCCGCGCAATTTCAATAGCATTTTGACTTTGTTTTTCATTGCGCCAAATGTTTTGAATGGTACGTAAAGTCGCTAACAAATTAGACGGCCCAACAATAATAATATTGTGCTCAAACGCTTCGCTAAATAATCCATTATCACCTTGTAAAGCCAAACCAAATGCCGCCTCAATAGGAATAAACAAAAGCACAAAATCCAGTGAGGTAACGCCAGGCAAATCATGGTACGACTTGGCGCTCAGCTCTTTCATATGACGACGCACCGCATCCAAATGCTGTTTTAGCGCACGATTTCTATCTTCATCGGTTTCGGCCTCCATATAAGCTAAATAACTAATCAGCACCATTTTCGAATCGACAATAATTTGCTTACCTTCGGGCAGATGAATCACCACATCGGGCTGCAGGCGTCGACCTTCTGCTGTTTGATAAGACGCTTGTGTTTCGTATTCGCGACCTTTCTCCAAGCCCGAGCGCTCTAAAATTCGCTCTAAAATCACTTCCCCCCAACCACCTTGAAGCTTGTTTTGACCTTTCAAGGCATGAGTTAGACTCACCGCATCATCACTGATTTTCTGGTTCAGTAGCTGCAATCCTTTTATTTCTTTCACCAACGAAAAACGCTCACGAGCTTCTTCTTGATAACTCTTTTCGACACTTTCTTGAAATTTTTGGATTTGCGAACCAAGCGGCGTTAATAAAGAACCTAACTGGCGCTCGTTTTCTTTCGCTAATTGCAGCCCCTGCTGACTCATAATTTCATGGGCCATTTGCTTAAATTCGGTTTCGTTTTGCTTTTTTTGCTCGCGGTAAAAGGCTTCCTTTTCCTGCCAAACACTTTGTGCGGCAGCAAATTGTTGCTCTAAAGTCAGCGACTCTTTCTCCAAATAATGAATCTGATCTTTCGATTGCTCTAAAAGACGCTTTAATTCCTCATTTTGTAGCTGCATTTTTTCTTGTGTGTGCTGCCACTGACGGCGCATAGCCTGTACAATAGCGCCAGCAATGCCAGATAGAAGAATCGCGCCGATACAAAAGCCCGATAACACCCAAACTGATTGCGAAAGCCAATCTGTCATATGAATTAAAACTCGCTATTTTAAATGTCTGTTTTTAACAAAGTGAGGCATTTGCATGACGTCACGAGCAAAGGCAAGACGAGGCAAAAATAGACGAAAAAGCGGAGTTTATAGGTTATAAATGAGCATTTTGGATCTATTTTTAACACTGTATTGGCGCGCGCAGCAGTCATGCTAAGGTCTCGATAAGTTTACATGGATTACTACCTAAGCCCAACACACACGCAACGCTTTGATCTAGAAATAAAAAATAGTCAGTTCATTACGACCGTTTGTCGTACGAACGGCCGCGATGCTGCAAAGGCTTTTATAGATGAAATGCGCCAACGCTACCCTGATGCTAACCATCATTGTTGGGCGTTTATTGCAGGTATGCCAAATAATGCCCATCTATGGGATCAAAGCGACGATGGTGAGCCTAAAGGCACAGCGGGTAAGCCGATGTTGAATGTATTACAACATTCCAATTTTGGTGAAACCACAGTAGTCGTAACCCGCTTTTTTGGCGGTGTAAAACTTGGGGCGGGAGGCTTAGTAAGAGCGTACAGCCAAGCCGTACAAGAAGCGCTTTCGCAAACAGAATATGAAAATGTATATCCACGCAGCCCCGTTCAGCTGAAAATCGCCTATTCTTTACTGGGGAAGGTTGAATATTGGCTAGAACAGAGCGATATAGAAATAACCAACAAAACATACAGTGACAGCATAGTGATTGATCTTGCTGTTATTGAACGTACTTGGCCTGAACATAAAATCGTATTGACGGATTTATGCCAAGGCAGTTTAACTTTAATTGAACCGGACAATGAATAACTATGTACCAAACTGGACAAAGATGGAGTAGCCGCAACGAGCCTGATCTCGGCGTTGGCATGATAGTAGACACACAAAATAAGTCTTTTACCTTGCACTTCCCTGATGCGGAAGCGGATCGTCAATACTCAAATGACCAGACTAGTCTTGTTCGCCGCACGTTAACCGTCGGTGATCAACTGCACTTCCAAGATGAAACCTTCACCGTATTGGAAGTCGAAGAAATTAATGATCTGATCGAATACCGCATCAGCGAAGACGATGATTGGTTAGAAGAATCCATCATTCAATTCCCACGTAACGACAAGAACGAGCTAGATTCTTTATTAGCACTTTCTCCAGCTCGTCGCATGTGGTTCGACCTACGTCGCCATACGCTTGAACACCAAGCAGCCAATGCAGCATCGCCAGTACGCGGCTTAATGGGCTTGAAAGCAGAGCTTCTACCGCACCAGATTTATCTGGCTCATGAGATTGCTAATCGCCCGAAAGCACGCGCCCTTTTGTGTGATGAAGTGGGTATGGGTAAAACCCTAGAAGCCGGCCTAATCTTGCATCAACGCTTACTAAACGGACTATGCAAACGCGTACTTATTCTAACACCAACCAACCTGCAACATCAGTGGTTGGTTGAGATGCTACGCCGCTTCCACCAGCCATTCTCACTGATCAACGAATCCGTATACGAAGACTTCATGGAAGGCGACGACAACCCGTTTGAGCAACAACCTTTTGTTATCTCGCCAATCGATTGGGCAAGCCAACACCCGAAAGCCACTCAGCATATGCTAGATGCGGAATGGGACATGGTTATTGTCGACGAAGCGCATCACCTTGCGTGGCACCCAGAAACACCAAGCATTGGTTATCAGGTCGTGGCACGCTTAGCGGCGAAAACAGAATCTCTATTACTGTTGAGCGCAACACCAGAACAAACTGGTGAACGAGAGCATTTCTCTCGCTTGCAACTGTTAGATGCTGATCATTATCACAATTTCGAGCATTACCAAACACAACAACAAGCATTCAAACAAGCGGCTGAGTTAGCAGAAGCTCTATTGCCATTCAGTCAAGAAGACAGCTCACCAGCAGCACTAGATTGGAACAAGGCGTTTGGCTCTTACTTACAAGAAGTCAGCGCCAAAGATTGGTTCCAAGCACTTACAAGCAAATCTGGTGCAGAACAAACCGAAGCAGCAAAAGAAGCCATCAGTTGGTTAATCGACCGCCACGGAACGGGACGCGAAATGTTCCGTAACACTCGAGCTGCTGTGGGTGGCTTCCCGGATCGTTACCTTCATTCTTATCCATTAGATAACAATGAACACTTCGAATCCGCTGATCGTCATGTGCAACCAGAAACCGAAGTGCCTGACGGCTTATGGGAAAAAGATCCTCGCTGGGTTTGGCTAAAGGAATTCCTAGAATGCCAAGCAGACAAAGTTCTAGTTATTTGTCACACCGCCGACATGGCACAATGGCTAAATGACCAACTGACTTTTGCTGGCTTCCAGAGTGCAGATTTCCACGAACAAATGCCACTGATCCACCGTGACCGTGCTGCAGCTTATTTTGCAGACGAAGATGGTGCACAAATTTTAGTGTGTTCTGAAATCGGCAGTGAAGGCCGTAACTTCCAATTCAGCCATCACATTGTCATGTACGATTTGCCAGAACACCCAGACCTGCTTGAACAGCGCATTGGTCGTCTTGATCGCCTAGGGCAACTCAACGACGTGCAAATCCACGTACCTTATCTCAAGAAAAGCGTGCAAGAGCGTCTATTCAACTGGTATCACCACGCCCTAAACGCATTTTGTCGTACTACGGGTTCTGGCGATAAAGTCGAAGAAGCTTTTGGCGATAGCTTACATGCGTACTTGCATGGCCAAGACGACGATACAGATCTGCTAAAAGAAGCAAACATCTACCATGAAGCACTGCTAAAACAAATGGAAGAAGGTCGTAACCGCTTGCTAGAAATGAGTTCGTGCCGTCCAGAACAAGCCCGTGCGTTAATCGAACAGATTAACAACCAAGCGACAAAAGGCCTGCATCATTACATTGAACAAGTTACTCACGCGTTCAACATCTACGCAGACTGCATCAATGATGATCCAGATCGCGCCGCTTGGTTCTTGCGGCCTTCTACTGACATGATGCTCGAAGCTCTGCCAGGTATCGAAGAAGAAGGCAAAATGCTCATGCTTGATCGCCGTCAAGCAAGCCAGCGTGAAGACGTAGCGTTCGCAACCTGGGAACACCCGCTGATCACTATGCTAATGGACGAAGTTCAAGGCTTTGACTCTGGCAAGCTTACTTCAGCTATCTTGCCAATCGCTGCATTACCAGAAGGCACAGTATTGGTGGAAAGTATGTTCGTCATCGAAGCGACGGCTCACCCACGTTTAAAATTGGCGCAATCTCTGCCAATGACACCAATGTGGCAATTGTCTGACTCAAACGGCAAATTCCTCCATCAGCAATTTACGGCCGACAAATGGGCAGAAAAACTGAAAGGTGTGCCAAACCGAGTCGCGGAACAATGGGTTGCTGCCTTGCGCAAAAACCTTATTGAAGTACTACAAGCTCACCAGTTGAATGCTCAAGACCAAGCGCGTCCGATCGTTCACGCAGCGAAAACGTCTTACCAACATCGTTGCCAGAATGAAATCGAACGTTTAGTGGAATTGAAAGCATTTAACGACACCATTCGTGATGAAGACATAGAACGTCTTGAAACCAACATGCAAGAAGGTTTGACTCGTATCGACGAGCACCAAATCCGCTTGGATGCGATTCGTATCATCTTAACTACTAAGCCGGAATAACATCCTGTGCAGGATGCAGTGCCGAGTTTAGAGCTATCTCGCTTAGAGATATTGTACGAAGACGAATGGTTTGCCGTGATAAACAAACCTGCTAACTGCTTATCTGTGCCCGGTCGTGGCCCAGATAAGCTCGATTCAATATTGTATCGAGCAGAGTGTTTATTTGGCGAAGCCTTTGCCATACATCGACTGGACGAAGCCACATCTGGCTTAATACTCGTGGCAAAAACCCACGAATGTCAAAAACGCATGTATGCGCATTTTCGTGAACGAGAAGTCCAAAAAGAATACCGCGCCTTACTGCGCGGTCATCTTTTGGGTGAAAAAGGCGAAGTACGAAAACCACTGCGCTGTGATTGGCCAAACCGTCCTAGACAAATCATCTGTACTGATGAATGGAGCAAAGACTCCATCACCTACTGGGAAAAAATGACCTATGAAAACAACACCACCCGTGTTCGACTCGTGCCGTTTACTGGCCGTTCTCACCAACTGCGTGTTCACATGCAAAGCCTAGGACACTCGATTATTGGCGATGAATTCTACGACCCAGAGTTTCAGAACGACCCTCGGTTGTTGTTGCACGCCTATCGGCTAGAGTTTAGGCATCCGTTTACCAAAGCATGGATTGCCTTTGTCGCGGCTTGTCCGTTTTAGTTCTTGTCTTTAAGTTCCATTCAAACGCTTTGTATGCGTCAACTTTTATTCCGCTCTGCTGAGCGGGTAACTTTTTGCTAGCGCCCAAAAAGTAACCAAAAATTCGCTTTATCGGGCTTTCGCCCAAACGTCTCATTCACTTTGCTAAAGCAGAGTTTAGCAAGACGATTTAGATCGTAAGGCATAGATTGGTTTTGTTGTACTTAGGAAGGGTATTTTTAACTGACTCTGAAACTCCATAAAGTCGCGCAACTTCGTCACGTCGAACTGACTTATTCAAGACAAAGACCGTAGGTCTGATGAGACGAGGAACGAGGCGTAATCTGACGGTGGAAGCGAAGCTTTCATGTTGAGGATTAACTCTGGTGTATTACCTAAAGCGGTGCAAGATGGTGTGTGAATGATGCCGATACAACAGTAATTACTCAGCAGAACTTCTAAGGATAAAGTTGTTATGTCATTGAATATTCACAAGACCGTGCCGTTACTGCACCCTCCTGCCAATCCTGGGTATTTGAAGCATTATCTTACGCAAGACCAATCAAATTAAACTGATTCAGATTTTCTGCAACTCAGGACTAAAAGGAGTATACAGTCTGTTTTATTACTCCTTTTTCAGTAAAGTTCGAAACACCTTAGCAAGGAGCTTTATAGCGGTATCCATTTCCATTGGAGTATACGCTGCGAAGCCCAACAAAAAACCAGCTTGGGGCTGGGCTGATGCGTAAAGCGCAGTTAATCCGAAAAGGTCTATACCTTCACGACGAGCACTATCAATAACCGTCTGCTCAGAAATTTCACACACCAACTTGCAAAATATTTGCATTCCTCCATCCGGTACTATTGGAATAACGTACTCAAAGAGATGCTTTTCAATTAATTGCACCAACACATTCAAGCGTCCAGCGTAGATGAGTCGCATACTACGTACATGAGCACCAAAGTGACCAGCTTCGATAAAACGTGCAAGTGTTAATTGCGGAATCGGCGCACTATGCCCATCCAACAAAGTACGTGCGCGAGTCATTGGTTCGACAAGGGAATCAGGCAATAGCATGTAACCTATACGAACACCAGGAAACAACGACTTAGTAAATGTCCCCACATAAATCGTACGCTCGTAACGGTCCATCCCCTGAATACAAGCAGTCGGCTTACCTGCATAATGAAATTCACTGTCGTAATCGTCTTCGATAATCCAAGCCTTCTGTTGAGCGGCCCACTCTATTAATGTTAAACGCCGGTCCAGTGTCAATGTCGCCCCAGTAGGAAACTGGTGTGATGGGCTTAAGAACACAACCCTAGCCGACACCGATGAATTACAAAGAGCATCAACCTGCAAACCGTGCTTATCAACTGGAATCGGAATACATTCAAGACCAGCAGCTTCAAATGCCTTTCGTGCGCCATGGTAGGCTGGGTCTTCCATAAAAATCCGCTCACCGGTATCCAATAACACCTGCGCACAAAGCGCTATGGCCTGCTGTGAACTTGTTAAAATCAGAATACGTTCCGGCGTTGCCCGTGCGCCACGTTCAAGATTAATATAATCAGCAACAGTACAACGTAATGCCTCCATACCTTGCGGCGGACCTGCTTGCAACGCTAGATGGCCGTATTCTTTCAACACCTGTCGCTCCAAACGCTCCCAGACTGGCAACGGAAAATTACGTGTTTCTGGCACACCCTGAATAAAAGGCCTAGGAGCTGAAAAGTTTTTTATACCTCCGTCAAGAAACATAGCCATACCTCTTTGGCTCAATATTGCTTCATGACTGTCCGACGGAATTGAATGCAATACAGGCCGTTTAGATAATCGATGAGCCCTCATTGAAACAAAACTGCCACTTCCTACGCGCCGCTCTATAAAACCTTCCGCATGTAACTGGCCATAGGCGGTTTCAACAGTATCCCTAGAAACAGCCAATGACTTTGCCAAAGCACGTGTTGCAGGCAAGGGCTTTCCGGAGGTAAGAACACCATCAAGAATGAGCTGTTTTATCGCCCTCTGGATTCTTATATGCAATGGAAACGCCGAATTGATTGGATTAACCAACCAAGCCTTTACCGTCTCCAATTGAGAAGATTTAAACAATTGGACTGGACTCCTTTATAAAATTGGATGGGTAAATCAGGCCATTTAATTGCTATAAATACAAGCCTAATTTATTACCAAAAGAGTCGGCGACTATGTACGCATATTTGAAAAAATCCAAACAATCATTTGATGCACTCCCCCCTGCCATAGCTGCACTGATGACTGTAATCGTCAATTATGGAGGGACCTTTGTACTGGTATTTCAGGCCGCAAAAATAGCAAACTTATCGCCTGAATTAACAGCATCTTGGGTTTGGGCTTCATCGATTGGCGTTGGGCTTACCTGTATTTTTCTGAGCTGGCGTACCCGCGAACCTATCATCACAGCATGGTCCACACCAGCAGCAGCATTTCTGATTATCGCATTACCGACGGTCTCCTACGCGGAAGCTATTGGCGCCTACTTGGTATCTGCCGCTTTATTTATCGTACTAGGTCTAAGTGGCTATTTTGAAAAAGTAATCCGGTTAATTCCACCCGGTATTGCCGCTGGCTTGCTCGCCGGTATTTTGTTGCAATTTGGTATCGGGGCCTTTGCTGTAATCAATGTCGAGCCACTCTTAGTGGTGTTGATGGTATTAAGCTATCTTGTATTAAGACGGAGTGCTGGTCGTTACGCCGTAGCAGGCATGATGATAGTCGGACTAATATGGCTAATACTGCAAAAACGACTGGATTTATCCAGCATCGAACTAATCGTAGCAACACCAGTTTTTATTACACCGGTTTTTTCGTGGAATGCACTGCTAAGTATAGCACTGCCGTTATTCCTAATTACGCTAACAGGCCAATACATTCCTGGAATGCTGGTACTACGCAATGATGGCTTTAAAACCAGTGCCAGTCCTATTTTGACCCTTACCGGCCTAGGTTCATTGCTGTTTGCGCCGTTTGGCTCTCACGCAATAAATATTGCAGCGATTACTGCTGCTATTTGTACTGGTAAAGAAGCACATCAAGACCCGGCGAAACGCTGGATTGCTGGTGTTATTGCAGGCGTGTTGTACATTCTTGTGGGGATATTCGGCGTTACGCTGGCAACACTATTTATGGCATTTCCTACAGCCTTTATAACAGCTCTTGCCGGTATAGCCTTGATCGGAACTATTTCCAGCAGCCTTACTGCTGCTATCAGTGACTCAGCTTCGCGCGAGGCATCTCTCATTACCTTTTTAGCAAGCGCATCTAATATCACTCTGTTCGATAGAGGTGGCGCTTTCTGGGGGCTGCTAATCGGCCTCGCTGCCTATGCTTTATTAAGCACAAACTTTTCAATGAAAACAAAATAATATTTGTAATCAGTATTTAACCAAAAACTTTATGAAATAAATTTTCACCCAAAAAAAGCGAGTATGAACTATGAACCAAAGCCCTAATATCATTATCACAAGCGTTAAACCGGAAGACTATACCCAATGGCTACCCTATTGGCTGAGCTACCAAGAATTTTACCAGGTCCAATTAGCTGATGAAGTGACTGCAGCTACTTGGAAACGCTTCTTTGATGAAAACGTGCCGGTGTATTGCGCAGTAGCAAGGGAAGGGGAAAAAATTCTCGGCTTTGCCCATTATTTATTCCACGATTCAACTTGGGGAATAAATAACTTCTGCTACCTCGAAGATCTATTCGTAGATCCAGCCACCCGTGGGAAGCACATTGGGAAAAAACTAATTCAATATGTAAAAGAAAAGGCACGGGCTAAAAACAGCGACCGCTTCTACTGGCATACCCAAGAAAGCAATAAAGTCGCGCAACGGCTTTATAATTGGGTTGCTGAAGAACCAGGCGTTATTGAATACAGAATGACATTGTAAGAGTCCATTACAGTAACAACTCAATAACACTTTTTAAATAAAGAGCCTCGGCTGAGTCTCTTTATTACTTAAAAACTCAATCTTATATATTAGAAACTACTTTCATGCTTCTCATAAAAAACTGACTTAAATTACACCTAACACTCATTAGATAATCTAGCTTGTTCGAAAAGCCCATTTAACTAACACAATTGTTAAATCAAAAATCATGATAATCCCAAATCGAGTCCTATTCACTCACTCGCATTTCCCATTTATTTTTAAAACGCTGCTAAACTGTGAACAATGCGTTTTCACAGCAAGGAGACTTAACCCAATGACTGAAATAAATTTGAAATGTGCCTGCGGAACCATAAAAGGCAAAGCCTCTGCGGAAAGTGCAAAAATTGGCACAAGGATTACTTGCTGTTGTGACGACTGCCAAGCATTTGCTCAATTTTTAGATCAGGAAGACAGTGTATTAGATCAATATGGCGGAACAGATATATTTCAAATACCGATCTCTTTCCTCACGATTAGCGAAGGAAAAGCAGAAATAGCCTGTATCAGGCTTAGTTCTAAAGGCATGTATCGCTGGTATGCGAAATGCTGCAATACCCCAATTGGCAATACGTTTGGCGTTGGTGGCCCATTTATTGGGGTGATTCATAGCTTCATGGACAATACGCAAACACGTGACGCTGATTTAGGAAAAAGCAGAGGTTACGTTCTTACTAAGTATGCCAAAACACCTATTCCAGAGAATCTCAAAGCTTCTTCGTTGAGCATTAACTTTAGAATGGTGACCAAAATCCTTTCATGGAAATTAAAAGGTCTAAATAAGCCCTCCGAGCTTTTTAATAACAATGGCACGCCAATTTGCTCCGCTCAAGTCCTAGAGAAAAAGCATCTTAAGATTTAGCCTACAGGAAGTATTTTTTCCATATTTGATTGGCCGCTTGGTGTAACAAGCTATGCCGCCAGGCAACTTTTTCTTCTTGCCTATCGTATCCACCACCAATAACACAAGCGGTGGGCAGTTTCAGGTTGACGCAGGTTTCTATCACGTAGCTATCTCGCTCTAAAATCCCTTGATCGGTAAGATTGACGTAGCCGAGCCGATCGTCTTGATGGACATCTACACCAGCATCGTAAAAGACGAAATCAGGTTGCTGTTCAGCCAGAATCGCTGGCAAGGTGCTTTTTAGGATGGAGAGGTATTCTTGGTCATTTGCACCTTTGGGGATGGCGATGTTGATGCCAGCAGTTTGTTTGATTGGCGGATAGTTTTCTTCGCAATGCCAAGAAACCGGAATAATGTCGACTCTGTCTTTGAAGAAAGCAATAGTTCCGTCGCCTTGGTGTACATCGCAGTCTAGAATAAGGATTTTTTTCGCCCTGCCCGATTCAATCAGGGCAAGTGCAGCGACGGCTAAATCATTGAAAATACAAAAACCAGAACCATGGGAAGGATGTGCATGATGCGTACCACCAGCAAGGTGACAAGCCAAGCCATGTTCGAACGCGAGTTCCGTGGTGAGCATGGTGCCAGAGACGGCGCGCAAGGTCCGTTCGACTAGCCATTCAGACCAAGGCAAGCCAATTTCTTTTTCTTCTCGTTTGCTCAGCTCACCACGAATAAAGCGTTGTACGTATTCTTTATGATGAGCAGCCATTAATACTTTAAGAGAAAGCGGCGCAGGCGTGTATTCATTTTCGTCCGTCAGGATCCCCTGCTCTCTTAATGACTCCGCTAATAAACCAAACTTACGCATGGGAAAACGATGCCCTGCGGGAAATGGAATGCTGTAATTAGGATGGAAAACGAGTGGTAACAAAGCGGCATTCATAAAACAGATTACTTAACTCTTAAGAAAGAGAGCCATGCTAGCAAGGGTTGCTTGGGGGATGCTACTACCTTTTACTATTCGATATTAGCTATTTGCTTTTTGCCACAAGAACTTTTCGAATTGCACCATTAAAAGACTCAATAAGATGTGGCGGGAAACCTTTGCCACTTTCGAAGTTCACCATTTGTACGGCGCGCATGGCACTTTTGTTGTAATCACTACCAGATTTACCCCAAACAGCATCAATAAACATAACAGCCATTGATAAAATAAAAGCACCTTGAGGAATCAAAGAGCCCACCAAACCTTCGGGGAAACCCGTACCATCAAAACGTTCTTTATGCGCCTGAACCATAGCAACCGCATCTTCCCAGCCTTCATGTTTGGAAAGAAGTTTAGCGCCAACCATTGGATGGTTGTGCTCTGCTTGGCGTTTTGCAGCTTCATCGTCTTTGCAGTTTAGAATCAGCGCCATACCCATATTATGCATATAAGCCGCTGCACTTAATTGAGCTGGATCTATAGAGCTTTTACATTCAGCATTGATCAATTGACAAAGCTTGAGGATACGCTCGCTCCGTTCTGATGAATAACCAAGTAAGCGGTTTAATTTTTGGCTAAACCCAATAAATGACTCAATGTCAGCCTTTTGTTCATCGGTATATTCAACTTTAACAATCACAGAAGTGACTGCCGGTTCTTCTTTTACTTCTTCTGTTATTTGGTTGCATTGCCTGAGTAAGGTTGCTGCCATTTCGGGGCGTTTACTATCATCTTCTTCAGCGTAAATCGCATCCAAGCCTACTTGTAATTGATCACGCACCGCTATTTCAGCAACATGAGATTGATAAACTTGTTTAAGCAAGTCATAAACTTTTTCAATAACCACAATGATCAGCTCACCCAAATTAGAGTGATATTGAATGTATCCACCACGCATACCATCAACGATCTCTTCTAGTTTGTGCAAAACGCCAACCAGAGGATCAAGAAAACAAACAGAGCAATTGCCTTTCATACTATGCAAAGAGCGAAAGAGCTTGTCTAATTTATCAAATGAAAACCCATCACTTTCAATGCTATTAATGCTTTCTTCAATTTCTTGCTGTGCTTCTACATAGCATTCTAGCAAATCATCCTTAAGCTCTTTTTCCAACGCTGAAAAGGCTTTACACGCAAAGTGGCTCATTTTTTTCTTCCATTACAAGGAACTTACAACCCTGACATATACTTAAGTTTGCCCAAAAAAATGGCAATTTATAGCATCACCCTCTTATTGTAGTTAGAATAATTGTAAGCGTGCACATAGAGTATGTTTCATTATGCAAACGAGGTATCCATGCCAAACTACTGGCTTATGAAATCTGAACCCGATGCGTTTTCAATAGATGACTTAAAACGACTAAAAAACTCACCTTGGGATGGTGTAAGAAATTACCAAGCACGAAATTTCATGAAAGAAATGAACGAAGGTGATTTGGTATTTTTTTACCATTCAAGTTGTTCTCCCGCTGGCATTGTCGGCGTAGCTAAAGTCTGTAAAAGCGCCTACCCAGACCATACTAGCTGGGACGCAAGCAGCCCATACTTTGACGCAAAGTCCACGCCAGAAAACCCGCGTTGGTATATGGTCGATGTGGAATTTGTTGAAAAGTGGCCGTCCATTCTGACGTTAGCAGAATTAAAGCAGAACCCTGAATTGACAGAGATGTTATTAACCAAAAAAGGCAGCCGTCTGTCTGTAATGCCTATTACACAAAGTGAATGGGAATACATCTCCACCATACTGAAAAAATAAATGATGACCTTTGCACAACTACTACGTTAGTAATTTTGTGAAAAGGTCTCAAATATTTAGAAAAAGTCCATGCTAAATTGGTGTTTTAATGGAACTCTCGATCCCGCTGCTTTAATGACACAGCATAATCAAAGTAATATTGAACAACCACACCTAAATAATCGTAATCATCCCCTGTTCTTGCAATAACACCAACACTTCCCACTCGACGATATTTTTTGGGTTGAAAATAGGTTTCAAGACGCCAACCCACTTCATCTTGATTGTACTTTTCCCGATACAGTGAAGTTCGTAGATCTTCATTGAAATAATAACCTATCCCGATACGGGAGCTAGTTACATTACTCAATGTTGTATCAGTGGATATATAGTTAGTCGTCAACGAAAAGGATCCTAAAAATGCCTCCCCAATAAACTGCCCGATAACATCCCGCTCACTTTCTAACTCCTCATCCCTTGGCTCTAGTTCAGAAATGCCAACTCCAAGCCCCAAACGACCATATTCGTTATGGAGAAACCAGTTCGAAGAAAGCTCGGATTGGGCAAAGCTACTTTTTGATGAGCCAGTGATAAGATAGTTGCTGTTTAACAATACTTGGGTGGATAAATAATCGTTAATAGGAATATTCACTTTAAAGTCAATATTCATCAAAGACTTCTCATCCAAAAGACCATAACCTAAACCAAAAGCAAAGTTAGGCGGCTCTCTCTCTGCATGAGCTGCACTACTAACAAGAAGACATGAGACAAAAATACGGGCTAATACAGTCAAAACACTCTCTCAATAAAAAGACGCTCGTAAAAACAAATTGTGCAATTATTGTGGCTGATGTTTCACAAAAGCTCCAGTAAGAAAACACGACTATTTCAACTTACTTTTTTACGTTAAATTACAGGGAATTCAGAACAGCTATGGGATTCGGACGCAAAGCCCAATATAATAGCTCCAAAGTCGATTAGACGAACACATTTTTAGGTTAATACGTTACATGGCAAAAAAACTTTTTATCCAGACTCATGGCTGTCAAATGAACGAATACGATTCCTCTCGTATGGCAGATTTACTTGGCGAAAGTCATGAAATGGAACTCACAGACAATGCAGAAGAAGCAGACGTTCTGCTGCTTAACACTTGCTCAATTCGTGAAAAGGCGCAAGACAAGGTCTATCACCAATTAGGTCGTTGGAAAAAACTCAAGCAGAAAAACCCAAACCTAGTTATTGGTGTAGGTGGTTGCGTAGCAAGCCAAGAAGGCGATGCGATTCGTAAACGAGCTAAACACGTGGATATGATTTTTGGCCCTCAAACTCTGCATAAATTACCAGAGATGGTCAACGCGGCCGGAAAACACATTCCGATCACTGACGTAACCTTCCCTGAGATCGAAAAATTTGATCACTTGCCAGCTCCACGCGTGGAAGGCGCAGAAGCCTTTGTTTCCATCATGGAAGGCTGTAGTAAATACTGTACCTTCTGTGTTGTACCCTACACTCGTGGTGAAGAAGTAAGCCGCCCATTCGACAGCATTTTGAAAGAAGTTGTACAACTTGCTGAGCAAGGCGTACGTGAAATTCACTTGCTAGGACAAAACGTTAACGCTTATCGTGGCGATACCGCTGAAGGCGATGAAGCCGATCTTGCAGACATCATTCATGCAGTTGCACAAATCGATGGTGTTGAGCGTATTCGCTTTACTACGTCGCACCCAGTTGAATTCAGCGATAGCTTGATTGAAGCCTTCCGCAATGAGCCTAAATTGGTCAGTCATTTACATCTACCCGTCCAAAGCGGTGCAGATAACATTTTGAGCGCAATGAAACGTGGTCATGACCGCCAATATTACATTGATAAGATCAATCGTATTAAAGAAGCGCGTCCAGGAATTAGCTTATCTTCTGACTTTATCATTGGCTTCCCTGGCGAAACGGATGATGACTTTGTTGATACCATGAATCTAATTCAGGAAATCGGCTTTGATCACTCGTTCAGTTTTGTATACAGTCAACGACCAGGTACGCCAGCGTCTAATCTAGAAGATGACACGCCAGAAGACGTTAAAAAAGAACGTCTTGCTATTTTACAACGTCGTATCAGCCAACAAGCCTATGACATTAGCTTGTCTATGGTCGGTGAAGTACAACGTATTTTGATAAGCGGTTATTCACCTCGCGATCCTGGACAACTTCAAGGTCGAACTGAAAACAATCGGATTGTAAATTTCCGTGCGTTCGATCCACAATTGATTGGTAAATTCGCAGATGTTGTTATCACAGACGCTTACCCTAACTCCCTACTTGGAGAGTTAGTAGGCTCTGAACTCGACTCTGACTTTGTACTACAATAATCAAAGGTAAATCTTGGAAATCACACAGACAACTCAACAAATCCGTTTAGTTCCAGCCGAAGCCGATGCTTTGGTTGAACTATGCGGTCAACTCGACGAAAACATCAAACTCATAGAAAAGAGACTTGATGTTTCTATTAAATACCGTGGCGAGCTATTCGACATTTCCGGTGAAGATTCTGAACATGTAGCTGCGACAAAAAAACTACTAGAAAGCCTCTACCGTGAAGCATTGGCGAATACAGAAATTACACCTGAAATGATTCATCTTTACCTGCAAGAGTCAGCGATAGAATCGTTGACGAGCAGTAAAAGAGAGAAAGCTGACCAGCTAGTGATTAAAACTCGCAAGGCATTTATCAAGCCAAAAGGTAAAAACCAGCAAGGTTACGTCAAACAAATTCGCAAACACGATATCAACTTTGGTATCGGGCCGGCAGGTACAGGTAAAACTTACTTGGCTGTGGCTTGTGCGGTCGAAGCACTAGAAGCGGACCGTGTTGAGCGTATTATGTTAGTTCGCCCTGCTGTGGAAGCAGGCGAAAAACTGGGGTTCTTGCCGGGAGATTTGTCACAAAAAATTGATCCATATTTGCGCCCTCTTTATGATGCCTTGTACGAAATGCTTGGTTTCGAGTTAGTCGATAAGTTAATAGAAAAAAATGTTATCGAAATCGCACCGCTTGCTTTCATGCGTGGCCGCACCTTGAACAACGCCTTCATAATTTTGGATGAAAGCCAAAATACCACGCGAGAGCAAATGAAAATGTTTTTGACGCGTATCGGCTTTGGTTCAACTGCAGTTATCACCGGCGATACCACTCAGGTCGATTTACCTCGCGGCACAACATCTGGCTTAGCGCAAGCAATGCACGTTTTGAAAGACGTAAATGGAATAAGTATGACTCTGTTTAGCTCCTCAGACGTTGTCCGTCATCCGCTGGTTCAGCGTATTGTTGAAGCTTATGATAAATTTGACGTTGAAGTGGAAGCTGAAAAAAAAGCACGCACTGAAGCGCGTCTAACTGCACAAGCAGAACAGTCTGCAGGTAGCAAATAATGGCGTATTTAGAACTTGATCTACAAATAGCAACAGAAGAAACAGCAAACTTACCAAGCGAAGCGGATTTTAGACTTTGGGTCGAAAAAGCCCTTCCAGAAGTAGATGAAGAGTTTGAAGTTACCATTCGCATCGTCGATGAAGAAGAAAGCCATGCGCTTAATCACGAGTATCGCGGTAAAGACAAACCTACCAACGTCCTATCTTTCCCATTCGAGGCACCTCCTGGGTTAGAACTCCCATTATTAGGCGATTTGGTCATCTGCGCTCAAATTGTGGCAAAAGAAGCCGCAGAACAAAATAAAGAGTTATTCCATCATTGGGCTCATATGACTATTCATGGCATCTTGCATTTACGCGGCTATGATCATATAAATGATGATGAAGCAGATGAAATGGAATCGATAGAAACAGAGCTACTAGCTTCCCTATCTATTTCTGATCCTTATTTGATTAAAGAGTGAGCTAATACCCTAATGAGTGACGACCGATCGAGTTTATCCAACGATCAACAAAAATCTTGGTTTGAACGTTTAACCCAAGCATTCAACGATGAACCACGCAGCCGTGGTGACATCGTTAAACTTCTAGAAGCTGCAGTGAAATCCGATGTTATTGATCGCGATGCTTTCACTATTGTTGAAGGCGCACTAGAAGTTTCTGAAGTTCAGGCACGTGACATCATGATTCCACCATCTCAAATGGTGGTCATTAAGTCCGAAGATGACCCCAAAACGTCAATCCGCAAAATAATAGATTCTTCTCACTCACGGTTCCCAGTTGTAGGTGAGGACTCCGATGAAATTCTCGGCGTCCTACTTGCCAAAGACTTATTGCCTTTATTATTTAAAGAAAGCGATATCACAATAGAAGATATCTTAGCGCGTTTACGCCCTGCTAATTTCATTCCTGAAAGCAAACGCCTAAACGTATTGTTGAATGATTTTCGCACCAAGCGTTATCACATGGCATTAGTTCTAGATGAATACGGCAGCGTGTCTGGCTTAGTGACGATTGAAGACGTATTAGAACAAATCGTTGGTGAAATCGAAGACGAAACCGATAAACTTGATGACGAAGGCATTCAAGTAACCACCGAACCCGGTGTTTATCTTGTGCCAGCATTATGCCCAGTTGAAGACTTTAATGAGTTCTTCAAAGTCGAACTAAACGAAGAAGAGTTCGACACCATTGGCGGAATACTTGTGCAACAGTTTGGCCATGTGCCATTGCGTGATGAAGAGCTTTTCTTCAACAACTTCCATTTCCGCGTGGTGAAATCGGATGGACGCCGTATTAAAACCATTCAAGTCACCAAACCTTCCATCAACACACCAGATTAATATGACCATGCCTCACCCCGACTTAACCAATACCAAGACGGGGTGGGAGCCTCTCTTAGTAGCAAAAATATCCAAACTCCCTCCCGCTTTTACTGGCCTTATAGGTATTATAGCTGGTGCTTTAGGCGTAACCAGTTTCTCACCTTTTCATTTTTGGCCAGGCTATTTTATTAGCTTAATCGTCTTTAGCCTACTCGTTTTAACAAGTACAACAGCAAAATCTGCCTGCTGGCGTGGTACAGCTGTCGCGTTAGGCTTTTTTGGCGCGGGCGTTTCTTGGGTTTATGTCAGTATTGCTGAATACGGGCAAGTTGGTAGCATAATAGCCGGACTTATCACCTTTGCATTTGTTGCTGTGCTCTGCATTTTTTGGGCTCTTTCAGCTTGGGCATCATGGAAACTCATTCAGCGCTTCCAGAAAATACCTGCGAGCCTATGGATCACACTAGGTTTATTGATTGGAGAGTTCGCCCGTAGCACTCTTTTTACTGGCTTTCCTTGGCTATTACCCGGCTATTCGATTGAAAACACTTGGTTATTTGAGCTTTTGCCCATTGGAGGAATTTGGCTCACTAGCGCATGTGTAGTATTAACCTCCAGCGTGATCGCCAGCATATTGCTTAAGCAAACCAATCAACTCATGCTAGTTTTCGTGCTCGTTATTGTCTGGTTAGGTTCGGCCTATTTAAGCTATTACCCGGTTTCATGGGTACAACAAACAGGCGTATTAAAAACCACCTTGGTGCAAGGCAATGTAAAGCAGGATGAAAAATGGCTAGCTGAAACAGCAGGAAAATCTTTAGCCTATTACCAACAAACTACCATCGAACATTTAGACAGTGAGTTAGTTGTCTGGCCTGAAACCGCAATCACTTATTCATATCCACGAATAAAACCCTATTTTGCAGGCTTCAGCAAAGAACTTAAGGACACTAATACGACTCTGATTACTGGCATTCCAGATGTTAGTGAAGACCATAAAGATTACTATAATGCTATTTGGGCAACAGGAAACGGTTTTGGGCTTTATTATAAACGTAGACTCGTTCCTTTTGGCGAATATATTCCGTTTGCGCAATACATAGGTCCGATCCTAGATGTGTTCGGTATGCCTATGTCGAGCTTTAAAGCCGGCGATGAAAACCAACCAGTTCTACAAGTCGGCGAATGGGGTATAGCGCCGTTTATTTGTTATGAAATTGTTTATGCAGAACAAGTAAGACGCATGGTAAGAGACAGCGATTTCTTAATCACCATTAGTAATGATGGCTGGTTTGGCACATCTTTTGGCCCTTGGCAGCACTTACAAATAGCGCAATTTAGAGCAAAAGAAGCGGGCCGTTATGTCATCCGCGCAACAAACACAGGTATTACGGCGTTCATCAATGAAAAAGGCGAAGTGGTCGCACAAGCGCCGCAATTTGAAAGAACAACGCTGACAGCTGAGGCAAAAGCCTTTACAGGTAATACACCATACGTGCAATGGGGTTATTGGCCAACACTTTTGCTAATGGGGATTTGTGTGATATTTGCTTATTTAAACGGCTTAATTCTAAACCGCAAAAACAGATAACCAATAACGAAATGAACCTTGGAATTTGATTCACGCTGACGCGTTGAGCTTGCGAAACAGGCGCAAGTATTTTTTATTTTAAGAACTGAATACCAAGGTTCATGGTATGCATTACTACGCAGGACACCTACAGGGATGTAGGTGGTAGAGTCAAGTCAGGAACAGAGACCGAGCGTGGGAACAAGGGTAAACAACGGATAAAAAAAGAGCCTTGGTATTTGATTCACGCTGACGCGTTGAGCTTGCGAAACAGGCGCAAGTGAATGGAATACCAAGGCTCATGCTATGCATTACCACGCAGGAGCGTGGGAACGAGGAACAATGAATTACTCAGTTTTATTGGTCTGATCATCATGGGTCGACATCAAACCATAATGGCAGATCTCACATGGCGCTAATGCTTGCTTGGTTTCGATAACGTTATCATGTCCACAAGACATACAACGATAGCTTCCTGGCTCTACAACCGTACCAACCACATGACACTCTTCAAGCGGCACAGGGTTATTATTGGCGTGATTTATCAGCCATAACAAAGCAGCATCCTCTTTTTCATCAAGCTCTTCGACCAATGCATGACTCTCATCGAGCACGTAATGCCAGTTCGCATCTATCCATGCTTCGGTGTAACCCATTTTGTCATGCCAATAGGCCGTCATTAAAGCAACGTCTTCTAAAAACCAATCCTTTGCTCCAACCAATGTCTTACGGGCTTCTTCAACCAAATTCGAATCGATTTCGTTTTTTGATGAATCTTTTTTCATAGATTTCATAACTCCTCCTCTATGCACCTTCTAATTAGGGCTCCATCTCTATAAAATAACGGATATTTTCAAACTCTACTGACCATTACACCATTATCTTGCGTTATGTCGCTATAATGGTTCTCTTTCATTAAAGAGAATACAGGTCTACCAACCTTTCGTCGATCACGGGATAAGAATACATCATGCAAGAGCAATATAATCCGCAGCAAATAGAACAAGCTGCCCAATCTTTTTGGGACGAGAACAAAGTCTTCAAAGCCATCGCTGATTCTAGCAAAGAAAAGTTCTACTGCCTTTCTATGTTCCCTTACCCAAGTGGTCGTCTACACATGGGTCATGTTCGTAACTACACTATCGGCGATGTTATTTCTCGTTACCAGCGCATGCAAGGCAAAAACGTTTTACAACCAATGGGTTGGGATGCGTTCGGCCTTCCTGCCGAAAACGCGGCAATCAAACACAAAACCGCACCTGCAAAATGGACCACTGAAAACATCGCCTACATGAAAGGCCAGCTTAAAGAGCTTGGGTTTGGTTATGACTGGGATCGCGAGATTGCTACTTGTACTCCTGAATACTACAAATGGGAACAGTGGTTCTTCACACAATTAGTTGAAAAAGGCTTGGCCTACAAAAAGACCGCTGCCGTTAACTGGTGTCCTGAAGACCAAACGGTATTGGCTAACGAGCAAGTTGAAGATGGTTGCTGCTGGCGCTGTGGCACTAATGTAGAGAAGAAAGAAATCTCTCAGTGGTTTATTCGCATCACAGATTATGCAGAAGAACTATTAAACGATCTTGATCAGTTAGATGGCTGGCCAGAAAAAGTAAAAGCCATGCAACGTAACTGGATCGGTCGTTCAGAAGGTCTAGAATTTAGTTTCGCGGTAGAAGGCAAAGACGAGCGTCTATCTGTTTACACTACTCGCCCTGATACTATCATGGGCGTAACTTACGTAGCTGTAGCAACTCAGCACCCTCTTTCTTTAGAAGCATCTGCGAATAATGCCGACCTTGCTGCTTTCATTGAAGAAAGCAAAAAAATGTCCACAACAGAAGCGGATATGGCAACCGTTGAGAAAAAAGGTATGGACACTGGCTTCAAAGCCATTCATCCAATCACTGGCGAAGCAGTTCCGGTTTACGCTGCTAACTTCGTATTGATGGATTATGGTTCTGGCGCAGTTATGTCAGTTCCTGCTCACGATCAACGCGACTTTGAATTTGCGAAAAAATACAACCTAGCCATCAAGCAAGTTGTCCAGCCTGCTGGCGACGAAGTGATTGATCTAGAAAAAGCAGCCTTCACTGAGAAAGGCGTACTTTGCAACTCAGGCGAATTCGATGGTTTAGCCTTCAAAGAAGCCTTCGATGCTATTGCAGCGTGGATGGTAGAACGTAACCTAGGCGAAGTAAAAGTCAACTATCGTCTACGTGATTGGGGCGTTAGCCGCCAGCGTTATTGGGGAACACCAATCCCAACCATCAACCTAAAAGATGGCTCTGTTGTGCCTGTGCCACAAGACCAGCTACCTGTTGAATTGCCAACGGATGTGATCATGGACGGTGTTAATTCACCGATCAAAAACAATCCTGATTTTTCTTCCATTATGTTTAATGGTGAAGAAGCAGAGCGCGAAACAGATACTTTCGATACCTTCATGGAATCCTCTTGGTATTTTGCACGTTACTGCTGCCCAGATTCTACTGATGCCATGTTAACTGAAGAAGCGAACTACTGGCTTCCTGTTGACCAATATGTTGGCGGTGTTGAACACGCGATTCTTCACCTATTGTATTCACGTTTCTTCCATAAGTTGCTTCGTGATGCGGGACTTGTAAACTCTGATGAACCATTCAAACGTCTATTGACACAAGGTATGGTAAACAAAGATGGCACCAAGATGTCTAAATCCAAAGGCAACACGGTTGACCCTCAAGAAATGATTGAGAAATACGGTGCCGACACTGTTCGCTTGTTCATGATGTTCAGTGCACCACCAGAACAATCACTTGAATGGAATGATGCTGGTGTAGATGGCGCTTCTCGCTTCCTACGTCGTTTATGGGCGTTATCTTACCGTCATACCAATGCGGGTAAAGTTGGCGAACTAAACATTGCCGAATTGAACGGTGCTCAAAAAGCTTTGCGCCGTAAAACACATGAAACTATTCAGAAAGTATCTGACGATATCGAACGTCGCCAAACTTTCAACACAGCTATTGCGGCAGTGATGGAGCTTTGTAATGAGATCAGCAAGTTCGAAGACTCATCTGAATTGGGTCTTGCTGTAGAGCAAGAAGCACTAGAAGCGGCGACATTGCTGTTGTCTCCTATTGTGCCTCACATTGCTCACCAGTTATGGAGCGAGCTAGGTCATAGTGACAACATCGTTAATACACCTTGGCCAACGCTAGACGAAGAAGCCTTAATCAAAGACGAGCTAACCATTGTTGTTCAAGTACTTGGTAAAAAACGTGCTGAGTTGACTGTGTCCGCTAATGCTGACAGCAAAACAATTGAAGCGGAAGCACTTGCTCACCCAAGCGTCGCCAAGCTCCTTGAAGGCAAGACAGTGCGTAAAGTCATTGTTGTTCCAGGTCGTTTGGTTAACATCGTTGCAAACTAATTGAAGCACTCTAAGGGATGGCTCTACCATCCCTTTTCCTTCACACAAAGTAGAGATCACGGATATGATAACCGCACTTACACAAACAACTCGTCTACTATTATTGGCATTACTGACCATGAGTATTGTCGCCTGTGGATTCCATTTACGTGGCCAAACTAACATACCAGCAAAGCTTAAAGTCATAACACTAACGTCAGAAAGTGGCTCAGATAGTTTTGATAGAGCATTGCGCATAGCACTGACTAAAGCAGGTGTTGTTATCATCGATAAAAACAATGCTAACCAAGACACCCTCAATCTAAAAATCAATAAAATCACAAAGATTGATATTGAGCTGGCTCGTGATAAAAACAACGATCTATCACAATTACAACGCAGCTTAACAAGTAATTACTTTGTCCGCCAAACTGATGGAAAATCCCTCTATGGCCCTAGAACCATCAACACAACAAAAACACTGACCAATCAAAATGCGGAAGAAAGCGCCAAGTTATCTTATAACCAAGCGCAAGAAGAAAGCATGAATGAAGATCTAGCTAATCAACTAGTTTACGACTTAAGTTATGCCCCATTCTAACTCGCATCACTTTTAGGCGGACATCATGAAAGTCAGAGCTGACCAACTAGAATCTCAGCTTAAAAAAAGCTTGGCGCCTATTTATATTATTTCTGGTGACGAAGTTTTATTGTGCCAAGAAGCGGCAGACAGCATTCGTAAAGCGGCCCAACATCATAATATTGATGAACGTTTGCGTTTTGTTGCTGACGCTCAGTTTGATTGGCAAGATGTCATCAACGAAAATCAAAGTTTATCGTTGTTTTCCACGCGTAGAATGTTCGATATTCAAATAGACAAGATGGGCGAAAAGCACAGCAAAGCGCTGGCTCAATTAAGCCAATCACTTAGCGAAGACAATATCATCCTGCTCACCTTGCCTAAAATTGACGCTCGAACTCAAAAAGCCAAATGGTTCACGCAATTAGAATCGCAAGGTGTTTTTGTGCAAATCTGGCCAATAGACGCAAACCGACTTCCTGCTTGGGTGCAGCAAAGAGCGCAAACGCTAGATTTATCTCTCACTCGTGATGCTGCCAGCATGATTTGTGAACGTGGAGAAGGTAACCTACTGGCACTTTCTCAAGAACTAGAAAAACTAGCCCTCATGCATGGACAAGGCGTACAAATTGATGCCGAAAAAGTTGCTGAATCCGTGGCTGACAGCAGTCGCTATTCAATTTACGATTTGAGTGATCGCCTATTAATGGGCAAAGCCAAAGACTCAATGCACTGCTTACATCAGTTGCTAGGCGAAGGGGTTGAAGCCAGCATCATTCTTTGGCTATTTAATCGTGAAATCCAAACCTTAGCGAACCTACTACAAAGCATGCAATCCTCTAGCTTTAAACAAGCCTGCCAAAGTGAAAAAATTTGGGACAAGCGTGTACCCTTTTATGAAAGCGCGATGTCACGACACAACAAAGTCACCTTGCCTTACATGCAAAACTACTTAGCCTTGATTGATAAAAGCATCAAGGGATTAGAAGGCCCAGACAGCGAAACAGGCTTTCGCAACCTAGTGATGATGTTTTGTGGCTACAAACCTGTAGTGACTGAATTGGACTTACCATAAATAATATTTATTAAAATATTATTTATTATCAATAAGTTACATATTTAAACTAATACAAACATAAAGCCGATATTGTTCTATCCTTAATGATGGGATGATGAGAAAAACAATTTAGCTTTATGGAGACATCTATGTCTTGGTTTAAACGAAAAACATTAGCGCCATCTGATAGTACCGGTAAAAATCAAGATGTTAAAATCCTTCAGTTAACTCACGCTGAACTGTCTGAAGCCACTCTGGCTGTATTAAAATTTCCAGAAAAGAAAACACAATTAATCCTCGCCTTTGTGTCTTCCAATCTCGACTTTGAAAGTACTGTTGAAAAAATTCAGCGATTCACGCCTTTCTGTGAAAAAGTCATTGCTGTGATGACATCTGGCGAACTTAACAGCCAACAAGCAAATTTTTATCAAACGACCGATGGAAAATGGGACTCGATTGTCTTACAAAGCTACAGTGAAGAGCTGCTAGCATCCACTGAAATAAAAACTATCCCGCTGCATTGCGAAGATTTAAAGCAAGGTAAAGTAACCAAAAATAAGCAAGATAGAATTCGCACTATTCAGTCCGAGATAGAAAAAATAAATGTGAAAATGGCCATCAACTACCAAGATACCATTGCCATTACATTTATTGACGGGCTGTCGTCTAGCGAAAACTTCTTTATGAAAGCCTTGTACGATAGCCAGCGCTTTCCTTGTCATTTCATTGGTGGCTCAGCGGGAGGGAAGCTAGACTTCAAACAAGCGTCTGTCTACGACGGCAGCAAAGTTGCTCACAATTGCGCTGTGGTTATTTTTACTAAGTTAGCAGACAATATTCGCTACGGCATACTAAAAACACACAATTTCCAAAAGACCAAACGCTCTTTTTATATTGCAGAATCAGACCCACAAAGACGTACTGTTACTACAGTAATTTCCAAATCTACTGGTAAAATAGTCAACATTGTCGACCACCTTTGTGACTATTTTAAATGCCAGCCAAACGATCTAAATACAAAATTAACAAACCACTCATTTGCCGTTGAAATTGGTAGTGAATTATTTATACGCTCCATCGCCAGCATTGATTTAGATAACAAGATCATTCATTTTTTCTGCGACCTAGATTTTGGCGACGAGCTTATTCTGGTGGAAGCTAAAGGCTTTGCTGATAGTACCAAACAAGCCTTTGACGAATTTATGAAAGGCAAACCTCAGCCAATCGCAATGCTAGCTAATGACTGTATTTTACGTCGTTTAAATAATGCAAAAGTACTCAAAGAGCTAACAGCCTTCCAGAACGTTAAAGCCGCGGGCTTTTCTACTTTTGGCGAGCTATTAGGCGTACATATGAACCAAACACTCACTGCATTATTTCTATTCAAAGTGTCAAAAAACGAAACATTTTCGGACCCTATTGTTGATAATTTTCCGATTCACTACAGTTATTTCAAAGAATTTTTTACGTTATCTAGATTGAATAGTTTAATGCAAATCAATCGCTTACAGGCAGACCTTATTAACTATCTATCTGAGTACCGCCCTTTACTTGAACAAGTGGTAGTCAGCTTTAACAAAATTACAAAGTACTCGCAGCAGACAGAAGCGATTATTAGCGATGTAAGTGGCACCTTCCATGACCTAAGAAATGACATTAATGCACAGGAAGATGGCCGCAAGGCGCTGAATGGAAACGTAGCTCAGCTAAAAAACAATTCAGAGCAAGTACTTGCCATTTTAAAAGTTATTTCCGGAATTGCTGATCAAACCAACCTTCTCGCACTTAACGCTGCGATTGAAGCGGCGCGAGCAGGCGAAGCTGGTAGAGGGTTTGCGGTGGTTGCCGATGAAGTTAGACAACTATCTAAAAACACTCAAGACAGCTTAAATAAAACGGGAGAAACGATCTCATCTGTCACCAAATCAACTGGCTCTATCAGTCAGTCGATCGAAAGTATTGAACAGTTCATGTCTCGACTCACCAATAATACGGGCGAGTTAACGGCACAAATTCAATCCCTAGGTGATGCTTCCAATATGGCAAGTAGAGATGTCAGCGAAAACATACGAGCGATTCAAGATATGACTGCTCGCATGTCTGAAATAGATAAAGAAGTCAAAGTAATAGAGAGTCTAAAGCAGGCTAACAACCTGTAACTCGATAAAGTGAAGTTTACTTTGCTAGACTTCACTTATTCTCGCAGCCTGTTATTATGCGGCCTCATCATGCCTTAGGTAAAAAAATAAATGAATAATGAATCCGTTGTCTTGGAAGAACTCACAGTCTGGAGCACACCACTTTTCGTCACCCAAATGCCAGATCATGACTTTTTAAAAGAGGCATTACTCGCAGCGGTATACCAACAAAAAGCGACTCAAACCACTGCAATTGAGAGCCAAATTGCTCCAAAAGCAAAACATGCACTCCACGAAAGTACATTGGATTTTCTGGATCTCGCTGACGCCAATGTCATGGAAGCGAAACGTGCTTTAGAAGAATTGATATTAGAAATTGCCGGATCGGTAAACCAAGCGTTTTGGCCTGAAGACATGGAAGCAGACGCACATATTATTGAGTCTTGGTATCATGTTACCCAAAAAGGCGGCTACCATGACGCTCACTCTCATCCAAATTGCTCTTGGTGTGGGATTTATTATTTAGAGCCCGGTGATGCCAATGTCGAAGGCAATGGTGGCCTCAATCGTTTTTACGATCCAAGAGTCAACGCGGAACATTATGCTGATCCGGGCACTGCTTACTTAGGTGGACATGGAGTCTGGGACTTCACCCCTACAGATGGGCAAGTGATCATTTTTCCGTCTTACTTAAAGCATTCTGCTTTGCCGTATTTTGGTGATAAAGATCGAGTTGTCATTGCTTTTAACGCCATTATCGAAGCCTACTGACCCACCAGCATAAAACATTTCTATTAATTACGAGCCTTCTAGCTTTCATAAAGGATTGAGTTGGCTCGTATAACCACTTCCCCATCCAAAACTCTGCTTTTTTACAATAAATTTCATAAGTTTCTACTCAAAGATTCACAATGGATTGGTATTTGTAGTAATTTAACAAGTAATGTTTCATAACCTCGGGGTAGTCTATGCGTTTCCAGTTTGATCAACTAAGCGGTAATCAACGCTACCACCTGATCACTCAGACAATTACACCACGCCCTATTGCGTGGGTCATGACGAAAAATGAAAACGAGAGCTTCAACCTCGCCCCATTTTCATATTTTGCTCCTATCTCTTCAGACCCTGCTCTCTTAATGGTATCCATTGGCAACAAAACTACCGGTATCGCCAAAGATACAAAGTACAACCTACTAAGAGAAAAGGAATGTGTTTTGCATATTCCAAGCGGGGATTTAATAAATGCCGTCAATGAGAGCTCGGCAAGCTTATCTTATGGTGAATCGGAACTAACTAGAACATGCTTGTCACTGACTGATTTCACCGAAACATTACCCCGTATTGCAGAAGCAAAAGTCGCTATCCACTGCAAATTGTTCGACATACATACATTAGGAAACGCGACGTTCAATGCGATTTATTTGGAAATACTAGACTTATACGTGGATGAAGATCTTGTAACTGAAGACAAGTCTCGAATTTTCATCGACAACAAAAAACTCAACCCTCTTGCACGAATTGGTGGCGACGACTATGCACTTTTAGGCGAGACTGTGACGATCAAGCGCCCTAACTAGGGCAATATAGATTTGAGGTAAAATAAAGATGGACATCACAAAACACATAAATACATTTCCTTTCATGGCAGATATTGATGCTGAGTTAGCATCATCCTTAACCGATCTCGCGTCTATTAAAACACTAAAAGCTGGTGACATTCTGGCCAAACAATTTGAAATTGGCCAGAACATTTATTTTCTTCTAGAAGGCGAAATCGCCATTTCCGTTCCGTTGCAAGATACCGGGAAATCTTATAACGTCGGCATGATCAGCAACCTCCTCTCCCCTATTGGATGGTCTGCTTTTCGTCATCCTTCTCGTTATGCGACCACATTCACAGCAACTAAGTCTTCTAAATTATTCTATTGGCCGATTGTTGAATTACAAAAAATTCTCGATGCTAACTTACTTTTTGCTAGCCAATTTCTGCAGTTTGTTTATCAAGAATCCTTACCTGTTCTCACCAACGTACAGAATCAAACACGTCCTTTCTTTTCTAACGAATCATTGGCTTTTGAAGAAACGCGCCCTTTAATCGATTCTGAAACGCAAGTTCATGCACTAAAAGATGCCATTAGTCTTCTAAACTACGCCCCTTTTTGCGAGACATTTACTCAAGCTGAGATACACACATTAGCCAAAAAATCGTCCATTTTATTAGCACATCAAGGGGATATTTTAAGCCAACAAGATCAACCAGCTAATGGCTTATATATTCTCATCAAAGGTAAAGTTGTCATCAGTTATCAAACAGACACTGGCGACATTATTACCACCAGAACGATTTCCCGTACCGGAACCGTACTGGCTTGGGCAACCCAAAATAAAGAAATGAAAAATCGCACTTCGATCATTTCATCCAGAGACAGTAGCGTTTTGTTTATCAAACGCGATGATTTGTTAGAAATTTTCGAAGACAGTCCTAAGTTTTCAGTTAAATACTTATATCGACTCATTTGGTTGATTGGCGCACATTTATTAGCGGCTAGAATGCGCTACCTTTCACAGATAGCAAATGATGAAGTATTAGCAGTAAGTAACGTAATAGATCAAAATGCTGCGCTTTTACCCGTTAGCTCGCCTCTGTATAAAGTCAGCGAATTACTGAAAAGCGCGATTACTACCGACGAAGCATTCGGTGTACTTTATAAATGCCTACACTTTGGCTGTGTGCTAGAACGCACCATTTCAGGTATGTGCTTGGACATTCTAAAAGATTTACAGCGCGAAAATGCTTTTTATCGCCATCTACAAAATGTCTATGACACGATAAATAATTTGCCAAAAGAGACTCCGGCTTTAGATGCAAGACGTTTAGGCACAGAGCTATTCAAACAAGCCTTCCAACAAGTTCCCTATGTCATTAAAGGACTAGAGAACTTACCCAAGAAAGCTGGCTCTCTATTCATTTATAACCATTTATTAGGCTCTCCTACGAACCGCCTACCAAATGGCTTCCGCTTTTCTATGGATGCGCAATTTATTAGCGCCATGATTATCGACAACCAATATGGTATTTCTGGCCAACGTGTCGTACGTCGCAGCAAAGAAAGCGAATTTTGGCGTGACGATTTTTATGGAAAGTTTGGCAATATATTTATCAATAGCTGGGAAGATCTAACCAAAGACACCCCAGAATACGATGAATTTATCAAACAATCTCAAGACACCTTGCGCCAAAACTTCCCGCTCATGATTTCACCAGAAGGACAAAGCTTCAGTACGCAACAATCCCCAGGCACCTTGCTCCCCCACGCCTTTGAACTTGCAGGCTCAATGGGAAGCGAAGAGCCGTGGATTGTACCAATTGTTGTAGCGAACTTTGATAAGCGCGCCGATCACAACCTTTATACGGTCATCATTAAGCCTGCATTTAAATTGTCCAGTAAAGTCGACTACACTGATAAAAAAGCTTTGGCTAAATTCTTAGCTTCTTATCAAGAAGAGTATAAAAGTCATGTGAACGAAGCGGTTGAGCTATCAAGAGAGATTCGCCAATACCCTATATTCAGTGGTAAAAATGGCTATCGCTCTAACGTAATGAGCCTGAATCAAATCGATGTGGAATTCGAATCAGATGTGCGAAAACTGGAATTCCACCTAGCCTATCAAGAATATAAAGAGCAGCCAGTCGCATTTTATGGTTCATCTACTGTGCGTTTATGGCATGATTTCACCCATAATTTTCGCGACAAGAATGCAATTAACTTAGGCTTTAGCGGCGCAACATTAGAAGCTTGCGTTTATTATTTTGAACGCATCATCTTGCCACACAAGCCTCGCTCGTTGGTTATTTATGCTGGTGACAATGACATTGGCAACCACTGTGACAGCAATAAGGTTGTTGACCTGTACATTGAGCTACTGCAAAAAATAGATCGCCACCTTCCAGGTATTCCGGTTACTCTAATTAGTATTAAATGCAGCCCAGTTCGATTAAAAATGCGCAAAACGATCGAACAAACCAACGCACAATTAGTGCGACTTGCCAAAACACGTCCCAACACTCAATACGTTGATTTATTCTCCACCCTGATCGACAAACATGGAGAAATTAAAGACAACCTATTTGAAGGCGACAGACTGCATTTAAACTCAAAAGCATACGAACTTTGGACCAAAAAACTGCTTGAAACAGAAAACTTTATCTTTCAAAAGTAAGATCTTTAACTAAATAAAAGCATAAAAAAACGCTCCTAGGAGCGTTTTTTTATGCTTAAGCAAATACACCAATCACCACTTTCAATCCAAGCAATATTAAAATGCTCCCCATGCTTCTATCTACCCATACCGTATGACGACGCAACCAGGAAAGCACAGGGCCACCCGCTAATAACAAAGCCACGACTACATACCAGCCAGTATCAATCACCACAACCGTTGCCCATAACTGAAACTTAATCAAGGTGTTTATTTCTGTAGGAATCAACTGGCTAAATAAAGCTAAGAAAAATAACGCAGCTTTGGGGTTCATCAAAGAAATCATCATGCCATCACGAGCAGACTCCCAATAGGAAGACTTTTGGCCTTCAACTTTGATGTCATGACCTTGTCCAGCATAACGCCATGCTTTAAATCCTAACCAAGCTAAATAAAGTCCACCTAAAACAGTCAATACAGAGAATATGTTTTGGTGCTTGGCCATCAAAATGGCGAGCCCTTGCAGAGTCAAAAAAGCCCAAAAACCAATACCTAAACCATGTGTTATCGCGGCCAAAACACCATGAAGCGGTGATTGAGAAACTGATACACGCAAGATGACAGCTAAGCTTGGTCCAGGAGAAATTGCTCCCATCACACAAACGGCAACCAAAGAAAGCCAAGTAGTAAGATCCATATTTTTCTCTTATTTGTATTATTAAAAGCGCATTTAATTGCGCCGGTATTTTATCCAATCTATCACGAAAAAACGAACACCCCAGAGCTAAAAACAGTTCGAATAAAAAACACACTAGTGTATTGACCTTTTTGATAAAAAACGTCAGCATAGAAAAACTAACTATTTATATAATTGAATAAAGATTTTCTATTACCCTATGAATAACAATATCTTAAATAAACGCAACGGCGATAAACGTAAGGCTAAGAAGCTTTGCGGCGCTGACGTGTGGAATTAAGATTTAAACAACTCCCCGGCAGCATTCTAGCTGACGGACTACTTATCTTTTCAGCAGAATGCATACCGGCCCAAATGAGGCAAAAGTATGTTCTACGGCGCAATCACTGCATTAATCACTCCTTTTCGTAACGGTCAATTAGACGAAGACGCTTTACGCAATATCGTCCGCTGGCAAATCGATCAAGGTATCAATGGCTTAGTACCCGTTGGCACAACTGGTGAATCCCCTACCTTAAGCGAACACGAACATAAACGAGTTATAGAAATTACCGTACAAGAAACCAATAAAGCGGTACCCGTTCTGGCAGGTGCAGGTTCGAATAACCCAGTGGAAGCAGTGAATTATTCTGAATACGCTTATCAAGCTGGTGCTGATGCAACCTTACATGTAGCTGGTTATTACAACCGCCCAAATCAAACTGGCTTATACGAACACTTCAAATATGTACACGACAACAGTAAATTACCTATCATCCTTTACAACATTCCACCTCGCTCGGTTGTCGGTTTAGAAGTTGCTACATTGGCTCGCCTTGCGGAACTACCAAGAGTAATTGGCGTAAAAGATGCGACTGGCGACTTAACACGTCCTATTCGTGAACGCGCCTTAATTAACAAACCTTTCAATTTCTTAAGTGGCGACGATATCACCACCGTTGCTTATAACGTCGGTGGCGGTAACGGTTGTATTTCGGTTGCGTCAAACGTAGCGCCAAAACAAGTCGTGGAATTGCAACGTCTATGCCGCGAAGGCAAATACGTTGAAGCTGCGCAATTGCAGGACAAGCTATTTGCGCTGCATAACGCGCTCTTTATTGAGCCAAATCCCGCGGGACCAAAATACGCCATGTCATTATTAGGTCTTTGCACCGAAGAATGCCGTTTGCCTATGGTGCCACTACAAGACAGCACAAAAGCGACCATCCGCCGAATTATGGAAGAATTAGAACTTATCTAAGCCCTAGCTTAAAAACACACATAAAAAAGCCCGCATTTCAGAGCGGGCTGATTTATTAAAAAGTCTAAAACTAAGATTTAGCGAGCCGTACAACATAAAGCAGGATAATAGCCCCCACCGTTGCCGTAACAAGAGAACCCAAGAAACTACCTGAATACAAGCCGAGCAGTTGAAATGTGAATCCGCCGACAAAAGAACCAACTACACCGATAACAATATTACCAATCAAACCAAAGCCGCCACCTTTTACTAGCTGACCAGCCAACCAACCCGCCAAGGCACCAATAAACAAAAAAGCTAAGATCTCCATAAAATGATCCTTATATTATGTAATTTACAGTTATTCAGACTAGCACCTATTTGTTTAAGTACCTAGAAAAGTCACTCAATCCCCTATACTACTAACCCATTTATTCTTTTTTCTGTTACTTTGTCATGAAAGCGCCAAGCTTTTTCAAAAAATGTTGGTAGCATGCATTTGATACAAAAAATGTTTTCAGTAAGCCTTTAAAACATGGTCAAGTTAATCTTCAATGAGGAAATCTAGATGGGTAAGGTACATTTTGTAGGCGGTGAAAAAGGCGGTGTCGGAAAATCTATGACCGCTCGTGTCTTGGCACAATTCTATATTGACAACGATCAGCCGTTTCTAGGGTTTGACTGTGATGCGTCGCACGGTACTTTTTCACGTTTCTATAGCGAGTTCGCTTCTCCCATTTTAATTGGCGAAGAAGACAGTTTAGATGGCATGTTAGCGGCCATTGAAGAATACCCAGATCGTGATTTAATTATTGACCTAGCAGCTCAAGCATCTCAGCCGTTGGGCAAATGGATTGAAGAAACCGATGTATTTGGTTTACTAGATGAAATGGGCTACCAAGTCTGTCTATGGCATGTCATGGACGATGGTGCTGATTCAGTGGCGCTACTAGATGATTTACTTGACCGCTACACTCAACCATCAGTTGATTTTGTAGTGGTACAAAATCTAGGTCGCGGTACTGATTTTTCTCGCTTTCAAAAATCTGACACTTTTAAGAAAGCCGTTAGCCGCGAAGCCTTAATCATTGAACTACCAAAATTACAAAGTAAGTTGACTCAAAAAATCGATTTTAATAACAGCAGTTTTTGGGCAGTGGCAAATGATAAAGGCATTATGAACATTGCTGAGCGCCAACGTATGAAAGTATGGCTACGTAATACATATGAGCAATTAGCTCAGCTTGGTTAATCCTATTATTCTTAGTCGCTTAAGCACTTAAGTAACCTAAAAAGTATAAAAAAGGCCAGCTACATAAGCTGGCCTCATTTTTTGGATCTTAGTTATTACTCTTGAACATCCATATACTTATTCGCCCATACACGGTTTTCTTCTAACGTCGAATAGCGCGTAGACAGTTCAGAAGCATCCAAGGTACCTTCCGCAATGCCACGTTGCTCGCGCAAGCAATCATACGTAGCTTTAATCGCAGCAAAATAAGCAGCATGACCATTTACAACAATGCGTACACCGTTAGCAGCAAGACGCTCACGGTCACGTAGTTCAGGATTATCGTAAGCCACAAGCATGATTGGAATAGAAATATGTTGGCTAATCTCTTCTAGATGAGCGAAATCACGAATACCAACCATGCAGATGCCATCCACACCAACGGCTTGATAAGCTTTAACTCGCGAGATGGTTTCTTCGGTACTCAACTGACCAGCATTAGTACGAGCAATAATACTCATAATGGGGTCAATACGCGCTTCTAAAGCCGCTTTCAATTTACCAACAGCTTCTTCTACTGGAATCAAATCTGTAGATTTATGCCCGTATTTTGCTGGCAACAAAGTATCTTCAATCGTTAATGCCGCAACACCAGCACGTTCAAGTTCAACAATCGTACGCATCACATTCAATGCATTACCATAGCCGTGATCCGCATCAGCAATAATTGGTAAACGTGCTACACGGCCAATACGTGTTGCTTGCTCCGTAAACTCACTTAAAGTAATCAAAGCAAAATCTGGCGCAGCTAAAACCTGCAAAGATGCAACAGAGCCACCTAAAATCCCTACTTCAAAGCCAAGATCTGCAGCAATACGAGCCGACATTGGATCAAATGTCGAAGCGGTGTAATAACATTTACCGCTTGCTAGTAATGCTCGAAAGTCATTACGCAAATCATGTTGGGAAGGTGTTGCCATAATATACTCCTAAAAGATGTCACTAAATTTCATATAGTGGAAATGCTCGGCATTATACGCCCCTTGTGCATTTGCTTCATCTGTAACAAACCGATTGGTTAGGTTTTGTAAGTAAATTACGACTAAAAAGACTAAGTTTTTGATGAAATGAAAGGGATTTACAAACTATGAAAAAATCATGAATGCCATTATGACTTACTGGAAGCTACACACAACATACTTAGCCACACTTACACATAGAAAGGGCTTGCTTAAAATAAGCAAACCCTTCTCTTTCTGGAAAAATCACATCTCTTTTGGGACATCACATATGAAGCTTTTTGCACTTTCTACATCACCCTTGCCGTCGTAGGTCGCTACACTTGGATAAGGACAAAGTGGTCGGGTACGAGTCGCGCTCCAAGAAGTTGGTATTTCTTCATTTACACCACCAGGATTCCCTTCGCCGCGGGCTGTAGCAATAACTTGCCTAGGTTTCTGCCCTTTTTCTACCCAAGCGACAAGAGGCGTTAACATATCAAACTGATCGGTTGATTTACCTCCACTACAATGCCCCATACCTGGCACAGGATAGAACTGAGCAAAATCGCTAGCATGGCCATTATTTTTGGCGTCTAGAGCCTTATACCAAGCTTCGGTATCGTCCACAGAAAATATTGCATCGGACACACCGTGATAGACCATTATTTTGCCGCCCTTATCACGCAAAGAAAACATATCTTCTGGCGAAGGTGGTGCCATAAATGACATGGCAGATTCTTTATACACACCAGAAACGGCATTTACTTTTTCCACCAGTTCATCAATATTGGCGTTCCAAACAAAGTCTGCACCACTAAAGTTTCGAATATTGTAGTCTGTGAGCGCTACAGGGGGCGTACTAAAAATCATCGCCACAGCACCAGAATCTCGTTCAATCGGTGATGTATACTCCCAACGGATATGGTCGGCATCATTAATACCCGCATCATATGGAAAAGATGAATAGATGCGCTTTCCATCATTGGCTGTTACACCTTGGTAAATACTATCTACTGCGTCTTTCTGTGGTTGAGTAAGACAAGAACCGTCTCTATCTGATTTACAGGTAGGAACATCTTTTTGAATACTAAAAGCAGTTTGGCAAGACTTAAAATCTTGAATCAAACCATCTTTCAGACCATCAAGGACATCACATTTCGCCAATATTGAGTTCGAAACCATTGTCCGTTCAGCAAGCGTAAAAGAGGTTTGCAGATCTTTTTTATCCGTATTAGGAACCGAAGCATAAGCATGAGCGCCAGCAATACTGGCCACAGCAGACAGTGGTAAACGATAACCAGGCGCACCGACCAAGATTCCATCGTAATCATCAGCATATCGCGTTGCTGCGATCATGGCATGACGACCACCATTTGAACAACCAGCAAAGTAGCTACGATCAGGGTTTCGACCATAAACTTGGTGAATCATGGTCTTTGCCATTGGAGTCAGCTTGGCAACAGCCTGATAACCATAATCAAGTCTCGCTTGCGGATCATAAGCAAAAGTAGGAATTGGCTTACCGTGACCAGCATCTGAACTAATAACAGCAAATCCCTGCATCAAAGCACTGGTTAATGGGCCACCGCCCACTTTACCCTCTGCAGTTCTAACTGAGCCATCTAACCCACCGTTTGCTTGATAAAGAAAACGTCCATTCCACTTTTTCGGTAATCGTAACTCAAATCCAATTGCGTAGGGCTTTCCATCTATTTCGCCAATACGTTCATGCATTTTCCCTTTTACCAAACAGTGTTCTTCTACTTCATTATCGCCTAATTTCACCCCCCCTTTGGCAATGGTTTCAACAGAATCAATCGACGTATTACTTGCGGTTAAAAGAGAAGATAACCCCTCACAACTAGATGCGAGCGCTGATGGCTTTGCTTCACTCAATTGCGGTAAAGCTGTCTGGGATACGGCAGCGTTAGCTAGGTTGCCATACACAAGACAACCTCCTATCGCCAAACTAAGTAAACTCGGTTTAGACAAGCCTTGATACATAAAAAACCTTCCATATTGTTTTTATATTAATTGTTTACAACCTAAACAGAATAGGAGACATAAACCGAAAAGAAGAATTATTTTTTTGCTCTAGCTATTCAAATGATGCACAAAATACGTTTAAAAAGTTGTAATTTTCCTACACAAACATAAGAAAATCCCATCTAAAAGGCGTTTTATGAAATAAACTTTCCTATTTTTTGATAAAAAGCAGCTTTTAGGGCTGTTTTTTGTACAGGTAAACAGTGACAGAGAGAAATTCTAGGGATAACATACTGCCTCAGCATCCCCCTTGCACCCTTTTATGACTCTCACTCTTTTGATAAATGTTAAGGTTCTCGAATGAACGCTTGGTATCTCATCTGTTTTCTATCGGCATTAGCGGTTTTTATCGCTTTTACCAACCAGTACATACTTAAAATGCAAACTACGATAGCCATTACTACAGGCTCTGTCGTAATTTCACTACTCCTGATACTTGCAGTAAAAATGCTTGGCGATGAAACCGCAGTATTTATCACTCAAGTTGTTTCCGGCATCGATTTTAATCAGCTGTTATTAAAAGGCATGTTAGGCTTTCTATTATTTGCTGGTGCATTAGAGATCGACCTCGCTGCCTTAAAAAGACAGCGTTGGGAAATCACTATATTAGTGCTGTTTTCGACGTTAGCGTCGACCTTCATTGTCGGTTACCTAAGTTACTACGTATTTGCCTTACTCAACTTTCCGATACCTTTTATCTACTGCCTGTTATTTGGCGCGTTGATCAGCCCTACTGACCCGATTGCAGTACTGGCTATCATCAAACAAATGAGCGCACCGCAGGGAATTTCGATCCAAGTAGAAGGAGAATCCTTGTTTAACGATGGTGTTGGTTTAGTTATTTTCACCACCATCTTTGCGGTCGCATTTTATGGTACTGAAGCCAACTTCCAAGACGTCGCTGAACTATTTTTAGTCGACGCGATTGGAGGTATTATATTTGGTCTTGTTATCGCCCTAGTTGGCCATTTTGTTATTATCAATTGTAAGGATATCAATACACGCCTGTTGGTTACTCTAACCATTCCTTCAGCGGGTTTTGCCTTGGCTAATATCTGGGAGATTTCCGGCGCGCTTGCAATGGTGACCAGTGGTATTCTTCTCGGCAATATCACGCGAGCAAAAGCGTCCAAAAAAAGCGGCCCAGATGGCACCCGTTATGTAAAAGATTTTTGGCATGCCACAGACAGCTTTTTAAATGCGCTACTTTTCCTAATCATAGGTATGTTGATCGTTACTATGCCTTTAACTTGGGAAATTATAGGAGTGGGTTTAGTCATGGTACCTGTTGTACTACTGGCACGTTTTATTAGTGTGGGCAGTCCTTATCTGATTTTTAAACGCTACCGTGAGTACGATAAACATTCCGTAAAAATCCTAACTTGGGGTGGTTTACGAGGTGGTTTAGCACTTGCTATGGCGGCGGCCATTCCAACGAATAAAATGATGATTGAGGGTTTAGACTTGCACGACATCATGGTCATTATTACCTATGTTGTAGTTATCTTCTCCATCATAGTGCAGGGTCTAACTATTTCACCTTTGATTCAAAAAAGTATTCAGGCAGCAAAAGACAAATCAAAATAACCACTTACCCCATTCAGCTATAACAGCTTTTATAGAACTAATATAGAAAGCTTCATTGTTAAAATATAAAACGCCAACCCAGTGTTGGCGTTTTTTTTAAGTCCAGTACGATTCATTCACTCCTTAAATGAACCTTGCTGTAGATCATAAAAACAAACGAGCAGGCATTATAAAATAGCATTATACCTATGATCTAAAACCTAGATGATAGATAGGATTGAATCAAATAAAGAACGGAGCACTTTAATGCTAAAAACACCGCAAGCAGAATGCCAGTCAGAAGACATTATGCTTCGTAATAACATCAAACTAAGAGGCAAAGGTGAAAAGACTATCATTTTGGCTCACGGTTTCGGCTGCAATCAAAATATGTGGCGTTTTATACTGCCTTTTCTTGAAGATACATATCAAGTTCTACTGTTCGATTATGTTGGTAGTGGCAATTCAGACTTTTCAGCATATGAAAAAAATCGCTATCAACAATTAGAGGGCTATGCGTTAGATATCATTGAAATATGTGATGCTCTAGAACTTAAAAACGTCATATTTGTCGGCCACTCGGTGAGTAGCACCATAGGCTGGATTGCCTCTAAGCAACGCCCTGAGCTTTTTTCTAAGATGGTAGCTGTTTGCCCTTCTCCTTGTTTTTTAAACCTAGACGAAGACTACCAAGGCGGTTTTGATAGACAAGATTTGGAAGGACTAGTCCAGTTAATGGAGAAAGACTATATTGGCTGGGGGAACTATTTAGCACCCATTGTTATGGGAAGCGACTTATCTCCTATTGGCCCTGGAATGTCAGAAAGCGATACATTAGTACATGAGTTACTTAGTAGTTTTTGCGCTACTGATGTAACTTATTCTAAGCCTTTCGCTGAAGCGACTTTTTTCTCCGATTATCGATCTTTATTGCCTGACATATCTCACCCATGCTTAATATTACAAAGCTCAAACGATACTTTGGTTGCTGTTAGCGTAGGCGAATATATCAAGGATAATTTACAAAATGCCAAACTAGAAATAATAGAAGGCAATGGACATTGCTTACATATGACTCATCCACTGCATGTTTTTAATTCAATGAAGGCTTTCTTACAAGAAAACGAATAGCAGGAACAGCTACTCTCGATGTACCGAAAAAATAGCGCCATTTTCGTGAAACTTAAGCAATTCCCGAATGTTAAATGGCGTCACTTCATCCACATAATAAAATGCTTCTTTTTTCACTCTAGCCAGTTACAACACCGAAGGTCATACTGATTGTTCACCTCGTGGAGGAAAACCAAGCTTTGTAAAAATCATTAATGAGCAATGTATCGTTATTCCTAAATCAAAGGGCAATAATCGAACGAACCTCTCTACCCTCTATGGGCGTCATGATTAATGATCAACTAGACAGTGACGAGAAGCCTGAAACTAACACGGATATACTTAAACGCTATACAAAAGACCTCTAGTTTCACTTAGATAATGTGTTTTGCCATTGAATACTTTAAAAATCTGTCTAAAATCGCCGCATACACAAATATACAATAGGATTTTTTATGACTTCATTCACTATTCTTGATGGTGGTATGGGCCGAGAACTTGAACGCCGCGGCGCACCATTCAAACAACCAGAATGGTCAGCCTTAGCTATGATGGAAGCACCAAACATTGTGAAAGAAGTGCATCAGTCTTATATCCAAAGCGGCTCACGTGTCATCACTACCAATAGTTATGCTTTAGTACCCTTTCATATAGGCGAAGAGGCCTTTAAAAAACAAGGCCGCGCACTGGCGGTACTTTCAGGCAAAGTCGCTCGTGAGGCCGCTGACGAAAGCGGCACAAACACAAAAGTAGCAGGTTCTCTTGCACCATTGTTTGGTTCTTATCGCGCAGATCTTTATCAAGCAGATCGCGTAGAAGAATTAGCAGTTCCGCTCATTGAATCGCTCAATCCTTATGTGGACCTTTGGTTATCAGAAACACAAAGTTTGATCGATGAAGTGACTCGTGTAAAAGCCCTTGTCGATAAAATTGATACCGATAAAAAACCTTTCTGGGTATCTTTTACTCTTGAAGATTTAGAGCCAACCACGGAACCTTTATTACGCTCAGGCGAAACCGTCGCTGAAGCCGTAAAAGCCATGCAAGCCATTGGTGTAAATGCAATTCTGTTTAATTGTAGCCAGCCCGAAATTATCGGTAAAGCCATTCAAGTCACCCAAACAACATTGTCTTCTTTAAATGCTAACGGCATTCAAATCGGTGCTTACGCCAATGCTTTTCCACCACAACCTAAAAATGCCACTGCAAATGATGGCCTTGATGAGATACGTACTGATCTAACGCCTCCTGCCTACCTAGCATGGGTTAAACAATGGGTAGAAGACGGAGCAACATTAATTGGCGGATGTTGCGGAATTGGGCCTGAACACATTACTGCTATGAACGAATTCAACAAGGCAAACTAATCAGCACTATTAATACTTAAATCAAAAAGGGACAGCGAATTTATTCACTGTCCCTTTTTGATTGTAATTTTTAATGACTTTTAGTTTTTAAACGACTGGGCAATCTCTTTAGCCATGGGGCCAATCACCTGATCAAACCAACTGGCAGAAAGTGTTTGCACCATGGTTGAATAGCCATCGGATTTTAATTTACGCTGAACTTCAAACGTATTAGAAGCAGACAGCTCCCCCGTTGCAGAAATAACCTGCCAGCGCCCAGAAATATGTATCATCCCCTCTAAATCCGCGTAAAAATCATCCACCTCAATATTCAATAAAGCAATCGCATAAGAAGGTAATCGCTGACCACCAAACCAAGTAATATTAGGCAAAGCCTTCTCTAATCGCTGTTGCGTTAGACGAGTTAATTGAGGCGACAAAGACTCAGCCCACAAATTGCTCTGGGAGCGATGAACATCTCCCTGTTTTGTTACCAATACAATTTCATTACCAGCCAAGTAATTGGCTACTACGATTGGCATCAGCTGCACAGATATTTTTTTCGTCACTTGGACTTGGGTATTATGCAATCCTGTATCCATTAACAGATATTCTTTGCTAGGTGGTGTCGGTGTAGCACAGCCAATCATCATCCAACTAATCAACACTAGCAGAAATGTCCGCCCATAAATCATCATGTTTATTTTATTCCCTTCAACTACTTCGCCGCTTTCGGCTCAACATCTGCCCGTGGTTTACTATCAAAGATCAAAGTGTTTGGATTCTCTCTCAACTGTCGAAGCAATGGCTGCAATTCATTTAATGCTCGCCCTAACGACACCATATTTTCTTTCAATGGGCGACCTATTTGACCATTTGCCTGATAAGTTTCCAATGTTAAATTCAACTCATTAATCGTTGCTGCAAGGTCTGCAGGCAGCTGTTGAGTCTCTGATTTATCAATCAGCTGTTTGACACTTTTACTCAGTTCTTGCAACTGGCGTAACGTTTCATTGGCTTCATTCATCGTTTGACCAAGCTGTTCAAACGTCTTATTAAGAGGTACTTGAGACACATTATCTAAAATGGTACCCACTTTTGTTTCAATATTAGCGAACGCATCCGGTGCCGTCGGAAAAATCTGATAGCCAGCAAATTCCTTTATTGTCACTGGCGGTGGGTTTTTCATAAAATCAATATTAATAACTTTTGCGCCATTCAAGTAGTTACCAATTTTTAAAGAAGCCCTAACCCCTTTATTAATACGGTCTTCGATTAATTCATTCCATTTCTGCAATGACATCGCACCAGAAGTATCTAAAGAATTCAAACGCTGGGGCTCGATGCGTGCACGAACAGGAATTAAAGGTGTATCAAGGGAAGTCAACGAATCCATTGGGATGCCGTTAAATGGCACATCAAGCACAGTACCAATTCGTACACCGCGAAACTCAACCGCGGCACCAGGCGTTAAACCACTAATATTGCTCTCAAACAAAAAGACATAGTTAATAAATTCACTGAACATATTATTAGCAGCACTTTCTTTAGAAGAGAACAGGCGAAATGGAGCCATATCTTTAACGGGTTGTCCTGCGGTTCTACCAGGAGGTAACCCAAAGGAAATACCACCCGCAAAAAATGTCTCTAATGAATCGAGTCGAACTTCAAAACCACTTGCAGAGCTCTTAAATGATAACCCAGGCGTCATCCAAAACTGAACATCACTATTTACCAAAGCATCATAAGGTGAGCGAATTACAACACGATAAGTAATGGCACCTTTTTCTGTGTCAAAGCCGACTTTTTCAACATAACCGACTTCGTAACCACGAAAATGCACCAAAGCACCAACGTCCAGTTTCGACCCTTCAGTACTAGATAAAACAAGACGTACACCTTCATTTTCAGTCGAAAGCGGCGGCTGACTTAAAAGAGTAAAATCCGTTTGTAATCGCCCTTTCACACCAGGAGTCATATCAATATAAGCCCCAGATAGAAGAGTACCAAGTCCACTCACTCCTTCTTTACCAATTCGCGGTTTGACCACCCAAAATCTTGCATCATCGCGCAACATTTGCTCTGTACCGTGGTTCATGCGAACTTTAATAATAGCATTCTCATAATCTTCACTCAGGCGGATGTCGATCACCCTACCCACATCTACGTTACGAGATTTAAGTTTTGTCTTACCTATTTCTAATCCATCAGCATTGGCTGCTAACAAAGTAATAACAGGCCCTTGACTGGACCAATTTTGATAGAGCATCCAACCTGCAACCAAAAGCGCAATTAAAGGCACAAGCCAAATAGAGTTAAATCGGACTTGACGCATATTTTCTACTTGCTTGTTCGGATCACTCACTCTTCACTCCTTGCTAAAGAGGAGGCACTAGGTGCATCGTCTTTATCCCATAGTAATCTTGGATCAAATGTCATTGCCGCTAACATAGTTAAAACAATAACAGCCGTAAAGGACAACACCGCAGGACCCGGTAAAATTGACATGAAATTCCCCATCTGAACTAAACTGGTCAATATAGCTACCACAAAAACATCAATCATTGACCAACGCCCCACCAGCTCAGTAATACGATACAGTTTCATTTTTTGCTCGGTCTGCCTATGGCTTGGAAAATAACTTTGCCAACATAACCAACTCAGCGCCAACACTTTAGCAAGAGGAATCACCACACTCGCGAACAAGATAATCAAGGCAACAGGATAGGACTCTAGTGACCAAAGCAACAATACGCCTCCCATAATGGTCGAGGGTTCGGTGCTACCCAAAAACGTGGTCTGCATAATAGGAAATACATTCGCAGGTATGTACATAACTAAAGAAGCAATTAACAAGGCAACAGTTGTCATGATACTTTTCGGACGCCTACTACTAATAGAATGGCCACAGCGGTCACAATGCTTCGCATTACCTAACTGAGTTGCACCGCAAAAATGGCAACCAATTAACCCTTGCTGCTTAGCCGTCGCATTAATCATAAGGTGATCAGCCGCCTTACCAGCGACCTGATTCCAAAACCAACGCTTATCTACTAAAGTGACCGTTTTTAACAAGAAAATGACGTAACCACAAAACGCCCAGAAAGACAGTTCCAATGAAATATCAGCCAAGCTGCTCATCTTGACTAATGCCACTAGAATACCAACTAAAAAAACATCGACCATCAACCAAGGCTGAATAACCACAAGCCAACGAATACAATAGCGCCGAGCAAAATCCAGCACCTCTTTATGTTGAGAAGACCAAACTAGAAATAAAACCGAAAATAAGTAAACAAGAGGAAATACAAACAGCGCTAAGCTAATGATAGCCCCTAGCACAAGATAGCCATGACTAAGCAAAACACTCAAGGTATCGAACAAAGTCACACTGCGTTCAATACCGTTGGTAGAAAAACCAAGAAAAGGAAAGCTCATAGCTAACGCCAGCATCAACAAAGCAGACAAACCAGCCCCCATAATTCGTGCTGCAACATGTTTATGAATACTCACTAAAACATGGCCACAATGTTGACATCTAAAACGTTCACCACTCTGCAGCGGCGGTATACTGTTAACGAAATCGCACTCTTCACAAGTCGTTATATTTTCGTGAAACACGTAATGACTCATACCAAAACCACGACTCAATAAAGCCCCCTAACAAAACATCTAAGAACCTATCTAACACGAGAACACAGACAAGAATCAAGCTATCTAAGATATAACATTCTAAATCAATTTATTCATTGATAACCTACCTAGTTAACCATCCACGCTAACAAGGTACTATAAAAAGTAAAAGACACTCTCATTAAACCTTCGGTAGCCGAGACAAAATCGCTGGCACAATTAATTTGTGGACAGGTCCAACAAATAGCATGTAAGCCTTACCTAAGCGGTTATTCACATGCACAACCGTTGTGATAGAAACTTTTTGAACGTCATTTTCCGACTCTAGATACACAGACAACCTAACATTAAGATGTTTATCCTTGTCCTCCAGAATAACTTCGTTTGCTTCATTCATAAAAACAGAGAAAATGCCGACTCGGTCTCCTTCTAGATAATCATCAGCTTGTTTTGAAGAAATAAAATTTCCCAATGCCCCAAGGTTCTTCAAGCCCAGACAGCTAACAATTCTGTTACGTAGAGACATGAGGAAATTAAACCACTCTGGGGCTTCTTTCGCCATCGACAACCAAATTTCCATGGCAGTCTGATTTTTATTTACGACATAACCAACAAAGCAATCCATAAAATACGCATTGTCAATCATCAACGAAATAGCGGCTTTTTGAGGGGGATTATTCATATTTTTATTCCTTTAAATCCTTTTCCTTTAACCTATTTACTTTTGTTTCCATTGTTTAAAGAAAGACGTCATATCTAATCTTACGAACACAAAAAAACAAAAATCAATCATCGCTAACGATTCAATATCTGCTTAGTTTCAAATGACAACGGGGTTGACTTCCAGCCGTCAATATTTGTATCCACATCGGCACCAACACTCACATCTACAGCTATAGGATCAGAACTTGTCAAAAGGCGATACAAACTAGAACCCATATCACTCATAGCGATAGAAAGTGGTATCGAAAGGTGCTGAGTCTTACCTTCCAATAAGTCGATGTTTTGAATCCTACCTTCACCTAGTGATTTACCCTCCGTCTTTAACTGATAGCGAACGTTACTCAAGTTCACATCAAAGCGGTTAGGATTAACAATCTCCAAGTCGACACTAAGCTTAACGCCACTTAAACCAATTGAATCTATATTTAAGTTTTTAAACGTAATGTCCGGTTGCTTAGGAATAGGGAGAACACCTGCAAAATCAACTGGCATATCAAAGTCACCTAATACAGGTAAATTAATCACCACTTTGCCTTCAACCGCGTAATCCAATTCTGTTTTGTTTGCCAACCCACCTACGCTCTTAATCACTTGATCAAACGTCAATGTTACAGGCAACCGTACACTATTACTGCCTTTTGCAGGCAAAGATAAACTGCTATCTGGCTGATTAAGCGTCGCTATATTGTGTTTATTGACTAACAGATCCAAATCAAAACCTGCTGTCTTAAGTGCAAAAGAATTAGGGTTAGTAACTTTTACATCAACCAACAAAGTCACGGCCTCGGTTGATAATCCCTCAATCGAAGCACCCGTTACCGATGCCGTTGGCTTATGGACATCCATCGTCTTCTGTAGAGCGCTACAGCCAGACAAAAGCATAATGAGTGCCATTCCTATAAAACGATAAAACATACTACCCTACCTTCTTTTAATCACTGGAAGATAGCCTTGTATGCGTTCAGGCAATCGTTGCACAAATACAAACCGAACCGCATGCCAATAAATAGATAGCAACAGCAAAGATGCCCCCATCACAATACCAGTAATCGCAAAGCTATAACCAACACCGCCGTAATTTTCAATCAGACTCGTCAAAGCGTAAATCACATACATCAATGACGACACCATGAACGCGCGACGATCAATAGAGATAGACACCATCGTCATCAATAAATACAGAAGAACAATCAATAACATATTACCCAAGCTTTCATTACCATCCAGCACCCCAAGGCTTGAAAAAATAGGATGGATAATCAAAGGCGCTGACAACAAATGCAACCAAAAAGCCACATCAGATTTGCGTGTTGTTCGGCTCGTGTCGCCCGCATCCCAATACATAGCAAAGGCAAATGCCACACACCCGCACATAAATAAGGTCACCATAAGAAGCCCTGTACTATCAGGAAAAATACTCAGTACAGTAGAACCTAATAACGCCAACCCAGTTCCTGTTCCAACAGCGACGGTAATGGGTACACTGAAGCGACGCCAATGAAAATAGGCAGCCAGTGTTGAAAACGCTGTTGCAAAAATCACCGCATAACTAGACTCTGCACCAAATAGAGAACTAGCTAAACCAAAAACGCCACCAACAAACGTCAGCAGTAACACGATAGCTGGCAAGGCCAATTTTCGACGCTTTACAAATACCTCTGCTAGCCCCCAAGATAAGGCAGAAAACACCAAATAGCCTAAGCTTTCATTAATCGACATCAACACCCAAAGCGATGAAAACAACAGCAAAGCACAAGCAATCACAATAAAAATATCGTTAAAACCACCTACTAAACGAAAGTTCTCTTCATCTACTGCCGAGGAGCCATTTGAGGACGATACAAGCTGGCGAAACTCCTCTACCGAGGTAGCAGAAAAGACACCATTCTTGACCGCTAAATTTAAATCTTCGTCTGTGTACATAACCATCCTTAACAATACAATTTGTGTTACACGCTAAACTTACTGCGAAAAGCAAAATAAACCGCGCCAACTAAACATAACCCAGCCCAAAGATAATCCAGTTTTAAAGGCTCTTTTAGGTAATAAACCGAAAATGGTACAAAGACCATCAAGGTTATCACCTCTTGCATAATTTTTAACTGTCCAACATTCAGTGCAGTGTAGCCAATACGATTAGCGGGCACCTGCAACAAATACTCGAACAAAGCGATGCCCCAACTGATCAACGCGGCAATAATCCAAGGCTTATTATTCAGCTCTTTCAAATGAGCATACCAAGCAAAGGTCATAAAAATGTTGCTACAAATTAGCAGGGAAACACTTAACGCAATAGGATTCATATATTGCTCTCAACAACACATATTAAAGTAAAAAAACCAACACCAAGCAGTCACTTTGCCCACATAACAGCCCATTATAAGCAAAATAAAACCAACTGCTTCAAAACTTACAATTACCAACCACAAACACAGCTAGTCACCGACACTTTCCAGTAACTCCTCCATCAAAAAGCCATTAAGCTGACAAAAAATAAGCGTCTAGTGCCAAGGAAAACCCTTTACTTGCTCTACAATAAGAACATACTCAGTTTGCTACGGAACAAATTTCACGGCGTCTATTACAACCGTGCGCAGCAACAGCCCTTAAGTTGGTGAGAACCGACTGAGGTTATACAGTGATGACTAATGGTGAATATCATGAGTAAGGGTCAAAACAGTAAAAAAGAGACAAAAAAGAAACCGCTTTTAACGGCAAAAGAAAAGAAAGCTGCGAAGGTGACCAAAAAAGCTCCAACCAATGTATTAGGTAATTAATCCCTCCAGCTAGCCACCATATTGGCATGGTGGCATTAAATTCGAATCATCTAAGCCCTAATTTGATTAGGGCTTTTTTATATAATAATGCATACCAATTACTATGGGCGCGAAGACCTCTGCGAGCCTCTACCAGCTGACGGACGTTTACCATTTGTAGTCGGCTTCTTGCCATTACCCTTGGGAGATCCCCCCGGTTTACCTGTTGGTCGTTTACCAGCACCGTTTCCAGCAGGCTTTTTACTATCACCAAAAGGACGTCTATCTTTACCCTTAGAACCTGCTGGTTTTCTAGCGTCATCTTTAGGGTGTTTAGTATTCCCCTTTGCTGCGCCCATTGGTTTAGACGGCGCTTTAGGCTTTGAGGATACTTTCGGCTTTGAAGAGCCGTCAGTACGAGTATTTTTTCGCGGCGCATTGCGAGACTTCTTCGCTGGCGCACTGGCTTCTGAAGACGAATCTTCAATAGACTTCAGCAACACAGACAATTCTTTGGGTGTTAAATCTCGCCACTCCCCTACAGGAATGCCTTTTAGGCTCACGTTCATAATTCGTGTGCGCTCTAATTTAACGACCTCATAACCGAAATACTCACACATACGGCGAATTTGACGATTCAAACCTTGCACCAAGGTAATATTAAATACTGTAGGCGACACTTTCGTCACTGGGCATTTCTTCGTCATGGTCCCCAAGATAGGCACACCACCGGCCAAACCAGCAATAAAATCATCCGTGATCGGCTTATTAACCGTCACCAAATATTCTTTCTCGTGATTATTGCCAGCACGCAGTACTTTATTAACTAGGTCGCCATTGTTGGTCAAAAAAATCAAACCTTGGGAGTCTTTGTCTAAACGACCAATTGGGAAAATTCGCACCCCATGGCTAACGAAATCAACAATATTATTTTTTTCAGAACTTTCCGTGGTACTCACAATGCCAACAGGCTTATTCAGCACAATAAAAACAAAGTCATCTGCATCCTGCGGCTCAATGATCTGCCCATTAACTCGCACCGTATCACCGGCAACAACTTGATCGCCCACCGAAGCACGCTTGCCATTGATGAACACATTGCCTTGTTCAATAAAGCGGTCAGCGTCTCTTCGAGAGCAGATACCGCTTTCGCTGATGTATTTATTTAAACGAGTAGATGAAGCGTTAAACATAAAGTGCCATTTTTACCTAATAAAAAGCCTTTCTTATTAAAAAAAGAGCCTAAACTGAATGAATCGTCAACAACGAGATGGCGCCTATTATATAGGAAACGCAGTGAGCATTTTAGGAGAGAAAGCCAGAAACCTAGAAATATATCCATAATCGTATAACTGTTAAGAAAGTCTTAATCTTACATCGCTAGAATTGATGAGCAAAAGTGGTGGCACCACCTCAATCGGTTATCTATGGAGATTCAAATGCAAAACCAAGAGCGATCTTACAACACAGCGCAAATTTTACTGCACTGGGCCATTGCGGCTTTGATTATTTTTAACTACTTCGTTAGTGAAGGAATGGGGCGCGCTTTTCGTCAACATCTAGACGACAGCAACACTGGTTATAACTTAGTGTCATCACTACATGTATATGTCGGTTTGGGCATAATTGCTCTGGTTGTGATCCGCATTATCGTTCGCTTCATGTCTAAAAAATTCAAAACAAACTCGAAGAGTTTACTCGACCGCGTCTCTCGTATCGTCCATGAATTCTTATATTTACTGATGTTTTTAGTGCCAGTATTTGGCGCCATCGCTTGGTATTTAGGCATTCACATCATGGGAGATGTGCACGAAATAGCGATGAACATCATGATGTCGTTAGTCTTGCTACACGCCGCAGCTGCCCTATTTCATCAATATGTACTGAAAGACGGAACACTACTAAAAATGTTTGGACAGAAATAGCGACCAATAAATTGTTACTGATGCGTCTCTAGATAGTATCTCTCCTGTTCAAGAATACGATCTGAATTAAGAGACGCAATGCTCACTTCATGGGAGTGAGGCAGCATACCAATGGTTTGCAAATGCAGATAACGCATGGCACAAACTCGTAAGAAAGAAGTGAAATTATCCAAGTTATGACCGGCATCTAAAGCTTCATGATTGAGCTTGGCAATCATCTGCGACAAAGACAACTTGTCGCGCTGAGCTATCTCTTCCAGCGTAAACCAAAAGAAACTTTCTAGCCGAATACTGGTAACCATGCCATCAATACGCAAAGAACGAGTGACATTTTGCCATAGGCTAGGATCTGAATTCACGAAGAGCTTACACATTGTATTTTCCTTACTGAATGACGTTTTTTTTATTATTGGAATGAATGGCTCACTGCAAACAGTCTAGCCCAAGATATAGGAAAATAGTCGGGTGAGTTCATACTTTTACACTTACTAAACTCACCCGAATTCACTCAGTAAATTTAACTTAGCTTTCCAATAACGCATAAAACTGAGCAAGCCAAGCTGGATGTGCAGGCCACGCTGGCGCTGTTACTAGATTACCATCAGTCACAGCTTGATCTACTGGAATATCCATAAACTCACCTTTCGCAAGCTCCACTTCCGGCTGACAAGCAGGATACGCAGAACATTTTCTGCCTTCCAACACACCTGCTGCTGCAAGCAACTGCGCGCCATGACAAACCGCCGCTACAGGTTTATTGGTATCAAAAAAGTGCTTCACCATCGCAACTACGGTTTTATTCAAACGAAGATACTCAGGTGCTCGACCACCTGGAATAACCAAGGCATCGTAATCTTCCACCTTGATATCAGCAAAGGTCGCATTCAAGGCAAAACGATGCCCCGGCTTTTCTGTGTACGTTTGATCTCCCTCAAAATCATGAATAGCTGTCGCTACCATATCGCCCGACTTCTTATCAGGACACACCGCATGCACAGTATGACCGACACTCATCAGCGCCTGAAACGGCACCATAGTTTCGTAGTCTTCCGTGAAATCACCTGTGATCATTAAGATTTTTTTATTCGACATGACACCTTCTCCTGTTTTGGTTAAAACGTCCTATGTTGTAACAGCTAGAGAAAGGAAAAAGGTATTAAGGGGTTATTACATTCAGCCCCAGCCCCTTTTGGGGACCAAAGAACGTAGGTCAGATAAGACGAGGAACGAGGCGTAATCTGACGCTGAAAACGAAGTTTTCATCCTGTAAGCCACGTACTTAATATTAAAAAAGGCGAACTATAATTCGACTTTTTAATATTAGCCTCTTCCATTTTTTTATGAGCATTATCCAATGTATCTTGAAATAACAATTTACACTCCTTGTAATTAACTTCTTGCATGAAGGGCGCATGTGGATTCTAGCCCGAAGGGCTGATTGGAAAATGCCGTACCACCCCATGCAATTGTTATGTTTCGTTTTTAGAGGCATCATCGGTGAGAGTTTTGTTCCGCATGATCTGTACCGACGCATTTTCCGCAAAAGAAATCGTTGTTTGAGGAAATGGAATGTCTATGCCTGCTTGGTCAAATCGACGTTTTATATTCACATACGAGTCGCACTGCAAAATAAAACCGTTACCTGAATTTTCCGCCCAAGCCCAAGCTTTTAGCGTGATGGAGGAATCACCAAGGCTAGTGAGGCGAACGACGACAACCGGAACACCATCTCGTTTTTGTTCCTCTGTGCGTTGATCTATTAAAAAAGGATGTCCGCTTATCTCTTCGGTCATTATTGTCATTGCCAGATCAAGATCGGATGAGTAGCCGACACCAACTTCGATAAATTTACAAACGCGGTTGTCAGTGTGGTTTGTATTAACAATTACTTGGCTGCTTATTTGTGAATTGGGAATGATTACACGGTTGTTTTCGAAATCCCTTATGATGGTTTCTCTTAGCGTAATGTCTTCGACGACTCCTGTGTAATTCCCTGATAGCGTGATTTTGTCCCCGATACGGAATGGTCTAAAGAAAATAATCATAAATCCGCTTACAATATTTCCCAAAACCTGCTGAGATGCCAACCCGCCCACAACGGTTAGAATGCCAGCTCCAGTCAGCAATGAGTGCCCGACAATTTTTAACTCAGGGATATGTGTTAAGGATGCCCCAATGCCCGTGCCATAAATAACAACGGTTATTAATCTTTGCGCAAAATTAAGGACAGTAGTATCTACGGAATCTCGCGCTATTTTTGACAACGACGCCCTTTTAACTGCAACGTGGGCAACCCAATTCAGCACTACCGTAATGACTAAAATCACCCCGACAACAGCCAATTGTCTAAACTCTGCAGGAACATAATCGTAAATTGATATCATAGGGATCCTTTTGGGTTAAGAAACATAACATTTTGTTAATGCACAGGCGTGTTTACACATATTTTCTTAACATCACTATTAAGTCGCTGACTCTAAAGCCATTAATAGAACTACCAACTAAAGCTAAAACGGGAAAGCGAGCATGAGTGTTATTTCATTTATTCCCAGCACGTTATTCTATCAACCTATCTGCCGATATTCTTATCACTTGATACTAAAAGACTTTCTTACTTCCTACCATCACAAAACACGCACAATGGGCTTATTTAAAAATAAGACCTAAACCCACCCATTATTTGTATTTAAACCCTAAAGAAATCCATTCGACAAATTCACTATGAAAGAGTCGATATCACTACTTTATGAAGCATCAAAGCCAGTTAAAATTTCCTTCCTAGCAATAGAAAAACCAATCTAAACCTTGCGATTTAACGCTATATTTTTAACTTACTTTATTGACGAGTGCCATCAACCCAACAATCAGCATTTGCACCCCGATAACAGCAAGAATTAATCCCATCAATCGAGTCACTATACTAAGTCCGCTTTTACCTATCAGCGATAAAATATTTGAACTGTAAATAAAACAGATAAAGGTGATGAGGCATAAAACAGCAAATACAGAAACAGTCGTTAATATTCCCATGAAACCACCAGTTGCAGAGTAGTTCATTGCTGTTGCTATGGTTCCTGGACCGGCAAGAAGCGGAACCGCTAAAGGAGATACAGCTAAATCGTCTTCGTCGTCACCCTCGGCAGAATGCAACTTTGAACCATGACCATTCAACATGTGGTATCCCACTACAAAGACTAAAATTCCCCCTGTTATCCTCAGAGCATCAATGGTAATACCAAATAAATGAAAAATAGCTTTTCCAAGAACAGAGAATGCTAGAATGATAAAAAAAGTAATAAGAAGCGCTTTAGTCGCTACTTTTCTTTGTTCTGATTTATTTCTATCACCAACTAAACCGGAAAATGCCGCCGTATTAGCAATAGGATTCATAATCGCAAAAAAGCTCATAAACACGGTAATAATCTGTGTATATAAATCACTCATATCTTTTTCCTTTTATTGAAATAGCCCTAAGTGCTACTTTTTCGAAATCGTGCCATGATAGTTTATTGACCTACAATCTATTGCATCTAAACTCTTCTGCTAATCAACTGATACTAAACCCTTTTGTATTATCTATCCGCTTTATAAACGGTCAAAAGACGCAATCTACTGATAAAACGGACACCATCAAGAACACAGTACACTGCATTTATAATGCACTAAGGTCCTTAGCTTTCCATCATGACTAGAAACTTTGCGACTTTGGTTACTCGCATCATCTGTTTCTTCGCAGACTGAAGCAGGTAGTAGTGAACTTTCCACAGATTACTTACTCGCAGCTGCAAGCGCTACGCCAAAGCCGATGAAAGTGCCGCCGCCAAGACGGTTGACAATTCGACCGCCTTTTTCAGAAGAAAGCCAGCCACGAGCTGATTTTGCTAGGTACGCATAAAGCAAATGAATGATGACAACGAGACTGCTGTAGCTGACAACTAGGAGTGTAAATTGCCCAACGTAATTCGAGGTGAAGTCGATAAACTGTGGGAATACTGACATAAAAAAGAACACTGCTTTGGGGTTTGTTAATTGAATGGTTAAACCTTCTATAAACTGTCGTTTTTTGCTTCTGATAGCAGAGCCGTTACCTTCAATTTTTCTAGCCGGAGAACGCCATAGTTTAATGCCAAGATAAACAAGATAAGCAGCACCAACAAATTTCATGATACTGAATGCAAGTGTCGATGTTGCCAATAAAAGGCCTAAACTAGTGGCTGATACACCAGCAACAATAAAGGTCCCAAAGGAAATCCCTAGAATCCCACCAATAGCGCCAGACATACCATAGCGAATCGAGTTAGTAAGCGTCAAAATCACACCTGGTCCAGGACTTAAAACTGTTGCTATTGCAATGATTAAAAATAAAGCATAACTGTCCATTCACGTCTCCTTCATTACATCAACTTGTCTTAGTTTATCCAACCAATCATCCACACTTTACATCCTCTTATTCTTCGAGAAAAACAAATATTAGGAATACAAAACGCTAGAATAGAAATTTATCTCGGTTTCAGTTCCGCCAAAACTTCAGATAACTATTTGGCTGTAACAATAGAGTTGACTTATAAGTAGGTATAAATAAAGTAAAGCCGAGAAAGCTTTTTATCATCAACACTCATGGCCATAAACTCTGGCGAATTGGCTTCAAATGAAAAACGAATCTATTTTTCACCTGAAACCAATTTAATGATTAAGCTTTTTTAGTCATTATAAAATGAGCATTACAAATCAATAATAGTGATCTTTGAAAATCAAACTTACCTGATAAATTAACACTCTGGTGAAAATATGTTCTTAATATATTGTGAGAACTCTTTTGGCTTCTCTTGCGGCATCATGTGACTTTCACCACGTAATTCTTTTAATTGGCTATTACCTAATAACTCTGACGTTCTAACGGTTACCAACTTAAAAAGGTCACGAGTGTTCTCACCATAACCAAAAACAACAGGAACATTGATTTTTGACACAGTTTCAGCATTTATCAAAGGTTGCTCTTTTTGATTGAGCTGATAAGACAAAGTATATTTTTTAGCAAGCTGAAGAGCCTTCACCGCTTCACTTTGACTATGAAAATAGCCTTGCTCATTTCCTGAGCCATCAATCAAAGACTCCACCGCTTGCACAAGATTGCCTTGAGAGAAATGTTCAAACACAGGACCAAACATCTTGTTAGCATCCCACTGCCATTTTCCCAATTCTGGTTCTTGTAAACATCCGGGATAACCAAGCTCATAGAGAAAAACCTTAGCAACAGACAAGTCGTGCTTTACTAAAGCATTCAAAACCACATCTGCACCATACGACCAGCCAACTATGTTGACTGCTTTATCCTTGGAAAGCTGATTAACCAACTCAGCTAAATCATCAGCGTGAGTATTTAAACCAAAACCTTCTACATCACCTTCATCAAAACAACGTAATGTAATAGACACTACTTCAAAATCAGCAGCTAAATACGCCAAGTGATCATTCCACATAGAGCTATCAGTCAATGCTCCATGAACCAAAACAAGGTAATCTCCGTTACCTTCTCTTTTGTATTTCATTATAAAATCTCGTTAAATTATTAACACCAGCTAAAGTGGCTGACAACCTACTACCAAGAGCTTCCTCTTAACAGAGTAAACGCAAAAGCCAAATCCAACCAAAACGGCCAAACTTTGCGAGTCAATCTTAAAGCGCTTGTTATCCGTAATTTTTTAACCAAGTACAGGCCTAAAAAAACTACGCTCATAACTGATAATACAGTCTACTTTATCGGCAAATTCGAAAGCTTTAATACACTCAGCGTCATTCTGAGACTTAATGCGATAATCCTCGTAAGCAGACAAACTTTCAAATGTAAAAAGAGCCAAAGCGATATTATTTGCACTTTCAGATGGTAGAAAATAGCCATTGTGTTGGCCACCAAATTTCTCAACGAGAGGAATCCACATTTTCGCGTATTCTTCGAACTCCCTAACCATCTTGGGATCTATTACATACCTGACATAACAAGTAATCATAAACACTAATTCCTTCTAATTACTTGATTTTGTGGGCTAGGCAACACCAAATTAAGGTGAGCACAACGCTTACATCTTGTCTAAAACATTATGTCATAAAAACTAAACTAGTTTGGAGTGAAAGCACCGAGCGTTTTGTGAATCAATCTTAAATTGTTTGTTATGTGACAAGTGCCTTAGATAGGCAAATTGAGCGCCATACACCAACGTACTTACCATATGCGTCCGACTCTGAATAAGTGTTACGCAGATAAAAATTCACTGCCTTTAAATTAACTCTTCGTGTGGACAGTACGGCATTTTTGTAACCTTTTTCAATCGCATAACTTTCGAGTTGTTCAAGTAAATAAGTTCCTGCACCTAGTGTATTTGAGTACATTCGCTTGAGTTCACAAACTTCACTTTGGTGGTACCTAAAAACCCCACACGCTACTGCAACTTTATTTAGATACACCACAATACATCCATCTTTCGACGAATCAAAAGCATCAGGTGAAAACGAGCTTTCGCCAGAATCATTAGTGATCTGGCTAAGTGATGAGTTCAATTCAGCCACGAGTGACTGAAAATCAATATTACTTGGTTCTACTCTCTTGTGTTCGAATCTCATATCTGTCACATAACGCCGCCAGCACGCGCGGCTTTGTAGTGAAAGCAAAGCCGCAACGAAAAAGACGTCGCAGTGCCTGGCCTTGTTAAATTTTTATAGCGCCATATGCAACAACGGATAAGGCTTACCCTGCCCATCTACTGGTGATCGACCTGTCACTTTAAAGCCAATATGCTGGTAAAAACCTAGCGCCTGTTCATTCTGCTCGTTTACATCAACCTTTGATGCTCCCTGCTCTTTGATAGCATGGGCCGCTAACATGGCACCAATGCCTTTGCCACGTGCATCAGGTGATATGAACAACATCTCAATATTACCGTCATGTACTCCGCAGAATCCCTGAATTCCACCGTTACCGGTTTTAACGCACCTTAAATCAACTGCGTCAAAATACTGTTCCAAAATTAACGGCTTTAACTCCTTTAGATCATCTTCAGCCAGAAAATCATGCGTTGCCCTGACCGACGCTTCCCAGACTTCTATAAGCTTAAGGTGATCTGCTTTTTCTACGATCTCGATATTCATCACTAAACCCGATTGAAAATTTAACAATTAAGGGTTATACGACAGCATAGCTGCGGATATAACCCACTGTTGAACGGCTGCGTTGTCTATATAGGGGATTTGCTTTTTTCATGGAGGGACTTCCCTGTTATATAACTCGCTCAATACCAACGTCTGTCTGGACTATGCCGCTTCAGATCGTCTTTGATCGCTGCTATGTTGATTCTTTATTTGCTCTTTTGTAGCGCGATTTGCCCCGCGAGGTAAGCGATTCCCTCAGGCTTTATGATCCAAACAATGTAGTTAAAAGACATTTTACAAATAAAAACACACTCTTCATATGCCACTAATTATTCATACCAGGTATTGATTTGCATTCTTTTGGTAACGAAAGGGCTTTGGCATCGAAAGATGTAGGCTGACCATTAAAAACTACTTCAAGAGTACTAAAACTAGACTTATTTGCAGACTTTCGCGCCTGATTGACTAAGGGAAGCAACATGTTACTCAAGGATACCTTAGAGTCACTCCACAAATTCTCATCCGCTCTTAGGCGAAAATTACCGGTGTATTCGACCCATTCTTTCGCAACCTTAAGCGCATCGTAATACATACGCTCCCAGCGATCACCGCTGGCTTCATTGATCTCATCAAAATCTCTGAACTCAACTTTGGCTGGTCTTAATTGCTGTAAACTCGGAGCTAACACTTGACCAACACCATTACCAAGATCTTTTACTTCCCAATCATAATTGGGTGGCACAATAATTCCATATGCATACTCAAAATCCCAAAAATAGCGAATAACCCCTTTAAACCTAGGAAAACCACCATCTTGCAGTTTGCAACTAAATGGACTGCTTGCCTTTTCTAATTCTACTCTGTTAACCCTTGATAGAATTCCATAAGCAGGCACTTGCCCAGTGATAAGCGCATCAATTCTCGCTTCTAGCTGCTTAATTTTGCTATTTTGGAAAAAGTAAGCGCCACCAGCCCCAATTAAAAGTGCCACTATTCCGGCAATGATTTCTTTCATCTTAGATCTCTCCTTATTATCCCTAACGCCTGTGTTGGCAGTTAGTTCAGAACGCAACGGAAAAACCATCCGACAACATGCATTTGTTATACGTTTATCCTAGTAGCTTGAAAAGAAACTTGCTCACTTTTCAAATAATCCTTCATTCGTGCCACCGCTTATCTTCAGGCTTTTACAAAAATCGTCAGTTAAGATGCGATATGGCAAAATGCATGCACCTAGCTTATATCTTTGAACGCTGCCATACACGATAGAGCTCCGCAATGTCAGACGAACACAAAAGAGGCATTGCCTCTTTAATCTGCTCCAATGACCAATCCCACCACTGCATTTCTAGCAACATTGAAATTTGTTGCTCTGAGAACCGCTTTCTTATCTCTTTTGACGGATTGCCACCAACAATCGAATAAGGCTCTACATCTTTGGTCACCAAAGCCCTACTACCAATAACCGCACCATGACCAACCTTTATACCCGGCATGATCATAGCTTCCGAACCGATCCAAACATCGCTTCCTATAACGGTATCACCTGCACTCTGAAAAGCATCAATGGACTCTGAAAACGCAGGCTCTTCATTCATGTAAAAAAAAGGAAATGACGTAGCCCAATCATATCGATGCCCTTGATTACCAGCCATGATAAAAGAAGCGCCCGAGCCTATGGAACAAAAGCTCCCTATAATCAGTTGATCAACGTCGTCACGATCAGGCAGAAGGTAGCGAGCACAATCATCAAATGAATGCCCGTGATAATAGCCTGAATAATAGCTATAGCGACCCACCTGAATATTCGGATTCTTAACCTGTTCAGTGAGAAGTTTTCCTTTAAACGGACTCTCGAAATAGTTATTCATATAATTTTACACCAAAAATTTGCAACAACATCGTAGCTTACGCTTCAATAACCGGCGCAGCTTTGCTGCGTTCGGCGCCGTAGGTACGAAGTTGATTGATTTGTTAAATGTATGTCGCACCATTATTAGACCTAATAACGTGATAATACTGACTATCAAATGGATTACTAAACCCTATTGCTTGGATAAACTGCACAGCTATGAGTGTTGCTTCAATTGGTGTGTCTCCCCAATAATCTGATGAGAGCAACCTCATTCCTTTCAATTCTTCTAATTGTGCTGCAACAACATGAGATTTATCAGCAATAGCATTAAGGTAACCCCACATCCACTTTGAACTGCTACCTAATAGAACAAATTCATTTAGAGTTTCTATGTGAGAAAATGTTAGCTTATCCAAAACAAGCATAAACCAAGATACTATATCTGCGGATAACGCTTCGTCAAAACAAGCGTTTGCGAAAAGATTGGCGTAAAAATGGACTTTATGCTCTTCGTATTGATTATTAGATTTGAGCATCATTGCTTCAAATAGATCTTCGGCTTGTGGCATATAGCCAATTCTCAACCGAAAAAAGTCATCGTCCCTAGGCTCTAGGCTCTAGGCTCTAGGCTCTAGGCTCTAGCCCAGCACCATATTTTTCTTGAATTTTTTCAAGTAATAATGAGACTGCACCAGCTGCTCTAACGGTTTCTCGATGAGATAGAGTCCGCTCAACAAAATCAGCAACTAAATACGCCAAATGATCCTTCCACATAGAGTTATCAGTCAATGCACCATGAACCAATACAAGGCAATCTCCGTTACCTTCTTGGGATCTATTACATACCTGACATAGCAAGTAATCATAAGCACTAATTCCTTCTAATTGCTAATTTTGTGGGTTAAGCATGACGCCTAGCACAGGGGCGGAGCATAGTTTAGCTCCTTGCTGCTGATTGTTATGTGGGGCGCGCGGAAATATCAATATCTCACCAACTATATTTTCCAAATCCTGACGCTGAAATGATCATCCGGATACTCGCGTTTAACATGAATACTCGATATTTCTACACCAAACAGAGCTTTCTTTAGATTGACGTTCACTTTGTAACTTTCATATTCGGGAATTACAAGAATCATGTATTTTTCAATATCTTGAACCGATATGCCTTTCAAACGCACAACATCCTTTAGCAAAGACCCTTCTTTATGATTCACTGAGTCTAGATGAGACTGCGTGATGATGGTCTTGTCACTCTTTATGAATTCAGAAAGGTCATTTTTTCCCGCTATATTTTTATTCTGAAAGGAAGTTGCGATTATCTTTATTTCCCCAACCATAGTTTGAGGTGACGAACTACTTCTTGGTCTAAACCCATGCAAGTCAAGAGCTTTACCTCTGCTACCTATCTTGTATGAATTTACCATAAAATCTTCGTCTTCAGATTGGCGAAACATCTCTCCCTGGAGCCAACCTTCTCTGCATCCTTCTGCGTACATTACCGCACCTATTTGCGATGCATTTCGATCAAAAAATTCGCAAAATACTCTCATCCACTCGGTTAACATGTAGTCTCCTCAAAACTAGCCGTCATATATTTCAATGTTGCACGCACTGACCCGAGACTCACCCGATCCCTTAACACCCGCATCAAGTCGATAACACATGGGCTCAAATTAGGAACGAAGTAACGCAGCCCATGTGTTATCGAGCCTGCGAGCGATTTAATACGTTTGTTATATGCGTTTCTCGACTTTCCAAGGAGGGCTTAAACGATTCTCACCTGCCCAGTAAAGTTTGATTTTATTACCAGACGGATCTTTAAGAATGGCCTCTTTCCACAGATATCTTTGTTCTGTCGGTAGTTGTTCAAATTGAAAACCTCTTTGAGACAAATCAGCACACAGTTCATCAAGTTTTTCATGCTCGAAGTAGATTACAGAACTATTTTCGAACTCAACGGATTCGAGAGATAAGGAGAAAGTAGAATTCCCTTCTGGGCAAGAAAATCTAGAGTAATGCGGCGTATCGACAATTTGAGTGAAACCAAGTTTTAGATAAAAGTTAACAGCATCATCCATATCTTTTACTGGCAAAGTAATCTGGTTCAATTCCATTTAAACTCCTAGCGTATAACGTTTTTGTACACTGGCGAAATTGCGTGCAGCGTGATTGAGTCGACAGCCCGCCCTAGCAACGCGAGGGTTGTGCGGGCTGGGTGCCACTGTTTGTTAGTTGAATAGGTTGCCTGCTGTACTTATAGTTACTACAGCTAAAAATGCACCACCAACAGTATTTATAATGCCATTTAGAATGTTTAGTCTCAATTTTGACCTAGCCACCAAAACTAAAATTCCTGTAAATAGAATCCAAACTGACATGACCGCCACATGTAAAGAAGACAGAAAAAAATAATTAACAAGCTCCTTACCTGCGAATATTGGAACAACAGTAAGATAGAGGATAATAGCTTTCGCGTTGAATAGGTTTAGCAGCAAAGCTTCTTTGAACCCTGCAAAATTGCTGTTTAGTTTCGCTTTATTTTTAAAACTTAAAACTCCATTCAATAGCAGCCTAATGGCCAAATAGCCTAAAAATAGTACACCGGTAATTTGAAGTGCAATCATCGCAATAGGACTATCGGCAATAAAGTTCGATACGCCAATACCAACCAAAAAACCATGAATAAGAATACCAACACCAGTTCCGAGAATTATACTAAACACGCTGCGTAAACCTGATATTGAAATATTTGATACGGCTAAGGTGAAGCTCGCGCCAGGTGACAATGCTATCGGGATGATTGCGAGTAAAAAACCCATAGTGTCTAGCAAAATAGATTCACCTCAATAAGTACAACTAACGCCGCCAGCAACTGCCGGAGTAAACTGCCTTCTTTTTTGCGTATTTTTGCAAAAAAGAAGGCAGTTTACGGAGGTCATATTGACTGGCCTTGTTACGTGTTTGCACTATATATTTCACCGTTGCTTAAATTTATACTGTGCACATCACCCTTAAAATCCGTTACGGTGGCAATGTTTTCCTGCAATTCTAGCCCCTCGGTAAATATGTCTGGGCCAGATGAACTCCAAATTTTTTCACCCGTTTTGGTATAACATCCAATCTCTAGCTCGCCCCACGTAAGAAGGCAGCTCCTCTCTTTAAGCCAGAAAACACCGAAGCATGTAGCGAAATCGACTTTCACACACCAGTTCAATTCAAGCGAAGGTAAGGAAAGTGAATATAAAGCATCACCCGAAGTCATATAAAGCGATTCTCCATCAAATGCAACTGAGTTTTCATTCACTCCTGTAGCACCACCAACCCCCAGCAATATTGCGGAAGCTAACGTCTCGTCGTTTTCCCTTACACTTACACCGTGTGCTGATACATGTCGATATTCATCACTACGACAGTATTCGTGAATATAGGCTCTCGGGTTGTCAGCCGAATTACGAAAGTAAACTGGCTCATCCCTTAAAGTAACTTCGTAATTTCCAAATACTCGATTCATGGTTCTAGTACACGTAACGCCCCTAAACTGCGGCGCAATGAAGCGCAGCGTAATGGAGTCCGATGCCCGCCGCGGAGCGGTTGTTAGCGGGAATGAACAGCTTTGGCTTGTTAGCTCTCGAAGGGCCACCCCCTCCCCTCTACATAGCCAGACTGTTGCTGAAGTACATTAATTAGATTTTTAGCATTTTCGAAGTCTGATGGGTGCTTTAGCCGTATTTGGCCGCGAGACTGTATATAGTCAATTTCTCTCAACGGTGCTTTGTATCTAGATGCCCATTGAATAAACATTGAAAGCCTATCTAGATATAGTTTCAAATCATCCGTTAAATTCAAATCAAGCTTCATGGCTACATCTTTTAGATCATGAGAGTGCTTATGGAAGTGCTTTGAATTTACTTTACCATTTTTAACTTCAGGCTTTTCAATATGAACGTATGCTCCTTTTAATGCATTTTCAACTGCAAGTGCTAGAAACAGCATTGCACCCTTCATCAAACCTACGGATCGTTGACGGTCTTTGTCAGTCTGCTGCGAACTATAAGATTGGAAGGAGTCATATGTAACAACTGATGCTTCAAACATTTCCCATGCCTGATGAAACCATATCTCAGGTGTTTCAACAGTTTCTTTAAAGTTGATAGTACTACCCTCTATGAGCTAATATTTTAATAGTGCGCATGCGCGTTTACACATTTTTAAATTCACTCAAAAATCCTTTTAACTTTCTGAAAAATAATACTTTTTAACTGATCTCCACAAAAATCAAAACTTGAAAAACGAGCATGCGTGTTATTCCTATCATCCACAGCACGTTATTTCTGCTCTGTGAATCCTTAATCATTGATATTAGGAGACTTTCTTTATTTCTGCTAGTACAAAACACGCACAATTGGTTTTATTTAAAATGGCTAAACGCGCAAGAAAGGGATTATTACAAAAATAAACTGTATATCCACCCATAAATTGCGTTTTGGTTTTCCCCTTAATAAGTCTGTTCGACGCGACGAAGTTGCGCGACTTTATGGAGTTTCAGGGGCAGTTAAAAATACCTTTTCTAAAATCATCAAAAACAATCTATGCCTTACGACAAAAATCGTCTTGCTAAACGCAACATAAAAAAGCAAATGAGACGTTTGGGCGATAGCCCGATAAAGCGAATTTTTGGTTACTTTTTGGGCGCTTGCAAAAAGTTACCCGCTCAGCAGAGCGGAAAAAAGGTCGGGAATACAAAGCGTTTGAATGGAACATAAATTCCGCGTCGGGCTGAAGCCGCGACCTACAATGAAAGCTTCGCTTTCAGCGTCAGATCACGCCTCGTTCCTCGTCTCATCTGACCTACGTTCTTTGGTGTCTATTATTGAATTCACTATGAAGTCAGTTCGACGCGACGAAGTTGTGCGACTTTATGGAGTTTCAGGGGCAGTTAAAAATCCCCTCCCCTCCACCAACAAAAACAATCTATGCCTTACGGTAAAAATCGTCCTGCTAGACCAATCTTAAACAAAGTGAATGAGACGTTTGGGCGATAGCCCGATAAAGCGACCTTTTGGTTACTTTTGTGTCGCTAGACAAAAGTAACCCGCTCAGCAGAGCGGAATAAAGGTTAGGAATACAAAGCGTTTGAGTGGAACATGAATTCCGCATCGGGCTGAAGCCGCGACCTACAATGAAAGCTTCGCTTTCAGCGTCAGATTACGCCTCGTTCCTCGTCTCATCTGACCTACGTTCTTTGGTGTCTATTATTGAATTCACTATGAAGTCAGTTCGACGCGACGAAGTTGCGCGACCCTATGGAGTTTCAGAGTCATTAACAGAAAGACTCTCTCGAACAGCAAGGCCAATCTATGCCTTACGATGTAACGAGCGTAGGTAGCAATCATGGGCCTATGAAAAAAATCAGGCATTAAAGATCTTAAAGCGAATTTTTGCTTTCCTTTGAACTGAAGTTTTTGGGCGCTTGCAAAAAGTTACCCGCTCAGCAGAGCGGAAAAAAGATCGGGAATACAAAGCGTTTGAATGGAACATAAATTCCGCGTCGGGCTGAAGCCGCGACCTACAATGAAAGCTTCGCTTTCAGCGTCAGATTACGCCTCGTGCCTCGTCTCATCAGACCTACGTTCTTTGGTGCCTATTATTGAATTCGCTATGAAGCCAGTTCGACGCGACGAAGTTGCGCGACTTTATGGAGTTTCAGAGTCATTAACAGAAAGACTCTCTCGAACAGCAAAACCAATCTATGCCTTACGATGTAACGAGCGTAGGTAGCAATCATGGGCCTATGAAAAAAATCAGGCATTAAAGATCTTAAAGCGAATTTTTGGTTACTTTTTGGGCGCTTGCAAAAAGTTACCCGCTCAGCAGAGCGGAAAAAAGGTCGGGAATACAAAGCGTTTGAATGGAAACCAAAGAAAACGCCTTCCCTTTCTTCAAAGAGAAGACGCAAAACAAGTTTTGAACGCTTTTTTAAAAGCCCTACTCCCCGATGTGCCAACCATTGGTAATCGGATAACGACGATCTCGCCCAAACCCACGAGCGGTGATACGCACACCAGTGGGTGCTTGACGACGTTTGTATTCGTTCACGTCGACAAGGCGAAGCACGCGATAGACGGTTTCTCGGTCAAATTGATTTGTCGCTAAAATGGCTTCGGCGCTTTGGTCTTCTTCGATGTACATGCGCAGAATTTCATCGAGGATGTCGTAGCTTGGTAAAGAGTCTTCATCTTTTTGATCTGGAGCCAGTTCTGCAGAAGGCGGACGTGTAATAACGCGCTCAGGGATCACGTAGCCCAAGGTGTTGCGGTAACGACAAAGCTTGAAGACTAAGGTTTTGAAGACATCTTTTAGGACGGAATAACCGCCGACCATATCGCCATATAGAGTGGCATAGCCAACGGCCATTTCGCTCTTGTTGCCTGTGGTTAAGACCATATAGCCTTTCTTGTTAGAAATCGCCATTAAGGTTACACCACGGGTACGAGCTTGAAGGTTTTCTTCTGTGGTGTCTTTGCCGTAGCCTTCAAATTCTGGCGCGAGCACGTCGGTGAAAGCGGACACCATGGTTTCAATCGGCAAGACGCTGTATTTCACACCCAGCAAGTTGGCTTCTTCTTCCGCGTCATGCAAGCTGATGGAAGAAGTGTAAGTGTAAGGCATCATGACCGCTTGAACGCGATCAGCACCAATCGCATCGACTGCGACCGCCAAAGACAAGGCGGAGTCGATACCACCACTCAAGCCAAGTACAATTCCTTTGAAACGGTTCTTGGTGATGTAGTCTCGTAGGCCAAGCACCATAGCTTGATACACGCTGGCTTCCACACCCAATGCAGGAGCAATGCTACCCGCTACCGGTTCAACCTTATTCGGCTGGCTGTCGTCGACAATCATATCTATGCTGTACAGCCCAGCTTCAAACCAAGGAGCTTGTAAAACTTTCTCGCCTTTGGCGTTGACCACGAAGGAGCCACCTTCGTATACCAATTCATCCTGCGCACCCATGTAGTTCACATAGACAATTGGCAAAGTGACTTCAGTGGCACGCTGATGAAGTAGTTCTTCACGCTCGCCCATTTTTTCAATGTGATAAGGCGAAGCATTCAAGTTCAGAATCAGTTCTGCCCCAGCCGCTTTGGCTTGTGCGATAGGTCCTGGATGCCAAATATCTTCGCAGATACTTAAGCCAACTTTTACACCTTTGATATCAACAAGGCCCGCTTCACGACCTTCGCTGAAGTAACGTTTATCATCAAACACTAGGAAATTAGGCAGTTTTTGCTTGGCGTATTCCACCAGCAATTGACCTTGGTAAATCACGCCAGCGCAGTTAAATAGTTCCCCATCAATACGACGTGGATAACCAACAACTACGTATATATCGTGAACCTCGGCTAATAATTTTGCCAAGGCAGATTCAATACGTGTATCCAAGCTAGAACGTAATAATAAATCTTCTGGAGGATAGCCAGTTAAGGTTAATTCTGGAAAAACCACCACATCCGCGCGTTCTTCATCACGGGCTTTGTTCGCCGCATCAATAACGGATTGGGTGTTTTTTGTAATGTCGCCGACCAGCATATCCAGCTGGGCCATTGCAATTCGTAATGTCATACAGTTGCTATCTCGTGAACTCTGTTAGAATATGCCCGTTATTGTCTGGAATAACCCAAGCTAGGTAAAGTGTATGATCGTACGTTTGATCGTTTTTGTTGCTATTTTCTTTATTGGTTGGTGGTTGTACCGCCAATTTGTCGCTTTTAAACGCAGTCAATCGCCGGCGGAAGCAAAAAAACAGGATTCCTCTAAAAAAGACGAATCACAGGAAAGTATGGTTCGCTGTGAAGAATGTAAAACCTTCACGCCACGTTCTCATGCTATTCATGACCAAGAAGCGCGTCCATTTTGCAGCGCGGAACATTTAAAAGCATTCAACCAGAAGCACTAACCCAACCATTGGCAAGCAATCTATTCTCTCGCCACCACCAGCATAGATACTGTTGCTGGTTTTGTGTGGCGCAGAGTCGGTAGGAAATCTTAGTATTGTCAGATTCATCCGGCAGCGACTCGTAACTTTCCCAGCGATAATGCACAAGCTGGTTATCTTTTTGCCAAGTTTTTTCATGCGAACGCTCGCCTAAATCACAAAAGCCAATACACTCGCTCGCTGTTGCCAATGTAAAACTAGGAGAAACAACCAAAGCTTGCCGAAAATCTGCCCAAACTTTCTGATCGGCTTCCACTTCATTCTCTTGCCCACGCCATTGATAAGCAGCCATGAGCCTTTCTTGAAAATGCATCGACAAGCTAGACATCGCCAATAGCAAGGCAACAATGGGCAAAGACACCCAACCATACTGTGTTCTAAACAAAGAAAAATCCATTTCATCTGCCTCTTTTGAGAACTTCATCCCCCCATGTGAATGAAAAAACATACAGATTACAATACGATTATTTGATTACCGACACCCTGACAAGGCGAATGATAATGCCATTTTTCACCTCTCATAGAATGGTATTCTTGATAAAATTCTGCATCACGGTCGGCTTTGCAATCACTTAATCGATACTGATACTCCACCCATAAACCACGAAGATTCTTTAAGGGGAAGCGTCCATATTGTGTGTACAATGTGTCTACCAAACCATTTTGACTATTATCCAATAAAGGAAAAACAGCAAAGCGCTCTAAGCCATTCCATAGCTCTAACGACTTACCGCTTTCTTCTGGTGTGCGCCATAAGGCACTCCAGCCATCTTTACCTTCTGCGATATACCAATAAAAACCATCTTCACTTTGAATAACGCCTGACTGACCAATAGCTGCATCATCCTCAAGTTTAATCTGGCTTTTACTAGCAGAGTCGCTAAAAACATGCCCAGAATAATTTGACTCGCAAGATGAAAAAGTCGTTCTATCACCCGCTTTCCAATGGCAGGCCATGGTCGTTTCCATGGGATTATTTCGAACTGTTACTGAACTGCGACACAAGCCGTAATCAGCGCCCTGTAGCCAGTCTGAGTTTTTATCGATGCGTCGCGTCGCCAAACGAATCGGTGGTGACATGCCCGATTCAATCGTCAAATATAACGACTCGTCTATCGTGCAACTGGCAGGCAAAAGACGTGACCACTGTGCCTTCAGATGTGCATCAATAGCCGCTTTGATAGTGTGTTGATCCTGATAAGTTTGAGCCAAAAGGTGACGCTCCTGCATGCGAGCAATCGCCATTACTAAAAAGGGTAAAAACAAAGCAATCAAACCACACACCACCAGCAATTCGATCAATAAGCTGCCTTTCAAATAACGTCGCTGATTCATCGTGAGCCCTCTTCACTCAATGTGAGAATTGTTGACTCAAACAGAAAATGCTGTGAGGCATGAAACCAATTTTTAAGCTCATTGCCAGTACATTTTTGACAATCGGGATACTCTTCGTGGGGCGAGTTCTGGCCATCTAGCCAAGTCAAAGATCCCGTCAGCTGTGCCATAGCGGCTTGTTTTTGTTGATTCTCATGAAGTTTTCTATGTTCTTCTGCTTGCTGAATCGATTGCCATTGCACTTCGCTCTGACGCTGTACAACATGCAGCACCACGGCAAATAACGCCAAACAAAGAATCACCTCGAGCATAATCCAGCCCCTTGACCTCGGCTTAGACAATCGCAGCATTAAACGTTGTTTACTCATCCGCAATACCCACCACCGTTCCTTGTGAAGAGGAATAAGAGTCTAGTGAATCAACACCTCGCGGATCAGTGAGATAAAAACGTCCACTTTGATTGAGTATTAACGCCGCTTGCCAAGCCCCCAAACAAAACTCAAAGGTGCCATTTTGGTAACCCGATAAACCGTTAGATCGAAACTCTATCTGCTGCTTTTTAACTGGAAAGCCACTCCACGACACTGCCAATAAAGGCTCAAAGATAATCTGCCGATAGCGTTTTTTAGCTCCGCTATTAGGCTCAATTTGATAAAGTGTAAATCCTGAAGACCAAACTCCGTCGCAATTCAAGCCACCACATACAAAACTGGTTTGGCCGCTAATTACCGCCAATTGCCGAGCCTGCGTGAGCGCATCTGCTAAGCGCTTTATTTCATTTTTTAGGGTGTTTTTATCTTTAGTTTTTTGGCTGACACTAAGAAAATGCGCTGAGCCTGCGTGAGCTAATATGCTCAAAATAGCTAGAACACAGAGTAGTTCCAGCAGAGAAAAGCCGTATTGACGGTTCATTGAAAACCTCCTTGTTTTACTTTCTATATCACTAAATGCAACAGAATAGACATCCTTGCCTATTCCGTTATCTTAACCCATTTGATTATACGGTCGTAAACCATTTGTTAATGTGATTCGCAATTTGTCTTGGCTTTTGAAATGGCAATGAATGATCACAGGCGCTCATGGTTTTATGTTGCCAAGCGGCATTTTGTTCACTCAACAAATCATAGTGCTGGCGCAAGGCTTCATGACTTAATTCACCAGAGAACAAAAACACTTGCTCAGACGCATCTATCATCGTCTGACGAATATGCGGCTCGTTCGCCATTAGAGCAACATAATCAGTCACCGCATCCAATGCATAAGCAAAACCAAAAGGTCGATGAGCAAGCCGCGATTGCGTGGTGGCTTCCGCAACAGGATGCTTGCGTCGATTCGGCGACACACCATCCATAAAACTTGCTACGCCAAGTTCCACATCACCCGTATCTCGAATCAATTTCGATGCATGACGATACTTTTGACGCACATCCATCAAGGTAGATAAATCTTCACGATCCAATGACGCAGGTTCCAACAAAGCCATTTTGACTTTCTTTTTGCCCTGCAAACTACGCTGATAATTTAGGTTCAGCGCCACCAAGCCACCTAGTGAATAAGCAACTAGGTCAAAATCATCCCATTTTACATGGGCCAATAAAGCTTCGACTTCGTCGGTCAATTCGGTAACCGACACAGCCCCCTCTTCACCATGATGATGAAAAGAATCGCCCATGCCTTTTAGATCGGGCACCAGCATCCAACGCCATCGGGTAAAATACGGCAACATCGGAGAATAAGTGATCTCCCCAGCAACGCCGGCACCATGTAGCAACAAACAAACTCGGTCGCTTTGCGCTTCTGGGTTCTCGTAAAGACGGTACGCGATACGCGCTTTGGGTAAAGAAAGAAAAAAAATGTCAGACACTTGTAATTAACCTGTGAGGACCCTTATTAAAAGAATACAATGCTTGCACTTACTCGTACTATACACACAAACGTATATTAGAGACCTTTGCACGATGTTACGAGCGAAAACAAGACGAGGCAAAAATAGACGAGAAAGCAGACACCTACATGGATGTAGGTGTTAAAGCGACGCAGGATGCCAAAGCCGAGTTTATAGGTTATAAATGAGCATTTCGAGTCTATTTTTAACAAAGTATTGGCAAGCGCAGTAGTCGTGCAAAGGTCTCTATTACTAGGTATTGATAAAAAATGTCATCAATCAAACACGTAAATCTCCCGTATCAGGCGTCATTACTGTCTTTCTTTTCTGCTGTGCGAGACTTACCTTATCCCGCTTTACTCGACAGTAATCACGAACATTTCCCTGACACAAATTACGACATTTTAGTCGCTAACCCGCTTGCTCGCATCCATCCAGTTCAAAATAACCAGCCGATCACTTGGTACAGCAAACCACTTTATGAGCTAAGCAATACTGACAACCCAATGACCTTGTTGAATGAATTAATGAGCCTTATTTGCCAAGAACCTTGGGCGAAATCTGCTCCGAAAGATTTACCTTTTGTTGGCGGTTTACTGGGCTATTACGGTTACGAAAGTGGGCATTTTGTTGAACAATTACCCGATACAGTAAAACATGATATCAAGCTAGAAACTTTGAGTATTGGTCTTTATGGCTGGGCAGTAATTACTTGCCATAAGACAAAAAACACCCAATTGATTACCTCACCTTGGTGTTCTTCTGAAGACGTTGCCGATCTTATCAACCGCTTTACCAGTGCGTGTGATGATGTGTTGGTAAAACACGATTTAAATGAAGCAAGACCTTTTCGTTTACAAGCACCTTTTACTTCGAACATGACAGAAGCCGACTACGCGCAAAAATTTTCTGCTGTTCAAGACTACATTCAGTCGGGTGATTGTTATCAGGTCAATTTGGCGCAGCGTTTTTCCACTCGTTACAAAGGCGACACTTTCACGGCATATCACACATTAAGAGACGTTTGCCCGACACCATTTTCGGCTTATATGGAATTTTCGCCAGAGCAAAGTTTGCTAAGTCATTCACCTGAACGCTTCCTCTTATGTGATCAAGGCCGAGTAGAATCCAAACCAATCAAAGGCACTGTAGCACGCGGCAAAACACCTGAAGAAGACAAGGCCAACGCAGATTGGTTACTTGCATCAGCAAAAGATCGTGCCGAAAACCTGATGATTGTCGATTTGCTGCGCAACGACCTAGGTCGAACCTGTTTAACTGGCAGCATCAAGGTGCCAAAGCTGTTTGCTTTAGAGAGTTATGCCAACGTACATCATTTGGTTTCCACGGTAGAAGGTAGGATTGATCAAGCAGATCAAGCGATTCGTGTTTTCCATCAAAGCTTCCCAGGCGGCTCCATTACTGGCGCACCTAAAATTCGCTCTATGGAAATTATCGATGAGCTAGAACCTCATGAACGTTCAGCCTATTGTGGTTCTATCGCTTACTTCAGTGCGAATGGTCAAATGGATTCCAGCATTACGATTCGCACATTGGTCGCAGATCATGGCAACTTGCACTGTTGGGCAGGCGGTGGACTGGTCGCGGATTCGAAATGCCAAGAAGAATACCAAGAAACCTTTACCAAAGTGGGCAAGTTAACCCATACTCTAGAACAAGACTTTTTGAAATAGGCCGTATCATGTCTGACATAGAGCAGTTTTTAAATGCTCCTCCCATTGACCTGAGCTTGGATGATATTCGCGCTGCATTAGACAGAGAACCTTATGCGCAACAAATCCATAACCCAGACGAGAAAATGTTTCCCAGTGGTTATGATTTAAACTATCGATCTGCTGCCGTACTCATCCCTATTTGGAAAGAGCCAGAAAATGGCGAGCTGTATGTACTTCTAACCCAACGTGCGCTTCATATGCGTAATCATCCGGGACAAATAGCCTTCCCCGGTGGCAAACATGACCCAGACGATGCCAGCATCCAATACACAGCACTACGTGAAACATTAGAAGAAGTTGGTCTATCACCTGATTGTTTCGATCTATTAGGAGAACTTGGCGAGTATTGCACCATCTCGGGCTATTGCATAAAACCCATCGTCGCCGAAATGACGCGTAGAAGCGAATTAAGCCTGTGTGAAGAAGAAGTAAAATCTGTCCATTGGGTGCCTTTGCGTTACTTGCTCACGCCACAAAATTACCGTTTTAAAAAGAAAGTGCTCGATACAACGTCTCGTGGTTATTTTGAAATTGACTACGAAGATATCCGTATTTGGGGTGTTACTGCAGGCATTCTCTACGGGCTTTATCAAACACTGGCCAGACACATACGTTAATGGTTTTAGCCTTTTCTCTCTTTACACTTTATTAAGTATTATAAGGATAGTTTTCTTTCGTCTTTTATTTCATTGGCACAAATTGATAAGGTACAACCAACGTAACTTAGAACACGGTAAACTTTCCTATGCCAGCATTTGATTTAGCGTCTTTTACTACCAACAACAAAGAAGACGAAGCTCAAAAAATCATCCATAACGCGATGAAGGAATTTGACAACATTGCCATCTCTTTTAGTGGTGCAGAAGATGTTGTTTTAATTGACATGGCAGTCAAAGCAAAAAAAGACATTCAGGTATTTTCTCTGGACACAGGTCGACTACACCCTGAGACATATCGCTTTATCGAACAAGTCCGTAAGCACTATAAAATCAACATTGACCTACTTTCCCCTGATCGTGAAACACTCGAAAACTTCACCCGAGAAAAAGGCTTGTTTAGCTTTTTTGAAGATGGCCACAAAGAATGCTGCAGCATTCGTAAGGTACAGCCACTTAAACGTAAGCTTGCTACTCTAGATGCATGGATAACCGGGCAACGCAAAGACCAAAGCCCAGGCACACGTAACGTTTTAGCCTTTGCAGAAAAAGACAGCGCATTTAGTACAGATGAAAAAGATCTATTTAAATTCAATCCATTGGCGAACTGGTCTTCAGAAGACGTTTGGAACTACATCAAGATGTTTGATGTTCCCTACAATGAATTACATTTGAAAGGTTTTACCAGCATCGGCTGCGAGCCTTGTACTCGTCCAATTTTACCGAATCAGCATGAACGTGAAGGTCGTTGGTGGTGGGAAGAATCAGAGCACAAAGAATGTGGGCTACACATTGGTAACTTAATACCAACCGCTCAACAATAAGCTCCGCTTTCGGTTTAGAAACACTTAAATTATGAACGTTTAAAATTAAAAGTGCCCGATACCATCAGGCACTTTTAATTGCTTTAAACATTTCATCTGATTTACCTTCAAAATGGCTTTGTTCTAAATGACTTTGCCATGATGTAATAAAATCTTGATAGCATGCTTCAAGCTCTGTTATGTGTTGCAATAAAACTTCTCCTGCTGGCGTCATATCCGTCGTTCGACCATGTCGAATCAACAAAGGCTCGCCTAGCTCCCGCTCTAATTTTTGAATATGTTGGCTAACCGCAGGCTGAGTTAACCCCAGCAGCTTCGCAGTTTTCGTAAAACTCCCTGTTTCAACCAAAGCCTTAAAGGTAATAAGATGTTGTGTATTAAGCATAAAGATTCCTTATAGTAGATTCCATTATGCCCAATGCTAATTTTACGAACATTGACCTATATCGTGTTTTCATGAAAGACTCAAAGTTATTAACCTAAGTGGATTAAGAGCATGACAACTGCACAAGACACAATGCTACCTTGGCACGAAAGACAATCCGGTCATAAAAAATCCCGCGACAACGATTACCGCACACCTTACCAGCGCGACCGAGCCAGAATCATCCACAGCGCAGCATTTCGTCGCTTGCAATCCAAAACTCAAATTCTCGCTATCCGACAAAACGACTACAGCCGTACACGCTTAACACATTCCTTAGAAGTCGCCCAAATTGGCAACGGCATTGTTCATCAACTTAAATTCAGTTCACCTGCCGATGCCGACTTTCAGCCTTGGCTCGCGGACGATGCTTTAATTGAAACCATTTGCCTAAGTCATGATATTGGCCACCCACCCTTTGGCCACGGCGGAGAAGTCGCCCTTAACTACATGATGCAAACTCATGGCGGCTTTGAAGGTAATGCGCAATCACTAAGAATCCTAGGAAAACGCGGTTCCTACTCACCTATCTATGGTATGGACGTCACCCGCCGTACGTTATTAGGAATTTTAAAATACCCCGTTTTACACACTAGCGTGGTCGGCAAATACCCAGAAAAACCAGCAAACTTCCGCCAATTCAAAGCCTCTAACTGGGCGCCACCAAAATGCGTCTACCAAGAAGAACAAGATTTACTAAACTGGATCATCGAACCCTTTAGCCAAACCGACAAAAGCTTATTACAAGAAGTAAACCAAACTGATCCTGACAGCCACGCCAAAGCCAAACACGCCAGCTTTGACACCAGCATAATGGATCTCGCCGACGACATCGCCTATGGCGTTCACGACCTAGAAGACGCCATCGTCCTCGGCATGGTCACCAAAGACATGTGGCTAGAACACCTAGAACCAAAACTCGCCGCCTTGGCGTCACCCTTTTTAGCTGAAAACCTAAACGACATTCGCACCCAACTGTTCAGCCGTCAAAGCCACCTTCGTAAAGAAGCCATTGGCAGCTTAGTCAGCTGGTTCATCACCTCTTGTCGAGTCATTGAAAAAGCCCAATTTGAACACCCATTACTGCGTTTTCAAGTGGGCTTGCCCGAAGGCCAACGTCAAGCCTTAAACTTGTTAAAACAATTTGAAATGCAACACATCATCCAACGCCCAGAAGTGCAAATGCTCGTCTACAAAGGCCAGCAAATGTTGTTGGAAATGTTTGAAGCCTACTCCGCCGATCCGAGCCGATTACTGCCAAGAGAAATCGCCAACGAATGGCAAAAAAGCCAAGATCGAGGAGAAAGCGGACTTCGCATCATCTGCGACTACATGGCCTCCATGACCGACGACTACGCCAGCCGCATGTACAATAAGTTGTTTGTTCCGAGCTTGGGCTCGGTGTTTGAGCCAATGTAGTTGAGTTTAATTACAATTAGATTTGGAGCCAAAGGGATATTTGGCTCCGTTCAAACGCTTTGAATTCCTAAGCTTTTTTCCGCCCTGCTGGGCGTGTTACTTTTATCCAGATCCACAAAAGTAACCAAAAGGTCTCTTTAAGATCTTTAATGCCTGATTTTTGTCATCGAAGAATAGCTTTACCGACGCTCTAGGGCAGTAAGGCATAGATTGTTGTTGATATTGGTAGGAAGGATATTTTTAACTGACCCTGAAACTCCATAAAGTCGCGCAACTTCGTCGCGTCGAACAGACCTTCTTCGGTCTGCAGTGATGGAAAACAAAGACGTAGGGCGACATGAGGGAGGCACGACCGCTTTCTGTAATATAAGAGTGCCGATGAAAGCGAAGCTTTCATGCTCTAGAGTAGGTCGCGGCTTTGCCCGACGCGGAATTTAAACTCCATTCAAACGCTTTGTATTCCCGACCTTTTTTCCGCTCTGCTGAGCGGGTAACTTTTGTCCAGATCCACAAAAGTAACCAAAAGGTCTCTTTATCGGGCTTTCGCCCAAACGTCTTATTCATATTGTTTAACATCACGTCTAGCAACACGATTTTTATCGTAAGGCATAGATTGAGCTTATTGTTCGAGAGAGTCCTTCCGTTAATGACTCTGAAACTCCATAAAGTCGCGCAACTCTGTTGCGTCGAACTGGCTTCTTCGAGGTTGCAAATGCGGAAGACAATATCACGACAACATGCCTCGGGTGACGGAGACACGTCATTCCCGCGAAGGCGGGAATCAATTTCTTATGCTACTCAAAAGTTGGACTGAGAAGTTTCAGTACAGAAAGTGGCAGGCATATTTAACACCGACTGCCCCTGCGTAACGTTCCAGAACAACGTTTTGCACTGGGGTAACTCAACGGGTCAAACATCACTTCGCCATTTTGAAAGCTATCTTTATAAATACAGAGTATTGCTTCAACAAATTTCGGATTAATTTTTTGTAAATGCAGAGGAAGATCTTGAATATTTAAACTCTCCTTAGAAGTATCTAAATTTAAATTTCTTGCTCCTTTTAATGTACCGGCATGGAGATATATTTTTGTAGGTTCCAGACTGAAATAAGTTCCTAAACGTAAAGCCGCATCATAAACATAAAGTTTTCCAACTCCATGAATAGGTAACAAATTCTTTTTTAAACATTCATATAGTGATTCAAAGTCCTTTATATTATCGAACGACATTTTTTTTAAAACCCTATGACTCTCATCACATGTTTGTTTTGTTATTCGATATTGATGGGGAAATTTTTTTTCGTCTTTTCCATTACAATATGCCACTCTAGATAGCACATTACTAAAACTACTTGGCGGCTTAAAATCAGCTAATTCAGATTCTAAATTTAACTGATGCTGAGTTTTGTAATGTTCGATTATTTTTTCTAGCATAATGATCTTATATATTTGATATTCATAAAATTTTCAGGAACGATGTTAATTTTTTTACTATATTTAGTTTTTCATCTAACCACAAACTTATAACTGACTTCTTCGTGATTTCAGGTGCTGTAAGGTGACGCCTACTAATTACTAAGTCCCTTTCCCTTTTGTCTTCTTCAAAGGTAAGACGGAGGGTGGGGTTAGTCTCTTCTTTGGGTACTATTCAAATACATTATCTCTTCACCATATCCATGAGCATCATAGTTCACAGACAATTCGTTCATAAAACCGTGAAGATAAGAAGCTTGGCGAATGGACACATTTTGGTTTCCCGATAGTTGTTGAATTAGTCCGCCAACTGAGAAATGACGCTCCATGGAAGGAAAAACTAATTCGATAGGAAACCGTGGATTACAAACAACATTGCTTCTAATCTGCGAGCCGTAGTAACAAATCGCTTTTTTAACAGCAGTGATGGACTCATCATCAGAAACATTCCAGATAGCTGAGGCGCCAACACTAAAGCCAATCAATAACACTTCGTCTTGTTGCTCCAGCAAGACTCGCTTCAATTTATCAGTGTAGGAACCCAAACCGACATTCTCAGAAAAATACGCATAAGCAGCCTCTTCGTTTTTAAAATTCATAAACTCTGAATCATATGGATCTAAAATTAACGCGTCTTCGCTTATCTCTGCGGTAAAACGCTCAAGGGCTTCGGTTCTGCCAAAAATGTCTGAGAGCACGATGGTTTTCATTGATGTATCCAGTGGTATTTCTGCGTAAAGTTTGTCTGACAATATAACCTAGTTAAGGGTAACCTACATTTTTGTTTAATGCCTGTGATACGTAATTAACTAGAGAAATCGCCTTTAAACTATTAAGCTTGCTTCCGTAATCTAGTGATTCGCCATGCAATACCATATGCCTATTAAGAAGATTAAACCCTTTTTCACTTTATTCCAGTTTTCTGTCGTCCAGAAGGACAGCCTACCTTAAAAATGAAAGCTTCGCTTTCAACCGGCACATTACGCTACGCTAATGATGCCCTACGTTATGGTTTTACACGATTAGCTACGAAGAAGTCAGTTCGACGCGACGAAGTTGCGCGACTTTATGGAGTTTCAGAGTCATTAACAGACAAAGTCTCTCGAACAGAAAAAACCAATCTATGCCTCACGATAAAAATCGTGTTGCTAATCCAGAATTAAACAACGTGAATGAGACGTTTGGGCGATAGCCCGATAAAGCGAATTTTTGGTTACTTTTTGGGCGCTTGCAAAAAGTTACCCGCTCAGCAGAGCGGAATAAAGGCTGGGAATACAAAGCGTTTGAGTAGAACCAGATAAATTAAAAAAGCGGCTTCGACGCGACGAAGTTGCGCGACTTTATGGAGTTTCAGGGTCAGTGTTTGAAGGTTTATCTCCCACCAAATAAACAATCTATGCCTTACGATAAAAATCGTGTTGCTAAACGCAACATTAAACAACGTGAATGAGACATTTGGGCGATAGCCCGATAAAGCGACCTTTTGGTTACTTTTGTGTCGCTAGACAAAAGTTACCCGCTCAGCAGAGCGGAATAAAGGTTGGGAATACAAAGCTGTTGAATGGAACCAAATAAATTAAAAAAGCGGCTTCGACGCGACGAAGTTGCGCGACTTTATGGAGTTTCAGAGTCATTAACAGACAAAGTCTCTCGAACAGAAAAGCCAATCTATGCCTTACGATAAAAATCGTTTTGCCAAACCAGTATTTAACAATATGAAGGAGACGTATGGGCGATAGCCCGATAAAGCGAATTTTTGGTTACTTTTTGGGCGCTTGCAAAAAGTTACCCGCTCAGCAGAGCGGAAAAAAGGTTGGGAATACAAAGCGTTTGAATGGAAGCAAATAAGCTAAAAAAGCGGCTTCGACGCGACGAAGTTGCGCGACTTTATGGAGTTTCAGGGTCAGTTAAAAATACCTTTTCTAACATCCTAAAAAACAATCTATGCCTTACGATAAAAATCGTGTTGCTAATCCAGAATTAAACAACGTGAATGAGACGTTTGGGCGAAAGCCCGATAGAGAGACCTTTTGGTTACTTTTGTGGATCTGGACAAAAGTTACCCGCTCAGCAGAGCGGAATAAAGGTCGGGGATACAAAGCGTTTGAATGGAACATGAATTCCGCGTCGGGCTGAAGCCGCGACCTACAATGAAAGCTTCGCTTTCTTCGATGAAAGAAATCAGGCATTAAAGACCTTAAAGCGAATTTTTGGTTACTTTTTGGGCGCTTGCAAAAAGTTGCCCGCTCAGCAGAGCGGAAAAAAGGTGAGGAATACAAAGCGTTTGAACGGAAGCAAATAAAGAACACCTTAAACAAAGTATTCTTCATTAATAAGTTCAGAGATTACTGATAAGCGACCGCTCTTGCTGCAATATCACTTTGTTGGTTATGCATTTTCTTCAATCCTTTCAGGTTGATCAATAGCATCGGCAGTACAATTAAAACAAAGGCGATGTTGGATAAAGGAACAGCCAGCCAAACACCGTCTATGCCGAGGTACTTTGGCAAAACGAATAGAAACGGAATCTGGATCAAGATATTACCAACCGAAACAAATAATGCTTGGGAACTTTTACCAACAGCGACGAAATAAATGGACGCCATAAATAAGAAGCCATCTAAAAACAATGCCATTAGGTGAAGACGAATGCCATTTTTACTTGCGGCAACTAGAGCACTGTCTCCTGAGGCAAAGGCGCTGATAAAGAATTCTGGAAACAGATTCAGCAGTATAATCAGTGCGATACCAGATCCGACGGTAACGGAAAACGCCAGTTTTACTGTCTTGATAATGCGATTGTATTGTTTAGCCCCTAAATAATAACTCACTGGTGGCTGTAGACCGCTTACCAGCCCCTCGGCAAAGAAGTAATAACAGCTTGCTAGGTAGCCAACAATCGCAAAGGCCGCAAGTTGTGTGGTGTTGCCATAGGTCATAAATTGCAGATTATGGAACGCCATAACAAAGCTAAAATAGATAAACATCACTAAGTTGGATGATCCTAGCTGCACGATACGAATAGCAATGGCTTTATCAAGCTGCTTGAGCGCCAGTTTAGTTTTCGCTTTGGATGATGTGAAATAGCGTAAACACAATATACAGGTAATGGATTGAGCAATTAAGGTGGCGATAGCCGCTCCTCTCAGCCCCATATCAAGGTAACCTAAAAAGATATAATCCAAGACTATGTTAGTTAAAGCCCCAGCCACAATAAACACGGTGGCGCGGTTTGGGCTGTCATCATTTCGCACAAGCATCGGCATGGCACTGGCACCAATAGAAATGAGCGCACCAAATGACATGGTCTGCACATAACTCCAGCTCAGCTCTAGCGTCACACCTGTTGCGCCTTGCAAATTCAGCAACGTTTGTCCAAAAGCGATAAAAACAACGGTAGCTAATAAGCCAATCAAAATGATCAAACACAATGACGTGACCAAGGTTGCCTGAGTTGCTGGCAGGTTGTTCTCACCTCGATAGTTAGACAAGACACTGCCTCCGCCCATTCCTACCAGCAAACCAAAGCCCATGATCAAGCCCAATAAGGGAATCGCCATATTGATTCCAGCCAATCCGTCAGCACCAACAAAGTGACCAACGAAAAAACCATCAATAATCTGATACAGACCACTAACTAACATAGCAACAATGGAAGGAATGGCAAAACGCCAAAACGTACCAGCGACGGATTGTAACGGTTGAACCTGTGGAGCGGCTTGCATAACTTAAATATCCAGAAGGTAAAAAAACACAGGCATAATATATAAAATTGAGATATAAGAAAGTTAGTTACCATCCGTTTAATGGATGGATTAGGCAATATCCTATACCGCAAGAGCAACCATTTTATGAGCAAAGAAATGAACTGGACATTGGATCAGTTACTGGCTTTTGTTACCGCCGCAGAGTTGGGATCTTTTTCAGCAGCAGCAAGACAATTACAAAAGGCACAATCACGTATTAGTAGCGCCATCTCTAATTTAGAATTGGATTTAGGGTTTGAGTTATTTGATCGCAGCTCTAAATTCCCCGTATTAACACCTTTAGGTAAAGAAATGCTTCCCGAGGCTCGAGCCGTGCTTAATCAGTGCTTGCGTCTAGACTCTCGTGCTTTATCAGCAGCGAACAAAGAACCCATTTCATTACGCATCGCGCTAGATGAAGCCTTGCCATTGGAAACCATCCACTCTATTTTTTCTCAAGTTGGCGATTTATTTCCTAACACGCATTTAGTTATTACCAATGGGTCACAAGACGACATCGCCATAGCCATTGCTAATCAAAAAGCTGACATTGGTTTTATGATTAGCAACAGTGCTTTGCCACCAAAGTTAACTTTGCAGTCTTTGGGATATTTTAAAAAAATCCTGATTGTCGGTAAAAAGCACCCTCTTGCTAAAGAAAATATATTGAGTCTTGCGCAACTACAGCAATACCGTCAATTCGTACTATGCAATCGTTCAGGAGAAAACCGCGAAAATGCCCTAAGCCCAGATCATTGGGATTTAGACAGTTATTATCTGATTTGTGAATTGGTAACGCAGAATCAAGGTTGGGCCATCGTACCTGAGCATATTGCCAAGGCACATTGGTTTTTTGAGCAAATAAAAATCGCCAAAAGTGACTTTTTAACGGATCAATTAATTGAAATAGGTATAGTGAAACGACTCGACAGCCCAAGTAATAAATTGACAGATTGGATCACTGAACAGATGCGCCACTTAACGGATAATCACTCTATTTAGATAATAAAAGCTTTTCAGCCAAGGTGTCTGGCAGCCCCCAGCTGTAGATGAATTCTTTTGTTTGGTTGCCACAAGGTGTATGCCAATAAGAAGAGCCGATATTTTTAGCGCCAAGGGCTTCATAGAATCCAATGGCTTTGGCATTAGACTCTAAAACTTCTAAATATAAGTCTGTGTTTTTATAATGAGCCGCAGCCCAAGATACCACAGCGGCGAGTAATTGACGGCCAGTACCTTTGCCTTTATTACCCGATTTTACATGTAGGTTATCGATGATAGTGCCGAAAGTTGGATGATTATCGCCAAACGCACAAATGAAGCCGCATATATGGTCATCTATCTCAGCGACTAACACCAACTGGTTGGTTAAAGGGTTGTTTAGTCGAGATGTCCATACTGCTTGCCTATCAGTAAATACAATTTTTTCAAGGTACTCTTCAGACAAGACATCACGGTAATTGTCACGCCAACTTTGGGCATGTAGGTTTGCAATACTGGACAGATCGTCTAAACACGCTTTTCGAATGATCATATTTTCATTCAGTTCCTATCAATCGTACTGATATTGATCACTAGAAAAACTCTCTTCCAAGAATAAACACGTCTTCTTTAATCTGTTCATTCTGAGCAATATTCGGCAGCAATCCCCATTGATCAAATCCTTGGCGTTTGAAGAAGCCTTGGCTTTCGAGGTTGCTGGCATAGATGTAGGCAACGAGATGGGTGAAACCAAGTTCTGGTCGGTTCGTTTCTAGGTATTGAAATAACTGTGTGCCAATGCCTTTCCCCTGCCTGTTTGGTAATACATAGAAGCTGACCTCACAAGCAGTATCAAAAGCGGGTAAGCCATAAAAAGGTTCAACGGAGCACCAAGCAATCACATTGCCCTGTTCTTCTAGGACTAACATGGGATGGTTATCAGTGACGCTTTCTAGCCAGTCCATGACATCGATCAAACCAATATGATCTTGTCGATGGCCTGTGCTGGCAAAAAGGTCGCAGTGCTGAAAGATGTCTAATATCGCAGGGGCATCGTCTAATACCGCTAGACGAATTTCCCTGCTGTGACTAAGTGGCATTGCCGCGTTAGCCTTGTTCAAGCAAACGACGTAGGTCGATAATCGCGGTATTTGCACGTGCGATATAAGAAGCCATCACCAAAGAATGGTTCGCCAATACCCCAAATCCGCTGCCATTTAAAATAAACGGAGACCATACATTGGCTTGGGTCGCTTCTAGTTCACGAATAATTTGACGCAAGCTAACCAGTGCATTTTTGTCCTGTAAAGTGAAGATAAAATCCACTTCTACCGCACGTAACATGTGGATCAGTGCCCAGCTAGTGCCACGAGCCTCATAAAAAACATCATCTACTTTAGACCAAGGTGTTCGCACGTAACGGGTATTTTCGTCTGACTCCAACTGTGGTTTGTCTTCAATTACGCTTGCTGATAGACGCTGAGACAAGCTACCAAGACGAGTACTGACATCTGATAACCAGTCTGAAAGGTTGTCGGCGCGAGCATAGAATTGCGCCTTGTTGTTAGTCTGTCCCGCCAAACGATCGAGGTATTCCATTAGCTCTTTGTTACCACGGCGGTATTCGCTTTCACTGGATGGCAAAGCCCAACTTTTATTATCAAAGTTGAATTGTGGCTCAGCTATTTTTAAGTTTACATCTTCGGTTGATTGAGATTGAGAACGGCTAAACTCTTTTCGGAAGGCTCTTGCTAGATCACGAGACTGAACCAATACACCAAACTCCCACGCAGGCATGTTATCCATAAAAACACCTGGCGGCATAATGTCATTACTAATAAAACCGCCTGGTTTATCTAATAATGTTTCCACGATGGTGTGCAATGTGCTTGCGGTTGTGTAGCCAACAACAAGTTTTTTACTATTGTTTAAATAACCACGTTCTGTAGCCTTTTCTTTTGCGGTAGCAACCACATCAAATTGATCTGGTTCACTGCTCCAATACATGCCTAAAAAACTAAGTAACACAGCGGCAATAAATACAGCAACCGCAGCGACTTTACCGATACTTGAGAAATTAAAGCTTGGCTTTAAACCTTGTAATTTATTCGCTAACCACGACATTATTGACCTACCTTAATTTTGTTGTAATTCGACCATGTAATCAGCACGATGATATATCATCGCACGCACACGAAATTCGGGAACACGGCTATTAATGATTTGATAAATCAAACGCGCTTCTTTGTCATTTGGCCAATAAATAGCGATGGGGCGATCCGCTGTTGCCACTTCATCTATAATAGGCTGAATCTTTGCGATTATCTCTTCTTCACTCAAACTAAAAAGCGTTTCTGGCAGTAAAAACTGCCCCTCTTTTAGCACTTTTGGTTCTTTCGCCTCTGGCTTTATTTTTGAAATCTTAGCAGCCTGCTCTCGCTTCGCTTTCAAATCACTAACACGCGACGCCATTTCTACGATGGCAGGATCTTCAGGATTAACAGAACGTGCTGAATCTAAATATTTTGCGGCCTTCTTATAATCACCGTTTCTAGCTGCTTGCCATGCCCATTGCGTATAAACATCAACAATGGCCGTAATGCCTTGAATGGCACGAAAATTACCAGGATCACGTCCTAGTGCAGCCTGAAAATACAAGTTAGCATTGTCGTCTACTGGCGTTAAAAATCTCTCTGCAGCTAAAGCTATTTCACCCTGCTCAATCAATCGCTGCGTTAATTGTTCAAAAGCCGTTGGAGCTTTGGCAGCTTTAGGTTGCTGTTTTTTTATCGTCACAGGCTTTTCAATATCAACTGATTTATTAACAGAAGACGTAGCCGCTATAGCTTGGGGGCCTTCCGCTTCTTGTAATGGCTGGCTTTTCTCTGTTGACTTCACATTTTCCTGACAGCCTGTCAGGAAAGCTACAACAATTAGAAAAGAAACTAGGTTTTTACTCAATTTGCCCCCTTGTGATTGGCAACTTAAAGGTGGATTGGTAGTCTACACCTTCTAACTAGCGTGATGAAATATGGATTTACAATTTACACAATACGCTCAATTTGATTGAAGATATTTATGCGCCTACTCGTTCTACTGTTTTTACTAATGTTTCAAAGCGTTTCTCACGCCTTCACTTTTGGCCCCACATCAAGACTTTCAGAACCAGATTTTTTAACTGTAGACCAAGCTTTCCAACTATCCGTCTCGGCTCCTAAAGACGGAAAATTAATGGCAACATGGCAGATTCATGATGGCTACTATTTATATCAAGAACAATTCGCCTTGTCTGGTGATGCAGCAGATAAACTGCATTTTTCGCCTTTTCCTGCCGGTGAAATTAAACAGGATCCTTATTATGGTGAAGTAACGGTTTATCGCGAGCAATTAACTCTGCCCATTTATTACGACATCAAACTGGCAGCAGGCACTCAAGTTAATGCAGTGCTATCTTATCAAGGCTGTGCCGATAAAGGCTTATGTTACGCTCCACAGAAAATGCCGATTCAATTTACGGTTCCCGCACTGTTATCGTCGACAGAAAAACTGGCACAGACAGAGAAACATCTAACAGCATCTCAACCTAAAACGGAAAGCCCTTCACCTTCCAGCGCAATGCTTGCACCTTCCGAAGCGCAGTCTGTAAGTCAGTTGCTTAGAAGTAACAATACTTGGGCAGCTTTCATTGCCGTCTTTGGCTTGGGATTGCTTTTATCACTAACGCCTTGCGTACTGCCTATGGTGCCCATCGTCAGTGCTATTGTGATTGGCACTCGTAACTCAAAATTAGGCGCATTTTATTACAGTTTTGTTTACGTACTGGCCATGGCATTGACCTATGCGCTTATTGGTGGATTGGTAGGTATTTTTGGCACTCAGCTCAATCTGCAAGCTCAGTTACAAAACCCTATTTTATTAATTAGCAGTGCAATCCTCTTTGCCTTGCTCGCTCTAGCAATGTTTGGCGTCTATGAAATAAGACTGCCAAGTTCATGGCAACAACGTCTTCAAGTGTCGACTAAATCAACAGGCTCAGCTTGGACATCAACCTCGAGTATTTTTATCGCTGGGGTTTTATCTACACTCATCGTCTCCCCATGCGTCTCTGCGCCGCTTGCTGGCGCCTTACTTTATATAAGCAGCCAAGGTAATGCGTGGTATGGCGCGACAATGCTGTTTGTCATGGCACTCGGTATGGGAGTTCCACTATTACTAGTTGGCCTTTTTGGGCCTAAAGTCTTACCAAAAAGCGGAGAATGGTTGCACGATATTAAAGTGCTCATGGGTTTTGGGTTACTCGCTATGGCGATCTGGATGGTTACTCGTTGGTTACCAATCAACAGCCACTTGTATCTATGGAGTACTCTTGCATTGGCAATAAGCGGCTATTTTATTCATCGAGCTTATAAAATCGCCTCGCATCCTATTCGCTGGTTTTTTGCCTTAACTTTTTTCCTTATCGGCAGTGTTGAGTTTATTGGCGGCGCAACAGGTAGCAGCAGTCCACTACAACCCTTGAAAAAATTATCTGCACCCTCAACAACACTAGAGGAGAAAGTAATATTTGACGCCACAATCACGAACTTAGACGAACTTGATAGAATTATAGCTAATCAAGACTCTCGCCCTATTATGTTAGACCTTTATGCTGATTGGTGTGTTAGCTGCAGAATATTAGAAGACATGTTTGCTTCGCCTGATGTATTACCGCTACTCAATAAGGTTCAATTAATTCGAGTTGATGTCACGGCAAATTCAGCGGAGAACCAAGCATTAATGCAGAAGTTCAACTTATTTGGGCCGCCTTCACTGATATTTTTAGACAATAAAGGCGAAGAACGCAAAGCATTAACTTTGATGGGCGAGCCAACCAAATCTTTGCTAATTGATCGCTTAAATCATGCAATTAACTAATAACTTTTATAAAAAAGCACAAGAGTTTACTTTTGATCAAAAACAAACCACACAGAACATTTTTCGGTTTTTTTAACGCAAAACTGGACAATATCCCGCTTTTTATCGATAATTTCGCGTTACAAGCTTTTACAATTCGTTTTTTTATAAAAGCCCTGTTTGTTGGATAACGCAAGCAGTACACAGATTTTATAATAGTCAGTGGATAACATAACCACTGAAACACCAACACAGACAGAAGAGAGTATTTATGGACATTCGTAAAATCAAAAAGCTAATCGAACTTTTAGAAGAATCTAACGTCTATGAGATTGAAATCAAAGAAGGCGAAGAAGCTGTTCGTATTAGCCGTGGTGGTGCTCCAGTTCAAGCACCTATGATGGCCGCTCCAATGATGGCAGCACCTGCTGCTGCACCAGTCGCTTCTACTGCCGCTCCTGAAGCACCAGCAGCTTTCGCTGGTCACACTGTTAATTCTCCAATGGTCGGTACTTACTACAAGTCTTCTGCCCCTGGTGCTAAGCCTTTCATCGAAGTAGGCCAAAAAGTTAACGCTGGCGATACTATCTGTATCGTTGAAGCAATGAAAATGATGAACCAAATTGAAGCAGATAAATCTGGTACAATTGGCGCTATCCTTGTTGAAGACGGCGAGCCAGTTGAATTTGACCAGCCTCTTATTACTATCATTTAATCCAACGCAAAGGTTTCATCATGCTCGATAAGGTATTGATTGCTAACCGAGGCGAAATCGCGCTACGTATTTTACGTGCGTGTAAAGAACTCGGTATCAAAACCGTTGCGGTTCACTCTAAAATTGACCGTGACTTATTACATGTGCGCCTTGCAGACGAATCTATCTGCATAGGGCCAAACCCATCAACTCAAAGTTATTTGAACATTCCAGCTATCATCAGCGCTGCAGAATTGACAGATACTTCAGCTATTCACCCAGGCTACGGCTTCCTTGCTGAAAATGCAGATTTCGCAGAGCAAGTTGAGCGTTCTGGTTTTACCTTCATCGGACCTAAAGCCGAAACAATTCGCTTAATGGGCGATAAAGTTTCTGCTATCAAGGCAATGAAAGAAGCGGGTGTCCCTACTGTTCCTGGCTCAAACGGCCCAGTACCTTCTGATCCTGAAGAATGTATCCGTATTGCTAATGAAATCGGGTTCCCGATTATCGTTAAAGCAGCAGCAGGTGGTGGTGGCCGTGGTATGCGCGTTGTTCACAACGAAGGCAGCCTACTAAAATCTATCAGCATTACACAATCTGAAGCTGGCTCTTACTTCGGCGATAGCACGGTTTATATGGAAAAATTCCTACAAAACCCACGTCACGTTGAAGTTCAAGTACTTGCTGATGGTCAAGGCAATGCGGTTCACCTATACGATCGTGATTGTTCTTTACAACGTCGCCATCAAAAAGTGTTGGAAGAAGCACCAGCACCAATGTTGAATGAAGAATCTCGCCAAGCGTGTTTGAAAGCGTGTGTAGATGCCTGTATTAAGATCAATTACCGCGGTGCTGGTACTTTCGAATTCCTATACGAAGATGGCAACTTCTACTTCATCGAGATGAACACTCGTGTGCAAGTAGAACATCCAGTTACCGAGATGGTAACAGGTGTTGATATCGTTAAAGAGCAACTTCGCATTGCTAGCGGCTTACCACTGTCTTTTAAACAAGAAGACATTAAGCTAAATGGCCATGCTGTTGAATCACGCATCAACGCAGAAGACTCTAAAACTTTCATGCCTTGCCCAGGTAAAGTGGAATATTTCCATGCACCAGGCGGTATGGGTGTTCGTGTCGACTCTCACTTGTACAGCGGCTACACAGTACCACCTACGTATGACTCAATGATTGCTAAAATCATTTGTCATGCACCAGATCGTACTGCTGCACTAAAACGCCTTTCTGGCGCTCTAGATGAAACATTCATCGATGGCATTAAAACCAATATAGAGCTTCAAAAAGACCTAGTAAATGATGCTAATTTCATTGCTGGTGGCGTTAATATCCATTATTTGGAGAAAAAACTCGGTCTATAAAGACTGCAGTTTTGCCCCTAGTGATCACATAAATCACTAGGGGCAATCATTTTCCTCTCGCCTCTCGCTCCAAGCTTCGCTATTCTATTCCTGTTTGTTTTACTGTTGGACTTCACTTTATGCCTTGGCTTCAAATACGTATCAATACCACGCCCGATCACGTCCCAGCTTTCGAAGATACTCTTCTTGACTGTGGCGCCATGGTTGTCACCTTTGAAGACGTCCATGACGATCCTGTATACGAACCAGACCTAAACACTACACCTCTATGGAAAAACACTAAGGTGACTGGCCTGTTTGAAGCAGACGCAGATATTGAACACATTCGCCCAGTAATTGAGCATAAAGCCGAATCCCTTGGTGAAACCGATATCGATATGAAAATAGAGATAGTCGAAGATAAAGATTGGGAAAGAGAGTGGATGGACAACTACCATCCAATCCAATTCGGCGAACGTCTATGGGTTTGCCCTAGCTGGCGCGAAGTACCCGATCCCAATGCAGTTACACTGATGCTAGATCCAGGCTTGGCATTTGGTACAGGCACCCACCCTACTACCGCCTTGTGTCTACAATGGCTGGACAGCATTGATTGCAAAGACAAAACGATCATTGATTACGGCTGTGGCTCAGGCATTCTTGGCATTGCTGGTTTGCTGCTTGGCGCAAATAACATGGTCGGTATCGATATCGATCCGCAAGCTGTGCAAGCAACCGAAGCCAATGCGGAACGTAACAAGATAGATCCAAGTCGTTTAGAAGTAAAACTGCCGCCATACGAATCTGACCTACAAGCCGATATAGTAGTTGCGAATATTCTTGCTGGCCCTCTTGCTCACCTTGCGCCGACTATTTCTGCGCTGGTTAAAAATCAAGGCCAATTAGCCCTCTCAGGCATTCTTGCCAACCAGGCTCAAGAAGTGATTGAGGCGTATCAAGAATGGTTTACAATTGATTCCATTACCGAAAAGGAAGAATGGGTTCGTATTGTAGGCACTAAGCACGCATAATACTTAACCTTATATACAAAGAGACCTTTGCACGAAGTCACGAGCCAAAGGTCTCGTAAAGTTTTAGACAGGAAGATAACACCCTATGGCCAATAGCCTAATAACCCGTTGCCCAAAATGTTCAACCGCATTTCGAGTAAGCGATGAAGTATTAAGCATGGCCAAGGGCAAAGTCAGATGTGGTCAATGTTTCCATATTTTTAATGCCAGCGACGCGGCAAAAAACAAGACGAACCCTGCTAACACCAGAGAACAGCCACCACAAGAAAGCAATGATCCAACAATAGAAACGGTCACGCCCAAAAAACAAGCACAAGCTGATCTAACGCGCCAGCCGACAGATCAAGACAACATAGCTCAGAACACTATAGTTCAAAACAACAGCCTCCAAAACAATGACGCAGGTACAAACATAAAAGCATCTATTGATAATAGGCTCGCTCCTGCAGAAGAAATTGTTAACCCAGATTGGCTGCACACACTATTTGATGATGAAGACCTACGACCACAAAGTGAAGATATAATAAGCTCAAAAAATAGCGGTACTCTAGATGAAGACGAAGCCTTCGAAATAAACAACGCCTATCAAGAATCCGCACACAAACAAGAACAAGCCAAAAGAGCTACTGCGGAAACAAAAAGACAAGATGAACCAGCACCATGGGAGCTAGAGCTTGCTGAAGTAGAAGCCGCACTTAAGGCGACACCACAGCAACCCGTTACAGCAAATAAACCCACAGTCAAACCAACAAAAACCGCCGCAGCTGAACCCACTGCAGCAGTCAGCCCTGAACCAGACTACATGGTTGCTTTGCATTCCTTGGCGCAAACCGCTGCAGAACAAACACGTCCATCAGACATAAAAAACCAACACACCATCCTAGAACAACTATCGGCTCAACAAAGTCTAGCGCCATTAATGGGCGAAAACGATTCTTTCACAAGCAAGAAAAAAGGGCACCCTTGGCTATGGTTTTTTGCTTCGTTATTAGGAATCGTCCTATTAACTACACAAGTGGCTACACATTTTTTTGAAGAAGGCAGTCGCTCTTCTAATTTCAGAGCCATCTACAAAACGATTTGCTCATACTCTGGTTGTGCACTACCAAGATTCGAAGACATTAGTGCCATCACTATTCAGCACGTACGCATCCAAAGTCACCCATCCATACCAAACGCACTTTTGGTAAATGCTATTATCACCAACACCAGTGATTTCTCTCAGCCTATGCCAAAAATTGCCTTAGAGTTTTTTGACTTAAACGGTCTACCCGTGGCCGCACGACTCTTTGCTCCGAATGATTACTTACACAAAGACTTTCTCGATATTACCTATATGCCACCAAATACCCCGATCCATTTGGTCATTCCTATACAAGATCCAGGTGCTCGTGCGGTCACTCATCAGCTTAGAGCCTTTCCGACAGACACTCGCTCTTACTAGTTTTTGAGAATTTTACGACTACTGTGCTCGCCAATACTTTGTTAAAAATAGACTCGCTTATTTACGGATTTAACAACATGGGCTCATTTATAACTCATAAACTCCGCTTCCTCGTCTTTTTTTGCCTCGTCTTGGCTTCGCTCGTGACTTCGCGCAAAGGTCTCTTTTCACTGTTTTAGTGCAAAGGTTAAAAAAAGAACAAAAAATAGTCAGTTTTTAGCCTGTCAAGACTTCAAAAACAACGATTGCATAGGTATTATTCACGCCCGCTCGACACTGTCGACGATCTTTAACATTCAATCCAGTATTCAGGAACATCATGGCATTTGCTATTGGCCCATATTGCGTTGACAAGCCTGTTATTCTTGCTCCTATGGCAGGCGTAACAGATTTGCCTTTTCGCCGCCTTTGCCATGACCAAGGTGCAGGCTTAGTCGTATCAGAAATGGTCACTTCTGATGTTCGCCTGTGGAACTCGACAAAAAGCCGCCATCGTTTAATTCACGATGCGGAAGTCTCGCCGAGGTCCGTTCAGATTGCTGGCGGCGACCCACAAATGATGGCAGAAGCTGCCCAACAAAATGTTGAGCTAGGCGCACAAATCATTGATATCAACATGGGTTGCCCTGCTAAAAAAGTATGCAATAAAGCAGCAGGCTCTGCATTACTTAAAGATGAAGCACTTGTTCGAGAAATACTGGAATCTGTTGTAAATAGTGTTTCTGTTCCTGTCACTCTAAAAATCCGTACTGGATGGAGTCTTGATCAGAAAAACGGTCTTGCGATTGCAAAAATGGCAGAGGATATTGGCATTCAAGCATTAGCGATTCACGGACGAACACGGGAATGTAAATTCCAAGGACAAGTTGAATACGACACAATTGCAGAGATTAAGCATCATTTGAGCATCCCTATTTTTGCTAATGGGGATATTAAAGACGCACAATCCGCAAAATTCGTGAAAGATTACACCCAAGCAGACGGCATCATGATTGGTCGAGCTGCCCAAGGAAGACCGTGGATTTTTCGCGAAATAAACCACTATTTAGAAACAAACGAATTGTTAGCACCTCCTTCTTTATCTGAGGTGAGACAGCTTGTTATTAACCACGTGAACGCCTTACACCAATTTTATGGTGATTATTTAGGCGTGCGTATTGCTCGCAAGCACGTTGGTTGGTACCTGCAAACGTTAGCGGATAAAACACAATTTCGCAGTCTGTTTAACCGTATTGATAATACGCAAGAACAGCTTGATAAATTGGAAGAGTTCTTTGTTTGCCAATAGGCAAACGAACCTTACACTTAATGTACTGAAAATCAAAAAAGAAGACCTAGATCACCCTTCTCAATGACGATCAACGTGCATTAATAAATGGTTAGCTTTAAAAATAGAAGGTCATTCTGTGGTAGAACAAACTCATACTCATACGTTTCAAGCCGCTTCTTCAGAGCAGTCACAAACCCTACGTGACAATGTTGAAAAAGCCCTACAAAACTATTTCGCTCATCTTGATGGGCAGCCAATAACAGACTTATATCAGTTAGTCTTAGCAGAGGTTGAGGCGCCTTTGCTAGAGTCTGTCATGAGCTACACAAAGGATAACCAAACAAAAGCATCCACCATCCTTGGTTTAAACCGAGGCACACTTCGCAAGAAGCTGAAGCAATACGGTATGCTATAAGCACAAAGAAAAAAGGGCGAATTCGCCCTTTTTTTCGTCTTACCTTCCCCTTGTTTATTTAGTGTTAAATTAATTGCGAGAACCATGATGGCAAATCAAAATACAGTAACTCCAATCAAACGAGCGTTAATCAGTGTTTCCGACAAAACAGGCATTGTCGAATTCGCACGCGAACTGACCGCTCAAGGCGTTGAAATTCTTTCAACAGGTGGTACTTACCGTCTTTTATTGGACAGCAACGTTAAAGCAACTGAAGTTTCTGACTACACAGGCTTCCCAGAAATGATGGACGGCCGCGTAAAAACGCTACACCCAAAAGTGCACGGTGGCATTCTTGGTCGTCGTGACATCGATGGCGCCATCATGAAAGAGCACGGTATCGAAGAAATCGATATGGTTGTTGTCAACCTTTATCCATTCGAAGCGACCATCGAGCGTCCTGATTGCGATTTACCAATGGCGATCGAAAACATCGATATCGGTGGTCCAACTATGGTTCGCTCTGCAGCGAAAAACCATAAAGACGTTGCTATTGTGGTATCTCCTTCTAGCTACGAAGAAATCTTAGCTTCTCTTAAAGCAGATGGCGGTTTGACTTATGAGCAGCGCTTCGATCTTGCCGTAAAAGCATTCGAACACACTTCTCACTACGATGGTGCCATTGCCAATTTCCTAGGCAAAAAAGTAGAAGGCGGCAGCGAAGATTTTGCGCGCACCTTCAACTTACAATTCAACAAGCAAGAAGAAATGCGCTACGGTGAAAACCCTCACCAGAAAGCCGCTTTCTATGTTGAAGCGAATCCTAAAGAAGCATCCATCAGCACTGCTAAACAAATCCAAGGTAAGGCACTGTCTTACAACAACATCGCAGACACCGATGCGGCTCTTGAGTGCGTAAAAAGCTTTGATAAACCTGCTTGTGTTATCGTTAAGCACGCGAACCCTTGTGGTGTAGCAACGGCAGCAACACAACTTGAAGCATACGACCTAGCTTTCCAAACCGATCCAACGTCGGCATTTGGTGGCATCATTGCATTCAACCAAGAGTTAGATGCAAAAACAGCACAAGCCATTGTTGACCGCCAATTTGTTGAAGTTATCATTGCGCCAAGCGTCAGCAAAGAAGCAGCGGAAGTCGTAGCGGCTAAGCAAAATGTTCGCTTGTTAGAGTGCGGCCAATGGTCAAAAGACAAACCTGCGGCACTAGACTACAAGCGCGTAAACGGCGGTCTATTGGTTCAAGACCGTGATGACGGCGTTATTACTTTAGACGATCTTAAAATCGTCTCTAAACGTCAGCCTAGCGAAGAAGAGCTAAAAGACTTATTGTTTGCTTGGAAAGTAGCGAAATTCGTTAAATCCAATGCTATTGTTTATGCAAAAGCTGAACAAACCATTGGTGTAGGCGCAGGCCAAATGAGCCGTGTTTACAGCGCTAAAATTGCCGGTATCAAAGCGGCTGACGAAAACCTAGAGGTAGCAGGTTCCGTCATGGCTTCGGATGCTTTCTTCCCATTCCGTGATGGTATCGATGCCGCTGCGCAAGCTGGTATTACAGCAGTTATCCAACCTGGCGGCTCTATGCGCGACGAAGAAGTCATTGCCGCAGCCGATGAAGCTGGCATGGCTATGGTCTTTACAGGAATGCGCCACTTCCGTCATTAATAAGCTATCACTAAGAAGCCAAGACTTCTTAATTCGTCACCGGAGGCTGCGGCCTCTGGTTTGCAATACAAAGGATTAGATAATGAAAGTTCTTATTATTGGTAACGGTGGTCGTGAACATGCTCTGGCATGGAAGACTGCAGAATCTAACCAAGTTGAAAAAGTTTTCGTTGCGCCAGGCAACGCTGGCTCAGCAACAGAAAATAAAGTTGAAAACGTTAATATTGGCGTAACCGATATTGCCGATCTTGTTGCTTTCGCAAAGAAAGAAAACATCGACCTTACCATTGTTGGTCCAGAAGCCCCATTAGTCATTGGCGTTGTAGACGCGTTTGAAAAAGAAGGTTTAGCTATCTTTGGCCCAACTGCGGCAGCAGCACAGCTAGAAGGCTCTAAAGCCTTCACCAAAGATTTTCTAGCTCGCCACAATATCCCTACTGCGGCCTATGGTAACTTCACCGAAATTGAACCTGCTGTTGCCTATATCAAGCAACATGGTGCGCCTATCGTGGTTAAAGCCGACGGTCTAGCCGCTGGCAAAGGCGTTATCTTGGCACAAACTGAAGCCGAAGCCATTGAAGCAGTTGAAGACATGCTACAAGGCAACTCTTTTGGCGATGCGGGCAGCCGTGTCGTTATCGAAGAGTTTCTAGTGGGTGAAGAAGCCAGCTTTATTTGTATGGTAGATGGCGAAACTGTTTTACCTATGGCAACAAGCCAAGACCATAAAGCACGCGACAATGGTGACAAAGGCCCTAACACCGGCGGCATGGGTGCTTACTCTCCTGCACCCGTTGTTACACCTGAAATCCATGATCGCATTATGAACGAAGTCATTATGCCAACCGTTAAAGGCATGAATGCTGAAGGCAACCGCTACCGTGGTTTCTTATATGCAGGTGTGATGATCGCACCAGATGGCACACCAAAAACACTCGAATATAACTGCCGTTTTGGTGACCCAGAAACTCAACCTATCATGATGCGCTTGCGCTCTGATTTGGCACAAATGTGTTTAGCTGCTGTTAACGGCAAACTGGATACTGTTGAAGCTGACTGGGATCCTCGCGCAAGCTTAGGTGTTGTTCTAGCCGCTGGCGGCTACCCTGCTGACTATGCAAAAGGTGATGTTATTTCCGGCTTGGAGACTAACCTTCCAGAAGGTCAAAAAGTCTTCCAAGCAGGTACAGCACTAAAAGACGGCCAAGTGGTAACCAACGGTGGTCGTGTCTTATGCGCTGTAGCACTAGGTAATACTGTTGCTGAAGCTCAAGCGGCGGCATACGACGTAGTTAACACTCTGTCTTGGGACAAAGTTTACTTCCGCACCGACATTGGCCACCGCGCCATTGCTCGCGAGCAAAAGTAACCTCCTACAAACTAAAAAGGCCTCAATTGAGGCCTTTTTTACATCTTAACACTGCGCTTTATTCACTCTTACTTTTTTAGCTGTGACTCTTTTTTATCTAACCAAGCCTTAAATAAGCGGCCAACCTCAAGAACCAACAAGCCAAAAATAATACCTGCAACCCAATCCAAACCAAGCACAAAACCTAGCGCTGCAATCATTCCATAGCCGTACATTAGATTAGTTCGGGTTGTCGGTTTTGCTTGCCTAGCAAACCAGGTGACACCCAACAAGAGTATGCTAAACCAAACATAATACTCCACCAAAATTGGATATAGCATTTGATCCCCTATCTAGTTAATAATGATAGCCTTTATACAATATAGTTAGGCTAGCGTTTTGCTTTATCGATTTATTTTACTGTTTTTACTTTGCATCTCCAACACTGCGTGGAGCACAAACACTATTGCCATCATTGATGATACGAATAGTTCGTTCAATATTAACAAAAGCGGCTCTTATTTTATCGATGAAGATCAAGCCCTCCCATTTAGAACTATTGCGTCTGACGAATATACAAAGAGATTTCGCCCAATTAACCGTGGATACTTACAGTTAGGATTGGTAAAAGGCAACATCTGGATTCGCACCGATGTAGCAATAAGAACAACCAACAGCACGCCTATTTTGCTAGAAATAAATTCACCTAGGTTACAATATCTAGACATATACCTACCTAATTTATACGAAAATCAGATCCAAGCAGAGCTCGGTGGTGCACGCCCCTATAACAACAAAGAAATCAAAGCACCAAACTATATTTTTTCAATTCCAGCCAATTCGCCACCCGTGTTCACCTTATACATTAAGCTATCATCTAACTTACCAATTAATGCGCAAATCGAGCTTAAAACCCTTTCTCAACTAAGCCAAGATACTCAAAAAAGCCTAATTTTCACCGGGATTCTCATTGGCATATTGTTGACTCTACTGATCTGTAATACCTTCTTTTTTGTCAAAACATCGCACCCTATGTATTTAATTTACTGCACATTGCTCATTGGCATAGCAGTTCTACATCTCGCACTTCACGATCAGATTTCTCAGCTGTTTCCAAACCAAACCAACATTCAAGAACGTATATACAATCTAGCTGCGTTATCTTGTTTATGCGCGATTGTATTTTTCTCTCGCCTCTACCTTGATACCAAAGAATATCTTCCTAAATTAGACAAAGTATTGATTACAATTGGCTCTATTAATGGGTTATTTGCCATCATCTTCACTATTTCACCAGAGAAAATAAACATAGCGGCTCTTTCTTTAATAGTGGTTAGCACTCTTATTATATTAACAGTTCATGCTGTCATCGCTTTTATGAAAAACATACCGTTTTCTGGGTACTATCTGGTTGCTCGGCTAACATTACTTTGCGGCCATTTTGCTTGGCTTATGTCAGCCTATGGCGTTATTCCAAGCGCGCTATTATTTGAGTGGGGGCTAACCATCACCATAATCATCGAGGCAATGATTCATTTCTCGGGCATGATTGCGCAAACAACACCATTACTACAAAGACATTCGAAAAAGAGCAAACAAGCTCAAACAGAAATAACAGACCTTTTATCCGATATTTCCAACAGACTTCGTCGTCAAATTAATATTCTTGGCGGTACACTCTCCCACCTTGAACAAGCAGCTACATCAAATGATACCAGGCTGTTCTTAACCAGTAGTCTGACTGCCAACAACAACCTAAAAAACCTAATTGAGCGAATTGACCTAATTAGTGATATTAAAGAACATACACCACCAGATCAGCCGTACCCGCTATCACTTAACCAATTAATAGATAATGCCTACAACAACGTTCAACGCTTAGATCAAGACAATACGCAGATTGAGCTGAATACTTACAAAACAGATCAAGTTGAAATTTTACAGAATGCATCTATTGTGCAGCACCTTATTGAAAGCCTAGCGCAAGAATTCAAGCACTTTACAGATCAAACATTAACCATCAACATTACTCGCCACGAAATAAACCGAGATGGCGTCACCTTACTAGAGCTCAGCTGCTTTCCACTGCCAACGCAAGTTCGCACTACAGCGACCAGCTTTGACCTTGGAATGCATTACATATCACTCCTCGTCCAACACTTAGAAGGTGAGATACAAATATCTGAAAATGATCGTATGCGAAGCGTTAACATACAACTTCCCATACGCGCGCACATACGCCCTTTGAGCAACGATATCAGTCAACAACATCACTTTGACATCATATTATTTGGCCAAGAAGACAGCGATCTGCAAAAATCACTAACGATTTTGCAAAGTCATACCAATAAAATAGAGCATTTCACCACTCTAGAAAGTTTATTAGAGTATTTAGAGCAACCTGCCAAAAGAGAATCAGGCTCTATTATTTTAGTATTTGATAACGGCGGACACATCCCCCACATTACACAACAAAGATTACTACCTTTAATGCGTCATGAAGATCAGTGCTTACTCATCAGCAACAATGTTAAAATGTCGCTAGATTATGCGAAAAAACTGGGATTTGATGAATTACTGGCCTGCTCTGAGCTAGAAAGCCATCTAGAGCAAAGAATATCGCGCCTGATACAAAAAGGAGACAGACTAAAGAATACATCTTTGTCACGGATCAATCCTTTGCGCATAACGCCTTGAAGCAAAACCACTAACCTTGAATAATACAAACAAAAGGAGATGATATGGACTGTTTATTTTGCAAGATAGTAAAGGGTGACATTCCGGCAAACATTTTATTTGAAGACGATGACGTTATTGCTTTTGAGGATATTATGCCTAAAGCACCAACCCACTTCCTTGTCATCCCGAAGCGTCATATTAGTACGTTGAATGACCTTACCGATGAAGATGCTCCAGTGGTTGGCAAACTACAAACTACCGCTGCGAAAATAGCAAAACAGAAAGGCATCAGTGATGCAGGTTATCGAGTTGTCATGAACTGCAATGAAATGGGCGGACAAACCGTTTACCATATTCATATGCATGTATTGGGTGGCCGCGCAATGACATGGCCTCCAGGTTAATAAGAGGAAACACAATGATCTCTTTTCTAGATAAAGCCGTATTACAGTTTGACCGTGCTTTACAGACACTTGTACCACATGCAGCAAAAGCGACGCGCCCTTCACCAGCTAACACTTTAGAAGAGGCCGAGCTGGATCAGGTCGAACGCAAGCACTCTTCAGGCTTAATGCGTATTAACCATACTGGCGAGGTATGCGCCCAAGCACTTTACGCTGGCCAGGCGACTACTGCAAAACTGGCTACAGTTCGCCAAGAAATGGAACATGCAGCGGACGAAGAAATAGACCACCTAGTCTGGTGCGAACAACGTCTTTATGATCTTGGCAGCAAACCAAGCATTTTGAACCCCTTATTCTATGGGGCATCATTTATGATAGGTGCTGGCGCAGGGCTTATTAGCGATAAATTAAGCTTAGGCTTTGTTGCTGCAACAGAAGATCAGGTTTGCATTCATCTTCAAAAACACATGGCAGCCCTGCCAATGCAAGATGCAAAAAGCAAAGCGGTATTAACACAAATGCACATAGACGAAGCCAAACATAAAGCAATGGCGTTAGAGGCAGGCGGATACGAGTTCCCACAACCTATTATGGCCATCATGACCCAAGTATCCAAAGTCATGACCATAACTACTTACCGGATTTAATCATGAACAGAGATCTTCATTCTATTCGTCGTGACTACCAATTCGACGATCTTTTGGAAGAACAAGCTGGTAACAACCCACTTGTCCTATTTGATACTTGGCTCGAAAAAGCTATCGAATCTTGCCCCGATGATCCAACAGCTATGGTATTAAGCACTATTGGACTAGATGGTTGGCCTCATTCACGCGTGGTTTTGTTAAAACAACGAAATGACGCTGGTTTTTCATTTTTCACCAACTATGACAGTGAAAAGGGCCAGCAGTTGGCACAAAACAATAAAGCCAGCATGACCTTCTTTTGGCCAGCCCTGTCTCGTCAAGTTCGCGTTGAAGGCACCATTGAAAAAGTATCTCGCGCAACATCAGAGACATATTTTGCAACGCGCCCAAGAGGAAGCCAGCTCGCTGCTAGAACATCAAAACAAAGTACCGTTATTGCTAGCCGCGATGAACTACAAAACGCCTTTAACGCAGAAGAGCAGGCTTTCAATGATCTAGATATACCTTGCCCAGAAAACTGGGGGGGCTATGTACTAAAGCCTAATTTCATTGAATTCTGGCAAGGACGACCAAGCCGGCTTCATGATCGAATTTGCTTCACACTGAAAGATAATGATTGGATAAGAACTCGAAAAGCACCTTAATCATTTAACACTATCAAAGAAGCATCAAAGCAAATAGATAGGAATCAAAGCAGAAGACGAAACGTTAAGCTTATTCGCTCCTCTTTGATTCGCTTTCTTACTGGCAAAGAGTGCTGCCACAATACCTGTGTCGAAGCAGACATAACCAACCAACTTCCATCTTCTAACTCCACACTATGTTTAATTTGATGATTCCCTTTAAGACGAAATATAAACGGCCGACTTGCTCCGAGGCTCAACATAGCAACAACCGGCGCAGGCCCTAATGATTTTTCATCATCCGCATGCCAGCCCATATATTCTTCCCCATCTTGGTACCAATTCAACAACACTGCATTAAATGACTGTTTAGCAAGGATCTCAGCCTCTTCTTTTATCGCCAACAACCAATCTGGCCAACCAATACCATAGTGATCCTTACCTGTATAGCGATAACAAATACCCGTATCCGCAACAAATGCAACGCGCCTCGGTACCAACACGTCACGCCCAAACATCGTCAGACTTTCTCTCTCCCACGGCAGATTAAACTTAAGCTGCGACATAAGCTGCTGTTTGCTTGAGCTAGAAAATGAGTATCGGTATGATGGCTGGATTCCCATTAAAAACTATTTCCCTTGGACTTCAATGCAAGCCTCTCCCGTTTTTGAGACAACCAAACGCAGTGCATTTTTAGACGTATACCGCGGCTCTGCGGTGTTACTAATGATAATTTTTCATTTTTGCTGGGATTTACTAAACTTTGGTTTCTTGGAATATTCCATTTATGACCCTTTCTGGGTCTATTTTCGCAGTTTAATCCTAACTCTGTTTCTCACCGCAATTGGCTGGTCAGCCTATATAGCATTGGGTAAGTCTAACAACTCATCTTTTTGGAAACGAGACATCAAGTTGCTTATTTCCGCTACCGCTATTTCATTGGCGACTTATCTAACCATGCCTAATCAATGGATTTATTTTGGGATTTTACATTTCATATTTATTGCCTCTTTGCTCATAAGACCTCTTGCAAAGTGGCCTATCCCATCAGCGTTAGCTGGTGCTGTCATCATACTTATCTATCATTCAACAAACTGGCTACATTTTCCAAACGCTTTTTCAATTATAACAAGCTATATAGCACTTCCAGACAAGACTCTCGATATTGTATTTCCTTTTCCATGGATTGGTGTTGTTTTAATAGGCCCTCTTCTTGGCTATCTAAATTGGCAGAAATGCCCAACACCAAACAGCTTAGCAATCCAGATTCTAGCATTTATGGGACGTTATGCTTTACCCATTTACCTAATTCATCAACTCGTATTATTTCCACTGGTTGCAACATTCAAAATGGTGCTTACCCTCCTTTCTTGATCACTTTTCGTGCGTTCAGATAGATGAGTTTTTTTCATTAAAAAATAGATAAAAATAGCCCTTATGGTATTGCCAATTGCTAACTTTACGCTTTTTCAGGCAAGTAAAGTAAGTGACCACTTAGCTATTTTTCAATTATCATTTTAGAGTTTTTTTCAAGCCTTGATTTTCACCTAAATGAGCACTATTGTTCGCTACAGATTAACAACGAAACACTACATATAGTGTGTCATCTAAAAAACACACACTACATACAGTAAATATCCTTTTTTTATATTGCACTAATGGGAAGTCATTGCATGAGTACTCTCACAGTTACTAAACGTAACGGGACGACAGAAAACATCAACCTAGAAAAGATTCATAAAGTCATCGCATGGGCTGCCGAAGGGTTAGACAATGTTTCTGTTTCCCAAGTAGAGCTAAAAGCACGAATTCAGTTCTTTGAGGGTATTCGTACTACAGACATCCACGAAACGCTTATCAAGTCTGCTGCAGATTTAATCTCTGAAAGCACTCCAGATTATCAATATCTAGCAGCTCGCTTAGCTATCTTTCACCTACGCAAAAAAGCCTTTGGTGACTTCGAGCCACCTCACCTTTACAAACACGTAAAAAATCTCGTTGAACAAAAGCGTTACGACGCACAGTTGCTAGAAAAATACACTGAAGAAGATTTTAATGAGCTAAATACATTCCTTGATCACTCTCGTGATATGGATTTTTCTTATGCTGCGGTGAAACAGCTTGAAGGTAAGTACTTAGTACAAAACAGAGTAACTGGCGCAATATACGAAAGCCCTCAGTTTATCTACATACTTGTCGCTGCTTGTTTATTTGCAGAATACGACAAGAAAGAACGTTTAAATTTAATCCGCCGTTTCTATGACGCTGTATCTAAATTCAAGATTTCATTACCAACACCTATCATGTCTGGCATTCGCACACCTACTCGCCAGTTCAGCAGCTGTGTATTAATTGAATGCGGTGACTCTTTAGATTCTATCAACGCCACGTCAAGCGCTATCGTTAAATATGTTAGTCAGCGCGCTGGTATCGGTGTAAACGCGGGCGCGATTCGTGCCTTAGGCAGCCCAATTCGTGGTGGTGAAGCGTTCCACACTGGCTGTATTCCATTCTACAAACATTTCCAAACTGCCGTTAAAAGCTGTTCTCAAGGTGGTGTTCGTGGTGGTGCTGCAACTGTTTTCTACCCAATTTGGCACTTGGAAGTTGAAAGCTTACTGGTATTGAAAAACAACCGTGGTGTTGAAGAAAACCGCGTGCGTCACTTAGATTACGGTGTTCAATTTAACCGTTTAATGTATCAGCGCTTGATCAAAGGCGGCAACATTACTTTGTTCAGCCCATCTGACGTACCAGGCCTATACGATGCGTTCTTTGCTGATCAAGAAGAATTTGATCGCCTATACACTATGTATGAGCAAGATCCATCTATCCGCAAACAAACCATTAAGGCAACTGAGTTATTTACTTTGTTTGCTTCTGAACGCGCAAGCACTGGCCGCATCTACTTACAGAACGTTGACCACTGTAATACACACAGCCCATTTGACCCTAAAGTTGCGCCAGTTAAGCAAAGTAACTTGTGTTTGGAAATTGCTCTGCCAACTAAGCCACTAAACAGCATTGATGACAAAGAAGGCGAAATCGCACTTTGTACTCTATCTGCATTTAACTTAGGTGCGCTTGAAAATCTTGATGAGCTAGAAGAGCTAGCAGAGTTAATCGTACGTGCGTTGGATAGTTTGCTGGATTATCAGAACTACCCTATCCCTGCAGCACAACGCGCAACTGAATTGCGTCGTACTTTAGGTGTAGGCGTTATTAACTACGCCTACTACTTGGCGAAAAATGGCGTTAAATACTCTGACGGCAGCGCTAACGAGCTAACTCATAAAACCTTTGAGGCAATCCAATACTTCCTATTGAAAGCCTCTAACAAGCTGGCAAAAGAGTTTGGTCCTTGTTTGGCATTTAACGAAACAACTTACTCTAAAGGTATTTTGCCAATCGATTCCTACAAAAAAGAAATCGATAACATTGTATCCAATGAGTTGTTCTACGATTGGGAAACACTACGTAACGACATCGTGACTCACGGTCTACGCAACTCAACATTAACGGCCTTGATGCCATCTGAAACTTCTTCTCAGATCAGTAATGCAACCAACGGCATCGAACCTCCACGTGGTTTTGTATCTATTAAAGCCAGTAAAGATGGTATCTTGAAACAGGTTGTTCCTGAGTTTGAGCGCTTAAAAGAAAACTATGAGCTATTGTGGACTATTCCATCTAACGATGGTTATTTACAATTAGTGGGCATCATGCAGAAATTTGTTGACCAAGCTATTTCTGCTAACACCAACTATGACCCACAGAAATTTGAATCTCAAAAAGTGCCAATGAAGGTTATTTTGAAAGACCTTCTAACGGCTTATAAACTTGGTGTGAAAACACTGTATTATCACAATACTCGCGACGGTGCTGATGATAAGCAAGAAGACATGGACGATTGCGCAGGCGGTGCTTGTAAGATCTAACCTGTCAGCCATCGTACAAAGATCTTTTGCATGATCTGACAAACAAAGCCTCATAAAAAATGAGGCTTTGCTACGTTTATCGCTTTAACGAAATACTAAAATCTATTAATAACTAAGGTATCTTCTCATTGAATATACCTTACGCTTTTGAGGAATACCCTGAGACATGAGTTACTCGACTTTCAACCGTAAGCACTTCGATAGTACAAAAGAACCTATGTTCTTTGGTGAAAATGTCAACGTTGCTCGCTATGATCAGCAAAAGCATCCTATTTTTGAAAAATTGATTGAAAAGCAGCTGTCTTTCTTTTGGCGTCCGGAAGAAGTCGACCTTTCTACCGATCGTAAAGACTTTCAAAGATTGGAAGAACACGAACAACATATTTTCTTAAGCAACCTAAAGTATCAAACCCTACTCGACAGTGTGCAAGGCCGTTCGCCAAACGTTGCATTATTACCGATCGTTTCTCTACCTGAATTAGAAACTTGGATCGAAACTTGGTCGTTCAGTGAAACCATTCACAGCCGCTCTTACACACATATTATCCGTAATATTGTTAACGATCCGACCAAGATTTTTGATGATATCGTGACGAACGAAGAAATCACCAAACGTGCCGATAGCGTTTCTAAATACTATGACCGTCTAATCGAAATGGTTAATTTGTATAACACTATGGGCATGGGAACCTTTGATGTTCCAGGTAGAGGTTCAATTGAAATTTCTATGCCTAAGCTTAAAAAGGCACTTTACCTAACAATTGCCTCGGTAAACGTATTAGAAGCAATTCGTTTTTATGTGAGTTTTGCTTGTAGCTTCGCCTTTGCTGAACGCACGCTGATGGAAGGCAACGCTAAGATCATCAAATTAATCGCTCGCGATGAAGCTCTGCACTTAACAGGCACTCAACACATGTTGAACTTGATGGCTTCCGGTAAAGATGACCCAGAAATGGCCGTCATTGCCGCAGAATGCCAAGACGAAGTTCGCCAGATTTTCATTGAAGCTGCCGAGCAAGAAAAAGAATGGGCAACTTACCTATTCAAAGACGGCTCGATGATTGGCCTTAATGCTCAAATTCTAGGCCAATATGTTGAATACATTACTAATGTGCGTATGCAAGCCGTTGGGCTTGAAACATGCTTTGCCACTAAGCACAACCCAATTCCATGGATAAATGCTTGGTTGGTGAGTGACAATGTTCAAGTTGCCCCACAAGAGGCAGAAATCAGTTCCTACCTAGTGGGTCAAACTGACAACAGTTTAGATGATTCAGACTTCGATGACTTCGATCTCTAAACCCAAAGCACCCGAAAAAAAAGAGCAAGTGCATCGTGTACTTTTAGGGAAAAAACAAATTCTCGTTACTGAGGATGAGCCCTTGCTAGTACAACTTGAGCGGGCGGGTATTCATGTTGAATACCAGTGTCGTGAAGGATATTGCTCTTCTTGCTCAATAAAGCTCTTATGGGGAAATGTAATTTACCCATTTGAGCCCCTTGCATGGGTGCAAAGCGGTTATTTATTAGCATGCTGCGCGATTGTCAAAAGCGATATTGAAATTGCTTTTTTCGATTAAAAGCATGAATTGTTTAGGTTAATGTTCGGTATCCTGCGTAAATTCGGGTTACCGTCGTTATCCAACATATCACACCGAAAAAATACCCCAAGACGGCGAAGTAATTTGGTAACAAACAAATCAGTACTAAAAATACGATAGTTTCTGTCCCTTCAGCCAATCCCCCTAAAAAATACAAAGATTTACGACCATACTCCAAACGCTCAATATTTCGCTTCTCAGCCATGATGGCGAAGGCCAAAAAACTACTACCCGTCCCCATAAAAGAAAAAATTAAAAAGCTTGCGGCTAACGCATTGTCTACGGGATTCATCAAGGCAAAACCAAAAATCACCGCAGAATAAAATATGAAATCTAAAGTGATATCTAAATAGCCCCCCAAATCCGTGGGTCCCTGCACTCTTGCCACAGCACCATCTAAACCATCCATCACCCTATTTATAATCACCAACACTAACGCTAAAGAGGTATTCCCAAAGTACAAAGCAGGCAATACCATCATGCCAATTAAAAAACCAAACAAGGTAATCCAATTGGCTTTTACTCCTAACTTATCAATCACTAAAGCCGTTAAACGCAATGGGTGCTTGAGGGCTTTAATAAAAAATGTATCTAACATTCAAACAACTACCTTGATTCTATAGGGACGAAATATTCCAAGACTTGATACAATGTAAGCATACTAGTGTTAACTAACACTAATCATCTACTTAGCAGAATAATAAGGTTTTTATGATACACGCAAAACAATATGGTTCATCAGGCCCAAATCTTATTGTTATACATGGCCTATTTGGCAATGCCGACAACTGGCACTCCATCGCGCAGAACTTAGCAGAACACTTTACTGTACATTGCATCGATCTTCCTAATCACGGCAAATCAGACAGCTTACCAGACGCCAGCTACCCAAAAATGGCGGAAGCGGTGCTAGATTGGACGGAACTTAATAAGATCAACTCTTTCTACTTGCTTGGCCACTCTATGGGCGGAAAAGTTGCTATGCAAATGGCGGCAATGGCAGCAGCAGGAAAAATTGAAAAACTTATTGTCGTCGACATTGCACCTGTCGATTATCAAGCTGGCCACACTCGTATCTTAGAAGGTTTAAAAGCGATTGATGAATCACTACCCTCTTCAAGAAAAGAAGCCGACATTCTATTAAGTCAATACGAGTCAAACTTGGCAGTCAGACAATTCTTACTGAAAAATCTAGTGAGAAATGAACAAGGCTTCAAGCTAGAGCTATCTGTGAACAACATAGCCGATAGTTATTCTACTATCCTGAAAAAACCGCTTATTAAAAATGCGGTAAGTATTCCAACACTATTTATCAAAGGTGAAAACTCAGACTATATCTTGGCGGAGTATCAGGAAGCTATTTTAGCGCTCTTTCCAAACGCAAGTTTTAAGATCATATCTGGTGCTGGTCATTGGTTACATGCTGAGAAACCCTTACCCTTTACCAGTCTAGTGAAACGTTTTCTACAGTAACCACTAACACCCAGTTTCGGAGCAAAGGCCATACTTATCTTTCAAGTAAGACGGAGACGGCAACACGACACCATGTGATTTAATCAGATAAGGGTTAAAACTCACTCTCAGATTGTCGGGGTACACAGCATCCAGCAGTACCCCTTTTGTTTGCCACATGCTGATATGATTAGCCAAAATATCTAATTTCGTCTCAGTATCAGAATAAACTGCAAACAGTGATCCAGCTCGCACAAAAGCAAAAGAAGGCCCTATCATCACCCGCTGTTTATGAAATAGTAATTTCAATATGTCTTGAGCTATGCCATTTTTATATAGCTCAGTATCAACTAGTGAAAAAACCACAGCAGAACCATCTAAAACAAAATTAACCGATTTCAACACAGATAGTCGGTCTACCTCTGTTTTAATAAACTCAAATTCAAAGCCATGCTGCGCAGCCTGTTCCTGCATATCTTGCGTATCAATTAAAAGATTATCACTATAAAGTACAGCCAGAGGTTTACGATCAAACCAAATAGCTTCAAGCAAGGCCAAGCGTTTATCCAAAGGCGCGCCTGAAAACACAGCACTATTAGGAAGTCCACACTGCGGCTGAGCTTTAAGGTATTCTTCTTTACCAATGAAAATAGCCATTACAGCCCCTTCCAAGGCCGATGAACACACCTGACGAAAGCTTTCAGACCCAATTGCAACCGCCACATCTTCGCTTTTCAAAAAAGAGGCATTTTGTACGAACAAAGAACGACGCACTGGGATCATTTGCGTATTGGCAGGCAATAATTTAGAAAGCTGGAATACCAAAGAGCGTGCTGAGCTTTCCTCTATGTCGTGGACGATATAAATCGCTGCTGATGCCTTTACAGACAGAAACAACAATAAAACAATCGATAAAATCCTTTTCACTTTTCTAAGCATCCGAATTAGAAAGTGATATTTGTAAACACATAAGCAAAAGTATCTTCCGTCATATTATTATGCTTAGAAATTAACGCATTATTATCCAAACGCGTCTCTGCTCCAATCCCCATTGTCGCTTTGGAATACCCACCTAAGGATAAACGATAAGACAGCCATGTATTGAGAAGCTCGTAATTATTTCCACCTAACTCTTTTCCATACCAGTAATAGCTTTGAACTGCCCACCGTTCCGTTATAGGCAAACTACCAAAGAAAGATAACATTATAGGCGTTGTTGACTTTATAAGAGCCGCATTATCTGTTTGCGTATCTTGATAAGAATAGGTAAATCGAGTGATAGCACCTGATCGAAAACGCCAATCAAGCTCTAGTTCCATTCCATTGATATCAACATCTTCCGTTATACCCTCTTCGATTTGAGTATCTCCAGTATAGGCCGTAAATTTTTTCTGACTTAAGACCATATCTTTAATTTCATCATGATAAAATTTTATATCAAGCGATAAGCCACGACTCGGCCAATAATGATAATAGCCCACTTCATAAGAGGTAATTTTTTCCTCTTTTTCTCCATTCACCGCATACGAGGTTGGAGAACTGTCCCCATTGCCTAAAACATAATGCCACTTAAAATATTGATCTGATAAATCAGGTGTTCTTACCGCTTTGGAGATATTAAATCGCATTGACTCTTGTTCAGATAACTTATAGGTCATCCCAAATTTGGGTGACAAAAACTCCCCCCCCATTTGACTACGCTCAAACATAGCCCCTGCATTTATTATCCAACTTTCGCTGGCGCGGTACTCTACGTTAGAAGAAAGACGAAACACTTCATCACTCGCTTTACCTGATAAATAATGCTCAGAATCCGCTTCATCCCAACGATAGCCCACAGCAGAAATCAAACGCAGTTGATTGGATGCTTCCCATGTACTTTGTAGCTCAATATCTTGACGAGTTTCCAGTAGATCAACCGTTGCGGACTCATGTACTGAGACAGTACTAGAACCACCAAATAGCGCGTTATAAAATCCAGAGCTAAGTATAGCTTCATGATATTCATTTAAATCAGATTGATCATAGTAATACTGTATTTTCACTTCATGACTCGGTGAAACTTGTTTGCTATAGCTTAACTTAATATGCTCACGATCAATCAAGCGCATAGGCTTATTAATATCATAAGAACCTGCGCCATATTTCACCGGATCAACCTTATCCTTAAGACTATTAGCCCCCATATCAAGATTAAAGGTGCTGCCTGCTGTCTCTTTTTGAATAAGAACATTTCCCATCGTTGAACGATGCCCATCATGACGATCTTTATCATAAAAATCTTTATCAAAGCCATGCACTGCATTCGTCGAGGCAGACGCACGATAACTCCAGTCACCATTCAAACCACTATGCTGCCCGTATAAACGATAATCTCCGCGAGCCCCAGAATACGCAGTGATACTGTCACCCAAGGTTTCTAATGGAGATCGGGTAATGATATTCACCACAGCAAAGTAAGAGTTAATGCCATAGCTGGCCGCATTTGGTCCTCGGTTAACCTCCACACGGGCGACATCTTCAATACTTAATGGTAACGTTGCCCATTCAACTCGCGCCAGCCCCACACTATAGACAGAACGACCATTAACCAACACCTGAATACGACGATATTGATCTAGCTGAGTACCATGATAAGAGGCTTCTTTTTGGGCGGATGACTTATAAGGTGCAACTGAAAAGCCAGGTATAAACTGCAAAAGATCTTCTACATATTGCATATTTATACGTCGGATAAATTCACCGTCCAATACAGATAACGTAGAAGACACATCAACCCTAGGCTGAGACATTTTAGACGGCGTAACAACTACAGAAATATGATCGAAAAAGTCATCATAGGAACCTAAATCAGAAAAATCCCCTCTAGCAGAAGACAAATCTTCCATTTCTGCCGAAGCATTGAAACTAAAGAACAGATAAAAACTAACGCACAAAAAACGAGTTATCATTGCTACTTCGACCTATAATCATCCGCTAAATAGGTTCCTAACATTCGAACTTCTTCAGAGAAAAAACGCAACTCTTCTAACGCAGCTTGCATAGAGGAAGATTGAAAATGAGCTTCAACGTCAACATAAAACTGAGTCGCAGTGAAGTTACCATTGACCATATAACTTTCTAATTTCAACATGTTAATCCCTTGAGTAGCAAAACCGCCCATCGCTTTATACAGGGCCGCGGGGATATTTCGCACACGAAACATAAAAGAAGTGATATATGTTAAGCCATCTTCATAAATAGGCATTTTTTGCTGACGAGAAAAAACCAAAAAGCGAGTTGTATTACCCACAGTGTCGTTAAAAAAAGTTTTAAGTACATTTAGGCCATACAATTCTGCAGCCAATTCAGACGAAATAACCGCCATTCCAGGCTCATCAAACTCAGCAATATGCTTAGCAGCACCCGCAGTGTCGTACATGGCCTGGCTTTTCGCACCTAACACCTTAATATTAGCATCACATTGCGCCAACGCTTGAGGGTGACTACCAATGCGAGTAACTTGATCTAATGTCATAGAATGACGAGCAATCAAACAATGATTAACTGGTTCAAAATGCTCTTTCACCACATACAGCTGAGTGCGTTTTAATTCTCGATAAATCTCTTCCACTCGACCAGCAGTAGAGTTTTCAACGGGAATCATGGCGTAATAAGCATCACCTCGCTCCACCATCTGCAAGGCATCAACAAAGGTCGCACAATGAATGCTGGTCCAATCAGGAAAGGTATGTTTGCAAGCAAGATGCGAATAGGCTCCTGGCTCGCCTTGATAAGCAACGACTTGCATTGCATCAAGAGTAAGATGTTGATCTGGCATAGTAGAATCGATTCTGTGATATATTTCCGCTACAGTAACAAATAGACGTTACTATTTACACAAAAATGACATAACCCAATAGTCACCCAATCATTCACTAGATAAGTAGCGCATGAAAAGAATCTTCATATTAATAGTAAAAGGCTATCAGTTTTTAATTAGTCCATTATTGGGTAATAACTGTCGCTTTTACCCTAGCTGCTCACATTATATGATCCAAGCCATTGAGCGTTATGGGATTTTTAAGGGTATGTACCTTGGTTTGAAAAGATTATCTAAATGTCACCCATGGCACGAAGGTGGCATGGATCCTGTTCCCAGCTCATGCCACTGCAAGGACGGAAAAAATAGAAAAGATCAGGCTAAAAAAGAAAAAGAAAAGAATTAACTTTGTGCAGTAGTCATTTGTAACTTCAAATCACTAGCGACCAATACTGCTTGCGTCCTATTATTGATTTCTAGCTTACGAAAAATAGCCGTTATATGAGCCTTTACTGTTGCTTCAGAAATAGATAATTCATAAGCAATTTGTTTATTCAACAGACCTTCATGCAAATAACACAAAACTTTATATTGCTGAGGTGTCAGCTCAGTTACTTTGTGCTGCATTGATAAATCTGGTTTTGGTTGATCAGCAACCTCTTGTCTAAGATCATCTGGAAGCCAAATATCTCCCGCCAAAATAGCATGAATGGCCTGTACATAAGTGGCAGGCTCGCTAGTTTTGGGAATAAAGCCCAAAGCACCAGCATCAATCACTTTAGCAACCATTACACTGTCCTCACTGCCAGAAATAACTGCCACCGGCACATCAGGAAAGTCTTTACGAATTCTAATTAGTCCATACAAGTCACCGCTACCAGGCATATTTAAATCTAGTAGCAGTAAATCAAGATCATTTACGTTCGCTAAACAGTGTAACGTCGAATCTAAATCATGAGATTCGACAATTACAATTCCCTCAATTTCAGCCCGTAGTGCGCCACATAGCGCACTACGGAACAAAGGGTGATCATCCGCGATAACAAGTGAAATCACTGTGTATCCTTTTTAAATGTGTAAACGTTCACACATTTAAACGGTTTTCGATTAAATCATCAACCACACTTGGATCAGCTAATGTACTTGTATCACCCAATTGATCATGTTCGTTTGCGGCAATCTTCCTTAAAATTCGACGCATAATTTTACCTGATCGCGTTTTCGGCAAACCTTTACTTGTCCATTGAATAAGGTCTGGCGTTGCAATAGGACCAATTTCTTGACGAACAAACAGCTTTAGTGACTTAGTCAATTCTTCATCTGGAATCACACCAGCAATCGCACTGACATAAACATAAATGCCTTGTCCTTTAATATCATGAGGGAATCCCACGATAGCAGCTTCAGCGACAGAAGGATGAGCCACTAATGCGCTTTCTATTTCAGCTGTTCCAAGACGATGCCCTGAAACGTTCAATACATCATCCATACGGCCAGTAATCCAATAATGGCCATCTGCATCGCGAGATGCGCCGTCACCAGTGAAGTACATACCGTCGAAAGTACTGAAGTAAGTTTGCTCGAAACGCTCATGATCGCCATAAACAGTTCGCGCCTGGCCTGGCCAAGAATCCGTAATAACCAAACCACCTTCCACTAACACGCCTTGCTCTTCTTGCAAGACGCCTTGTGCGTCTACCAAAGCAGGTTGCACACCATACAAAGGACCAGTACATGAACCAGGTTTTACATCACCTTGAACAATACGTGGCGTCATCATCATGCCACCAGTTTCAGTTTGCCACCAAGTATCAACGATAGGACAAGAGGAATTACCAATTTCGCTGTAATACCAAGACCAAGCTTCTGGGTTGATAGGCTCACCCACACTACCTAATACTCGTAAAGAATCTCGCTTACTTGAACGCGTCGCTTCATCGCCTTTCGCCATCAAAGCTCGAATAGCCGTTGGTGCTGTGTACAGAATGGTCACGTCAAATTTATCAACCACGCGACCAATTCGACCTGAATCAGGATACGTTGGCACCCCTTCAAATAAGATGCTCGTTGTGCCATTAGCAAGTGGCCCGTAAACCATATAACTATGGCCTGTGATCCAGCCCACATCAGCGGCACACCAATAAACATCATCTGGCTTAAGATCAAATACCAATTCATGAGTTAACGAGGCATACACCAAATATCCGCCTGTTGTGTGCACCACACCTTTTGGCTTACCGGTTGAACCAGATGTATAAAGAATAAACAAAGGGTCTTCCGCGTTCATACGTTCTGCTGGACATTCAGTACTTTCGTTTTCTACTTCAACCGCCCAGTCTAAATCACGGCCTTCAAACCAAGGCACGTCTTTTTCTGTGTAACGGTAGACAATAACATTTTCAACAGTTGGACAAGCATTGTTGTCCAACGCCATATCAACATTATGTTTAAGAGGAATAGTATTACCAGCACGACGACCTTCGTCTGCGGTAATAACCAGCTTTACTTCACAATCGTTTAAACGATCGGCGATAGCATGCGCTGAAAAACCACCGAAAATAACAGAGTGAATCGCACCAATTCGAGCACACGCCAACATAGCGTAAACAGCTTGCGGAATCATTGGCATATAAATAGCAACGCGGTCGCCTTTTTTAACGCCCTGACGTTTTAACAGGTTGGCTAAACGTCCAACCTCATCGTGTAATGTTTGGTAGGTAATTGCGACTTTTTCATCGCTTTCTTTATCACCTTCACAGTAGTAAGCGACTTTATTTGCAGATTTAGCTAAGTGACGATCAATGCAGTTATAAGCCACATTTAACTCACCATCTTCAAACCACTTAATGCTAACTTCGCCTCGTTTAAAAGAGGTGTTTTTAACTTTTGTATAAGGCTTAAACCAGTCTATACGCTTCCCTTCTCGCCCCCAAAACTCATCTGGATTTTCAATCGATTCTTGATAGCGTTTTTCAAATTCTGCTTGACTCACATTGGCATTTTTTGCCGCCTCATTTGAGGTTGCGCTATATAATGACTTCATAACCCGCTCCATTGTTAAATTTGTTATTCGGATGCTGAACTACTATAACTCGCTAGAGGTTCCAATCTATTCCACTTTAGTCTTATTGCAAAAGCAAACCTAAGCGAAACGCCCCGCTTTTACGAAGAATGGCAGATGTATCTCTTGCTTTTTTGTCGGCTCCGACCAAGCCTCACGAATAATAGGTGAAGCATTTAATAAAAAATCATCTCCCAGCTCTTGTATACGCAACTGAGATGCAGACCAAGTACGAATAAAATCCAGCGTTTGCGCCACAGACCAATGACAACTTAGCTCAAATTTTGGGACGTCTATTAATTCAAAAGGAAACTTAATATCACGATATTGATTCCACAATAAACGACTTTCTGCTGGCCAATAAGTCTCAAGATGAGGCAGCACAGACTCAGCTATCGCTTTATCCTCTGTCTCACCTACTTGTAACCAGTTATATCCCCAGCAAACAAACATGCCACCAGGTTTTAATACCCGCTTTAATTCTTTCCAAAACGCCTCTAAATTAAACCAATGCAATGCATGAGCAACACATACAACATCAAAATAATGGTCAGGATAGAGCGTCTTTTCAGCTGGAAAAACCTGATAATTCACCTTCCGGTGAGGTGTCGCCGCAGTTACTTGAGATTCACTAATATCAGACGCTTCTACGCGATCAAAGTACGCAGCAAGATCAACCGAAGCTTGGCCAGTACCGCACGCACAATCCCATACAACACTTGATGCAGGTACTTGTTGGGATAGCCAATAATAAAGCTCAGCCGGGTACATAGGCCGAGTCCGTGAATAACTAGTAGAAGATTGTCCATCAAACGTACGCATAGAAACCTCTAAACCTAATGGTATTTAACCTCAACTGCTTAATTTAAGGCTTCAAGCAATTCTAGTACTATTGTCTCAGCCTATAATTTAGCTGGACAACACCCCATGTTGATGAAGTACGACACGTGCTTCATCAACCCCTTTGACACGAAACGCTTTCATTCCTAGAGCATTGGCCATATCAATATTGATCTGATTATCATCAATAAAAAGAATCTGCTCGGGAGCAACCTGCAAATTGCGAATGACGTGCTGATAAATCGCTTCATCCGGTTTTACGAAACCTACTATATGAGAAGCATAATAACTGTGAAATTTACCAGCCAGCGCCATTTCATCCATTAGTCGCGGCCAATGAGCGGCATTAGTATTGGATAAAATAGCACGATGATATTCAGGCTTTACAGATTCAACCAGCTCAAGCGCCCCAGCAAACAAGCCTCTTGGCCATGCTTTAAAAGATGCTTTGAATGTTTCTTTATCTATATTACTGCCAACTTCTTTCAGTAAGCTATCAGCAAATTGATCAAAAGTAATTTTTCCAGAATCAAATGCCGCCACAGTCGGTGATTTTAGCCACTTCAACCAGACTTCAGTCTCCTCACCTTCGGTATTCAACATAGCATGCATTTCAGAAATATCGCCTAAGTCGACTAAGACATTTCCCAAATCAAACAATACAACACGAATATTATGATCTTGTTTCATTATTTTCTCGCTTTAGACTCATCGGCAAAATTTTGCTCATCACATATCCCTCTATGACATAAAATAGCATGTTAACAGCGATTTTTACTCACTTACATCGTAAGCAATTTATTGCCGATACTGAATCGTCAACCATAAGCAATAATTAGCCCATATGTGTATAAAAAAAGAAAGGAAATACCAAGGATAAAATAAAGACCATACATATCAATAAGATATATATTTGGCATGATTATCGCTATAGGTTATGTAACCAACCCCATCAATAGGAGAAAAATAATATGAAATTGGGCTTTGTTACTAAAACTATTCTTACGAGTGCAACCGCTGCTGCGATTGCTTTATCAGCATCCAGTGTATCTGCTGCAGATAACCGCAATTACATCTTAGCAACCGCATCGACAGGGGGCACTTATTACCCTGTGGGTGTCGCTATCGCTACCTTAAGCAAAGTAAAGCTAGAACCTAAGTTTGGCCTATCAGTTTCAGCTATCAGCTCAGCAGGCTCAGGCGAAAACATCAAACTTTTACGTGAAAACCAAGCTCAATTCGCTATTTTACAAGGTCTTTACGGTGCTTGGGCTTGGGACGGTGAAGGCCCATTCGAAAGCTCTGGCAAACAAACTGAGTTACGCTCTGTTTCCATGCTTTGGCAAAACGTAGAACATTTTGTTCTAAAAACAGACCTAACTAAAACTGGCACTATGTCGGATCTAAAAGGTCTCGAAGGAACCAACCATAAATTTTCCATCGGCACTAAAAACTCTGGAACCGAAGGTTCTGGCCGTCAGCAATTGAAAGGGCTAAACATTGATCCTGATAAATTCGCTTTAGCTTATATGGGCTACGGTGCAAGTGCCGACGCAATGCAAAATGGCAATATCGACGGCATGAACACTCCTGCAGGCGTTCCTGTCAGTGCGGTAACTAGACTTTACGCATCTATGGGTGACAAGGTCAAAGTATTAGACTTTACTGACGAGCAAATTAAGGAAGCAAATGGTAACTACGAGCTATGGACCCGCTACGTCATTCCAGCTAACACTTACCCAGGCCAAACAAAAGACATCAATACGGTGGCTCAGCCTAACTTCCTTGCAACACGCGCTGACTTATCAGAAGACGACGTCTATGAGCTAACCAAATCACTTTATGAAAACTTAGCGTATTTAAGTGCCATTCATAAAGCGACATCCGTGATGTCTCTTGAGAAAGCCATTGCAGGTCTTCCTGTTCCACTGCATCCAGGTGCCGCTCGTTACTACCGTGAACGCGGTATTAATATCCCAGCTCGCCTGATCGCTAAATAACATCATTCACTATTGTTCTAGCGCCGTACACTAGTGCGGCGCGCCTTTTACGCCTTTGCTCAATCCGTTTTTTGCACACATAAAGGTAGCTTGTCTATGACTGCTTCATCGCAACCAACCGCACCTCAAGACATCAATCTTGAAGATTTTGAAACCAAACATCGCTCTGGCCCTTGGCTAAACCGTTTTGTATTTGCCCTTTCGGTTTTCTTGGCAGTTGCCCACATTTACATTAATACGATAGCCACACTTCCAGAACTTTGGGTCTCTGCGTTTCATTTTGCTGGATTCGGTATCTTGTGTGCCTTGTTGATCCCAGCGAATCCTAAATGGCAAGACAGTAAAATCGCTCTATTTTTTGATGGGGCTATTGTACTCGCCCTAATCGGAATGGTGCTCTACATTGTCTTTTTTGAAGATGCGCTATACGCCCGCGGCGTAACTTTCAACACCTCAGACTGGATAGTATCCAGCGTTGCTGTTTTACTATCTCTTGAACTGATTCGCCGTACCAGTGGTTGGTTTATTCCCTTTCTCATTATCGTTGCACTAACCTACGTTGTACTCTGGGGAAGCTGGCTCGCTGGTATGTTTAACTTCCCCGGACTTAGCCTTGAAACCCTTTTGTATCGCAGTTTTTTTAGCACAGATGGCATGTTTGGCTCCATTTCTAGAATCTCATGGAGCTTTGTCTTCATGTTTATTTTATTCGGCGCCTTTTTAGTAAAATCCGGTGCAGGTGATTTTATTATTGATCTGTCACGCTCGCTTGCTAGCAAAATGATAGGTGGCCCCGGTTTTGTGGCGGTATTAGGTTCTGGCTTAATGGGTTCTGTTTCTGGCTCGTCAGTAGCCAACACTGTATCGACTGGTGTTATCACCATTCCACTGATGCGCAGAGCGGGCTTTCCAGCGCGTTTTGCTGCTGGCGTCGAAGCTGCAGCTTCTACCGGTGGGCAATTGATGCCGCCAGTTATGGGTGCTGGGGCTTTTATTATGGCTTCTTATACACAAGTTTCTTACGTCACCATTATTAGTGTGGCTGCCATTCCAGCGCTTCTTTATTTCCTGTCCGTTGGTTTCTTCGTACGTGTCGAAGCAAAACGCAGTAAAGTTATCGCGACAGAAAGCGATGATGCCGTCAATATTTCACAAGTCCTTAAAGATGGCTGGCATCATATTGTGCCGCTTGGGGTTTTAGTAACCTTGTTAGTACAAGGTTTTACACCAACATACGCTGCGGGTATTAGTATTTTGGCGGTTATTGCTGCCTCCTTCCTTTCTAGCAAGCATAGAATGGGGCCGGCTGCGGTTATCGATGCGATGGCTCAAGGCGCGAAAAACATGTCTACCACTGCGGTTCTACTGGTAGGTATTGGCTTAGTAGTTAACGTAATTAGCACCACTGGCGTTGGTAATACTTTCTCTTTGTTAATAACCAATTGGGCCGGTGGTAGTCTGTTCTTTACCATTATTCTCGTTGCAATTGCGTCTTTAATTTTAGGTATGGGCTTGCCAGTAACGGCGTCTTACATCGTGTTAGGAACGCTATCGGCTCCAGCTCTATTTAATCTCATCGCAGAAAGCCAGCTCTTGGATATGATGTCTTCTGGTAGTTTGCCTGAAGCCGCAAGCGCAGTATTCATGCTGGTCGATCCTTCTGCTATTGCTTCTTTAGCGCAAGGCATGCCAATGGAACAAGCTCAAGCTTTATTGGCACAAGTTCCTAACGATTTCAAAAGCATGTTGATGGATCAAGCCTTAGGTGCTCAGAGCGTCGCGATGATTTTGGTAACAGCACACATGATCATCTTTTGGCTTTCACAAGACAGTAACGTGACTCCACCTGTATGTTTAACCGCTTTCGCTGCCGCCGCTATTGCTAAAACACCGCCGATGCTAACCGGTCTGACTGCATGGAAACTAGCAAAAGGTTTGTACATTGTTCCACTATTAATGGCTTACACTCCATTAATAGGCGGTGATACAGAAACACTATTGCGTCTGTCTTTCTTTGCTATATTTGGTATGTATGCCTTAGTTGGAGCTATGGAGGGTTACTTAGAAGATAAGCTATCGATCTTTTCACGATTCATTGCTTTAGCCGCTTCGTTGATGATGCTATGGCCACATTTAGCGCTTTGGGTTAATTGTATTGGCCTCGCTATTTTCTTGGTACTCTTCGTCATAGGTAACAAGTCTTATAAGAAAAGTATGTAAGTGATCACGCATCACAATATTGAAATAATAGTTAATCTCTTAACGCAATAATAGCTAAATGAAAAAGGCGTCTCTTCTTATGAAAAGACGCCTTTTTATGTTTCATCACTCAGTTTTAAATCGATATTTAATTTGCCGCGGCATCCAATTCGGAGACTGGTTCAGGCTCTGATTCAACGTCTGTATTCTTAACTGAATCTGCTGCCTGAGCACTCGCCATCATGGCTACCCAGCGCTTAACATTACTGGCATATTCTTTTTTATCACCCTTCGGTATGGATTGGGTAGTCGGAATATCCGTCGTCATTGGATTAACTGGTCGGCCTCTTATATGCAGTTCATAATGCAAATGGGCGCCAGTTGTTCGACCCGTATTACCAGACAAAGCAATTACTTGACCACGTTTAACTTTCTGGCCTTGTTTCACTAATATCTTACTTAAGTGTAAAAAACGTGAGCTATAAGGACCCGTATAATCAACCACAACATACTTACCTGCATACTTATGCGTTGCGATTCGAGTAACAACACCATCTCCTGTAGCAAGAACTTCTGTCCCTGAAGGAGTCGCTAAATCAACACCATTGTGTGGTGCAGGGCGACCTGTAATCGGGTGTAATCGATTGGCATTAAAAGGCGAACTAATTCGATACTGTTTACGCGTTGGCCAACGTAATAAGGCAGGTGTTAAGCTGTTGCCATCGAGATCATAAAAACGCCCATCTGAATGCAAGAAAGCACTATATTTCTGACCTCTTACCGTTATTTCCAGTGCTTCTAGTTGAGTTTCCCCTACCTTTACGCCACCAATATTGCCTTTTTTAACAATGACATTAAAGTCATCACCGGCCCTAAGATCTTTGCGAAAATTCACTCGACCTTTCAGTAAATCGTTAATAATTAAAATATTAGTATCCGACAAACCTACTTTTTTAGCTGATAAATAAAAATTTCCACTTATCTTACTGTGCACTGCCTCTTGCGTGTAAGTAATGGGATTAACTTTCTCTTCGTAGCTAAAACCACCGCCATCATGCTGTACATAAGACACACTTTTACTAATGTCTATACGGCGAGTAATCCTAAGTAGATCACCGTTTTCGTCCAACTTAAAGGTGAACTTATCATCCGGCATCAAAGGCTCAAGAACTAAAAACTCTTGGTCCGCTTCCAATACAGAATACAAAGACTCTCGCGATAACCCTAAGCGCGCAAAGATGCGAGCTAAGGTATCACCAGGCTTAATAACGTATTCTATTGAAGGAATAGAGGCAGTAACCTTCTCCACGTTTTGTAGTGGATCGGTCGTAACCAGCGAATCATAGTTATTATCTTCATCCGTATTCGAACTGGCCTGTGGAGGCACTAGACTTTTAGTGTCATTACTCTTCTCTGTATCTATTTTAGCGGTACTAGGTAATGTGTAGTCTTTAGGATTATTTGTTGGTGATACAAGGGACTTATAAACAAACAACAAAGCGATAAAAGCAACAAATATAATGGATAACCAAGCTCGCGGGCCAGACAAAGCCCAACGCGAGAGGCGATTAATAAACTGCATAAATAAAAAACTCATTTAACAAAAAGTGGCTCACGGAGAACCTGACTATGTGCTAATACATTTGATCGCACACGTTCTCGATATATGACAAAAACAGAACCACACTTTGTAGCATGTGCTTTTTCCTTGCCACTGTTGGAGTGCAAATAATCACAGTCCATACCCTTTTAACCTATAGTTTTACAAAACCAATACGTATAAGGGTTTTTGAAGCTTAATTTTTTTGGGTAGGATACGGCATTTTAGGGTCTAAAGAAATACTTAAGCTTTTGAAACACGATTGCATATCGCCTCTTTTTTAAACAAACAATATCTATTCAAAATTCATGTCGTTTTCATGCTCTTTCTTAGCGCAAAAGCATTGGACGCTCCCAATCTCTCTCCGTACTATAAGAGCATCTTCTTAATTAACTGAATTCGATATCATGCTACATTCTCCTATTTCGTTTACCAGCTACAGACGCCAACAGTTTGGCCGTTGTGACACTTTGCAGAAAAATATTGCGCATCAATGCGAAGACACAACAACGCCCCGATTCGAACAAAAAATATTAGAATCGGCAGAACTTGTAGAAGAGATGCCGCTTGCCATCAGTATCAACGATATTTCGTATGCAGTTATGATGGTTACCCCTGTGAGTTTAGAGGCCTTTGTCGTCGGCTTTGCTCGCAGTGAAGGCATTATTGAACATATTAATGATGTACGAGACATCACAGTCCAGCTCACACAAACACAACCAGACATCGAAAGCGTTGCCATCAATCTAGAACTAAGTCCACGCCGATTTGCTCAATTCAAAAAAAGAAGACAAACACATCTTGGCGCAACTGGATGTGGTTTATGCGGTATAGAATCTTTGACTCAAGCAATCCCTGTGCTTTCAATACTTCAGCCTAGTACCCCAATAGAAGAAGCAAGCCTAATCACATTAAGACCCCGTTTATCTGAGCTCCAAGAATTAGGAAACAAAACCGGAGCGGTTCATGCTGCCCTGCTGATATCACCCGAAGGTGAACCTATTGTTTGCATGGAAGACATAGGTCGGCATAATGCCCTTGATAAGATAATTGGCTATGCGCTACAAAAGGATATAAATTTACATAATTACAGCGTTTTGATGTCGAGTCGATGCAGCACAGAATTGGTTCAAAAAGCTGTACGAGTCGGACTTTCTAGACTAATCCATCTAGCCTCGCCAAGTACACTCGCTGTCAAACTTGCCCAGCATTACGGACTAACATTAATTCATTTACCCAAACACGATGCACCGCGAGTGTTCGCCTTATCGAGTAAATAACAGCATAAGCGTGATACGTTTAATGACGCCACATTACGGGGAAGAAAAGCACCAGCACAGTAAAATATTCCAAACGCCCCAAGATCATCGCAAAACTCATCAACCAAGTGCCCGTATCGCTTAGAGGTGAAAAGTTACTACCAAGCTCAGCAAAACCCGGTCCCAGCACATTCAAGCAAGCCGCCGTCGCGCTCAGGGATGCCATAAAACTCATGCCCGTCATCATCAATAAAATCGTAAAAAACACAGTAACCATAGCGGCCAGACACATAAAGCCCATCACCGAATGACGTACATCGGCACTAATAGTTCGCCCTTGAAATTTCATCGCAAAAACACCATTTGGGTGCACCAAACGCTTTAATTCCAACGAAATAGATTTCAAAGAAATGATATTCCGAATCACTTTATTACCACCCGCTGTCGAACCTGCACAGCCGCCAATATAACCAACAAAAATCAATACTATTGAGGTCACTGCAGGCCAAGCGCCAAAATCTGTTGCGGCAAATCCTGTGCTGGTAATAAACGAAATAACATGAAAGAACGACTGAGTAATAGAGACCCAAAGCCCATCTTCTGAACCTGTCTGGAAAAGAAACAAAGCCAATAATAACGCCACAAAAGTAATGATTTTAAGAAAACCACGCGTCTCTTCGTCTTTCCAATACAGTCTAATGCTACGAGCAATATAAATACGATAATGCAGAGCAAAGTTGACCGCACCTAGTACCATGAAAAGATTACAGATCCACAAGATTAACGGGCTTTTAAAATAGCCCATACTGGCATCATGAGTTGAAAAGCCGCCAGTGGATACCGTGGTAAAACTGTGACCAATGGCATCAAACGCCGACATACCAGCAAAGTAATAGCTCAACGCACATAAGCCAGTAATGGCCAAATACACCATCCATAAATAATGTGTTGTACTAGATACGCGAGGAGAAAGCTTATCGTCTTTAATCGGCCCCGGCGTTTCCGCCTTTAACAAACGCATTCCACCGATGTTCAGCATGGGAAGAATCGCCACCACAAAGATCACCACACCAAGACCGCCCATCCATTGCAAAAATTGACGATACATCAAAAAAGTCGGCGGCAATTCATCCAAACCAGACAACACAGTAGCGCCCGTAGTCGTCAAAGCACTAATAGATTCAAACACGCCATCGGTAAAAGAAATATGCGTAACCGATATAATAGGAATTGCACCCAATACACCAACAGCTAACCAAGTCAACGTGGCGAACAGCATGGCTTCACGAGTATTTACGGAGGGTAAAGGATATTTTTTAAAGCCCAATAAAAGAACCAAAGATATGGTAAACGTAATCAAGGCTGGCGTCGCAAAAGCACGTCCAACATCATCTTTAAATAACATAAAGGACAATTCACCGAATACAAACTGCACCACACTCATCCATAAACACGGCATCGTCAGCAAACGCATAATCAACAATGGGCGAATCATGAGTCGTCACGACTCCTATAAACAATCTGCACGGTATAAAAACATCTTTGATAGAGGGAATATTTCAACTGAACTACAGGACCGAGGCACGCTATTAATCCTGATGCACACTATAAGTCAATAAAGCTAAATTCAAAACTTTTCATTATAGAAAACGAACATTTAAAAAAAACTATTTTGCAAATATTGTGGACGAATTGTGAAACCTGTGCTTTTATTAAATAAAATAACAATGAATAAAAGCGCCAACAAAAGGAACTATCTATGGAAAACATGTTACTTGTTGATTTTTTTCACCTTTCTGCTCTTGCCACCACAGTTTGCTGTTTTTTAGTTATCAGCGGCAAACGCGTCATTGAACTTTGCTCGCAAACTCACTCAAGCAAATAAAAAAACCGAGCCTAAGCTCGGTTAAAGTCACCAAATTCACAACAGACTGCCTAACTTAATGATAGGCGGTCATATTATTTATACTCTAATACAATTCTAAAGTTTGCTCGTCATTTCAGGAAGCACATCAAAAAGGTCGCCGACCAAGCCATAATCTGCAACTTGGAAAATAGGCGCGTCTTCGTCTTTGTTTACCGCTACAATCACTTTGGAATCCTTCATGCCGGCCAAATGCTGAATAGCACCAGAAATACCAAATGCCATATACAGATCTGGCGCAACAATTTTACCAGTCTGACCGACTTGCAAATCATTCGATACAAAACCCGCATCAACCGCTGCACGAGACGCGCCAACCGCAGCACCTAATTTATCGGCTAAGGCTTCAACCAGCGCAAAGTTATCGCCACTACCAACACCACGGCCACCAGATACAATACGGCTAGCGCTCGCTAGATCGGGTCTCGCCGATTCAGTAATGTCATCAGATTGCCAACTAGACAAGTTACTATCAGCAATAAAATCTACCGCCTCAACAACACAGGCTTGATCATTCTGTTGAGTACTTTTATCAAAGGAAGATGCTCGCACTGTAATGACTTTTTTATCGTCTAACACGGTTACCGTCGCAATAGCGTTACCGGCATAAATTGGACGCTTAAACTGATCTGCGCTCAATACAGCACAAATATCAGACACTTGGCCAACATCTAATAAAGCGGCCACTCTTGGCATAAAGTCTTTCGATTCTGAATTAGACGGCGCAACAATATGCGAATAACTCGCCGCTAAATGCACCACTAAATCGCCCATTGGTTCAGCCAATACATATTCATAGGCATCAGCATTTGCACAAAGCACCTTAGTGACACCAGACAAACGAGCAGCTGCATTCGCGACCGATTCAATGTTTTTACCTGCCACCAGCACATGAATCTCATTACCAATGGCTTGAGCGGCCGTCAACGCAGATAAAGTAGAAGACGAAAGTACGCTTGAATTATGTTCTGCAATTAATAAAGTCGTCATTAGATCACCTTCGCTTCGTCTTTTAATTTACTGATCAATTCATCCACCGACGCCACTTTAATGCCAGCACTACGAGTTGCAGGCGCTTCAACTTTATCTATTCGGCAATGCGCCTTTGATGTCACGCCTAAATCTGCCAAAGGCAGAGTCTCTAGTAGTTTACGCTTGGCTTTCATAATATCAGGCAATTTGGCGTAACGCGGTTCATTAAGGCGTAAATCTGTTGTCACTATCGCAGGCAATGTAAGTGCAATAGTACGTAAGCCGCCATCAATTTCACGAGTAACAAGTGCTTTACCACCGTCAATAAGCAGCTTAGAAGCAAAGGTTCCCTGTGGACGTTTTGTCAAAGCCGCCAACATTTGTCCCATTTGATTATTGTCTGAATCAATCGACTGCTTACCAAGAATAACTAATCCTGGTTGCTCTTTTTCAACCACCGCAGCAAAGGCTTTAGCGACATTTAAAGGCTCAACGTCGCTTTCAGTTTCAACCAAGATAGCACGATCAGCGCCTAACGCCATGGCGTTGCGAAGTTGCTCTTGGCTTTGCGTTGTTCCAACACTCATCACGATGACTTCTGACGCAACACCGGCTTCTTTAAGGCGAACAGCTTCTTCAACGGCGATTTCACAAAATGGGTTCATCGCCATTTTTACATTGGTTAAATCCACATTGCTTTGATCTGCTTTAACACGAACCTTGACGTTGTAATCAATGACTCGTTTAACACCCACTAAAATTTTCATTCTTTCACTGACCTTTCTGTTTAACCATGACTCAACATTTTGGCTCTGATGTCATCTGGGATTGGTTTGGCTTTAAGAACACCTTCTGCATTATGACAAGCCCAGACACGTTTTTCCGTACATTCGACCGCTAAGTGACCACCATTAAAAAGCTGATGACGAATTCCAAAGCTGGCACGGCCAACATCCGTAATTTCACTTTTGATAATCACCTTATCACCAAACTTAGAAGGCTTAAAAAACTGCGAGCGGGTATCGACCATTGGAAAACCAACATCCTTTAACTCGTCTCGAATATGTCGAAGCGTATAACCCATCGCTTCAAACAAGGCGCCAGTTGATGCATCAAAAAATGCAAAATAACGCGGATAAAAAACAATATCGGCAGGGTCGCAGTCGCCCCACTCGATTTGTACTTGGCGTTCATTATTAAACATGATGCAGCCTCTTTAAAATGATGCTTCTTCTTAAAGACTAATAACTAAGTCCGACAAGGGTTCTTGGTACAAAAGCTCAATTTGATCTTCTCGATGAGCTTGTACTGCACGCTGATTCAGCGAACCTTTATCAGTGACTTCATGGGCATCAATACTAGGTGGAATCGCCTGTAACAAAATACGCTGCACCACCGTTGAACTTCCGGTACTGTTTTTTGAGAACTCAACCAATTTTTGTTTGAAAGCTTCACGAACAGCATAATGCGCGATGATTTCTTCATTTGTTTCAACCAAATCATGAGGAAGAATCGCCTGACAATGAGCCCAATCAGGGAAAATCAACGCACTGATATAACCACGGTTTGTACCACACAAGACAACATCTTGTACAAATGGCGCAAACGCGCTGATGAACTTGGCACGTAATGTTCCAGCACTCACCCAAGTACCGCTATCTAGTTTAAAATCTTCCGACACACGACCATCAAAACGAAAGCCGCGCTGTGGTTCGTTTTCATCAAGATAAGCGAAAGCATCACCTAGACAGTAATAACCATCTTCATCAAATGCCTTTGCGGTCAACTCGGGTTGACGCCAATATCCTGGCATCACGGTTTCCGCTTTGACACGTGCTTCTAATTTGCCCTCGTTTGGAACAAGCTTGATAGATACACCCGGTGCTGGCACACCGATAACGCCTGAAGCGGATTCCTCAACCGAAGCAAATGTCGCTGATGGTGCCGTTTCAGTACAACCGAGTCCGGTGACCATAGGAATTTTTTTGCCAGTGTACTTAATCGCCAAAGCATCCAAATCGTCCCAAATATGCTGCGCCAAGCCTGCTGCGGCAAAAAATGTAAACTGCAAGCGTGCAAAGAATTTCTCGGCCAATTCATTGTCCGCTTTTAAACTTTTCACTAAAAGCTCAAAGCCTTTTGGCACATTAAAATAAACAGTTGGAGAAACCTCAGCCAAATTCTTTAAGGTCTTAGCAAACAATTTTTCGGTTGGTTTGCCATCATCAAGATACAAGCTACCGCCATTGTACAAGGCAATACCGATATTATGATTGCCGCCAAAGGTATGATTCCAAGGAAGCCAATCCACCATAATAGGTGGCTGATCTTTAAAGAACTGCATAACCTGATGAATCATTACTTGGTTGGCGCAAATCATTCGCTGAGTATTGATAACGCCTTTTGGCATACCCGTTGTGCCAGAAGTGAAAAGCACTTTAGCAATGGTATCGCCATTTACTTGTGCATTCTTTTCATTCACAGCATCTGATTCAGGAAAATCCCAAAATGACTGAAACGAGAGCGTCGGATTTTTAATTTTCTGCGGAGTAATGTCGCCTTTAATAACAGCAACTGGCGTATCCAGATCTTTGCAAACCGCTTGGATAGCATTCTCATAAGGGGCAAGTTCATCCACCACAATTAAGCCAGGTGTCAATATATCGAAGATATGCTGTAACTTGCTGTAGTCTGTCGCAACCAAAGAGTACGCTGGAGACACAGGGGCATGGGCAATTCCCACGTACATACCAGCCAGCGCAAACATCAAATGTTCTAGACTATTACCACATAGAAACACGATTGGACGCTCAACAGAAACAGGCTGAGTAATTAACCAAGAGGCAATTTTACGTACTCGGGTTACTGCTTGTGCGTAGGTTACTTTCTGCCATTCACCTTGATCGTCACGTTCTGCAACAAACATTTGATCGGGTGTTTTTGCCGCCCAATATTCAAGCTGATCTGTCCAACACCGTGCATACTCATCTAGTGCCTTTTGGCTATTGATGATTTGCACTCCGCCTTCGCGATTTTCAATGTGGATAGGATGCGCTACGACCTTAATTGGATGAAATTCACCGTTCATTTTTTGCTCCCACTCTCATCTTTTGCCCTTAAAAGGCGCTTTGATTATTTTTATGGCTAGAGTTTTAGGGAGTGGTTTGTAAACCACTGCCGAATTGTTATTGTTTTCTCGACTTCAGACCTCTCGGTCTATTTCAAAATTCATACTCGCTGACACCCGCGCCAGCGTTTTCAACGACCTTCAAAGCAGCCATCGCAGAAGGCAAACGATAAGCACCATAGAATGCTGCCAACGCTCTAAGATTCTGCATATAGGACTCATCTGTGTTCTCTTGTGCTTGCTGATAAACCAACACATTTAATAACTGCCAAGAGCAACATAAAATGCCCATCGCTTCTAAAAAAGGCACCGACACAGCATGTAAAGACGTTGCATCGCTGTTACTGTTATTCCCCTGAGAGTTAAGCAAGTGAGAATCCAACAAAGACGTCACTTTAGTAACCACTTGCTGGGTTTCTTTTGCCATGGCAGCGAACACTTGGTCAGATTCAAATGAGCTCGCCAACTGAGTAATATCTGCAAGTAACTCTGTTAAGGCTTTACCCTGATCACCACGGACTTTTCTAAACATCAAGTCACGTGCTTGAATGCCGGTTGTGCCCTCATATATCGTCGTGATTCGAGCATCCCGCATGATTTGCGCAACACCTGTTTCTTCAACAAAACCCATCCCACCAAATACTTGAATCACTTGCCCCGCCATCACGTTGACACGCTCTGTCGCAAAGGCTTTAAAAATCGGGGTAAGTAAAGCGACTCTGTCTTTTTTGCTTTGATTGCTTTCCGTTTTATCAACAGCTGATTCAGTTGCATCAATTTGTGCAGCAATCTGATAACCCAATGCGCGTAATGCAAAAGTTTCTGAACGCATTTCTAGCAACATGCGTTTCACATCAGCATGTTCCACAAGGGCTACTTTTTCGCCTTGGACATTTGTACCCTGAGTTCTTTCTTTGGCATATTCCAATGCCCGTTGATACCCTAACTCACCTAACGCTACACCTTGCAAGCCACAGCTTAAACGAGCTTCGTTCATCAGTACGAACATAGCCATTAAGCCTTGATTCAACTCGCCAACCAATTCACCAACACAGTCGTCTTGATCGCCGTAACTAATGGAGCAAGTTGGACTGCCATGGAGCCCCATTTTGTGCTCAATGCCAGTACAGCGAACATCGTTAAACCCACCTAAAGAGCCATCATCAGAAACACGATATTTAGGTACGATAAAAAGTGAAATACCACGACTACCCGCTGGCGCATCAGGCGTTCTCGCGAGCACTAAATGGGCTATATTGTCGGTAAGATCATGATCGCCATAAGTAATATAAATCTTCTGGCCTTTGATCTTATAAGTGCCATCTTGTTGTGGAACAGCTTTGGTATTCAGTGCGCCTAAATCAGAGCCTGCATTGGGCTCTGTCAACGCCATAGCGACCGTCCATTCACCGCTGACAATCTTTGGCAAATAACGCTGCTGAATAGACTCGTTAGCAAAGTTCAGTAGAATTTCTGAACCACCTTGAGCCAAGGCTTGAAACATCACAAAGGCCAAATTTGCCGACAACCACATTTCATTCACAGGTTGAGCTATGTACTTTGGCAGACCTTGACCACCAAACTCCTCGGGCAACGCCAAGCCAATCCAGCCCGATTCAGCAAATTGCTTATACGCATCTTGCCATCCATCTGGTGTGATCACATCACCATCCTGAAAACGGCAACCTTGCACATCACCAATTTGGTTTAGTGGCGCGAGCATTCCAGCAGCAAATTTTGCTGCCTCTTCCATCACTGCGTTGGCTAGCTCTGGATCAAAACCATCCAATGATTCGAGAGCATCTAGACCTTGTTGCTGATAAGCTTGCGCCACCAGCAACTGCATGTCTTTATAAGGCGCTTGATAAGTCATCATCTACTCCGAATTACTTCGCCGCCATACGAATCGCACCGTCCAGACGAATGACTTCGCCATTCAACATGCCATTTTCAATGATATGTTGGGCCAAAGAAGCGTATTCATCAGGTTCGCCAAGACGTGGCGGAAATGGTACAGATTCACCTAAAGACTTTTGCACTTCTTCTGGAAGCACATCCATCATTGGTGTTTTAAATAACCCCGGAGCAATAGTCATTACGCGAATACCAAAGCGCGCTAGTTCACGGGCAATCGGTAACGTCATGGCACAAACACCACCTTTAGAAGCCGCATAACCAGCTTGCCCAATCTGACCATCAAATGCTGCCACTGAGGCTGTGTTGATAATCACACCGCGCTCTAAATTGGCTTCAGGTTCATTGTGCTGCATTTTGTCTGCAACCAAACGAATCATGTTAAAAGTACCAATTAAGTTAACCGATACTGCACGCTGAAATGACGCTAAACGATGCGGACCTTCACGACCAACGATACGTTCTGCACCTGGAATACCAGCGCAGTTCACCAGACCACTGATAGGGCCAAACGCTTCTACGGCTTTATCAATTGCATTTTGTACCGATTCTTCGCTGACGATGTCTGTCACGCAACCTTGTACACGCTCACCTAAAGAGGCTTTCACACGCGCTAAACCTTCTTCATTTACATCCGCTAAAGTGACTTTTGCCCCTAAACCATGTAACCGACGCGCAACCGCTTCGCCAATACCAGAAGCCGAGCCTGTAACTACAAAATGTTTGTCTTGGATTTGCATAAAATACACCTTTAATTTGCTTTGTTATTTTTAGAGCAACATCATTTACAAAAGAAAAATCTCTTACAGAAAAAAGCGCCTAGGATTTTTTACGATTCAAAAAAGCATCGATACGTGCTTTTACTTCATCGCTGGTTTGCGTAATACCGCAAATTAATGACTCAGCGTACAACCCTTCTTGTGCAGACATGTTGCTAATACGACTCAATCCAGTGGTCATGGCCCAATTTGAATATTTAGAGTTCTTGGCAATGCCTTCTGCAATTTCAAAGGCTTTTGCCAAAGCTTCGCCATTACCAACAACATAATGAGCCAAACCAATACGCAGGCCTTCTTCTGCTCTGACATCACGGCCGGTTAACATCATTTCGGTCATACGACTGGCGCCAATTACATTCGCCACGTTGACAGATGCGCCGCCACCCACAAAGATGCCATGTTTACCTTCAGGCAAACGATAAAAAGTGTTTTCTTCGCTAACTCGAACATGGGCGCAAATAGCCAATTCCAAACCGCCACCAATCACCGCACCATGCATAGCGGCAACCACTGGAATGCCAGAATCACTAATATGGCCAAAAACCCGATGCCACATATTGGAATGCTTAACCACCTCGAACGGTTCGCGTGCTTTATGTTCTTGTAAATCAAGGCCAGAGCAAAACTCAGGGCCATTACCAGAAAACACAATGACATTCACATCATCGGTTAAATTCAAAAACACATGTTCAATCTCAAGACATAAGCTGTCGTTGATGGCATTTTTCTTTTCTGGGCGATTAAGCTGCAAATGCGCCACACCATTCTCTACGGAATAATTAATAAATTGATAAGACATCTTGGATTACCTTTAAAATTTTTATTGAGCCTGTGCACGATATGATGTGCAAATGAGCAACCAAATAATCGAGCACAGTAGTCGTGCCTGCTTAGCGATCTGAAACCTTGATCACTACCGCCATACCGGTATCCCCTGCGGCACACCCCGTAAATAAACCATAACCACCGCCAATCAGTGTTAACTCTTCAATCAGCTCAATAATGGCACGCATACCAGTTGGCCCTTGAGGATGTCCCCAAATCAAGGAACAGCCGTAGTTGTTCATGGTCATCACATCTATGTCCATGGCTTTTGCAAAGGCCACATCGTTAACCGCAAATGGATTATGTGTTTTGATCGATTTAACTTGTTTAATATCGATACCCGCTACCGCAAGGGCGCGTTTTGCCGCTTCAATTGGCGCCGCAGGCATAAAGGCCAAATCGTCTCGGGCTTGCCCAAAACCCAACACTTCAATCTTGATTTCTGGACGCGTGGTAAGAGAAGCCACATCCTCAGACCGGCAAAGAATTGCAGAAGCGTTACCATCAGCTGGGTGAGTTTGATTACCGAACGTAATCACGCCACCTTCCTGAATCGGTTTCAGTTTTTGCAAACCCTCTAACGTCGTTGGAAACACACCTTCATCCCCTGTGATCACGGTTTCTTCTTTTTTGAAGTTGGCCGTTGGCACTGACAAAGGCAATGTCATGTAGCGTTTTTGAAAAGCTTGATCATCTTTTAATGCATCTTGATATTGCTCATAACGACGGTAAGTGACTTCGTCCAATTCTTCTCGCGTAATATCAAAACGCTTGGCCACGTTTTCGCCAGTTTGCATCATGGAATGACCGCCTACACAATCGTTCATCATGTTGTAGGTGACCTGATCTTCCGAAGCCCCTGCTGGCCCTTTGGCATTTGGGTAATAAATATGTGGGCCATTTGAACAACGATCGGCCGTTATCAAGAGAGAAACATTGGCCATACCGCAGACAATTTCTGATGCTGCGGCAAATAGACCACGAGCACTGGTAGCACACACTTGGTTCACCGCATGCCCCGCTGTATTCACAGCACCAATTTCATACAAAGGCCAAGGTGCACCGTTAAAGGATTGATATTGGTTAACCGTCATCCCCAGCACACCAGAATCAAACACCTTGGGATCGATGTTACGTTTTGCCAACTCGGCTTTCGCCACATGAGCGGCAAACTTCATTGAATGCAAATGCTGCAACGAACCTTGCCATTTGGTAAACGGCGTACTCCAGTAAGCACCGTAAGGAATTTCTACATTCTTGATAGACATAATATTTACTCTTTATTCTTGTTGTTATTTTAACTATGGATTTGACGTTGCCATGATGTCGCCCAAACCACCCCACTGCTCAGCAAAAATGGCGGCTGGCATGGTTTTAAGGTCATCAGCAATAATTGGGCGGAAAGCCATCATGCTTAGTACGTCTTTTTCCAAATCCAATCCAGGGGCAACTTCCGTAAGTACCATACCTTCCTGACGCAGCTCTAACACACAACGTTCGGTCACGAACACCACTGGCTGATGGTTTGCACGGGCAACCGCACCACTAAACGTAATGTGATCAACGGCTTCGACAAACTTCTGCACCTTGCCTTCTTCCAGTACTTTCATCTTGCCATTCTCGAAGCCAAGCTTAGCGCCATTCACCAAGGTACCGCAGAACACGACTTTTTTAGCGCTCTGGGAAATGTTGATAAAACCACCTGGTCCAACCACTTTAGGACCAAATTTACTGACGTTTAAGTTGCCTTCTTTATCCGCTTGAGCCAGTCCTAAGAACGCAATATCTAAACCACCGCCATCATAAAAATCGAACTGAGCTTCGTGCTCGATAATGGCATCCGCATTCCAAGCCGCACCAAAATCACCACCAGAAGCAGGAATACCGCCATAGGTACCCAGCTCTGTCGTTAGGGTGAATAAATGAGAAACCTTTTCTTCTGCGGCAATCGCGGCCACACCATCTGGCATACCAATACCAAGGTTGACCATGACATTGGCTTTTAACTCCATGGCGGCACGACGAGCAATCACCTTGCGGTCGCTAAATGGCATAGGCGGTAACGCATTTAATGGCACACGAGAGTTACCGGCTAACCCTGGGTTATAGGTTGTTGTGATGGTTTGTTTGTGATCTTCGGCTGGAGCGACCGTAACGTAATCCACCAATACGCCCGGCACTTTGACTTCTTTTGGATGAATGGAGTGACGCTCAGCAATGTATTTCACCTGCGCAATGACAATCCCACCACTGTTTTTAGCCGCCTGCGCCATAGGCAGTATTTCCGCCAACATCGCTTCTTCTTCTACCGATAAGTTACCGTCTTCATCAGCTGTGGTGGCGCGAATCACTACAACATCTAATGGAAACTTTTTATATAGCAGCCATTCTTCATCTTCAATTTCGATGCGCTTGACTAAATCTTCCGTAGTTAATGAAGTGACTTTGCCGCCGCTAATTAAGGGATCAACATAAGTTCCCATGCCCACTTTGGTGATTACACCCGGTTTATTCCCTGCAATCTGACGCCACATGGTGGTCAGTACGCCTTGGGGTAAAAGGTAGGCTTCAATAGCATTGTCTGTGATCATCTGCGCCATTTTTGGTGCTTGACCAGTATGACCTGAGATTAAACGCTTCACTAAATTCGGGTACGCCATGTGCGACATGCCAGCGTCTTTGCCATCACCACAACCACAGTCATGGATAAGAGTTAATTGCTGCGGATGACCGGTTTCTTTAAAACGCAGCTCAACGGCTTTAGCCACAGCTTCGGCAAAATAAGACATACCCACAGTTGACCAAGCAACATTGGCGCCATCAGGAATCAAATTAGCGGCTTGCGCTAGGGAAATAACCTTACTCATTTTTACCCTCACATCTCTTTTACTTATTTGGTTAATCGGGGTTTAGTTAGTTGGGCTTTTGTTTATGGGCGTTACTTTAATTTATTAAGAATAATTATGTTGTACACCACAACTATTTTTTTTACAAACATTTTATCTGGCCATTACTTTTTTTGAATACCTTGGGTGAAAATTAAATAAATACAAATGTTGAAAACAACAACAATTTATGTGAAAAACAAACTATTGTTTAGAGGGGAATCAGAAAGGCAGCCAGATAAATACCATAACTGGTTATGCTAAAAGCTTGTAAAACGACTGATTGAATGAAAAGAGCACTATTAATAACAATAAAATCAAAGGTGAAAAAATGAAAAAAATCCAACTAGCAGGCTTAGCGTTAATAGCTGGCTCAATGTTATCTACAACTGCTTTCGCAGCAGAGGCTGAATATAATCTCAAGCTGCATCACTTCCTTCCGCCTATGTCTATGGCCCATACCCAATTTCTTGAGCCTTGGGCTAAAAAAGTAGAAGCAGATTCAAATGGTCGAATTAAAATAGATGTCTATCCTGCAATGCAGCTGGGTGGTAAAGCTCCGCAATTGTTTGACCAAGTGAGAAAAGGCATTGTCGATATATCTTGGACTGTAGCTGGCTACACTCCTGGCCGCTTTCCTAAAATGACATCCTTTGAGCTTCCTTTCATTCCAGGCACAGCCAAAGCTACAAGCATGGCCTTGCAAGAATACGCAGAAACAGAAATGCAAAATGAGTTAAAAGATGTGCATTTAATTGCTACTCATACCCATGCTCCCGGATCTTTTCATTCCAGGGACAAAGCCATTAAGACATTAGAAGATATAAAAGGGCTAAAGGTAAGAGCGCCAAACAAAGTCATGTCAGATGCATTTAACACAATTGGTGCAAACACAATATTTCTACCAGTAACTGAAATGCCAAGTGCTCTATCAAAAGGCGTAATCGACGTCGCAGTACTGCCATATGAAGTGGTTCTACCAACAAAAATTTATGAGCTAGTTAAACATCATACCGAATTTAAAGGGGCTGGCTTATATGCCAACACCTTCATATTCTCTATGAACAAAGATCTCTATGACAACATGCCAGCAGATTTGCAGAAGGTTATCGATGACAATTCAGGTATTACGTTAGCCGGACATATTGGTGATTTGTTTGATAACTATGAAGTCTTTGCTCGTAAATACGCAGTTGACCAAGGCAACAGCTTCGATTACATCGAAGGTGCAGAACACCAACGCTGGGAAAAGGCTATGGCTCCTGTGACAGAGCAGTGGCTTCAAGATATGAACAAGGATGGCTATGATGGCCAGCGCCTTCTAGATAAAACTAAATCACTTATCAAAAAGTATAGCAATTTTTAAACAATACGTTTATTACAGGATAAAACAGCAACTACCAACATGAAGTGCTCTTTTCTAGAGCACTTTTTAACTTTTTAATTGGGAATGTTTTTTTTGAATACCTTGGGTGAAAAATCTATAAATACGATTGTTGAAAAGCACAACAATTTATGTCACAAAGGATATAGTTTTTAAGAATGAGCAGTAACAGCCCCTCAAAATGACATTGTATTTAGCAATTATGGAAGGTTGCGAAATGTCATTAGAAATAACAAAAAACACTTAATAAAAAAAATAAAGGTGATAAAAATGAAAAAGTTCACACTACAAAGCTTGGCATTAATTGCAGGCACTATCATGTCAATCAATGCCATTGCTGCAGAGCCTGAATACACCTTCAAGCTTCATCACATGCTCCCTCCTGTGTCTAACGCACACACCAACATTCTTCAGCCCTGGGCAAATAAAGTCGAAGCTGAATCCAATGGCCGTATTAAAATTGATATCTACCCAGCCATGCAATTAGGTGGCAAACCACCACAGCTTTTTGATCAAGTTCGTAAAGGCGTTGTCGATATCACCTGGACTGTTGGTGGTTATACCCCTGGCCGATTCCCAAAAGCGACAGTATTTGAATTACCTTTTGTTCCGCAAAACGCTCGTATCACGAGTATGGCAATACAAGAATATGCAGAAAAAGAAATGCAAGACGAACTAAAAGACGTTCATCTGCTTGCCATGCACACTCACTTCCCAGGTTCGCTTCATTCTCGTGATAAAGACATCAAATCACTTGAAGACCTTAAAGGCCTAAAAGTTCGTGCGCCAAACAAAATGATGGCTGACATCTTCAGCCAACTAGGTGCTAATACTATTTTCATGCCAGTACCAAGCATGCCGAGCGCCCTCTCAAAAGGCGTTATTGATGTAACAACACTACCTTTCGAAGTAGTTAAACCGCTCAAAATTGAAGAATTAGCCCCCCATCACACAGTGTTTAAAGGTGATCACGGTTTTTATACTCAGTTCTTCATTTTCGCAATGAATAATGATTCATATGCCAAGCTTCCAGAAGATTTAAAAGCTGTAATAGATCGTAACTCTGGCGTTAATTTAGCGGGCTTCTTCGGTGATGCATACGATGCTTATGAAATTGGGGCTCATGGTGATGCAGTAAAACGCGGCAATACGTTCAACACAATTGAGGGTGCTGAGTTTGATCGCTGGAAAGAAAAATTTGCTCCTGTCACTGAACAATGGTTAAAAGAAATGAACGCTGACGGTTATGATGGACAGCGCTTATTAGACGAAGCCAATGCTCTTATCAAAAAGTATGAAAACTTCTAAGCCATTCCGATACCGTACGTAGGATGATTTAACATGATACGTTTTACTACCGACTTAAAGCGCTCTTCCCTAGGGCGCATCTCGGACATATTAGCAATGACAGGTGGGGTTATCATGTTAATGGTAGCGGCGGTTACCGTCGCTAGCATTATAGGTCGAACCACTATAGGACAATCAATAGAGGGAGATTATGAAATCACAGAGATGGGCCTAGCCATGGCCATTTTTCTTTTTCTGCCTACTTGTTACATACGTAGAGGCCACGTCATTGTTGACTTATTTACGGCTAACTGCAAACAAAGCACCTTGCTCACTTTAGAAATAATTAGTGACATAGTGTTTACTATTGTTTCCTTTACTTTTGCTTATCGTATGAGTCTGAGCGGTATAGAAGCAAAAGAATATTTAGAGCAAAGCATGCTACTTGAACTCCCCACTTGGTGGACTTTTATTGTTGGCGTCATTTCAATGACACTATGCGGTTTATGCGGTCTATATCGCTTGTTCGCAACACTTCGTGGAGGTAGTCATGAGTAATATCGAATTGGCCTTTTTAATGATGGCTGTGCTGATGGTCTTAATGAGCATCCGCATCCCGATTGCATTATCTATGTTAGTGTGTGGTGCATTTGGTTACGCCATGATAGGTGGCTTCCCTGCTCTATTAGAATATTTAGGCACGGCGCCAGTATCAAAATTCTCCAGCTATGATCTATCGGTCGTCCCTCTTTTCCTGCTTATGGGCGAGCTGGCAACGCGTTCAGGTATTACAGCAGAACTATTTAGAACCTGTAATACTTGGATTGGCCGTCAACGTGGTGGTATTGCCATGGCCGCTATTGCAGGTTGTGCAGCTTTTGGGGCTATTTGTGGATCATCATTAGCAACCGCATCCACTATGGGAAAAGTGGCTCTTCCTGAAATGAAGCGACTCAATTATTCTGGCAGCCTTGCTGCTGGGGCACTCGCGGCAGGTGGAACACTGGGAATTTTGATTCCACCCTCAATGGTACTAATCATCTTTGCGGTACTGACTGAGCAAAATATTTCGAAAATGTTTATCGCTGCCTTTGTACCAGGCTTTTTAGCAGCAGGCGGTTATATTCTTGCCATTGCTATTTATGTGCGTATTTATCCTGAAGCTGGCCCACGCGGTGAAAAAACCACCTTTGCGCAAAAGATAAAATCTACCAAAGACGTTTGGCACATTACAGGGATTTTTCTCATTGTATTGGGCGGTATCTATCTAGGGATTTTCACTCCTACTGAGGCCGCATCTGTTGGTGTTATTTTGACAGCAATCCTAGCATTCACTCATGGCAAAATGCGCCTAGATGGTTTGCTAGTCTGTCTTATGAAAACGGCCGTATCTTCTGCAATGATCTTTTTCATTGTATTGGGCGCGGATCTTTTTAGTGTCTTTATCGCGCTTTCAAGATTACCAGACTTGGGTGTGGAGCTTATTCAAAACTCCGGGCTTTCGCCTTATACCATCTTAGTCGTCATGCTTTTAACCTATTTGGTTATGGGTTGTTTCTTAGACAGCTTAGCAATGATATTACTAACAATTCCAATCTACTTCCCAATGATTATGGCAATGGATTTTGGTATACCTCCGGCAGACTTAGGCATTTGGTTTGGTATACTCGCCTTGATCGTGGTTGAAGTAGGGCTAATCACTCCCCCTGTTGGTATGAACGTATTTATCATTAAGTCGTTTGATGATTCCTTGAAGCTGAAAGAATGCTTTAAAGGCGTAATTCCCTTCTTAATATCTGACTTTGTCAGGGTAGCCTTGTTAGTACTTTTCCCAAGTATCACCCTCGGACTGGTCCACCTAATTGCCTAATAAAACTCCAAAAGAGCTGGTATTTCCACCAGCTCTTTTGGCTATTTTAAGATATAGAAAAAACGAAATAGTTTAGCATTACACCAAATTAGCATTTTTATATTACAATGCTGGTTCATATGACTAAAAATGAGACTTACATGGCAGACGATACAAAAAAAACAGACCAAGCAGTAGACTTTGGAATACTAAATAACTTAGTTGGTTATCGCCTACGCCGCGCCCAAATGAACTTCTTCAGCAAATTTTCTGAAGTCTGTTCTGATCTCGGTATTAGCCCAGGTTTATTTGCAATTATCGCCATAGTAGAACGTAACCCAGGGTTAACTCAAACTGCGGTAGCTCAAGCACTTGGCAATGACAGATCTGCTATGGTTGCAGCGGTCGACAAATTAGAAAAAATGGACATTCTCGAACGCCGCCCAGCTATCAATGATCGTCGTTCTTATGCTTTGTTTATGACCAAAAAAGGTGAGAAGTTTTTCTTAACTCTAAGCGAACGCGTTATGGAACATGAACAAATCATGGCAGCACGTTTAGAAGGCGATAATGAACTAGATTGGTTACTAAAGACGCTAGATACCTTGTCTCATGGCTAAGGTTATTCTTGAAATCTAAAGTGCTGCGAAAGCTATCCGATTTAAACACGGCCTATTTTAAATATTGTTACTGATAAAAATAGCCTGATCATTATGTGATGATCAGGCTATTTTTTAATGCATCAACTAATTACTTTAGTTTAGCAATGATAGTAGCAAGCTCTTCTTCTAGCTCAACATGCAATGCTGTCGTGTTAATAGAAACCATGCAGGCTTCAATTTCTGTACTGTCTTCAGAGTTTTTTAATACACTTTCAAAGGCAAACAAGTGATTAGAAAGCTTCAGTAATCCCATCGTCAATGCTGCGCCTTTTAAAGTATGAAGGTGCTCACGTGTTTTTACTTTGTTTTTCTCATCAACGCCTTCTTTTATCTTTTCTAATAAATCATTTGCCTCAAAAGTAAAGCCTTCAACAACACTTTTATAAAGATCAACACTACCACCAAAACGACTCAAGATAGACTCTAAGTCTTCGTATTCATTAGACTCAGTGGTTGATTCAATCAGTTCTGGTGAGGGGATTTCTTCCCGAGGCACAAGAACAGAATCTCTTTCATTTATAGATTCAAGGACCGTATATTTAAGGATACAGGTAACCATTTGATCGATGTCTAATGGTTTGCCAATGTGGTCATTCATACCAGCATTAAAACAAGCCTGACGGTCAACTTCCGATACATTAGCAGTCATGGCAATAATGGGAAGTGCACTAAATCTCGCATCCTTACGAATTTGCTTAGTTGCTTCCAAGCCATCCACATCAGGCATTTGCATGTCCATTAGTATCAAATCGAACATTTCCTCTTCTCGATTTAATACCATAGCAACGCCTTCTAACCCGCTTTCCGCCACCATTACATTAGCACCTTCGGCAATCAGTAATTCTGTCGCTACCTGCCGATTAAAAACATTGTCTTCGACTAACAGTAACGATACACCAGTTAAGCGCCCTTCTTCACAGCTATTGCTGTGAACTACTTCTATTGGCGTTTTCACATCAGAAAGGGATTGATAAACAGCTTCTGACAATTTGCTCAAGGTGACAGGCTTCAATAAATAGCCAGAGACAGACTCAAGTTGGCTTTCTGATTGATCGCTCATCATGCTGGTTAATAAGATTATTTTCGGATGACTTTCAGATGAAGAGGTTACAAAGTTAATGCTTTCGATACTTTTTTTCCCGCTGAAATCGGATGTTTTTGTATCTAATAAAATAACATCAAAAGGCTTACCCTGTTCTATAGCCTCGTGAACTAATTTACTAGCATATTCAAGTGATTCAGCTTTTTCACTCATCCAGCCCAGACTGAGAGCCATACGAGCAAAAATAACTTGCGTCGCAACATTTGTATCAATAATTAAAATACGTAGCGCTTTTGACGATGTTTGATTAGATATTTTTTCAACTTGAATATCAGCAATGGGTAAGTCAATCGTAAAGTAAAAACGGCTACCTTCACCAAGAACACTGTCTACCTGTAAGGAGCCTCCCATCAACTCTACAAAACGACGACAGATAACCAAGCCCAACCCTGAACCACCGAAGCGTCGCGCCGTAGAAGATTCTCCTTGAGAAAACACATCAAAAATAGAGTCTATTTGGTCTTTCGCAATACCAATACCAGTATCTTTTACAGATACAGACAAGCGCGACACTCTTGGATCAATAGATAGCTGCTTGATTTCTAAAACTACACTACCTTCTAGGGTAAATTTCACGGCGTTGCTTACTAGATTAATCAGTATTTGCAGCAGGCGTAATTTATCGCCAATAAGATAAGCTGGAATGTCTTTATCAATATCAAAAATCAGCTCAACATCTTTTTCTAACGAACTTCCAGACAAGACAGTAGATAGTTCACATAATAATTCTTCGACTTCAAATGGCGCCTTCTCTAACTCTAACTTTCCAGCATCAACTTTAGAGAAATCTAAAATATCATTAATCAAACTCAACAAGGATTTCGCTGATATCTGCGCTTTTGACACATAGTCATTTTGTTGATGAGTTAAAGTCGTACGTTTGACTAAATGGAGCATACCGAGAATTGCATTCATTGGCGTACGAATTTCATGACTCATGTTAGCCAGAAAATTGGATTTGGCTGCGCTAGCAGCATCCGCTTCGTCTTTAGCTTTACGAAGCCAGTCTTCTAGCCCACGCTCTTGGGTGATATCACGGTTAATGCCGGTTACTTTCGTCATTTTGCCTTCAGCATTTTTGTGCAAAGAAGCTCTGGCAAAAATAAAGCGAACGCTATCATCCGGCAACACGATTCTGAACACTAAATTGTATTCATTAATTCCCTCAACAGCCTCTTTCAAAGCATTTTCGGCCATATCTCTATCATCAGGATGAACTCGGTTATACCAATCTGCGTATTTAATCCCATCTTGTTTTTGAGATTTAGAAAGGTGATATATTTCAAACATTGAATCACTCCACTCAAGAGTGTCGTCTTCTATATCCCAAGTCCAAATCCCAAGCTCGGCAACTTCAGCAGCCAATAACAATTGATCTCTGGTAGAAATCAACTCACGTTGGGTTGTCTTTTGCTCGGAAATATCCATAGCAATCCCAAGAAAACCAATCACTTCATCGTCACTACTTTTCATTGGTGTGATCACCAAAGAGACGGGGCGAGCAACGCCATTTTTAGCAACATAAGTCCATTCTTGACTATCGAAGTTCTCGTGCAACGCTTTAAAGATTAAGACTTCCAGATTATCAGTAACATGCGTTCCTGTTGCTTTAAATATATCCGCACGCTGCTGCTCTATCTCAGACTGTAAATGAAACCCCACAGGAGTTCTCTGCCCGACAACTTCCTCAGCGGTATAGCCCAGCATTTTCTGTGCACCATGATTAAATAGCGTAATGATGCCCTTCGTATCAGTCGCAATGATTGAAACCTCTGACGATGCATTAACCACATCATTCAAGAGTAAGTTCAGCTCAAGTAGTTCAGCGGTTCGCTCTTTTACTTGATTTTCTAAATTGGTATTCAACTCTCGGATTTTAGCTTCTGCTTTTTTACGCTCTGAAATATCCCGAACACTCTGAGAAACCCCAATAATTCCATCATCGTCATTAAAAATAGGCGAAAATGTTAAAGAGACGGGAACATCAGTACCTGCTTTAGTCGTTCTTCGAGTCTCTATCGATATCGACTCCTTTTTGTCTTTAACACTAGAGAATATGCTTTTGTCTTCATCTTGAAGTGGGGGTGGGACTAACAGATCGAGCACTTTTTGCCCAACGACCTCCTCCTTTGTGTAACCAAAAATTGACTCAGCACCTTTATTCCAGCTAACAATAACGCCGTCAAGATTTTTACTAATAATGCCATCGGCGGAACTTTCTACTAACGCGGTGATTCTTGACTGATGGGCCATCACTTCACGCTGGCGGACCATACTGACCCGAATTACCACTACCAAAATAGTGCTTAATAAACTGATGGACAAACCAATTACTAAAAATACAAATGGATCTGGCAGATGCAAATCAGCAATAAAGGCAGGCGAAACATGCAACCTACTTTGCCATTGACGACCATAGACTTGAGACGTTTCAACTTGCTCATGACTATCGTTTTTTATTTCACCGCTATTATAAAAAAGAATCTGATCATCTAAGTCCGTAATATCAAAAATCTCATAATGAAATTTAGCTGGGTCATAATTTAATCCAGCCAACACCTCTTCCATTAATAAAGGCGCATAACTCCAACCAAAGCCTTTTTCTATTCGTTCAGCTTGAGTTACTGGCGTGCTGCCACCACGGTAAATCGGCATTAAAATTAAAAAAGATTGCTGCGGTTTCCCTGAGGCTTGTACCAAGGTAATTGGGCCCGTCAGGCGGACTTCTCCTGAATATAAAGAGGAAGTCGCGGCTTCCCGTCGATTTTTCTCTGAGGCAATATCCAACCCAACAGCCTGACGATTGCGCTCTACAGGCTCAATATATTGAATGACATAATGCTCGTTGAAATTAGGATTAAGCATTTTTATGTAAAAATCTGGCCAACCGTCTTGGCGAGCCAGTGATGTGAAATTGTCTACGCTTGATTGTGGTACGCGACGAATAAAACCGAAACCACGGGCACCGGCAAACTCATTATCGACATCTCTCGATCGGCTATATTGTTCAAAAATATCGCGTGTTATCGTATTTTCACCCGCCGTAAGCACAGCACCGCGCGCACCACGAAGCCCATACTGATAAAGCTCTATTCTTGAAGCAACTTCCTGCTTTAAGTTAACAGATGTATCATAAGCCGCTTGATTAATTCTTTCTTCATTTGAGTGCTGGACGTTGTAAGTAATGACACAAGTTATCAGCACGCCTATCAGCAAAGTACCTATCACCCAGCGGTTATAGATATTCTCAGATGATATCCAATTCACGTTTGCCTCCTGGCAGGGATCTTATGCTGTATGAACACCTTAAAAAGGCGTAATAAAGCCAACTAAATTAATTTCTAAGTGTAGATGAATTAATAACTTATAACGTAGTAATGTGCGATAAAAACTAGCTGAGATTACAAAATCTTACGCACTTTGAATAAGATAAACTTTCCTTTATAAGCACAAACCCATTGCCTTAAATCAACACATTAACTATAAAAAGCACATCATCAGCCTTTTTTAAGTTATAACTGGCTAAACCTTTTCTGACAAAACGACAGGATCACGTTTTATGAAAGTCGCTGTTTTCTCCTGCAAGCCTTACGACAAAAGAACTCTCTCTACATTCGCCGACGTGACAGACTTATCCATGATCTATTTTGAAAGTCGCCTAAGTATGGAAACCATCAGCTTAGTAAAAGGTTTTGATGCCGTATCTTGTTTCGTCAACGACGATGTCAATGCCGATGTGATTCAGTGTTTAAAACAACAAGGCGTCAAAACCATCGCCTTGCGCTGCGCCGGATTCAATAACGTCGATCTCGATGCCGCAAAAAAACAAGGTATCAAGGTATTTCACGTTCCAGATTACAGCCCAACATCCGTTGCTGAACATGCCGTCGCTCTTATCATGACATTGAACCGTAAAACCCATCGCGCTTATCACCGAGTCAAAGAAGGCAACTTTGCATTAGAAGGATTAATGGGATTTAACCTCGAAGGCAAAACCGTTGGTTGTATTGGTACTGGACGAATTGGCGCAGCATTTTGTCGCATCATGAAAGGCTTCGGTTGCAAAGTTTTATGCTATGACCTCTACCCATCACAAGAACTCATCGACCAAGGCTGCCAATACCTAACGCTTGATGAAATCTACCAAAAAAGTGACATCATCAGCCTGCATTGCCCTTTGAACACTTCAACTCATCACCTTATTAACAAAGACAGCCTAGCAAAAATGAAAGATGGCGTAATGATCATCAACACCAGCCGCGGCGCATTGGTTCACGCACAAGAAGCCATCGACGCACTGTACAGTGGAAAAATCGGCTATTTGGGCTTAGATGTCTACGAACAAGAAAACAAAATCTTCTTCGAAGACATGTCATCACACATAATCCAAGACAGCGTTTTTCAGCTTATGCTCACCTTCCCTAACGTCGTCGTGACTGGCCACCAAGGCTACTTCACCATAGAAGCCCTTAACCATATTGCCGCCACAACAATCGACAACTTACTGCACCATCAAAGTGACAGCAGTGGCGCAAGGCAGTTGGCGTAAGTCTATAAAAGAAACAAGATAACAAAAACTTCACAGAATAATCGAGATTCAATAAACCATTCGTCACGCTCATCACGTATAATTTGTGAACTTTGGAGAATGCAAAAGGAGTGACGACGTATGAACCTCGATAAACCAACTCAAGAAAGACTGATCAGCATCGTCCGTAGAGCAGGCCAAGAGATCGTCATGCCAAACTTTCGCCAGTTAAGCGCCGCCGATGTGGAAACCAAAAGCAGCCTTACGGATTTGGTCACCATTGCCGACAAAGCCAGCGAAGCCTTTATTACCGATGAAATTCATCAGGCGTTTCCTAATTGGGAAGTTGTCGGCGAAGAAGCGGTAGCCGAAGATCCATCAACTACCGATAAAATTAGCACTGCAGATACCTGCGTCATCATCGACCCTATCGATGGCACATGGAATTACGCTCATGGTTCACCTGAGTTCGGCCTGATACTCGCCGTAGTGGTAAAAGGCGTCACACGTTTCGGCTTACTATACGACCCAGTCAATGACGACTGGATTTACGCCAACCTAGGCGAAGGCGTATTTTTCCAACGTACCGCCATGAGTGAAAAAGGCAAACATCAGACGCCCGCTCAAGCACCACTGCCGTTACATATAAACTCAAACGTAGAGCTTAACCTCGACAAACTCTTCGGCATTATGTCGGTAAACTCTTACACAGGTCAGAAAAAACAAGACTTCGCCCTCAAAGCAAGCCGCTTCGTACGCATCAACAACCTACCCTCTTGCCCAGCATATCGACAAATCGCCCAAGGTCACTTTCACTTCAGCCTCACTTACAAAATGCTACCTTGGGATCACGCCGCAGGCGTATTGGTTCACACCGAAGCAGGCGGCATCTGCCGCACACTCGACGGCCAAGAATACAGCCCAACCATGCTCGATGGCGAAATGCTCGCCGCTCAGTCAGAAGAACAATGGCAAGATCTGGCGGAGTGGTTTTTGTCGCTGAATACTAAATTCACGCTATAATTACTTTCAACACAACAACATGGGTGTTAAGTATGGATAAGCATAGTGCTTTACAAATACTAGCAGATAGTAAAAAAGAATTAGCAAGGCGCTATGGTGTTATCGACCTAGCCTTGTTTGGTTCTACTGCACGCAACACTGCATCGCCACAGAGTGATATTGATGTGTTAGTCACCTTTGATGGCCGCGCCACGGCAAAACGCTATTTTGGCGTTCAATTTTATTTAGAAGACTTACTTGGTTGCCCCGTTGATTTAGTGACGGATAAAGCATTAAGACCAGAACTTCGACCTTATGTAGAGCGAGATAAAGTCAGTGTTTGAAGCAGGACAACGAGAGTGGCGACTCTATATTGACGATATGATCGGCTTTGCTGAAAAAGTACTTTCCTATACAGAAGGTATGAATCAAGCAAGTTTTATCAGCAATAACCTCGCATACGATGCAACGCTTAGAAATATTGAATTAATAGGCGAAGCCGCTACGCACATACCTGACACTATTCGCTCTGAAAACAGTGACATCCCTTGGAGAATGATAGTGGCAACACGCAACCGTCTGATTCACGGCTATTTAGGCGTAGATGATGATATTCTCTGGAGCATTATTGTCGATGAAATCCCTGCTCTGTTATCAGGTCTTCGCATTATATCTGCGAGCACAATTCGATAAACAGCGCTCACTAGCAGACATCATCTCCACTCTTTGGATTCAACTAGACGATTTAAACAGCCCATATATGATCGACTTAGCTGATGAAAACAACCTCACCAACCAAGTCTTATTAAAACAGATTCGAGAAACTGGGGTGACTGTCTACGAAAAAAACTAAATAGATTAATATAGAAATCTTACTCACTCGCTTTTATGTACACGGTAAGATTCAAATCATTTACATAAATAGCAGCACTTAAATTTTTTCTTTAGAAACATGACTATTTAAAACACTAAGTTGCGTGCTTATTTCTTCATGCAATGAGCCTGTATAAGCCATAGAAGTCTCCATATTTTTATACTTTCCGTCTCTAACTGCACTGGCCCAGTTATAAGATCCTACACATAGATAAACATCGTCTCCCATAACTAGTTTACTATGTACTTTTTCCACCACCTTAACAACAACACCATAAGTCATTAATTCAGAGATACTTTTTTCAAATAGATTACTTTTTTCAGAATCAAAACGATTATTAGATTGGGTATTAAAATAACGATCTGTATAAACGATAACCTCCACACCGCGCGCTATGGCATCCGTAAATGCGTGAATAAAGCCCGCTTCTTTTAATTTATCAAGAGATAACCAAGGCGATACAATAGCGACTCTCTTTTGAGCATGTTGTAAGACATCTTTTAACCATTGGTCATGATCGTCAGAGTTACTAATTAACTTTGGTTCCTTACAAAATTTAAGTAAATCTGGTCGCGCCTTTTTGACTCGAAAGGCCAATAGACTATTTTCATCCTTTAACAAATATGTTGAGAGTAATGCTCTCGGGGTTCCCTTAGCAGCATGAGTGATGACTTCCATATCGCCAAATACAACAAAACTGTCTTTTGCTCTAGAAACAGCCACATTCAAAATTGAAGGATCCTGATCAATGAATGCTCCATCTGCATGTCTAGAATAAACCATAGAGAATATAACAACCGGACGTTCTGCCCCCTGCAATGCGTGAACAGTTCCGACTGTCACTGCTTCAGCGCTACTTCCCACTTCAATACCAAGCTCTTGGCATTTTTCTTTAATAAGCTCAGATTGTGCTTTGAAAGGTGAAGCGATACCGACAATTTTAGCCAATGGCAAACCATAAACGCTTTCAAGATGTTCTTTTTCACTTAGAAGCCATTCGGCAATAGTGATTGCCTCCAACTCATTTACTCGACTACCAGACGGCAATCGCTCCGAACGGCCATCAACATGAATATATGCAAAAGGTGGGATTTGAGAGTCTACTGCAGCTGTATTTCTTAAGGGCTGCAATAGTCCGTCATAGCAAAGGTCATTACAGAATGAAATAATAGGCTCTAAACATCGACGATGTTCACGCAAATACATACCAGGTTCAGCTTCGGATAAATAATGGTATTGACTAGAAGCTTGCGCCACATGCATAGCACTCCCATCAACCACAGATCGACCAGACGCTTTTAAAAGCTCATACCCTTCTTGTGAAACCATTAAATTATTAGCAAGCAAATTACCCAAGTTAACAGAAGGCGTCACCCCGACAACTGGCTTAATTTGATAAATATCTCCAATCATCACCGCACGCTTAGCCAAACTGATTGAAGCACCAGCGACTTCTGGCGCAACTTGTCCTGCTTCATCAATGATTAACAGATCAATTTCTTGCACCAAGTATTCTTTACGATACTGGGCGTCACCTTCGAAAACCTGATGAGTCATGTGGCTAGGCAAAGCATATAGAGTTGATACAACACAGGGTGTTAACTTCATTCGACGTTGCCAACGCGGACGTACAGATTTTATTCCAGTTTTTTCTTTTCCAGTATTTGCCTGCTGCTTCAATACTTCATGCTGCTCGGCACAATCTTCCAACCAGCGGGCTTCCCAGTAATGAGTTGCTAATTGAAAAAGTGTAAACCGTAACGAAACATCCAAAACACAATCTAATTCAGTAAAAGAATCAGGAACTGGCTGTGCCATCTCTAACCTAGACCAAAGTGCTAAAAACGATTCTTGCGCTTTTTCAAAATCCGCTTTTAATCTTTGTAACCCTTGAATATCCGCTTGATATACATCACATATCTGGATGCGATCATCTAAGCATTGCTTTAAAACTTGCTCGACTGTTTGTTCGGAAGAATCATCAGCTTCTTTAATTCGGCGCTGACTGCCCTCACTAATTTCAGCTTCAATAAAAAGCTCTCTTCGTAATCGACGTTTACGCGCAACCGAAGGAAGAAAACTGAACAAGGACAACACCCAAGATTCATCTGCACAAAAATGGCGCCATTTATTCAAGTCCTGCTTAATAACAGACGCTTGCATTAACAAACGGTCTAACTCCATCTGTTTTTTAGCAACAAACGCTTCTGGATCAAGACCTATCGCTCGCCATGCAGCTTCACATTCAAACTTAGCTTGCCAAGCAGCTAAGACATCATCCAAAGATTGACAGGTAGCTAACAAACTAGCATGAAGGCGCTTTTTCACCTTGCTAACACTTAATAAAGAATCATCATCAAACGCCGCACGGGCATTTTCTAAAAAGCCCTCCTCAGCCTGGCTTACAACATCTGGGAGTTCTATTTCTTTATAAAAACTGACTGTTTGATAATGCGGGGCTTCCTTTGCTTCCTTACTTTGAGCTGGAAAATAACCACCATAGCTCTTCACTTTTGAAAGCCAGCGCCTACCAAAAGGGCCTTTTGTCATTTCGAAACCCTTTTCAAAGGCTTCTAAAATATTAGTAACAGCTTGATTATTTGTGGACGCAGCAACAATTAGCGGTGGCTCTGCTTGAGCTATTGCTGCTTTCACCCAACTGGATGCCACTAGAGATAAAACAAAGGTAGTTTTACCTGTTCCTGGCGGCCCATTTACCGTCAAGATTTCACCCTCCTTCATTGCTAATACCTGCCCGAGTGCATCTCGCTGAGCCAGAGCTAGAGGATATTGAGAACTTCCATGTCCCAATCGATGCTGAAAGCTTTGTAGGCTTGTCTCACAAGGTAAAAGAGTTGGACGATCCGTAGTCGCATACTGAGTCAATAATGGCAGGGACGATTTATCTTTTGATAACCAATCATAAAGTTCAATAATGTGACGCGATGCCCCCATTTGCGCCTGAGACTTAACAAGATAAGCGTTCTCCAGCCTCATAAAGTCACCTTGTAACAGTTCTCGATCGCAAAGCTTCAGAAGTTCGCGAGCTGTATCACAATAACCTTGCCAAAATATCGTATCCTCTTCATCTAATAAATTAACAGCTTCATCATAAGGCCAAAATTTAGGCTCACGCTTGGTTAAAAATTCATCCTGTTTCTCTACCGAAAGAATAGTAAAGCTGTCTTCAGATAGTGGACTTAAAATATCTCTAGGGATAACAGGATAAGCAGCAGGTACAAAATGCCCAGTTCGGCTAACCCACAGCCGACAAATTAACGGCGCTACATAGTCAGGATATAATGACGATTTTTTCTTACCATGCTCTAAGCGAACCTTATAGACCATGGGTCGAAATACGACTTGCACAAGTTGAATATCTTCCGCTTCATTATGAAAAAATGTAGCGAGCAACTCTGAGTCAGCAGCTAAACAACCTTTTTTAAAAACACTTAGATCAACCTTAGCCAATCCTTCAATATCGCTTTTGCTAAGAGCACCTTTGCCGCTTTCAGCATCTGCTAACGAATTGCGCCAATAAGATAACCATTGCTTGGTATGCTCCACCGTATCCCTACTTGTATTCTCAGAGTTTATGACTTTATTTGGCATAGATTAGGTTACTTTCTCTTCCCAACCTTCTTCGCGGCCTTGGCAAGGGCTTCGCTTTCCGCACGAGCGGCGGCGATGCGATTGAGCAGTTCGTCGGCGGGTTCGTCGTCTGGATTTTGTGGTACTAGCTCGCCGCGGAAGGCTTTGGCTAAGATGGACTGGGTGAGTTTATCGACGCGCTGCTGGGCTTTTTGCACTTGTTTTTCGATGGTGTCGGCAAAGGCAAAATATTGATCCACAAGTCGGACGATTTCGGTTTGTTCTTCAAAAGGAGCAAAAGGAATAGCTAAGACCTTCATATCTCGAAGATGCAAATTTTTTATTGCAGATCCAACAATCCTACTAGAAACATCAATTTCATTAATCCATTTCTGCAACGCTATATTCATATAATTCATATTTACATAACAAGAAGCAGGCTTAAGTAAAGCTACACTAACAAATAATGAAAATTGCTTGTCTGTCTTAACAATAGCAGTGCGACCTATTGTTCCACTTTTCGTAATTAAGAGATCACCTTGCTCTACGTGACATCGACGAGATAATTCAGCATGCTCTTCTTCTGTTATATATTTTGTATCTGTAAAGTTGACCTCCCCACTTTTTATATCTTTAACTGAAATAAAGGGAATTCCTGATTGTACGTATGTCGGTGTGTGATGCGTCCCATCGACTATTTTTTTTGTAAGTGAATCCAAAGAAACCCAAGTCCATTTTTTGGGGATTAAGAATTCTTCAGATTTTAAATGCTCTTGTGTATATAACGCTTTACCCTTTAAAAACTTTGACCTTTCGACCTTATTTAAATCTAATGTTTCAAATACATTGGTGCAGGTATTTACCTCCCTCCACTCCTCGGTCAATTTCCCGCTTACAGCGGCGGCAAGGACGGACTGGCGGAAGCGTTTGAGGATGGCGGGGATGCCGTCGAGGCGAGCTTTGATTGTATCCACCTGCGCCAAAACTTGATCTAGCTTTTCGACAATACGTTTTTGTTCGACAAGGGGAGCAAGTGGAAAATCAAGGTCTTTAAGAACTTCTAACCGAATACCTTTCACTGTTGTCCCAGTTCCTAAAGCTTCAACCTTCATCCCTTGTGAACGATACCAATTTTCAAAATAATATTGATTCACTTCCTGATTGATAAAAAGCGCTTTCAGATCTTGATTGATAGCTGAGTCAAAACTCGCCCTAATGATTTTTCCTAAACTCATCCTTGTTGCAATAATCGGGACTCCAGCAGGAATAATATTCGTACTGCTGTTTTCAACTGCTTCTTGGGTTATATGATCAACAGTGTCCGTTAAGAATGTTTTATTCATATCCTTTACTGTCATCCAAGGGATCTCTCCCATAAAATAGGATGGTTGAGACTTGCTAGGCGTTCCACCTCCTACAATTTTATCGACAACGTTTTCAAGCTTGACGAGACTCCACCCTTTCGGCAATTCGCTCACGCTTGGCCTCCAAATAGTTCACCTTGGCCTTTTTTATTGCCTTGCTCTTGATTGCCTTCGACGGATTTTTCTTCCAGTCCAAAGGATTGTTCTAACAGTTGCTTTTGCGCTTCGGCTTCGTCGTCGGCGCCGAGAGCTTGCATCAGTTGATAGAGCTCGCTCATGGCTTCGGTCAGTTCCGCCATGGCTTCGCCAGCGAGAATATCTGGCTCGGGTAGGTTTTCCGAGTTGCTGGCTTCGAGGTCTTTGAGCCATGCAATATCTAGGCTGTCACCTTTTTGCTCGCGAATGTAGTCGCGGCTGAATTTGCGCCAGCGGGCGGTGTCGTCACCTTCTTCTGTAGAAAGGCCGTCAATTTCGCCCAACTGTTGGTAGACGCCTTCTGTACGTGGCGATTGGCCGTTGGAGTCTTCCCCGTAGGCGGCAATAAAGGCATCAAAATGGGCGTCGGTTAACATGCGGCGTTTACCAAAGGTTTGCATGTTGGTGCGCATGTCGTAAACCCAAGTTTCTTGCGTGCAATCCATGTCTTGCTGTGGGTTGTCTGGCGCGCCTTTTTGGAAAAAGAGCACGTTGGTTTTCACCCCAGCGGCGTAAAAGATGCCCGTTGGCAAGCGCAAAATAGTATGTAAATTGCACTTGTTCATTAGGTCACGGCGAATGTCTGTGCCCTTGCCGCCTTCAAATAACACGTTATCGGGAATCACCACCGCCGCACGGCCACCGGGTTCCAGCGTTTCGATAATATGCTGTATAAAGCACAGCTGCTTATTGCCCGTTGGGTGAATAAATTTACGGGTAATGTTGCTGCTGGACGCGCTGCCAAAAGGCGGATTAGATAACACAAGGTTAGCTTTGGGAATGCTCTCACCATCGGCACCTAAGGTGTTGCCCAAACGAATCGCGCCGTGTTCGCTGTCGCCTTCGATATCGTGTAATAAACAATTCATCAAGGCCAAACGGCGTGTCTCTGGCACTAACTCTAGACCAATAAAAGCGCGCTCCATTTGGAATTTCTGTATGTCGTCGGGCAAGTCTTCTAGGTTATTGCTGTGGGCTTTGATGTATTTATCGGCTTCGATCAAGAAGCCTGCGGTGCCTGCCGCTGGATCTTGGATAATCTCGCGCGGTTGCGGCTTCATCAGCTCAACAATGGCGCTGATCAAAGGGCGAGGCGTGAAATATTGCCCCGCGCCGGATTTGGTTTCGTTGGCATTTTTCTGTAACAAACCTTCGTACATGTCACCAAAATCATCACGAGCTTTGCCTGTGCCATCGGTGTCGTACCAATCGAGCTTGTCCATATTGGTGATAAGTTCAGTCAATTGGGCAGGCTGAGTGATGGTGGTCGTGGCGTTAAGAAAGATGGCTTGCACGATAGCATGATGATCGCCATCCAGCTTGTTTAATAAGGTTTTGTAAAAGCTGTGCTGCTCTATGCCAATTTTGCTGGTTAGATCCTTCCAACGGTAACCTTCTGGCAAGAGATCTTCTTCTTGGCCAGTTTGTTCGCACATTTTTAAAAACAGCAAAGAAGCCAGTTCGTTCACGTAGTTTTGGTAGGACACACCACCATCGCGTAGGTTGTCGCACAGTTTCCAGAGTTTGGCGACCAGCTCGTTGTTATTCATAAAAAATCTCTTTAGGAAAGGAGACACACTTGAACCAGCCAAGCGTGTTATTAATAGATGTTCGAATGGGCGCTATGATACCGACCTAAGCCAGTTCGTCCCAGATGTACTCGTTAAATTTTTGCAGAATCTCGCCCAGTTCGTTGTTCAAGGCTTCTTGCAATTTGCGTTTGCCGCCGTCCCGTCGGTAATTGCCTATTTTATAAACATCGTCATCCAATACGACCTTGTCTTTAATGGAGCTGGCAAGACGATCCAGCCATTTGATTTGCACTGGGTTCCAGTCGTTTTCGCTTTTAATCTTGTCTAGGGCGTGGTCCACTCGCACATCAAAAGGCAAAAGCTGCGGGTTTTTCATGCTGGCACGACGAATGTGTCCTACCAGTTTGGCGGCAATGTCTTGGGTTTTGGCCTTATTCCAAGCCATTTGCAATGTAGACTCAGAAAAATGTCTCGCATCGAACCATTCTTGTAATTCCACCAGTCCTTTGCGAGTGAGATCTCGCGGCCGATTGACCACGGCATCCAGCGCCGCCAGTTGGTTCACATTGTCTTTAACGAGTTGATCAAAGGCATCAAGGAAATCGTCCGGCTGGTTATAGTCACCGTATAGCGTTTCCACGCCAATCACTCTGTCTTCAATATCGGTAAAGATGGGTCGATCTCGCAAACTGTTCAAGGTGCGTTTTAAGTCTTCAATTTGCTCTACCAGGTTAGGCAACTCGGCAAAGTACTGAGCCGACATGCGCGCCCCTTGGCTTTTTAAGGTTTTACCCAGTTCGGCAAAAGAGCAACGGGTGACATTTTTCAAACGCTCGTCGAGCTTTTGGATCTGTTGTTCCACTTCTCGGCTACGCAGCTTTTGGTAATTGGCTTGGGTAATCACCCGCTGTAGTTTGGACACCAACTGTTCGTGACTGTTATCGGCAAAGGATTGTCCATTACTTTCCATCACATCGTAGGTTTTGTCATCACTGATTTCTGTTACCAAGGTTGATAAGCTGACGTTTGGACGCACAACAACCGCTTGCATGGTATCGACGTCTTCTAGAGTTTTGTATAAATCCACCGCATCAAAAATACGGAAATTGGTTTTACCAATATCGGGACACAAACGGGTGGCACGGCCTTTCATTTGCTCGTACAGGATACGGCTACGAACTTTGCGTAAAAACACCAAATTACAAATGCTGGGAATATCGATACCTGTGGTTAAAAGATCCACGGTGACAACGATATTTGGCAAGCGATCTTTTTCAAAGCGGGTAATCAGCGTTTGAACCTTGTTGGCGTCTTTGTCCGAATTACCGGTGATTTTAATTATGGCATTGTGTGGTAGGTTGGCGTATTGCGGCTTACCTGATTGCTGGAAAGCGTCTCTTAACGCATCCACCACAGCATCCGCGTGCTCGTTGTTAACACAGAAGATCAAGGTTTTCTGCTGGCTGTTTGGGTCTAGCCAGTTGGTTAACTCTTGGCAAATGGCCTTGGTAAAGCTAGGAGCAATGATTTGTGTGTTGAATTTATCTACTTCGAATTGCTGTTCGTCTTCGAGTGTGTCTAGAACTAATTCCCCTGTTACTGCCAAGCGTTCCACCTGCTCACCTTTGGCAATCGTAATACCTTTGGTGTTGAGTTCGGTGTTGATTTTGATCGGCGGTTGATAGTCGTTCAAGTAGCCATCGATCACGGCGGTGCGATAGGAATAATTATAAATCGGACGACCAAAAATCTCGCTGGTGTGCAAGGCTGGCGTAGCGGTGAGTGCCAGTTTGAATGCATCAAATTGGTCAATTACGCGACGATAGGCCGAGATATAGTCGCGCTGATCACGAAACGCTAGTTCGCCTTCGGTTTGCTCTTTATCGAGAATATAACCGCGGTGGGCTTCGTCTATGATAATGGCATCGTACAAACCAACGGGGATAAATTCATCGTTTTGCAGTACGCGTTTCACTAGGGATTGCACCGTGGCTACATGGATTTTGGTGCTGTCTTCTGGGAAGCGATCCGTCAGGCCTTTAATATTGAAAATGCTGTTGAAAGTCCGCTCGTTAATACGCGTGTCATCAAACGAGGCAACCGCTTGATTGCCCAAGGAACGACGATCCACCAAGAACAAGACACGTTTAAAACGTTGCGACTGGATCATGCGATACATGATGGCTATGGCGGTTCGGGTTTTACCTGTGCCGGTTGCCATGGCAAGTAAAGCACTGCGTTTGCCTGATACAACGGCGTTTTCTACCGCACGCACGGCGTCTTCTTGATAGTAACGCAAGCCCAGCTCGCTCATATCCTCATGGGTGGCAAACCAGTTGTTCAATTTGCCTATGTTTTGCGCCAATTTGCTGAGCAATTCTGCTGGCTGGAGCCATTGAGGTAATGCGTCTGGCTGGTTGCTGGAAAGCCTTGTATCACGATACCAAATCCCGCTTTTGCTTTTTACCGCGGCGCTGTAACCACGGCCATTGGCAGAAAAGCAAAAGGGAATGTTAAAGCCATTGGCATTGTATTGGTTTATTTTTAACTCGCTAACCTGCTTCAGTAGGTCATCGTCGTTGGCTGCACGTTTTGCAAGTTCCTCATGGTATGCCAGCAAATCAAAGGTTTGGCTGTAGCGGTAGGCTTCGTTGAGTTTGTCAGCCACATCTTGGTTATAACGCTTGGCTTCCACGACCCCAATTGGTCTTAAGCCGACAAACAAAACATAATCTGCAAAACCCACTTTGCCTGTTTCGTCCTTTCCTGTTGGCCATTCGGCAATCGCCATATTGCGGCCAATCTCAGGATATGTGCCACTGCTGTATTTAAGGTTTTGCGTGTCTGCTTCCCAACCCGCCAGACGTAATTGCTCGTCAATTAAATAGCGGGTTTCTTTCTCGCTAAGGCCAAGTTTGTTTTGGTTGGCTTGCGTAAGGACAACCTTATGGAAAGTGTTGCGATCAGCCTCGCTCAACTTGGCTAATTCAGTGTCTTTGGCTTTTAACTGAGCTTCCAGAGCAGCAATGCGTGCTTCACTTTGCGCTTGGGTTTCTTGCTGCTGGCTTTCAAAGACAGACAAACGGCCTTTTAGCTCGGTCAGTTCGATGTGCTGTGCTTCAATCTCGGCTTGGCTTTTATGCTCGTTTTGTTTAGCTGCTTGTTCGGCAGCAACAAGCGCCAATGTAAGCGTGGCCAATTCTTCTTGGTAAGCTTGTTTATCTTGCTGACTTTGTTTGCTGGGCAGTTGAAAAAGCGGTGCAGGGAAATCTTTGTCTTTGCTAATCAGTCGGTAATACCAAACCGCCAAGCGAAACGCTAAGCGAAAGCACATTTCAGCGTCATTTAAATCATCATGGTATTTGTGTACGGCATCGTTGCCGATTCTGCGCAGTTTGTGAAACACCTCAAGAATGGTGTCGTCGATGTTCGTTTTACGCTGGATTTCTTCGAGTAGTTTGAACTGGGTTTCTTGTGGTTCGATATTCAGTAGTTTGCCAAGATGATTAGCAACATATTCGCCAAAAATTCTCAGCTTCACCAAAGTGGTATTTGGGTCGTCTGGGTAGTTTTTCTCGGCGGCTTGGGCAATGGAGAAAAGGAAGTCGTTATGACCTTTGAGAAAAGCAAAGTTTGATTGGCTTGTTATCATTGCGTTCTAAAGTTCCTTCTTCACTTATTGTTGTCATCTTGAATTGTCAGTTTACCCTTACAATACCTAATGCGGAATCCTTTCATTGTTATTGGGTAGATTATTACCAAGGATACTTAGCAAAGTAGCTGTCTAGATGATCGATTAAAGCGCGAACATTGGGTGATAAATGTTTTCGAGACGAATAAAGCGCGTAAATAATCAGGTCTTTGGGTTTCCATTCCGGCAGGACATGGCAAAGGCTGCCGTCGTTAATGTAGCGATTGGCTAAATAAGTAGGCTGAAGACAAACACCCATTCCATTCAATGTAGCATGCAAAAGTGCCGTTGCTTCATTGATGCTTAAACGACAATCCAAAGAGACCGATTCAAATTGGTCATGCTGGGATAGATGCCAGATGTGACGTTCTAAGTTTTTGTAACCCAAGCAATCGTGGTTTATTAAGTCTTGTGGATGCTGAATGTCACCTATGGTTTGGCGAGCTTTTTCAAGGTAAGCCGGAGAAGCTACCAAAACAGATTCACAAACAGCAATGGGTTTACCTATTAAAGAAGGATCAGGGTTCGAGGCAATCCGTATGGCAAGGTCGATACTTTTTTCGGTTAAATCGGCAGTGCTGTCTTCTAAATCAATATCGATATGAACTTTAGGATGTTGATCCATGAAGTCCTGAATGGCAGGCATGAGTTGAGAAAAGCCAAACGACATGCTGGACGTGATTCGTACTAAGCCAGACAACTCCTCGCTGGTATTCACCAAAGATATAAAATTATCGGCTTGCTCCAACCAAAGCTCGACGTCTTTTAGGCAGGCTTCACCAGCACTAGTCAGTGATATTTTTCGCGTCGTGCGATGCAACAAACGAATCTTTAACCAATCCTCCATCGCCTCTATATAACGCGTCACCATTGGTCGTGACATATTCAAACGATCTGCGGTGCGAGAAAAGCTCCGCGATTGGGCAACATCGATAAAAACTTTTGCTGCTATCACTCTGTCCATAATTCTACTCACCCACTTGCACGATATAAGAAACAATCATGCTCATTTTTGTGTATTTTTCCGAGCACGTCAATTCTCTATTATGGCCACATGAATTAAACAATCACTCTTTGGAGAGAAAGATGAAAAAATTGATTACATTGGCGGCTTCTGCACTTATCGCTCATTCTGCTTTTGCGGCAGACACTAAACCGTTAACTCTAGATATATATAATGCAGCGCCTGACAGCTTTGGTGTTACGTCAACTTTGGTTTATGGCGAAACCGAAGCCATGGTTGTTGATGCTGGTTTTACTAAAGCCGATGCTCTTCGCATTGCTGCAAAAGTATTGGATTCCAATAAAGAGCTAAAAACTATTTTTATTAGCCAAGCGGACCCTGATTATTACTTCGGTGCCGAGACTCTGCACGCTATTTTCCCTAAAGCCGATATCATTACGACTCCTGCGGTAAAAGCTGCAATTGAACAAAAACTGGCTGGTAAATTGGCTTTTTGGGGACCTCAAATGGGTGCAAACGCACCAGTTAATCCTATCGTTCCTACGACTTACACTCAGTCTACTTTGACTGTTGATGGTCAGACTATTGAGATTCGTGGTACTGAAGGTGTTTTGGCAAGCCGTCCTTACCTTTGGATTCCTGCAAACAAAGCCATTTTGGGTAACGTAGCGGTATTCGGAAATATGCATTTATGGATGGCGGATGCGCAGTCTGATGAGACTCAAGCTGCTTGGAAAGCACAGTTGCAAGAAATGCTTGCGCTTAAACCGACAACAGTTGTTCCTGGTCACATGACTCAAGGTACCGAGTTGACTGCAGATAACATTACCTTCTCTCTTAACTACATCACAGACTTCCAAAAGGCGAAGAAAAACAGCAAGGACAGCGCTGAATTGATTAAGACAATGTCAGCAAAATATCCAGATGCTCAAGGTGCGTTGAACCTAAACATCGCTGCGAAAGTACATAAAGGTGAAATGAAATGGTAAAAGTTCATTACTTCTTCGATCCAATGTGTGGTTGGTGCTATGGCGCAACAGCCTTAGTCGAAATACTGGCAGAAGTGCCTGAGTTTGAAATCACTTATCACCCTGGTGGCATGATTCCAAAACGAGCAATTGATCCGTCTTTTAGACAGCATATTTTGCAAGCTGACAGTCAAATAGCCACTATGACGAAAGCACACTTTGGTGATGCTTATAAAGCGAGAGTTGCTGGCGCTGGCGATTTTATCGTGGATTCGTATTCCACAACTCGCGCCTTTCTTGTTGGTCAAGACATGGGGATCGAAGCACACAAGATGCTAGCAGCGATTCAAAAAGCACATTACCAAGATGGTAAGCATTTAGATGAGTTGAATGTTTTAGCGGATCTAGCTGTTTCTATGGGATTAGACAAAACCACATGGAGCGAAAAAATGGCTGACTCTGAAGCAAAAATGCTAAGCCAAGTGCAAGAAAGCCATGATCTCATGGGACAATTGCAAGTTAGCGGCTATCCTACTTTTATCTTAGAAAAAGATGATCGTTTAACGCGTTTACCACACAGTAATTATTATGGCAAAACTAAAGAGTGGAAAAACTATCTAGCCGAATTGGTTTAATTGTTTAAATTAAAAATCCCTTGTTGATTATTGATCTCAACAAGGGATTTTCGTTAACAGCTAATTAGTGTTAAGCAACTGACGCACGTGCACGAGTATGCTTATCTGCTAATTCTGCTTTGTCCGTTTTAAGGATTTCAACATTGAATTCAACGTCCAAATATTCGCTGTCAAAGCCGTGTGCATTGTCACTCTTTGGTGTTGCGTCAACAACCAATTCATTACGAGTGGCAAAAGCGAAGTCATCGTAAGTGTATGCATCACCCGCCAAGTTAATCTGTGTTGTTAGATGCTTGTAGCCTGGTTTAGATACAAAGTAATGAATATGAGCTGGACGGTTACCGTGACGGCCAAGGCTCTGAAGTACTTTAATGGTATTACCTTCTGGTGGAACGCCGTAGCCGTTTGGCACGATACTACGAGCACGGTAGCAACCGTCTGCATCCGTAATCACTCTACGACGTAGATTGAATTCACTTTGTGTTGGGTCAAAATAAGAGTAACCACCTTTAGAGTCTGCATGCCAAAGGTCAACAACAGCACCCGCTACAGGTTTGCCATCTTCATCCACCACTTTACCGTGAAGCCACATGCCTTGGCCTGGAGATTGACCATCATCCATGCGCGTTTCACCCTCAGAAATTGGTGCATTCTCTACATATAGAGGGCCTTCAATAGTACGTGGTGTACCACCTGCTAGACCTGCTGCTTCATCTTTCGCATCTTCACGAATATCTAAGAAGTGATCAAAACCTAAACCTGGTGCAAGCAAAACGGCTTCTTTCGTCGTACCAAGGTCATTTAGATAGTTCACACCCTGCCAAAATTCATCTGGTGTAATATCTAGATCTTCAATCATCTTATAGATATCTGACACTAAACGAAAAATGATTTCCTTCATACGTGGGTTGCCTTGTTCTTTGTCCAAGCCAGCCACTTTTTTCAATAACGTTTGTACTGCTTCTGTTTGAATTGTTTTAACAGTCATTTTAATCTCTCCGCTTTTGTGTGCCATAACAGCACTTTTATTAAATTTATTTTTATTTAAAAAGTTAGAGCTATTTAATAGACGATGGATGCTGACATAAGGCTGTCACTTCCATCGTCATAAATGGGTATAAAGGCAAGCCAGTAAGGATTTCATGCAAGTGAGCATTATCTTTTACGTCAAAGATACTCACATTAGAATACTGTCCCACGACACGCCACAAGTGCACCCAAATACCAGCTTTTTGTAATTCTTGTGAATAGTTTTTTTCCTTCAATTTGATTGCATCTGCCTCTGCAACCGGAAGGTCTTTGGGAATATTCACCGTCATTTCAACTTTAAAAAGCATGTTCATTTCCTCATGATTGTTTGCGTTGGTGCTGTGTTATTTGCGTCGATAAAGCGCAAGCTTTTCTTCGTCTATTTCAATGCCTAAACCTGGTGCATCCGGGACATCTACCCCATTGTTATGGTAGCGAAGCGGCTGTTTGATAATGTCATCTTGCAAAAGAAGAGGACCAAACATTTCACTGCCCCAATGCAATTTAGGTAAAGTTGACCAAGCATGAATAGACGCCGCGGTGCCAATGGAACCTTCTAATAAAGTACCACCATATAACCCCATACCAGATGCAGAGGAAACGGTAGCGGCATAAAGCGCCTCAATAGGCCCACCTGCTTTGGCAATTTTCAAAGCGATACCGCCATTAAAACCACGTTGAGCAAGCTGGAAAACGTCTGAAGCATCAGCGACACCTTCATCCGCTAGGATAGGAATAGTAAATTTTTGCGACAGTCGAACTAAAGCATCCCATTCTTTTGCTGGGGTTGGTTGCTCAACTAAATCCACACCTGCTTCTTGAAGTGCGGCCATGCCTTTTGTAGCCGTTGCCTCATCCCACGCTTGGTTTACGTCAACTCGCACACTCGCACTATTGCCCAATGCTGCTTTGATAGCCGCCACATGAGCAACATCATCATTAACATGTCGAGAACCAATTTTAAGTTTGAAGTCGCAGTGACGACCGCTAGCGATCAGTGCTTTTGCTTCTGCAATGTCTTTATCTGTATCGCCAGAGGCCAATACCCATAGACATGGAATATGTTGGTGAATAGCACCACCCAACAAGGTGGAGACAGGAACGCCTAGATGTTTGCCTTGTAAATCCAACAACGCAGTTTGTAAGGCCGATTTGGCAATCATATTGCCTCGTACGGACAGGCTTAAACGTTGAACAAGCAGCTTTATGCTATGAAGCGGCTGACCGATAAGCAAAGGGGCAAGGTAGGTATCAATGTTCATTTTAATGCTTTCTGGGCTTTCAGGACCATAGGCCAAACCGCCAATAGTCGTGCCCTCGCCTAAGCCTTCACGACCTTGATCATCTTTGATACGAACAATCACCATGGTTTGCACGGCCATAGACGTCATAGATAATTTATGAGGGCGAATCGTGGGAATATCCACAAGCATTGTTTCAATATGGGTAATTTTCGATGTCATGCTAAGGTGCGTCCGTTTATTGTTTTTTCTTACACTAGACCCACTCTAAACAGAGGACAAATATCAATTTAGTTCTTAGCAATACTTTTTAGGTATTACTGCTATCAAATGTGGCAATGGCCATAACCTTCATGATGCTAATGTAATTATCATTAGCGATAAAAAAAGAACCCCCAATGTTGTTTGTCCAACTATTGGGGGTCACTTCAAAATAGGCGCTTTTTTAATCAGCCAACGAATACATCAAGCACCCGCGGCGGTTTCAATCAAACCTTTACCTATCGAACCTTCAAACTCTTTCCATATCGGAGCCATGGTATTGACCCATTCCGCTCGTTGTTCCGGTGTTAAAGTATTTATTTTTCCACCAGCACGAAGGATATTCTCGCGATTCACCGCATCTTTTTCTTTTACTAGCTTGTTGGCTGATTCCGTTGCCCTGTCCACCAGACCTAAAAATTGTGTGCGATCGTCATCAGACAGACTGTTTAAAAAATCGCTCGAAGTGACAAACAAATAAGCGAGAACTTGATGGTTGGTTTCGGTAACACTGTCTTGTACTTCGTAAAACTTTTGCGTGTAAATATTTGACCAAGTATTTTCCTGACCATCGACCACGCCCGTTTGCAAAGCACCATAAACTTCGGAGAATGCTATGACTTGTGGCGAAGCCCCCATAGCTCTGATCATTTCTTTTGCAATTGTGGACGATTGGACACGAATTTTTAACCCTTTGGCATCACTTGGCACAAGCAAAGGTTTGTTCGCGGTAAAGTATTTCATACCTGACATCCAATAACCTAAACCAACAAAACCGGCGGAATCTTCCATAACATGAAGTAAATCTTTAGCTTCTGGCGTTTTTGTAAAGCGGATAATCTGGTCGAGATCTTTGAACAAAAACGGTAAATCAAATACGGCGTATTTATCTGTAAAGGCACCAAACTTTGCAATAGAAGGCGCTAATAATTGAACATCACCTAAAAGCAAGGCCTCCAGCTCTTTTGAATCACCAAAGAGAGTGGAATTTGGATACACCTCAACACACAATCGACCATTCATTTCACGATTGACGTTTGCGGCAAACTCATTAATCAAAATGACTTTAGGATGTGTTGTGCCTCCAGTAACATGGCTAAATTTAACAACTCGCTCTCCAGGATCACATTCAGAAGCTTGAAGAAAACCACTGAATAAAGAAGAGCACAGCGCTAGAGTAGTAAAACAGGAAGATAATTTTTTCATTACGAATAACCTATTTTTATAATTATTATTTGCTGGATCAAATGATGTGACGTAAGTTGCTTACTGCCTCATGCAAATGATTATGCTAGAAGTGTATGTTCCATTATTTTTAGTTGCTCTACGTTAAACTCTGCAGATACAGAGAACCAATATCAAATAAGTTGTTAGTAATACCTTGGAGGTATGATGGAGTTAAGACATCTACGTTATTTCTGCGCTGTTGCCGAGGAGAAAAACCTAACCCGTGCTGCTGAAAAGCTCTTTATTGCTCAACCGCCATTAACAAGACAGATAAAGCAGTTGGAAGAAGATGTTGGTGCGCAACTTTTCGATCGTCACTCTAGAGGATTAACACTGACCCCTGCGGGAAAATACTTTTGGGAACAAGCAAAACAAATGCTAGCCAAAGCCGATATGGTTATTGAAAATACCCGCCGCATAGCTGAAGAGCAAAAAGCAGTATTCAGTATTGGATTTGTACCTTCGGTATTTTATGGTCAATTGCCGTCACTGGTTAGGGATTTACGCCAACAAACTAACGCGAATATTTTTCTGCACGATCTAAAAACAGGCGAACAAATCGAAGCGTTAAAGACAGGTAAAATTGACATTGGTTTTGGACGCTTAATAATCCCTGATGAACAAGTTGAACAGACCATCTTGTTCCAAGAACCCTTGTTAGTTGCATTACATGTCGGGCACCCGCTCCTTAAAAAAGGGGAACCGACTCTGGAAGAACTAGCGAAGATGCCAATGATCTTGTATCCGGCAGGCCAAGCTGCCACTCCTACCTTCGCGGACATTTGCACTTCCTTGTTTACCAGCCGAGGACTAACAACCAAGGTGACTCAACAGGTAAATGACCTGCAAACAGCGTTGGGATTAGTTGCTTCTGAAATGGGATTTGCTCTGGTGTCCGAACAAGTAAGGCATTTTGGACGAGATGATGTTGTATTCATTCCTTTGCAGGATAAATCCATCACCTGTCCAGTTATTCTTAGTCGTAGAAAAGAGCCTATGGACTCCATTACAGCGCTGGCCGTTAAGATCCTCAAAAATCTGGTTGTGAATCATCAAAACAGTTTATGACTATTAATGAAGACCGAGATTATTTGGTGTGCAAACGAATTTGTTCTGCTACTTCTCGCAGCACAGGTAAGTATTCTTCTACCAAAGTTTGGTGACTGACTCGCGATGCATTAGTACTGAGATTAATCGCCCCAAGCAAGGATCCATCAAACGTGAATGCTGGAACAGCCAACGAACGTAGACCAAGATCTAGCTCCTGATCAACTATGCAGAAATTCTGTTCAGCGACTTGTTTAAGCATCTGCTCAAAAACAGGCTTATCGACAATACTAAGCTGAGTAAACGCCTCAAGAGAAACATTTTTGAGCCATTCTTTTTGTTCTTCTGGTGGCAACTTAGCAACCAACATACGACCCATAGAAGTATAAGCAGCAGGCAATCGTGTTCCAGCACTTAAAGCTATCGACATCAAACGATGGGCTGCTGGCGAACGAACCACATACATGATGTCTTGTTGATCAAGCACGGCAAGAGACGAAGATTCCCCCAGCTGTGCGGTGATGTCATGCAGATAATGCTCAACCACATTGAGATGATCATTACTGGCATTATAGGCGTAGCTGAGCGCCAACACTTTAGGCGTTAACGTAAACTGTCGCCCTTCCCGCTTAATGTATCCAAGCGCATGCAGGGTTAACAAAAAACGTCGAGCTTTTGCTCTGTCCATTCCTGTTTGCTCAGCCACTTCCGACAGCGTCATTTCCTTATGCTGTGGATCAAATGCCATGATGACATCCAGTCCTGACGCCAATGCACCTACATAATCTCTATGGTCCGGTGACAGCTTTTCCTCATTCATACCCAGTTTACTCATTGCCATTAATAACCCCGCCATTATTTATGATTCGTTACAGGCTAGCTAGAGGGAAGAGACTTTTCCTCACATTTTTTATCTAAATACGGATAAAAAAAACAAATACAAAATTTTGACTTGACCATTAATCCTAGATTGATCTATCTTGTTCGTATTGCAAACTTAAATTCGTATAACGAACAGGATACATTATGACGAAGTTTATGACACTTAAAGACGCTGTCGCTACTTATGTAAAAGATGGTGACTCCATTGCACTTGAAGGCTTCACACACCTAATCCCCTTCGCCGCAGGGCACGAAATTATTCGTCAAAAGCGACGTAACTTGTCTCTCATTCGTATGACACCAGATCTTATCTATGACCAATTGGTAGGCGCGGGCTGTGTTCGAAAATTAACTTTTTCTTGGGGCGGAAACCCTGGTGTTGGATCGCTTCATCGGGTTCGTGATGCCATAGAAAATGATTACCCTTGCGCGCTAGAAACGGTTGAACACAGTCATGCAGCTATGGCGAATGCATATGAAGCTGGCGCAGCAGGTCTGCCATTGGCCGTTTTTCGCGGTTACGTGGGCAGTGAGTTACCACTCGTCAACAAAGAAATTGCATCCATAATTTGCCCTTTTACTGGCGAGCAGTTAGCAGCCATTCCCGCCATTAAACCTGATGTGGGTATTATTCATGCGCAAAAAGCTGATCGCGCAGGCAATGTACTTATCGAAGGAATTATTGGTGTTCAAAAAGAAGTTGTTCTATCAGCCAAACGCAGCATTGTCACTGTAGAAGAAATTGTCGATAACTTGGAAGTCACGCCAAACGCTTGCGTCTTACCAGCATGGACAATTGACGCTATTGCTGTTGCACCAGAAGGCGCGAAACCTTCTTATACGCTTGGCTATTACGACCGAGACAACAACTATTACAAACAATGGGACAACATCAGTCGCGACAGAGACAGCTTCAACCAATGGTTAGAATCCCATGTGTTTGGCCAAGGAGATGTTTAATATGACAACACATAACGATACGACTCAATATACTTCTGCTGAAATGATGACCATCACAGCAGCACGCGCCTTGACTAATAATATGACCTGCTTTGTGGGGATTGGTTTACCTAGCGAAGCCGCTAACGTAGCACGTTTGACTCATGCTCCTGATGTTACCTTGATTTACGAATCTGGCACTTTGCAAACCAAACCGGATGTGTTGCCTTTGTCCATTGGCGATGGTGAACTGTGTGAGTCTGCTCTCACCACCGTATCCGTGCCAGAAATGTTCCGTTATTGGCTACAAGGTGGCCACATCGATGTTGGCTTTTTAGGGACAGCACAGATCGACCGTTTTGCTAATTTGAATACCACGGTTATTGCAGCTAATCACCCTGAAGGCGGCAAAAACGGCGCTCACAGTTATGCAAATCCAAGAGTCCGTTTACCGGGTGGTGGCGGTGCGCCGGAAATTTCTACCAATGCCAAAGAAGTCTTTATTACAGTTAAGCACTCAAAACGTACCTTTGTAAAAGATGTGGATTTCATCACTACAATTGGTTTTGGCCGTGATGGCAAGGGCAGAGATAATTTACCAAATATCGGTCGTGGCCCAAGCGTGGTTATTACGGATTTATGTATTTTAAAACCTGACCCAACGACCAAAGAGCTGATTGTCACCAGCTTGCATCCAGGTACAACAAAAGAAGACGTCATTGAAGCAACTGGCTGGGAAATTAAATTCGCCGATGCGCTTGAAACCACTCCAATGCCAAGCGAAAAAGAACTGCACGTATTACGCGAATTAAAAGCACGAACTGAAAAAGCACACAGTGCCCAGGAGGCAATATGAGCTCTGTTTACATCTGTCACCCTAAACGCTCAGCCGTTGGCCGTTATGCAGGCTCCCTTGCGGCCGTTCGCCCAGACGACATGTTAGCTCAAGTCATTCAAGCGGTGCTAAGTGATGCACCAGATCTTGATCCAGCGGCCATTGACGATGCTATTTTTGGTTGTGCCAATCAATCAGGTGAAGACAATCGTAACGTGGCGCGCATGGCTACGCTACTTTCTGGCATGCCTTATAGCGTGTCTGCCACAACGATGAACCGTTTATGCGGATCAGGTATGGATGCTGTTGGTACCGCATTTCGAGCCATTCAAGCCGGTGAAGCTGAATTAATATTGGCTGGCGGCGTTGAGTCCATGTCTCGTGCTCCATTTGTTATGGGCAAACCAAGCGCAGCGTTTGATAGACAGCAGACATTAGAAGACACCACTATGGGCTGGCGTTTTATTAATCCAGTCTTAAAGTCATTGTATGGCACTGAATCCATGCCTGAAACGGCGGAAAACATTGCTGAGCGCTACAAAATAACGCGCCAACAACAAGATTTATTCGCTTTGCGTTCTCAACAAAAAGCCAAAGAGGCACAAGATGAAGGCCGCTTCGCCGAAGAAATAACCCCGATTACGATCAAGCCAAAACGTGGTAATCCAATCATCGTCGATCAAGACGAGCATTTGCGTCCTGATACCACCTTGGAAGATTTAGCAAAACTCAGAGCGCCGTTTCGAGACAATGGCTCAGTAACAGCAGGCAATGCATCCGGTATAAACGACGGTGCTGCTGCAATGTTGATTGCCAGTAAAGCAGCGGTCGAGAAACACAAACTAGAACCTTTAGCGAAAATTATTGGTATGGCAACGGCTGGCGTTGAACCGACAGTGATGGGCATGGGACCTGTTCCCGCCGTACAAAAATTGCTAAAACGCACTGGCCTTACTCTTGCCGACATGGATGTGATCGAATTAAATGAAGCCTTTGCGGTACAAGGGTTAGCTTGTATACAAGAGTTGGGACTTTCACCGGAAGATGCACGCATTAACCCAAATGGCGGCGCGATTGCCCTTGGGCATCCATTAGGTATGTCAGGTGCTCGTCTATTACAATCCGCCGCTATGCAGTTAAAACGCACAGGCGGACGCTATGCTATTTGCACCATGTGTATTGGCGTCGGACAAGGCATTGCCATGCTAATCGAACGGAGCGATATTTAATGAAGAAGCTATTTTTTACACTTGAAGGCGATAGTAATAAGCCCACTATCGTGCTTGGTCACCCTTTGGGAATGAACAGCCGAGTTTGGGATGGTGTTGTTCCAGAGTTATTGAAACAGTTTCGCGTTATTCGCTGGGATCTTCCTGGACACGGACTAAGCCCTGCCCTTGATTCAAATTCTTCACCATTAACAGCGAATGCTTTGGTTGATCCATTAATTGAAAAATGCGATGAACTTGGTATTAAGCAGTTTCACTATGTGGGTACATCCATTGGCGGCATGATTGGTCAACAATTAGTGACTCAATATCCTGAGCGTTTATTGAGTGCGACCTTAACCAATACTGGGGCAAAAATTGGCAGCAAAGATGCGTGGCTAACCCGCCAACAGGACGTTATGGCATTGGGGTTGAAGAGTATGGCTGCAACCTTAGTATTACGTTGGTTTAGTGAGCACAGCATGCAAAATAAACCTGCTTTGGCAAGCTACTGGCAAGAACAGCTCGCCAACGTCGATGACTTCAGCTACGGCGCACTCTGTGCTTGGCTTGGTAATATGGATCTCACCGATACATTGGGGCCAAGTTCACTACCGATACAATTAATCTGTGGTGAAAAAGACGTCGCAACGACGCCAGAGCTGATGGGAACTCTCGCTTCGTTGCTACAAGTCGACAAGCTAGAAGTTATCAATCAGATTGGTCATGTTCCATCAGTGGAATCGCCAGATCAACTCACCAGTCTACTTAAAAACTTTATCTCTCAGTAACCTACTCTGCGTGATCCATGCTTCAGCTTAAGAGCGTTAGGATAATGCTCTTAAGCTAATAAATGATTACCACTATAAGCTTTTACGGCTGCTGTGCACGCCAATAAAGTGTTAAAAATAAACTCGAAATACTCATTTATAACTCGTTAAGAAACTAAAAATATTGACTGAAAATTAGGCGTTGCCAGCCTCACAAAGTTCACCTAATATAAACAAACTAATAATAATTACAAAAATGGTCGTCAACTATGTTTACTAATGCCCTAAGCAATGCAGTTATTTTTAATCAGGCTCATCCGCTAGAAGTATCAGATTACATAAACAGCCACATTGGACATCATACTTTGCTGTCTGAGTCTGTTAAGGATTCAGATGAATTCTGCTCTCAACTAAAACATCGAGATTTTGCCGAATTAGGATTATCTTCAATCCATTATGGTAACGAAGTTAAAATTCACTGTGCTGATTTAAATGACATTTACCACTTTCAAGTCGTCACTCATGGTCAATGTTGCTGGCAATTTGAAGAAGAGTCTTTATTGCTAAAGCCAGGCCAAGCTTTGATGATGAATCCACACGAAAAAATGGATATTTCATATTCAGCAGATTGTGAAAAAATCATTGTCAAAGTTCCACAAGCCTTTATCAGAGATTTGTGTCTGGAGCAAAACAGGGTTATTTCAAGCGCTGGAATTTTATTTGAAAGGAAGGTTATTGAATTAGATAAGTCTTTGGGGTTTCTTAGCTTGATGGGAGCTATTTTACACGAAGCAAATGACGCTGAGCTCGATTTATTGCAAATGCAATTACCTTATCGCGACCTACTTATTCGCAAGCTATTTCAACAATTCGACAATAATACCCCTGCCATCTTAGACTCAGACTTGAACGATCGCAATTTCAATGCATTACTCAAATATATTGAAGAAAATATCAAAGAGGATATTGATGTAGAAGAGTTAGCTAATGTGGCCCATATCAGTATCCGAAAAGTCTACAACCTATTCGCCAAGCACTACCACATCACTCCAAAAGTCTTCATCAAGCAATCTAAGCTTAAACACTTAAGAAAAGAAATTATCATGAATAGTGACATACGTAACGTCACAGAGATTGCGCTGGATTATGGTTTTTCCCACCTTGGACGCTTTTCGTCTGATTACCGAAAAATGTTCGCAGAATTGCCTTCGGAAACACTAAAGCGTCGATAAATAAAATCCGTGGATAAGGAAGGGATTTCCATTCCACGGCAAAAAAAGGGGTTAAAAAGAAGCTCCACCACATATTTCTTCAGTCACTTTATTCGCGTACTCTTTGACCAATCTTGGGTATAAGCTATTTACTTTAGTGCAACAGTCATTAGCCATTCCCATTAGGCTTATAACAGAAGAGACATTGCCATTGATATCATAAATACCACTACCAATTACATTGATATCCGGTAGGAAATCGCCAGAAAATGTACAAAGATTGCTTTCTTTGATTGCATCTAAATGTTCGTTAAAGGCTTCTTGATTCAGCGGCTTTCCCTGAAAGCGAGGTTTTGCAGGTAAATCGAAATAAAAGTCCTCAACCAGTTTTAATCGTCTAACCAAAGGCAGATTGGCTAAAAAAATACGCCCCGATACAGAAAAAAATGGCGAAAGTTCTGTGCCTAATCTCACATTCACTGCAATTTGCTGACTCGCATCTAACCATTTAATAACCAATGGCGCGTGACCATTCCAAATAGTCACAGACACTGTTTTATCCGTTTCTTCAGATAAACGCTCCACAGCTTCCAACGCTTGCTTGATTGGATCTATTTTTTTAATTGATGCAATGCCTAAGGTCAAACTGGCCTTTCCCAAAGCATATTGACTGCCATTTATTTGAGTGATGTATTCCATTCTCAATAGACTAACAAGATACTTATGCAAGCGGCTTGGTGAGTGAGACAGCTGATCAGATAAGCTTTTTAAAGTCGGAGGCTTAGGAGATTGAGCAATAATATTTAGAATTCTTAAACCAATTTCCAAAGAACCAATTCCTTGACGCGTACTATCTTGTTTTATTTCCGTTGTCTCAGACATCCGATATACACCTATAAAAACATAAAAGCAGTACTGTCATGACAAAAAAGCGTGTAAACGCTTGGCTCTAAGAGCCAGAGTCCCATAAATTAGATTACCGTTAATAGAACAATCTACAGCGCGTTCCTTGTCATGCGTAACTTAAACACATCAGTATAATCATATTGTCTGACTGACAGAAGACGGATAAAGCCATTACACGCCTAAATAGCCTTCAACTTGGGCTAAGTTAGATTGTAGTTGCTCTGCGTCAAGGTTCATTACGACTTTCCCCTTCACAAGTACCACATGACGATCACAAAGCTTTTGCAAAACTTGAATGTTCTTGTCGACAATAATGGTCGATATACCGCTTTCTTTTATCGTGCGGATCACTTCCCAAATTTCTTTGCGAATGAGTGGCGCAAGCCCTTCTGTTGCTTCATCTAAAATCAACAATTCTGGGTTGGTCACTAGAGCTCGCCCTATCGCTAACATTTGCTGCTCACCACCAGATAATTGTGTGCCTAAATTTGAAAGTCGTTCTTTTAGACGTGGAAACGTATCAAGTACGCGATCATAGTCCCAAGTTTTTTCGCCTTGGTTATTCGCACGAGCTGCCACCTGCAAGTGCTCTTTAACCGTTAAGTTATGAAACATTCCTCGACCTTCTGGGACATAAGCAATGTCTCGTTTCATCCGCTGCCAAGTGGCTAAATTGGTAATGTTCTCACCCTTAAACGAAACCGTGCCGCTTCTAGGTGTCACTAGCCCCAAAATAGACTTCAAGGTGGTGGTTTTTCCCATGCCATTTCGCCCCATCAAACTAAGGGCTTGGCCTGAATCTAACGAAAAGCTAACACCGTGTAACACATGGCTTTCACCATACAAGCTATGAAGACTTTTTACTTCCAATAGATTACTCATCAATACACCTCATCGCCTTGCCCAAGATAAGCTTCTTTTACACGCGGATCATCTCTTACTTCATCCACACTTCCTGTTACCAAATGCTGCCCGTCAACCATCACAGTCAATTGATCCGATAACTCAAAAATGGCATCCATATCGTGCTCAACTAAAACAATGCAATACTCTTTTTTTAGACGACTAAGTAAATCGATAATTAACTGTGACTCTTCATGCCCCATACCGGCCATCGGTTCATCAAGCAATAAAACCTCTGGCGAAGTTGCTAATACCATTGCGATCTCAAGCTGCCTTTGCTCACCATAACTTATCTGCGATGCGATATGATCGCGTCGCTGTCCAAGCCCTACTTTTTCCAAAGCTTGCGTGGCAATCTCGTCGAGCATTTTCTGAGAATATCGTGAACGAAAGAAATTAAAGCTGCCGCCCATCAATCGCTGTACAGCCACGCTACAATTTTCTAGACACGTCGAATTGCTATAAATATTGGTTTTTTGAAAGCTTCGTCCAATGCCACGACGAGCAAATTCATAAGGCTTTATAGAGCTAATCGATTCACCTCGATGAAGGATCTTGCCACTTGTCGGTTTATAATGACCACATAGCATATTCAATAGCGTGCTTTTTCCTGCGCCATTTGGGCCGACGATACCGTGCAGCTGGTTATCATGAAACGCTAAAGACAGATCATCTAAAGCCTTCAATCCACCCCAGTATTTGCATAAACCTTCTGTTTCTAGAATGACATTATTTTCCATCACGTTTCTCCAAAAGATCCTCTAAGAAGCCAGCAATCCCCTTCTTAAATACCATCACCATCAAAATAATCAGCCCTCCCATAAAGAGCAGCCAATGTTCGGTTAAATGCTCTAATGAATAATGCAAACCTTCATATACCAACGTTCCTAAAATCGCCCCATAGATACTGCCCATTCCACCTAAAATCGACATAACAAGTGCGGTACCCGAGGTTGTCCAAGACAACATCGAAGGATTTACAAAGCCGTACTGTAAAGTAAATAAATACCCAGCGTAGGCACCCAACGCTGACGCAACTACATAACTCACTAAACGGTAGATAAAAATGTTGTAACCTAGCGCCACAGTACGCCCAGGATTCGCATGAATTGCATCCACAAGACGACCAAATCGAGAACGAATTAGAACTTTAAAAAAGAGCAAAGTATTAAACAAAGAAAGCAAACAGAGGTAATAAAAGTGTGTTGGATTATCCAGATCAAATAAGCTTAATCCAAATATGCTGGTCTCAGGCTTAACATAAACAAAGACGCCATCAGTACCACCAAAATCAATGGAGTCAGAAAAGTAATAAAAAGTCATTTGTGCAAACGCGAGGGTAATCATAATCATATAAATGCCATTAGTACGTAACACTAAAAAACCAATAACAAAGGCGACCGTGGCAGAAATCGCACAAATATAAAAAGTATATATCCAAAAATTAACCGCTTCGTACTCAGGCGCTATCATCACAAAAATATAGCCACCTAAGCCATAAAACATAGCGTGCCCCAATGTAATCAATCCACACTTGCCCACAAGATAATCTAGTGACATGACAAATATTGATAAAATCATGATGGTCGTTAGCTTATTAACGTAATACTCATTTTGCTCAAGAAACATCGGCATTAACAAAGCTAAAGGGAAAAATATCCATACAAACAGCCGCTCGGCCCGTTTATTTAACAACATAACCACATCTCCAAATTAAGAAGAAAACAAACCTTGAGGCTTTAATAAAAGAATGAAGGCCATGAAAATATAAATCATCATGCTAGAAAGCTCGGGGACTAAAACCGATGCAAACGTATCTACCAGCCCTACCATCAGTGCACCAATGAATGCGCCTTTAATCGATCCCATTCCGCCAATAACTACCACCACAAAACAGGTGATCAAGATATGCTCGCCCATACCCGGAACAATAGAGCTAATCGGCGCCGCCACCACACCTGCCACAGCAGACAACATCACCCCAATCGCAAAGACAATGGTATAAAGTCGGCTAATATCTATTCCTAAACATTCGACCATTTCCCGATTAGATTCACCTGCACGAATTAACATCCCTAACCGTGTTTTACTGATTACGTAATACATAACACCCGCAACTACGACACAGAATACAGCGACGAAAATGCGATAAACCGGATACTCAATAATTCCAGCAAGAGGAATAGAGGCAGACAATGCTTGCGGCACATCTACGCCTAAAGGGTCATTACCCCACAACAGTCCCTGCAGCGCGTTAAAGACAAAAATCATGCCTATTGTGAGTAAAACCTGATCAAGATGATTACGGCGATATAACTGACGAATCAGTGTCCGCTCGACTATAAAGCCGATTAATAAGGCAATGACGGCTGAAATCACCGCACTAAAAGCAAAGCTGCCCGTTTGCTGAACAAAATACCAAGCAAGATAAGCTCCCACCATAAACATAGAGCCATGAGCCAAATTCAAAATACCCATGACGCCAAACACTAACGTGAGACCAGAAGCGATCAAAAAGAGTAACAGCCCATACTGAAGACCATTGATCAGCTGCACGATAAAAAGTGTGCTATCCATTAGAAAACCTACGACGTTAAGAAGAAAAAATTCGCTTCTTTAGACAACTATCAAAATGCAATCTAAAGAAGCGCAAACAACCAGAGAAACTTACATTGAACAACCGCGGGCCGGATCTTCAAGAGCAGAAGCTGCTAGTTTCACTACTTGGTTTTCACCATTTTCAACACGACGAAGATAAATATTTTGAATTGGATTGTGGGCTTTAGAGAAAGTGAAGTCACCGCGAGGGCTTTTCACCTTAGTGTTTTCTAGGGCGTGGATCAGCGCTTTCTGATCACTGATATCACCATTAAGTGCTTTTACTGCACTGGCAATCATCAGACCTGTATCGTAACCCTGTACAGCGTATAAATCTGACGGCTTACCGAACTTGTCGGCATAATCACGTCGGAATGTTTGATTTTCTTCATTTTTAAGAGGATCTGCATAATGAAGCGTAGTAAGTATGCCTTCAGCAGAATCACCTTGAGCCTCAAGCGTTCCCTCCGTTAAGAAACCAGCACCAAGCAATGGAATTTTTCCTTTCAAGCCCATCGCATCATAGTCTTTAACAAACTTCACCGCTCCGCCACCTGCGAAAAACACAAAGACAGCATCTGGTTGAATAGACCCAATTTCAGATAAATAAGATTGGAATTCAGTTTTAGGGAAAGGGACCAGCATTTTTTTAACTATTTCGCCCCCACCTGACGTAAAGGACTCTTCAAATGCATCAAGACTTTCTTGGCCAAAACCGTAGTTCCAACTTAAAGTCACAACTTTTTTGAAGCCTTTTTCTAAAGCAACTTTACCCATTGGATAAGAAGGCTGCCAAGCGGAAAAAGAAGTACGGAAAATATTAGGCGCACATAGTGGCCCTGTTGCTGCATTTACCCCAGCATTCGGAATAATCATAATCGTATCTTTACCTTTCAATACTTTGATCATCCCCATCGCAACACCTGAATGCACCGGACCAATAATAAAATCGGCATGAGATTTATTTAACAAGGAATTCGCTATTTCAGGAGCTCGAGAAGGTTTTGCCTCCGTATCCATTTCAATGAATTCAATTGTACGCCCCTGCAGATCCGCAGCGTGTTCTTGTAAAGCCATTTTCAGTCCATTTCTAGTAGCTTCACCTAAACCACCATAGACACCACTAAATGGCAACATGACGCCAACCTTAATAGGATCCTGCTCGGCAGCAACCAGAGCGGTGCTGAGACTTACCAGTGACAATCCCAATAAAGCAGTATTCAGAATCTTATTTTTATTTTTCATTCTAGGCCTCTACATAGCATTTATTAATAAACGTTATCGATTAAAGAGAAGGCCAAGCAATAACAATAGCCAATAGATGCAGAACTATGTCCAAAAAATGCAACTAGACAAAAATTCACATTTATTAAATTTGGAAATTTATATTACAAAGTATTGCGATTTGATTAACGACTAAGCTAAGGTGAAAAAAAATAAAAACGACCTTATCGAGAATATCTATGTCTAAAATTAACGTCCTTACTCCTGTACTTTGTGTTGTGCTTTGCTTCTTTTTGGGTATCAATTTGGCCACAAATGAAGCGTCATCTTTGCTGATGCAAATGACATTTGGATTAGCCATCATTTTAATTTTTTTATCTATTTACCCATTAAAATCAAACATTCAATCACGATCTCGAAATCCACCGGACGACTTAAAAGAAATGACTACAGCCTTATCCAATGGAGATTTCACAGTAAAAATTGATAAAAAAAAGCTCACCGACAACAGCATTTCGGCGTCAATCAGTGCATTCTCTGATCGTCTAAAAAATACCTTAGTGTATCTCTCTGAAGGAACGGTCAATGTGTCTATATCCGCACAGTTACTGCAAAAGAACTCAGAAAATCTAGTTCACAATATTGATACTGTAGGCGACCAATTAACGACCTCAGCGGCCGCAAGTGAGGAACTGTCGGCCACCGCTTTAGATGTCGCACAAATCTGTAATATTGCTACCCAAAATGCAACGCAGGCCATGAAAGTGGCAGGTGAAGGACAAGAAACTATTCAGAAAAACCTCATGTCTATTAATAAAATTTCCGACATTATTAACCTCTGTGCAGCCACGATGAATAAGCTTAGTAAACGCAATGATGAGATTAATCAGATCGTAGAATTAATCAAAGGTATTGCTTCACAGACCAATTTATTAGCACTTAACGCGGCTATAGAGGCAGCAAGAGCTGGCGAACATGGACGGGGCTTTGCTGTTGTCTCTGACGAGGTTCGTAAGCTCGCCACAGAAACAGCTAATGCTACTGAACAAATAAGCCAAACAGTAGGCGCAATGCAATCTGAACTACAAAATGCATTAACGAACATGTCCGCAAGTGAACAAGCTACTCAGCAAGCAAAACAGGAAGCGACTTTTTCAGAGCAAGCTTTAAAAAACATTGTTGAACAAATAGAGCAAGTAGAAAAAGAGGTACAAAACATTAATCACACCACGACCGAACAAAAAAATACCGCCGTCGGGCTTTCTGAAACTTTGCAGCACATTGTTTCAGCAATGGACGAAAGTCGTAAAGATGTACATTCAAACCTCAGTGCGGTTACCAAGCTTTCTAATTTCTCTAAACTTGCCAAAGCGACTATTGGCGAATTCCGCCTTTTCCATCCAGAAGATGCTGAAAACTTACTTAACAAAGCCTATGAGCACATAGAAAAACACGGGGAAGAAAAAGCCTTCTGTGATTTTGCGGATCCTAATGGCGGCTTCATTTATGGTGAACTATTTATCGTTGCTATTACCTTTAGTGGTGAAGTATTAGCGTACGGAGCAAACCCAGAGTTAGTAGGTAAAAACCTTTATAATGCCAAAGATGCTGACGGACAATTAATGGTACAAGACATGATAAAGGTTGCAAAATCAGAAGCTAAGTCATACCAGTTTCGATTTGTAAATCCACAGACAGACCAAGTTACTAGTAAACTTCTCTATATTAAAAAGTTAAGAAATAATGCCTTTATGGGCTGTGGTGTCTATTTAAATGATTAATTTGATGGACAAAATACCACCTTTATCTAACTAACGTTTACTCCTACCACCCTCATATGACTATCTGGCTGCTTTCCACTTCCAATGAAAGCAGCTTTTTTTAGATCTTAGCTATTCCCCCTACTTCTATCGATAACATCAGAAAAGTCCTTCTTATCTAAGTGTTTTTTTGCAGATAAAGGATAAAGAAAAACACAAGCTGGATAGTGACTAATAGTCTCAAAGCCTAATCTGTTTATAAATCAGGAGGGCATTACAATGCATAACGAACTCATTACAAAAATAAAAAGTATGATGGAAGTCGATACGGACAAAGGTCTTTATCGAGCTCGTCGAGATATGTTTACCGATCCAGAACTGTTTGACCTTGAAATGAAACACATTTTTGAAGGCAACTGGATCTATCTGGCTCATGAAAGCCAAATCCCTAATAAGAATGATTTTTTCACCGGTTATATGGGCCGCCAACCCATTTTTATTACTCGCAACAAAGACGACGAACTAAATTGTTTTATTAATGCTTGTAGCCACAGAGGCGCAATGCTTTGCCGTACGAAAAAAGGTAACAAGTCAGTGATGACCTGCCCTTTCCATGGCTGGAGCTTTAACAACTCAGGCAAGCTTATTAAGGTGAAAGACGCCACAGACGCTGGCTATCCTTCTTCCTTTAACTGTGATGGCTCTCATAATCTTAAGAAAGTTGCTCGTTTTGAATCCTATCGAGGCTTCTTATTTGGCAGTATCAATTCTGATGTTAAACCACTTACAGAACATCTAGGCGAAGCGGCAAAAATAATAGATATGATTGTCGACCAATCACCACAAGGTTTAGAGGTGTTAAGAGGCTCTTCCACTTATGTTTATGATGGCAACTGGAAAGTTCAAGCCGAGAATGGTGCAGATGGTTATCATGTATCTTCCGTGCATTGGAACTATGTCGCTACGACTGCGCGCCGCAAATTAGGTGCTGTTGCCGATGAAACCAAAGCCATGGACGCGAGCACTTGGAACAAACAACAAGGCGGTTTCTATGCTTTTGAACATGGTCATATTTTATTATGGATGCGCTGGCCTAACCCAGAGGATCGTCCATTAGCAGAACGTCGCGCTGAGCTAGAAAAAGACTTTGGTGTAGAGCGTGCCGACTGGATGATCTCTAACCTTCGTAATTTATGCTTATACCCTAATGTCTTTTTGATGGATCAATTCAGCTCTCAAATTCGTGTCTTCCGTCCTATCTCCGTCAACAAAACCGAAGTGACTATCTATTGCATTGCACCTAAAGGTGAAAGTGATGTAGCTCGTGCTCAACGTATTCGCCAATACGAAGATTTCTTTAACGCTTCAGGCATGGCAACACCAGACGATTTAGAAGAGTTTCGTTCTTGCCAAGAAGGTTTTCTTGGTACTGATCTTCCTTGGAATGATCTTTCTCGTGGCGCTGAACACTGGGTGCAAGGCCCAGATGAAGCCGCTCAAAAGATACATTTAACCCCTCTTTTAAGTGGTAGGAAATCTGAAGATGAAGGTCTATTCAAAGTCCAGCATCAATATTGGGTAGACGCGATGACAAACGCCCTTCAAAAAGATAAAGAGCAGCAATAAGGAGCACACCATGACAATTCAATATGATGAAGTACGTAATTTCTTGTATGCCGAAGCTCGCTGTCTTGATGACAAAAAATGGGATGACTGGCTGACCTATTATCACCCTGATGTAGATTATTGGATGCCAAGTTGGGATGACGATGGTGAGCTTGTTACCGACCCGCACAGAGAAGTTTCTCTAATGTACTACGCCCACAAAGGTGGTCTAGAAGATCGTGTTTTTCGGATTAAAACCGAACGTTCCAGTGCATCAAGTCTACCTGAAGCCAGAACCAGTCACATGATCAGCAATATTGAGATCATGCAAAACTCGGAAGAAAGTACAGAGGTTCGCTACAACTGGAGCACAAACAGCTACAGATACAAAACAGTAGACACTTACTTTGGTACCACTTTTGTCACCTTAGTCAAAAATGCCGAAGGCCAAATACAAATCAAGCGTAAGAAAATCATCTTGGTAAATGATTACATCCACCACGTGATTGATGTTTACCACGTTTAGCTATGTTGTGTACTTCAAGTTAATTTCAGCCAACTAGATTTTTTCTTTTTAGATAACAGAATAATAAAAAGCCGCCCCAGAAAGGGGCTCAAGGTGATTTCTATGTATAAAGTCGCACTGAATTTTGAAGACGGTGTTACCCGTTTTGTGCAAACACTTCCGGGAGAAACGGTTGCTGACGCAGCTTATCGCTCTGGCTTAAACATCCCGATGGATTGCCGCGATGGTGCTTGTGGTACCTGCAAATGCAAATCTGAGTCTGGTCAATTTGAAATGGAAGGCTATATAGAAGACGCCTTATCAGATGAAGAAGCAGAAGCAGGAATGGTATTAACTTGCTGCATGCGATTAGAATCCGATTGCGCTATTTCGGTTCCGGCCTCTTCTGAAGTTTGTGTCCGCAGCCAACAAGAAGATGTAACAGGCACGATTTCCGATATTAACCGCCTATCGGATTCAACCCTCAGCTTTAGCATTGCGGGCGATCAGGTGAAGTCGATGAACTTCTTACCCGGCCAATATGTCAATGTCCATGTGCCAGGAACAGAGCAAAAACGCGCCTATTCTTTTAGCTCTCTAGTTCAAGAAAGCAATGACTCTGCATCCTTTCTAATACGCGTAGTGCCAAACGGCCTCATGAGCACGTTTATGACAGAAACAGCAAAGGTAGGTGACAATATCACCTTGAGTGGTCCATTTGGCAGCTTCTATTTACGTGATATCAAACGCCCAATTTTAATGCTAGCTGGAGGCACTGGATTAGCTCCTTTTCTTGCCATGCTAGAAAGAATTAAAGCCATAGGAACTAACCAACCAGTTCATCTCATCTATGGCGTTACCCATGATGCAGATTTAGTAGAAATAGAAAAACTAGAAGCCCTGACTGCAACAATAGAACAGGTCACTTTTAGCGCGTGTGTCGCTTCAGAAGAAAGTAGCTGGCCAAAAAAAGGCTATGTGACTCAACATATTACGCAGTCTCATTTGAATGATGGCGATCTGGATATATATCTATGTGGGCCGCCGCCTATGGTAGAAGCTGTGAGTCAATTCATGAAAGAAAAAAACATCACACCTGTTAATTTTTACTATGAAAAATTCGCCGCTAGCAGCCATTAAGGAAGAACAAAATGAGAGCACTACGTTTCGAAAATAAGGTGGCAGTTATTACAGGATCGGCACAAAGTATTGGTCGCCAAGTAGCGCTGCAAATGGCAAAGGAACATGCCACGTTAGTATTACTTGATCGATCAGAGCTAGTTTATGACGTAGCTGAAGAGGCTAAAGCCGCAGGCGCAAAAGATGTGTTAGTCATCATCGCTGATTTAGAGAAATTTACAGACAGTCACAACGCCATGGCCTCAGCTGTAGAGAAATTCGGCCGCATTGATATTTTGATCAACAATGTGGGTGGCACTATTTGGGCCAAACCGTTTGAGCACTATGAAGAAGCGCAAATTGAAGCAGAAATACGACGTTCACTCTTCCCTACTTTATGGTGTTGTCATGCAGTACTAGACACTATGCAAAAACAAAAATTTGGCAACATAGTCAATGTGTCTTCAATCGCTACTCGCAGTATAAACCGAGTTCCCTATGCTGCTGCTAAAGGAGGCGTTAACGCTATGACGGCCTCTTTAGCATTTGAAAATGCTAAATATGGCATTCGCGTTAACGCAGTGGCTCCAGGCGGTACAGACGTTGGTGAGCGAAAAATACCACGCAACCAAGAGGTTATGACAGAACAGGAAAAAGCTTGGTATCAAGAAATTGTCGACCAAACTATCGATTCATCATTAATGCATCGTTATAGCTCAACCGAAGAGCAAGCCAATGTTATTTTATTTTTCGCGAGTGACGAATCATCCTACCTCACAGGCACGCTTCTTCCCGTTGGCGGTGGTGATTTAGGTTAGTCCATTACAGCCAGTCATATTTCTGCTGGCTGGTTGTAACTCATTGCAAAAGTTATCCCTAACACAAACTTTGTAAGGTAATAAAAATGACAACTCGTAAAGCTATTGTACCTAAAGGCATGGAATTCGTTCGTGATGAAATCGGCTACGCTCCAGGCGTCTTAGTCGGTAATACTCTTTATATTGCTGGTCAAATCGGACGCAATTCAGAGCGACAACTCGTCGAAGACAAACGTCAACAATTCATTCAATGCTTTGAAAATATGAAAGCAGTATTAGACACAGCAAAGATGAGTTTTAACAATGTTGTCGAAGTCACCAGCTACCACACGGACATGAGGGACCTTCCGCTCTATATGGAAGTTCGTAATCTTTATTTTGGTGATTGTCTACCTGCTTGGACAGCTATTGGGGCGGCATCTCTGTGTGGTAGTCCTGGGTATTTCTTAGAAGTTAAGGCCATAGCTGTAAAAGAGTAACCGAAACAATAGGCTTTAGAAGTCCTGTGAAGGAGACGATAGGATGCTAAAAGATTTACACCTTTCAACTATTACTGCTGGATTGGTTGCTGTGCTTGTATCTTACTCAGGTCCACTGGCGATTTTTTTCCAAGCAGCTAACAGCGCTAATATTTCGCCAGAGATGATGACATCATGGGTTTTCGCCATATCGATTGGCGCTGCGATCAGTGGTATTGCCCTTAGCATCTATTTTCGAGTGCCAATTATTACTGCTTGGTCTGCGCCGGGTACCGCTTTACTTGTGACGCTGTTTCCAAACCTTAGTTTAAATGAAGCTATTGGAGCGTATATAACAGCAGCCATTATTATCTTTTTCATTGGCATAAGTGGATGGTTTGACAAAGTCATCCATTGGATTCCGAAGAGCGTCGCTGCGGCTATGATGGCGGGAATTCTATTCAACTTTGGTATTTCTGCCTTTCAGTCGTTCAACAGTATTCCAATTTTGACAGTTTCGATGCTCATTGGTTTTGTTATTTTTAAAACCATCAGTAAAACCTATTATTTAATGTTATTAGTTGCCCTAGGTAGCCTTTTATCTATTACGGTTTTACATGCCGATTTCAGCCATTTTACATGGCAGTTGGCATCACCTATTTGGATATCACCACAGTGGAGCTGGTCATCAACTTTAAGCCTAGCGCTTCCCCTCGTTATTGTTAGTCTTACAGGTCAGTTCTTACCGGGTTTTACTATTTTAAAAACATTTAATTATCAAGTACCTACTCGCCCAGTTATCAGTGTACTTGGGCTAGTCTCCATTCCTATCGCTTTTTTTGGAGGTATAACCACTGTTATAGCTGCGATTACTGCACCTATTTGCACCAGTCCAGATGCACATCCAGATCCAAATAAACGCTATATAGCAGGTATTTTTAATGGGGTATTTTATTTAATTGGTGGTATTTTCGCAGGTAGCATTGTTCTATTTTTCACCACTTTCCCTGCACAAATGATTGCTATTATCGCTGGACTGGCTCTTCTCGGAGCCATATTTAATAGCCTTACTCTTGCTTTAGAGGATAAGTCTAATATTGATGCAGCTGCTATTACGTTTATGACAACGGCCTCTGGTATTCAGCTATTCGGTATAGGATCAGCCTTTTGGGGCGTGGTACTAGGTACAGGAGCCTATGGGCTACTAATAGGTCTAAGGAAGTTAAAACAAAATCAATAAAAACAATGAGGTAAACTATGACAACCACTACAGAATTCTTACCTGCTCCGTTATGGAATGAAGCACTTTTTACTGGTGAGTGGAGCCGCCCCGCAAAAGCATTAAGCTCAGTCATTGAACCCGCCACAGGAAAATCTCTCGGCAATATAGCCATGGCTGATGAAGCTTTAATCAAACAAGCCTGCCAAGAAGCTCGACAAGCGCAAAGAAAATGGGCAGACCTACATTATGATGAACGCGCGAGCATCTTGCGAAAAGCTATTAGTATCGCAGAGCAACATTCAGATGAAATCGTAGACTGGTTAATAAAAGAAAGCGGCTCAATAGGACCTAAAGCTCAAGCGGAACTGGGTTTTACTATTAAGTCTCTAATTGAAAGTGCAGGTCTACCATCTCAAAGCCACGGGCAAGTTCTCCCATCTAGCGCTGGCCGACTTAGTATTGCAAGAAGAAAGCCCCTAGGCGTAGTTGGTGTTATCTCTCCCTTTAATTTCCCACTGTATTTGGCTATGCGTGCTGTCGCTCCAGCTATTGCCTTGGGTAATAGTGTCGTATTAAAGCCTGATCCTCGCACTGCTATTTCAGGTGGATTTGTGATTGCACGCATTTTTGAATTAGCAGGTTTACCTAAAGGCGTTCTATCTGTTCTTCCTGGTGATGGCGCTGCAGGTGCCGCATTAGTGGCTGATCCTAATGTAGCAATGATTCAATTTACCGGCTCAACTCCCGCCGGCCGTAAAGTTGGCGAAGCGGCTGGCAAACACCTTAAAAAAGTCTCATTGGAACTAGGTGGTAAAAACTCACTCATTATTCTTGAAGATGCGGATTTAGATATTGCATTAGCCAATGCCACATGGGGAGTTTATTTACACCAAGGACAAATTTGCATGTCTACCGGTCGAGTCTTGGTACAGCGCAAAATTTATGACAAGTTCAAAGCTATGATGATTGAAAAAGCAAAAAACTTACCTGCAGGAAATCCTGCCACGGAGCAAGTTGCATTGGGTCCGTTAATCAATGAGCAGCAACGGGACCATGCCGCGAATCTTGTTAAAGCAGCCGTTAAAGCAGGAGCAACATTGGAAGTTGGAGGAAACTACAATGGTTTATTTTTTGAGGCCACGGTCCTTAGCGATGTAAAACAAGATAACCCTGCTTTTATTGAAGAAATATTTGGGCCTGTGGCAATTTTAGTCCCTTTCGATACAGACGCAGAAGCAATAGAACTGGCTAATGATACCGAATTTGGCTTGTCTGCGGCCATTATTTCGCGAGATGTTGGCAGAGCATTAGCACTAGGTGAGCGTTTACAAACAGGGCTATTACATATAAATGATCAAACAGTAAACGATGAAATTATTAACCCATTTGGTGGTGTTGGCGCATCTGGTAATGGAACCAGTATTGGTGGCCCTGCGAACTGGGAAGAATTTACACAATGGCAATGGCTAACGTTAAAAGGCGATGCACCACAATATCCCCTTTAACGAGTAACAATGAAAGTCATCAACAATCATTAGAGTTATCAATAATAAAAAGGAAACTTAATATGACTGATACACAATTCACTCAAATAACTGCCGCCGTCACTCGCTCAAAAGGTGCGCCTTTTACTATTGAAAAAGCGCAAATTAGAGCACCTAAAGCAGATGAAGTACTCGTTAAAATCGTTGCTACAGGCATGTGTCATACGGACATGATTGTACGCGATCAGTATTACCCAGTACCTTTACCTGCAATCCTTGGTCATGAAGGATCAGGTGTTGTAGAAGCAGTCGGACCTTTAGTAAAAAACATCGCAGTTGGAGATCACGTTGTTTTGACCTACGGCTATTGTTCACAATGTAATTCCTGCCATACAGGCCATGAATCTTATTGCCAAGAGTTCTACCCAAGAAACTTCGGTGGTGGCGATATGGAAGGAAAAACGGCGATTCAAGATGCTAAAGGCGAACCATTACATGATCACTTCTTCGCCCAATCCTCTTTTTCTACCTACGCATTAAGCCTTGAAAGCAATACCATCAAGGTCTCAAAAAAAGCACCTCTTGAGTTACTTGGGCCACTAGGTTGCGGTATTCAAACGGGCGCAGGAGCGGTAATTAATTCACTAAAAGTCAGCCCCGGTAGTAGTTTCGTCACTTTTGGAGCTGGTGCTGTTGGTTTGTCGGCAGTACTCGCCGCTCAAGTTGCTGGCGCAACGACCATCATCGCAGTAGATGTCGTTCCTTCCCGATTAGAGCTTGCGAAAGAACTTGGAGCGACTCATGTCATCAACAGTAAAGAAGAAAATGCTGTCGAACGAGTAAAAGAAATTACAGGAAATGGTGCCAAATTTGCGCTTGAGTCTACCGGCATACCTGCTGTACTACGTCAAGGCATCGACGCCCTTGGGTCTCTGGGTACAATAGGTGTTGTTGGTGCACCAGCATTAGGAACAGACGCAAGCTTTGATGTGAATGACCTACTGCTTAATGGTAAATCCATTCGTGGTGTTGTAGAAGGTGACTCCACAACAAAAATATTCATCCCGCAATTAGTGGAACTCTATCTACAAGGCCGATTTGCCTTCGATAAGCTAGTCAAATTTTATGCTTTTGAAGATATCAATCAGGCTGCAGAAGACAGCGAAAAAGGGATTACATTAAAACCCATTATTCGCATTTCTGATCACGTTTAATGGCAAATATCTAAAGGCCATAATAAAGTATCCTTGTGATTGGCAAGGATACTTTATTATCTATCAATTCAAACAAGGACAACTAAGTTTTAGAGATAGCCTCTACAGCAATAAAATCAAACGTTATTATATTTGCCATGAAAACGTTAGTGTTCCATAACGAGTAAATTTATCCATTTCCCTGTCATGCTTATCACCATCGATACTAAATGGTGAATTAATGGCAAAAGCCAAAGCCATATCACCCCAAGAGTAAGTCAAGCCAGTGGTAAACGTATTATTGTTGTGGTTATAGTCTATAGACCGACTATTGCGGAAGGTATTACCATCGGTAAATATTTGATTAAATGTATAACCTACTTCAACTCCTGCAAAAACAAACCAACCTTCGTTAACAGCAATTGGGTTAGATGTTCTAGATTCCGCTAATAATACTGTGGCATAAGAATCATCAAGATTCTGTCCATAACGCAACATAATCCCAGTATTTACTCCACTTCGTAAGGTACCAATACTCGCATTTGCACCAGATAAAATATCAGTTCTGCCATTATCCGCTACCCATGCTCGCCAAGTTCGTCCTCTGGATAGCTCAAACACAACCTCATTTTCTAATTGCGTATCCCAGCCCATTGGGGTTTTAGCACTAATGACTCGATGCACTGCTTTTTGTGTTTGCTCACCCATAGCAACAGGGCCAACAACACCTAAAGTTGTGCTGACTCTATCTGCATAATTTGGAGTCACGGAAATATAAGCATTTGTAAAACTCAATAAAGCAGAATAAGGAAACGTCCCTTCAGCAGGGACCTTTTCTTCAATATTATATGGTGTTGCTAACGTTTGGCCTGCACTATAGATATTAACTGACGTTTTAACGTTTTCATTAGGCATGCTCCACAATAATGGCTTAACCCAAAAATCAGGTTGCTGAATGGATTGAACATCGTCACTAATTTCGAAGAATGAGACATAAATACCATTGGTATAGCCATTGTCTTCATTGACAAAAAAGTCGTTATCTAGTGTTGCAGACATCCAGTTAAAATCTGCATAAGCTGGCAGTATAAAAATCAAACAAAAGCCTAAAAAACATTTCCGTAATCTTATAAGCCCTTTTTGATTATTAGAAACTGCACCGCACTGCCCGCCCATTACTCACCTACTTTATTGGTATAAAAAAGGTAAATTATAAAGAGATCTTGGAGCAAAAACTGCAGCAAATAACATCTATAACAATTTAATCATAAAAGAACAATTGGTGAGGAAATCCTTATGAATACGATCTTTTGGTGCACTTTTACAGCCATCAGAAATAAGAGTTATAAAAGCAAAAAACCTCTGTCGGGCATTTCCTGACAGAGGCTTCTATTTTAATGCCAAACAAAAAATGGCAGACAAACTTAGCTAAAAGAGATCTCTTAAAAAATCAAAAAACCTAGTGAAATAATCACTCCAGAACCAATCAAGGCCATTAAGCAATAACCCATTACGTCTTTTGCACCAAGCCCAGCGATGGCTAGCGCTGGCAATGCCCAAAATGGTTGAATCATATTTGTCCATGCATCACCCCAAGCAATCGCCATAGCTGTTTTCGCAGCATCAACCCCCAATGCAGCGCCTGCAGGCATCATGATTGGCGCTTGTACCGCCCACTGACCGCCACCGGAAGGAACAAAGAAGTTAACAATACCAGCACTCAAAAAAGTGAACAGCGGGAATGTCGTTTCATTGGAGATTGACACAAACGCCTGAGAAATCACCCCAGCTAATGATGCACCAGAATCTCCTGTTGCTGTCATCATGCCCATAATCCCAGCATAGAATGGAAATTGCAGCAAAATACCAGAACAGTTACGCGCCCCTTGAGAAACCGAGCTCAACAAACTCTTTGGTGTTCCATGTAATAAAACAGCCGAAAACAAGAAGGTAAAGTTAACGACGTTTAAGTTCAGTGCAAAGCCATTATTCACAAAGTAATAAATAATATAAGCAAACCCCATTACACCAAGCAATAACGACAAAACACGGCTATTTTCAAGACGTTCTGCTGGAGTCATATTGGTTTTGTTTGGTGTCTCAACAACTTGCTCTTTTAATAATTCAGCGTCAATCGTAACCGTGTCTTGTGGTGCTGGATGCATCAAACGATTCAATAATGGAATCGTGATAAACATAACCGCCAAAATGGTTAGGTTCATCGTTGAGAAAATAGTTTCAGAGGTTGGAATAGGACCGGTCACCGCGCCATTGGTGACTTTCGAAATATTTGCCCCACCAGCAATAGACAATGGAATAGAACCGGACAGTCCACCATGCCAAAACAAAAAACCGCTGTAAGCAGAAGCAATCAATAAACGGTAATCTACGCCCTTTACACGAGCAGCAATTTCTTTAGCAAAAATAGCGCCTACGACTAAGCCAAATCCCCAATTAACCCAACACGCCATCGCACTGATAACGGTCACCAAGATAATCGCTTGCCCTGGTGTTTTCGCAACACCTGCCAGCATAGCTAATTTGCGCTTAAACGCTGGCGCACTCGCCATAGCATGTCCTGTTACTACGACCATTGCCATCTGCATAGAGAAGCTAAGCAAGTTCCAAAACCCACCTGCCCACGCGTTTACCACTTGCATTGGCCCCTGCCCGGTACTAGGCATAACCAATAAAAACACGGCGAAAGTTAAAACGATGGCAAAAATGAAAGGATCAGGAAGATAGCGCTGCAACAGAGTAACGAAGAATTGGCTTACTTTTTGTAAACCCGTTTGTTTTTGTTCGAGAGTATTCATCAGTTTTATCCTGTTTTTTATATTTTTTATTGGACGATAAAAGCAAAAAACAGAAAGAGAGACTAACTAGGAGCCCCCTTTCTGCATCACTTATTACGTTTATTAATGAGATTTTTTGTGCCAATTTCCTTAACGAGAAACCAACATAGCAACGCCCATTCCGCCACCAATACACAAGGTCGCCAGTCCTTTTTTAAGGTCTTGACGTTGCATTTCATGGAGCAATGTAACCAGAATTCGACAACCAGAAGCACCAATCGGATGGCCCAAGGCAACCGCACCACCGTTCACGTTCACCTTACTAGCATCCAAACCAAGCTCTTTGTTGACACACAAAGCTTGCACGGCAAAAGCTTCATTGGCTTCGATTAGATCCAAGTCAGATACTTGCCAATTAGCTTTCTTCAGCACTTTTTGAGTGGCGGCAATGGGGCCTGTACCCATAATTTCAGGATCAACACCCGCACCATTCGCGGCTTCAATTACAGCAAGAATCGGCAACCCCAAACGTTCAGCTTCTACATCGGATGTCACTATCACCATGGCAGCACCATCGTTCAACGTCGATGCATTACCTGCGGTGACGGTGCCTTCTTTAACAAACGCTGCTCGCAGTTTGCCAAGAGATTCAGCCGTAGTATCAGGGCGAATTTGTTCATCAGCATCGACCATAATAGGCTCGCCTTTACGCTGAGGTATTGAGATAGGTAGAATCTCTTCAACAAATCGACCCGCTGCCTGTGCTTGCGCAGCTTTTTGCTGGGAGTTTGCAGCGAAAGCATCTTGCTCTTGGCGGCTAATGTCCCAACGATTAGCAATATTTTCAGCCGTTTGTCCCATGTGATAATCGTTAAACACATCCCACAGGCCATCGGTCACCATGGAATCCAACAGTTCCCAATTGCCCATTTTTTTACCTGAGCGACTGTTTGGTAACACATGTGCAGCTTGACTCATGCTTTCTTGACCACCTGCAACGACCATGCTGGCATCACCGTTCAACACAGCTTGCGCCGCTAATTGCACAGCTTTCAAGCCAGAACCGCAGACTTTATTAATCGTCATAGCGGATACATGTTTTGGTAAGCCTGCATGAATAGCTGTTTGACGGGCAGGGTTTTGACCACAGCCTGCCGCTAATACTTGACCTAAAATCACTTCTTCAATGTGATCTTTCAAGATAGGTTGTTTAGCTAACATGCCAGACAAGAGTTGAGTGCCTAATTGCACCGCACTCAATGAAGATAAAGCACCATTAAAAGCACCAATAGGTGTTCTTGCAGCAGCAACGATGACGGCTTTCATAAGAAACTCCTTTAATTGTTTTAAGCAAATGCCATTTCTGGCACATGATCCGGCACGATGAGTTTGCCTTGGGTTTTTTCGATAATTTCTTCCACTGAAACACCCGGTGCTCTTTCTTTCAAGACAAACGCACCATCTTCAATTTCCAACCAAGCTAAATCTGTTAGAACTTTTTTGATACAGCCTTTGCCAGTCAAAGGCAAAGAACAATTAGACAGCAACTTTGATTCGCCATCTTTAGAAGCATGTGTCATGGTGACAATAATATTCTCTGCGCCTGCGACCAAATCCATCGCGCCGCCCATGCCTTTGATCAGTTTATTGGGAATCATCCATGAGGCGATATTGCCGTTCACATCCACTTCGAATGCACCCAACACAGTCAAATCCACATGACCACCACGAATCATGGCAAAGGATTCAGCGGATGAAAAAATCGACGCGCCTTTCACTGTGGTCACAGTTTGTTTACCTGCGTTGATCATGTCCGCATCAATGGTTTCTTCGGTAGGAAACTCCCCCATACCAAGCAAACCATTTTCAGATTGCAGCATGACGTCCATATTATTCGGCACGTAATTAGCAACTAAGGTAGGAATACCGATACCAAGGTTAACGTAAAAACCGTCTTGTAACTCTTGGGCAACACGTTGCGCCATTTGCTCTCTAGTAAGTGACATAAGAAACCTCTTTTTTATTCTGTTATTTTATTCAGCTGTCTTAACGGTTCTTTTTTCGATGCGTTTTTCAAATGTACCGAGTACAACTCGATCCACATAAATACCGGGCGTATGGATGTGAGCAGGGTCTAATTCGCCAATCTCGACGATTTCTTCTACTTCTACAACGGTGATTTTGCCGGCGGTTGCGGCCAAAGGATTGAAGTTCTGTGCGGTGTGGCGATAAATAACATTGCCATAACGGTCTGCTTTCCAGCCTTTTACAATGGCGAAGTCACCAACGATAGCTTCTTCCAACAAGTATTCACGGCCATTAAATTCTTTGGTTTCTTTGCCTTCTGCGACTGGTGTACCAACGCCAGTGGCGGTATAAAAAGCCGGAATACCCGCGCCACCAGCGCGCATTTTTTCAGCTAGCGTGCCTTGTGGAGTAAGTTCTACTTCTAATTCGCCATTCAATAATTGCTTTTCGAACAAGGCATTTTCGCCAACATAAGACGACACCATTTTGCGGACTTGCTTGTCTTCCAGCAAAATGCCCAAGCCAAAACCATCCACACCGCAGTTATTCGACACAACGGTTAAACCTTTTGTGCCTTTGCGTTTGATTTCAGCGATCAGGTTTTCTGGGATACCACACAGGCCAAAACCACCCGCAAGCACCGTCATACCATCTTCTAGCCCGATCATGGCTTCTTCATAAGAAGCGACGACTTTGTCAAAACCGGCCATAGTAATTCTCCTATCTTATTATTTTTAAATTCCATTCAGTTTGACCTAACGTGATAAATTAATTAAATTTGTTTTTTCTATTTATTAATAAGTTTTTTAAAACAATAATCCTAAAGAAGTATTCTTTAATGAACGTCAAACAAGTACGAGCCTTCCTCGCTGTCGCTCAATCAATGAGTTTTGCCAGCGCAGCCACACAATTACATTTGTCACAACCTGCACTGAGTTTATCTATTAAAAGCCTAGAAGATAATTTAGGTGGGAAGTTGCTGACTCGCACGACACGTCACATTGCGTTGACACCAGAGGGCGAAGCCTTGCTGCCAATCGCCAGGCGGTTATTAGCACAATGGGAAAATGCTGAAGACGAGATGAAGCAACGTTTTGCCTTACAGCTTGGCAAAATCACCATTGCTTCCATGCCATCCTTTGCTGCTTCGTTGCTGCCAAAAGCCATTCGTAATTACCATGCTTCGTACCCCAATATTCAGGTCGCCATAGACGATGTGTTATCCGATGTAGTAGTAGAAATGGTGCGGAACAACCAAGTGGAACTAGGAATTTCCTTCGAACCCAGTACTCCTATGGATTTGTCTTTCTATCCGCTCTATGAAGACAGGTTCATCGCGATTTTGCCAAAAGATCATCCACTAGAAGAACAAGACACGATTTGTTGGCAGGCACTTTTAGAATACGATTTCATCACCTTACAACGCCCTTCTAGCGTTCGCGCCATGATAGAAAGCACACTCCATGAGGCAGGCATCGAACTCAATGTGGCGTTTGATGCTCACCAACTTGCTACGGTGGGACGTATGGTCAGCGAGGGTATGGGCGTGGCTGTTGTCCCTGCGCTGTGCCGACAACAAGCCATAGAACAAGGCGCAATCTGCCGTCCCGTTATAGCACCCGAAATTCGCCGCCGCGTTGGCGTGATTTGCCAACCCAGATCCAACCTATCTATCGCCGCAGCAGCAATGCTAGATGTGCTGATCAATACTTATGCTTGATAGGTTTTTATCTGAATGTATAAAAACTATTCTGTTAGCTTAGCCACTGCGGCAAGCATCAGCTGTCTCAACCAGATAATCCCCAAATCTGCATGTTGATACTTATGCCACTGCATACTTTCCCTTAGTAGAGGCAATTTAACAGGCGTTGCAAAGGATTTTAAAGCCATTCCTTGCGAAATAGATTTATCAACTAAGCGCTTTTGCAATGTGGCAATTAAATTGGTTCCAACGACTAAGCTAGGGATACAAGAAAAGCTATAAGTACGAACATCTATTCGGCGCGATACTCCCTTAATTTTATAGGCATGAGTTTCAAAGGATGGATTGGAATTAGGTGGTTGCATACAAATATGACCCGCCGACATAAAAGCGTCCATCGTCATTCCCTTTTTTGATAGCTCACTTTGATCCCATACGACACAGACAAATTCGTCAGTGATTAAGGGCTCGCTTAGATGATAATCCGAACAAAAAATTTCTGGTAAAATCAATAGGTCTGCTTCACCTCGATCTAGCTCGTTCTTTGGATCACTCACCTGAGGAAGAAAATTTAACTTCACAGTACAGCCTTGCTCTTGTGTCATCTCAATCACATAAGGAATAAGCGTATGCAGCATATAATCGGACACACAAATGCGAAACTCACGATCAGATGAGGTTGGATCAAACCCTGGTTTAAGCATGATAGATGCGTCTATTTTTACCAAGATGTCACGAATCGGCTCTTCCAACTGTTCTGCAAGAGGACTTAATACCATCTTACGACCCGTTTGAATCAATAAATCATCGTTAAAATAGCGACGTAGACGAGATAAAGAACTACTCATCGCTGATTGGCTCAAGTGCAACTCTTCGGCAGCCATACTCACATTCTGATTACGAATTAAAGCATCTAATGCCACTAATAAATTCAGGTCAAGTTTTCGAAAATGCATTGTTTTTATTCTCTTTTTTTCACTTTTAGCACATTGGTAATGTATGAAATACCACGTATTTTTTCTTTAATCTGACTTGTTATTGTCACAATGGTCAAATCGATACCATAGATACGTAATAGAGATATTATTCATTTAAAGAATATTATTTTTTTATCTAACATGATTCGTATCAAAGGTTATGACTTGCTTAGCCTCCGTATTTATGTACAGCCACGCAAGCTAATTTATTCGCAATAAAAATAATAATTTGGAGTCAATATGATGGACCTACTTTTCCCTAAGTTGCTAAAAACGCCTGCTGTTCAACTCAAATACTCCAAAAATCCAATCAAAACCTTCAGCCCACGTTAGTGCCCACTGAGCAAACAATCTTCCCTATAAATCTACTGCCTTAGCTTTGTAGGTTATGAAATTCAGCTTGGCGCTCATTAATGCCCATGCGGTGGGCACCTTATTTCTAAAAATGCCAAAAACATAAAAATAAAAAGAGAGAAAAGCATGAAAAAAACTGCTATTGCACTATGTATGTTATCGCCTATCACTTACGTAAACGCCGGTGTATTGGATTTTTTAACAGAAAGTAATCATAAGTTTGGACTTAAAAACTTCTATGACAATGTTCAAAGTGGACGTAATGATCGAACTGGGAAGTCAGATATATTTAACTGGGTACAATCTGCTTCGTATGATTTTGATTCTGTGTATGTAGATGATCATTATGGTTTCAATCTAGGGTTACTTGCCGTTGAGCCGCTTGATTACGGTAAGATCTTTTTTGCTAAAAGCATTGCTCAGGTGAAAGTAGACGATAAGGGTCAACGAAGTGCTGAAGGCTTTAATAAAGTTACCGAAGCATTTTTAAAACAAAAGTTTACGACGGATGACAATATTAATGTCAATTTGTATGAAGGTCTTCGTGTGCTAAAGAATTTTGGCGCGGTCTCACGTGAAGGTAGTGTTACTTCTAGTGCCTACTACGGTATTACAGCAGAGGTAACAGCAAAAAAATGGGATATGAAAGTGGGCTATTTAACAGAATACAGCTCACCTAATGACTCAGATACAGAGGAATTACTAACCAAAGATAACAAACCAATAGATTTCATCTATACCATAGCTGCTGGCTACAACAATGATGGCGAATCTTTCCAGTATTACATCGGTGAAGGCCAAGACTACTTAAGAAGTCAGTCCTTTGGTTATAGTAAAAAGCTGACAGGTAAAAAAATCTCCGCAAAACTAGTTTATGTGGACGCGCTATCTAAATATAAAGCCCTATCTGATCAAAATCGTTACTTCGATGACAATGCCTACATTGCAGAAATAAAAACAGACTTCTTTTTATCTTCTGGTATTTTTTCTCTAGGTTACGCTTATGTTTCGGCAAAAAGAGAAAGCAGCTTAGGCCGATTTGAAAATAACCTTTCAAACAATTCGTATGGTGAAGATAGCAATCTCGCGAGTGGCTTGACTAAAGATTTCTATAACGACCAAGAGAACGTCTTATTAGCCAGTTACTTCCATCGGTACAACCAAGAAATAAGGTTAGGGCTGATCGCCCGTTATGGTTTTAACTTCGAATATAAAGGGCAGGACTTATACGAATATGAATTGGGCGGTGCTATTTTTTATACACCTACGTCAGTTCCAGGGCTTGAACTAAGCCTTAAAGGTGGACCAAATTCATCTTTCCGTCGTGGCAGAAGTGACAATACCCCCTACTTAGACAGTAATGGAAAAACGAACAATTTTGATGGCACAACCGTTATGGCAAAAATCAGCTACGACTTCTAATTTTTCTTTTGTACGGTTAAAGCGAGAAAATAAAAATGATAAAACCAACAACCAAATTCATGGGGCATTTATTGCTCCTCAGTAGTGCGACAGTACTGCTAACGGGCTGCGTTACTAGCCCTCAAGGCAATTTCACCGAAAATACTAATATCAAACAAACTAACTTAGTAAGCAAAATCAAACCTAAGTTATCTATTGATGGCTTAACATTTAAAGACCTAAATCAAAATGGCCACCTAGACCCATATGAAGATTGGCGTCTCCCGACACAGCTTCGAGTCAATGACCTAATCAGCCAAATGACACTACAAGAAAAAGCGGGCTTAATGCTAATTGATACTCTAAACAGCGGCTGTGAAGGCTTGCCGCAAGACACCGCAGAGCACTATATAAAAAAGCAAGAAATGCGCCGTTTTATCTTTCGCAACGTGGTCACTAACGATAACAGATGTGGACCAGATCGAGGTATTTTTGCAGGATCATCCTTAACACCTGCAGAATCCGCGTTCTATATGAACCAAATCCAAGAAATGGCTGAAAACAGCCGTTTAGGCATTCCTGTTTTACAGAAATCCAATGCACGAAACCATTTTGATAAAGACCCGAAAGTGGGTATTAATGAAGCTGCTGGCGCATTTACCCAATTCCCTAAAGAGCCAGGTTTAGCCGCAGCAGTTTTGGGCGAAGAAGCACTTCACCCAGGAAAAGGCATGGAGATAATTAAAACCTTTTCAGAAGTAACTGGCAGCGAGTGGCGCTCTATTGGACTACGCGGTATGTACGGTTACATGGCAGACCTTGGTACCGAACCTCGCTGGCACCGTTTCCATGAAACATTCACTGAAAATGCTGACCTTGATGCGAGCATCATGACTGAATTAGTAAAAGGTTTGCAAGGTGGGCCGGTCAATCCAGATACAAATATCGCTTTAACACTTAAACATTTCCCAGGCGGTGGTCCACAGGAAATGGGACTAGATCCGCACTATTCCTTTGGTAAAAACCAAGTTTATCCAGCTGGGCAGTTTGAAGAGCACCTTAAACCTTTCCAAGCAGCAATTGATGCTGGTGTCTCTTCTATCATGCCTTACTATGGAGTCCCGATTGACGTTGTCCACAATGGTGTGAAGTATGAGCAGCTAGGTTCATCATTCTCTAAACAAATTGTTACTGATTTATTACGTGGCGAGCTGGGATTTAAAGGTTATGTGAATACTGACACAGGAATAGTTGATGCTAGAGCCTGGGGATTGGAAGATAAAACTGTGCCGGAACGTGTCGCCCAGTCTATCAAAGCCGGGGCCGATACTATTTCTGGATTCCACGATGTGAAAACCATTACAGACTTGGTGGATCAAAAACTACTGACAGAAGCTCGTATCAATGAATCTGCAAAACGTCTATTAGCACCTATGTTTAATTTAGGTTTATTTGAAAACCCTTATGTAACAAGCGATTTGGCTCAACACATCATAGGCAATGAAAACCATCAGAATAAAGCCATGGATATTATGCGAAAGTCCATTGTTTTACTGCAAAATAATAACCTATCTGACAACACTAAAGTGCTACCAATTAAACACGGCGCTCACCTTTATGTTATGGGTATGGCACCAAAAGACGTTAAATCATATGGCTATAACGTTGTTAATGGAGAACCAACAGACACCAATGGCAAGGCTCTACCAAGGCCAAGCGCAAAAGGCAGTGACTATGCTTTAATCAGAGTCGAAGTCAAAAATGCCAGTCCGTTATTACGTAGCTATCGTTCAAGAGATGCGGCTACAGGAAATAACCCAAAACTGATCAATCCACTTACAAATCAAACATGGGGAGCAGAAGATCCATGCAATATGCATCCAGACATTAATCGTTTGTGTGTTGATGATATGTTTGGGCTAGGATTAATATTTGGTGGCGCTGTTCCATGGGAAGTAAATAACCTTTCTTTTACTAGCATGGCCGCTTCCGATTCGTGGAAAATCTCACCATCTTTAGAAGAGATACAAGCTGTGATGAAAGAAGTCGGTGCCGAAAACACCATTCTTAACATCTACTTTCGTAATCCTTATGTACTCGATGAGGCAAGTGGCTTGAAAAAAGCTGGCGCTATTTTGGCAGGCTTTGGAGTCAACAACAAAGCACTTATGGACGTTATCTCCGGACGTTTTTCACCACAAGGCAAGCTGCCATTTGCTCTACCTAATAACCTAACAGCTGTCATTGAAAACGATCCAGATGCACCAGGCTACGCGAAAAAAGACACCTTGTTTGATTACAATTTTGGCTTAACTTATTAGTATGCTTAATAAATCGACTGAATTGTTTTGATTGCTATTTTACAAAATGACGCTTTTATCATAAGCGTCATTTATACCTTAACCGTAAAACGCTTTCTTACAAGTTCACGTCGTTTTTAGCATGTTTCTATGTCGCTCTAAGGGCTACTCTTTATTTTCACTGGTGACAGAATAACCAGTCGTGCGCACAACAAAAACAACAGTAAAAAGGATGTCGATATGAGTAATCATGCAAACCGCGGTGTTATTTATCAAGGTAACGGCACTGTCAAAGTAGAAGCAATCCCCTTTCCAGAACTTTCTATTGGCAAGCGCCGGTGTGATCACGGCGTTATTCTAAAAGTTGTTACAACTAACATTTGTGGTAGTGACCAACACATGGTTCGTGGTCGAACAACTGCAGAAAAAGGCTTGGTTCTTGGCCATGAAATCACTGGCGAAGTTATCGAATGTGGTCGCGATGTCGAATTTATCAAAGTCGGCGACTTAGTTTCTGTTCCTTTCAACATTGCTTGTGGCCGCTGCCGCAACTGTAAAGAAGGTAAAACAGGTATTTGTTTGAACGTAAACCCAGCTCGCCCAGGTGCGGCTTATGGCTACGTAGATATGGGTGGCTGGGTTGGCGGACAAGCTGACTACGTTATGGTGCCATACGCAGACTTTAACCTACTAAAATTCCCTGATAGAGACCAGGCTCTGGAAAAAATCCAAGGCCTAACATTGCTTTCTGACATTCTTCCTACTGGTTACCATGGCTGCGTCACCGCTGGCGTGGGTCCAGGTTCTACCGTTTATATCGCGGGCGCTGGCCCTGTTGGTCTAGCCGCAGCGGCATCCGCTCACCTACTTGGCGCAGCTTGTGTCATCGTCGGTGACATGGTGGAAGATCGTCTAAACCAAGCACGTTCTTTCGGCTGTGAAACAATCGACCTAACTCAAGAAGGCGATATCCAAGACAAAATTGAAGCAATTCTTGGTGACCGCGAAGTCGATGCTTTTGTCGATTGCGTGGGCTTTGAAGCACATGCTTGTGGTTGCAACCACCATCAAGAATCCCCTGCTGTTGTTCTAAACTCTGCTATGCAGATGACACGTGCTGGTGGACAAATTGGTATCCCAGGTCTGTACGTAACAGAAGATCCAGGTGCGGTTGACGCTGCTGCTAAGCAAGGTAGCTTGAGCATGCGCTTTGGTCTAGGTTGGGCGAAATCTCACTCATTGCATACCGGACAATGTCCTGTTATGAAATACCATCGCCAACTAATGCAAGCCATCTTGTTTGATAAGATCGACATTGCTAAAGCAGTTAACGTACAAATGATTTCACTTGATCAAGCACCACAAGGTTATGCTGACTTTGATGGCGGCGCAGCGAAGAAATTCGTTATCGATCCACACAAAATGGTAAGTTAAACCTGCTTCATATTTAAAGATCTAGTTTGAACTGGCCTTGCCCTGCTAACCCTAGTTAGCAGGGCAAGGTTTTTTTTGGGTTTCAACGGGAGAAATATTGAGCTTTAAATCGGACTAACACCTTAGGCAAATGCTCGGGTAAATCTTCTGCAATCAGACCAATACCCACTTCATTGCCAACTTCACCATGCAACCAAACCGCGGCGGCAGCCGCATCAAATGGCGACATTCCCTGAGCCAACAATCCAGCAATAAACCCAGCCAATACATCACCAGAACCACCTGTTGCCAAATCCGCAGGCGCATTTGAATTGATAATCGCTCGTCCATCAGGTGCCGCAATCACGGTATCCGCGCCTTTCAATACCACCACAGCACCGCTTTGTTTAGCAGCAAGTCGAGCACGCGTTAATTTATCATTAGGATGTTGTTGATTGATTTCAGGAAATAGCCGCGCAAACTCGCCTTCGTGAGGTGTCATCACACAAGGACAATTTATGGCATCAAAGAGTATTTGCGGATCATTAGCGAAAGCACTGAGCGCATCCGCATCGAGGACGACCGCACGATCAGCCTTAAGCGCAGTCATCACCATTTTACGTGTGCGGATGCTTTCAAACCCCGCCAGCCCGGCTCCCGGGCCAACCACAATGGCATTATGACGAGCGTCTAATAACAACTCTTCAAAATCCTCCGCTTCTTGTGTCTGTTCTAGCTTGGCCACCATGATGCTAGTTAATGCACTCGCGTAAACAGGCCATGCTTTAATGGGGACAGCGAGTGTCACTAAACCCGCGCCAATTCGCATAGCACCACGAGCCGTTAAACGACTCGCACCAGTGATGCTTTCACCACCGTACACAACTGCATGTCCACGGTGAAATTTGTGCCCATCCAATCTTGGCCAAGGGTAATCTCGATACCAAAGCTCTGGGCTGTTCTGCCATGCTTGAGCATTTAGCGCTTCTAACACAGTAACGGGAATACCAATATCAGCAACAACCAGCTCACCACACAAAGCACGACCTGGAAGCAGTAAATGCCCCGGCTTTTTGCGGAAAAAAGTCACGGTTAATTCAGCGGGTGCAACAGCACCAAGCGCCGCCCCTGTTGTGCCATCCACGCCACTGGGTACGTCCACCGCGCAAATAGGCATATCACACTCAATCATGGCATCGACCATGTCGCGAGCTTTGCCTTCTAAAGGGCAAGCCAAACCCGCACCAAACATGGCATCGATAACCAAATCGGTTTGCTCTAATAAATCGACAGAATACTCTTCAACTTCACCTTGCCAAGCATGATAAAAATGCTCGGCTTCCGGAGATAACCTCTCCACAGAACCAAGAAAGGCTAAACGAACAGGCCAACCTGCCGAGCGTAAAATTTGAGCAATGACAAAACCATCTCCACCATTATTACCCGGTCCACACAAAACGAGTACAGAACACTTTGACCAGCGTTGAATCACGGCATCCGCTACCGCTTTGCCCGCTGCGGCCATTAGATCTAACGCTGGCACGCCAGCCGCTACCGCCGCTTTATCTGCCACGCCCATTTCATTTGACGTTAGCAGCGTTTGCTGGAATCTAACTAGGCGGTTTGTCATGTTTTATTTTCCTTTTACCATAAGTAGTGACTCGATAACTTGATGCTATCTTCTTTAAGGGTCAACTACCTCAAATTAGTAACCTAATGTTGGATTAATTTGATTATTTAACCTTTCTTCAGCAGCAAGTTTTTTGGCATTGTCTACCAGCTGATGGATTATTTCAGGTTTTGAAGCATCAGAAGCAACATGAGGGGTAATCGATACGCCTTGGGTAGTCCACAGCGGGTTATTCTCTGGCAATGGCTCCACACTAAACACATCCAACAAAGCGCCTCGCAAGTGGCCTGATTCAATAGCCTGTATGAGATCGGCTTCAACCAAATGATCGCCTCGACCACAATTGATCAAATAGCTTCCTTCTGGCATTTTATTGAACACTTGTGCATTCAAAATTCCCTGAGTGGAAGCGTTAAGTGGCAAAATATTTACCACAATATCAGACTGTTCTAACAGAGAATCCAAGCCATCTTCCCCGAAATAACAGTGAACATCTTGTAAGAATTTCTTGGTGCGAGACCAGCCATATACAGAGTACCCAAATGCCGCCAACTGGCTTGACACATAACCACCTAACTCTCCCAAACCTAAGAATCCAATACGAATATCCTTTTTTTTACGAATAGGATATCGCTGCCAATTTTTTATACTTTGCTCTTGTATCGCTTTATCAAAGTTACGCTGTACATTCAAAATACCGTACAGAATATATTCAAACATACCAATTTTTTGCCCATCATCAACAACTCGACAAACTGGAAGGCCGGCAGTCAGCAAAGTTTCACCAAGATGGTCAACTCCAGCCGCCACGGAGTGTATTAATTTGATATTGGGATATTCTATTAGCAAGTCTTGATCTGGTGCCCAACAAGCAGCGATCTGTGCATTTTCAGCCCCAGGCTCTCCAGGTAAGAAAGCCTTTACATCAGGGTAAAGTTCTCGGCAAAGGTTAACTAAAAAGCTGGAATATTTTGGTGTATTTGTAGCAAATAGTATGGCGGCACTCATTTACATCTCTCTTTACTAATTGAATTTTAGCCCCAAAAATTTGAATTAGCGGCCTCTAGAGCCAACAAGATAGCGCCCAAAACGCCCGTTTAAAAGAGGATTTACAGGCTAAAATGATCAAAAATCAACAAACCAAATAATATTCCGAATACGCTTCGAATTCGTCACATCTGCCTTGTTATCGCTATCTGACTCAACAGAATACGCCGCCTTTTTGATACTAATATAGAAGCCATCTTTCAATGACCGATGGCAGATAGACAATGCAAAATGACACGCTAGTATCTTTAGATAAACAACACCTTATTCACCCTGTCACCAATTATCGTGCTCATGAAGTACGCGGTGCGACCATACTAAAATCTGGCAAAGGAGCCTATTTAACCGATAATACCGGCAAAGAACTACTCGATGCTTTTTCTGGCCTTTGGTGTGTCAATACTGGCTATGGCCAAGAGAGCGTTATTAAAGCCGCCGAAAAGCAAATGCGCGAATTACCTTATGCTACAGGCTATTTTCACTTTGCCTCTGAACCTGCTATTACACTAGCTGCGAAATTGGTCGAAATCACACCAAAATCTTTGCAGCATGTCTTTTTTACACAAGGCGGTTCTGATGCCGTTGATTCCGCGATCCGCTTTATCGTCAATTACTTTAATTCCATCGGTAAACATGACAAAAAGCAGTTTATTAGCATAGAACGTGGCTATCATGGCTCTTCATCACAAGGGGCCGGATTAACCGCTTTACCAGCGTTTCACCGCCATTTCGATTTACCTCTTCCTAGTCAGCACCGAATTCCTTGTCCGTATGCTTATCGCAGCAAAGCGGGTTCAACGCCCGAAAGCATCATTGCCGACTCCGTTTCTTCGTTAAAAGACAAAGTAAATGAACTAGGAGCCGACAATGTAGCGGCCTTTTTCTGTGAACCTATTATTGGTTCAGGCGGGGTCATAGTGCCACCAAAAGGCTGGTTAAAAGCCATGCAAGCATGCTGCAATGAGCTGGGCATTTTGTTTGTCGTTGATGAAGTGATTACCGGCTTTGGTCGAACAGGTCCAATGTTTGCCTGTCTAGCCGAAGAGGTCACACCGGATTTGATGACCATGGCAAAAGGACTGACCTCTGGCTATGCGCCGATGGGGGCGGTCATGATGAGCGACGCCGTTTATCAAGGTCTTGCAGAAGGTTGTGGCCAAGATGCGCCGGTCGGCCATGGTTATACTTACTCGGCGCACCCAGTGAGTGCGGCAATTGCATTAGAAGTCATTCGTTTGTATGAGGAAGGAGGATTACTGAACAATTGTCAAACACTCGCCCCTTATTTTGAACAAGGATTACAGTCTTTATTAGACCATCCTTTGGTGGGTGATGCCCGTAGTCGCGGTTTGCTTGGTGCTCTTGAATTAGTTGCTGATAAAGAGAACAAAACGCACTTTGATCCAGCATTAAAGTTAGCTGATCGGCTAACGAAAAGTGCTTATAAACACGGGTTGATTTTCCGCGCCTTTGCCGACAACATTCTTGGCTTTGCCCCAGCCTTGTGTTATACCAAAGAGGACTTTGACCTGTTATTTAAGCGTTTAAAGGATACACTTGATGATGTACTTGAGCAGCCAGAAGTTCGTAGTGCTCTAAAGTGATCAAACGCGCTTTACATTAGGTTTATTTTGTAAAAGCAAACATTGTGACACATCAATAGATGACGTTTCGCAATGTTTGCTTTAGTATCGAAGGATATCTAACCGCTTAACATAATTGGAGATTTTGATGAACGGGGCGCAAAAACTGGATCGACTTGATATTCGTATTTTAAGCCATCTACAGCGTAACGGTCGTATTTCCAATGTTAACTTAGCGGATGCCGTAGGTTTATCACCCAGCCCCTGCTTAACACGAGTTAAGCGATTAGAAAAAGCCGGTTACATTATTGATTACGGCGCTCACATTCAATTAGAAAAGCTCGGCACCATTCAACGGGTTTTCACTCAGGTCACTCTAAAAGATCATCGCCCAGATCACTTTGCCCAATTCGAAAACTACATTCGAAAACTAGACGAAGTGCAAGAGTGCCATCTTGTCAGTGGCGGTTTCGACTATCAGCTAATTTTCCTAACTCGCAATGTAGTCCACTATCAAACCGTAATGGAAGAATTACTCGACAAGAACCTCTTTATCGATAAATATTTCAGCTACATAGTGATCAAATCTCCTATCGTCAAAAAATATTATCCTATCGATAATTTATTTACGCCTGAAGATTAATACCTTGACAATCTAGCAAAGCACATTCTCCCTATTGGGTGCGATTTCCCCAACCGCAGCATAAGCTTCCGTATCTGCTCATAAAAACAAACAATCCTACGATTTATCCTCCCATAACAAGCGTAATCGTTAGTCTGCTCTCGCTAAAATGGTTATCAACTCAACGATGGCTGTATTGAAAAGGCAAAGATTTATGACTCTGATACTCAAGCGCCCCAACCTAATTCGTACCAATAACTTCATCAATGGCCAATGGCAAAATAGTGAGCAAAATGCACACTACCCCGTTAGTAATCCTGCCACTGGAGAAGATTTTGCTCAGGTAGCAAACAGCACAGTAAAAGATGCTAAAGAAGCCACCGACGCTGCTTATCAAGCATTCGAAAGCTGGCGCACCCAACCCGCAAAAGTACGCTCACAATGTCTCATCCGTTGGCACCAGTTAATAATAAAAAACGCGGAGGATTTAGCTCGCATCATTTCCTATGAACAAGGAAAACCGCTCGCAGAAGCCCGTGGCGAAGTCGCCTATGGCGCCTCATATGTGGACTGGTTTGCCAGCGAAGCACTTCGCACTTACGGGGATATCATTCCTGAAACAGTTCATGGCAAAAAGCTCATGGTGGTCAAAGAAGCGGTCGGGGTTGTGGCGGCGATTACACCTTGGAACTTCCCTTTGGCTATGATCGCACGAAAAATAGCGCCTGCGCTTGCCGCTGGCTGCACTGTGGTTGCCAAGCCCGCGGAAGACACCCCATTAACGGCATTGGCTTTAGTTGCCTTAGCCGAAGAAGCCGGAATTCCAGCCGGTGTATTAAACATAATCACCTCGTCACGGGACCGAGTATCAGAGGTGGTAGGCGTATGGTTAAGCGATGCCCGCGTCCGTAAAGTCACCTTCACGGGTTCCACCGCCGTCGGTAAAATTTTAGCAAGAGAATCAGCTGCCACATTGAAACATCTGTCTTTGGAGTTGGGAGGTAATGCGCCCTTTATCGTCTTTGAAGATGCAGACCTTGATGCCGCTGTTGAAGGATTAATCGCTGCGAAATTTCGTAATGGTGGTCAAACCTGTGTATGCCCAAACAGAGTCTACGTTCATGACAGTGTTTATGATGATTTTGCTGACAAATTAACCAAGCGTGTTGCCTCTCTAAAAGTCGGACCATGGGATCAGGCCGATAGCCAAATTGGCCCTATGATCAACGACCGAGCCATCGAAAAGATTCAACGTCATGTAGACGATGCTCTGACGCTCGGCGCTCGCTTGCTCACAGGTGGAAAGCGCATTCAAAACGACATGGCAACAGGGCCAAACTATTTTGCTCCTACCGTTCTGGTTGATGCCAATCATGATATGGAACTCGCCCGTGATGAAACCTTTGGGCCTGTTGCTCCACTCTTTCGTTTTCACTCAGAACAAGAAGTGATTGAAGCGGCCAATGACACTCCGTTTGGTTTAGCGGGTTATTTTTATTCCAACGATATTAAGCGCGTTTGGCGCGTCTCAAGCAAAATGCAAACCGGTATTGTTGGTATCAATGAAGGGGCCATCGCTTCAGAAACAGCTCCCTTTGGTGGTGTGAAAGAGTCCGGTTATGGTCGCGAAGGTTCACGCTACGGATTGGATGACTACATGGATACAAAATATCTTTGCCAAGGTAATTTGGATTAAGACTGGAGATGGCTGCAATGAATAATGAATCGTTAACACCCAATAAGGATACGCTACCGGATTATCCTATTGAGATAGAATTTCCAGACATCACGCCCTACGAGAAAGGCAACAGTGGCATTCCTTATCTTTATACTTTTGATAGTGGCGCCGCTGGACCACATGTGATGATAAACAGCATTATTCATGGCAATGAAGTCTGTGGTGCTATTGTCGTAAAAGAGCTGATCGATATGGGGTTAACACCTCGTCAAGGCAAACTCACGCTGGCATTTTCAAATGTGGCAGCTTATCTAACTTTTGATCCGCAAAATCCGGATAAATCACGCTTTGTAGACCAAGATATGAACCGTGTGTGGACGAAAGCGATCCTTGAAGACCTCACTAAAGACTCATCCGAACTTCGCCGCGCCCGTGAAATGCGTCCAGTAATTGACGAGGTGGATTTCCTCTTAGATTTGCATTCAATGCACGAAAAATGCTCACCCCTTTGCGTCTGTGGTCCATTGGATAAAGGCTTAGAACTAGCCAAACAACAAGCTTCCCCTGCTTGGGTGATTCGTGATGAAGGCCATCCGGAAGGTTGCCGACTCCGTGATTATGCGGATTTTGGTGATTCAAGCAGTGATAAAAACGCTCTTTTAGTCGAATGCGGTCAACACTGGGAGTCTTCTGCGGTCACTGTGGCACGCGATGTTACCGCTCGCTTCTTAGTATTGCATGGCGTTATTGAACAAGATGACTTACCCAGCTATTGGTTCCAACCACTTGAGCCAATAATGAATATAGTAAAAGTCACGGAACCTGTCGTAGCGACCAGTATGGATTTTCGTTTTGCCGATCAGTACACAGGTTTAGAAACATTTAGTGAAGCTGGCAACGTCATTGCATGGAGTGATGGCCTACCTGTTAAAACCCCTTACGCAAACTGCGTTTTGGTGATGCCATCGATTCGGCAATTACGACCAGGTGTCACTGTGGTGCGTCTGGGTGAACTGTGCATTTAGATAAGTCATAAAAATACATACTGACACTTTTAGTCGAATTCATCCGTCAAAAGCGTCATCCTTAAATACAGCAAGGGGAACAAAATGCCCGCTCCATTATTATGCATTTCATCAACACCAGAATTACCAGAAAGCGCGGATGCCGTTGTTATCGGTGGTGGCATCGTGGGCGTTTGTGCAGCCTATTTTATGGCACGCCAAGGAATGAAAGTCGCTCTCATTGAAAAAGGCCGAGTTGGAGCAGAACAGTCCAGCCGAAATTGGGGCTGGTGTCGCCAACAAAACCGTGACGCACGTGAACTCCCCCTTGCGACCAAAAGCCTAGATCTGTGGGAAGAAATTACCGAAGATCTTGGCGAGGATTTGGGCTTTCGCCGCTGCGGATTACTCTATTTATCGGATAACCAAGCGGAAATTGATACTTGGGCGAAATGGCGTGACTTTGCGAAAGGTGAAGGGGTAACCACTCATATGCTCAGTGCGAGCGAAGCGGCTGAACGTGGTATCTCCACCAATAAACCATGGCTAGGCGGTGTGTTCTCTCCTTCCGATGGTATTGCCGACCCTTCCAGAGCCGCGCCATTGATTGCCAAAGGCGTGATAAAACACGGCGGCAGTATTCACCAATTCTGCGCCGCTCGTGGCATTGAAACCGAGGCAGGCAAAGTATGTGGTGTCATTACAGAAAAAGGCGTGATTAAAACCTCTCAAGTGGTCATGGCTGGCGGCGCTTGGGCTTCGTCTTTTTGTAACCAGCTGGGGATCCGCTTCCCACAATCCGCCGTGCGCTCTTCTGCTCTCTCTCTTATGCCGGGAGCGAAAGGCATTCCGAGTGCGTTACATACGTCCGAAGTCTCCATTACACAACGCAGTAACGGTGGCTATACACTTGCTATCTCAGGCACAGCGAATGTGGATATCACGCCTCAACAATTGCGCTTTGCCACAGATTTCTTACCCATGTTCGCAAAACGCTGGAAGATACTCTCTCCAGGCGATTTACAAGCTTGGCTAGCAGGTCATGAAACTCGTAAAAAATGGGCTTTAGATAAACCCACTCCGATGGAAAAAACTCGAATTTTAGACCCAAGACCGTCCACCAAATTAATTGAAGAAACTCTGAGACGTGCACGCATGCTGCTGCCTGAATTCGCCAATATTCCAGTACAAAATGCATGGGGCGGCTACATTGATAGTACGCCTGACGGTGTGCCAGTCATTGATCATGCAGAGAATATTTCAGGCTTTTTAATTGCTGCTGGATTCTCGGGGCACGGATTTGGTATCGGACCAGGCGCTGGTAAGTTGATCGCTGAAATGCTCGCCGGTAAAGAAACCTTTGTGGAGCATAAACAATACCAACTTGCTCGATTAAACAAAAAAGCATGGGGGAAAGTGTCGGATTTTTAAACAGAATCCGTCCTTTCCACATTAAAGTAAAAAGCCATGACAGTGACCTGTCATGGCTTTTTTATCACTTATAAAAATCACAAACTCGCTAAGCCTTACAAAAGCGTTCTCTGTATTGGCTAGGTGTCACACCACATAAACGCTTAAAGTGCTTAGCCAAATGACTCTGATCAAAAAAGCCCACCGCTCCAGCAACTTCGGTAGGTCGTTTGCCTTGCTCAATCAAAAACTGAGCGTTACAAACACGCACTCGGCAGACATATTGATAGGGAGAAATCCCCATTAATTGACGAAACCGCTTTGCCAAACTAAAGCGAGTTAACCCTACTAGAGCAGCTAAAGAGTCTAAATCAATAGACTCTTTATAATGCTGATCAATATATGCTTTGGCTTTTGCTATCGACTGAGAGGCCGATTCATTAAGGCAAATAATGGTATTTTCGCTTAGGATATTTGCTGGCAAAATTTCCACTAGATCTTCCATAATCGCACCTCTCTCGCTTAAATATAGATTCCTTGTCCCTATAGGTTTCGGGACTCTCATAAATTTAGACACTTTCGACTAAGGCATTTTTCTGCTCATGGCGTTGAACACTTTGACTATTTAAGTCATTAACAAATGTGTGGTGACACAATATTTGATTGCCTTTTGGTAGCTTAATTCGAGCAGGAATAATGCGATTACATTTACCCTCAATCCTTACCGCACAACGATCTAAAAATGGACAAAGTTCCACATTCTGTTTGGCCGCGCTAATGGTTGGCAAAGTTTCATGGTTCGCATTTGTCGACTCTAGCCAGCCTTGTTGCAGCTCTGGTACTGAATCGATAAGTAATTGAGTATAAGGATGAAATGGCGGACGCTGAAAAGACTCACCAGCCCCTTGCTCCACTTTAAAACCAGAGTAAAGCACAACCACTTCATCACAAATGGCTTGAACCATACTGATATCATGGCTGATAAAGAGATAGGAAACGTTTAATTTCTTCCTTAAATCGGCCATTAATTCGAGAATAGCAGCACCAACAACGGTATCCAGAGCCGATGTCACTTCATCACACAGAATAATATCGGGTTCTGCGGCTAACGCTCTTGCTAAGTTAATACGTTGTTTTTGACCACCAGACAACTCGGTTGGTCGACGATTCGCAATGCTGGCCGGTAAATGCACTAACGACAATAACTCTAGTACCCTATCACGCTGTTTCTTGCCTTTCATGCCATGATAAAAGCGCAATGGACGGGCAAGAATTTCTTCAACAGTATGCAAAGGATTCAAGGCCGTATCGGCATTTTGAAAAACATATTGCACGCGTCTTAACTGTTCTCTTGTTCGCTTAGTAGCATGCTCATTCAACTGTTCGCCATCAAGGTAGGTATTTCCCCCACTTGCTTGAACTAAGCCAACAATACTTCTTGCTAAGGTGGTTTTTCCTGAACCCGATTCGCCAATCACCCCAACGGTTGCACCACGACGAATTTTTAAATCTATGTTGTGAAGTACTTTTTTATTACCAAAACTCACTTCTAAATGACGTACTTCTAACAAAGGAGTGTCTGTATTCAAGTCCATCGTTTTCTGCTCGACCGTATCCTGACGAGTTTCAGGTTTCATAGCAGACAATAAACTTTTGGTGTATTCATTTGTTGGGGCTTCTAGAATCTCACGAGTGACATTATTTTCCTGAATTTCACCATTTTTCAGAACCACGATACGATCGGCCATTTGAGCAACAACGGCTAAATCATGGGACACATAAACGGCCGTTGTATTGCGCTCTTGAACCACCTTTTTAAAAGCTCTTAGCACTTCAATTTGTGTTGTTACATCCAACGCCGTCGTCGGCTCATCCAATATCACCAAAGCAGGGTCGGTGATGAGTGCCATTGCAGCCATCAAGCGCTGAAGTTGTCCACCCGATACTTGATGGGGATATCTTTCCCCTATGGTTTCAGGTGATGGCAAAGCCAGCTCTTTAAATAAACCGATGGCTTTTTCTTGAGCCTCTTTGCGAGAACAGGTCTTATGAATCATGGCGCTTTCTATGACCTGATCCATTATTGTTTTTGATGGATTAAAAGCCGCTGCCGCACTTTGCGCAATATAAGATACCGTTCGGCCACGCATTTTTGTCAGCTGATGAGGAGAAAGAGTCAAAACATCCACTCCTGCGACTTGAACAGAGCCGCCAACAATATGACAGCCACTGCGAGCATAGCCCATCAAAGACAAGGCAATGGTTGTTTTACCAGAACCAGATTCACCAATTAATGCTAATACTTCACCCTTTTTTAAACTGAAGTCGGCGCCATGGACAATTGGAATATCAGCCCCACCAGAGCGCACAGCAACGCGTAAACCACTCACTTTTACAAGTTCTGTCATCATTCTTCTCCTTAATGGTGTGCCGATTTATTGCCAAAGCTATCGATCAACAAGTTAACCCCAATGGTCAAAGACGCAATAGCAATGGCTGGGGCAATAACCGCTGGCGCTCCTGACCCTAAACCAGAGATATTTTCACGAACCAAAGATCCCCAATCTGCATCCGGCGGCTGTACACCCAAGCCAAGAAAACTCATGGAACTCAACAGCAAAACAACAAACACAAAACGCAGACCAAAGTCGGTCAAGACTGGACGGAACATATTAGGAAGGACTTCTTTGAAAATAATATAAGCCATGGACTCACCACGGAGCCGAGCAACTTGAACATAGTCTAACGTCATGACATTTACTGCCAAAGCACGGGCAATTCGAAAGCTCCCCGGCATGTAAGCAATGGCTGCCATGATAATTAGCAAAGGAACCGAAGAACCGAACGATGCCACCATAATCAAAGCAAACATCTTGCTTGGGATTGAAATCATTGCATCTTGAGTACGACTAATCACCGCATCTAACCAACCACCTGAAGCGGCAGCCACTAAGCCCGAAACAACACCAGCAGTACAAGCCGCAACGGTGGCGGCCAAAGCAACACCAATGGTATAAGGTGTGCCATTTAATACTCGGCTAAAAATATCTCTGCCTAAGTAGTCCGTACCCATCCAGTATTTAGCGCTCACAGGGCCAAAGACATCGTAACTTACAAAATCATTGGCGCCATAAGGTGCAACCATCGGCCCAATTACCGACATGATTAACCAAAAAAGAATTAAGATACCACCAATAGCACCACTGGCAGATCGCCCACGCAAGCGAGAGAAAAGTGACACGCTATAAATAGAGGTAGCCTTTTTAACGGAAGAAGTATTTGAACTCATTTTCGCAACCTCGGATTAGATACAATTTCACAAATATCAGCAATTAGAACCAAGATGAGATAGCCAAAACAAAATAGCATGGCGCAACCTTGAACCAAGGGCATATCCCTTGTGCTAACCGCGTTAAGCATTAATGTTGCGATTCCGGGGTAATTAAAAATGGATTCGACAATAATTACGCCGCCCAATAAATAGGACAAGCTCAATGCAACCGCATTCGCAATTGGGCCAAGGGCGTTAGGTAATACATGACGTAACACAATTCGCATTGGGCTGGCTCCTTTTAGCAAAGCCATCTCCACATAAGGGGAACTTAATTGATCAATCACCGCTGCTCGTGTCATTCGAGCCATTTGGGCGACCAAGACACTGCACAACGTCAGTACAGGCATGGCATAGACTTTAATCATCTCGCCAAAAGTATGTGCACTTTCCACATGAGACAATGCCGACAACCAACCAAGTTTTACCGCAAAGATTAATACGGCAATAGTCGCAATTAAAAACTCTGGAACCGACACTGCAAAGACCGCCATCATATTGATGTACCGGTCGAACCAAGAGCCACGATACATGGCAGAAAAAATACCAATCGACAGTGCGATAGGAACGGACACACTCGCAGCAAAGGCTGCCAAAACAAGTGTATTGGGTAAACGGCTCCAGATTAGCTCCATGATTGACATGCCATTTACCATGGAATAGCCAGCATCCCCAACGAGTAAGCCACCAAGCCATTGGATATAACGAGTATAAATGGGTAGGTCTAATCCTAGTTGCGTTCTTAAAGCCGCCAGAGTTTCTGGCGTGGCGGATTGACCCAATAACTCTTGAGCAGCATCACCTGGCAATAAATTCGTGATGATAAAAATCACCAGAGAAACAATCCATAAGGTCAATACACCTAGCCCTATGCGATTCATTATAAGCCGTGAAATTGTTTGATTCATGGTTCACCTATTATGCAGAGCATTGTGGAATCAAAGCTTCCACAATGCTGAGTTTAGTAACAAGAATTGGGACTTAAACTTCTAGCCAAACTTGTTCTGCAAACATGTACCCCATGAAACCACCTATTGGGTGAGGGGTATATCCTCCTAACTTACTGTTACAGGCATCATTGATACTATTAAAGTTGGAAATACCAATACCGCAATGATCATGAACTAAAACCTGCATATCGCCATACATTTGCTTGCGTTTGGCCTCATCCATCTCTCCACGTGCCGCAATCAACAGCTGATCAAACTGTTCATTTTTCCAACCCGATTCATTCCAGTTTGAGCTTGATTGATAGAACAAACTAAAAATCAGGTCAGCCGTGGGTCGCGCATTAATATTTGAAAAGCCTAAGGGATCTTTCATCCAATGATTGGACCAATAACCGTCTGCTGGAACTCGTTTTATATCCAATTTAAGCCCAGCTTGTTGAGCTGACAATTGCACTATTTGGGCCATTTCAACGGAATTATCCGCCGCAGCGGACGCTACCATAGGGATACTTTGGCCTAACACTCCAGCTTTTTTGAAATGATACTTCGCTTTATCTGGATCAAATTCTCGCTGTGCTAATCCGCTGTTGTAATAACGGTGGCCTTTTGGAATTGGTTGGTCATTAGCAATTGTGCCAAAGCCACGACAAGCCACATTTATAATTTGCGGGCGATTTAGAATCGATTTCATGCCTAAAACAAAATCAGGATTTTGCACAGGACCAAGCTGCTCTCTCATTACCAAATTGGTATAACCACCAGAATCCGTCTGTATTACTCGTGCAATTGGGTTTTCCATTAGGGTGTTAATAGAGCGCGGATTGACTGAGTTTATCAAATGCACATCGCCAGACAAAAGCGCATTGACGCGAGCAGACTCATCTGGAATAGAGAACAGCTCTACTTCGTCTAAATACGGAAGACCTTTTTTCCAATAATTTGGATTACGAGTGCCGATAGAACGAATACCTGGCTGGAACTCCTGACAAATAAATGCCCCAGTTCCATTGGCTTTTTTGAAGTCTGTTGTGCCATCACGAACAATCAGAAAATGAGACACAGCTAGAATAGCGGGCAAATCAGCATTTTTAGTTTGTAAAGTGATATGAACTTCGTGAGGTCCTACAGCTTTAACCTCGACCATTTGCTTAGCAACACTCTCAACTTTAGAGCTGGTTTTTGGGTCTTTATGACGATTAAACGAGTACACAACATCAGCTGATGTGAAAGGCTTACCATCATGAAAGTTAACATCTTTGCGGAGTTTAATGACCCATTTTTCAGCATCTTTCGTATCAAATGATTCCGCTAACACCATTTGAGGTACCAAGCTTTCATCTAACCGAGTGAGTCCGTTATAAAACATATAATGGCGGGTGTAATCAGTAGAGCCCGATCCTTTAGCCGGATCCAAGGTATCTGCCGTGGAACCTGACTGACTAGCGACTTTGACTTTACCGCCGTACACACCAGCGGAGGATTTAGCAAAAGATAGTGAGGAGCCTGGTACTAATACGCCTGAGCCAGCTGCCACTACCCCAGTTGTCATCATTCCACGCAAAACCTGACGTCGGGATACGCCCTGCGTTAACAGACTTGAACTTTGTTTTTCTCCCAACGAACGTTTTTTGTCATCTTTCATTTTATGGTTCCTTTTGTAAGTTATTATGTCATTAAAGTCTTACTCTTCTTTTTATATATCGGTTTATTTACTTCATTGCATTTCTACGAAAGCGGATTTGCCGACTCAAAGTCGCCTCGTTTTCTCATTCATGAATTAATGTATTAAGTCTTGAAAGCGGTAATAAGCTCCAACAAAGGGAAGAAACCATGGCTTGCCAAAATGACCAGGCACAGAGGGCCAATCAAGTTCTCGCCAAGGATTTGCTGCTTCATCACCCATAATGACTTTTGCCATTACTTTGCCCATGTGTGTCGACATTTGAACACCATGCCCGCTGTAGCCTAGTGAGTAATACATGCCCTCATGCTGACCCGCTCTAGGTAATCGGTCCGCCGTCATATCCACTAATCCCCCCCAGCAATAGTCGATACGAACATTGCGTAGCTCAGGGAAAACTTCCGCCATCGATGCTCGTAAAATATGCCCACTCTTTTCATCAGAGCTAGGGTTAGACATAGCAAAACGCGCTCGACCACCAAACAACAGACGATTATCAGGTGTAATACGAAAGTAATTGCCGATGTTTTTTGTCGTCACATAGCTGCGTTTTTCAACTAAAAGACGGGCTAACAATTCAGGAGCTAATGGCTCGGTAACCACAATAAAGCTGCCAACAGACACCAAACGTCGACGAAAATATTGAAAGGGTCCTTTCGCCGAGCTGCCAGTAGCAAGAAACACTTTATTAGCAACAAGCGAGCCGCGATTAGAAGTGATTTGGTAACGATCCACTGAAAGCCGATCAATACCGGTTACCATGGCATTTTCGTACAGTTTTGCACCGTATTTCACGGCAGCATCTGCCAAACCTAAGCCAAACTTGCCCATGTGCATTTGCGCACTGGTCGTTTGTAAGAGGCCACCATGGAATTGATTAGTCCCCACTTCACCTCGAACTTCGCCAGCCGTTAAGATACGAACATTAGGGTCCACTTCGGCTACAAGACGGTCATGAGCACGAGCCAATTTATCGTAGTGTGCTGGCTTAGCCGCCAACTTAAGACGGCCATTGCGAGTAAAGTCGCAGTCTATCGCTTCCTCTTTCACTAAATCCGCAACCGTATCGACCGCGTCTATATAGGAATGATAAAAAGCACGAGCTTTATCAGTACCGATTTTCTCTGCGAGTGAAGCATAGTCATGGGCTAGACCCGCATTACATTGGCCACCGTTACGCCCTGATGCTTCGCCAACCATCTTTCCACCTTCCAAAAGGACAACAGAAAGACCTTGCTTGGCTAACGCGATGGCTGCGGATAATCCAGTAAAACCACCACCCACAATCGCCACATCGTACTGACCCGATACGTTGCCCTGTTCCCCATTCTTGAAAGTTGAAACAGTGTCTAACCAATAGGATTCTAACTTCATGAAGCCCCCTCTGATGCTGTTCGACTAAACGCCCAACAAGTCCGCTAAGCCAGATAAATCAGACACTTCATGATATTCATAGAAAGGTGTCGATGGCTCATGACCACGGTTAACAAACACTTTGTTCTTGATTCCCATATCATGAGCTGACATTAGGTCGTAGCGTAGGCTAGAGGAAACATGCAAAACATCTTCTGGGCCGCAACCCAATTTTTCCAACATATACTCAAAGCCTTGTAACCTAGGTTTGTAAGCTTGAACTTGTTCTGCGGTATAAACAGCGTGGAAAGGAGCGCCTAACTTTTCAATATTGTGCGGAATTTGCTCATCCATGGCATTGGTCAGACCTACGAGTTTGAATTTAGTCGCTAAGCGAGCCAATGCTTCAGGAACATCTGGATGAGGCCCCCAAGTAGGAACGGCGTTGTAAAAGATCATTCCTTCATCATCGCGGTATTCAATTCCCCAGCGCTTGCAAGTACGTTTAACCGCATTACAAACAACTTGGTCGTAAGGCTTCCAGTCACCTAACACTTCATCCAATCGATAGGCTGAAAAGTCTTTTATAAATTGGTCCATGTCTTCTGGAGCAATACGGTCTTCAAAGACACGTCGTGCCGTTGGCCCCATTTGAAAATAAATTAAAGTGCCGTAGCAATCGAAGGTAATGTACTTTGGATTCAAGGTAGACATGTGGCTCTCCATTTTTTAGCGATTCGTTAAAATTTCTAAAATTTTTTGAATTAAAAACTTGATGAAATTATTACAACATTAAAACAAAGCCTGTTTGGCTTGATTTCGTTTTCATGTAACGCATTTTCAGCGGTATTGACCCCTTACCTCGGCACAATCTACCGCCCAGAATCTAGATGTCGTTAATAGGCAATTTTTACCCTAAAGCCCAAATCACTCATCGTCTTCCGTAAAATCAATCAATACACTTTTGGTTTTTTGATTCGCTTCATAGGCATAACGACCTAGATCTTTGCCTATTCCAGAACTCTTAAAACCGCCCGTCGGAATAGCAAAATCCCAGCTACGTCCATAGCGATTAACCCAAACCGTGCCAGCCTCTAATGCTTTCACCATACGCATAGCGCGATTTAAATCAGCCGTATGAAGACCTGCCGATAGCCCATAAGATGGGTGAGATGCTAGATTGAGAGCCTCGTCTTCTGTCTCAAAGGTTTCTACACACAATACAGGTCCGAAAATTTCATCTCGTACCGCTTCCATGCTCATATTTACATTGGTCAAAATAGTGGGGGTATAAAAAAAGTGATTGTCTTTATTCAATGGACATCCGCCCACCAACACTTCCCCTCCCTGCTGAACGGTTCTTTGCACTACACCGTCGATACGACCCACTTCTTTTGCTGAAATAATAGGAGATAGCGTGGTGTTATCCTGCCAAGTTGGTCCAGAGACCATTTCGGAAAAAATCTCAGAAATTCGCGAGACTAATTGCTCTGCAATACCCTTTTGCACTAAAAGACGTGAGCCCGCCACACATACCTGGCCTGCATTGGTAGTAATTGCGCCGGCAATACGACGCGCCACTTTATCGATATTTTTAATATCATCAAAAACTAGCTGTGGGCTTTTACCACCTAACTCCAAGGTCACTGGTTTAGTTCCAGTTTCTGCACAGGCCTTCATTATCAAAGCGCCCGTTTTAGTGGATCCAGTAAAAGTGACTTTGGAAATACGAGGATGACGGCAGATAGCATCGCCCACTAGTCCATCACCTTGAACCACATTAAAAATACCGGGTGGGATGCCTGCTTCTATGGCTAATTCTGCCAAACGAACAACACTGAAAGGTGTCATTTCAGAGGGCTTCAATACTACGGCATTTCCTGCTGCCATCGCGGGGGCGATTTTCCAGGATGCCATTACCAAGGGGAAATTCCATGGTGCGATCGCACCAATAACACCGTATGGCTCAGTAATCGTCATGCCTAAACTGCCATTTGCTGTTGGAATAACTTCTCCACCACATTTATCAGCATATTCAGCAAAAAAACGGATACCTTCGGCACAAAAAGGAATATCCCATTGCGTTGCCGCAGAAATAGGCCGTGTCGATCCCATTGCTTCAAGTGGAGCCAGCACCGCGACATCCGCAGCAATTAAATCAGCCCAACGCTTCATGACTTTCGCTCTATCTCGAGGAGATTGAGTTGCCCAATTACTTTGTTTAAAAGCTTGCCAGGCATTTTCAACGGCGTGGTCAACCAAATCCATATCAGCAATGGAAACTGAAGCGTAAGCTTGACCATCTGATGGTCGGATTACATCCATTTTTTCACCACTATTGATGGCTTTTCCACCAATAAAGTGGCTATAGGGAAGTCGCACATCCGCTGGATTGAAAGATGTCATACAGTTACCTTCTTCTCTCTTCATGTGAATTAAGTAAGCTCGTTAGAAATCAGGTGGCAGTGTTAAACACATATAATTTCCGGCTTATTTCTATTCTATGTGTGTAGAAGAAGCGTTTTATGCCGTTAAAAAGTAAGGGGACAGTACAAATTTGCCTTTGTAACTCGATGATTAAGTCATTGATGCTGAATCAAGATTTATAGCCAATGAAGATAGTTAGAAAAGTTATTTGGCAAGAACGTCCTAGCATTTAAGAGTTCGCAATGACAAACTAATATAGGTATTAGTAATGCACACTTTATAAACAGGGGTGACAGTCGTGCCTAGCGCAACATCAAAACGATTAGAAACTTACGAACTCACCATTCGAGAAATGACTCCGAATGACATAGACAAGCTCCATGAGCTTTCTACTACTGTGCTGTGGCCCCACCGCCCTTCAGATTGGCAACTTTTGCTAACTCTAGGTAAAGGAGTGGTAGGCTGTGACGCCATTGGCAGGATAATCGCCTCTGGAATGTGGTTCCCAATCGGTGACAAGTACGCAACAATCGGCATGGTCATTACCTCCCCCCGCCTGCAAGCATTAGGTGGTGGACGCTGGATCATGAACCATATTATGGCTCAATGTGACAATCGTGAAATTTTGCTTACCTCTACCCGAGCAGGCTTCCGCCTTTATCAATCACTCGAGTTTCAAACCATTGCACCCGTTTTCCAGTATCAAGGCATTGCTAAAGCAGTTGATAGCTCTAAACTTGCTGTTACTGAAGGTATTCGAGAATTAGCTCCTAATGATGAAGCAAGCATTCTTCAACTTGATAAAAATGCCTTTGGCATTGATAGAAATAACATCATAAAAACTGTCTTACAACAATCTCAAGGATCTGTATTGGTGCGTAACGATCACATCGTTGGTTTTGCCCTATGCAGAAAATTTGGTCGCGGTCATGTCATAGGTCCAGTTGTTGCTCAGAATTGTCAGGATGCCATGGCACTAATCGCTCCTCATGTGAATAAACATTCAGGGACTTTTTTACGTATCGATACCATAGAACAAGACGAATTATTTACCGCATTTATTTTAGAAGCTGGTATGTCACACTTTGATACTGTCACCTCTATGAGCAAACCCAAATTCAATCGAAATGACGGTGAGTTCCATAGCTTTGCTTTGGTTAGTCATACGCTCGCTTAACCCTGCCATTCTGATTTGTGATCATGGTGACGCAGTTATGACAACTCTAAAGCAATTATATTGAATCCAATTATTATCTTTGGTTCCAAGCCCCTATCACCTAAAAAACCTTATTGGCAAAAAACGCCTTCACAATAATATGCCGTCATAAGTCATGCTGACAGCAGATTTATAATATTCTCCCTGCCTAACCAACGCTTACTACCGTATTTCATTTTCACCTTATTTTATGGCAAGAACATCCTAGTAATTGCCAATATCAGGTACCAAAATGTCCTTCAGATTATAAGGAGACAGCTATGACAGCGACTAAAAACGCCCTCACAATTTCTTATCGCTCTTTGACTGAATCAGATATAGATGCCGCTTTTGAACTTTCTCAAGCAGTAAAATGGCCACACCGAAAAGACGATTGGAAAATGGTTCATAATCTTGGTTCGGGATTTATTGCCGAGTATAACAATCATCCAATTGGCACAGTGTTATGTTGGGATCATGGAGAGAAATTCGCCTCTCTGGGCATGGTTATTGTCTCACCAGATATGCAAGGCAATGGCATTGGCCGAGCGCTTATGAAGCAAATCTTGGCAAAAATTGGGGATCATAAAAACGTCCTTTTATTCGCTACCCCATCAGGCCAACCACTTTACGAAAGCTATGGTTTTCACCCTTCAGGTGATGTCTACCAGCATCAAGCCATAGTGAAAGATAGTCACCCTATTGATTCTGCTCAGGCTTCTCAACAACGCCCAATGACGCCAGCGGATCATAAGGCGATTGCTCAACTTGCAGAAACCGCTTGCGGCCTAGCAAGAGAAATGGCCTTAAATGAGGTTCTAAAATCGGCTACCGGTATCGTCACCGAACAGCAGGGAGAAATAACAGGATTTGCCCTTATCCGTAAATTTGGTCGAGGTTATGCCATCGGCCCCGTTATTGGCTCTACTCAAGATGACGCCAAGGCCATGATCCAAGCCTTAGTCAATCAGCATACCCATGAGTTTGTAAGAATCGATGTTCCACAAAGTAGCCAACTCAGTCCATGGTTAGAAGAAATTGGGCTCCCTAAAGTAGACACTGTCGTCAGAATGATTCGTGGTGAAATGCCACAAACAAACGCCAACGTGCAGCAATATGCATTAATAAGCCAAGCGCTAGGTTAGACACACTAAAGACCTTTGACCATCATAAACAAAGGTCTTTAGCCGTAAAACACAGGTGGAGAAAGACATGCAAAAAGTCAAAATCGCGGTTATTGCAGGCGATGGAATTGGAACCGAAGTCATTCCTGAAGGTATCCGCGCATTAGAAGCCGCTGGACGACACAGTGACGTCACGTTTGAATGGACACATTTTGATTGGTCATGCGAGACCTACCATAAAACTGGACGCATGATGCCTGAAGATGGTCTTGAACAGCTCAAAGCGTTTGATGCGATCTATCTTGGTGCTGTCGGTTTCCCTGGCGTGCCTGACCACATCTCTTTATGGGGATTGCTGCTCCCGATACGACGCGCATTTGATCAATATGTTAACTTGCGCCCAGTCCGCCTCTTTGATGGTGTTCCTTGCCCCTTAGCCAATAAACAACCTGGCGACATCGACTTTTACGTTGTTCGTGAAAATGTAGAAGGCGAATATTCCTCCATAGGCGGTATTCAATACGAAGGCACAGAACGGGAGATTGTTTCCCAGCAAAGTATCTTCACTCGCCATGGCACTGATCGCATCTTGAAATATGCGTTTGAATTAGCCCAAGGCCGAGAGAAAAAACACCTTAGCTCAGCCACAAAATCCAATGGTATTTATCACTCTATGCCCTATTGGGATGACCGTGTTACTAAAATGGCCAAGCATTACCCAGAAATAAAAGTAGACCAATATCATATCGACATTCTCACAGCGAACTTTGTTCTTATGCCGGAACATTTTGATGTGGTCGTGGGTTCCAATTTATTTGGTGATATTCTTTCTGACTTGGGCCCCGCTTGCACAGGCACTATTGCCATTGCCCCATCGGCAAACATTAACCCAGAAAAAACCTTCCCTTCTATGTTTGAACCCGTACATGGTTCAGCTCCCGACATCGCAGGACAAAACATCGCTAACCCGCTAGGCACTATTTGGGCAGGCGCCATGATGATGCAACACCTTGGTTATCCTGAGATTCACGACACCCTACTAGGTGCAATGGAAAGTATATTGCGCAATAAAAAATGTCTGACACGAGACATGGGCGGAAGTGCGAGTACCCAAGAATTGGGGCAGGCTATTGTAGAAGAAATAGATTCGGTGACACTTTGATCAACTAATTGCACTCCCATTGTGCCTTCTCCAGATCATACTGGCAGAAGGCATTTTTTTAGGAGTAAAACGACTTTAGTCTAGTTACTTATATATATCAGCAAGGTCGGCTAAATCCCAATTACCGCCAGTCAATACCACGCACACTTTCTCATCTGGTTTAAGTTTAACAGCACCTGACAATAGCGCACCCACTCCAATGGAAGCGGCTGGCTCAGCAATCAATTTGGCGTCTTTAGCAAGGCTACGCATCCCAGCAATAATATGCTCATCATCCACCAAGATAATTTCGTCAACGTACTTTTCAATAATAGGATAAGGATTTTGCCCAGGAACACTGATTCTTAACCCATCAGCAATGGTATTTTTTAGGGGCAACGTGGTTCGTTCTTTATTGATTCGGCTGTAATAATACTTTGGGGTTAATGCCGGCTCGGCACCGATAACACGCACGGACGGGTTAATTTCTTTGATGGCCGTTGCAATACCAGAAATAAGTCCGCCGCCGCCCATAGGGATAATTACGGTATCCACATCCTCTAAATCCTCCAGTATTTCACAACCAATTGTGCCCTGCCCCGCCATCACTAGCGGATCTTCAAAAGCATGAACTGGGACATATTGGTTTTCTTCGGCAATTTCATAAACCCTTTTCCACCGAGCAGCCGTGTCCCCATCAAAAAGAACTACTTCGGCCCCCAGCGCTTTGGTGTTCTCAATTTTAATTTTAGGCGTAGTCACTGGCAGAACTAATATAGCTTTTACTCCCAACATTCTGGCAGCATAAGCCAAACCTTGCGCATGATTGCCCGATGACGTAGCAATAATGCCATTAGCAATTTCTTCTTTTGACATAGAAAGCGTCTTATTTAGCGCGCCACGAATTTTGAATGCTCCCGTAATCTGCAAGTTTTCGGGCTTAAGATAAAGTTGGCAACCAAGGTTCAGCTCTATCTTTTCCGCACGCAAAAGAGGGGTGTGTTTGATATGAGGCTCTAGCCGCTTTTGGGCTTCTCTAATGTCCTCAATGGTTGGATAATCGCGCATCTTACTGACTCCTTAATGCGTATAAACTTAGTTTTAAACGGTAAAATAGAACGCGACTAAAAAAACTCGAAGCTCGTTCCAATGCCTTGTGCAATCGCATTCTGGTAAATTTTGCTTGCTGATGTGTTGTCTTGTATGGCCATACCGGTGGAATCGAAAATCGTAATTTCTTGATCATTTTCTCTTCCAGGTTTTGTGCCCAACAAAATTTCACCAATTTCCGCGTGAATATTCTCTTTCGTTATAATGTTCTGATTGAGCGGATGCCATGTTTCGCCTTTTTCGGTGCATTGAGCCATGGAATCATTCACTATTTTGGCGTGTCGAAAGATCTCGGGATCTAATTCTTGCTTGCCCTGCTGATCACTGCCAATAGCAATAATATGTGTGCCCGGTTTAATCCAATCAGCTTCCACCAACGCTCCTTTGCCTCGCGTGGTGGTAATTAAGATATCCGCGTGTTCTACCGCTTCTTTTTTAGAAGGGGAAATAATAACAGGAATGCCAAGTTCACTTTCCATATCTGTTTTGAACTGAGCCAGCGTGTCTTCAGTCCTGCTCCACGCATGAATCTCTTCAATTTTCATAACTTCATTAATGGCTCTAATTTGCATCCTTGCTTGGTTTCCCGTACCAATACAGGTCACCTTCTGGGCATTTTTTCTTGCCAACACCTTAACGGATACGGCACCAGAAGCGCCGGTTCTAAGGCCCGTTAATAAACTGCCATCCATAACACACAGCAAGGCACAGGTTTTCGCATCAAATAACAAAATACTGCCCATATTCGTAGGAAGCCCATGCTCTGAAGGGTTATTAACAAACCCACCCGATGAGGATTTCATGGAGATCATTTCATCTGGCTTAAAATAACTAAGCTTAAAATCAATTTCACCACGGGGAGATGGTAAATGTATTCCGATGTAATCAGGCTGAACGACTTGGCTAAGGTTAAAAGCTTTATAAGCTTCCTCTACCCTTTCAATCACTTCCGGCATGGTAATCAACTTGCCAACCTGCTCTTTATTAAGCAATAGCGTTTTCATATTCATCCTCTTTTTCTAAATACCAAACTAGGCGGGTCGAAAAATTGCGTAGACCTTTTTGACGTATTCAAGACTTTCCCAACTGCATTGGGCTCCTTGTTGAACTAAAAACACATCCCCTTCAACAAAGGTGCCTTTTCTTCCTAATTCATCAATAAATGTCACACTACCTTCGAGTAAGTACATAAATTCGTAGTGTTTATATTTCATCGCAAGACGATGATAAGGCGTGGAGTCCCAGCAGCCACATACGAACTGGTTATCAAAGGACAAATAGTCTGTGTGATTACGGCAGCTTGGCGTAGGCCCCACCAACAGTTCAGCTAGCGGAGTCCCAGAAGGCTCAAGCATAGCGGATAAATTAATAGGGGTTATCTTATTATCACTTGGTGTACTTTGGTTATAACGCATATAAATTAACGTCGTTGCTTCCTCACAATGCCATGAAAAAGAACAACCATGTAACAAGACTAAACTGGATGATTTACCTAAAACCATTGGCTCATCTTGAGTCAATGATAGCTTTCCTTTTATAGTAAAAATAAACTCATCCGCTACTAGCTCAGTAACAGCACCACTCCCAGGCGATAACTGAATAACACCTATTTCAACCGGCCCTTCAGGTAAAGGCAACGCTCTTCGCTGTCTTAGAAATGGATCCTGATCAAGATTATTAACACACGCACTTGCCTCAAACAGTTCTTCAGCAAATGCTTTGAGATCAACAAACGAAGGAACAGTACCCAAGTCAACAAGAGACGATTGCTCTGATATTGAATTTAGAAAAGTAGCCTGAGACATAAAAACCTCTAGATGAATAAATACCAACTAAAGTATAAACATCCAGAGAAAACGATAATCGCGGTTTCCTAACTCAAGACCAATCACATCCGCTTTTTTTAACAGATTAAACAGCATAATGTGATGAAACCCTCTCTACTCAAGAACCTAAAGACTCCTGTCACCGTCTCTGAAATTAAATAGGTAAACGCGGCTTAATTCCCCCCCTTAGCTATATTGTCTAAGCCGTCGCAGGTATGATGGCGCATTCTTAAGCTTTTAAACTTTTTGACTTATTACCGGACACTTTTATGAACGACGAGATCAACTACACAAACAATCCTCTACACGGTCTGGGATTACAAGAGCTACTCACCCAGATAGTTGATCACTATGGTTTTGAGATTCTTTACGCCTATCTAAACATCAACTGTTTCAAAACTAATCCAAGTATTGAATCCAGTGTGAAGTTTCTCAAGAAAACCGAATGGGCGCGGGAGAAAGTAGAAGTTTTCTACCTCTACAAATATAAGAACCTGCCACGCGTGTCATCAGAGCAATTTGCCTTACCACCAAGAAAACGCATTATCCCTGAAGGCCAAACACCCCGCGAACCGGCTGAATTAAGTTTGGAAGATGCTGAACGCGTGCGAGAAAAACAGGCGCAGAAAGCCGCTGAACATGGCAAGACAAAAAGATATGGCAACAGTAAGTTTGATTGATCGCAAAGGCGAATAGATAAACTGGATAGTAAGTTCGCAATCCTTGGAGAGATTTATGTTGAGTATAAAAAAAACGCTTTTTATCCTACTGACCATGATGCCTTTTCTCGGGCATGCCCAGCAGGCTACCCATAATGAGCGTACTAATTATGGTGAAGCCTCTCTAGAGACAATGCGTACGCTTGATTTACTGACTATCTCAGATTTTATGAATAAAAATAAAACCATGCATATTCAAGATGTGGCAGGGATTTGTTCATTACCCAATCAGATAAATATGTATGGAAGAGAACACGAGGTCATGGATAAGGTACTTTCCAGTAACGGCCTAGATAAAAGCTATTTTGTAAAAATAGGCTATGTAAATGTAGATTGTGGTGAAACCAACTTCATCATTGACGCGATGGAGAGAGATTCAGGGGTATTTATTAAATGGTTAGATTATGGTTTTGACCTTAATCGACCAGTGCAATACAAGGGCATGGTTGGAACCCCAATTGATATTGGCTTTTATAACCTCAATAGAGCGGAAAAAGAAAAAAAGGGATTATGGCGAAAAAGCATTTCTTACTTAAAGAAGCGTGGCTTTAAATCATGCAAAGAGTTGGGCATTAAATGCTCTATAGACTCTTAATTTAACGCGACACAAACCTAAAAGAACATGGTGCAGGCCAAATTATTGACGATTTATTGGAATTAATTCCTTCTGAAAATTAGCAGTGGCTACTAGCGCCTTCAAACTAGCAACTCCCCCTGCCAGCGTCCGGCCTCCCATTCGGCTTTTGTGACTTCCTTGATGAGAGGAGTCACCGCGTTTATTAAAGCCGTTTGCGGCCTTTCTATTGCGGTGGAGACACACACTTCACGCCATAGGGTTGGCGCCACAATGTCGATTGCTTGAATCTGATTTGTCTGCAATAAATGATAAAAGGCAGAGCTAGGTGACAGCATAATTCCATGGCCATCCGCCACATAGCGCAGTGTCGTCATGAGTTGCCCAAAAGCCGGCTTGTGGGACAACTTAACTCCGGTCTCCTCTTCATATTGACCCAAGACATAACCCAGTGAATCACGCGGGCCAGTAACAATCACCTCATGCTGAGCCAGCTCTGAAAATCGTATTTTTTTAGCGCCACTTAACACCTTATGGGAAGCCACTTTAGGCTCAGAACCCAGCGCCAAAAATAGTTTTTCTCGGAACAGTTTTTGTTGGCGAATTTGGCTCATGTCCGATCCATCAGGTGATGAAATAGCCATATCAATTTCTCCTGACAACAATTGGTTAGACAAGCTATAAGATAAGCCGGCATGTAGATCCAAGGTGATCTTAGGATAACGCTGTTCAACCAAGGCCAATAACGGCACGGAAATAATATTGCCAATGGGCTGAGTCATGCCAATTGATAAAACGCCCGATGGCTCATGCTCAAACTGATGCACATCGCATTTTGCTTGTTCGATTTGACGCATGATGGATTGCGCATGGGCTCGAAAAATCTGTCCGCTTTGAGTTAACACCACGCCACGAAAGCTGCGATCAAATAAATTCGCCCCCAATTCATGTTCAAGGTTTTCAATCTGCAAACTGATACTGGGCTGAGCGACATCTAATGCTCTTGCCGCCGCCGCAATGCTATTTAACTCGGCTGTTTTTAGAAAAAAGGTTAATTGTTTGCTGTTCATAATCGAGATAGCTATATAAAAAGTATTGAACCACACCATATTAATTTTTGTTTTTTATAGCCAGTTTTTTATTTAGCCTAACAACAAAACAACAAGAAAAGAGAGAAATTATGTCTACAGCAAAACGCTATTTTGAACAGCCCAGCCGATTCAGTGATGCCGAATGGCAAGCGAGACAAGACTTAGCCGCCATGTACCGAATCTTTGCCTACCTAAAATGGGATGAGTCCATCTACAACCATATTTCTTTGCGCGTACCGGGTGAAGACGAACACTTTTTGATTAACCCTTTTGGGCTACATTACAGTGAGGTAACGGCTTCGAACTTGGTTAAAATCGACTTAAAAGGCAATATCATTGGCCATTCTGACTGGCCAATTAACCCTGCTGGATTTACCTTCCATAGTGCCATTCACGAGCAAGTTGAAGGTGCTCACTGCATTATGCACGTCCATACCACGCCTACTTTGGCCGTTTGCTGTCTAGAAGATGGCATGTCATATAGCAATTTCTATTCAGCACAAATCTACAACAAGGTGGCTTACCACGACTTCGAAGGCATCACCCTGCATATGGATGAAGGTCAACGCATTATTGACAGCGCCGAGGGTAAGCCGATTTTAATGCTAAGGAACCATGGCCCCGTGGTCATGGGTGGAACCTTGGCTCAAGCCTTTGCCCTTATGTGGTTGGTTAATCGAGCTTGTGAAGTGCAAAAGGCGTCTATGTCCATGGGACAAGTACGCGAAATACCTGAAGAAATTTGCAAAAAATGCACCGCAGCCTCCCTTCCCCTTGACCCCAAATACGGTGCTGGTGAAGATGTTTTTGCCGCGATGAAACGTATTATTGAAAGACAGGATCCGTCTTACAAACAATAGTCTTAGATATAAAAAAAACCACACCCTTAAAAAAGGCGTGGTTTTTAATTTTTCATATAATTACAGAAAGAATTACTGACTCAATTCACTTACATTTTTTCTAAAGTAAGCGAGCGCTGCTTTGGCATCCACTTTACGATCAGAGACAGAGTCAATCCATGCCTGATCTATTCCCTCGTCCAATTTATCCATATCTTTTACGATAGCATCATCTTTAGAAAGATAGACCACGTTCACACCGTTCGCTTTTGCCTCCAAGATACCGTCTTGATCTTCTTTACCCCAAGCTGCGCCAGCGAGTCTTGAAAGCTTTTCACCTGAAACACTCATAATAGCGTCTTGGTCTTTTTTACTAAGACTGTCTAGCGTATCTGGGTTCATCACAATACTAAATGCAGTGGTGTAAAGCCCTTTAGGGAACAAGATAAGGTCAGTCGTGACCTCATGTAAACGCAAGGTCATTTGCTGCGAAGCCGGTAAAAAGGTGCCATCTACCACACCTTGCTGCATCATTTCATAAGATTTAGGCGCGGGAGCAGAAACGGGCGTCACTTCTAAACGTTCAGCAAGAGTATTTACCAAACCACCACCAATACGCATTTTTTTACCTTTCAAGTCGTCTAACGATTTGACTGGAAAGTTAGTATTCAACTGACCTGGGCCATGCACAAACAAGGCAAGTAATTCCAAACCTCTGAATTCTTGGTCAGCTTTGAAGAATTTTTCATAGGTATTCCACAATGCCACAGATCCCACTTCCGCATCGGTGATTTCACCAGGAATTTCCGCCACACTGGCTAATTTGAATCTGCCAGGTAAATAAGCATTAACACTAAAGCCCACATCAAATACACCATCTTCTACGGCATCGAAGATCGTTTTAGGGTCACCGGTATAGTTTTCAATAACCACTTCTACACGACCCTCAGTTGCCTTTTCAACCCACTGCTTCCAAGTTGGCCAAACAATGGAGTTTTGTGAACTCGTTGGCGGTAACCAAGTAGCCACATGCAAAGTCGTCTCTGCAGCTGAAGCCAGTCCGGATACTAAAATTGATGTACCACAAACTGCCCAAAGTAGATTTTTTTTAACATTCATCATATTTATTATTCCTATAGTTTATGATTTACATTGATAAAAACTTTGCTCTCTCATCACCATGACTTTATATAAAATCAGTAAAAAACTTATAATTATGCAAAGTCATAAAACGCCCTAACCATTAATAAAGCCTATTTTAAAAATCATTAGTCATATAAAAAATTAGGCAAAAACATCGATACTGGAACGATGAATACAATAATTAAAAGTCGAATAATATCTGCACACCAAAACGGTGTAACACCTTTGAAAATCGTACCTGCTTTTACATCCTTTAATACCGCACTTAATACAAATACATTCATCCCCACAGGTGGCGTAATTAAACTAATCTCCGTCACCACGACAACGACAATGCCAAACCAAACAAGGTCAAAACCCAAGCTAGACACTAGAGGAAAAAAAACTGGCACCGTTAGTAACAGCATGGAAAGACTTTCGAATACCATGCCAAGAATGATGTAAATGGCGAGGATAACCATAATCACCAACATCGGACTTAACTCCAATGCAGTGACAAAGCTCAACAAAGCATCTGGCAAGCCCGCTCGGGTAATAAAATCTGAAAAGATAAACGCCCCAATAACAACGCAAAACAGCATGGCAGAAGTTCGCGTGGTGTCCACTAGGGTCTCGACAATCCCACCAAAACTCAGGCTACGTCGAGCTAAACCAATAATTAGTGCTCCACCTGCACCAATACCAGCCGCTTCGGTCGGAGTGAAAACGCCCAAATAAATACCGCCCATCACAATAATAAACAGCAATAAAACGCCCCAAATACTCTTTAAAGCAAGCATTCGCTCTTTAAAGCCCATTCGCTCACCGGCAGGACCAGCAGAAGGGTTACGCCAGACAACAAAACGCACCGCACACATATAGAGAAAAATCCCCAACATGCCGGGAATGAAGCCCGCTGCAAACAATTCACGAATACTGGTTTGGGTCAGCAAACCATAAATCACCAAAATAACGCTAGGAGGAATCAATATGCCCAATGTTCCGCCAGCAGCAATCGAGGCGGTTGCCAAACTATCCGCATAACCAAACTTACGCATTGGTGGCATAGCCACTTTTGCCATAGTTGCAGAAGTGGCCAAACTAGAACCACAGATAGCTGAAAAACCACCACAAGCTAAGACTGTCGACATCGCCAATCCGCCTTTTCGATGCCCTAAAAAAGCATAAGAGGCGTTATATAATTCCTGAGATAAACCAGAACGAGTCACTAAATTCCCCATCAGAATGAACAAGGGAATCACTGATAAATTGTAGTCTTGTACTGTTCCTATCACCCGACTGGACGCCAGTGTCAGCGCTGAAGTCCAACGAAAAGACAGGACATTATCAAAACTTAGACCCTGCAAAATAGCAAAACCTAAAAAGCCAACCACTCCCATTGCAAAAGCGATCGGCATACGAATAACTAAAATTAAAAACAACAGGACGGCAAAGCCGATTAATACAACTGACATGCTACTCTCCAAACTGCTGTGATTCGTTATTGCCTTTCAGTACGCGATACGCACCGTAAGTCAACATACAAGCTGCCGTGATCCAGCTCATAATGGCGATATATTCGGTTAAATATCCGGTTGGTATTTTTAAATACTCGCTAACTTCGCCACGACGCAGAGAGCGCTCAGCCAGTTCATAAATACGAATGGCCAAGAAATAAAACGAAGAAGAGATAATAAATACTGAAAAGATGCCAAGCACTTTAACGATCCGATTGCCTAACACATGATCCAATAAATCCACGACCACATGCCCTCCACGCCATGTAATCAAGGGCATTTGAGCAAAAACCATAATAGCCAAGCCCATTTGAGTCAGTTCGAAGGCACCATTAATAGAATTATTAAACAGATAGCGGCCCACCACATCCACACAAGTAAGTGCCATCAACAAAAACAACACAGTTGCAGAAATCCCTTCTAACCCCACCCCAACCCAACGATATATATTTGGCTCTGGGTAATGCTTATCAATCCAGTCTCTTATCGACATAACAACTCCTAAATTCTTTTATTGTTTTAAGCTAGGTAAAATGCGCAAGACTTGAAAAAGGGAGAATAACTCCCCCTTGTAATAATCAATCAAATTGCTTTTTAACTAAAGTTAAAATGTCGTAACTGGCAACTAATTCATCATGCTGGTTAGTAACTTGAACATCCCAAACCACCACGCCCTGAGGCTCGCCTTTCGGGCTTAATTTGCCTTGGTCAATTTTGCGCTTGCAGGTTAAACGCGCGCGAATGGTGTCACCAATAGGAACAGGCGTGATAAATCGCAGAGTGTCCAAACCATAATTCGCCAAAACAGGCCCTTCACCAGGAGAAACAAATAATCCCGCCGCGGCAGATAACACAAAGTAACCATGGGCAATACGCTGTTCAAACTGAGAGTCGCGCGCTGCAATGTCATCAAAGTGCATGTAAAAATGGTCACCAGATAAACAGCCGAAGTTCACGATATCGGTTTCTGTCACTGTGCGACGATGGGTCAACAAAGACTCACCAATGCGAAGATCTTCAAAATAACGGCGGAAAGGATGCACATCCGTTTCATAAGTTTCGCCGCCACGAACGTATTCGCCAGTAATCGCAGACAGCATGGTAGGTGAGCCTTGAATAGCCGCACGCTGCATGTAATGTTTTACACCGCGAATCCCACCCAACTCTTCGCCACCACCAGCACGACCTGGACCACCATGTTTTAGCATGGGCAAAGGTGAACCGTGTCCAGTCGATTCTTTTGCAGAAGCTTGGTTTAAGATATGTACCCGTCCATGCCATGCAGCCAAGGCCGGAACGACTTTTCTTGCAACCTCAGGATCTTGGGTCACTAAAGTTGTTACCAAAGAGCCTTTACCACGAGCGGCCAATGCAATCGCGTGATCAATATCTCGATAAGGCATTAATGTGCTGATTGGGCCAAACGCTTCTATGTCATGCGCTCCGCCTTCTGCATCTGGATCATTACTCAGCAGCAAGGTAGGTTGTACAAAAGCACCTTTTTCCGTGCCTTTACCCAAAAGCTCAAACCCGTCTTCATGCCCGTAAACCACACGACTGCTTTTTAAAAGCTCAGCTAGCTGCCCTAAGACATCCTCTTTCTGTTCAAAAGAAGCCAACGCGCCCATACGTACAGTATCCAAATGCGGATCGCCAATTGACACTTTACCAAGGCGTGCACTTAAGTGCTCCGAAACCGCTTCGACTTGATTTTCAGGGATCAATACACGACGAATAGCGGTACATTTCTGCCCCGCTTTCACTGTCATTTCCCGTGCAACTTCTTTGATGAAAAGCTCAAATTCTGGACTATCGACAGAGACATCTGGCGCTAGGATAGCGCAGTTCAAAGAGTCGGCTTCAGCATTAAAAGGAATAGAATTATTGATGATATTTGGCGTGACTTTTAATTTGGCGGCGGTGCTCGCAGAGCCAGTAAAAGTCACTACATCTTGGCCATCCAAACGATCTAACAAATCACCAGTACGACCAATGATTAACTGCAAACTGCCTTCTGGCAATAAACCCGACTCGTGCATCAAACGCACACAAGCTTCAGTCAGATACGAAGTAGAGGTAGCAGGTTTAACAATACATGGCATGCCTGCCAAAAAGTTAGCGGCAAATTTTTCTAACATGCCCCAAATTGGGAAGTTAAAAGCATTAATGTGTACAGCAACACCTTGGCGAGGTACCAGAATATGCGAACCGAAAAACTGCCCTTCACGTCCTAACGGAAAAGCATCGTCTTCATGAATCAGGTTGCCGGATGGCAACTCACGTCGACCTACACTTGCGTACGCAAATAAAGTACCTGCACCACCTTCAATGTCCACCCAGCTGTCATTACGAGTCGCCCCCGTTAGTAGGGAAATAGCGTATAACGACTCCTTGTATTCAAGTAAATATTTGCCTAAATCACGTAAGCAAGAGGCACGACTCTGGAAATCCATAGCCATTAAAGAAGCTCGACCTTTGGTGCGGGCAAATTCCAGTGAACGAGCAAAATCGATGGTTTCTGCGTGTGTGTGATAAATTGTTTCGCCGTTAACAGGGCTAGTTAACGCTTGTGCGGCTTGATTCCCTAACCATTCTCCAGCAATGAAGCTTTGTAAAACATGGTTTTGGCTCATAATATTCTCCATCGGCAGCGTATTCACTGCCGTCATCTTTGTTGTTTTTATGATGTCTCGATCTAATTTTTTGCTATTAAAACTTTATGCTCAGTTAAGCGAGGTCATAACCCGTTATACTTGGTCAAAATCCAGCACAACTTTTTTGGATACCGGATAAGACTGACAAGAAAGCACATAACCGGCTTCTACTTCGTAATCTTCAAGACCAATACTGATGTCCATATCCACTTCGCCTTCAACCACCTTACATTTACAGGTAGAACACACACCAGCACGACAAGAAAACGGCAGATCTGCACCCTGCTCGTTACCTGCATTTAGCAAGTTTTCGGTATTCTGTTTCAGATCAAAACTCATTGCGTGACCATCACGAATGACCGTGATTTCTGACACATCTGCGTTGGCAGCAGCTTGTGCACGCTGCTCTCGTTTGCGCTCATTACCGGCCGCGGCAAACAGTTCAAAATGGATGTTTTCTTCTGGCGCACCAGCTTCTTTCAAAATATCTTTTACGGTTTCTGTCATGGCTTGTGGGCCACAAATAAAAGCCCCCGTTAGCGCTTTCACATTCACCCAACGCTCAAATAAAGCGCGACATTTCTCTTCGTCAATATGACCGTTGTACAAATCGATATCTTGCTGCTCTCGACTCAAGACGAAAATCAGATTCAAACGATCCATATAAGTGTTTTTTAGATCGGCAAGTTGATCTCGGAACATGGTGGAAGAAGTAGAACGATTACCATATAAAAGCGTGACTTTACTGTACGGCTCAGTGGCCAAAGTCGTTTTGGCAATAGACAGAATTGGGGTAATCCCACTGCCTGCGGCAACCAATAAATAGTCACCATGACGGGAAGGATCAAGCTCTGAATAAAAGTGTCCTAACGGTGGCATTACCTCAAGCACGTCACCAACCTTGATGGAATCATTAGCAAAGGTAGAAAAAAGACCGTCTGGCACACGTTTGATGGCAACACGCATTTCATTGTCTTGCACACCACTGCAAATAGAATAAGAACGACGTACTTCTTGGCCATCAATTTGAGTGCGTAACGTCAAATATTGACCTTGTTTAAAGTGATAGCTCTGCGCTAAATCCCCAGGGATATCAAAAGCGAGCGAAATAGAATCACGAGTTTCACGACGTAAATCAGAAACGGTAAGTGGGTGAAATTGATTCATCTGTGTCTCCACGGCCATGTTATTTTTATCTATGGCTCAAATGCATTTAAAATAATCAAACGGTTCTAAACAGGACTTACATCGATACAAGGACTTGCACGCTGTTGAGCCAAACTCACTTAATTGCTCCGTGTCGTCACTGCCACAATTAGGACACTCAACTTGCGTTACGCCAGACAGCAAAGATCGTTTATTCGAACTCCCAACTGGAGGCGCAATCCCGTAGGCTTTAAGGCGATTTCGACCTTGCTCAGTTATCCAATCAGTTGTCCAAGCGGGATCTAAGCGCTGCAATACTTTAGGGTGAGAAAAACCCGCCTCGTGTAAAGCATCGCGAATCGAAGTCTCAATATATTCCGTCGCAGGGCAGCCAGAATAAGTCGGTGTCACCACTACATTCAGGTGCCCATTTGCCCAACTAACGTCCCTCACAATGCCAAGGTCCATCACACTCACCACAGGCACTTCAGGGTCCATCACCTCTTCCAGCACGTCGTATGCGAGCTGGATATCCGCTTCGTTGCCTGAACGACCCTGTTGGTCAGTGGTTATTAACTCACCAGCTTGCATCGGGATATGCTCTTTGTAAGAACTGCATTTCTGCCAACAAAATCCCTAAATGCTCAGAGTGCATACCAGTTCGAGCACTCAAATAGAAAGTACTGGGCGCATCAGGAACGGTTAACGTCGCTTTAGCGAATACTTCGTTTACTGTCGCCCGCCATTGTTCCGGCAATTCGGTAAGCGCTGGGATACTTCCTGATTCAGACAAAGCCAATTCAGTATCGCTTTTTTCAACCAGTTCAAAGGTAAAACGCCAAAGAACATCAATGGCTTTTTCCATCCGCTGATGACTTTCTTCCGTGCCATCACCCAAACGCTCAACCCACTGAGATGAGCGGCGCAAATGGTAAGTCACTTCTTTTAAAGACTTCGCTGCAATCGCCGCAATTCGCTCATCTTTGGCGTCTTTTAACAGCGTCAGCAAATGGAATTGCCAAGCATCAAAGAAGAACTGCTTAGTCATGGTGACGGCGAAATCGCCATTAGGCTGTTCAACTAGTAACAAGTTACGAAACGCTCGCTCATCGCGACGAAAGGCTAACGCATCCGCGTCCGTACCATCGTTAATTCGCTCTGCAGCGTACTCATACCAATTGCGGGCCTGACCCACTAGGTCAAGACCCACGTTCATCATGCCCATTTCTTCTTCAAGGGCAGGCGCACGACCTGTCCACTCACAAAGACGCTGAGCATGAATCAAGGAACTGTCGCCAAGACGCAATAAGAATTCGGTTAATTCATCGTATTTAGTCATAACCACCTCACATATGCCCGACTTCATCTGGCAGCTCATAAAAACTGGCATGACGGTAAACTTTGTCTTCCGATGGATCGAATAAAGGCTCTTTCTCATCGCTTGCCGTCGCTGTAATTGATGCCGATGGCACAACCCAAATACTCACCCCTTCATTACGACGGGTATAAAGATCTCTGGCATTTTCAATGGCCATTTCAGCATCCGCAGCGTGAACACTGCCAACATGCTTATGATTTAGGCCGTGTTTACTACGGATAAATACTTCAAAAAGTGTCCATTCAGACATGGGAGATACCTCAAAATTAGTTAGGCAGCTGCCTGTTGTTTTTGTTTTTTATTTGCATGAGCTACCGCCGCTTCACGTACCCAAGCTCCATCTTGTATTGCATTTCGACGCGTTTCCAAACGCTCTCGATTACAAGGACCATTACCTTTGAGAACCTCGTAGAACTCTTCCCACTGAATTTCACCAAAGTCGTAGTGACCACGCTCTTCATTCCATTTCAAATCAGGGTCTGGAACTGTGCAGCCTAATAGCTCTAGCTGCGGAATGGTTTGATCAATAAAGCGTTGACGCAATTCGTCATTGGTATGGCGTTTGATTTTCCATGCCATTGATTGAGCAGAGTTAGGAGACTCTGCATCGCTAGGCCCAAACATCATCAAAGATGGCCACCACAAGCGATTAATAGCGTCTTGCACCATGTCTTTTTGTGCTTGCGTGCCATGGCGCATCATGTGCAAAAGGATTTCGTAGCCTTGGCGTTGATGAAAACTTTCTTCTTTGCAGACTCGGATCATGGCACGGGAATAAGGACCATAAGAGGTACGCTGAAGGGGTACCTGATTGACAATCGCAGCACCATCAACCAACCAACCCACAGCGCCCATATCAGCCCAATTAAGTGTTGGATAATTAAAAATACTCGAATACTTAGCACGGCCGGAATGAAGCTTTTCAATCTCTTCATCGCGATCCGCACCGAGCGTTTCCATCGCGCTATACAGATACAAACCATGGCCAGCTTCATCCTGGATTTTAGCCATCAGTTGCAACTTACGCTTCAAGGTTGGTGCGCGAGTTACCCAGTTACCTTCTGGCAACATACCCACAATTTCAGAATGAGCATGCTGTGAAATCTGGCGAATCAAAGTTTTACGATAGTTATCTGGCATCCAGTTTTTTGGCTCTATTTTAATCTCTGCATCGATCTTTTCTTGAAACGCCCGTTCTTCTGGCCCCATTTCAGCTAGGGATTTCATTGCTTTTGTCCCTGTTTCAACCTGTTGTGCGTACATGAGAACATCTCCAATATCGTAGAAATAAGTCATCTTATTAACAAAAGAATAGACTAATGATACATAAATTCAAGTTAATTTTTAATATAATGTATCATTTAAAAACCTAAATTTTAGACAATAAAATACCGTAACCCCTTACACTAAGGAGCTACGTTTAAACAAACAGGAAGATTAATTAAACGGAAATTCGTTCGTCATAAACGTGTTTAGCTTTACCCTCTGAGCGAGCTATACTGCCTATTTCTCTGAGTTTAACGTTAACACTGATTCCTACAGAAGACTTCACATGATGGCGCAATTGGTTGATGGCATCATTGATTTTTTGCTCATCAAAGCCAGCGCAATCCGGACGCAACTCAACATGCACATCCATACCGTCCATATTACCTTTTCGATACAAATGTATTTCATAATTTTCAGAGAAGTGATTCACTTTTATCACCTCCTCTTCAATTTGAGTTGGGAAAACGTTAACACCACGAATAATCATCATGTCGTCGCTGCGGCCTGTAATTTTGTCAATTCGACGCATACGACGAGCTGTGCCTGGCAAGAGACGAGTTAAATCTCGTGTACGATAGCGAAGCATTGGCAACGCCTCTTTACTCAAACTGGTAAATACCAACTCGCCCATTTCGCCATCAGGCAATACTTCACCCGTATTAGGGTCAACAATTTCAGGATAGAAATGATCTTCCCAAACCGTTGGCCCATCTTGGCTCTCGGCACATTCCATCGCTACACCTGGCCCCATAATCTCAGACAAACCATAAATATCCATCGCACGAATACCGGCTCGCTCTTCCACCGAACGACGTAGCTCATGGGTCCAAGGCTCTGCACCAAAAATCCCCAAACGCAATTTAAGGCCAAGGGGATCGATACCTAGTTTTTCCATCTCGTCTAGCAAATTCAACATATAAGATGGCGTCACCATAATGATGTCTGGCTGAAAATCTTTAATCAGACGCACTTGCTTTTCAGTTTGTCCGCCCGACATAGGAATCACGGTACAACCAAGACGCTCGGCACCATAATGCGCACCTAAACCACCGGTGAACAGGCCGTAACCATAAGCATTATGTAAAACATCACCTTTGCGCCCACCCGCTGCACGAATTGACCGCGCCACGATATTGGCCCAGTTATCAATGTCATTTTGAGTGTAGCCAACGACGGTAGGCTTGCCTGTTGTACCACTTGAAGCATGTAGACGAACCACTTGATTCATCGGCGTGGCAAACATGCCATACGGATAATTATCACGCAGGTCCGATTTTGTGGTGAAAGGAAGTTTGGCAATATTATCCAAGGTTTTAATATCATCTGGATGCAGCCCTAATGCATCAAAACGCTGCTTATACATAGGAACATTGTTATAAGCATGACGAACAGTCCATTGTAAACGCTCTAACTGATGAGCTCGCAACTCATCAATACTGGCGGTTTCCATAGGGTCAAGTTGATCTGGATTAAACCGACTACGAATATCCATTGTTCTGCTCTCTCTATTTATTATTTTTTAGAATGTATATTTTTTGCTTGCCCTATCTACTCGATAAGGCAATTTTTTGTATCGAATGAGTTAACCAAGTCGCTCAATTACCATTGCAATTCCCTGACCCACACCAATACACATGGTGCACAGGGCATAACGTTTCTGCTGAACTTCCAACTCATTCAAGGCGGTAGTAATCAATCGCGCACCACTCATACCAAGCGGATGACCTAATGCAATAGCACCACCATTTGGGTTCACCCGAACATCATCATCGGCCAAACCTAGTTCACGCAATACAGCTAGCCCTTGGGAAGCAAAGGCTTCATTTAGCTCAATAACATCCATATCTTCTAGAGTCAGCCCCACTTGCTGAAGCACTTTTTGTGAAGCTGGAGCAGGACCAATCCCCATAATACGCGGTTCAACACCTGCCGCCGCCATACCCAATACTCGACCACGCGCCTTCAAACTGTAAGTTTTGGCCGCTTCTTCACTGGCTAACAACAAAGCACAAGCACCGTCGTTCACACCTGACGCATTACCGGCGGTCACTGTACCCTTGCCGTCGCGACGAAACGGGGTCGCGAGATTTGATAACACCTCTAATGTGGTATCGGCGCGAGGATGCTCATCATGCTGAACGACAACCGGGTCCCCTTTGCGTTGTGGTATCACAACAGGAACGATTTCTTTGGATAAACGCCCGCTTTCTTGCGCTACGGCGGTTTTCTGCTGACTACGTAAAGCAAAAGCATCTTGATCTGCACGAGACACTTTAAAATCTTCCGCCACATTCTCCGCCGTTTCAGGCATAGAATGGACGCCAAATTGATCTGCCATCAATTTATTAACAAAGCGCCAACCGATTGTGGTGTCATACATGTCTGCTTGACGAGAAAACGCCTGCTCCGCTTTCCCTAAAACAAATGGCGCCCGTGACATAGACTCCACCCCACCCGCAATCATCAGCCCCGCTTCACCAGCACGAATGGATCTAGCCGCTAAACCCACTGCATCCATCCCAGAACCGCACAAACGGTTGATGGTTGTACCTGGCACACTATGAGGAAGACCAGACAACAAAGAAGACATGCGTGCCACATTGCGATTATCTTCACCAGCTTGGTTGGCACAACCATACAAAACATCATCCACTTTAGACCAATCCACGGTCGGATTTCGTTCCATGAGAGATTTAATTGGAATCGCACCCAAATCGTCTGCCCTGACTTTAGAAAGCGCACCACCATAACGCCCAATCGGCGTACGGATAGCATCAATGATTAGAGCATCAGTCATTTACGTTCTCCTGTGAAAGTATCTCACCTTTAATGCGATAAGATTTACCGTGAAAAATAGCGATCAATTGATCTTGTTGGTTATAAATTTCGACGTCGTAATTTCCTGTGCGACCACCACGACTTTTTTCCTGACACCGCGCTGTTAAAACATCACCTGCAAATGCTGGTGCCACATAATCAATGGAACAACCAAGCGCGACAGTTGGTTGGTTGTAGGTATTACAGGCAAACGCAAAAGCCGAATCGGCCAAGGTAAACATATAGCCGCCGTGGCAGGTTTTATGACCTTGCAACATAAAGTCTTGCACTGTCATGCGAACTTGCGACTGACCCGGCGCAGAAAGTAGCAACTCAATACCTAAATGCTGAGTGGCGACATCTCGCTCATACAAAGCCTGCGCGCAACGCTCAGCAAGCTGCACTTTCATCTGTTCTTCAGTAAAGTTATTGGACATGGAAGCTTCCTTCTAACATAGCGATACGACGAATTAACAAAGAAGGACGATAACGATCCTCACCATATGACCGCTGCAAGTTACTCAACACCGTTTCCACATCAGCCACACCAATAGAATCTGCCCACGCCAATGGACCTTGCGGATAATTAACGCCAAAACACATGGCAGTATCGACACCTTCTGCCGTTGCGACGCCCTGCAAAACCGCATCGGCGGCCTCGTTCGCCAACATAGCGACCGTTCGCATCACGACCAAAGCTGGCGAATCCACCACCTCACTTACTTTAATGCCAAGCAGATCAAGACACTGAACAACGTCATTAAAGGCTTCCTCAGATGTCGATGCTGAACGACTCAAGGCAATATAAGTGGCACTCTGATAATCCAAAGCCAAATCCACCAAGACAAGATCATTTAACGCTTCATCTTTGGCGCGCTCACAAGCCATTCGCCCATCGGTCAGCGCCACAAAGGTGTCACCAATTTTTAGATAACCTTTCGCTAAATCAGATACCTCAGTCACTTGCACACCAGCACGAGACAAGCGGTCGACCAAGCCTTTTAAATACCCGATATCTTTGGAGACCTCACACTTAATAACGGCTCCGTCATCTAAAGGAGACACTTCGACACATTGCGCCTGCGGTTTATCTGCCCCCTCTTTGTAGGAGTAAAAACCTTGACCAGATTTACGTCCCAAGAAGCCAGCATCCACCAAGTCTTTTTGAATCAAAGAGGGCTGAAAGCGAAAATCGCCATAGTAAGCATCGAATACAGAACAGGTAACCGCATAATTCACGTCATGACCAATCATGTCCGTCAGCTCGAACGCCCCCATTCGGAAGCCACCTGCCCCTTTCAACAAAGTATCCAAGGTCACACAATCCGCAACTTGCTCTTGTCGTAAACGAAAACTCTCAGCGTAAAAAGGACGTGCTACTCGATTGACAATAAACCCCGGAGTAGAAGCCGCATAAACTGGCTTTTTCCCCCAATTCAACGCAGTTTCATAAACACAGGTCGCCACATCAGAATCGGTTGCCAAACCAGACACCACTTCAACCAACTTCATAATCGGAGCGGGATTAAAGAAATGCATTCCCACCATGCGTTCGGGATGTTTCATCCCCGCCGCTAAACGGGTAATAGAGATAGAAGAAGTATTACTGGCCAAAATACAATTCGCTGAACAAATCGTTTCCAAGGCATCAAAAATACTTTTCTTAACGTCAATATTTTCAACGATGGCTTCCACCACCAACCCAGTATCAGACAATTCATCCAGCGAGTTGGCCACCGACAAGCGAGCTAATATTTGTTGCACCTGCTCAGCCGTAAACTTATTGCGCTCCACCAATTTCGCTAGTTGCTTTGCCATTGAATCGATAGAGGTTTGAGCAACCCCTTCGCGGTTGTCATAAAGCTTCACTTGATGACCCGCTTGAGCAGCCACCTGTGCGATTCCAGCGCCCATTGCGCCAGCACCAATCACCCCAATCACCGCACTTTGATTTAAAGCAGACATGATTATTCCCCTTTAAATTCTGGAGTGCGTTTTTCCATAAAGGCTTTCACACCTTCACGGTAATCTTGGGTTTGACCAGCCAAGCGCTGAAGATCACGCTCCATTTCAAGTTGCGCATTGAAATCATGGTCAAAGCTTTGATTAAGAGCACGTTTTATAAAAGACAAGCCTTTCGTCGGCTGAGAGGCGAGATGACGAGCCAATAACAGCGCTTCGTCACGCAGACTTTCATCGTCCACCACCTTATAAATCATTCCCCACTCAAGGGCTTTTTCCGCCATAAGAGGTTCACCCAACAAGGCCAATTCCTTAGCCCTCGCCATACCCACTAAACGCGGCAAAAACCAAGTTCCACCAGAATCTGGTATCAAACCAATCTTGCAGAATGCTTGAATGAATTTTGCGGATCGCGCCGCAATCACCAGATCGCAAGCCAAAGGAATGTTTGCCCCAGCGCCAGCCGCCACACCATTAACCGCACATATCACCGGCATTGGAAAAGACTGCAACTGCTTAATTAGTGGGTTGTAAAAACGTTCGATAGAAAACCCTAAATCAGGAGCTGCGGCATTGGGATCAACATTGCGATCTGATAAGTCTTGCCCAGCACAGAAACCTCGCCCCTCAGCCGTTAAAACCAGCACCCTAACCTGCTTGTCTTTTAGAGCGGATTTTAGTGCTTGCTGCACTTCAAGGTGCATGGCCTCATTAAAACTGTTCAGCGCCTTAGGACGATTTAGGCTTAATACTGCAACACCAGCATCAACGGAATATAGAATGTGTTCGAAGCTCATTTGCGATTGCCTCTGTAAGGATGGATAAACAACGGGTTAAAAGTTACCGACCAGAAAATTTTGGTTGACGTTTTTCTTTAAACGCCAAAATCCCTTCTTTTCTATCTTCAGTTCCAGCCAGCACAGTAAAAGCATGGCGTTCAAAACGCAGGCCTGTTGCTAAGTCAGTATCCATGCCTTTTAGAATGGATTCTTTTGCTAAACGCACAGCCAGACTGCCTTTGCTCGCAATGACTTTCGCCAAAGCCAAAGCTCTAGTAACTGTCAGTTCAGGTTGGGTTATTTCACTGATGAGACCAGCATCTTTTGCCTGCTGGGCATTGATAGGTTGACCGGTAAGCACCATTTGCATGGTGAGAGATTTACCAACAGCACGTAATAAACGCTGGGTGCCACCAGCGCCAGGCATGATGCCTAGATTAATTTCGGGTTGACCAAATTGGGCATCGCGACCCGCAATAAGAATATCTGCATGCATGGCTAACTCGCAGCCGCCACCCAAACAATATCCATTAATGGCCGCAATAACAGGCTTAGTAAAACGTGTTATGCGTTGCCAATACTGCTGACGAGGATCATTCAACATACCAACAAGATCGCGCTCTGCCATCTCATTAATATCCGCTCCAGCGGCAAAAGCCTTCGAACTGCCAGTCAGCACCAAGACTCGAATATCACTCGATGCTTCAACGCCATCCATGACATCACATAATTCCGCCAATAACTCTGTGGTTAGAGCATTCAGTGCTTCGGGACGGTTCAACTGCACCAACTGAACCCCATCTTCGACCTGATGCACTACCAATGATTGGTAATTTTTAATTGTCATTTGATTCAAACACTCGATCTTATTGTTATTAGTTCGTTCCACTAAACACGCCACAGCAAGCTTAGTAGCACTTCTTTTAATATAAAGATGAATCATAATTAGATACAAAACAAGGTAGAATTTATTTTTTTTTGTATCCTTTTAACCCACAACCCAATCGACAATCTAAAAATCGACAAAAAAATATAATAAATTCATGCAGATAGTGACATAAAAAAGATTTTCGCATTCGATAAAACAAAAATAAATCTTGATAATTTTCGATTTTCACGTAAAAAAACGAAAGAATTTAAAACATATCGACACAAAATAATCTAAAATTGAAGAAATAAAGAACCAAATAAAAAAGGAAAAAACATGCCTTACTACAAAATTGATGGTGTCACCCCTGTGGTACATCCAAGCGCATACGTACACCCAACCGCGACGCTGATTGGCGACGTCATCATTGGAGAAGGCTGTTATGTTGGTCCAGGAGCCTGTTTAAGAGGGGATTTTGGGCGCATTACTATGGAAGAAGAGTCAAACATCCAAGACAACTGTGTTGTCCATGGCTTTTCCGACAGCCATACCATCATTCGCAAACATGGACACATTGGTCATGGTGCTGTTTTACATGGCTGTGTTGTTGGAGAAGATGCTCTGATTGGTATGAACAGCGTTGTCATGGATTACGCTGAAATCGGCGAAGGTTCAATCATTGCTGCATCCTCATTTATAAAGAATCGCTTTACTTGTCCACCTAGATCTCTGGTGATGGGCTCGCCAGGAAAAATCGTTCGATCCGTCACAGATGACGAATTAAAATGGAAGCAAACAGGCACACGAGAATACATAGAACTCTCGAAAAGATGCCTCACCTCCATGGTTGAATGCATTCCACTCAATGTCATAGAAGAAGATAGACCAACACTGCAAAGTCGGTCACATCAGCCAAAAGGCTAGTACATTCCATGTTGCAATGCACTTAGTCTACCCTTTTAAGACTATTCCACTTTACTAAGCCGGACAGGTTTAAGAGAATGACCTCTGGCTTAACTCACTGGATCACCAGTCACCAATGAACAGAATTAATACTTTAGATACGTTAATCACTCGTTTTCAACAGCAAAAACCCATTAGAGCATCGTCTCTCGTCATCACTTTATACGGTGATACGATTGAACCTCATGGCGGCACCGTTTGGCTAGGCAGTTTAATCAAGCTGCTTGAACCAATGGGCATCAACGAGCGATTAATGAGAACCACCATTTTTCGTTTGACTCAAGATGGCTGGCTAACCAGTGACAAGGTGGGAAGAAAAAGTTACTACAGCTTAACTGGTTCCGGTCGACGTAAGTTTGAACAAGCTTTCCGACGCGTGTACAGCGCCAACCAAACCGTATGGGATGGTTCTTGGTGTTTAATCATGACACAACAATTGTCTGCCGAGGAAAGAAAGCAGCTACTAGACGATCTTAACTGGCAAGGTTTTGGCGTACTAACTGGTCAGCTTATTGGTAGTCCAAACACCAATCTAAGTGACGTAAATACCGTCTTAGCCTCATCTGGTTTACAAAGCAAAGTCATTGTATTTAAAACACATCAACAAGAAGAGTTAGCAGGAAGACAAATTCGAATGCTAGTAAGAGAGTGCTGGGAACTCGATAAACTTGGCGCTCACTACCAAGAATTCATTAACCTGTTTCGCCCTGTATGGCAAGAACTGGATGAAAAAGACAATCTCGACCCTGAATCCTGCTTCCTGACTCGTACTCTGTTAATCCATGAATACAGAAAGCTCTTGCTACGAGACCCACAACTACCTGAAGAGCTCCTCCCGGGAGACTGGGAAGGCAGAGCCGCAAGACAGCTATGTCGAAATATTTACCGCAAAGTCACCCCAACTGCAGAGCAATGGCTAGGGAAAAACCTAGAATCTGCCGATGGGCCACTTCCAGAAGCTTCACAAGCTTTTTATAAAAGATTTGGCGGATTGAACTAGCCCATACTAGCTAACGCGCGACGCTTTTGATCTAGGCAACAAGCTTTATAAATCATATGTAGTTTCTTCAAGAAGTCTCTATGAGTTATAAAGCTTATTTCACTACACAATGAACTAAATCCATATAGAAGATCAAGCAGACTCTCTAATAATCAATCGACCGTCCAGCTTGATATGATTCTCTATTTCATCTGAAATGACACCTATTAAGCTCATAATCATATCAATAGCACATTTGCCTATGTTTTCTACATCCTGTTCAACCGTCGTTAATGGTGGACAAGTAAATTTACTCAAAGGCTGATTATCATGACCTGATATTGAAATACTCAAGGCATTTTGATCCTTAAATGTTATCAAACCTTCTGAAAACATTGCTGAAATAACCCCAAATGCCACCCGATCATTGGCACATATAATGGCATCACCATCCAATTGATTAGATCTAATCATGCGTAAAGCTTCTTCTCGCGCCCACTCTTCAAAATCCCAACGCAAACTTTGCCCAACAGGAAGGATGATAGGCGACTCATCACTGGCTTTCATCGTGTCGAGGTACACGTCCAAACGTTCCTGAGCATTGCTATTTACATTCGGCATAGGGAAAAAAGCGGGACGTCGCCCCGCCCCAAGCATGTAATCTGTAATAAGACCAATTGTTTGCCTATTGTTATTTCTGACGCTGTAATTGGCCCCTTCAAAAACAGCATCAATAAACACCAAAGGCAACTCCATCTGGATTCTATGAAGCTTTTTTTCAACTTGTCGAATCCCGGATGGCGCATAGCAAATCCCAGCCACTTTCACCGAAAGAAAGTTTTCAATAGCCTTAGATTCAAGAGCAGGATCACCATAAGAACACTCAATCATCACTGAGTAGCCATAAGCCAACGCGTTCATGGCAACCGAGCGTACAATAGAGGCATAAAAAGGATCCCCTAAAGAAGGAATTAACACCCCTATTATCTTCGAATCTTTACGCATTAAGCGCGACGCCAAAAGATTTGGACGGTAATCCACTTCTTTTAGCATTGCCTCAATTTTCATTCTTGATCGAGGACTAACGGCGTCTTTTTTTTCAAAATATTTAGAGGCCGTAGGACGAGATACTCCAGCTAGCGCAGCAAACTCTTCCATTGTATTAACTTTTTTCAATCAAAAGTCCTCTCATAAAATAATACCCACAAAAACAACAACTAGATTACTGAAAATTGATTACATGCCTGAGCATACATTTTTATCTCTGAACGAATTCGTTCCCGCAAAAAAACGGCAGGATCATTGATTATCTCACCTTTTCTTAATGCAACATATTGCGCAGACATATACTGGCTAATCAATGGATACGGAGCAGGAGATGTCGTCAAGTTCTGAATTAATACCTTCAAACTTGCTTCAATATCAGCGTGATTCCAGTAGTAACGAGAACGATCACTAAAACTAAACTTACGAGCAAACATTTTATCTTGCTCATTCCCATGATAGTAACCTTCCCAATACTTAGGATTATTTACCATGGTTTGCTCCAACACTTCTCGAATATTGGAGCGCTTTTCAGGTTCAATCCATTCATCTTCAATATAACTTAAGGCAAATACCGCTTCACGAAATGCGAATGTTAATCCCGGACCCACTTTTAGAATCGCAAAATGATCTTTTACTAGATGGCTCAAACAAGATTGCGATTGATAATCCGTTGAATGAGCTTCAAAAACCATTCCGGAAAACTGATGAATAACAGACTTTAATTCTTTTGCTTTTACTGGGTCATATTCAATTACACTTGAGTGATCAAATTCCACCCCTGGCTGCACTACAACACCAATCACTCGATCAAAAGCATCGTCAATACCAAGATTAGAGAAAAGCACGCGGTGAGTATGAATGGTATCGGCCAAATCTATAGTGGAGGTCACCTGAAGCTCTTCTAAATCCTCTTGGGCACCGCCAGGAACAGGAACCTCGGTACCTATTACGTAATAAGGTTTCTGTTGCGCTAAAGAGACACGTTCAGCAGCCTGACACATAATAGCGGCACGCTTAGCAATCGTTTCCGACGACAACGGTACCTCATCATCAGCACAAGACATACTTGCATCTAAATGAATTTTAGTAAAACCCGCTTTAACATACGCCTCTACAAGCACTATTGCCTTTTCCATAGCATCAGCAGATGAAAGATGCTTCCAGGGATTTGGGCCCAAATGATCTCCACCAAGAATAAGCTGATTAGTATCATAATCAACGGACTTAGCAACCTCTGCAATATAAGCTTGAAAGTCAGCAGGCGTCATATTGGTATAACCACCATCTTGATTTACCTGATTACAAGTCGCCTCAATCAATAGTGGAGAATTATTTTCTTTCGCCTCTAACATAGCGGCTTCTAAAACAAAACGATTTGCTGAGCATACAGAGTAAATACCTATCTGCTCACCTGAGCGATTACGTTCGACGATATTTTTTAGGATTTCTGTTGAAGACATTTATATTTCCTCTAAAGATTCAGTGTAGGTATCGATAAACTTATTAAGCTCTTCTTCTGTAGATGCTCCCTCCATTGGCCCCCAATGAGATACAGCCATGGCTCCACTTGCATTAGCAAGCCCAAGAGATTTTTTTGGTGAATAACCTAATTCACGACATGCAATATAAGTAGCTCCGAAAGTATCTCCAGCCCCAGTCGCATCAACTTCTTCAACAGAAAAAGATGGCATAAAGAAATAGTCATTATGACTATAAAATGCACAGCCATCAGATCCCTGTTTTAATACGATTTCACTAACCCCCAATTCAAGTGCCGATTCGACCGCATCCTCTAAAGTTTGTTTATTAGTTAGAGCAAATAGCTCTTCACCACTAGGCAAAAATATATCTGTTTTGGATAAAACTTCTTTGAAAAATGCAAACAAGGCCGAATCACTCAATAACTCTTTACGTACATTAGGATCAAAAGATATTTTCCCACCATTATTTTTTACGATTTCAATCGCTGCTCGCATCATATGTATTACATCATGCGAAAAAATAGACGACCCCATAACATGTAAAACAGCACAAGTAGAAAGACGCTCTTTCGCAATATTAGTTAACTCAAAATCAGCAGCGGCACTATGACGAATATTAAAAATAAAATCGCGGCTACCATTACTTTGATACCTAACAAATGCTGTTCCTGTTGGAAGCTCACTATTAACTCCAATTAGACTGGTATTAACACCATTATCTATAAGTCGCTTTAAACAAACTTTACCAAAATCATCATCTCCAACACTGCCTATTATCGAAGCTGGAACTTTCATTTTAGCCACTTGATTGATAAAAATAGCAGGTGCACCACTAGGATAAGGTCCAAGAAACTCACCAGCTTCAATGAATAACTGATTCGTTTTTTTAGCCATTATTTCAACAAGAATTTCACCAAGAGTGATTACTTCTTTCATTACTTTACCCATACAGGGATACATTTCCGCCAATATAAAACGGCAATGTAAATCCTTTAAATAATAAAATTATCAATGGTGGTTAAACTTTTAGCTTTTTCTACTAGGTCTGCAGAGAAGCCTGACCATAAAAAACAACCACCACCTATAAAACTTAACTAAACAGTAATACTAAGTTGATTTTCTCTTATTTTTATAAACATCGATGCCGACAGCGATCAATATCACGACACCTTTAACAATAAGAGATACAAAGAAATCGACATTCATTAAACTCATAACATTACTAAGCACAGCGATAATCAAAGCGCCAATTAAAGTACCAATAATTGTGCCCCTGCCGCCGGTAAGAGAAGTTCCGCCAAGCACACAAGCTGCTATAGCATCTAGCTCCATACCATTTGCAGCTGTTGGCTGTGCAGAAAACATTCTTGAAGCCAACATAACACCACCCACACCGGCCATTAATCCAGTAATCATATATGAGTAAATAGTGGTTTTAGATACGTTAATACCTGAATAAGCGGCAGCCTCTGGATTACCACCGACAATATAAACTCGACGCCCAAAAGTTGTCTTTGATAAGACAAAATGATTCAAAGCTATCATCGACAACAAAATAATAATGGGAAAAGGGATACCAAAAAGGTAACCGTTAAAAATGTATTCAAAAGGAGCATTATCATAAAGAGAGACTGCTTGACCATCACTGGTTAACATTGCGACGCCACGCCAAATTCCCATAAAGCTCATGGTGACAATAAAAGGGTGAACACCTAACCAGGTGGTGATAAACCCGTTCGAAAAGCCACAAAAGACAGCGACTAAAAGTGCCATTGGTAGCATCAGGCCAAAAGGTAAACCATTTGTTAAGCCTATTACTAAAACTAATCCAGTTAGTGCCACAATAGAGCCAACTGATAAATCAATTCCAGCAAGTAAAATTGCATATGTCATACCAAAGGCAACAATAGCAACGATCGATGTTTGTAAAATAATATTTGTGACATTATTTACAGACCAAAAATATTCAGATAAAAAAGAAGATACCAAGCATAAAATCAATAACCCACCTAGTATTCCAGCATATTCGCGAAAAAAACTTTTAATCATTTGAATCAACTCCCGTTGCATAAACCATTACTTTATCCTGAGTTAATCCTTTCGTTTTAAACTCTTTTACCAATTTCTTTTCTCTCATAACAAATAATCGATCACTCATATTCATCACCTCGGGTAACTCAGATGAGACCAAAATGACAGCCGTACCTTTTTCAGTCAGCTCACGAATAATGCTATAGATTTCATATTTAGCACCGACATCTACACCACGAGTTGGCTCATCTAAAATCAAAATATCAGGTTGTCTTTCAAGCCACTTAGCTAGTACGATTTTTTGCTGATTCCCGCCACTCAGTGCCCCCACACTTTGGTGTCTATTCTGTACTCGAATATTCATCCGCTTAATACTTTCTTCGGTTTGACTAACTTCAGCTCGCTCGTTAATCAGACCACGGGTTGCTATTCGCTCAAAACTCGCCAAATTACAGTTAATATGCACACTGTGATCTAGTACTAAGCCTTCTTCTTTCCTGTTCTCAGTAACAAATGCAATACCATTTTCGATCGCTATAATGGGGGTTTCTATAGCTACTTTTTTGCCTTTAATAAGAATTTCACCTTCATATGGCAACATGCCAAATAAAGCATTCATCACATCTGATCGTCCTGCACCAACTAAACCAAAAAAACCAACCACTTCACCAGCATGAAGATCAAAGCTAACATTATGAAAGGCATTAGGATTAGTCAGAGATTTAACACTCAAGACAAGGTCACCAATTTCTGAAGCTGATTCATTTTTTGATGGATAAATATCACTCATCTCTCGACCCACCATCATGGTAATAAGGGGGTCAATTGATGTCTCGGCTTTATCAACTGTGTCTATATATTGCCCATCGCGCATAACGGTTATGTCATCAGAAATACGCATAATTTCAGCCATCTTATGACTGACATAAATAATGGCTTTGTTTTCAGATTTCAGTTCGGAAATTATATTAAATAGAATTTCGACTTCAGAGTCAGATAATGACGAAGTAGGCTCATCAAAAATAACAACATCAGACGGGTAACTTAAGCCTTTGGCAATTTCTACCAGCTGGCGTTGCGCCATTGATAAAGAACCCACTTTTACTTCTGCTGATATTGGTATGTGATATTTATTAAGAATACCTTCAGCATCGGAAATAATTTTTTTAGAGTCAATCACGCCAAAACGATGAGGCTCATTATTTGCAAATATATTTTCTGCAACCGTGAGGTTATTACACAAAGAAAGCTCTTGAAAAATAATAGCGATACCATTGTCTCGAGAATCTCTAGGTGATTTAAACTCAACATTTTTACCATTGCGTAAAATACTGCCAAATGTAGGTGGATGAACGCCCGCCAGCATCTTAAGAGTGGTAGATTTACCACAACCATTTTCCCCTAAAATAGTATGCACTCTTCCAGCTCGAAACCTTATGGATAAACCATCTACAGCCTTGTTGTCGCCAAAATGCTTACACAACCCGACTGTTTCTAGTAATACTTTCGACATCAATAGCTCCAGAACAAAAAAATAGGGCCTACATCAGCCCTATTTCTATCGCCGTTAATTACTTACCTGTATAAAGCACAGGGACAATCGGATATTCAGACTTAACTTCTTTGCCATTCAAATAATCTGCAACGACTTTCATTGCCGTTTTTCCCATGGCATCTGCATCTTGTTTCACAACACCAATAATATGATCATTTTCGTCTACAGCTTTAATACCCTCTGGCATACCATCAAATCCAATAACAACCGCTTTGGATTTTTGTTTAGTAACCGCAAGACCAGCACCAATCATCATGTCATCACCAAATGCAAAGATCAGATCCGTATCAGGATTTGCTTGCAACATATTAATAGTTGACGTCATAGACTCTTCTCGAGTTTTGCCTGGTTGAACCGCAACGATTTTGATATCAGTATCTGCTACAGCATCACGAAAACCTTGAAGTCTGGCTTCTACAGATGAAATACCAGGATAAGACAACATAACAACCTGCCCTTTTCCACCCAGCTGTTTCACTGCCAACTTACCTGCAACGACACCGCCACCGTAATTATCCGTCGCGATATGCGATACAATCTTGCTATTTTCTGCACCTATATCAACGGTAATGACAGGGATATTTGCACGTTCAGCTTTTTTTAGCGGTCCACGAATCCCCTTAGAATCCACCGGAGATATAACAATGGCATCTACATTTTTAGTAATGCAGTCCTCTATATCATTAATTTGCTTAGCAAGATCTTGGTTTGCCACAGAAACTTTTAAGTTGATATGTTGCAACTTAGCACCTTCTTTGAGGCCATTACCTAAAGCGATATAAAACGGATGGGATTGAGTCAAAAGAGAAGCACAAACAACAGGCTCATCTTTCGCATAAAGATTGAAAGAAGCGGAAGCAAGAGCGACAGCAATTGCAGTAAAACGTTTAAGGTTTTTCATTTTGATTTTCCTGTACATTTATTTTTATAAGTATCACGCCAACACAAACCAGCTATTAATAATTAATAGTAGATATGTGAAGAAAATTACCCCTTAAATTTACTCGAGTCAATATTTTTTTTACTCGCGTACAAAAATGAAAGAATTATCCTTTCCTACATAGCCACCCTAAAAGCATTGTGGGTGATTAAACTTTTGCTTGTAATATCTACATAATTGCATTCTATCTAAGACACGCCACAGCAATGTCAAAGGTTAAGCTGCTGAGATAATTATTGGGGCAACTAGGAGGCAGGTGGTTGGAATGATGCTAACATCATTGAAAGATAACCCTAGATTGGAATTAGATATTAAAAAAACTCACTCCACCCTCAAGGAGCAGAATGAGTCAAAGCATTACAAGCATTTACCCTGCTTTACTCTTACTACATAACGTCGATAGACTGAAAATCTTTCATGATACGGTCTTGAATCGCCTCTGTTCGCCCAGCGACAATCACGCCTTTACGAACATTCGGCTTATAAGGACTTCCATCCAACATACAGACATAACCACCCGCCTCCTGATAAGCAAGAATTCCTGCGGCATGATCCCACACTTTTGGTTTAGGGCTAATAAAGAAATCAACACCGTTCTGCACCATTGTTCGATATTCATGGCAACAACAACGCAGATTGGAAGAGCGGGCATAACCAACTTGCTGAATAGCAACACGCTCGCGCACAGCACTGTTCTCAAACAAAAAAGGCGAAAAGAATCCAACCAACTTAGAGTCAACAGGCTGGTTGCTTAACATTAAGCGTCGTGGCAACTGGTCCGGTCGAACAAACCAAGAGCCTTCACCTAAACTCGTTTCAATCCAATCGTCATTTAATGGGTCATACAACAAGCCATAAACGGTTTTACCTTGATAGATAGCGGCAATTAATACACCAAAGGTTGATAAGCCATGAGCGAAATTCCATGTCCCATCAATAGGGTCGATGATAACAACCAATCCATCCGTATCAATTTGATCTAATACTGACTCATCTTCCGAAACCGCTTCTTCACCAATGATGACAGCGTGAGGCAACAGCGTTTGAAAGCGCTGTGTTAATGCTTTTTCAGAGGCAACATCCGCTTCAGTAACAAGGTCATCAAAACTTGTTTTGAACGACACAGCACCATCCGAGAGCCTTCTAAACCTAGGCAAAATTTCTGCCTTGGCAACGTCCCGAACAATTTCTATCATCTCTGATTTTTGCTTACGTGTTAACACAACACCTCCATTTTACAATCTAAACCTATGAATTACGGGCGAGCATGATATTTTTCATCAATAGAGTTTATTGCTTTAACATTGTCTGCCGAGCGACCATTTTCATCGAATACTTGAACCAAAAACGCATCGGCAATGGACTTCGCTAACTCTTGCCCAATTACACGTGCACCCATAGTAATAATTTGTGCATTGTTAGAAAGTGCGGCACGCTCTGCAGAATAAGTGTCATGAGTGAGAGCAGCTCGAATACCCGGCACTTTACTTGCTGCAATACATACTCCAATTCCTGTACCACAGCATAAAATGGCACGATCGTATTTTCCTTCTAAAACTGCATTAGCGACACGATCAGACAAATTGGCATAAAACGGCTCAACTTCTCCAGAGTCAGTACGAGAAACCTCCTCTACATCGTAACGATCTTTAAGATGGTCAGCTAAAATTTTTGCTAGCCCTTCGCCAGCACTATCTCCAGCAATTGCAATTCTCATGATGCTATCCTCGGCTTTATATTTGCGTTTGAACGGCTGCGGCACATTTATTTAAAATATCGATATATCCACTAACACTCCAAGCGGATCGACCAATAAATAAACCATCAATGTGTTCGCAGGCTATAAGTTCTTCACAGTTATTAGGGTTCACCGAACCGCCATATAAACAAGGAACTTTGCGTCCCAATACTTTTTTGGCAACATCCAGAATTTCAGCTTGTCTTGCGTCGGCATACTCTGCAGAAGCAGGAATCCCTCGCTCACCTATTGCCCAAACAGGCTCATAAGCAAACAAAATAGGCGCATCTTTTTGGTCATCGCTCAGAAATTGCAACGCACCACGCACTTCTTTTGCTAAGACATGAGCTGCCTGTCCGCTTTCTTTATCTGCCAATGTTTCGCCAACACAGATAAGGGGAATTAAACCATGACGAATAGCAGACTCGACCTTACGACCAACCGTCTCATTCGTTTCACCAAAGTACTCTCGTCGTTCGGAGTGACCCAGTTCAACAATATCAATGTGACAGTCATTCAGCATGAGAGGAGACACTTCTCCTGTCCAAGCTCCATGTTCTGCCCAATGCATATTTTGAGCCCCTACTTTTACGGATGTATTACGAAGTATTTCTTTTACTTCACGTACACATGTAAATGCAGGAATAACAAATCGCTGAATATGGGCATCTGCATTAGCATCATCAGTCTTTAAAGCGACTGAAAACGCTTGCGCCTCTGCCAGTGTCTTATTCATTTTCCAACTTGTACCAACCCAAAATTGCTTTTTATCCGTCATGTATTTTCCAGTGATCTCGCAATAGTTAACTGAATACCAGCGTCCACCAACTGCTGTTGAACGTTTGGCTCTGGAACTTGGTCGGTGATGACCCAGTCAAAATCATCAAGATTTGCCAGTACATGAAGTGCAACACGATCAAAGCGTGTGTGATTAACCAACAAGCAAGTCTTAACCGCCGCATTAATCATGGCTTTTTTTACTCTGATCACATCAGCATCCATATGAAACACTTGGTTTCCAGATACCGCAGGACTCGATAAAAAAGCAAGATCCGCTCGCAAACTAGTTAAATTTTGCTCTGCCAACACGCCGAAGTAACCATTAAACTTAGAAGAATACATTCCACCAAGTGCAATAAGATCAATCCCCTTTTCAAACTTTAATGACTCCAAAATGGAAGCATTATTGGTAATAACTGTCAGTGGCTTTTTACGAGGAAGCATGCTCCCCAAAATTGCAGCCATAGATCCATCGTTGACCATTACAGTCATCCCAGGCTCAACTAGCTCCAATGCTTCTAACGCCATCCGTTCTTTACCTTCACTACCTTGACGTTCACGCAGTCTAAAATCACTTTCAAATTGCATGCCCGCTTCAATAGTCGCACCGCCTCGCACCTTACGTAGTAAGCCGCCAGCTTCAAGTTCGTCTAAATCACGGTGAATTGTCATCTTCGAAACAGTAAAACGTTTCGCTAACTCCTCTAGATCAACAACACCATTTTCGACAAGAAGATCGATAATTTGCTGTCTACGTTCATCACGCTTCATAAACACTCACTTCGATAGCAAATCTCTTGAGTATGTTATAAACCCAAAAATAACATTTTTAAAGTTATATTTAACAAAAATATGTTTATTTTGTTAAATTTAATGTTATTTATGACACAAAACCAAGAAATTTCGGATTAAAATCACAAAAAAATGTGAAAACAGCCAGTTTTCACACAACTTAGTGAGTAGAATAACATTTATAAAATCGGATTTAGATAGGAAACCATCAAGATAACAGGGGAAACTACGTGAAACATGATTAGTAGATGTTAAAAATCACATTCTTTTGTTTAGTACTGGTATCTCCTCTGAGGATTTAGGAAATACCAGCGTTGCCTTTTCGACATATTCAAATAGATGGATTAAACATCACAAAATATGCAATTTACCATTAAAACTCACCAGCTTTTCTCTGGCCTCTTGGCTGAGTTCACTGTCTGTATATATTTCTGAAAATTGATCAAGTTCTGCCACTTTAAACAAAGAAAAGCTATTATATTTACTGCTATCAGCCACTAGAATACTTTCTTCAGCACACTTCATCATATCGGCTTTAAGGGCTGTTTTAGCTTCTTTTGGCGTAGTTACACCATGCTCAAAGCTCCAAAAGTTACTACTTATAAAAGCAATATCGGTATGAATAGACTGAAGTAGCCTTCTTGCATGCTCTCCAACGCAAGACTGGCTGGCATTATCAATCTCGCCACCAAACATGGTTACTTCAATCTGTTTGAATTCACTTAAAAACAGCGCAATTCTTAAATCAGGGGTGATAACCCTGAGAGGAAGATGTGTGATATTTTTAGCAATTTCCATTGTCGTCGTGCCGGCATCTAAAATAATAGAATTCCCAGACTCAACTCGCTCGGCTGCTGCTTTAGATATCCTTTCCTTTTCAGCCTTAAATAATTGGTTTTTTTCTTGCACAGAAAGCTGCGCCGCAACAAAATTATTTAAAGTGACACCACCATGAGTCCTTCTAACAACACCCTGATTTTCTAGATCTATTAAATCTCTCCTTACTGTTGCTGGAGAAACATTTAGAGTCTGAACAAGTTCATCAACAGTCGTTAAATTAGTATCTTTTAAGTAATCAACTATATCTTTATAGCGGTGCTGTTTTTTCATCAACTTTGGTCACCCTAGTTAAGTAAATAATCACGAATTCACCCAAAATAGTGTAATCGAAGGAAATATTGTAATAAGAACCAAGCAGCAGAGCAAAGTTCCTAAAGGTACCAACGTCGCTAATATGACTTTTTCAACCTGGATTTCAGCCACTTGACTCGCAGCAAACAAGGTTACCCCAAGTGGAGGGGTAAACATACCTATGGCCAAGTTTACAACCATCACCACACCAAAATGAACAGGATCAATACCATAAATAATAGCAATGGGGGCAAGTATTGGTGCAAGTAGTAAAATCGAAGCAGATGTTTCAACAAACATACCAACAACTAAAAGCAACAAATTAACCGCTAAGAAAAACTGTAACTTAGTTGAAAAGTTATCCGTAGCAAAAGTAGAAAGTAGCTGAGGCAAATCGGACCGACTCACAAGAAAACTTAACAATGAAGCTGCCGCAATAATTAGCATCACAGAAGACGTTGATACCACAGAGCCTTTAAGTATCCTTGGTATATCTTTAAACGAGATTTCTTTATAAACAAAAACGCCCAGTATCAGCCCATAAATAACAGCGATAGCTGAAGCCTCAGTTGGGGTGAAAACACCACCATAAATTCCACCAAGAATCATGGTAGGCATTAGCAAAGCCAGTAAAGCATCTTTTGATGAAGCCAATAAACTCTGTTGATCATTTGCATCATTTTTGCCATGTCCAGTCACAATACACCAAACAATAACCATGATAATAAGGGCAATACCCATAAGCAGACCTGGGCCTATTGCAGCAAGAAAGAGCTTACCTATCGATGTATTAGTGCTAACACCATACATAATTAATGGCACAGATGGAGGAATAACAATTCCCAAATTCGCAGAAGACGCCTGAATCGCCGTCGCCATAGGTTTAGGATAACCATGTGCTATCATCGCTGGAAGCAAGATCGCTCCTACAGCATATGCTGTCGCAACACTCGATCCAGATACGGCAGCAAAAATCATACTGGTTATAACACAAGAAATCGCTAAACCACCCTGAAGGTTGCCCACAAGAGATTTTGCAAAAGTTACCAAACGTTTTGAAACCCCTCCTTGCCCCATAATATTTCCGGCGAGGATAAATAAAGGAACTGCCATTAATGGAAAGCTATCTAAACCAATAAACATTCGCTGTGGAATGATAATTAATGGGAGGTTACTGAAAAAATAAAGCCCTACTGCTGACGCAATAACAATAGCGACGGCAATAGGTACAGATAATGAAATGAATGTAAGCAATAGCGAAACAATGACTGTTGGCATGACTAGACCTCTGCGGTTTTAGTTATTTTAAGATCGGCAGGCTCAGGTTTATTTTCGACATTTAATATATGCCATTCAAGTAAGGACGGAATGCTTAGAACAGCACCAATAGGGATACTAATATAAAGCCAAAATGCAGATATATTTAACATAGCGACATTCTGATTCTTCACCCTTACTGCAATATCCCAGCCATACCATATCAACACACCCAAAAAAATCAGCGCGATGATGGTAACCGCTCGTTTTACCCATAGACCAAAGATATCTGGAAGGACTTCCACAAAAAAAGTAATGCTGATCATACTTCCACGGCTAAATACACACCCCATAGAAATATAAACCATCCATACCATCATCACCCTAGCCGAGATTTCAGACCAAGCTGATGGAGCACCAAATACAAACCGTGTGATGACTTGATAAAACACTAATAAAGCCATGAGCCCCATAAGAGCCGCAGAAACATTTAAAGCAGAATTATTAAGGAATCGACTAAATTTAATAATGAATTTTGCCATTTTCGTATCCTCAAATAAGAAGGCTGATACTTTCATACCAACCTTCTTAACCTATTATTTCATACTTTTTATTTCAGCTAGCTTCTCAGTAAATTCCATTTCCTTAGCGATCTTATTACGAACACCCTCGGTAGCTTTTACAAAAGGTGCTATATCCACTTTATGAATAGTCATACCTTTTTGAGTCAACTGATCTGAAGCTTCATTTTCAAGTTTCTCGCGCGACTGACGCATCACCTTAGCAGCAACATCGGCCGCTTGCTGAACCCACTTTTGCTCATTTGAGTTAAGTCCATCCCAATATCCCTGAGACATAGCAATAACAGCTGGACTATAGAGGTGCTGAGTCATAGAGGCTTGCTTTTGAACTTCATAAAGCTTTGATGTTACCGCAAGATTGATCGGATTTTCTTGACCATCAATCGTTCCTTGTTGAAGTGCAGTGAACACTTCCGTCCAAGACATTGGTATTGGAGAAGCACCTAACGCATTAAATGTCGCTAAATGAACCCAGTTTTCCATCGTTCTGATCTTTTTACCCTTAAGATCTTCAGGCTTCAAGATCGGGTCACCATTATAAGTAAGCTGGCGGAATCCATTTTCCCCCCAAGCCAAACCTTTAATCTGATGCTCTGACATTCCATCAAGAATATCCTTTCCTATATGACTATCTAGTACGCGATGTGCATGATCGTAACTTTCAAATACATAAGGAAAATCAAACAGATAAACATCTTTATCAAAGTTTCCTAAAGGCCCCGTTGAAGAAATAGTCATTTCAATAATGCCTAGCTGCAGACTCTCAACTACTTCACGTTCACCACCCAAAGCACCCGCAGGCTTCAAATCGACTTCAATTTTATGGTCACTTAGCTTTTCCAGTTCTGATTTGAAAGCATTACCGGCCGCACCATATTGTGAATCCATCGTTTGGGTAAAAGCGAGGTTAATAGTTTTAGCTTCTAGAGCCAGCGGTGAAAGGGCGAGAGTAGTTAAAGCTGCACATTGAATTATTTTTGTCTTTATTATATTCATTGGGGTTTCCTTTAATTTACATTATTGCTTATGATCATTTTATAAATTGAGTTTTACTTAAGTGATTAGTTGAATACTGTGAGCAAGTTCGTCTTTATTGAAGACTTTCTTCCAATCAGGGTGGAGCAACTTACCCAAACCATTATCGATTGCTTTATTGCAAGCATCAGAAAATTGACCATCAATTTCATCAAAAATAACCGCTGCCAGAATGTTCATATGGCCCAAAAGGAAATCACGAGCACAGTCATATGGGACCCCCCCATCAACCACTTCATCCATAGCTTGACGCATTGCAGTCAACAAAGTTGCGCAAACAGTTTCAGACAAACCTGGCTCTAACATCGCCATTTGATGCAAAGTAACACGGTAAGAATTTTTGATCGGTGCATAGATAGTCTTCGCAATATCTTCCCCAAGCTCCCATGCAGAATCAGGACCTTGCAGTAAAGTTGAGACAACGCTTTGCTTTGCATGTAAACCACCAAAGTGGTCATTTAAAGCATCTTGATTAAGTTCTTTATTAAAAATGACTGGATGGCAAGGATGAGTCACAAAGTACACAAGATCATCTCGCTTAGGGAGATGGCCAGCAAACGGTGCAGCAGCATCAAGAACCACAACCATAGTCCCCGGTTTCAAATGCTCACAAACCTGACTACTGATTTTTCCAATGAGAGTATCCGGCACAGCCAAAATAACCGCATCAGATGCTTCTAAAGCCGAGTTTTGCTGATCAGGGCCAATCGCATCAATATTAAGCTGCTCTTTTAGGTTCTTACGACCTTGCTCGCTTATTTCAACGTGATTAACCTTATAATCTGAATTTTGCAGGTTTTTAGACAAACGCATGCCCATTTTTCCGCCTGCACCGATTAAAGATATAGTTGTCATACTTACTCCACTTTTATTGTTTTGCTTTATGAGAAAAATACGATAATGCCTGCGATAACTCAGGATGAGTCACGGCATAATCATGTATATTTTGATCTGAGATACAGGAATCCCAAGCTTGTCTAATGGCTTTTACTCCCCCCTGAGCACCCAATGGATGACCATGTATACCACCACCGCCGAGATACATTAGTTCTGTAGATTTACCTGTTCGATTGTAGGTTTCTGGCACCTGACCACCCCACTGACCGGAGCAAAAAACAGGTAAAGTTGCAGATAAATGGCCAAGAGGTTGAGTCATTGCATAATAAGCCTCCATCACGGAATCATTACCTTGCCAATACTTCCCATCAATACCATTAATTTGAAGATGATCTATGCCTAATAGACGCCAAACTTTTTGCCAAACATTGAAAGAAATCCCCCAATCGCTGCGCTCATTAAAAGCCAGCCCATTAGTATGAGCATGCAAAATAACGTCACTAAACTTATTAATTGAATCTAAACCGCAAATACCTATTTGATTGACGTTTATAACAGCAGCATCACCGCCTTTGCTTTTCAAATACTCATGATTACGTTCAATTTCACCAATATCTGAATGACAAATGTTAAATGCATAAATAACTTTCTTACCACTTTTCTGCTGCCAATCATCAATAACAGGCATAATAGCGTCGATGCGATCTTTTACATGAGAGTATGGCGGACTTTGTAGTTTCTCATCGTCTTTAATGAAATCAATGTCAGCAGCCACCAGTTGTTCAACCAGATTTGCGCTGTCTGCTGGTGTGATACCAATATTCGGTTTTAAGATCCCACCGATCACTGGACCTTCTGACATTCCCAATTTGCGATAAGTACCTTCAATACCAAATTTTGGACCTTGAAAGTGAGCAACAAATTGATCGGTGAATTGAATGTCTGCTATTTTTAAACGCTCAATCACCTTAATAGATGAGACCCCACCACAAGCAATTGTGAAAATAGCAGACAAGTCATATCCGCATAAATCAATAGGGTAAGAGATAATCACACGACCACGATATTGCTTTAATGATGAAACAAAGCTTTCTTCTATAGAAATAACTTCAGCCGAAAAGCATCCCACATTACGACTTGAGATATCTGGAATTTTCGTAAAAGTTCCAGTTGTTTGATCATTGCAAATTTTCTCAGCAACTTGAGCTAAACTGATGAAACTATGAATTAAGTACGTAACCTCAAATCTATCCATCATTTACTCTCCTCCTGAGCATAATCGAACAAAGAAATCTTCAGATCCCATTTGCCCACCTTTAAGAGCAAGCTCTAACCCATCTATATCACTGTCTTGAGCATGCGCTCGGCATAGAGGAACACCTGGACAAAGTGGTGCAATAAATGTCAAAGCATCCAAGTTTAAACTTTGAATACAGTAACCTGAGGTATCACCACCAGCGACAGCAAGCCTTTCAATAAGACCCGTCTTTGTAACAGCTAAAGCAATAGCACCAAGGAAACTACCAAGCATTTCATCAAAATGTAGATCTCCGTCTTGAGAAGCGGTCGTTGAACCGCTTTTCTGAGGACCCAAAGCGGAATACACCAAAGGCGATTTATTACTACTAAGTAAATCAATACAGGTTTGAACGATCTCATCTAAATATTGAGGCCTGCTTTCAAGCATCAATAATCTGGCGATATCAAGTTCAACGGGAATGAAACAATGGCTCAACGCATAATCAATTTGACTACTTGTGATAGAAGAACAACTACCGGATAGCGCCAAAATCCTAGACTTAGACGTGATATTGATATTTTCGACAAGTTTATTTTGGCTATAAACCGCATCTTCGAAACCAGATGAAGAAACAGAAAAGTGCAGACCCTCTTGGCAATGCTCATTAATCAGCGCCCCAACTTTAGCTTGAGAGGAATGATCAACAGAATCAAAGATAACCACTTTATTTTCGGCAATAAATTGCTGTAATTTAGTCGCCGCAGAGTCGTCTGAGTACATACTCAAATTAACTGAGGCGCAATCAACCTCACCTAACTGATGCATATGCTTTACCAGATTCGCTTCTGTCATTGGCGTTGCTGGATGGCAGCTCATCACAGGGTGTCGATCTATGCGATAAGTCTCCCCTTTTGAATCAGCAAACAACTCACCAAAGCACACGTAGCGTTTAATTTTTGGAGTACCCACTACTATGGATGTCCAGCTAGGCAATAAAACATCAATTCCGACCTGAGTTGCTACGGCTAAGTTACCTTTATGAAGGTTTGAATCGAAAGTTGAACAGACTTTATAATGTATATATTTAGGATCGAAAGAATTTAGAAACTGATATACTTTCGGTAATTCAGCTCTCATCCACACAGGATCTTTGCTTCGACTTATCCCTGCCACTCCAACACAGTCATAATCAGAATAAATAATCGAATCTTTTTTCTCTGGCACACGAAGCAATAGAATCGTTTTCTTGCCGCGTAAGCTTAGACTTTCAAGTACATCAGTGGAGCCAGTGAAATCGTCTCCGTAAAATGCCAATTCTACTGTTGAGTTCAAAACCAATTCCTTATTCTTATTTTTAACAATTCCACTAAAAGATGAAGAACAAACCTTAAGCACAATGTCATCTTATGATTCAAAATACTCAAAAAAACACATCGATTCAATCATTTTTTTGATTATTTAACTCCATAAAAGCAAAAACAAATCAAAACAATCTTTTTTCAATCAAAAAATGCGCATGAGGTATGCATAAAAAATATAGAAAAAACAACTATAGCAATGCAATAGGACTCTAAATACCATCAAAAATGGCAAGAAAGCTTAAATACGAACGTGGTTAAAGAAGAGAAGAGAAGAGAAGAGAAGAGAAGAGAAGAGAAGAGAAGGGATAATGCTAGAAAGAATGTAAAAAATGATTTCAAATCCTCAAAATAACCCCAGGTACTTTATGAGAAAAGGAAACACTTCTTACTGCATAGAATTGAAACATAGCTCATCAAAAGACGATAGATTGACATGGGATCGTTACACAACGCCCCATGTCGTAAGTCATTATATTCCCCAGTTTTCTATCACCTCGACAAAATGACTCAGAAATAAGTTAGTCTGATATGCATCCAAGGCGCGATGATCGATACTTAGGGACACATAGCATTTTGGTCGGATGACAATTGTGTCTTCACCATCCACCTCTTCCACCACGGCTCTTTTTTCAAGCTTGCCAATCCCCAAAATAGCCACTTGTGGCTGATTGATGATAATGGGCGTAGCAAATAAACTGCCGCTCACGCCATGATTTGAGATGGTAAATGTACCATCTCTCATGTCTGCGGCAGCCAGTTTACCTTGTCTGGCTTTGTCTGTTTGTTGCTGTAGGGCTGAGGCGATTTCAAACAAGTTCTTCTCTTGAACCTGTTTAACGACTGGGACAATCAATCCATCATCGCCTAACGCGGTGCCGACACCTATGTTAATGTCTTCAAATATTTCCAAGCAATCATCATGAAAACGCGAATTAACGACAGGAACTTTTTGTATTGCCTTCGCGCTGGCGGCCAAGAAATAAGCGGTAAAAGTCAGTTTTACACCCGCTTCTTCAAAGCCCATTTTGCACATTTTTCTATGCTCGATAATTCGCCCCATGTCCATCTCAAAAACACTCGTTACGTGTGGCGATGTATGAAGCAAACTATCAACCATATGATTGGCGATTTTCTTGCGCATGGCAGTATGAGGAACCAGCTTACTTTTTAAACCATGCGATTTTTCAGCTGAAGTAGAAACATTTAAGTTGCTTTGCTCCTTGCTAGCTTGGGTATCAATAAAGGCTAAAATATCATCTCGCGTAACACGTCCACCTTTACCGGTACCATCAATAGAGGACAAGTTCAGGTTATGCTTTCTCAATAGTTTTCTAACCGCAGGTCCGATTAAATGGCGTTTTGAGCCATCGTTAACCAAGTCGCATTTAGCAACATCTGCCTCTGACTCAATTTGCAAAGCGTCATTAGCAACAGGAGATAATGATTTATCTACTGAAGCTTTATCTACCTCTGATTGTTCACCACAATTTAAGTAGCCAAGAATGGTCTTTTCATCAACATTATCACCCGATGTCGCCAAGATTTTTCCAATGGAGCCATCATTTTCAGCACACACTTCCATCGATACCTTGTCGGTTTCCAGCTCTAATATGGGGTCGCCTTTTCGAACTTGATCACCCTCTGCCACCAGCCAAGTGGAAAATACCGCTGCCGTACCTTCTAATGCTCCAACTGGCAGTGTAATAGTCATTGATTCGTTCATGCTCTCACCCTCACACTTCAATCAGTTTTTTCATGGCATCAGCGATCTTTTGCTCACTCGGAACCGCTTTTTCTAACAACAAAAAGTTATGAGGGTTAGGAATATCCGGCATGGTCAATCGTTGGATCGGCGCATCAAGACTAAAGAACAATTCATCGGCCAGAGTCGCGACAATTTCCGCACCAAAACCTGCGGTTTTATTGTCCTCATGAACAATCAAACAGCGTCCAGTTTTCTCCACAGAAGCCAGTACCGTCTCTTTATCCCACGGCTGAATGGTTCGAAGGTCAATGACTTCTATGCTCATATCAAGGTTTGTAGCGGCATTCTGACAACGCTCTACCATCGCACCCCAACAAACTACCGTTAACGCCGTGCCAGTAAGGATCGTTTTCGCTTTCCCAAATGGGATGACATAGTCATCACCAGGATATGGACGACGCGACCAACTATTGTCCAATAAAGATCTATGCTCAAAGAAAATTGTTGGATTATTGTTTCTTAGGGCAAAACGTAACAAGCCAACCGCATCTTCAGCGTTTGAAGGCATAGCCAATTGCCAGCCGACTTTATGCGCCCACTCCACTTCGTCACTCATGGAATGCCATGGATCGCCTCGACGGGCAAATCCACCCGGAATTCTAACCACCATAGGCGCAGCAAATTGGTTATTGGTTCTCCAACGCATAATCCCAGTATCAGAAAGCTGCTCGGCAGCTGGCTCAGCGTATTTACGGAACTGTATTTCCGGTACTGGCATCAAACCACTTAGCGCCAAACCGACAGAACGACCAATAATTCCCTCTTCCGATAAGCTGGTATCGAACACTCGATCGCCACCAAACTTCTCATTCAAGCCAAGGGTTGCCCCGTGAACACCACCTTTAGGCCCAACATCTTCACCAAACACCATCACTTTTGGGTTCGTAGCTAGCTCATAATCCAAGGTTTTACGGATCGCCGTTAGCATATTTAGACGCGAACCTTCAGGTTTGGCTTGATCACTTTGAGTTGGAAACACATGACCACTCGCCGCTAATCCACCACGAAGCTGAACCTTATCCTTTTCGGCATAAACAAATCGTGTAAGGTTTTCAGGATCCGGCTGCTGACGCTCTTTGGCTTTATCTACAGAGAGGCGAATATCGCGATAGCATTCGTCTTCTAAATCATGCCATTCATCCGCGGTCATAAAGCCATTATCAAGCAGATAACGCTTAAGCTTAGGCAAAGGGTCTCTCGCTTGCTCATCCGCGATAAAGTCTTCGTTTTTGTAGGTTTGCGTATCTTGGAAAGTGTGCCCACATAAACGCGGCACTTTAAGGCGAAGCAAACACGTTCCTTTACCTGAACGTACATATTCAACAGCTTCTTTTATCAGTACAGGCGTCAGCTCAGGGTCGGTTCCATCGCCATCAATAATCTTCAAATTTTTATAGGCTTTGAGATTGGCAACCTGATCGCCACCTGGTGTTTGCACTTCCTGCGGAACGGAGATGCCATAACCATTATCTTCAATATAAAATAAATGCGGTAAATTGTTGGTTGTTGATATGTTTAAGGCTGACCAAAAGCCATTGGTCGACATGGAAGAATCACCACCCATGGACACGGCGATGGCACCTGCGTAGCTTGAATCATTTAGCTGATTTTTATGATAAAGAATGGACTGAGCCCAACCAGAAATAGGCGTATATTGGGCACCAACCCCACCACACATAGGAAACAACATAGCGCCTTTTCTATCAACATTCGGATAGTTACAGACCACTCCTATGTCTCTACCATCGCTGTAACCACCAGCTTTCGCCATAGGTGATGCGACCACTTCGTCCAAGTCAATTCCAAGGCTCATAACAAAGGGTCTAGATCGATAGTAACCACTTGCGGCATCGTGCGGATGAGTTAGCAAAGAGCCCAAAAGAATTTGCGCAAAGTCATGCCCACGGGCTGAAAACTGATTAAACACTAACTTTTCAGGTACTAGCTCTTTTTCTTCTATCTCGTCCAAAGCACGCGATAACAACATTAATTGACTTACTCGAAGCCAATCAAATTCAGGTTTTTGACGAATGACATTTTTGACGCGATGATTTTTTTCTAGCAATTGATTCATAAAATTACACCATCTCTGCAGCTTTTCAGCTTTATTTTTATAAGTAAGATGCTATTAATCTTATCCATGATTACGCGAAATTATCTTTCTTAATTGCCGAGTATTTGCCAAACTGAGCAACAAAGTTTCTTCAAATAACAAGAATTGGAAACACATTTTATGCTCGACAAATTTGACATTAGTATTCTTGCTGCCTTGCAAAAAGACGGCCGTTTAAGCAATAGAGATTTAGCCGACAAGATTGGCCTTTCCACCGCGCCATGCTGGCGACGCCTAAAACGCCTAGAAGATGAAGGCTATATCAATTGCTACACAGCAGAGTTGAATCCGAAAAAGGTGAACTTAAATGTGATCGCTTTTGCACAAGTGTCAATGGATAACCACCACCCAGAAACACTGGAGCCCTTTCTTACCGTCGTGGGCAAATGCCCAGAAATCCAAGAGTGTCATTCGGTGAGTGGCGATTGTGATTTCTTACTAAAAATCATTACAAGAGATCTAGTGAGCTACGATGAACTGTTAAGCAAACAGTTATTGCAAGCGAGAGGGGTTCGTTCAGTCAATACGATGTTTTCAATGAAACAGCCAAAAATAACCAGAGAATTCCCATTAAGTGAGTTCTCCTTCAACGATCACTCCTGATATATCGAGTAGGGTGAGGCGTTGCCGCCTCATCCCTCTCACAGAACCGTACGTACGGACCTCGTATACGGCTCATGCAAACTTCCATTCAGTATAAACACTGAACACATACCCCGTTCTCACTTCTTCAAGATTCACCAAACCTTGCTCATCGAACCATTTGTTTGGCATCGCGTGGCTGGCTAATGGACTCGCTGCATTTCTCCAACTGGTCATCGAGATGTACTTAAACGGCGGCTTGTAGCCCAGTTGCTTGAGCCTTCGATGCAGCCGTTTAGGTTTCTTCCATAATTTTAGTTGAGCACTGCGAAGCCGTCTCCTTAACCATTGGGCGATTTTCTTGAATTCACCACTCGCATTGGCAATCCTGAAGTACTG
>NZ_PTXN01000007.1 GCF_012726345.1 Marinomonas sp. UCMA 3892
GGGTATCAATTAACATATCCTGCACCCAGCCACAGAACATTTCTCGATAACAGACCGGGTCCAACAGAGAAAATAAACGGTTAAAGGTGTCATGTGATGGGATGCCGCCTGGCAAGCGTAAAAACTGTTTGAACCAATCCTTTCGGGTGTCCGCAAAGAATTGAATCGACTCCCAGTCATCCGCACCACAAAGCAACGCGCAGGTAGTCATGAAAACCACTTCCCCTAAATCGTGGGTACATTTTGCTTGCTGGCGTGGGTCATTTAACAGCATCATACGGTCTAATAGAGTCATCGGCATCAAAAGGGAACGATCATTCATCAAACACGGATTAAATGCAAATGCAGCACACACTGTTCAGAAAATGTTCATGCGTTTGCCCTGGTCACACCACCTAGACAAACTAATAAAAATATAATTACCGTGAAGGCCATTAATAATCTTGACCTAATATTTATATTTCGTAACATTTATATCCCTCTCTAAACTTAATACAAAAGAAACCACTTATCATCTAACATAATAGTTTGCCAAAATATCCAACTAAAATATTGAGAAAAAACATCAACAAAAAAATTATATTTTTAAGAAACAAATAAAACAGTAACGCCATTAATTTTATAATTAATAAATTTTAACAATTATTTTCTTATAGATGATATTCGAACTTATTCCATAGAATGAAGCCAATGTTCTAATTCATATTTAGATAAAGGAGGAGAAAATATATACCCCTGAACAATCTCATACCCCATCCTTTTTAGACAGGACAACTGCTGCTGAGTCTCAACCCCTTCCGCAATCGCTACAGCACCTATTTTCTTACAAATAGAAAGCACTACTTCACTGAGGTCTTTAGAAAGCTTATTAGGTAAGTCGTTTACAAAAGTTCTATCTAACTTTAATTGAGATACAGGAAATTTCAGAAGTCTTTTTAAATTAGAATGTTCTGTACCAAAATCATCTAAGGAAATAATTACGCCGATTGAATGGAGGTCATTAATTACATCAACAAAAAGATCTGATGTCTTTATTTTCTCACTTTCAGTGACTTCAATAACTAAACTAGAAGCCAAAAGACCATTCTGATCAAGGAGGGACTGAATTTCATATTTTAGACTAGGATAATTAAAGCTGAGAGGGGAAAAATTAACAGCAATAATGGGAATATAAACGCCTCTGGCTCGCCATGAAGCCAATTGCTGACATGATTGACGTAATACCCATAAATCTAATTCAGCAATTAACCCAAATTCTTCGGCAAGAGCAACAAAGCGATCAGGTGTAACACTTCCAAATTCATCGCTAGTCCATCTAGCTAAGACCTCCACTCCATAAAGACTATTATCAACAATATTTATCTGAGGCTGATAGCGCAGCTCTAACAAACTATTTTTCAAATCCGCACTCAATGCCTGAGCCATGCCATAAAATGGATGTGCTTTGCCATGATCAAGTTCTACATGTTCGTCTTGGATAAGAAGGCTGTAATATTGTTGATTGAATAACTGGAACGCTTCTACCTGCACTTTCACTTTACGAGCTTCGGAGCCATTCGGCATAAACAAAAGCTTAATTTCTTTTCCAGCAATTTTTTTGAATTCACCAAAGCAAAATGTACGTTGATCGGCGTCTAACCAGAAGCAATCTGACGGAAGAATATCCTCTCTGTGTAAGTCGAATCGAGCATACTTTACCTTGTCATTACACGAAACGATCAGATCATTACTGTCTAACACAATAAACCGACTATTCGTTTCTTGTAACTCCTGCCAATCACGCTCAGTATTCAAACTATCCGTTTTCACAAAAAAATCCTTCTACTGCATGCTTCGATTAACACAGATCACCATCTATTATTTGTCTTTTAGACACAAAGGTTCGTCAATATTGCCTATATGGCAAATAGTGTCAAGTGAATTGCCTCACAGGTTTTGCCACATAGGCAAAATTAAACGGATAATCTTGCCATGAACATTGGCCACGTTATTAAAATTTTGCGTATTCAACGTAAGATGACACAAGAACAAATTGCACTGGAGGCTGACATGGCTACCAGTAATGTCTCACGCATTGAAAAACGCTTAAGGCAACCGTCTCAAAAAGTCCTTCAGAAACTAGCTAAAGCACTCAATACCAAGCCATCTGTACTCTATGCGGCCAGCGAACAGCCAATAACAAATATTTCAGATTTTTTAGAGAAAGAAGGGAATGACGAAAAAAAAGAAGATAACATTAACCAATTGCTACTCAACCACGACACACAAGTCGCTCTAAAACTGTTCAGCGAGCTGACACCAGATAATAAGTCCTTGCTATTAGAGCAGTTAAAAACACTGCATAGATGGCAAACTAAACTAGGCCAATAAATATTTAAGAAAATAAAAAGGGCAGTAGCTCAACTTTCTACTCCTAAGCTCCATAATAATAAATTGAAAAATAGTGACAAACCGTCCCACCCACAACAAATAAATGCCACACCAAATGCCCATAGCGCATCCGCGAATCAATCACAAAAAACACCACTCCAAGCGTGTAAAGAACACCACCCAACACCAACAGCAGCAAACCATTAGGCTCCATCAAGGAAATAAGTGGTTTAATTACGATAAGAATAAGCCAACCCAACACCACATAAAGTGTAGTAGATATAGCTGGATGCGAGGCTTTACCAAACGCCTTAAGACCAACACCTATAAATGCTAGCGTCCAAACAGCTGCAAGCAAGGACCATCCCCATGCGCCTTCTAACACCCCCAACATGAAAGGTGTATAAGTCCCAGCGATCAATAAGTACACAGCAGAATGATCAATCACCCGAAAAATGTATTTGGCCTTGCCTCTTGGCATCGCATGATAAAGTGTTGATGCCAAATACAGTAAAATCATAGTGCCGGAGAAAATACTTACCCCAACAACAAAACTCACATCTGCGTAGTCGATTGCACTCAGAATTAGGAATGGGGTACCGACAATCGCAGCCACCAGCCCCAAGCCATGACTAATGCTATTTGCCACCTCCTCACCTAATGACTGACCTCGATTAGACACAGTTGAAATAAACTTCCCCATACTCAAATCCCCCTAAATACACTTTTAAAAGCATGGAGCAAGTGGACCGATTTAACAATGAAAGACAGCGAATAAACTATGCAAACTGCAAGAACATATCAAATATCACTGCTTACTACATATCTGTGGTGCCTGATAATCGAGGTTTAATAACGTAAAGTAATTTTCCCCTAAGGCAATATTACGAAAAGCATTGTCATCTAGATATTGATGTATTCGACTCGTTACCTCCAGCTCCTGCTGGTACACCTTAAAACTATTATTTCGAAAGGCGACAAAATCAGACCCTGGCAGAATTCGATCCGAATATTGATTTATAAAGGCAACATACTGAGGACGATAAGCAGATTTACTAAAGTAATAATCGTCCAAAATGCGCCAAGAAATATCCAGCATTAAATTGGGATACTGATCTAACAAACGAGACAAGATTGCAATGTGCTCTGATGCTCTCATTTTAGTCTGCTCATAAGACAATCCCATATGGGCCCAAACAATTTTGTTATCTGGATAAAGTGCTAACGCTTGTTCCATTAAAGGCAGATACAAGGTAGGTGATGTATCGTTACCAATATCTGAATGAATAGTAATTGGATAATCCCTAGCTCTTAACTCCGCCATAAAGACAGCCCACTTAGTAATGTCTTTTGGTGTTGCTGGCTTATGACGATTATTAAATTGGGCTTGTTTCACCAAATTAACTTCCCCCATCCAATGGAACATACCAGGGTATTCCTTTTCATAAAGCTGCATTAGCTCAATAGTTGGCTCTGGATTAGATAAATCAGTGAAGGTCATCGATAAAGTAAGATGAAGGTCGTCAGGTTTGTATTCCAGCATGTTTGCAGCATTAACGAAATCATTACGAGTCGTAGGAGATACCGGTGTTCCTGGGCATTTTAGATAATTAGAACAAGAAGAATTCGCAGGTAACATCTGCCCAATGCCGTAAACATTAGCAAAACGCACCGTAGTACGAGACAGGTATTCATTTACCTCATTAAAAGGAATCGCCCGACCATCAAAAGGCCGGTAATGCAAGTGTGTATCTACAACAGAGGTGTAAGGCTCTGTCTCTCTGTCATAACAGGCAGATGTGCCTCTAAAGGAATCCAAAGAGCGATTTACTGGCGTGTTATCTGAAGAAGCGCAACCAGCCGCGAACAAAGAAGCCAAAATGGCGAAAGGAAAACAACGGCGCATAGCAAATATCCCTATGAATTACATTAAAAAGACAAACAGAAAGAGATATTACAAAACATCCCTTTCTATGTGTAAACCACTATTCAATGTAAATCATGAGCTAAGCCAGCGAAGGACTCGCTGATTATGCTAAAAACAACAAAAGCCCACCAAACAAAATACGATACCAACCAAAAGCCACAAAAGTGAATTTTTCCAAAAACGCCATAAACAGCTTCATAACAACAAAAGCGCTTAGAAAAGCCACCACAAAGCCGATCACCAAGGGCATCCATTGCTCGCCGGCAAATTCTTTGTAGTTTGAAAGCAAATCATAACCAGAAGCTGCCATCATCACAGGCAACGCCAATAAGAAAGAAAACTCAGCACTCGCTTTTCGGCTTAAGCCTACAAACAAAGCACCAACAATGGTTGAACCTGCGCGGCTAGTACCAGGAATAAGCGCAAATACTTGCGCAATACCAATCCACAGAGCTTGCTTGAAATTTAAGTTGTCCAAGTTATCGACACTAGGTGATTTATGTTTGATCCATCTCTCTGTCATCAGGAAAATCACACCACCAACAATAAACATGGTCGCCACCACAGAAACCGAAAACATGGCTTTTATTTGGTGACGAAACAAAAAACCAACCATAGCGACAGGTAAAAAAGCTACAAATACTTGGCACCACAAACGGAAATGTTTCAATGTAAAACGCTCTTTATAATTCGCGACAACCGCTAAAATCGCAGCTAGCTGAATAATCACTTCAAACGCTTTATTGCCTTCCGTCTGCTCCATTCCCAACCATTGGCTAACAACAATCAGATGCCCCGTTGAAGAGATAGGTAAAAATTCTGTCGCTCCCTCTACCAATCCGAGAATGACACTATGTAACACATCCATCAAAACCTACCTTCCACTGTTTACAACGACTAATAACAACACAATACAATCAAATACATAAAAAACTGCGCCAGCAATATAAAGCATCTTAGGTGAAAGAAAAATAAAAAATGATCAATAAGGAATCTTGACCTATGATCTAGATCTAAGGTTTATACTAGAAGGCAACAGACTAGGAGCAAAATATGTATCGCATTGGAGAACTAGCAAAAGCATGTGACATAAACAATGACACATTGCGATTTTATGAAAAAAACGCCCTACTCAGCCCTTCAAGTCGATCTGAATCTGGCTACCGCCTTTACACAGAAAAAGACAAAGAAATTCTGCAATTTATTCTGCGCGCAAAAGGGGTCGGATTCACCCTTGCAGAAATCCGTGAACTGCTTTCTATTGAAGTAAACAAAGCTGATAACGCTTGTGCTGATGTAAAAATTCTTGTCGACACCAAACTTGCAGATGTGGAAAGAAAACTTGCAGAACTTACGCGCTTTCAAACCTCACTCAAACGCCTATCTGATGCCTGCTGCGGTGGTGAAGAAAGTGCCGAGCATTGCACCATACTCGAAGCCCTAGAATCGAATACAAACAATGTTCGCCATGAGCACCATCACGACTAAATAGGCAATAATCCCTGTGATTTTTCATCACTTAACAGCGATACTCCTACTAACGTCACTACATCTTTAGATATTTATGATGACATTCTGGATAGAAATCCAGTGTAACTAGTTTGGAGAATTCGAATATAACAATAAAGCCATTGGAGCTCGTATAAAAACAATTTTATTAAGCACCAATAACCACCCTATTTCGACCTTGCTCTTTAGCTTTGTATAGAGCGGCGTCGGCACGGTTAAGCACTTGCTCATAATGACTATCATCTATTTTATACATGGCGACACCAAAACTCGCCGTAACATAAAGCCCGTCGCTCATCTCTTCTTTTTCAAGTGCTTCGCGAATCATTTCGGCTATGTTTTTTGCTTCGTCAGCATTCATATTTGGTAACAACACAGTAAATTCCTCACCGCCAAATCGAGCGACAATACCTTTGTCTCCAACTTGCACGGTAAGCAATTTTGCGATTTTTTGCAGCACCAAATCTCCCACAGTGTGACCGAAAGAATCATTTACTCTTTTGAAATGGTCAGCATCTGTCATAATCACTGCAAAAGGACATTTTGACTCTTGTGCTTGGCGATACTCTTTATGCAACGCCTCATCTAAAGCCAAACGATTATAGATGTGTGTTAGTGGATCTTTACGAGCAATCGCTTCTAGAGACCGATTACTGGCTTCTAACTCTGCCGTTCTATTTTTTACTTTTGTCTCTAGCATGACATTCATCTGCATCAAAGACTGCTCTCTCATCAATAAAGAAGACATCATTTCCTGCAAAGAACAACTTAAGCTTGCCACTTCTATCAACTTACTATCCGATTGAAAAGTTACCTTTCTATCTCCCTGCTGAATACTCTTTGCTGTCAGCGCTAACCGCTCCAATGGACGACTTAATGTGCCCGCAAATTGATAGGCAAGCAGCATACAAAGTAGTGTCGCAAACACACCAAAAAAAAGTAACAACTTATGAACTTCATTTACTGCTGACATAGCAATAGACAATGGCTGACGTACAACGATTTGCCAAGCAAGATCTGTTGATTCAGGAGAGCGTACCGAAACTAAACTGGTTAGGTATTCTTTGTCATCCTGCCAAAGCAACGATTTAAATTGGCCATCTTTAGGCAGTGTTTTTGGTACTTCAATATCATTAGGAAAATGATAGTCTGGATATAAAACTCTGTGCTCATTATCGATAATAAAGATATCGATATTTTTTCGTTTCGAAGCATCGGTCAAAGAAGATAACAAAACCTCTTTAACCCAAGCCCAATCTGCATGAGTCGCGACTACGCCTTTCAACTCACCACTTTCACCTATTACAGGAGCGGCAAAATCGACAAAACGAATTGGCGAGCCATCCTTAGTCTTAGGCAGCAAGTTTTCAAGCAATAACGCTTTATGCACATTACCAATAAAAGGACCTGATTGACCACTAATGAACCAAGGTCGCTGACTGACATCTGCCTCTTTCAATACTCCATTACTTGACGCTAAAACCACTCCATCAACATTAGCAAAACCAATCCAAGCATAATCCTTGTAGGAGCTTTTAATTTGATCAATAGCGTACTGCAATCCGCTTAAGTCTTGAGTTTCATATAAGGAAGTACGCTTACTAAGCAGGACAACCTCACGTTCACGCTCCATTAAATTAGCCGACAACATATTTGAAATAGATTGACTAAGATTTACCAGAGATTCACCGCTGGCTGTTGCAAGTCGACTAGAAGTCAGTTGATAGAAAGAGGTAATCAGCACCAAACTTAGAGAAAGCAACAAACCGCCAGATAATAGAGTAATGCGTTTTCTAAAAGTATCGAAACCTCTTAACATGATTTGGTAGGCCTATTTATAATAGTGAAAAGTAAACAGCATATTTCACTATTATAGTAACAGTCCCTACTTTCACTTTATACGCATAATTAAAACCATCCCTAAGCATTCAAAACAATTGCTAATGCATACAGCAAAACGTAATTCTATGGCAATTGACGGCTAAGTATGTCGATCCGTTGTTGCAACTCTTCAATTTCATCCATCAACTCAAGGCTTAAAGCCACACCTGATAGGTTTAATTCCAACCCATTCATCAGACGTTGCGCCCGCTGCAATCGAACTAATGCATGGCTATTAAAATACCAAATAGATTCCGTTGATTGCTCAATTGGTTCAACTGGTTCCGCAATACCGTATTCGATCATTTCAACTATGATGTCTACGTGAATATCACATCGTTCACAGACCTCTTCTAGAGTAAATAAAACATGCTCATGTTGAGATTCAATGACCACTATCTCTGATTTAGACATCCTCTACCTCTCGAATACGTGGCGTGGGTTAAACTCCGACTCACACTCCGATAATTGTTGATAAAGCGCTTCTGCTTTATTGCTGTGTACTTTTGGTAAACTCACTTGTAAGGTCACAACCTGATCACCAGCGACGTCACCAGCTTTACCAACCAACCCCTTGCCTTTTATACGGAGTTTATTACCACTGGACGCCCCTTTAGGAATTTTTAATTTCACTTTACCGCTAAGTGTCGGGGCTTCCACATTAGCCCCCAAAGCAGCTTCCCAACAAGTAATAGGCAAAGTAAGTAAAATATTTTTGCCATCAACCGCAAAGTAAGGATGCGGCGCGAATTCAATTTCAAGTAATAAGTCCCCTGCTTTTCCGTCGCCAATGCCCGCTTCGCCTTGCCCCGACAAACGAATATGCTGTCCCTGGATAACACCTGCAGGGATCTTTACATTTAAAGTTTTATCTCGCTGCCTTATAAAACCGTTTTGGTCTAGCTCGGAAACTCGCAAAGATAATTGTCGTTGGCAGCCAAGATGTGCTTCCTCCAAAAATAAAGCAATTTTATGATGTATATCGCGGCCTCGTTGATTGTTCGAGCGCTGGAAATCATCCGCTTGACGAAACCCTCCGCCTCCGCCACTCGCTCCAAAAATAGAATCGAAAAAGTCACTAAAATCTGCGTTACTACTTTGATTATGGGATCTTTGGCCTGCATGAGTTGATTGCCAATCAGGTGGTGGCTGGAAACCACCATCAGCTCGACGAGAACCTTGCTTACGCAACATATCGTATTCAGCACGCTTTTCTGGATCCTTTAAAACGGTATAGGCTTCGCCTACCTCTTTGAATTTCTGCTCAGCATTAGCTTCTTTACTGACATCGGGATGATATTTTCTAGCAAGTTTTCGATAACTTGCTTTTATCGCAGAAGCATCGGCATTTTCAGCGACACCCAGAATCTTATAATAATCTTTAAATTCCATGCAGCTTCACTTCCATCGTAATCGACCTCGCTTACAAGCTCGTTCGTTAAATGTATTTTTGTCTTCTATCATCATAGACTCTTTAACAGCAATAGCGGCTTAAATTTCAAAAAAAATTGATATAAATCTAGATATGCGAAGTAAAAATATAAGGAAAAGAAAAAATCCATAACATATAAATGAGAACTACAAACCAAAAAACTGATAATACTTATAGAAAAACAAGATAAATAAAATTACAAAACAACGTTTCATTTTTAAATTTACATCAAAAATATAAATCTTAAATAAAACCATCTTATTGCTAAAAATTGAAATCAATAAAAATTATAAATTTAATAGCTATCATTAATTTAAAATAAGGAAATATTAATTAAATTAATTAAATTAATTAAATTAATTATTGAAATATTAAAAGATTAAGAATATATTAAATAAGTATTTAAAATACCATAAAGGTAGAGATTATGGATGTTGAAATAGAAATCAATAAAAAAATCAACTACTTAGATCATAAAAAGCAAAGTCCTCTACTCTATGAAGCTGTCGATTACAATTTATTACTTGTGAATTATAAAACATTAAATGTAATTACCAACCATGAACTTTTAAGTCAGTTCATGCAGAAAAATGGACAGCAGGGGCTTGTTATTTTTGATGTACCTAAGAATGCAGATTTTTCTGATTTAAAATCATGGCCAAACTTGAAAGGTATATTTTTTGAATATGCAGATAAAACTCTTTTCGAACAAGGTTTTAAAGCAATCGAACAAGGTGAATTGTGGTTTCCAAGACCAATAACTGATTGCTGGACTCGACAAATGCTTGAAGAAGAGCAACACACCACATTACGAACAAATAATTTAACTAGAAAGGAAATAAAAGTATTAAAATTATTATACTCTGGTTTAGAATATACCGCCATTGCTGATAGCCTATTTATAAGTGAAGCAACCGTGCGTGTTCATTTACATAAAATCTATCAAAAAATTGAAGTTAAAAATAAACAGCAAGCTAGGCTTTGGTGTAAATCGAATTTTAATAAAATCAATAGTTAAGAGGACTTATCTGAAATCTAAGAATATCTGTATATTCACCTGCAGCTTGATTTTTGAAGTCATCTAACTGCATTTTCAAACTTATAAAGAAATCATTTCTTTTGTTATAAGAAAAAACCCTGCTATAATTTTGTTTCAAATCCACCCATTCCCCATCTAAATTAATAAGATAGCCAACAGTATATCTAGTTTTATAAACATTGTGCCTTAACTCACCTCTATTCTCCGAAAGAACTGTCAATTTAACATCCGTATTCGTTATAACCTTAAAACTAGGCAACATGCTATATTCTTTTCTTGGTATTAATTCTCCCAAATAGACATTACTGCTATGTGAATTATAGCCAAGAATTGACATACTCGCACGGGCAATTATATCTTCCTGAATTTCAAAATATTTTTCATCTAGTAAAGCATCATTCTCATCAAACAATTTTATAATTAGATTATCTGTGTATACTCCAGCTTTAACTATTGTACCAACAGGAATAAAAAAATTAATATCTGCTACAGAATCAATAAATATAAAGCGAGCTCTTGATGGAAAAATTAAGCTCTGACTATTATTTTTAATATGGTAATTAATAGACTGAAATTGTCCTTTTAATTGATATTGATTTTCTGTTGTTAGTATCATATAAGCATTACAATTATCATCATCAACTAAATTTATGCGTAATTCTTTTCTTGCCGGACTCGGTTTTGATGAGTAATAACTTTCAAAGTCATCATATATATGTCTTATTTCTCCAATCTTTGCATCACATTGAGCAATAACATATTGAGGTAACATAATAAAAATTATAAAGCTAAAAATGAGTCTTATCTTATTAATGCACATGAATTACCCCTTTCCTTTGTAACTGCTCATTTTCTTTAACATTGATAAAAAATTTAGACTGTCTATCGTTATTTAAGGTGATTTCATACTGACAGGGCATAAGACCAGTCAATGCAAATTTTCCTTTTTTATTGGTAAAAAAATCTATCTCTGTTTTTTTACTATCTGTAGTACAAACAGCTGTTCCAACTTGTAATGCTAATGGTACATCTTGCTCATCAAGCAACGTTGCAATAACAGAAATATTCGCTTCCGTACCTATTACGGCTTGATGTCCACTTCGGTAGGATGGATAAAAAGAAATAACACCAGATCCAATATCGTACCCTGGAGCTAAATCATTCACATCAACACTTACTGTTGAACGGCTATATGAATTAATATCATTTAGCAATATGGTGGAAAAATCTTCATTACTTGCTCGATACTGATTATCGTATTTTCCTAAAGTAATTTTTTTACCTTCTAGGCTTGAGTGGGCTTTAACTAAAGCAAAGCTATCATATATAGGTTTGCCTACCGCCCAATCGTCTCCAGCAAAAGCAATGCTAGAAGAAAAACTAAAGCGAGTTTGATAGTCGGCTGATTGCGAATTAAGTTCCTGATAGGAACTAGTGTGATCAACACTAGTTAAAAAACGATTCGCATTATATTGTGCATACAGATCAAATTCGGCTTCATCTTGATCACTTTTTTCCGCTCCAACTCGGTAATTGAATGAATCCACATAACGACGATTACTGTCTTGCGTGAATTCTAGACGTGTTTTTTTTCCGCCAGATTGTTGAGAAAGTCTTGCACTTTGAGTATTTGAGAATTTATATAATAAAGAGAGTTTTGCCCGCCAACCCTCTTTGCCACTATTTTCCTCCCATTGTCCGCCAAAATTATATCGCCATTGACCATTATCAAAATCGTGGGAAAAGCTAGCACCTATCGTTTTATCAACACCTTCTTCTCCATATGTTGTAGAAGCATTAACAAATAAATAAGTTTGAAAATTAGGGGTATTAAAATAACTATAATTTGCTTGAAAAATATGTTCTCGCCGGTGAAAATCGTTGTTTTGGTCAGGCCTATAACCTAATGACAAATAATCCTGACTAGAATGTTCATAACCCACACTAAAACTTCTATGCTCAATGCTGGGATCGGTAAAAGTGTTAAATACAATTCGATAAGTACTACCATTTAGCTCATCACTAATACTCCACGAATTTTCAAATGCAAACTGACCAATCTTTGTCGCTACAATATTTTTAAATCCAACTTGTTGTACGTATTCATCAGCTTGAGCATTCATACCAGCGGTCCATGCAGTCGTGATTCCATAATCAAGATAGCCACTTATAAGAGGATCGTCATAGTTATATTTTTTTTCTTCGCTTACTTCTGAAGGGACGCCAAAAAAAAGTTCATATTTCAAATCACCCTCAGCAAATAAATTTAGTCCTGTGGTCACATCAAAGTTAATGATACTAACCTTGCCTACATTATCCGTAATTCTTAAAATAATATTGTTATTACCTTCCTTAATTGGAATATCATCTAGAAGGTATATTCCAGAATCTAAATTCAATCGTTGTATTACTTGATCATCTAAAATAACCTCAACTGATGATGGATTATCTAAAGTAAAACTCCTTGAAGCACTTGGACGAACAACATCATCTGAAACAAGAGAATAATTATGAGACAAGGCGACACCTAAAATGCTCGATGAGGATTGAAAATAGCTACCTGTTGTATTTTTATCCCCTAGTGTTATTCTCAGCCCACTATCAGGAATATCATGGACTAAGCGAGTACCTAGTCTTTTAAAAATTGGACCATTTTCACTTTTTTCAGAATCATATTCAGCTTCATTTTCTAAAACCCATTTTTTGATATTCACAACCATTTCGGTACGAATGGCTGACTGTTCATTATTTCCAGTAGAAGAGAAGCCATCTTTATAAAAATAGCTTGAATACACATTCATATAGCCACTAAAATTAGATTCATGCAACGGATCAAGTGGTCTTACATTTAATTTAAGACTTAAAAATTGTGGTTTTATTAAGTTAGACGGAACAGAAATTTCTAGACTAAAATCACTCAAATCAAAAACAAAGGCTAATCCATAGATTTCAAGTTCTTTTGTAGAAATCAATTGATTCTGAACATTTTTAGAGATTTTTACGAGACTTTCAGAATACAAAAAACGTTCAAAAATTGCTTCAACCTCATTCCAATGTAGTAGTAGACTATCTTCTGGCGTGACAGTTAGTGTTAATTTTCCAATCGTATTTTTATTCACCTCAGCCTCCACACTTAATTCAATATTACGTTTTGTTGGATTGATTTTTGAGTGCGCTGGCAACGTAATAAGTACTAAAAAACACACAAAAATCAAATGTCGCATTTTATTTAAATAACTCTATATGCATTTTTTTTGAATTTGAATTAGCAACAAAAAAATCAAGAGGAACCCTAATAAAAGCTGAGCTTAAAGGAGGAAAAAAAACATCATACCCTTGTGATTTTAATTGATCTTTATAATACATCTCTCTTTTCACTCCATTATAAAATATTGACATATCATAATCACTTAACCGAGAGGCTCCATCACCATTATTAACGACTTTTGCTACTATAGAGTCCTGATCTAAAGTAATATTTTCAATATTCAGATTTGGAAGCATCTGTAATTGATCAATATGCACAATGAGATTAATATTGAGCAAAACAGTTAGCTTTGATTGCTTTTCTTCTGGTTCATTTTTTACCGACTGCTCGATCAAACTGACTTGATATGTTTTATCAGTTTTAGGAACAGCCTCGCCCAACCAACGAAATTGAATCCGCTGATTTTTACCTGATTTCAAATATAATAGCGGAGGAAAAACCCATAAAGGAGAATCTTCCAAAGGTATGAGACTCGGCTCTGATAGACCTAAAGGGTCAAATCTAACTTCATAAACTTGAATTTCAAATGCCACATCTCTAGAAAGATCGTTGTATATTGTGCTAGAAGGAATTTGTGATGTTTCAAATGGTGAAAATGTAATTACCATTGGAGCAACTTCTATAGCGTAAATGGGTGATATCATGGATAAAGATATAAATAGAAAAACCTTTATAAAATTACACATTATAAGATCACTTCCAGATCACTTTTTTTCGCATTAAATTTCGAAGGAATTTTTATAAATACCTTACGACTAGAATTTGGTAACAAAAACTTCCCATCTAATGCTCGACTTAAATCTTGTCCCTCCAACTTATAAACTTGACCTTTATTTTTAACTATCCATTTCGCCTGAGAAAGACGAATAAATTTATTGCCTTTATTTTCTAAGAGTACACTCCATGTTTCTTTATCTACTTGCTCTTTATTTTTTATTACTAAATTAGATTTGGCATTATTTGGGACAACATTAAGTAATGTTTTAAAGCTAAGCGCCATACCTATACCTGATCCATCTATTTCACCAAGGTCAACGGTAACTTGGTTGATCGCAATTCGATAAGACTTAGACTCTGATAAAACTGGCTCTCCTATGTACCTTATAATTACAGACTGAGTCTTTCCTGGTGGAATAATAGTTGTCAAAGGTATAATCAAGAAATCATCGTCATTTGGACGAAGTTCTTCTTTTCCATTTTTATTCACTAATAAATCTAGTGCAAATATCTCTACTGTTAAAGATTTATCTGAATTATTCAAAACACGTATAGTTTTCTGAGACTGACTTCCTGTAGGTTGTATTTCAGATACCATAGGCTGTACCTGAAAAGCGAATATAGGAAGAGAACTAAAAATAAAAAGAAAAAATATAATATATCGCATAATCTTTTTCCTAATTAAAAAAAGGCAGTAATATACTGCCTTTTTTTGTTTTTTCTTAGTTAGCTGTGATTGATAACATTAGTTGATCTGTATAATTACCAGCGAAGGTTGGAGTCTGGGTAACCGTCATAAAAATGTTACCTGAGTTATAACCTGCCGCCAAAGCTGCTGAGCCATTTTTACTTTGTGATTCTTTCAAATCATTCACACCAGTAGTTGCATTCAAAGTGAAGTCATATGGACCTGCTTTAAACTGCGCAGTGTAACCAACACCAGTACCATCTTGGCCATCGACAGTTTGCATATGACCTTCAGACGATGTGAGAGTAACCGTTGCTCCATCGTAGTCATTGCATTTCAAACTAGTAATTGGAAGCTGAAACGTCGCACCTTGTGTTAGTTGAGAGAAATGCACTGACGTAGCTGAGGTAGCTACTTCACAAACTGAAGGGACTGAACCGCCCACATCAAGATTGCCTGCTAACACTGCGCCAGATGACAAAGTTGCAATTGCTGATAATACGATTAACTTTTTCATTGTAATATTCCTTCAATAATGTGGATTAGATTTAAAAATTAATGTCTACCAAACTCCACCAGAAACAGCAGATGGAGTCATTTCTATGCGAATTACATCCTGATAATCTCCCGCATAAGTTAATGGCTCAACCAGTTCAAGTTGTAACTTTGCCATGCTTTTAAATAAAATATCTCCAACGTTTATATACTGTGTCGTTTTAAGAAGATGAGAAGAATAAGTTTCACTTTTTCCCAAATTTTCAATAGACCAAGTAACGTTATAGCTATTTATTTGAGTACTATGCTGGTAACTTAAGCCACCATTTTCGGACTGCATTGATACTCGCATAGGTGAATTACAATCAATCACCAATTCGGTACTAGCGTAACCTTTAGATGATATTGTTAGGTTATTATTTAATGCGGTGAATTCACACTTCGAAGGAATATAACCGACCAAAGTCAAGTTAACGTCACTGCTACAAAAAGCGTCAAACGTACAAGCAAATAATAAGTACCCAACTCGTTTTATCATCTTTTCTTTTTCCTTGGGTTATCTCGCTAACACAACCAAGATCCTAGATAAAAAAAACCGTTTAGTTAGTTTCTATTTGCTTATCAAGGTTGCATTCATTCGTTTATCCGCTTTGAAGACGCATACATTTTAAGTAAACACTCAATCTAATTTGCGATTTTAAAAATAAACTTCACCATCTAAAAACAATAAAATTCCTATTAAATCTAACGACTTACAAAAAATTTACTTTTTATTACAGAAGTAAACATCTGATAAACAAAATCTCACAAAAAGGATTAACTGCTTCTAAAAAATAATTAAACATTACTAAAAAATAACTTAAGGTAAATATTTCTTAAGATCTTATGACAAAACACTGACAGTTAGTCTCTACCTACCTGTGCCTCAATAGCCATGAATAAAAAATGGAAAGCCACTCATGTAGAAAAGAACAACACTAGAAACTATTTTATGATCAATACAGCTCAATTCTTCTATCTTATTCAGACTTGTATCCGTATTGTGTCGACGATGAAAAAATGCAGGTATAAAAAAAGGCTAATCGAGTTTCCCCAATTAACCTTTTTTTATCTGAATAGAAAAAGTGTTTTCTACACTATTTTTGCTTTTGTTGGCTTGATGTTTAACTTGTCTTCTTCAATCTGGTCTAACTCGGGGTCACCTTTCCCTTTCGAGATTTTGATCACATAACCAGTCACTAATAACATCACAACGATGCCAATGATAGTTGATAGTTGCATTGGCAAACCAAAGCCTAATGTACTGTTATTCAGGATAAAGGTTGTACATACCGCCGTCATAAACATCGCAGGAATAGTCGAAATCCAATGCAATTTATTGAAACGTAATAAGTATGCAGAAGCCGTCCACAACATCATCACAGCAGTCATTTGATTAGCAAAACCGAAATAACGCCAAATCACGGCAAAATCGACTTGAGTCAACACGCCACCAACTATGAATAAAGGCATAGCCATCAACAAGCGACTTTTCAGTGTTTTTTGTTCCATATTGAAGTATTCAGCCAAAATCAAACGACTAGAACGAAATGCTGTATCACCAGAAGTGATTGGCAAAATAACTACACCTAAGAAAGCAATGATACCGCCAAAAGTCCCAAGTAAACCAAAGGACGATGTGTATACCACATTACCAGGACCGCCATCAGCAACAGCGTCACCCAAAGATCCCATAGAACCAAAAAATGACAAGGCAATCGCACACCAAATTAAGGCAATCACCCCCTCACCTATCATGGCACCAAAGAAGACGAAGCGTCCGTTTCTTTCATTCTCTAAACAGCGTGCCATTAATGGTGATTGAGTGGCATGAAAACCAGACACAGCACCGCAAGCAATAGTAATAAACAACGCAGGCCAAAGAGGTAAATTGTTTGGATTCATGTTAGTGAACATATCGCTAAACTGATAATCCGCTAAAATAGAATGTCCAGAAGAGAACCCTATTGCCCCAATCAAACCAACAGACATGAAAATCAATAGCGCACCAAAAAAAGGATAAAAACGGCCTATAATTTTATCGATCGGTACAATCGTGGCTAAAATATAATAAGCGAAAATGATCGCGACCATAGCTCCCATAGAAACCGTAGTGCTTGTTTGTTCATTCACTAAATTAGTAATCATGCTGGCTGGAGCGGATACAAATACCACACCAACAAGCAGTAACAGCACAATTGCAAACACATTCATAAAATGTTTTGCACCTTTCCCCAAATAACGACCAGTAATAGATGGGACAGAAGCACCACCATTACGAATAGAAAGCATTCCTGAGAAATAATCATGAACGGCGCCGGCAAAGATACAACCTAAAACAATCCAGAGCATTGCTGCAGGACCATATAAAGCCCCCATGATAGGGCCAAAAATTGGTCCTACACCAGCAATGTTCAATAGCTGTACTAAGTAGATTTTTTTCTTAGACATTGGCACGTAATCCACACCGTCACGCTTAGAAAAAGCAGGCGTAGTACGATTTTCTTTGATACCGAATACTTTCTCGACAAAAGTACCGTAAATGAAGTAACCCGCAATAAGCGCAGCTACACAGAAAAGAAACATCATCATGTTATTATTTTCCCATTCAATGATTGTTTTTATAAGTGTGGTCACGAAGATAAATGCACTTCCAAAAACAAGCATCTGAGCTTTCACTCAGTGGCAAAATATCAAGTTAAGAGGTCATAGGGAGAATTGAACGGTATTCACGATGAGTAAATGGTTATGGTCACGCCTTTAGTAGATACCAAGCATTTGCTTCAATAGCTTCAAATAACGACGGCTAACTGGCGCGATACTTCCACTGAGAGTAACCACTTCAGCAAGCCCATTATCGAGCAATTGAATCTCTTTTATCGCCTTGGCATTAATAAGATATTGGCGGTGACAACGCAGTAATTCGGTCTTTTCTTCTAATGTTTTCAAGGTAAGCTGGCTGCTTGCCGTCTGTTGCGCCGTTTTAACATGAACACCAGAAAGATCACTGTAAGCCATTTCGATATCGTGTAGAGGAATAATCATGATTCGATTATGTCCAATACAAGGCACTTGCTGAAGCTGCGTTGGCATTAGAGCATCAATTTGTGCCTGAGTATGGGGGGCTTCTAGATTATGCCTAACTTTTAACAGCCTATTAAGGCTTTTATGAAGGCGCTTGGGATCCACTGGTTTAAGCAAGTAGTCAAACGCATTATCTTCAAACGCCTGAACAGCGTATTGGTCAAAGGCCGTAACAAAAACCACATGAGGCATGGTTTCAGGGTCAAGCATACCGATAAGCTCAATACCACTAAGCTGCGGCATTTGAATGTCCAAAAAGACGACTTCCGGCTTTAGAGTATTAATAAGCTTAAGCCCTTCGATAGCATTACTAGCTTGAGCAATAACCTCTACTTCTCCCGATTCCTGAAGTAATTCGGTCAGTTCTTCTCGTGCAAAAAGCTCATCATCTATTACAATTGCCGTTAACATAACTATATTTTCTCAACTGTTATTGGTTATATCCGATCTTTACTCGTGAACTGGAATTAGAAAACGCATTCTTGTCCATTGCCCTTCATCACACTCTGTTTTCAATTCCGCCGCATCACCAAAATAATGCGTAAGACGCTTAGCCACTATATCCATACCTAAGCCTGTACCATCAGCAGCTATTGGTAAAAATCGCCCCGCATTGTCCTCAACAAAGATGTCATAACCTAATGCATTTCGTTGACTATATATTCGAATTCGTCCGCCTTCTAACAGAGTGCTAATACCATGCTTTATTGCATTTTCAACCAGTGGTTGCAGCGTAAAACTAGGCAACATTCTATTCAATAATTCATCATGAATATCAATTTCTACCTCAAGTCGATCGGTGAAACGCGCTTTCTCAATTGTCAGATATGCATTCACATGGGCAAGCTCATCCTTAAACATTACCGTCTCGATATTTTGTTTAAGATTGCTCCTAAAGAAATGCGAAAGATGCTGAATAAGTTCCCGCGCCTTATTAGGGTCTCGGCGAATAACCGCACTAATGGTATTAAGCGCATTAAATAAAAAATGTGGATTAACTTGCGCTTGCAACAACTTGATTTCTGCTTGAGTTAACAGTGTTTGCTGCTGCTGAAAGTCGCCATATAAAATTTGGCTCGATAATAATTGACCGATGCCCTCTCCCATAGAGCGATTAATATTGGACAACAGCTTGCGCTTTGGTTCATAGAGCTTAATAGTACCGACAACTTTTTTACCAGCCCGCAAGGGAATAACAAGAACCGAACCAAGTTTACAGCTGTCTGAAATAGAACATCGATATGGAGACTCACTGCCACCTAAATACACTACCCGATTCTCTTCCATGGCTTGTAAGGTATATTTAGAAGAAATCGGAGTATTGGGTTTATGGTGGTCTTCTCCAATGCCGATAAACGCCAACGTTTTTTCGTTATCTGTTACCGCTACCGCACCAACATTGGTTTCTTCATAAATAATACGTGCAATTTTTTCAGCACTGCTAGCATCAAAGCCAGAACTCCATAACCCAACGCTACGTTCCGCAATCGTTAAAGCCCGTTGTGAAAAAACCGCAGAATAGCGCTCAAAAATAGTTTTCTTATCTTGAAGAATACTAACAAACAACGCGGCACCAATGCAGTTGGCAATTATCATAGGCATAGCGATCTCAGACACTAACGCATAGGCTTGATCAAACGGTTTAGCAACGGCAACAATAATAAGCATCTGACTAACTTCCGCCACAAAAGTCACCGCGAGAACAACCAAAGGGTTAAATAACTGATCAGATTTATCTTTTCGCACAAAATACAGATGCATTAAGCCACCAATTACCCCCTCTGCGGTGGTAGAAATTGCACAAGCAACATCGGTAAAACCGCCCAAACTGTAACGGTGCATACCACCCGTTAAGCCAACAGCAAAACCAACAACAGGGCCACCAAGTAAGCCACCGATCACAGCTCCAATCGCACGTGTATTAGCAATAGCATCATTAATAGCCAGCCCAAAGTATGTCCCCATAATGCAGAACAATGAAAATAAGACGTAACAACTAAATTTATGAGATCGCTGAGAGGAAACATTCAGCAAAGGCAGAAAAATCGGAGTCTTACTCAACATGTAAGCCAAGACAAGATACACACTCATCTGCTGCAACAACGAAAGAATTAAATGCATAAAACGATACTTTTAAAAACGAAGACATCAAGAAAATAGAGACTCAATTTACCCGTCTCCCCCTATCGGAACAAGAAAAGAGTCTGCGACAAAGTCAACAATGCATAACAAATTCTCTATCTTTTGAGATTTAGTCCTTTAAAAAACCGATTTGATTTTACTCTGCCCCCCTCTATCACCGATAATTCCCGCTAATGACTCACCCCAGCCGATGAAAGGTTTTGGTAGAGCAACTCGCATCTAAAGTGGAAACCCTATTCAATGGAAATCAAAGTTAATTTTCTCGACAATCTAAGACTTGAAGCCAAGTTTGACGATTTTACCGTTATCACCGATCAACCGATCCGCTACAAAGGCGATGGCTCTGCACCAAGTCCATTTGATTACTTTCTAGCGTCTTCTGCTTTATGTGCGGCGTATTTTGTGAAGGTCTACTGCAAGGCTCGTGATATCTCAACGGACAACATCCGTTTGTCGCAGAACAACATTGTCGATCCAGAAGATCGCTACAACCAGATTTTCCAAATTCAAGTCGAATTACCAGACGACATTTCGGACAAAGATCGTGAAGGCATCTTGCGTTCTATTGATCGTTGCACCGTAAAGAAAGTGGTACAAACTGGCCCAGAATTCAAAATTGAAACTGTTGAAAACCTAGACGCAGACGCTAACGCCATGTTGATGGGCCAACCTGATGGTGCGACGAGCACCGTAATTCTTGGTAAAGACTTACCACTAGAGCAAACCATTGCCAACATGACGGCCATGCTAGCTGATCTTGGCATGAAGATTGAGATTTCCTCATGGCGCAACATAGTGCCTAACGTTTGGTCTTTGCATATTCGTGACGCGGCGTCACCTATGTGTTTCACCAACGGCAAAGGTGCATCAAAAGAAAGCGCACTGTGTTCCGCTCTTGGTGAGTTTATCGAGCGCTTGAACAACAACTTTTTTTACAACGACCAATTCTTTGGTACTGAAATCGCCAACAGCGAATTTGTCCATTACCCAAATGAAAAATGGTTTGCGTTAACCCAGGATGATTCCCTTCCAGAAGGCATCTTAGATGATTACTGCCTAGAGATTTATAACCCAGACGGTGAGTTGTTTGGCTCGCACTTGATTGATACCAACTCAGGCAATAAAGCGCGCGGCATTTGTACGATTCCTTATACACGCAAATCCGATGGTGAAACGGTTTACTTTCCATCGAACCTGATCGAAAACTTGTTCTTAAGCAACGGCATGAGCGCGGGCAATAACCAGCAAGAAGCGCAAGTGCAGTGCTTATCGGAAATTCTAGAGCGCGCCGTTAAACGCCAAATCATCGAAAACGAAATTGTCTTGCCAGATGTACCAATGGAAGTCTTGGAAAAATACCCAAGCATCCTTACTGGCATCAAGGCATTGGAAGAACAAGGTTTTCCTATCGTAGTAAAAGACGCCTCTCTTGGCGGTCAATTCCCAGTAATGAACGTCACATTAATGAATCCGAAAACCGGCGGTGTATTTGCTTCTTTTGGCGCCCACCCAAGCTTTGAAGTCGCACTGGAACGCAGTTTAACCGAGCTGATGCAAGGCCGTAGCTTCGAAGGCTTGAACGATGTACCAAAACCTACGTTTAATAGCATGGCTGTCACAGAGCCAGAAAACTTTGTTGAACACTTTATTGACTCAACCGGTGTCATTTCTTGGCGCTTCTTCAGCGATAAAAACGACTACGACTTCTGCGAGTGGGACTTTTCAGGCTCCAATGAAGAAGAAGCCAACGCCATGTTTGGTATTTTAGAAGAACTAGGTAAAGAAGTGTATGTGGCCGAGCTGACAGATTTAGGCGCATCAGCTTGTCGTATTTTGGTACCAGATTATTCCGAAGTGTATCCAGTGGAAGACTTGGTGTGGGACAACACCAACAAGGCGCTGGATTATCGTGAAGATATCTTGAACCTACATTCTTTAAGCAATAAGCAACTGACCAACCTGGTAAATCGTTTAGAAGACAGCCAGCTCGATAACTACACAGACATACCAACGTTAATTGGTATCGTATTTGATGAAAATACCGTCTGGGGTCAGCTGACCATCATGGAACTGAAAATCCTAATCTATTTGGCCCTTGGTGCTCACGAAGAGGCGTTAGAACTAGTCGGTGAATTCCTACAGTTCAACGACAACACAGCTAAACGCGGTTTGTTCTATCAAGCCATGAACTGTGTACTGGAAGTGACCCTAGACGAAGAGTTAGAGCTTGACGACTTTATCCATAACTTCAGCCGTATGTTTGGCAAAGACGTTATTGAAAACGTTGTCGGTTCTGTCTCAGGCGATGTACGTTTTTATGGCCTCACTAAAACCAGTATGCAGCTTGAAGGCATCGAACCGCATTTACGCCTCATTGAAAGCTACAAAAAACTGCATCAAGCACGTAAAGCCAACGCAGCTAAATAATCTAGTTAATCCAATAGATTTAGCGTAGAACTTTAAAAGCGAACCCTCGGGTTCGCTTTTTTATTCTTATCATATAATAAATCTAGTATTTACTAGTTTTCCCCCCAGATAGACGATTCTGATATAATTTTGACTCTAGCTTTTTAGGCTAAAGTGCTTTAACGGCAAGACTGTCGTTCTTCAATATCGTTTATTTATATGAGTAATAACTGAATGTTTCATAATATCGTTCGCCAATCAGCCGTTGTTTCAATTGGTCTTGTATTACTAACATTAAGTGGTTGCGAATCCATTCCGTTATCTTTCGACTCAGCAGATTCGGTAAAGCAGTTATCAAAACAGATAAAAGAAGCGGATGATCTTGATGATGTAAAAGCCATCGCCAAACAAGCAAAAGTCACTAGAGACTTAGTAAGAGCAGATATTAAAGCGATTAAAGCACTATATGCAGAGCTTGACCAAAAAGTTAATAAAAAATGGGGGAAAGGTAATAGCGAACTGCCCGAGAAGAAAAAGTACGTAAAATACACCAACGACTACCAAGCAAGAACCATTGTGGATTTTGATAAAGGCACAGTGCGTGTAGAAACACTAACCACGAATTCTCCTCTTGATACATTGAAACAAGCCGTAACAACCACACTACTCACAACTGCCGATCCAACCAAAACCGATATTTTCTCTAGCGACGCACCAGATACCGAAGGCGTACCCTTTTTGTATCCTCAAGTTATGGACCATGATGGCAAGCTAGTGCAATACCGCTGGCGTGCAGAGCGCTATTCAAATTATCTTGTATCAAACAAACTAAAAAAATCCAGCTCAAACGGCAAAACAGTCTATGCTGTTGAATTCAACCTAGTTGCTCAACACGAACACCTACGCCAAGAAAAATACAGCCAATACGTAATCGCCGCTGCTAAACGCTACAACTTATCTCCAGCCCTGATCTACGGCATTATTGAAACCGAAAGCTCTTTTAACCCTTACGCCGTCAGCCCAGCGAATGCTTATGGTTTGATGCAAGTGGTACCAGCCACCGCAGGTCGAGACGTTTATAACCTAGTGAAGAAAAAATCTGGCGAGCCAAGCAAAGAAGTGCTTTTCTCCCCAGAAAATAACATCGATATCGGCAGTGCTTACTTACATATTTTACAAACCCGCTATCTCGTAAAAGTCAGCAACAAAGTCAGCCAAGAATACTCAATGATTTCTGCTTACAACGGCGGTACCGGCAATGTATTAAAAACATTTGATAATGACAGAACACGTGCGATGAACAAGATAAACCAAACTTCCACCAGCAATGTGTATAAGAAACTGAGATACGATCACCCTCGAACTGAGTCTCGAAATTATCTAGAGAAAGTCACCAAAGCTAAGAAGAAATATGAATAACTCTACTATGTTCGATAAAAAGTAGGTTATGGCAGAGATTAGCAATATAACGAAATACAGTGTCAGGCCAAGCAGCGGCCTGACACGAGATAGATTTAGTTAAGATATACGAAATCTTCTTTTGCTCGTTTTATCACAATATCCATATCACTTGGTAACATAAAACCATCAGCGATCAGAGCCTTAGCTTGTGATTCTACTTCATTAACATATCCTTGTTCATTGCCATAACGCTCAACAATGGACAAGCGAGAATCGCCTTCTATTACTCCTTTACTGCTTGCAAATGGGATAAAAGAACCTAACAATCCACAAAGGTCACCTTTAGCATACTGCTCATCACGTAAATTCCATCCCCAATAGGTTCCTAACGGAGCTGCTACACGAGGCATTTTAACACCACCTAATTCAATGCCATCAGCATCAAGCTGTGGAACTAATACGGGATATGCCTGCCCAGCGATAGAAAGAAGCTCACTATAATTACGGACTTTAAGCACATTGTAATTAGGTAAATAGGCGTGATTTCCTGTGGCTGGCAAGCGCAGATCAGACAACGCCACTAGACTGCCATCTTCGATGCTTGGATACCGACTATCCGGGGGAGTCAAACCTTCTGTCGTCCATTGTTGCATAGCCAAGGTCAATGCTCGCATAACAGGAGATGTACTAATTGGATTGGTGGGAAATTGACACATCTTATTATTTTTACTAAAAGCATTCCAACCACTAAAATGAGGCGCCCCTGTTAAAAAGTACAGTCGAACATTCTCAGCTTCCTGCATTTTTGAGCCATCCGGAGCGGTCGACACCAAAGCCGATCTTGCCTGCCAAAATTCAGTAGACGTATCGGTTTGCATAATTTTTGGGCAGGTAGCATTTAGCAGGCATTGCTCAAGAATGCTGTCTGTTTGACCTGTTAACGGGTCAGTGACTAACGTATAACCAAATGGAAATTGATCGCCTTGTACATCGTGATCTTCATGTTGACGAGAAAAACGACCCGCTTTAGCAAAGCGATAGTTAGTATAACTCTTACGTGAACCAGCGATATGAGCCATCACACCATCAAATACCTTCGCCCCCGTTCCATCATCATTAAATCCTTGATAAATAAAATCACGTAAGTATCGACCAGACTGAGAAATACCAAGCGCAATGGTGTTATGAATATTGACTAAAGGTGAAGCAACATCATGACCTTTTGCACCACGCAAAAAACTCACTACATCAGCCGTAGATATAAAGGCTAATCCAGCAGGAACAGGCTCTTTTGCTGTATAAATAAATTCATAAATAGCGCCATTATCAAGCCCAGCTGGACGGGTAATCTCAATCTGTGTCGGCGATAGATATTTAAAAGACAAGCCAGGAGCTGTAGATCTTGGATCTTCTGCCCGTTGACGTACCGTCAGACTTGCTTTAGAAACATCCAGATCAGCGGCAGGATAAGATAAATTCGCCACAGACGTTTTGCCTTCTTTATCAAAGACATATTCTTCTCGTGACAATCCAGTGATTGACGAAATGACATCAAGGTTCAACCCTAACTTATTACTCGGTAAATCGGTTTGCCAACCACTCCATACAAGGGTATAACCTTTCTTCATCAAAAAGCCATCTCCTGCATCCTCGAGTGTTTCTGGTAAATCCACGCCAGTAGACAAATTAAGAAGGCCCATTGATAAATTGCGGCCACGATTCAGAACTTCATACAATATAGTACCGTTACCTTTTTCTTGATCTATAGGACGGAGAACAGAAACCTTACTTGAAAAATACACCAACCCATCTTTACCAACTTGCGCTTGGTCAAGGTCAATAATCTTCCTTCCTCGATCTGAGTTTGGATCGACTGCTAATTCTACAAAGCCATCGATTCGCTCATATTTTCCGACTTGATCAAATGACTCACCACCAAAAACCGGGCTAATTTTATTAGTCACGGTAAAATTAACCACTTTCGCCTGAACCGTTAAAGGGGAAACAACAAGAATAAGCTTAAATAGTAAGCCTAACCATTTCCTACTAAAAGACATTAATTTCATCCCGAACTATCCCTTCTATTTCAATAGAATCATCGACATAAAAAATAGAAGAGAGCTTTAAATAGAAAAAATAGACCAATTAAAAAGCATAAAAAAAACATTTCATCAAGCTTTAAAATCGGCTATTTATAAAACATTCCAAAATAGTTAATTAATAAAACTACACCTTGAACTTACGTGTAATTTTATCGATCAAATCAGATTGCACCTGCAAACCTGCTATTTGTCGAGATGACTCTTCTGCGCTATGACTTACACTGTCAGCAAGCACAACTATTTCATTAATATTTTTCGCAATATCATCGGCAACAGCCGACTGTTGCGTTGCTGCCGTAGCTACTTGGATGTTCAAGAAAGTCAGATTTTCAATGGATTCTGTACTGCTACTAATTAACGAACGAATATTTGAAGTTGCTTCAAGCACTTTATTTCGCTGGTCTACAGAACGTTCCATATCGCTTATAGTTTTAGCCGCACTCGCCTGCAATTTTTCCAAAATACCACTAATCTCTACCGTACTATCTTGACTACGCTTAGCGAGTGTTCTCACTTCATCAGCGACCACAGCAAAGCCACGACCTTGCTCACCAGCCCTTGCTGCTTCAATTGCTGCATTCAGGGCTAATAAATTCGTTTGCTCAGATATACTTTGAATAACCCCTAATGCCGAATGAATACTATCAACATTTCCCCCTAACTCTGTCACAGACTTCTCAACATCAGTCAGTAATGCGTTAAGGTTCTCCAACTGCTCATTTGACATTTCTACATGATGAAGAACATCTTTTGTTTGGGTATTAACAGATTCAGCGGAAAGACGAGTCGTCTCAGCATTATTTGCAATATCACTTGCCGTAGAAGACATTTCATCTGCTGCTGCTGCAACCTGTAACGCACCTTCTTTTTGGGTATTCACTGACTGAACCAGCATTAATTGCTGATCAGAAGACGCCTTAGTAATGTGATTAAGTTCGGTAATGGTTTCCTTTAAATGTTTAATATCACCATTTAAAGAAGCCAGAAAACGATTAAAGTTTTGCGAAATTTCATCAATCAAATCGATAAAACTATATGGCAATACTGATGTTAAATCACCGTTACCATTAGCAAGGTCTGCAACAGAGTTACGCAATGTTTCCAATGCGCGATAAAGAGCAGCAACCGCAAAATATACAATGACAATAATAAATAAAGTGACTCCCACGGTAATTAAGATATTTTTAATTAGCACAGAATTCTTAGATTGATTTATTTCAGTCGCAATAGAATCCACAATTTTTTTGGTTTCATCCAAATAAATACCCGAACTAATAACAGCATCCCACTCTGGTATATATATTGCGTAGGCAAACTTTTCAGAAGGATCTTTATCACCAGGCATGAGGTGATAGTATTTTACAAAGTGTGACTGATTTTTTGCTGATTTAACTAACTCTTTAAAATAATGCACTCCCTTAGCATCAGTCGTATCTATAAAGTTTTTCCCAACATTAGCAGCTTTAATACCATGTTGAAGCATAGTTCCATCTGATGTAATAGTGAAAATATAGCCTTGCCCATCATTAAACCGAATTGAGTTCAAAATTTTCATGCCCTCAGCGTAGCCTTCCTTATTAGGCAGCTTGGCATAAGGTTGAATAATTGTCTCAACGCTATTCATTACCGAAATCAGACCTTTCTTTTCTACTTCCAGAACAGAAGTCGAAATAGTCTTAGTCGTATTGGTTTGCACTAAGTTAATTGCCGATAACAAGCCAACAGCCGATAAAATACCAGCTATCAGCAATGGCAAGAGTGTCAATGCGTAAATTTGAAACTTCAAAGAACGTAACATCCGATATCCCTTTTCTAAAAAATCAAAATTGTTTCTTTACAAAACTCGATTAAAGTGTAAGTAATGTTAAGAAATGTAACACAATGTAATCGCAAAATGGATAATTTTTTATGACACATAGAGGACAATCTTGCTCAACTTAAGTAGCGACAAGTAGCCTAATTTTTCGCTGTATCAATGCAGATAACCAATGCTTGGGCATTATAAAGAGAAGAATGGATAGCACTTAATGATTGGATACTGGGGAGTAAAGTAAAAAGAAACCTCCACTTTTGGCTCAGCGACTACATAACTATTGCAGTGTCCGTTGAGCTACTTGAGATATGGGAAATGCACATATTCGTTAAATCTCATGCATATACTGATATTTGATATTTCTGCGCATACTCACGAAACCAGTAATCGTACACCTTAAAGTCTTCGTAGACTGCAAAAGTAAACTAACGATTATTTCGACATTGGATAATATGTTCGGGATAGATAGAAAAAGCATTTTGTTCAGAATAGTCGTCGCTATCATGGCTCTCGTGTTTGGTTGTTTTTGGCGAAATTATTGATCACCAAGCAGCACGCCCCTCCCATTTTTTATCTAACTAATTGTTATTTATATAAAATTCCAGAATGCACATCTTTGAAGCAACACCACTGTTCGCGTGAAATAGTGTTATTTCCAACAATGAATATCAAACTAATAACTCTCCACTCTTTATTTGTAATTGATCTATCTCAACCTATATTTGCTGCAATTTCTAAGTAAGATTTCGATCATTTACTCATAGATATCGTCTCTAGCTGACCTTAAATAAATACGACTCATTCCCACAAGTGCTGATTATTTTTTTCATGTAACTCATTGTTATTTATAAATATTTTATAAAAAATTACGTTTTTTTCCTTCCATTTTTTAAATTTATTAAAAAAAACTATTTGCCAAAGGAAAAAATATCAATAATGATACAAATCATATCATTATAAAAACAAAATAAACGTAAGGTATGCATCATGGCTGGATTATTCGGAATTATTCTCTCACTTGGCTTGCTTATGTATTTAGCCTATCGAGGCATAACAGTATTGATTTTGGCGCCCCTTTTGGCATGTGTCGCGATCATATTTAGTGGTGAAGGTGCTGTACTTCTAGGAACTTACACTCAAATATTTATGCAAGGCTTAGGTGGCTATGTCATTAAGTACTTCCCTCTATTTCTTCTTGGAGCAGTGTTTGGAAAGCTCATGGATGACTCAGGAGCGGCACGAAGCATTGCGCGGTACCTAGTCAATAAATTAGGTACCCAACACTCTATGCTAGCGATTGTTTTAGCATGCGGTATATTGACCTACGGTGGTGTTTCGTTATTTGTCGTAGGGTTTGCAGTCTATCCTATTGCTGCAGCTTTATTTCGCGAAGCAAGTCTACCTAAGCGCTTTATTCCCGGAGCCATTGCTTTAGGTGCACTGACATTTACCATGACAGCCCTACCTGGAACACCTGCAATTCAAAATGCAATCCCAATGCTTTTTTTTGGTACTGACGCTTTTGCAGCACCACTTCTAGGCATTATCGGCGGCTTAATTATGCTAGTAGGTGGTATATGGTGGCTCAGCTATCGAGTCAAAAGCGCAACAGCTGGGGGCGAGGGCTACGGTAATCATCAGGATGAAATCATCGAAGTTGACACCTCAAATGACCCCGGTATCGGTATCTCTTTACTACCAATTATCTTAGTTATCACAACAAATTTTGTCTTATCAAAATATTTACTGCCCCTAGTCGACTCAAGCTATTTAGCCGAGCCTAAATATGGATCAACTACACTAAACTCGGTTCTAGGCACTTGGGCAATTATTTGTGCGCTGGTAACCGCCTGCCTAGTTCTTATCATCACTAACTGGTCTCGCTGGAAAAACCTAAAATCCACAATAAACAAGGGTGCTTTAGGCTCATTACTCCCAATTTTCAATACTGCATCTGAAGTAGGATATGGGTCGGTAATTGCCTCATTAGGAGCCTTTGTAATCGTAAGGGACTATCTGGTCGGATTATCGCCCAGCAATCCACTCATATCTGAAGCCGTAGTAGTTAACATATTAGCAGGCATTACTGGATCTGCATCAGGCGGGTTAAGTATTGCTCTAAACACTATGGGTGAAACATATTTAAACCTAGGTGCGCAATTTAATATTTCACCAGAGCTTTTGCACCGAATTGCATCTATGGCCTCAGGTGGACTTGATGCATTACCTCATAACGGCGCCGTAATTAGTTTATTAGCTATTTGTGGCTTAAGTCATCGCGAATCGTATCCCGACATTGGCATGGTTGCTGTAATTATTCCATTAGGCGCACTTGCTGTAGTGATTACGCTAGGCACATTTTTCGGATCTTTTTAACCAATAATAGAATCTATTTAAACAAGGAAACACTTATGTCAATAGCAGTAGTTTTGCCTCGAATTATGGAAATTGGCGCTGGAGCCATTAATAAACTACCCAGTATTGTACGGTCATTAGGTGGCAGTAGAACGCTGATAATCACTGACAGAATGATGGTTCAACTTGGCTATGTTCAGAAAATACAAGACTTATTATCTGTAGACGGATTTGAAGTAGATGTATTTGATGGAACAGAACCGGAACCTACTGCCGCATCAATTGAAGCTGGCGTTCAGTGCGTAATAGATAACAGCTATGATGTGATTGTTGCATTAGGTGGCGGAAGTCCAATAGACAGTGCAAAAGCTATCGCGATTTTGGGTAAAAATGGAGGCAATATTCGAGATTATAAATTTCCTCGCCAAGTCAATGAAACTGGCATTCCAATTATTGCGATTCCAACAACTGCCGGCACCGGTAGCGAAGTAACACGTTTCACTATCATTACTGATGAAAAAAATGATGAAAAAATGCTTTGTGTAGGAATAGGCTTTATGCCATTTGCAGCTATTGTCGATGTAAATTTAACCTTAAGTTTACCACCACGTATCACTGCAGATACGGGCATTGATGCATTAACCCATGCAATTGAAGCGTACGTCAGCCAAAAAGCCAGCCCATTCAGTGATTGTCAGGCTTTATCAGCAATGCGTTTAATCGGTCCAAACTTAAAAGAAGCCTATATAAACGGTAATAACATTGAAGCTCGAGAAGCAATGATGCTGGGATCTACTTTAGCAGGAATAGCTTTTTCCAGCGCCTCTGTTGCTTTAGTACATGGCATGAGCCGTCCAATCGGTGCATTCTTTCATGTCCCTCATGGTTTATCTAACGCAATGCTACTTCCAAGTGTAACTGCTTTCTCTATTCCATCAGCACCTGAACGCTATGCCGACTGCGCACGTGCCATTGGTGTCGCTACTTCTACAGATACTACAGAACAAGCTAATCAAAAATTACTAAACGCTCTTGAAACTTTCAATCGCGAATTACAGGTTCCTACCCTCGCAGAATTTGGTGCAGACAAAGCACGCTTTGATAGCCTAGTCGGAACCATGGCAGAACAAGCTTTAGCATCGGGATCGCCAAGTAATAACCCACGTATTCCAAGCACTGAAGAAATGATCACTATTTATCAACAATTGTGGGCCTAAACCTAATAACTCACTCAGAGGAAAGCAAAATGAATTTAATTGGACATTTAATTAACGGCCAAACAGTATCTGACCATACACGTACCCAGCCTGTATTTAATCCTGCTACAGGTCAGTCAACTAAAGAAGTCGCTTTAGCAGGAAAAAAAACAGTCGAGCAAGCAATTGCAGCAGCCGAAGCAGCATTTCCTGCGTGGCGTAACACCCCAGTTATTAAACGTGCCCGCGTGATGTTTCGTTTCAAGGAATTACTTGAAAAAAATGCTGATGTCATTTGCCGTTTGATAGGAGAGGAGCACGGAAAAATTTCGCATGACGCTGCGGGTGAATTACAGCGTGGGATTGAAAATGTCGAATATGCTTGTGGAGCACCTGAATTTTTAAAAGGTGAATTTAGTAAAAATGCAGGTCCAGACATTGATTCTTGGAGCGAATTTCAACCACTAGGAGTAGTTGCAGGCATTACTCCCTTCAACTTCCCAGCCATGGTACCTTTATGGATGTATCCTATGGCAATTGTTTGCGGTAACTGTTTTATTTTAAAACCGTCTGAACGAGATCCAAGCTCTACTTTATTTATAGCTCAGCTACTCAAAGAAGCAGGACTACCTGATGGTGTAATGAACGTTGTTAATGGTGATAAAGAAGCCGTTGACACGTTATTGCATGACCCTCGAATTCAAGCTGTAAGTTTTGTTGGCTCAACCCCTATAGCTGAATATATATATTCAACAGCAGCGGCTAATGGCAAACGTTGCCAAGCGCTTGGCGGTGCTAAAAATCACGCAATCGTGATGCCTGATGCTGATTTAGACAACGTAGTTAACTCTTTATTAGGTGCCGCTTTTGGCTCATCTGGTGAACGTTGCATGGCGCTTTCTGTCGCTGTAGCCGTAGGGGATGCTGTTGCCGATCAGTTAATCGAGCGCATGGAAATTGCCATGAAAGGCTTAAAAGTAGGAGTGTATTCAGAAAAAGATAATGATTTTGGCCCTGTAATTACTCTACAACACCAACAAAAAGTAGTCGGTTATATTAATAGCGCAGAGCAACAAGGTGCTAAAGTGGTAGTAGATGGTCGCAACTTAAAACCAGAGGGTTACGAGAACGGCTTTTTTGTTGGAGCAACTTTAATTGATCAAGTTACAGCAGATATGACCAGTTACCAAGAAGAAATTTTTGGCCCAGTGTTACAAGTCGTACGCGTACAAACAATGGAGCAAGCAATGCAGCTCATTAATGATCATGAGTACGGAAACGGGACCTGTATTTATACACGTGATGGTGAGGCTGCACGCTACTTTACTGACAATATTATGGTCGGTATGGTTGGTGTTAATGTCCCTCTACCAGTGCCTGTTGCTTACCATAGCTTTGGTGGTTGGAAACGTTCATTATTTGGAGATTTATATGCTTATGGTCCTGATGGTGTGCGTTTTTATACTCGCAGAAAAACCATCACTCAACGCTGGCCAAGTGCCAATGTTCGAGAAGGTGTACAATTCTCAATGCCAACACTAAGCTAAGCTACACCTTAATAAGAAACTGCCTATCAATGTAAGCAGTTTCTTATTAAGAACCTAAAGTGGCCTCTTTTAACAATAAACTCAGTTCTTCGGCTGCTGATTGAAGTTGAGGTACAAATGCCTGCAAATCATCCAATGTTTTACGAACAGTCGGTGCGTGAGTAAATAAACTAGCAAAATAATGTCCATCAGGACTTAAAATTGGTACAGAGCAGGCAACCATCCCAGCAATAAACTCTTCATTATCTACTCCGACTCCAGTTTCAGCAATACTCTCTAAGCTGGCTTCCAACTCGGCTTTATCAACCAGTGTATTATTAGTTAAAGCCTGTAAAGGCATGTTATTAATTAAATATTTACGCTGTGATTTAGGTAGAGAGCTAAGGTACAGTTTCCCGCCTGAAGTGCACCATAGCGGAACATTTCCACCAATAGGTAAATAAATCTGCAAAGGCCAGTTACTTTGTACTCGGTCGGTGTATATCATTTCTAAATTATGAGGTATAGCAATTCCACACGTTTCACCAACCTCTGCGGCGAGACGTTGCAACACAGATAAACGCAAGTTTTTTAATGAATTACGAGTTAATACACCTACTGCAGTTTTCGCCAACCGTGTGCTAGGAATAATCATACCGCGCCAATCTGTTTGCACGAACCCATCAGCCTCCAACTGTTGCAATAAGCGGTGGATACTAGGCTTGGGGATATCTAAACTAAATGCTAAATCTGCAGGCGAAAGCGGTCGTTCACTAATAGATACCAATTCAATAATTTCTAAAACACGATTAATTGAAGAGCCCTTGCTACGTTTAGCGGAATCACTCATAAGCTAAAATCCAGATAATTAATATAAATTACAGTGTAATATCTAAATAGATAAGGATAAAGTAATTTTCGATTTTCAATCTAACTCGTTGATAATTATAAACTTGTTTGTAGGCATCCAGCCTTTAAAATAGCGATGCAGATTTTAAAAACCGTCATTAATTTCATTTAAAAATAGTTAATATAAAAATAGCACCCTTTGCTAGTCAAAAAATCAAGAAATATAATTCTTTCAAATATCATTCCATAAGCATAAACTACCGCGAGAAATAAAGTTTACAATCATAAATTATATTAAAAACTTTTTAATCGTTATAAAATATACTATTTAAATAAGTTAAATTTTCATATCATTTTTTGTCAACACTAATTGATGCCAATCGAAGTCAGATACGTACCCCCTATCAACTTCATTCGCCATCTCTTTATAAAATACAGTTCTACTGTTATCTGACAACGGTTTCCAGCCTTCATAATTTGCAATATTATCATGATATATGGCTAAGGTTGGCGTATTTAATGCAGATGCCATATGAACAACGGACGTGTCTGGTGTAAAGCAGAGGTCACATTTCGAAAGAATAAAAAGACTAAGATCCAAGCTTGGGTCCTGCTTTGGAAGAAAAACATTTTTATTAGAAAATATCGATTCCAATTTAGCTAAAAATTCTATTTTCCCAGGAACGGGTATTAATATTATTTTTTCATCAGGCCATTCGGCCAACCAGTTATTAATTAGCTTCACAGCAGAATCAAATGTAAATGATCTATATTTATTTGCACCAAATAAATTGAAAGCAATAGTTTTTCTTTCGAATACTATAAAATCAAAGTCTTTATCTATTTTAGGAGGCGGAATTCTTGTCAAGATTATATCCTTGCCCAAGATAATTGAAGCAGCTTTAATTTGTCGATCTCTACTACTTTTAAACTCTCCAGGAATTACTATATCAAATATAGAGTTCTTAGCATATCCAATATTAATTTTTGAATTAAGGCTGTGTAGTATCTTTATATCTTTAAGATCAAGACTATGTTTTAACTCAACGGCCACATCAAAATAATTGGAAAACTTACCAAAGAAGTCTGGTGATAACTTTTTTTTATGCTCACATTCTATTATCTTAATTTTTCCACTTATTTTTTTAACCCATTCATTAACTAAAGTGCTGGACGAGAACAATGTCAGCTCAATATCAGGACTATTTCTTTCTATTATATCAATAAGGCTACACATCATGATGGCATCACCTAACTTCCCATCATAGCGAAGCAATGCTACTTTTTTAACAGAAGATAAATCTATATTATTTCTATTTTTCTTTCTTTTTCTAGAAAAAAGTACTGTAAAATAAAGTATTTTTAACCTTCTAGATTCATCCCTTAAATATCGAGTTACCAATTTCAACTTATTAAACATATTACTTTACCTAAAAATAAAAACTTATAGACACTATTAAAGTTTTTTCTAAATTCAGCTCTAATCCATATAAAACCAAAAGTTTCAAAAACTAATAATGATTCAAAAAATAAAGAGTGAAGAATACCAGATTTTAAATGCAATTTAACTATGAAGCTGCAACCAAACCATAAAAAAACTAATAAATCACTTTAAAATATCAAAAAACAAGCTTCGAATACACTCATGAATACCAACAATCAAGCTATTTTAATAAAACTCTCTCCAAAACTAAAAAAGGAAAAACAGCCTATACATTGATGGTGGCAAAACCATTCAAAGCTTTCTCAAGGAAGACCTAATAGACGAAATTATCATCACTCAATTCCCTATCCTATTAGGTGGCGGCACGCCTCTATTTGGCATGTTAAAACAGCCTCTCAAATTCACACTGACAGACAATAAAGTAGTACTAAATGAACTACTACAAACATCCTATCAACGTAAAAGAACAACTTTCTAGTAAAACCCAATACCGCTACACTACCTGCCATCGCGAGAAAGTCATGACGTTTCATTCCGGATCCATTAGCATTCTTCTTCTTGAAATTATTTTTATATATCATGACATCCTTATCCCCAAATTAATATTGACAGCAAATACAAGAAACCAGATTAGCAAACAGATATTCAAATCGCCATAAAAACCACTTTAACGACTTTGTACTAGGAATTGGACTTAGCACTCTCTAGAGAACGAAAAACTAACAACAAAGCCCCTTCCATGCGATCGACATTTAATAGACGGCGATCATGACAACAGCTCTTTGCAAAAGCGAAGCCATGTAAATAATCAACCAGCAAACCTAACCCATCTTCCTGAGTTTTATGGTCCAAGTTTAAAAGTGCAATAATTTTAAAATAACGCTCATTAAATACTTGAGCAGGCCCATAAGAAGACATGGTCAATATAGTTTCTAGCAAGCCATTATATTCCATCAAAAGCTCAACATAACTGACACACAATTGTTTCAAGTCTTCTCGCCATGAAGTGCTTTCTTGAGGAAGATAAATCTCGCTAACCAATGACGTAGTCAGCGCTTCAAGCAAAGCATTTTTGCTCGCGAAGTAATGGTATATCGCCATGGGATCCACAGCTAACTCACTGGCTAATAACCTAATACTTGGCGCCTTACCATTCCTTTTCATCAATTTTTTGGCCATCGCTAAAATGCTATCAGCATTTAACAGCTGCTGTTTCCTGCTAGGTCGACCACGCTTCTTATCATTGACAGACACTAAATAATTCCTCTAAACTTAATTTATTCTACACTGTAGAATAAATTAATATACTTTCTCAACACAATAATAAATAGGATATTTTTCATGGCTAACATTGTCTTTATTGCCTGCAGTTTAGATGGCTTCATCGCAGATCAGCACGGCAAGCTCGACTGGCTCGATTCTGTATCCAATCCAGACAATATCGATACTGGTTTTCTATCTATCATGGAACGTATAGATGGGCTAATAATGGGTCGTAAGACCCTTGAGACTGTAATGAGTTTTGAGGGTGATTGGCCCTACAATAAGCCTGTTTTCGTTTTAAGTAGCACGATGACGGAAGTACCGAAAGCCTTTAAAGACAAAATATTCCTAATCAAAGGAGAGTTAAAGGGAATAGTTGCAAAACTAAAGAGAAAAGGAATAAATAACCTATACATTGATGGTGGCAAAACCATTCAAAGCTTTCTCAAGGAAGACCTAATAGACGAAATTATCATCACTCAATTCCCTATCCTATTAGGTGGCGGCACGCCTCTATTTGGCATGTTAAAACAGCCTCTCAAATTCACACTGACAGACAATAAAGTAGTACTAAATGAACTACTGCAAACATCCTATCAACGTAAAAGATCAACTTCCCCGTAAAATCTCTCAACAGCTTTTAACTAGGCCGATGGCACACCGAATAAAAATACCATTAAGCAAAGCAATGAAATCACACTATAGAAAGTCGCTTTTTGAGTGTGGTTTTCAACTGATTTGCTCTGCATTGCCACAATCGCCGCGACAGCGGATTGTAGCGTATAGAACAGAGCAAATGCCCGCGATGCATAGGCAATAATGCCATTCACATCAGTCGCCCAGGTTAAAAAAATGGTGACGATCAAAATCAGCATATAAGCATAACGAACGGGAATTTTCTCGCGAGCGATGTCGACAACCAATCCGCCCGCACCGGAAGTATCAGCAACGGAGGCGGAGAATTGACTACCAATAGCGGCGACAGAAATTAAGATAGGCAAGAGCACTGCCACGGGTGCCACCATACTGGTAATTGCAGTAACATCAGCGCCCATACCTTTGTGGAATAAGACAGTCATCAAGGTTAAAAAAACGAGATAAATTGCCGCAGAAATCCACTGAGCGATACGCATAGTTTTGATACGAAGTTCTGCAGGATGCTGACTTTGCAGGTAACGAGAAGTTTCAAAACCTTGTACCACGATTAATAGCCCTAACAGCACGCGTAAATCGTGTAGGTCGATACTGGAATCCAGAGAGGGTAAATGCCATTGGCCAGACTGTAAAAGTTGAACGTTGTATACCGCGAGTGAGAAGAGCAACCCAGCGATCATGCCAAGGTTTAGGCTCACCGCATACGTTTCAATTTTCTCTAACTCCCCTAAGCCACGCCACATTCCTACACCACAGATCAGGATTAAAATCAGTGTGGTGATAATATTTGCCACGAAGTCGCTGTCGTAACCAAAAGCTTTAAGCAAAAACGCCGACAGCAGCTGAAGGTAATAGGTAACAGAAATAAAATAAGCACCCGCTAAAACAATACGCGAGACGAAGGAAACAGCCTGTGCAGAACCTTTTTGATGTTCGATAGGCTCAAAGTGACGAATGTTAAAGCGAATCGCGCTGCCCACTGCATAGGCTAAGATAAGCAATACTCCCATAAACAATACAGCAAAATATCCCACAGATTCTGCCAATAATGGGGCCACCACCAAAAAGCCACTGCCCATAATAGAAGCTAATGGGGTAACGGTTGCCTTCCACCCCTCCGAATGCGCAAGTTTACGGGAAAAAGCCAAAAAGAGAGTGACCACTAACGCAATGGCAATAATATAAAAATTCAACATCTAAAATGCCCGTTCCTTTTATTAAAACTAATGTGTCTCTTTATTTAGATTATTAAAAATGCCTTTCATCGCAAAATTACGAGTGAATCGACTAATTGGTACTGTCAACTTAACAGGATTCTTACTCATAATGCGATAACCTACAGATAAAAATCTCAACACCTATGGAATTCCTAAAAAAATAATCAGTTTACTGTTTTATTAGCACTTCACACAGAACGGTTAAGATACGGAAGAGTTACTTGAATCTGAAGACTTAAACCCTCTCGCCAAAGCACAGGTCGCTTTGGTGTTTTTGATTTTATTCAATATAAGTTCTGGTTCGTCGCCGGTTGCTTGTTGAGACGCCAGCAATGCGGCGGATTCTGCAACGCCATACACACCGACGGTGTTAAAAATGTAGTCGGATTTGGTGCTAAGCAGTGGTTCCATTGGGGCGAGTTGATGGGCGCTGTAGGTATTGAAATCCCAGCCGTACTTTTTTGCGAGGGCGATAAGGTTGACCTCATCGGCTTTGATGTCGATGCTGTTTAAGGAGCGGATGTCGCTTGGCGTTAAGCCTTTTTGATTAAGGGCATACAGCATTAGGCTTTCAAGGAATTCCAACTGGCAGTTGCGTTCGCAGCCCATTCCCAAGGTGTAAACTGGATTAAGGTAAGGTTTGGCTGTGGTCATAACCAGTTGCGCATCAAGAGATTTGGCCACTTGCGCGCCCCATTCATTCGCACCACCTTCATGGCCAGACAATAAAGGAATGACAAATTTCCCTTCTTCATCCAATACCAAAACCGGTGGATCTTGGTATTTGTTTTGAATCACAGGAGCAAGAGTTCGCATCACGATCCCAGTAGCACAAATGAATACCAACCAATCGCCGTTTTGAAAGGCCGTCTGTACGAACTCGGCAAAAGGTTTTGGTTTGTAGTCCACCACGGCCTCTGGCCAATAATTCTGCATCCCTTGAGACAAAAGTTTGTTGGCCAGCCGCTCCCCAGCGGGGGTTAATGCAATAAAACGAATCACCGAGTGCCTCGCTCACTTTTGGTCACCACAAACAAGGAAAAATACGGCCCCGCTTTATCTTCCAAGGTGGATACATCCCGCACGATGCGCTCATTTTCACGGCCAATGTATTCAAGGTATTTCGCGTCTTGCATACGATTGGTTTTACGTAACGCCATGAGAATACGTGGACGGGCACGCCCAGCCTTCATGATAACCACACTGTCGTGTTGCTCTAATGCGGTATCAATTTGCTCTGCGCTATGGCGACCACTCACCACAGCAAAGGATTCTTTCAGCACGGTTAATGGATGGTTTAAAGCCGAAGAAGCCGCGTTAATAGACGACACCCCAGGCACCACTTGGCACTGAAAATCGCCTTCTAAACGCTCTAATAAATAAGCAAAAGAACCAAAAAACAAGGGATCGCCTTCGCACAAGAAAATCACGTCTTTGCCTTGCGATAATTCATTGGCAATGGCTTTTGCGCCATTGTCGTAGGCTTCACTTGCCAATGAACGATCTGTGGACATTGGCATGACAATGGCAATTTCATTTTGCGCATGGGTCACACCGGCGAACGCTTCACTGGCGATGGTTTTCGCTTGAGAGCCGCCCTCCCCATTAGCCAGATAACTCACCACGCTGGCGCGCTGAATCAAACGCAAGGCTTTTAAGGTGATCAATTCTGGATCCCCTGGCCCAACGCCAACACCAATGAATCGGCCTATTGTTTGTGAAGTTTCCGAGGCGTTCATTGTGCGTTTTCCTTTTGATTGGTATGGGCGGCCGATGTTGAGGCCGTGTATTTTCTAAAATGGTAAAGCGTCACAGGCAGACTAGGACGAAATAAACGCTGCCCCGCTAATCGCTCGCCTTTAGTGATAAACACTTGTAAGCTTTGCTCATCAGCGTCTTGTGCTTGGTCACGCTGTTGGGCAAATTGCATGACCTGACACTTGGTTTCTTCCGTCACGGCACTGACCATCAGACAGCCAGTATCAGGCAATAAATTCCATATTTGCGACATTAACGCCATCAATTCACCATCACTGCCACCAATGAAGACTTTATTGGGTCTACCATTATGTTTCTTGCTGTCGGCAAACAAATCCACCAGCACATCTGGTGCTCGCCCTGCGACAATGGATAAATTCTGCATGACACCAAAACGTTCTTGGTTGGCAGTTAAACAGGCCAAACGATCTGGGTGATGTTCAATGGCAATAACCTGACTGCGCGGATGCCAATAGGCCATTTCCACACTCACACCACCACAACCAGCGCCAATATCCCAAACCGTGTCACCTTGCTGAATGTCCATGTAAGACAAAATCGCCAAACGCACTTCTCGCTTGGTAATCATGCCTTTGCCATCTCCCTTGTCCGTAACAAAAGCCGTATCCGGGATACCCACTGAGCTAGGATAAAAAGAGGCTTGCTGGCTGGTTTTCAACACAACCACATTAAGCGGATCCCACTCTATTTCTGTATCTAATAAAGACTTGGCACTAAAAGTACGGACTTTTTCTTGTTCATAACCCAAGGCCTCACACACTGTGATCTCACTTTGATCAAGGCCTGCTTGCACACATTCTTGCGCAATGTGTTGGGGTTGACTGAATTGGTCCGTCAGCAACACCAAGGTCTGATTCGACTGCAAATAACGACGTAACGAAGCCAATGGACGACCGTGCAAACTCACCGCTTGCACTTCTTGCAAGGACAAACCAAGACGATGACAGGCCGCTTGGATACTGGAAACATTCGGATAAAAGCGTAGGTTTTCAAGCGAAAAAGTACGCATCAACCAAGCGCCAATGCCGTAATACAGCGGATCGCCAGAAGCTAGCACCACCACCTGCTTTGCCCCTTCGGATTGCCAATTGGCAAAGGCTTCTTTCAGCATGCTGAGTTTGGGCAGATCTTCACGACGAGCCAGATGAGCACAGTGTGTGATGGTGTCATGTTGACGCGGAGCACCTAACACAACATCATGCGCCGACAAGCTCGCCAAAACCGCTTGCGCCGCTTCATCCAAATAAGCCACTTGCTTAACGCCTAAACCGATAACATGGATTGGCATTTGTGTGTGTTTCATAAACCTACTTCCATTCAATGCCATTACATTAAGCTAGGTGGATTAACGAAAATAAAAAAACGGATACCAAGGCTCATAGAACGCATTAATAATACTCGCCAATATTACAGCGCAACAAAGCATTACAGCTGGCCGATGTCACGGCGCTGCCCCCCATTCGCCCTAGCAAGGTGATGCATTCAATACCCAATTTCTCATGGGCTTCCCACAGCGCCTCTTTCGATTCCGCCGCGCCGACAAAGCCCACCGGCATACCAATAATCAAAGCGGGTTTAGGGGCACCTTGTTCTATCATTTCCAATAAACGAAACAAAGCAGTTGGCGCATTACCAATTAATACCACGCTGCCAGCCAGAGCTTCTTGCCATAAACTCAGCGCCGCCATAGAACGGGTTTCGCCCTTGCTTTTGGCCAACTCTGCGGTACGAGGATCGTTCAAAAAGCACAAGGGTTCCTGAGTGATCATACGCTTGGTCACCCCTTGCTTGACCATTTCCACATCGCACAAAATCGCGCCATTGTTGGCTAATGCTGCGCGACCCGCTTGGGTGGCATTGGCACTGAAGCGTACTTGCTCAGCCACATCTGGCAAGCCTAAACTGTGCACCACGCGCATAACCACTTGCTGCTGGTCTTGGCTCAAGCCAGATAAATCGGTTAACTCGCGAATTTGCCGAAAGCTGTCTTGCTCAATGGCTTGAGGGTTGTTTTCATATTTTCTTTCGTATTGAGAGTCGTTCGAAAAAGTCACTGTTGGCTGTCTTTTGGTTGATTCTTACTATGGATAGAGTTCTTGCCCCAAGCCGCTATACAAGCTTGCAAACAATCTTCTGTATCATGAAATTCACGTTCGGCCGCTGGCAACAATGGCCGAGCATGCAATAAAACGGGAACAGATAATTCTCTGGCGGCAACAAGCTTTGAATAAGTCGCCATGCCGCCGCTGTTTTTACTAACGATCACATCAATGCCGTGATCCACTAACAATTGACGCTCGTCGTCCAAAGTAAACGGCCCAATGGCTTTTATCCAATGGATCTTATCAGCGAGTGCAAACTTGGGCGCCACTGCGGTTCGCCATACAACACGCTCAATGCTTGGCAATTGTAAAATACCTTCTAATAACGTTTCGCTCATCTGCCCAGCACTTAATAGCGGCACACGGAAGCCATTAAGCTTAGCCAGTAAATCGCCGTCGTCTTGGTAATCTTGCCACAGATCCCCCGCTTCTTGTTGCCATGCAGGACGATGAAAACGCCAGCAAGGAATGCCGACTTCTTTGGCGGCCATGACCGCTTTGCTGCTCATGGTTTGCGCATAAGGGTGGGTAACATCCAAAATCGCGCCGATATTATTGTCTTTTAAATATTGAGCGAGTCCACCAAATTGGGTAAAGCCGCCGACCACTAACTGACAATCGACTTTTGGCACTCGAACCAAGCCAGCCAAACTGTAGATGACGGCCAAACCCGCTTTGTGTAACGCGTCAGACAGGTGCCGAGCATCGGCGGTACCGCCCAATAATAGAATCTTCATGGCTCGTCTCGTTTTGAGTTATCAGCATCCAAGGCTTTGCCAACAAATTGCCCTTTGCGATCAATCGCCCAAACTTCTAACGCTATGTGAGCGGGAATGTACTGTCGTGCAAAATCTAAAGCTTGCTGACAAATGGCATCAGCCAGTGGCAAACCGTCAGAGATGGCAAACGACAAGGCTTCCACGCTGGTGTTGGCCTTTGTCATGCGCTCCTGCAAAGCATTGTCGGCTCCTAAGCTGGCCGCCAGTTTTGCTAAAGCGCCAAGGTCAATACTAGACGCTCGACTGTTCAAATCCATATGATGCTGAGCAAGCTTGCTGATCTTACCAAAGCCGCCACAAATACTGAGTTTCTGTAATTGTGTCGAACTGTTTAGCTTGGCAGAATCGGCTTGCTCGACTTTTTTAATGTGTTTCAACACAGCACCAACAAAGTCGCCCATTTCGATCAAGGCCATATCATCCAATTGATAATGGCTCTTTATGGCGTCTTCGCTGGCATTGCCTGTGGTAGCGGCAATGTGGGTCAAGCCATTCGCCCGAGCCACATCGATTCCTTGATGGATAGACGCAATGTAAGCCGCACAAGAAAAAGGACGCACAATGCCCGTTGTGCCGAGAATCGAGAGCCCGCCCAAAATTCCTAAACGTGGATTCATGGTTTTTTGTGCAATCTGCTCGCCATTAATTACGCCAACAGAGACATCAAATCCCCCTTGGTAATGATAAGTTTGCGCAAAACCCTCTAAATGCTCTGTCATCATTTTCCGCGGTACAGGGTTAATTGCGGGATCGCCCACATCAAGCAGCAACCCTGTTCGAGTCACGATTCCCACCCCTTGCGCGGCATGGAAGCGCACGCCTTGTTCTGGGGACAATCTTAGCTCGACAAATAAAGTCGCGCCGTGGGTCGCATCAGGGTCATCACCGGCGTCTTTGATGGTTAATGTTTTCATACCACCATCAATGGCTTGATACTCGATAATAGGTAAATCGACCATCTTGCCTTTTGGTAAGGTGACACTGACGCTGGTTGCTTGTTGGTCAGCAAAAAGTGCTTGTGCTGCGGCTACGCAACAGGCCGTCGCACAGGTTCCGGTGGTTAAACCAGTACGCAGTGGCGCGGGCGATTCAGCACTTTCGGGCCACATTCTTTTAGTTACCTTTTCCTAAAAAAATCTTGGCGGTGACATCAAGATTCGAAGGAAAGAACAAATGCAAATAACTGGCGGTTAGCCCTTTTTGCTGATAAATCGCTTCCCCTGGCGCTGGGTGTCGTTGTCGACGACCATAACCCACGGGGTCTGGCGTATTGGCACTGCGAGATCTATGGTGAGCATGACCACGAATTTCACCTTGCGGAATCACCGCCGTTTGCATACCTTGGCAGCCACGTTTGCCGCGCATTGCACCTTGGCCTTCTAAAATCCCCAACATTGGATAACACTGATTATCCAAATCAGTTAAATCATCCAAGCTATACAGCATGCCACCGCATTCTGCCAAAATACCTTTGCCGGTTTGGAAAAAGTCTTTGATCGCTTGGCGCATTGTTGTGTTTTCTGACAATGCTTTGGTGTGTAATTCAGGATAACCGCCCGGTAACCAAAGCGCATCGGCATCAGGTAAAACTTGATCATGCAATGGTGAGAAAAACACCACGTTAGCGCCTAAGTTTTTTAGCGCAATCAGATTAGCATCGTAGATAAAGCTGAACGCCGAGTCTTTGGCAACCGCAATAGTTTTACCCAGTAAGCTTTGCTCAATGGCTTGTTCGGCGTCAACTTGGCTGGCAGGAGAAAAAGGCACCGCGCTCGGTAATTCCAGCAACCCAGTATCTTGTGTTTCTTTTAGCCATTCAACGGCGGCTTCAAAGCGCACTTCTAGCTCGTCTTTTACCTCATCCGCTTGCACCAAACCTAAGTGACGTTCAGGCAAGGTAATCTCTTCATCGCGCTTTAAGGTTGCAAGCAAAGGCAAACTTGCTGGTAGCGCATCGCGGATCAATTCCGCATGGCGTTCGCTGCCGCAGCGGTTGGCAATCAACCCTGCCACTTGCACATCATCACGAAAATTTGCCAAGCCAGTGGCCACCGCCGCCGCGGTTTGCGCCATGCCTTTCACGTCCATCACAATGGCCATGGGAATACCAAAACGCGCCGCTAAATCCGCACTGGATGGTTCCCCATCAAACATGCCCATGGCACCTTCCACCAAGATCAAATCCGCCACTTTCGCAGCTTGATAAAGTTTGTCTTGGCAATAATCTTCACCCGCCATCCAAATATCCAACTGCTCTACAGGTTGCTTAGACGCTTGCGCTAAAATTTGCGGATCAAGGTAATCGGGACCGGTTTTAAACACGCGAACCACTTTGCCTTGGTTGGTAAAATAACGCGCCAAGGCCGCCGTGATGGTGGTTTTTCCTTGGTTCGATGCCGGAGCCGTCAAAAATAGCGCGGGACAATGAACAACAGCAGTAGTCATAAAACAGTCTCTAAATAGTCTCTAAAAGAGCGCTCAACAATACGTATTGAGCCCCCAAATGCTGGGCAACATCTTTGCCTCGGCCACGTTTTACCGGTGCGTTTTCTATATCTATCAATACGGTGTTACCCGGTAGAACAAGATCCGATACATCCGCTTGAGTGCGCCCATCGGTCAATATGTAAGTTTGGCTCTGTAATCCCGCAGTTGCCTTGTGTTGTTGTACCAAATACTGACTGGCGTTTTCTATGGCAACGCGAAACGGCGTACCGCCACCAGCACCTAAATCATCAAGTAAGTCTGAGATTTCTTTTGGCGCACGGACTTTTGGCAAAATCGACGACATACCGTCCTGCCCAAAACCTAAAATCGTAATCTGTTCTCGTGCTAAATACGCACGGTTGGCAATGTCTAAAATCACGCCTTTAGCTTGAGCAAAAACGCCTTGGCTCAAGGTTGATGCCGACGTATCTAATAACACCAAGTGCAAAACCGCTTGGCCGGTTTTGTTCGGTTTATGGATCAAGTCTTTCGGTGGCCACTCTTGCGGTTGACTCACAATACTTCGAAACCAATCAATGCCATTGACCGATTGATTTTCGTGCAATGGCGCCACATCAGGACGATAACCGCCCTGCTGCTTGCCTTTGAGCTTTCCCGGCGTTACCTCATCGAGACGAGAGTGATCCACCTTCTTTAGGCTGGCGTCATGATCTAAGCTGACACTAATTGGCGCACTGCTGGCAAGGGTTTGCGCAGGCATACTGCCCCACTCGCCCATGCCATCTTGATCATGGTGTTGATTGTCTTCAGAAAGCTCATCTTGTGGCTGAGGGCTTTTATTCAATGAAGGCGACCGAGAAGAATCCGGTCTGCGAGACGGTGGCGGGCTGGATGCTTGAGGCTGAGAGTTCGCTTGTCGGCGATGGGCCAAGACCAACTCTTCAACAGCTTGAATATCTTCAAGAGACACCGCTTTGGCGCCACGCCATGCAGCATGAGTCATCGCGGCTCGAATCCAAACAATGTCGCCACGCACGCCATCAATATTGGCCAGCTGACAACGTCTGGCAACCTCTAAACGCAGCTCATCAGCGCAGCTAAGTTGTGCTAATACTTGTCTTGCCAAACGAATACTGTTTTTTAAGTTGCGTTGTTTGTATTTAAACGCCTCACAAAAAGCCTGTGGATCTTGATCGTATTCGTCTCGCAGACGAACAATCTGTACGCGCTCTTCAAGGCTATATTGATTCACTAATTCGACCATTAACCCAAAACGGTCTTTTAACTGCGGACGTAATTCACCTTCGTCTGGGTTCATGGTACCAACCAATAAGAAACGCGCCGCGTGTTCATGGCTGATGCCATCACGCTCAACACGATTTATCCCACTGGCCGACACATCTAGAAGCTGATCAACAAGATGATCTGGCAACAGATTCACCTCATCCACATACAAGACGCCACCGTGCGCTTTGCTAAGCAAACCAGGTTTAAACTGCACTTGTTTGTCTTGTAAAACCTGCTCTAAATCCAATGCGCCAAGCAAGCGATCCTCACTCGTACCAAGCGGTAAAGTGGCAAAAGGCGCGAGATCTTCACCTTGTAATCCTGGCATTACACCAGATAAACCACGCGCTAAAGTAGACTTTGCTGAGCCACGAGGCCCACTGACTAAAACACCGCCAATTTGTGGGTTAATCGCACACAAAATCAACGCCAATTTAAGCGGCTCTTGCCCCGCTACTGCGGTAAAAGGAAAGTCACTAGAGGCTAAACGGGTCATTGAGCTACCTGTTGCATTTCGTTAAGGTGAAAAGGAAATCATAAGCCGTCTATTGTAGGCGTTTTTGCTATGATTTGTCTTGTTTGACCTTAACGAGGCAGTAGATTCATGTCAAACCTAACGCCTACAGCATGGCTTGAACAAACGCATGCCTACGAAGAAACGATGTGGGTTATTCGTTCTCTGTCTTATACTTATCAATCAATGTTTCTACCAATCCCAAATCAAATTGATTGATCGCCGCTTGAAGGGCTTTTTGCTGTTTTGCAGATAAGAATTGGCGTAGCTGATGAAAAACATCTTCGGTTGTCTGTACATCGCCACTTTGTGCTGCCATCAACAAGGGTTGCCAATCTTCAAGCTGTAGCTCGTGTTGCCCATCAACCGACTTATCTATTTCGACAGCTCCTTCCGTTTGATCAGCGCCTTCATCTTGCTCTGCTGGGGTTTCATTGATGGGAACAAACTGCACATCAAGATGCGCTACTAAAGCTTTGTAGATATCTTCAATTTGATAGGGTTTGGCAATGACTTGCCAAAAACCTTCGTCTAATAATGCTTGCTGCTCATGCTCCAATGTCGATGCAGTTACAGCAATAACAGGAATAAGTTGCTTTTGATCTTCATGTTGAATGAATTTTAATAATTCTATACCGGTTTTGTTGGGCATTCGAATATCAGTCATAACTAAGTCTGGAGAACTGGCTTTGAAGGCTTTAATGGCTTGCTCACCATCCGCAGCCTCTATAATCTGACAGCCTGCTTTTTCCAATAAAGACACCAAAATATCGCGGGACCAATCATCATCTTCTGCCACCAAAACTTTGATGGGATCATTCAATCTCATATTAAGCAGTGTGTCTTGGTCATCACAATCAGTCGATTCGCTGTCTTCGACTTTAGACAAGGGTAAATCAACAATAATTTGTGTTCCGACACCCTCACTACTTTTAACCGATAAAGTGCCGTTCATCAGTTTGACTAACGTCGTCGATAAAGACAAACCTAACCCTGTGCCACCAGAAGCCTCCCCCGCTTTCCCCTGTATAAAGGGCGTGAACAGGTGATCCATTAATTCAGCTTCTATTCCTGGCCCCGTATCTTCGATGCTGATATGAATACGATCCTCGACAATCTGAACGACAGCTTTCACATAACCTTGGTCTGTGAATTTCACCGCATTGCCTAGTAAGTTGGTAATTATTTGCTGGAATTTAACGGGATCTATCCAGACAAACTGCCGCTCGTCTATATCACACTCGACAATAAGCTCTAGGCCTTTTTCCTGAGCTTGACCTTGAAAGAGCTTACTAATCTGACTAACTTCGCGACAAAGATTAACTTTTTGCTCGTGTAGCACAAGTCGTCCGGACTCTATTCGAGCAATGTCTAAAATATCGTTAATCAAGCCCAATAAACGATGCCCAGCACTGGCAATAGATAAAAAACGCGTTCTAGAAACGCCGGTTAATTGATTGTCTTCACTGATCAGTTGTGCGTAGCCTATAATCGCATTTAATGGCGTACGAATTTCATGACTCATATTAGCTAAAAAATGGCTTTTCGCCTGGCTGGCTTGCTCGGCAGCTTCTTTCGCTTGCTCCAACTCCATAGACACATATTTTTGCTCGGTAATATCATTCATGATGTCACCAACAGAGGTTGCCTTACCATTTTCATCACGCAATAAAAAATAGGTTTCATAGGTTGCGAAGATATGACCGTCTAAGCTCTTGGCCTGCAACTCACCCTCCCAAACACCGTGCTCTCTCACATAAGGAATCACTGTTTCTTTCAGAAACTTTTGGCTAGCCTCAGGATAAAATTCAAGATAGTTATATTCGGCCAAAGACACATCACTGGCCTCTTCACCCACACCAAGAAGTGAACGTATTTTTTTATTAAAATACGTAATATCGCCGTCCAAAGTAGCCATGGCAAAACCTTGTGCGGAATTATCAGCAAAGCTTTTAAATAGCTTGAGTTGATTAAAAAGTTGATGGCGTTCGGTAATGTCACGAGCAATACCTAATGTGCCACGAAAGTTTATAGAAGGTTCAATGACTGGAACTCGATAAACTTCGAATAAACACGGCTCGCCACCATCTTTTGGATAGCCCCAACCTTGTTCATGTGATGTTATGCCTGTTTGTAAAGGAACCTCACCGACACTTTGATAATAAGCACCTTTACCATCCAGATTTAAATCTAAATCACTTTTGCCTTTTATTTCTAGCGCAGTGAGTTGATTAAAATCTAAAAAAGCTTGATTACAGTCGAGGTAATTTCCCTGCTCATCTTTTGACCAAACAATATCTGGAATGTTATTTAACAGAGAGGATAAGGTAAGTTCTCGACGACGCGCTTCTTCACGTGCAACGATCAAAGCGGTTTCAGTTTCAACTAGATGGCCTATTTCTTCAAAAATCCCAGCTACACTCAAAACACGATGGTGGCTATCTCTACGAGTAACGCTACCGCGCATCTCTATCCAAAAACATTCATTAAGATGATTCTGAATCTGTAAGCGTATCGATTTAGGCGCGAGATGTGTTTCTTGTTCGAGTAACGCAGTTTTCCATGTATTGAAAGTTATTTGATCTTCTGATGATAAAAACGCCAACCAATCTTCTAGGCGCTTTGGTGTTTTTTGTTCTTCAAAACCAAGTTGCATAAAGAATTCAGAAGAAGCATATAAACGACCCGTTTCAGGAAACCACTCCCAGACACCTGCATTAGTGGCGAGAATCGCTCTTGAATAGCGGCGCTGTAATAGCTTAAAACGAAAAAGAAAGGCGAGCTGCAAAGCAACCAGTACAAAAGCAGTTAGGCAAAATAAACCAGCAAACACTTTGAGTAGAATGGGAAACTCTATATCCATGATAAATCCCTAAAAACACCAGAAGTAACTTTATTGACTTTAAAAGCCCAGCACGAAGTCGCGCGAGTACAACGTGTGCTAAAGCTTTTCCGGCTTATGGAAAAAATATCCCTGCCCCCACTCAACACCTAAAAGCTTAAGCTTATCTACGATACTCTGGTTTTCGACAAACTCGGCCACGACAGGTTTATTGAGCATCTTAGCCAACTTTACAATCGAGTCGACCATACCGTAGTGAATTTCATTTACGTGCATGTCTTTAATAAACATGCCATCAATTTTAATTAAATCAAATGGCAAATCCATCAAATACGCAAAGGACGAGAAGCCCGTACCAAAGTCATCCAAAGCAATGGTACAGCCATGTTCGTGAAGTAAAGACATAAACCGGCGAGTATCAGAAAAATTATTAAGTGCTTCAGTTTCGGTAATTTCAAAGCAAAATTTACTGCCATCTAATTGATAATACTTTAACTGCTCAATTATGAATTCGGCAAAATTGGCCTGTCGCACTGACAGCGCTGACACATTCAACGCCACTTGATCAATTTCGTCCCACAAACCTGCACGCTCTGCCAATTGCTGCATGGTATTACTAATCACCCAGCGATCTATTTTGGAGACGATACCAAAACGCTCTGCCGCTCGAATAAAGTCATTGGGATAAATTAAACCACCCGTTTCTTCGTCTTTTAGTCGAACTAATATTTCTATTTTCTTCTTAGGTTCATCGTTAATCAATGAGCACACTTGTTGAAAATGCACTTCGAATAAATCTTTATCAAGGCCGTCAATAATACGCAGCCCCCAGTTTAAATTGCCTCTGTGCTCATCATAAGCAAGGTCTTTGGCATTTTTTATAATTCTAGAATGGATACCCGACTTTTTGCTGGAATAGCAAATTTCGTCGGCCAACATCACAACTTGTTCAAAAGACACCATATCGAGCGTAATTGGAATAGCAACTTGCGTCACCGTCATTCGAAACTGACGCTCATCCCATACAAATGAAAAGTCCTTGAAACCTTTTTGTAGTAAACGGAAAAAAGATTCGACGGCTTCGTCACCGCCTTTACTAATAACAATGGCAAATTTATCACCACTTAAACGCGCACAGAAATCTCGTTGAGGATCGGCAAGTTCACTCATCATAATAGCCAACTGATACAATAACTCATCGCCAGCGATACAACCACATGAATCGTTTATCAAACGAAATTCGTTTACATCGATTAAAATAAAATACGGTATGTGCTCAGCGGTTTTAGCTTGAACTCCAGAAATGAGATGAGATATGTGTTCGTCTAGTGCGTCGCGATTATAAAGTTGGGTTACGAAGTCGTGCTGAGCAAGATACTTTAATCGATCTTGCATATAACGTCTTTCGTTCACTTCTTTTCGAAGGTTTCGATTTACCAAATTAAGATCAGCAGTACGCTCACGAACCTTCTCTTCCAGTGACAAGGTAAGCTCTCTTAATTCATTCACCAATTGGAATTTTTCCAACTGGTGCTGAACTCTAGAGCGGACTTCTTCAATTCGGATAGGCTTACTTATGTAGTCATTGCCACCAGCCTCAAAACCTCGGCCAATATCATCAGCTAACGCAGTAACAAAAATAATAGGAACATCTTTGTGATGCGGATGACATCGAATTCGACGACAAGTTTCGAATCCGTCAATCCCCCCCATCATGACATCTAACAAAATCAAACACGGCTGGGTTCTATCTAGCAGCTCCAAAGCTCGTTCGCCGGAGTTTGCTACAGAAATTTGGCAATCCAATGCATCCATTACTTCCTTTAAAACGCGTAAATTCTCTGGAACATCATCGACAATTAACACTGTTGGGGACTGCTTCATACCTAGCTATGCCTTTTCTATGATTTAACAATCACTTAAATGAAGTAATTAAAACGCCACGATTGAACAATTATTAAATAATGCCCCTAAATACTACCCCTGTTTCTTATCAAATATCCATCTAAGTTAGATATAAAAAAGCCTAGCATAAAAATTAGACAATGATCCAAAGTACAGAATAAAACCAGATTGAACAAGAATCTTAAATGAAAATTCATTAAAGCTCTGAAGAGAGGAAATATACAAGCTAGATTCAGGGCATGTACTAATGTGGATCAAGAAAAGTCCACATTAGTACACTGACAAAACGACCAGTAAAAATGAGTATAATCAAAAGTAAAGATCGACTTTATACCTTAAACTTTAGCGTCTACCATCACTATTTGCGCCCACTTTGGTGGACGATGATAACGGCCAACTACTGAACTTAATAATAAGAACGCAAGTAGCGAATAGGCTAAATGGCCCCAATCAAGAAACACCACCGCCGCCATCAATACTGCAATATCCGCAACTAACGTTGTTTTGCTTGCATGAACGCCAAATCGTCGCTCTAAATACACAGATAAGATATTCAGTCCGCCTAAAGAAGCATTATGGCGGAACAAGATAATCAGCCCAAAACCAACTAATAAGCCACCTAGGGCACCCGATAAAAGAGGATGCATCGATAGAGCAACATAGTGTTTCATCAGTTCAGAAAGTAAAGACAACAAACTAACACTGGCAAAGGTACGTAAAGTAAAGTCTCGCCCTAGTGTGTACCAAGCTAATATGTAAAAAGGAATATTAAGCAAGAAAAACAACTGCCCAAAAGATAAATCAGTAACCCGCAACAGAATCATTCCAGCGCCTGCAGTACCGCTAATAAGCAACCCAGCAGAATTTAGAATATGCAAGCCTAAGGCAACAAGCAGACAGCCCTCAATAATAGAGAGCCAACGATGAGTGGTTTTCATAAAACATCCTTAACAAGATTCGTATTAACTTTTGGTTAATAACAAAGGTTTGTAAAAATCGCTTCTTGTGAAAGCGGATAACACAGACCACATTCAATTCAGTAAATTCAGCTCTGAGTTTATCAGTTAAAACTGAAGCACATTTCATACCATAACTTCAGAATATACAATTGCTTATGGACTTTTATTTACTTCTTGGATCATTTATCACAAGGGAAGCGAATAGCACTACTCATCAAAACAGAAACAAGGCTACAATAGCCAAATGAGAATCACACTTAGACAATTACAAATTTTTGAAGCGGTTGTTCACACCGGATCCGTTACTGCTGCTGCAGAAATGGTTTCTATCAGCCAACCTGCTGCAAGCCAGGCACTAAGAGAGCTAGAAGCTCTTTTAGGCAGGCCTCTTTTCCGCCGCCATGGCAAACGTTTACAAATAACACCACAAGCAAGGCACCTCCTACCACAAGCTCGCGCAGTTCTCAGTCAAATAGAACAAATCGAGAGCATGGGCAACGAAGATGAGCTAAGCGGCTCGTTGCATTTGGCTGCCAGTGTGAGTGTTGGTAATTATCTTCTGCCTAAACAGATGTCTTTATTTAAACGTCAACATCCTAACATTCGTTTTAACTTAGACATTGGCAATACACAAAGTGTGATTCAACAATTACTCACAGGCAAAGCTGAAGTCGGTTTTATAGAAGGCTACTGCCAACACGCAGAATTGATGACCCAAGTATGGTTAAAAGACGAACTTGTGGTATTTGGTTCCGCTGAAGAAGAACGCCCTAAGAATTTATCTTGGGAAGATTTAAAAGAAGCCAGCTGGGTAATGCGCGAATCCGGCTCTGGCACTCGCAATATATTAGAACAAGCCACCGCCGCTCAAATTCCACAACTTAATGTCGTCCTTTCTCTTGCTCATATGGAAGCGGTGAAACAAGCTGTCATTCATCAAATGGGACTTGGCTGTTTGTCTCGTATGGCTATATCCCAAGAACTCAACGCTGGCCTAATACGTCTTTATCAGACACCATTAGAGTTAAACCGAAACCTATTAATTGTCACACCAAAGAATACCGCGCTAACCCAAAACGCCCAGCGCTTTATCGATCTATGCTGTACAGTGCCAATCCTACCAAATACATAAAATATACGTTTTAAGACCTTTGCTAGATTATTTAGCATTTACAGTTGAAGTTTACGCAAAGGTCAATACAATAAATTCATAAAATATATAAATTATGCGAATTACATAAAAATTATGAATATTAATAAAATAGATCTTAATCTCCTTATTTATCTCGATGTCTTACTGCGAGAATGCAACGTTACGCGCTCTGCAAATCAGCTAAACATCACACAGCCTGCAATGAGCAATGGCTTAAAGCGACTAAGAGATTTATTAAGCGACCCACTGCTAGTCCGCACTAGTGAAGGCATGAAGCCAACTGAGAAAGCCTTACGCCTACAACCTATCGTGCGCAAAGTTCTATTAGAACTAGAAGAAGCTCTGCAGCCAGAAGCAGACTTTAACGAAAGTATTAGTACACGTGTATTTCGTATCATGGCAAGTGACTATGCCGCTTCAACCGTTATTCCACGACTACTTAATCGTCTACGGGAATTTGCACCTGGCATTACGCTCGACATAATGACGCCAAGTGATGTCACCTTTCATGATGTTGAGGCTGGCAAAATCGATATGGCCATTAACCGTTTCGAAGAATTACCTCAATCCTTCCATCAAAAAAGTGTCTGGTTTGATACCTTTGTCTGCATGATGAGCTCAAAAAATCCTGTCAAAGACCATTTTGATATTGAAGCATACTTACAAGCCCAGCACATTTGGGTGAGTAAAACAGGCTTTGGTGTGGGTGTCGGCATGGATCCAAACGACGTACAGAAATTAGGCTGGGTTGATGAGGCACTACAAGCTCTTGATCATAAACGCAGCATTCGGGTGTTTACTAGAAGTTACCATACCGCGATGCACCTGGCTCTTGAGCAAGACCTTATTGCCACCCTTCCCAAAAAAGTCGCTATGGTTAATAAAAAGAACCCTGATTTAGTCATTCTTGATCCACCATTCGATATTCCAGAAATTGAACTAAAAATGATTTGGAGCCCGCTACTACATCACGATGCCAGTCATATTTGGTTCAGAAGACAAGTCATTGATGTAGCAAATGAGCTAAAAGCACAAGCTAAATAATAAGAGCTATCAGAAGACACAAAACTATGTTCAACGTTTCTCATGTTCATCACGTCGCCATCATTTGCTCTGACTATTTGGTCTCAAAACGATTCTATAGTGAGATTCTTGGCTTTCGCATACTAGAAGAGACTTATAGAGAAGAACGTCAGTCTTATAAATTAGACCTTGCCATTAATGACCAACAACAAATTGAGCTTTTCTCATTTCCATCACCACCAGCACGTCCTTCTCGGCCTGAGGCGCAAGGCTTAAGACACCTCGCCTTTGCAGTAGAAAATTTAGAAGACTGTATTAAACATCTAAATCAACAAGGCGTGATCACGGAAGACATTCGATTGGATGAACTGACTGGCAAACGTTTTACTTTCTTTGCCGATCCAGACGACTTACCACTTGAGCTTTACGAGCTATAGCCCCAATAAATCCAGCACTTATAAATCGGCATTTAAAATCAGCACCTAAAGCCAGTAACTCAAATAAAAAACGCCCACTACTTTTCAGCAATGGGCGCTCTGTTCTTTTTCTTGCTATAAAACAAAAAGTCTTATAGAGATTTAGAATTTTCAGCTAGGTAAGATGCAACACCTTCTGGAGAAGTATTCATACCTTTATCGCCTTTGTTCCAACCAGCTGGACAAACTTGACCATTTTCTTCGAAGAATTGCAGCGCATCAACGATACGAACCAATTCATCCATGTTACGGCCAATTGGCTCATCGTTTACTACTTGTGAACGAACAATACCTTTTTGGTCGATAACAAAAGACGCACGCATAGCAACACCAGCTGGGTAGTAAGAATCACCACCTTCTGACTCAATGCCATATGCTTTTGCAATTGCGTGGTCCATATCTGCAGCTAGCGTATATTCAACTGCACCGATACCACCTTGCTCAACTGGAGTGTTACGCCAAGCATTGTGAGTAAAATGAGAATCGATAGAAACACCAATTACTTCTACACCCATTTCGCGGAATTTATCCATGCGGTGAGACATAGCGATGATTTCTGAAGGACATACGAATGTGAAATCTAATGGATAGAAGAACACGATTGCATATTTGCCTTTGATCGTTTCAGCAAGATTGAAAGAATCAACAATTTGACCATCTGCCAATACGGCTGGAACTGTAAAATCTGGCGCTTTTTTACCAACTAAAATAGACATTTCTAACGTCTCCTTTTTCGCTTAGTGTTTAATAACCAATACTGCCACTCAATTTATATAGTGACGAAAACTTATTCTTCTGAAGAACCTACTGCATCTTTTATCAAAGTTTGTAACTCACCATTTGCAGCCATTTCAACGATAATATCGCATCCACCTACTAGTTCACCTTTCACCCAAAGTTGTGGGAAAGTTGGCCAGTTAGCAAATTTTGGAAGCTCAGCACGAATATCAGGATTATCTAGGATATTTACAAATGCAAAACGCTCGCCACAGGACATTAGTGCTTGCACCGCCTGAGATGAAAACCCGCACTGCGGAGCGCGAGGATTACCTTTCATGTACAACAAAATATCGTTACTGCTAATCTGCTCTTTAATTGTTTCGATTGTATTACTCATGCTAAAAACCTCGCTCTGCAACTGTCTATTCATAAGGGTAAATCAATTATTAATGCCCTTACTAAATTCAAGTCTATTAAATTCATTAAACTTGCATCAGTTTATTGGGTCTCGTGGTGTATTTACAACCCCAAAAAGAAGCTTTCCTTTCGACTTTCTCTTGTTAATTGCTCTTTACTCGCCTACCTGAGTGTATTAAATTGGTCGATTACCTTTTTCCAAAGACATACAAGGAGTCCTAGCGTGTCGCCTAGACATTTTCTTACTCTGAAGGATCTATCTTCTGACGAGTTAAAACAGTTACTACTACGAGCTTCAGAGCTTAAGAAAATCCATCACGAAGGCACTCTATTTCAACCGCTGAAAAACCGAGTTTTAGCGATGATATTTGAAAAGTCATCGACCCGAACTCGAGTTTCTTTTGAAGCGGGTATGGCTCAATTTGGCGGTCATGCGCTATTTCTTTCATCTCGAGATACACAATTGGGACGTGGCGAACCAGTTGAAGATAGCGCGCGCGTTATTTCAAGCATGGTTGATGCCGTAATGATCCGAACCTTCGATCATAAAACCGTTGAAACCTTTGCTAAATACTCGTCGGTTCCTGTTATTAATGCTTTGACTGATGACTATCATCCATGCCAACTGCTTGCTGATATGCAAACGTATCAGGAACACCGCGGCTCTATCGAGGGTAAAAAAGTCGTCTGGGTTGGTGATGGCAATAACATGTGTAATTCATACATTAATGCAGCAGCTATGCTCGACTTCCAATTAGTCGTTGCTTGCCCTGTAGGCTATGAACCCAATGCTGATTTGGTTGCAGAACACGCCGATCGAGTAACTGTGCTTCACAATGCGCATGAAGCAGCCACAGGCGCGGATCTAATTGTCACTGATGTATTTGCCTCTATGGGCCAAGAAGACGAGCAAGAACAGCGCTTAAAAGACTTTGATGGCTTCCAAGTGAATGCCGAGCTAATGGCTAAGGCTAATCACGATGCATTATTCATGCACTGCCTGCCAGCTCACCGAGGCGAAGAAGTATCTGCCGATGTAATAGATCATCCAGACTGTGTTGTTTGGGATGAGGCAGAAAACCGTTTGCACGCACAAAAAGCACTGCTTGAATTTTTGCTCTGCCACTAACACAATATCAAGGCTCGTAAGGATCCCCTTCCCTACGAGCTTTTTTTTGCCCCCAAACATTAAAAAGACGCATCAACCGTGAATTACTATGAGCATTATTGAAGTTAGGCATTTAAAAACACTGACCGCACTTAGAGAAACCGGCAGCTTAGTCGAAGCGGCCGAACGAGTTCACTTGACGCAATCAGCTTTATCTCACCAACTTAAAGATCTTGAAGAAAAGCTAGGATGTCCGCTTTTCATTCGAAAAACGAAGCCAGTACGTTTTACTAGCGCTGGATTGCGTCTATTACAATTAGCTGATGATGTGCTACTTTCATTCCGTTCCGCCCAGCGCGATATACAACGCTTCGCTGAAGGGGAAAGTGGCCGTTTGCATATAGCCATCGAATGCCACAGTTGCTATGAGTGGCTTATGCCGACTATTGATCACTTCCGCGAACATTGGCCGGATGTCGAGCTCGACCTTTCTACAGCCTTTGGTTTCATGCCATTACCAGCTCTTGCCCGCGGTGATTTAGATTTAGTAGTGACATCCGATCCACAAGACATTCCAAATATTGAATACATCCCATTGTTTCAATATGAGTCTCAGGTCGCCTTATCCAGACATCACGCTCTGGCAAAAAAAGAATTTCTAACACCTGAAGATTTTGCGAAAGAAACACTTATTACCTATCCAGTCGAAACGGAACGCTTGGATATTTTTAAACACTTCCTCAACCCAGCGGACGTGTCACCGGCTAAAATTCGTCATAGTGAGTTGACGCTGATGATGATGCAGTTAGTGGCAAGCGGCCGCGGTGTCTGTTGCTTACCAAACTGGGCATTAACAGAATACACCAACCGACAATATGTCATTACCAAGTCGTTAGGTGAAGAAGGCGTTTGGTGTAAACTCTATTTGGCAATAAGAAAAGATCAGCGTGAAAACGCCTATATGGATGATTTGATTTCTACCGCATCAAAAACTTGCTTTAAGAATCTAAAAGGCATTCTAGCTCCAGAACTTTAAAAACATCACTCAAAACCAACTTTCAAATGATTTCACGAGCGAAGCCTAGACTAGGAAAAATAGAAGAATAAATGAATAACTACATGGATGTAGTTATTCGGGCGATACAGGAAGTCAAAGCCGGGGTTATGAGTTATGGGCTATAAATGAGCCAATGTTGCTAAATCCATAAATAAGCGAGTCTACTTTAACAAAGTATTGGCAAGCGTAGTAATCGTTACAAGTACAGCATCAGGACAAAGAGTTCTGATGCTGATTACGCGACCAAATCAAACTAAATTTAGCACCACCTGATTCACTGGCATCAATCAATACTGCACCACCATGCCAAAAAGCAATACGCTGAACAATCGCCAAACCTAATCCATAGCCACCTGAAGCTCGTGTACGACTGTTATCTAATCGCTGAAAAGGAATAAAGACCTTGTCTCTATCTTCAAATGCTATACCTGGCCCATCATCTTCAATATCTAACTGCCAACGCTCTTCATCATGAGAGAAAGTAATTACTATCTTACCTGCTGCGTATTTTGAGGCATTTAAAATAAGGTTCTGTAACGCTCGACTCAAATGATGCTCATCTGCTACAACCAAATCTGTTTCATCTATATTTACCTCGACACAGAGATGCTGAAGCAATAAATGATTATGCTGTAAAATATCACCAACCAGTTGAGAAATAGAAATTTCTTTGAAATTCAGCGCCAATGAACCAGCTTCCAACTTCCCGTAAGTTAACACTTCATCAACCAGTGTATTTAGTTCTTCAACATCACCCTCAAGGGCTTCAATAGTTTTAGCGACACTATCATCGACCTCGTCCTTCATCACCTCCAACCCAAATCGTAAACGGGCAATAGGCGTTCGCAACTCATGAGAAATGGCATTTATCATTTCACGTTGAACTTTTAGTAATCGTTGAATATGAGAAGACATCGAGTCAAAAGAATATGCTAACTCTTTTAGCGTTCCACTACTGTCAGGAATGCCTTTCGGTAATCCACTTCGGCCACGAGCAATTTGACGAGTAATACTTTCGAAAGTTTTGCGCTTAAAGTCTAAGGAGATAAGCTCACGCCAAATTAGCATCAGCATAATTGCAATACCAACACCAACAACAATGACTACAATTAAAGTCAAAGACACATTATCATCATGAACAACAGACAAATAAACGGGGGTATTTGTATCCTTATCTTTCCAGACAAAGCCATATTCACTATAGGAACCACTCACTAGAGCTACGGCAGTTAATGGACCAGCAACCTTGGTAGAAATCTCCTCCATAGAAAGACAAGACATACTTTTCAATAAGGTAACTTTGTCAGAATAGGAAATATCATTTGCTAGCAAAAACTGTGCTAGCAGAGACTCTATTTTAAAAAGTGGACGAGCTTGATTAGCATGTCCTATAAGAACTGGCTCATTAGTTTCTCCAAATGCAATCTGATAGCTATTATCAGGTAATTTAAGCCATTTTTTTTCCGTAACAAGAGAAGAGAGAGCCGCGATTGAAAACGGTTTAGAGGATTGGGAGGTCCAACTAAATTGGGAATCGGGAAGATCTTTTTGAATACCTGAAAGAAGTAAGACAGAGCTGATTTCAGCATCAACACAAAGCGATTGCTCAACTCTTGATGCGCCAAAACGAATTTGGGTGAATTCCATGACGATGTAACAACACGCCACAATAACGACACCTCCAAAAATAAGGTGTCGATATAACCGCCACATTTCAGCTCGCATTCTATTCTATACTTCTTTTACGAACAGGTAGCCTTTACTGCGAATAGTCTTTATACGGCGAGGATGAATTGGATCATCGCCTATTTTTGAACGTATACGAGAGATTCTAACGTCAACCGAGCGATCCTGACCATCGTATTCAATGCCACGCAATTCACCAAAAATTTCTTCTCGGCTTAAAATACGACCTGCATTACTAGACAGCAACCATAACAAATCAAACTCGGCACTCGTTAGTTCGATTTCTTCTTCAAGTAACCAAGCTTCACGGCGAGAGTTATCAATTGTTAGCGGCCCAAAAGTTAAGTTTTGCTCTTCCTTGGAAAGATCAAGCGTCAAATCTACATCCTGCGTACTGCGACGTAGCAAAGATTGAACTCGAGCCAACAACACTCTTGGCTTAGCAGGTTTAGATACATAATCATCCGCACCTATTTCTAAACCTAATATCTGATCAACATCGTCACTACGAGCAGTTAACATCAGAATAGGTCCTTTGTAGTCATTGCGTACACTTCTGCACACCGTAAAACCATCTGCGCCCGGCAACATAAGATCTAGAATAACCAAAGATGGCTGTTCCTCAACAATACGGGAAATAGCTTTGCGTCCATCAGGCTCGATCCCAACAGTAAAGCCATTTTTTTGCAAATACTCTTGAGTGAGTAACGCCAAACGCTCATCGTCTTCAACAATCAAAATGGTTCTGTTGTCATCTATGCTCATGGGCAATCCTCGTCCAGTTGTTATCATTTTTAGTTTTAGTGACTTAAAATCAATTCGTTTAAAATCAATCTACTAGAAGACTTCGAATTTGTCTAACTCTCTCGCGGTTATTACCAAAATCAGAGTAACCTACACGGGAAGCTGAACGCATATGAACAACACTATCACCCTCCGGTAGATAAAACTCAACATCGTCAATATAGCCAATCAAAGCACTTTTCACTTCAAAGTGAACATAACCTAGTGTACTACTAACTAGATGAGCATTCCCTTTGCTTAAGATGAATGACTCAATAGACAACTGAGTCTTCATACGGTTACCTGTGTAAATTATAGGTTCTGCGTAATGCTCCACATCTTCCGGAGATGCTTGAGTTGATACACAGTTCGGAGAAGAAGGACAAGACAGCAATTCGCCATCCGTTATTCCAAGTCCTTCAGGCAATTTATTACTTATATTGACGTATATAAAAAAGCCTACGAACAAGGCAACAATCAATGTAATTATCCAGCGAACCATGCTTCTACAACTCCTAGGCAATTTTCATCTTAACGAAACGATCTTTTACCTGGTTTTTTAGGTTTAAACTCAGGTTTGTCATTGCTCTGCCAATCAAAACCCTTAGGTGGTGCACGGCGAGCTCCGCCTGCAGTTGCTTTGTTTTTGTGGCGTTTTAATTCTAATTTTTCTTGCTGGGTTTTTGGTGTCAATTCCGATAATTTAAGATCAACCATGGCGCATAATGAGTTAACATCGGTTTCTTCCATTTCCACCCAACGGCCAACTTTTGCTTTCGAAGGTAAGAAGACAGGGCCAAAGCGAACTCGTTTCAAACGGTTAACTTTTACACCTTGAGATTCCCATAGGCGACGAACTTCACGATTACGACCTTCCATCAAACAAACATAGAACCAGCGGTTAATACCTTCACCACCACCATCAACGATATCTGTAAATTTGGCAATGCCATCATCTAAAATGACGCCTTTTTTCAACGCGGCTAAATTTTCATCAGTAACTTCCCCCATCACGCGGACAAGGTATTCACGATCTATCTCAGTAGATGGGTGCATCAACCGATTGGCCAATTCACCATCAGTAGTGAAAAGTAACAAACCTGACGTATTGATATCCAAACGACCAACGGCAATCCAACGCTCTCCGCGCAGTTTTGGCAGTTTATCAAACACTGTAGGTCGACCCTCAGGGTCTTTACGAGTACACACTTCGCCTTCTGGTTTGTTATAAATAATAACACGGCGGTTTTCACCGGCTTCAGTAGCAATAATAGAGTAACCGTCTATTGTAATCGTATCTTTAACGCTAACGCGGTCACCCAATGTGGCAACTTCGCCATTAACTAATACACGACCTTCACGGATACGAGTTTCCATTTCACGACGTGAACCCTGACCCGCTCTTGCTAATACTTTTTGTAACTTCTCGTCCATTACGAACCTCATATAGGGAATGCTTCTCAGCAACCCAGTTTTAGTAATATTAATTAACCATTTTTCGCATTATAAGCCACACACCGTGGGCCTTGACAGCTGAATATTAAAGATTTCACATAAAGGGCGCAGGATCACCTGCACCGACACGAACCACCTCAATACTATCTGCATCCATTTTAACTACAGTTGTCGGCTGTAACCCACAAAAGCCTCCATCAATAACTAAATCTAGCGCATGTTCTAATGTATCGCGAATATCATATGGATCTGTCATTGGGTCCGTTTCTCCAGGTAAAATAAGAGAAGAACTCATAATAGGCTCACCCAACTCTTCTAACAAAGCAGACACTATGTTGTTATTCGGAACACGAATGCCGATAGTCTTTCTCTTCGGGTGCAATAATCGTCTAGGCACTTCTGATGTAGCACTGAAAATAAAGGTGTAAGGGCCAGGCGTATTGTTTTTCAATAAACGATAAAGTCGATTATCAAATCTTGCATAAGTAGATATTTCAGACAAATCTCGACACACCAAAGTGAAGTTGTGCTTATCATCCAAACGGCGAATGGCTCGAATTCGATCAAGCGCATCTTTATCACCCAAATGACAACCAAGGGAATACCCGCAGTCGGTTGGATAAGCAATAACCCCACCATTACGAATCACTTCTGCCGCTTGCTTTACCAAACGCGCCTGAGGATTTTCTGGGTGTATCTGAAAAAATTGACTCAACCTATTCTCCACTAAAAAATATCACAATTATGATTAACGACTTATTTCAGGAAATATTAACAATAAACTCAGTTATTTCCATGTTTTCCACACTAAATCCACTTCACTTTCATGAATTTGTGTAAATTTACCAACCTGCATCCATGGACCAAACGGCCCATGATAATCACTTCCTACAGAAGCTTTTAAATCAAACTCTCTAGATAAACGCTCAAGCAAACGAACACTATCAGGGCGTTCATTACCTGAAACTACTTCTATTCCTGTCCCCCCCCATTTTTTGAAATCGCCTAATAGGCGCTTTAATTTAGTCACAGTTAAAGGGTAACGCTTAGGATGAGCTAGAATTAATTCAATATTTTGGCCAGCAAGAGCTGTTAAAACATCCTCAAGTTCTGGCCAAACATCACGTAGCTGACCTAGTTTTTTATTACCTAGATAGCGATCAAACGCCTTATTAGCATCTTTTACAAAGCCTTTCTCTACCAGTAAAGTCGCAAAATGTGGTCGACCAAGTTGACTCTCGCCAGCTAGGGCAACAGCTTCATCAAACAAGTCAGGTAAACCTTGCTTCACCAATAGATCGGCTATACGTCGCGCTCGATCCAGACGTATAGCCTGATTTTCATTCACAATAGACTGCAAAGCAGCATTATCTAATGAGAAGTTCAGCGCCACCATATGTAAAGGCACCCCTTCCCATTGCGTCGACAGTTCAACACCATGAATAAAGCTAAGTCCATGCTCTACAGCTCGCTGACTGGCTTCAACAATACCATCAAGCGTATCATGGTCAGTGAGCGCAAACAGAGAAACCCCCTGCTCTACTGCAAGATCCACAAGCTCGGTTGGCGAAAAACGACCATCCGAACGTGTAGAGTGAGTATGTAAATCGACTTTTCGATAACTTGCTGCTTCAGGCATAGATTGGCTGTTCTTTAATAGGAATGGTGGTTATCATAAGACCAGCATACATGCATTTTAGTATACATTCACTGGGTTTTTATATGAAAATACTGTTCGACTTTCTTCCTATTGTTATCTTTTTTGTCGTTTATAAAATGACAGGAAATATTATTATTGCTACCGCCACTTTGATCCCCGCGACTATTATTCAGGTCGGTTTTACTTGGTTCAAAAATAGAACCATAGAAAAAATGCACTTAGTTTCTCTAGCACTAGTTGTGTTACTAGGTGGTGCTACCGTTCTATTAGGTGACGGTGATTTTATCAAATGGAAACCAACGATCGTAAATGGTTTGTTTGCCATTGCATTTTTAGGCAGCCAATTCATCGGCGATAAAAATATCATTCAACGAATGATGGGCGATAAATTAGATCTACCGTTCAAAGTATGGCGTACGTTAAATCTTGCTTGGGTTGGTTTTTTTATTGTCTCTGGTGTCACTAATTTATACGTTGCGTTTTCGTATAGTGAAGAAATATGGGTAGATTTTAAACTGTTCGGTTTATTAGGAATGACTATTGTATTTATCATATTACAAGGCATTTACTTATCATCACACTTACAAAATAAGGAATAACAATGCTTTACTCTATTATTGGTGAAGATGTAGCAAACAGTCTGGGTGCTCGTCAGCAAGCTCGTCCTGCTCACTTGGCTCGCTTAGAAGCACTACAAAATGAGGGACGTTTAGTATTAGCAGGCCCAAACCCAGCCATTGATTCAGATAATCCAGGCGACGCGGGGTTTAGCGGCAGTGTTGTTATTGCTGAATTTGCTAGCCTTGAGGCCGCAAAAGCGTGGGCTGATGCAGATCCTTATGTGGACGCGGGCGTTTATGAAAACGTAACGGTTAAACCTTTTAAGCAAGTTTTTCCGAACGCCTAGGAGCCCCCCCTAAACATAAAAGATAAAGGGAAAGGACAAAACAGCTCTTAGCCCTCCCCCTGCTAAGGGAGAGGCTGGGAGCGGGTTATTTTTTAATATCCGAATGCCCAAGATCTCGCTCCGGATCTATCACATCTCTCATGCGCTGTTTTAGCACTTTTGCCTCAGGAAAACCGTCTTCTTTTTTCCGACACCAAATCTCCTGACCATTCACACGAACTTTAAAAATTCCGCCTTGTGTTGGTATCAAAGTAACACTTTTTATATCATCATCAAATGTCGTTAATAGCTCTTGAGACAACCAAGCCGCACGCAACATCCAACGACATAAGGTACAATATTCAATTTCTACGGCAGCAGTTCGCATTTGCTTTCTCTCCGGTAAATTAACAAGACGTCTTGGAACGCCACTACACAACTAATACTATTGTCCATACATTCAATAAGGAAGTAGCACTATGCGTAAATCTCTTATCGCCAGTTTGGCTCTGCTCGCTCTTTGTTCACAAACACATGCGACAGAAGTCGATATTTTAACCAACCAAGGTACAATCCGAGTCGATCTAAATGATGAAGCTGCACCGAAATCTGTCGCTAACTTTCTTCGTTACGCAGACGAAGGCTTCTATAATGGCACTATTTTCCACCGAGTAATACGTGGTTTCATGGTACAAGGCGGTGGTTTTACCAAAGACTTAGAGCGCAAGACAACCCATAAAGCCGTTGCCTATGAAGGGGATAATGGACTAGCTAATAACCGTGGCACTCTTGCTATGGCGCGGACTCAAGACCCAAACAGTGCTACATCACAATTCTTTATCAACCAAGTCGATAACGCCTTTTTGAATCATGGCGCTCGCGGTGCAGCAGGTTATACCGTTTTTGGTGAGGTTGTCTCTGGCATGGATATCGTAGACGCTATTTCTGCCGTACCAACGTCAACAGTTGGTCCTTACCAAAACGTTCCAACCGAACCTGTTATTATCGAGAGCATCACGCGTGTTAACTAGTTACCAATTAGAATCTCCTGCATTAAGTTGGGGTGAAGATGGCGCACCTCACTCCAACCAGTTTGACGACGTCTATTTTGACAAAGAGTCAGGGCTTGAAGAAACACGTCACGTTTTTTTAAAAAATAACCAACTAAGTGGACGTTGGGCATCACTACAAAAAAACGCCTTTGTGATTGCTGAAACTGGCTTTGGCACCGGACTCAATTTTTTATGTGCTTGGCAGGCTTTTTTAACCGAAGCCGCCAGCGATAAACAATTGCACTTCATCTCGGTCGAAAAATACCCTATGACCAAGAGCATGTTGACCGATGCCTTAAAAATGTGGCCATCTATAAGCCATTTCAGTCAGCAACTAATTGATGCTTACCCTGAAGTTTGCCACGGGTTGCACCGCATTGAGTTAGAGCAAGGTCGAATCCAATTAACACTTTGGTTTGGTGAAGCAGAAGATGGCTTCGCTGCGTTAGATGCCGACGTTGATGCTTGGTTTTTAGATGGCTTTGCTCCCAGCAAAAACCCAGAAATGTGGTCAGATAATCTGTTTAAGCATATCCACCGCCTTAGCCATCAAGGCACAACCTTCTCTACCTTCACAGCTGCTGGCATTGTGCGTAGAGGCTTAAAAAACGTTGGCTTTGATGTTCGTAAAGTAAAAGGTTTTGGTCAAAAAAGAGAAATGACGGTTGGTGAACTAAATAGTTCAACTGCACCGCTATCTGCACGAATGTCCCAAGGTCAAGCTTGGTTTAACCTTCGTCAAGATAAGACATCGGAAATTACCAAAGTATTGGTCGTCGGTGCAGGATTAGCGGGTGCCAATACAGCTTACGCCCTCGCTAAACAAGGCATAAAAGTAGAAGTATGGGAACAAGGTAATTGTATTGCTGGCGGTGCGTCAGGTAATCCGCAAGGCATGCTTTACCCTAAGCTAGCCTCTCAAGATACTCCAGTGAATCGTTTTTATTTATCTGCTTATTTACACGCAACTCGCTTATATTCCAGCTTAGATAGACACAAACAATTCTGGGATGCCTGCGGATTAATACAAATTCCGAAAAACGATAAAGAAGCCGTACGCTTTCAAAAACTACTGGATGAAAAGCTCTATCCAGAAGCTATCCTGCAAGCATCTAAAGACAGAGAAGGCTGTTTGTTCTTGCCGCTTTCTGGGTGGGTTGTATTGACACAGCTTTGCGAAACACTTTTATCTCACGAAAACATTCACGTATGTTTAAACACCAAGCTTGAAAGCCTGTCTCCTATCGAATTAGATGATAAAACCTTTGGCTGGCAAGCACGCTCCAAGTATCAGCAAGCTCCACTTAACGACCAACAAGCATGCTTTTCGCATGTTGTGTTATGCACAGCAAATGATACAAAAGCTTTAGGAGTAACACCTAAAACACCAGACTACCCGATTCGTGGACAAGTTTCGTTCATGGATATTGAAAAAGCCAAAGCCGCTTGCCAAACTATCGGTGAGTCTGCCGATAAAATAGACTTCGATAAAATTCTATGTGAGTTTGGTTATGTCTCGCCCTCCATTAATGGATTGTTGCATTTTGGCTCTACCTACGATCTAAAAGACCTAGATGATCGAGTAAGAGAAGAGGGACATAAACGTAATTTGGCCATTTTAGAAAGCCTGCTTTTATTGCCAAAAGAGACATTTAACAGTGAGGATTGCGGTGGACGGGTGTCGTTCAGATGCGCTGTGCCAGATTACACGCCAATTGTTGGACCAGTTCAATCAGAAGACGTTTATCAGCAAGCCTACTTAACTTTAACTAAGAATGCGAAGTGGCAAAGTAATGAAATTGCAGAGCCTATAAAACAGCTCTACATCAATATCGGGCACGGTTCGAGAGGGCTTATTTCTACGCCATTAAGTGGAAGTTATATTGCCAGCTTGATCACTGGCACTCCTTCTCCTTTAGAGCAACAAGTAAGCCATAAACTGCACCCAAGCCGCTTTATCATTCGCGACCTAAAACGCAGCCAAATCCTTTAAGGCATCACAAGAACTTAAAACCTTTGTTCTTTAACTCACTGCATTGAGTAAATTATGAAAAAACCCAATGCAGTGATATTCACGCCATCATACTCTTATGATTCAAACAACTCACAAGCACTTGGAATAAGATCAACAAATCGGCTAGAGGTTTGAGGACGGAATACATAATGATTAAGTTCTGGCAACAAAGCCCTTAGCTTATCGCTCAATTGCAACAAGCTTGGATTAATTGGCTCATAAGGATAAACGTGATCCTGTAGGCTCAATTTATGCAATTCATCAAGTTCATCTTGCAATATGCCTTTCATCGCAAAAAAGCGATCTTTCTGATTAATATCGTTGGTTTCCCAATAAGCATCGGAAAACGCAGAATTTAATTCATAAAAGATATGCAATGCATCAGCAACATTTTTTTTAGACATGTTATCTCCATCTTTATTGAGCAATCTTCATATTGCCACTTGTATTGTTTAACCCTAACCTTATAACCTACATTCTAAACGTGAATCGATATAGGTGAATACCCCTTGAGTACAACAATGCATCATGCCGTGACTTCTGACAATCTATGGCCATCTTTACAAGCGGAAGCAAAAAAGCTTGCACAAGATGAGCCCATTTTAGCCAGCTATTTCAATACCACTATCTTACGCCATGAATCATTGTGTTCTGCTTTAAGTTTTTTACTCGCCAGTAAGCTAGACAGCATATCAATTCCCGCTATGGTATTACGAGAAGTATTCGAAGAAGCCATGGCAGATACTCACTCTGGCATTGTCAGATGCATCGAGCAAGATATTTTAGCAATAAAAGAAAGGGATGCTGCTTGCGATACATTTACTACGCCACTGCTGTTTTTTAAAGGCTTCCATGCCTTACAAACGTATCGCGTGGCAAATTGGCTCTGGAAAAATAATCGCAAGAGCTTAGCCCTATATTTACAAGGACAAATGTCGATGGTATTTAGTGTCGACATCCATCCAGCAGCAACAATAGGCTGTGGAGTCATGCTAGACCACGCCACAGGCCTTGTGGTTGGTGAAACCTGTGTTATTGAAGACAACGTATCTATTTTGCAATCAGTCACTCTAGGCGGCACAGGTAAAGAGCACGGCGATCGTCATCCTAAAATACGTTCAGGTGTCTTGATTGGCGCCGGTGCTAAAATTCTTGGCAATATTGAAATCGGCGAGGGTGCGAAAATTGGTGCGGGTAGCGTAGTATTAGAACCCGTTGAACACCACACCACTGTCGCAGGCGTTCCTGCCAAAGTGGTAGGTCGTAATCTGGGTGAAGAGCCATCCAGAGCAATGGATCATAATATCAATCATTGTGTTCAGGATTGTGACGAGGCGTAATTAAATCAATAGTAACTACGATCTTAATAAAGATCGTAGTTACTTAAATCACTTTTCGGAATCATTTTAATGGTTTCGCTTTCTGTATCGAACAAAAGCACCGCTTCCCCACGTTGCAGCGCTCTTAATGCTTGCTCACGCTTTTGCGCTGCAGACAAATCGTAATCGCCATAATCCGTACCATCACGGGATACTATATCATCCAAAATGGTTTCTAACGTGTCTGGTGTTAATGAATCATAAGGTATTAAAGTATCCAATTAGATCGCTCCATGTTCAGTGAGCAAAGCGATCACACCCGCTTCATCAATAATAGGCACGTTTAAAGACTGTGCTTTGGTAAGCTTCGACCCTGCTTTTTCGCCGGCAACTAAACAATCTGTTTTCGCAGAGACTGAACCACTAACCTTGGCACCTAGTGCTTGTAATTTGTCTTTTACTTGATCGCGACTAAATTGGCTTAATGAACCCGTTACCACATAGGTTTTACCAGACAAGGGTAACTCATCAGCTGAAACTTGCTGCTTCTTCTCCCAAACAACCCCAGCAGCTAACAAGCCTTTAATGGTATCTCGATTTAATTCCTGATCAAAAAACAAACGCACGTGTTGAGCTACAATGGGGCCGACATCTTCAACCTCTACCAAGGTTTCTTGATCTGCCGCCATCAAGTCATCCAATTCAGTAAAGTAGCTGGTCAAAGCACGAGCCGTTGCTTCACCCACTTCACGAATACCTAAGGAATAGATAAAACGATTAAATTGAGTACTCTTTGCGATTTCAATAGAAGCAAGAAGCTTCTCAACTGACTTTTGCCCCATTCGTTCCATAGACAATAAGGTGTCTTTTTTCTCGCTCAAAGTAAAAATATCAACGGGCGTTTTAACCAACTGCTGATCCACCAGCTGCTCAATCAGCTTATCGCCAAGGCCATCAATATCCATCGCTTTACGCGAAACAAAATGCTTTAGGGATTCTTTTAACTGCGCGCCGCAAACCAAGCCACCAGTACAGCGAATAACAGCTTCACCTTCAACCTGCTCTAAATCAGAACCACAAACCGGACAAGCTTCAGGAAAGATAACCTCTGTCGCGTTTTCCGGACGCTTATCAATGACAACTTGAACCACCTTAGGAATCACGTCTCCCGCGCGGTGAACAATAACAAAATCATTCACCTTCACACCCAATCGAGCAATCTCGTCTTTGTTGTGCAAAGTAGCATTAGAAACCGTCACTCCACCAACAAACACAGGCTCCAATCGCGCTACTGGGGTAATTGCACCGGTACGACCGACCTGAAAATCCACCCCTAAAATACGAGTCATCTCTTCCTGAGCAGGAAATTTTCTAGCGATGGCCCAACGCGGAGCACGCGCAATAAAACCCAATTGGTTTTGCAGCGCAATTTGATCAACTTTATAAACAATACCATCAATGTCATAAGACAAACTGGCACGTTTTTCATTAAGCTTCTCGTAGTAATCGATACAACCTTGCGCCCCTTCCGCTGTTGTCATCAAATCATTGGTGCGAAAGCCCCACTCGCTTAACTGCAACAAACCTGCGTAATGGCTTTCTGGCTGCTCCCAACCTTCTACATAACCAATGGAGTAAGCACACATAACAAGAGGACGCTTAGCCGTTACTTTAGGATCAAGCTGACGCAAACTCCCAGCAGCCGCATTGCGAGGGTTAACAAAGGTCTTTTCACCTTGTTCAACCGCCAAGGCATTCAGTTTTTCAAAGCCTTCTTTTGGCATATAGATTTCGCCGCGAACTTCTAATACTGCTGGTGGTGTTTTAGTACGCAACTTTAAAGGGACGGAATAAATCGTTTTGATATTCGAAGTAATATCTTCACCAGACAAACCATCACCGCGCGTTACCCCTCTTACTAAGCGCCCCTCTTCATAACGCAGACTAATGGCTAAACCATCCAGTTTGGGTTCGCAACAATAGGTCACCTGCTCGGCATTAAGTAATTTACGAATTCGTTGGTCAAAATCAGCCAAAGACTCGTTATCAAAGGCATTGTCTAAAGACAACATAGGCACAGTGTGAGCAACGTTAGTAAAACCGCTGTCTGGCTTTTCACCAACTCGCTGGGTTGGAGAATCCGCTTGAATCCATTCTGGATGCTCGGCTTCTATAGATTGAAGCTGACGATAATCACGGTCGTATACTGCATCTGGAACAATTGGTTCGTCTTTTACATGATAAGCATAGCTGTAATCATTAAGTTGCTGAATCAAGTCCAGCATCTGCTGATGCGTCATGTCTGTCTCTTGGATCATATATTAATAAACTCGAAATTTTCTGCAGGCTTGTATTAAAAATAAACATCAAAACAATCAAGGCCCCTTAGGGCCTTGATATTATCACTGTTTGTTGCGCATTAATCGGCGGCGCTCAAAGTCGCGAATTCGCTGACGACAATGAGCAATCGTTTGATCGCTCATTGGAGTTCGGCGCTCATCACGCAACTCCCCACCTAAGTTACGTACTAAGGTCTGAGCTGTTTCAAGCATGAAGTCGAACGCTTTCATGCTATTTTTTGGACCTGGCAAGCCCATGAAGAAGCTAACACCTGGGCAATCACTTTCTCCCATCGTTTCTAAATCGAATGTGCCCGGCTCAATAGCATTCGCCATACTAAACTGCACTCTACCGCGATCGAAACCATCTTCATGACGATGGAAAATATCCATTTCACCGTAGCGCATACCGCAATTCAAAATAAGCTGAAGCAGCTCCATACCAGAGAAGTTTTGCTCTTCAGGGGCAAAAATATTAATCACGATGACTTCTTCTATTTCAGCGATACTGTTGTCTTCTTGATCACCTTCGTTAATATCATCAATCACACTATTCGATGTCACTTGATCGATATCAATTTCTGAATAACTGCGTTCATAGTCCTCATCAACATGACCGTCATAGCTGTTATTAGTCTCTATAGCAAAATCCAGATCAAGATCATCTTGCTCATAAAAACCATCATCAGAATAGTTTTGCTCAGATACTGCAGAATCGCCAAAATCTCGCTCAGGTACCAAAGAAGCCAACTCATCAAGGTGCATTTCTTCACCTCGATCCAGCTCTGGACCAGAGTCAACTTTATGAGGGACATCGGCTAGCGGCGATTTTGCCGTTTTCCTAGCATTCTCAAAAGCATTAACAATAGGATCTTGTGACGATTTTACTCGTTCACTTGAAGAGACTTTGCTATACCCAACGGCAGAGCTTTGACGCACTAGTGCATCATCTGATTCATCTAGATCAGAGAAGTCATTATCTGCTTGGGCATATTCCTGCCCTTTTTTATACCGACGAAATCCATCTATGAGGATAACGACAATAATGACGACCCCAATCAAGATTAGCCACTCACGCAAGCTAAATTCCATTACTCATTCCGAATTGCATCAATTAATGTTGATCGTATTATCAAACGAAGCGGCTTAGGATTCAATTACAAGGCTACGTTGATTACGAAAATCTCTTTACGATTTGTAAGTAAACCATGCTTTGTACCGATAATTCGACCTTTTGTAAGATCATTGTCATTAATATTCGCCAATTTAACCACTAAATCGACTCTATTAACTTCCGCCAAGGTTACAGTTGGCATTAAGGAGTCAAGATTTGTTAACAAAATAGGCTGCCCCAAATCCTCAGGAAATACTCTTTGTATGGCAATTGGCATTTTTTGCCCCTTAACCACAGCATAAACTAGCAAAATATCGTCCCTTTGCCATGTCAGCTTACTGGCATCCCATTCAATTTTCACCGCTAACTGATCGGTAATAATGGGCGCAACTTGCTGATAATCAATTCGGCCTAATTCTCGTGCTTTACTAATCGCCGACAATAACGCCAAGCGTTCCGTTGAATGTACGCTATAACGAATCGCCTCTTGCCAAGCTAATACGGCGCCTAAATAGTTTTGTTGTGCAAAATTAGCCACACCCTTCAAATCCAGAGCAGTGGCTTGGGTTGGTGCCACTTGTAGAATAGCATCAACAATTTTTAGCATTTTATCGGAACTTTGGCCGCCATTCGCATAAAAAATAGCTTGAGCGTATTCAACCAATAAGTTCATACGGTTTTCGGCATTGCGCGGTAGTTTTTCTAATGCTTTCTCAAAAGCGGCAACCGCTTCTTGATACTTTTCAGCACCGACATAATCTGTTGCCAAATAATACCAATCCTCAACTCTGTCATAACGCACACTGCGATATTTTAAAAAGTCGTTCACTTTCTGTGGAGTGAGTTGTTGCGTTTGCAAATCTTGTGTAAAAGCCACCTCTTTCGAATAACCAATCTGTTGATACAGACTCACACTACCCAAAACGGCAACAACGACTACACAAAGCATGACCCAACGAGCAAAGAGAATATCATTATGAAAAAAGCGTTTTTGTCGGCTATCAATAGAATTTGCTTCATAATCTACATCAATTAATAGCTGCGAAGATTCGCTAGGAGTCAGTCGACCAGCCTCCTCTTCTTCCGCGATTTCTTTTCGGCGCACTATAGAAAACGCCTGCATATTTTGATCGTCTTTATTATTCGAATACTTACCCAAGCGACGAGTAATAGAACAGAAAAGATAGACAATACTCATCACTATCATGGTGGCCATCACCAAATATGCGATCATCATAAATCTCGTCCTCGTCGTTTACGGTTCATCCTTACCACGCTAATAAAAGCCAACAAACCTATTCCAAGTAAGATAAATGGCCCGTACCAAAGTAAAAATGTTGCAGTTGAATGCTGTGGACGATACAAAACAAAAGAGCCATATCGCGCCACCATGTAATCAACAATTTCCTGATCCGTTTTACCTTGTTCTATCATCTGATGGACAAGCTCACGAAGGTCAACCGCAATGCCAGAGCCAGAGTCTGCCAAGTTTTGATTCTGACATTTTGGACAACGCAATTCTTCAACCAAACTTTGATAACGTGTTTTGTTCAATTCTGAGCTAAAGGTCATTTGCTCCTGTGCAATAACCGATAAAGAAAGAAGCATAGCAATAGATAAGAAAACATTTCTAATAAGCATCATTTCATATAGCCTTTTATTTCAGGCCAATTTTCAGCATTAATCACACCTTGATGCCGATAAACCACCACACCTGAACGATCAACAACAAAGGTTTCAGGTGCGCCTGTGACCCCCATATCCACACCAAAATTGCCGATCTCATCCATCAATATGACTTGATAAGGATTCCCCTTTTGCTCTAGCCATTGCACCGCAAGATCTTTTTGATCTTTATAATCAATACCAACAATAGGCACACCAGAATTTGCCAGTTCCATTAAAAAAGGGTGTTCAACATGACATGCAGGACACCAAGTCCCCCAAAAATTAATCAAATAAGGCGTATCTGGTAAATCTTTATGCGTATAAACCTGATCGTCTTGCAATGACACCAAGGTGAACTCAGGTACTTTTTTTCCTACTAAGGCTGAAGGCATATACTGAGCATCTTTGCCGAGCTGCAAATAAAACACTACGCCAAGTATCAAAAAAACTGCCAACGGCATGAAAAACAGCAACTTCCGCATGGTTACACTCCAGCCCGTTTTCGATAGCGTTTATCTAATGCGGCCAACAAACCACCAGCCATCATCATCAAACCACCAAGCCAGATCCAGCGCACAAAAGATTTTACATAAATTCGAACCCCCCAAGCAGAGCCCTCCAGTCTTTCCCCCAAGGAAACATACAAATCACGAGTAAAACCAGCATCTAATGCTGCCTCCGTCATGACTTGCTGACGAGTTGAAAAGAAACGCTTTTCTGGATGTAGAACAGCAACAGCTTTACCCGCTTTATAAGCCGTAAACTGCCCTTTGCTTGCTACGTAATTTGGCCCTTTCACTTGCTCCATTTGATCAAATTGAAATTCATAGCCAGCTACAGTTGCTCGATCGCCGGGGGATAATCGCAACATAGATTCATGACTATTGACGCTAACCAATACAATCCCCACCAAGGTAACGACCAGACCAAGGTGCGCCAATAACATCCCGTAGTAATTTCTTGGCAATTGTCGAGCCCGAGGAATAATGCCCTTTGTGCCAGCAGAGACTTTACCAAACCAATCTGAGAAGGATAAGAACACCACCCAAAATGCCACCGCCAAACTCAGCCAAGCGATAAAATCGAACTCATAACAATAAACAACCAAGCCCGCCGATAAGGTAGCGATAAACGCTGAAATAGAGCAAACCTTAAAAAACACTCTAAATTTCGTATGGTGCCATTTGGACAAAGGACCAACCGCCATAAACACCATCAGCAAAAGAGCGATTGGTGCGAAGACGCTATTAAAATACGGTGCGCCAACAGAGATTTTGCCCAGCCCTAACGCATCAAATATTAAAGGGTACAAGGTACCTAATAATACCGTTAACGTCAGGACCGTTAATAAGATGTTATTAAGCAGTAACCAAGCTTCTCGCCCTGTTACACCAAAAGACACGGTAGAACGCACCTCGGCCGCTCGAATGGCATACAACAGCAAACTGCCGCCAACGAGCACCAAGAGCAAAGCAAGAATAAAAATACCGCGAGTAGGGTCAGCAGCAAAAGAATGCACCGACGTTAACACACCAGAACGAACCAAAAACGCCCCAAGCAAAGAAAGACTAAAGGTAAAAATAGCCAGCAAGACAGTCCAGCTTTTAAACACACCACGCTTTTCGGTGACAGCAAGAGAATGCAACAAAGCCGTTCCCGCTAACCAAGGCATAAAAGACGCATTTTCTACTGGGTCCCAAAACCACCAGCCGCCCCAACCTAGTTCGTAATACGCCCACCAACTCCCCAGAGTGATACCTAAAGTCAAAAAGGCCCACGACACCGCTGTCCAAGGTCTTGCCCAACGCGCCCAAGAAGCATTTAAGTTACCTGTAATCAACGCAGCAACAGCGAAGGCAAACGCTACAGAGAAGCCAACATAACCCATATACAAAACGGGAGGATGAACAATCAGACCAAAATCCTGCAAGAGTGGATTCAGGTCACCGCCATCGGCAGGCACATCCGGTAATAAACGAGCAAAAGGCGAAGAGGTAAAAAGTAAGAAGGATAGAAAACCAACACAGACCACGCCTAACACAGCTAAAACAACGGGCCCGATGTCTTCCGGTAAAGTTCTTATCTTTAATGCAACGGCGGAACACCAGCCAGACAGGATCAGTACCCACAATAATAATGAGCCTTCATGCCCGCCCCATAAGGCACTAAATTTATACCAAACAGGCAACTGGCTGTTCGAGTTCTGAGCCACATACAACACAGAAAAGTCATCAGTTAGAAACGATAAGCTCAAGATGACAAAGCTTACCAATACCAAGGCCGACATAATAAAAGTCAGTGGTCGAGCAGTTTCCAACAACAACCGATTGCCTTTCCAATAACCGATCAAAGGTACCAAAGCCAGTGACAAGGCAAAAAACAACGACAATATTAGCGAGAATTGACCAATTTCAGGAAACATAAACAGCCTAAATTAATAAGTAGATTGCACGGACTCTGCGCTCTCGCCCGTCGAACGTTGGGCATTTTTCAATGCTTCCGTGATTTCTGGCGGCATGTATTTTTCATCATGTTTAGCTAAGACTTCAGTCGCTTCAAACACGCCGTCATTATTTAGCTTACCCTGAGCCACAATGCCTTGACCCTCTCTAAACAAGTCAGGCAAAATTCCGCGATATTCAATAGTGACCTTGTGCTGAAAATCAGTCACATCAAACGCAACTGCCAGGGTATCTGAATTGCGTTTAACGCTGCCTTTTACCACCATGCCACCCGCGCGAATGATCGCATTTCGTGGCGCTTCACCCATGGCTATCTGAGATGGAGAGAAAAATAAATTAATATTCTGTTGCAAGGCATACATTACCAAGCCAACCGCTGCGCTTAATATCAACACAATGGCGGTTATGACTAACAGGCGTTTTTTTCTTACTGGATGCATTAGCGGGCTTGATTCCTCAAAAAGCGTTTACGTAACGTGTCTCGTGTTTTGCGGCGTGTTGCTAGCGTATTCCAAACCAACCAAACTAAAGTCAAAGTACTAAAACCATAAGCTGACCAAACATAAACGCCGTGTGTTCCCATCATCAAAAACTCTGTCAAACTATTAAAAGCCATGTTTCGTTACCTCTTGCTTCACCCAGCTTGATCTATGTTCGCTCATTAATATCTCCGACTGCATGCGCCAAAGAACCACACCAGCCACGAAACAGTACAAACCAATCACCGCAAAGAGCAAGGGCAACCACATTTCTGCAGGCATTTCAGGCTTTTTAGTGAGCGTAAACGTCGGCCCTTGATGTAAGGTTTCCAGCAACACCACCGAATACTTAATAACGGGCAAGTTAATCAACCCCACAACACTAATCACAGCGGCAGCTTTATTTGCAAGAACCTGATCTTCTAAAGAATTTTGCAGCGCGATAATGCCCATATAGAGAAAAAATAGCACTAATACAGAAGTTAGCCTTGCGTCCCAAACCCACCAAGTCCCCCAAGTGGGTTTGCCCCAAATAGCCCCAGAAACCAAAGCGACCAATGACATAACCGCACCAATTGGTGCCATCGCCTTAATAAAAACAGGCGCCATTTTCATCTGCCAGACAAGAAACACAAAACCTGCCGCGCCCAATGCTAAGTAACAAGATTGTGCTAACATTGCCACGGGCACATGAATATAAATAATGCGAAAACTGTTACCCTGCTGGTAATCAGCAGGGGCAAATACAAGCCCCCACACTAGACCGATAAGAAGGCTCAAACAGCCGAAACAAAACAAAGGCAATGCCCAAGGTTTAGACCAAGAAAAAAACCACTTAGGTGAACCTAACTTATGAAACCATGCCCAACTCATCAGTTTACACTCGCTTTGACTACAATCGCCGTCATAAAAGGCGATATCACTAAAGATAACAAAGACATCGCCAATAACATCGCCAATAATCCAGAATAAGGCAAACCTGATTGTGTAGCTTTAACGGCTAACGTTGAAAAAATAATCACTGGCAAATAAAACGGCAATATCAGCAACATCACCAACATGGCGCCTTGTTTTATCGATACAGTTAAAGCTGCACCAATTACACCAATAAAAAACAAACTAGGTGTACCTACAATTAAGGTCATGATCAACACCCAAAAACCTGAACTTGGCAGATATAGCATCTCACTTAATAAAGGGATTATCACAAGCAAAGGTAATACAACGACCAGCCATTGCGCGGCGACTTTTAACAAAATTAATAAAGGCAGTGATAATCCACTAACAACCAGCTGCTCCAAGGATCCATCTAGATAATCTTCTTTGAATATACTTTCTACAGCCATCAAGATAGCTAATACAGCAGCACACCAGACAATACCTGCCGCCGCTGGCGCCAGAAAATCAGGTGAAGAATTAATTCCTATCGGAAATAAGGCAACCACAATAATGAAAAACAGCAATGCGTTAAAAACGTCTTGTTTACGACGCCACAACACCAAAAACTCGGACACGAAAAAAGAAGAATACGTCATGACAACAACACTACGTCATGAGGAGTAATAGACATCAAGTCTTGATGGGTAGTTAATATCACCAAGCCACCTAACAACACATGCTGTTGAATACGCTCCTCTAGCAGGGCAACTCCTCCGACATCTAAAGAAGCAAAGGGTTCATCCAACAGCCATAGTGTTTTTTTAGTTAGCCATAACCGCGCCAGAGCGACTCGTCGAGCTTGGCCTGCGGATAATTTTTTCACCAACACATCGACCAGATCTATAAGGTCTAACTGAGTTAACACTGAATACAAAATACTTATAGAAATATCAGGACAATACCAACGAAGATTTTCAGCAACAGTGAGCAGGCCTTTAACACCAACAGAATGACCAAGATAAATTGCATCTTGCTGTAAAGAAGTTCTGTCTAAGGTGACATCCTCACCCGAATACAATATTTTTCCTTCTAGAGGAGAAAGCACACCAGCGATAATTTTCAACAAAGAACTCTTACCAGCCCCATTTTCTCCAAGGATACGCACGACTTCACCGGGCTGAACACTAAAAGACAACCCTTTACATAGGTCCCTCTCTCCACGTTCAATCCAAAGGTCTGATATTGTTAAAGAAGCAGATGATTGCAAAAGGTTTATCCAATTCGGCCGATATAAAGGTCAAGATTAACATTGTTTGGCTACACTATTTTAACTGTACGGCTTAACCATACTGAACAGGCCAAACATTATATGAGAAGCGTTCCCAAAAGCACAAATCAATCGGCTATCTAATCAACAGGCAGACTACATGATCTCTGACATCCAATCTATGCTTAATGCATCATCAGGCAAGCAGAGCAATGCGACCAACAGCAGTAGCAATAATATATTAGGCAACACAGGAACAATTGCGAAATTAAGCAGTGAAATAAAACTAATCGAAAATCTCAGCCTGATTAAATTTCAGGGCAGTGAGTCTCTTAATTTTCAAGGCAAACCAGCCCAACTGTTGCATGCAACCAGTGCACAACAGCCCTTTACTCTTGTTAATACTGGCACGCCCATCAACATTAGTGATATCCAAAATGCTAAATTAAATAAAACCAATTCTCAGCAAGCCTCCCTAATTCTTCCTGTAGAGAATCAATCCAGCAAAACGGGCGTCAATCAAAATTCACCTCAAGTTAGGCAAGCTGATAATCTTATGATGGCATCTCGTGTCGTAAACTTGACGGTTACCTCAGTAACACCTGCGACAAACAATATTGGTAACGTTCCACTTTCTACAACAAATACTCAACCAACAAGCCTTGCTCCCCAGACCTCTAGCGTTCAAAGTTCCAGCACTCAAACTTCCAGCACTCAAACTTCCAGCACTCAAACCTCTAATGCTCAAACAACGAATCCTCAAACAGTATCTCCTCAACTCGCGGCGGCAAGCATTCAGGCTAAGACAACCAATCAACCCTTGACAGTAAATACGCCACAACTAGCAACGGTTTCTGATGGTAAAGCAGAGTTTCCTATTCTTAGCCAAACGCCATTGAAGAAAGGCGATATCGTTCGAATCATGGTCGACGCCAATAACAATATGCAGGTGTTGCCAGCCAAAACTAGTGCAACAGTACCTACTGTGCAAACAGAAGCCCTTAAACAAAGCCTACCGAAGCAGTTGTCCCTTGGGGATATGTCTCAACTCGTCAAACAGTTACACAACCTAAACGAGGCATCGAATGCGAACTTGCCACCACAAACGCAGCAAGCGCTTAAACAGCTGATACAAAATATGCCAGCTTTGGGAGCATTAACAACTTCACCGGAAGCCATGAAACAGGCTATTCAAACCAGCGGACTATTTTCTGAATCCCTACTGGCTAATGACAGCAAGACTCAAATACCAGCAGATTTAAAACTAAATCTTACTCGATTAAGAGAGGTTCAAGAAAACACAGGGGCTTTACGTCCTGCAGGTATTCCAACAGAACAAATTGCCAATGCGATCGAACGCATTACCACCAGTCAATTACGACATTTCTCTGAACCGAATCAGATCAACACTCCAACCTACCCTTTACATATAGAATTGCCAATTAAACATGGCCAATCACCAAGTTTTGTACAAATAGAGATCAACAAAGACGCAAGTACAGCAGAGCAAGAGAAACAGGATAGGCGCTGGTTGGTGAAGCTAAAATTTGATTTTGAAGAAACAGGAAGGTTCGATGCGAGAGCCAGTATTCAAGCAAACAAAGTTGGAATACTCTTTGCCGCGGAAGATCCTGAAACAGTGCAAAAATTACAGAAAAACCTGTCTACATTGAAACAACAGTTAAAAGACAAAGACATTGAAGTAGAAAGATTAGACGCTTTTCAAGCTAAACTAGATAAAGAAAAAGTCAATATAGTTAAAACCCAATCCTTAATAGATGTGAGGACCTAATGCAAAAAGCAGTCGCTTTAAAATATGACTTTAGCGCAGCGCCAACAGTCGTCGCAAAAGGAAGTGGTTTACTTGCTGAAAAGATTTTGGCTGTAGCCAAGGAAAACGACGTTCTACTTCACCAAAGCCCTGAGCTAGTCGAAATGCTCAGCACTTTGGAGTTAGGAGAAGAGATACCGGAATCATTGTATCTAGCAGTAGCCGAGGTAATCGCTTTTGCGCATAGAATCAAAGATCATCAGTGGTAATCAGAGTTTCTACGTGACTCTTGCTTTAATAAACTGATCAGCTCTGCCTCAGCTCGTATGAGACCGCATTTAGAAACCAAATCATCAATAGTTGCGCCCATTTCCAACAGCTCCATAGCGCGATTGTATGAGACTCCACCTTCTTTCGATAAAATTTCAGATTGCTTTTCTACAGCGAGATTCAATTTTTTCTCAATAGCTACCAAGCGTCGCCCCATCCCTATTGAGCCTGAAGCAAGGACTTGCACTTGCTTCTTTTGATTCAATTCTACTTCTGCGTGATACTGTTTCATGCGCTCTAGCCGTTTAGATAATCGAAAAGCCCAAACGACAACCACAATCAGAATCACAAATTGAAGTATTAAGAGAAGGTTAAATAACCATTGAGATTCCATTTAATACAACTACCTTAATTACTTACTTCAGACCATTCATCTTCTGATAATAGTTTATCAAGATCTACAAGAATCAATAAAATATCATTTTTGTGACAAACACCTTGAATGAACTTAGATGACTCATCATTACCGACATTTGGCGATGGCTCAATCTCAGACTGACGGAGGTAGACAACTTCGGATACTGCATCTACCAGAATACCAATAACATGACCTTCTACTTCAAGAATCATAATACGCGTAGAGTCAGTAAGTTCGCCTGATGGCAAACCAAATCGCTGACAAGTATCAATAACGGTTACAACCGTTCCTCGCAAGTGAATAATACCCAAAACATAACTAGGAGCTCCAGGAACTGGGGCTATCTCAGAATAGCGCAGAACTTCTTTTACCTGCATGACATTTACACCGTAGATTTCATTCTCTAAGCGAAACGTCACCCATTGCAACATCGGATCTTCTGATTGGTTTGCATTTTTTAACGCTATGCTAGTCGTTGCCATTATTCATCTCCAAAGATCAAAAAATGATCATTACAATTATTTTTGCGTGTTTTTAAATCCATTTTGGGGGTCATCCAGCAATTCTATAAACCCCTGCACATCAAGTATGGCACACATATGATCAATTACCGTACCAGCTAACCAAGGTCGCTTACTTCGATCACTACGCCACTTCACTTGTGAAGGCTCTAAAGTAATAGCCTCTGCAACGCGTTCACAAGCAACTCCCCAATCAGTACGGTCAAGCTGTATTACAAATTTAAAATTGTCTTTCATTTCGCCTTCATAATGATTAGGCATTATCCAACGCGCAGTATCAACAGTACGAAGGTTAAACTCTCCAACATTCGCAACGCCCATGAACCAATCTGGCTGCCCAAATATAGACGTTAGCTTATCCTTTCCACTTTGAAAAATCCCCCCCAACTCAACCAAAGGTACCGCAAGTTTCAAACCACCGACATAAAAAAGCAAACATTCAAATCTACCTGTCGCCCATGGCAAAGGATCCGTTCTCGAAATTTTCTTAACTGGCTCTGGCTCTGGCTCTGGCTCTGGCTCTGGCTCTGGCTCTGGCTCTGGCTCTGGCTCTGGCTCTGGCTGAATAATACTGACGCCTTCAGAATCTAATGACAAGCCATCAACTTGAGCAGATATCGCTTCCTCAAAATCTTTAAATGAAGCATCTAATGACGAAAGCTCTTCTTCACTTAGCCCAGTCTCTGAATCAACCAGTTCAGAGTCAACTAAATTAGAATCAACAGGTTCAGGCTCAACAGACGTAGTCTCACCTACTGTAACCTCAAGTGCATCTAAATCGTCTACAGACGGCTCAGATGTCCCCTCTTGTAATAAGTCATCAAGATAGCGCTGAACAGCTAATTGAGGTCCTACTAAAACCGGCTCTTTACTCTTTGTATCTTTCATAAACTGTTACTATCCCGCTGGGTTCAGCAAAGAATCCATCAGACTTGCGTAAGCTTTAATTCCTCGAGCATTAGGGTCCAATGCCGAAGGAGCAATACCCGCAGTACTGGCGTCTCTTAACTTCGTGTCCACTGGAATCACCGAATGCCATACCAACTCTTCATAAGTATCTTTTAAGCTACGTAAGCTTTTATTGGAAGCCTGAGTACGGCGATCAAAAAGAGTTGGCACTATCAAAAATGGCACTGGGCGTTTTCTTGCCCTGTTTATCATGGTCAATGTTCGGACCATTCTTTCCAAACCTTTTATAGCTAAGAACTCAGTTTGTACAGGTATCACTAGTTGCTGACAAGCCGCCAATGCATTAATCATCAACACACCAAGTACTGGAGGGCTATCGATCAACACATAATCGTAGTCATCCCATAAAATTGCCAGTGTTTTAGAAATAACCAACCCCATACCACCTTGAGCTTGGGCATGACGCTCTAATGTTGCCAACGCTGTAGACGCAGGCATTAAAGATAAATTAGGGTGACCTGTTTCTAATATCAACGACGCAGGCAAATCGTCAGGAATTTTTCCAGTCACTTGAAAAAGGTTGTAAGCACTCTTTTCTATAGAATCAGGATCAAAGCGAAAATAACTGGTCAGTGAACCATGTGGGTCAAGATCAATCATTAATACCCGATGACCAGCGTCAGCCAACAACCCTGCCAAAGAAACTACTGTGGTCGTTTTACCAACGCCGCCTTTCTGATTCGCCACTGCCCAAATGTGCACTCTGACTCCCCTGATACCCTATGCTGTTATTTTGCTTACGAATTCCTTGCAATCATATACAGTAACACGCTATTGAAACAAGTAATCATAGAGATTATCAGCCTCGCGCTTACTAATTCGCAAGATTACACGGCGATTTTGCTGACGAGCATAATCATTGGTGTTTCTTACTTTAGGATGTTCGCTGGAAAAACCAATTGGTGCGATCATTTTTGGGTCTACCCCTCTATAAACCAACTCATCCACAACAGAGGAAGAGCGCAAACTAGATAAGTGCCAATTCGAAATTAAACGTCTTGAATTAACTGGCAAGTCATCCGTATTACCCTCAACCAATATCACTGAAGGATGTGCCTTTAGAACATTAGCAACTAGAATTAATAAGGCGACAGCTTCATTGGTTAAGTCGTATTCTCCTTGACCAAACAATAAGCCAGACTTTAGCTCCAAACTCACCCAATCCGCAGATTCAGTTACAGATATTTGGCCTGATGCATGCAGTCCTGAAAATTGGTTTTCTACGACTTGGCTTAATAATGCGTAAACAGCAGAAGAATTACTCTCCTCTATAGTTGGAGGGGCTGCAGGAATAGGTTTTGTCTCGACCACTTCAATATCTTTTGGCTCCCCAACAATCGGTTCGCCAATATTAATAGGCTTAATCGATTTTTGAACAGCATCAAAAACCCCATGAAGTGTTTCTTTCAGGCGTTGTTCATCACCTGAATTCTTTAATGAAAGGGAATATAGGGCCACAAAAAAAGCAAATAATAGAGTGATGAAATCTGCATAAGAAAGAATCCAACGATCTCGGCCTTGTGCACCAGATGGTGACGACTTAGTCACCACTCGACGACGCTTCGATGCCCGAGGAGGAGTATCACTCATAAGTATTCAGCTCTAACTCTAATCGATATGGATGCTTTCCTGTCGCGATACCACAAATACCATCAATAAGCATTTGATGATAGAGGAGCTCTTTATCAACATAACCTGTGAGTTTTTTAGCAATAGGAAATATAACCAAGTTAGCAAAACCCTGACCGTATAGAGTAGAAACAAACGCAACAGCGATACCATGCCCTAATGCTTCTGGACTGTCTAAATTTGCCATGGCTTGAATCAACCCAAGCACTGAACCCATGATCCCTAAAGTAGGCGCATACCCTCCTATTGACTCAATAAATGACACGCTCTTCATTCGTTTATCATAAATACGAACGGCATCATCATGAAGTCGATCAGCTAACAAATCTGGATCCGTACCATCAATAGCCATTTGCAAGGCTCGGTTCGAAAAACGGTTATTCAATGCTTCAACGTCGGACTCTAATGCAAGCAACGAAAGCCTTCTAGCTTTATGTGCAAGATTATTTATCAAGGCTCGAGCAGAGTTGAAATCATAAACAGGAGGAAAAAGACTCCACTTAATCAAAACAAGAGCACGTGCTGCTTCTTGAATACTACTTTGAATAAGCGTAGCACCAATGCTACCAACAATAACAATAATAGCGGAGGGCAGGTTAAGAAGAAGGATTATCTCTCCTCCTCCTAACCAGTTAGCTAAAAATACTGAACTAAAAGCAATTAATAGTCCTGCTAAGGTAACAAAATCCACTAGCCGACCTCACGTGCAATACGCTCACCAATATGCTCTAAGTCAATAATATCATCCGCTAAATTAGCTTTTTCTACTGCCATTGGCATACCATAGATCACACAAGACTCTTCACTTTGAATCCAGACTCTCGAACCTGAGTTCTTTAGCATACGAGCACCTTCGCGACCATCAACCCCCATACCAGTCATGACAACAGATAATACTTTTCCCGGATAACATTTTGACGCGGAGCCAAAAGTAACATCTACAGAAGGTTTGTAGTTTAGACGTTCATCCCCATCAAGAATACGAACACAGCCGCCATTTCGAGGGTCAATCATCATTTGCTTTCCACCTGGTGCCAATAGCGCAACACCGGCTTCTAAACGATCACCATCTTTGGCTTCTTTAACTGTAATTTGGCAGATATTGTTTAACCGCTCAGCAAAAGCACCAGTAAATGCAGCAGGCATATGCTGAACCAACACAAGAGGCGCCGCAAAGCCTTTAGGCAATTTGCTTAATACCGCTTGCAAAGCCATAGGTCCACCCGTAGACGTACCTATAGCAACAAGGCTTACACGCTTTCTAACACGTGGAATAATAACACCACGATCAGTTACGATAGGCTTAGGTGCCTCACGAGGAGCAAGCGCAGCAACAGGTCTTCTATCGCCTGCAAATCGAGTTCTTGCAACAGCCAGTACCCGATCAACCAATGCGCGCTTCACTACAGCCGAATCACGAGAGATGTCCTCAAAGTTCTTCGGCATGAAATCAACCGCACCAGCCTCTAAAGCATCTAGAGTAACCTTTGCTCCCTCATGAGTTAATGAGGAAAACATAAGCACTGGTGTTGGCTTAAGCTTCATAATATTGACTACAGCTGCGATACCATCCAATACAGGCATCTCATAATCCATAGTAACAACATCAGGAGATAAGGATTGAACCTTATCTATTGCCTCTCTTCCATTATTTGCAGTACCAACTACGGTTAATCTAGGATCAGCTTCAAAAATTTCAACAAGACGACGTCTAAAGAAACCAGAATCATCAACAACCAGCACCTTAACAGGCATATCACATCCCCTAAATGAAAAACGTATTACCTAGATGCGTAACACTTAAGCATACTAGGAACATCCAGAATCAATGCAATACGACCATCGCCTGTAATTGTTGCGCCTGCCATTCCAGCGGTACCTTGCAACATTTTACCTAATGGTTTTATAACCACTTCTTCTTGACCAACCAATTGATCAACAACAAAACCGACTTCACTCATGCCCACTTGAACAACAACAACATGAGCCTCAGTTGGCAAATTATCTTTGCTATTACCTTTAATCAACCAGCTCTTAAGATGGAAAATCGGAAGAGTTTTCCCTCTAATAACAACAACTTGCTGACCATCTACTACGTTGGTTTTTTTCAAGTTCAGATGAAAAATCTCATTCACACTTACCAACGGGAAAGCAAATGCTTGATCAGATAAAGTCACCATTAGAGTTGGCATAATTGCCAACGTCAATGGCACTTTTATAATAAAGCGAGATCCCTGCCCAAGAACTGACTTAATCTGCAATGTCCCATTTAGCTGCGAGATTTTCGTTTTAACAACGTCCATCCCTACACCACGACCGGATACATCTGTAATTTCTACTTTAGTAGAAAAACCTGGAGCAAATATTAAATTAAACGCTTCCTCATCAGATAATCGATCTGCTGCATCGGCATCCATTACCCCTTTTTCAACAGCTTTCCTTCTAAGCAAATTAGGATCCATACCAGCTCCATCGTCTTCGATGGATAGCAAAATATGATCACCTTCCTGTTCAGCAGATAGAATTACCGTCCCCACTCGAGGCTTACCGCTTGCTTCCCGAACATCAGGCGCTTCTACACCATGATCTACAGAATTACGCACCAAGTGAACTAAAGGATCAGCCAATGCTTCAACTAAGTTTTTATCTAGATCGGTCTCTTCGCCACGAAGAACAAGGTTAACCTCTTTCTTCATATTACGAGCAAGATCTCGAACAACTCGAGGAAAACGCCCAAATACTTTTTTGATTGGCTGCATACGCGTTTTCATTACCGCATTTTGCAGATCCCCAGTTACCACATCTAAGTTAGCAACTGCTTTCCCCATGGACTCATCTTCACTCTGAAGACCCAATCGAACCAGGCGGTTTCGAACTAATACTAGCTCACCCACCATATTCATTATGTCATCAAGACGTTTTGTATCGACACGAACCGTTGCCTCTTGAGTAACAGGTGCGTTAGCCGTTTTCTCTTTAACACTATCAGCTTCAGGCTCCGCAGTCTTAGGTGCTGGCTTCGGAACAGGTTTAGATGCTGGTTTTGGCTTAGCCGATGCCGGTTTAGGTTCAGGCTTTGCAGTAGCAGCCTCTGCTTTTTCTGCGTTCCCCTTACCCTGTAGGCTATCCAAAAGTGACTCAAACTCATCTTCCGTGATCAAGTCAGACTCAGCACCGCCAGTTGCTTCAGACTTATTAGACTCTACCTTGTCTTCTTTGTTACTTGCAGATGGTCTTTCGCCATGAAGCTTATCAAGCAATTCTTCAAACTCATCTTCTGTAATTTCATCAGAAGGAGTGTCTTTGGCACTCGAGCTATCAGCAGCTGAAGCGTCATCGGAGATACCAGGCGCACCACTTCCATGAAGTTGATTCAACAAAGCATCAAATTCATCTTCTGTAATTTCGTCGTCCGTTCTTGGAGCAGCTGATACACTACTTTTCTCGATATCATCGTCAGATGAAGTATCACCCAAGGCATCTAGTAAAGATTCAAATTCATCGTCAGAAATATCGACTGATTCATCTGCTGTAGAAACGACTTCTTCAGTTTCTTCGACATCAGTATCATCTTGCTCTTCAGCCACATCTTCAACTTCATCTAACTCTTCATCATCCGCGCCAGCAAGTTCTTCCGCAGTTGGCGGCTTTGCATATGCAGCGAGTGCTGCGATCAGCTCTGGCGAAGCACGTTCAGGCTCACCGCCAGCACGTACTGTATCGAACATTTCATTTACAGCATCAAGAGCCTGTAAAACAATATCCATTAAATCAGAATCTATTTTACGCTGACCGTTCCTTAAAATATCAAAAACGTTCTCAGCATAATGACAACAATCAACTAAAGCAGTTAATTGTAAAAATCCAGCACCACCTTTTACAGTGTGAAAACCACGAAAAATGGCATTCAACAGCTGTTTATCATCTGGATTTTGCTCTAAATCTACTAGTTGTTCGGAAAGCTGCTCTAGGATCTCACCAGCTTCTACCAAAAAATCTTGTAGAATTTCTTCATCGACCTCGAAACTCATCCTCAGCTCCTTCTAGAAACCAAGACTTGATAGCAAGTCGTCTACTTCGTCTTGACTATTCAGTACTTCAGGGTTGTTTTGTTTATTAATAGCTGGGCCATGTCCACGAGTGTCATCGTGTTCAGACTCTTTCTCTTGGTGTTCAATCCCCGAGATACTATCAACGCGTCCAGCAACAGCAACGAGATGTACAAGTTTTTCTTCTACGTCTCGAATTAAATCATTCACTCTAGCGATCACCTGACCAGTTAGGTCTTGATAACCTTGCTCTAGAAGAATTGTGTTGAGGTTTGAATGCAAGGTAGTGGCACTGTCATCAGCGTAAGATAAGAAGATATCAATACGCTTATACAAGTCTCTAAATTCTTGAGGTGTTAAGTCTCGCTGAATTAAACGACTCCAGTCTTTTCGCAATTCCCTTGCTTGACTCTGTAATTCACTAGCCACAGGAACACTACTGTCCACCATGTCCATCGTTTTATTGGCAGCCGCACTAGTCGTTTCAATAACATAGTTCAATCGATCAGAGGCATCAGTGATTTTTGTAGCAGAATCTTTCCCACCTTCGCCAACAACTAAGTCAATAGAATCAATTTGAAAATCACGAATAGCATCATGCAGACTTCGAGTTAAAAACCCCACTTCGTTATAAAAGCTTTTATGACGAGCTTCGCTTAACTCTTGGATGATTTTAATAGCACCACTGAAATCACCGACTTCAATGTGATTCAAAAGCTCCACAGCACCATCTTTAACTAGGTTTTCAAATTCCACTAGTCCAGATCCCAATACATTCGACATCTAAGTTCCCTATTTAGCAGCGTCTATTCGTTCGAATATTTTCTCAATTTTCTCTTTGAGAGCTACCGCAGTAAAAGGCTTTACTACGTAACCATTAACTCCAGCCTGAGCTGCAGCAATAATTTGGTCACGCTTTGCTTCTGCCGTTACCATAAGAACTGGAATGCTTTTCAATTTCTCATCAGCACGAACTGCACGGAGCAACTCAATACCAGTCATGCCAGGCATATTCCAATCAGTAACAAGAAAATCAATTGTTCCAGCTTGAAGTATAGGCAACGCAGTTGTTCCATCATCTGCCTCAACTGTATTGGTAAACCCTAAATCCCGTAATAAGTTTTTAATGATTCGTCTCATTGTCGAGAAATCATCAACAATCAGGATCTTCATGTTTTTATCCAATGCAACCTCCACACCCCAAAGGTAATATTCCACAACTCATAATTAATCTCGCCAATCGCTTAATCGAGCTCGTAATCGCATAGCCGCTTGGCTATGTATTTGACTGACTCTTGATTCACTGACACCTAATACAGCGCCAATTTCTTTCAAGTTGAGTTCTTCATTATAATAAAGAGACAAAACCAACTTTTCTCTTTCCGGTAAATCATCAATTTCTTTTGCTAATTGATTTTGAAATCCACCCTCTTCTACTAACGAATAAGGAGCATTTTCTACCTCAGATTCAATACTGTCTAAATTATTTGTATCAGAGTCTAGCATTTCTTCATAGCTAAACAACTGGGTCGACATAGATGAATGAATCATTTCATGATATTCATCCATACTTATATTCATATGAGATGCCACTTCCATATCAGACACCTCTCGACCTAACTTAGCCTCTAATTCTTTAATCGCATTAGCAACCGCTCTACCATTACGCCGAACAGAGCGAGGTGCCCAATCTGTTTTTCGCACTTCATCCATAATAGAGCCGCGAATTCGGATGCCTGCATAGGTTTCAAAGCTAGCACCTTTAGTCGACTCAAAACGTTTATACGCCTCAATCAACCCCATCATGCCAGCTTGAATTAAATCATCGACATCCACGCTATCAGGCAAACGCGCTAATAGATGATAAGCAATTTTCTTTACCAAATACCCATATTGCTCAACAATCGCATCAATTGAAAGCGTCGCTTTTTTAGAGTATGTGTTATATCCATTTTTGGTCTGCATAAAATAGTCTAAGCAACCTTTACCATTTAAGTTAGTTGCGCTAACTAACTGTACTACATAGTTTGGCGCAACGCTTTCAGTAATAACAAATTTTTACTAACTACCATACTTTAGTGACCCATAAAGCTGACTGTAATGCTCTGCAGTATATACAGCCCTACTAATCAAGTTATGCGCCCTAGCTGGCTCGATATCATCTGGAATTCTTTGTCCATCTGCTATATATACAACAGGAAGGCCTTCCTCAATAACTACACTAATAGCCTCACCAAGTGAAGCAGATTCATCAAGTTTACTTAAAACGCAGCCATCTAATTGAACCTGAGAATAAACATCAACAACTGTTTTTAATACTTGCCTTTGGCTTGTACAAGGTAATACTAATAATTTTTTAAGGCTTGCTCGCGCACGCTTCATCATTAAAAGCTGTCGCTCAAGATTTGAATCTCTTGGATTCATACCTGCAGTATCAACAAGCACTAAAGAATAATTAGCATATTTTGCTAATACTTCATTTAGATCTGAATATTCATTAACCACTTCAACTGGCACATTTAGAATACGACCAAAAGTTCGTAACTGCTCATGCGCTGCAATACGATAGGTATCAGTCGTAATCAAAACAACACCCTCAGAGCCATGCTTTAAAACATGCTGAGCAGCAATTTTACCAATCGTTGTTGTTTTGCCTACTCCGGTAGGTCCCATAAAAGCAATACAACCTCTAAGTTCTGAAGAGCTAGAGCGAATAGGAATATAATCTGCCAAATGGGCCAACAACCGATTCCAGTCATCTTCGCGGCCTTTTAGATCAATATCGTCAATCAATCTAGAAACAACAAATTCAGATAACCCTAGACCTTTTAACTTTTCGCGGGCACGTAACTCAACTGCATTTTCTTTTGCTTCAGATCGGTTTTCATTTTGTTGGCGCTGTTCGAGCATGGCTCGAACATTTTTCAACTCAAGCTCCATGTCTCGTAATTGCTTAGCGCTCTCACTATTGCGAATAGACAAAGCTTCCTCAACGGCAGGATCTTCTTTATCGTTTGACAAAGGTGGCATTTCAAACTGTTCTGTAGGACGCTTTTCAGAATATGAAGGTGAGGAAGTTTGAGGTGGCGTCTGCTGCTTCGCTCTTTCTATGCGCTCTAAATAGTCAGCACTTGGGTCAGTATATTGTTCATTACGAGGCGCAGATGACCGTTTAGAAGTCATACTAGAAGGCAAGGATCCATCATAATCTAGAGCAGCAACTATTTCTATCTCACCAGTAGGCAGACGCTGATTTGACAAAATGACCGCGTCAGGGCCTACAGCATCACGAACCTTCCGTATCGCTTGCCGCATGTCAGGTGCTCGAAACCGCCTAATTTGCATGAATAACTTAATCCTTCCAGTTTATTTTTCTTACAAATCCATAGCTTACCCGAAAGATTACAATAAATATAGACACAATCCATCACGTCAATAGGTAGATTTTATTGACCTATAACACCCACCACAGTAATACGCTTATGATCTGGCACTTCTTGATATGAAAGCACTGACATATTCACCATACCATAACGCATAAAACGCGCCAACATAGGGCGTATAGGCGCAGACACAATTAAGATAGGAGTATTTCCCATTGCTTCTTGCTGCTCCGCCGACTGCCGCAACGAAGCCTGTAATTGTTCGGCCATTTGAGGCTCTAAAATCAGTGCCTCTTCATTTTTAATACCTGACTGCTGACTTTGCTGAACCGTCTGCATAAGCATTTTTTCCAACTGAGGCTCTAGCGTTAAAACAGGAATCTCTTCCACTCCATCCGCCAATGTCTGAATAATCAAACGAGATAAAGACGTCCGCACCGCCGCCGTTAATATCATAGGATCTTGAGTTTTCGGTTGCACCCCCATAATAGACTCAGCAATAGTTCGCATATCTCTTAACGGAACACCTTCTATTAATAAGTTTTGTAATACTTTTAGAAGAACACTCAACGGTATCGTATTTGGCACCAACTCTTCAGCCAATTTAGGATTATATTGCTTCAACAAACTCAGCAACTGCTGAACCTCATCGTGACCAATTAATTCATAGGCATGTTTATGCATAATCTGGTTAATATGAGTTGCAACCACCGTACTTACATCGACAACAGTATAACCATAAGTTTGCGCTTGATCCCTTTTCTTAGGATCAATCCAGACAGCATCCAAACCAAACGATGGGTCTTTACCCGCAATACCATCAATCGAGCCAAACACCTGACCAGGGTCAATTGCTAAATCTTTATCTGGATGAACTTCCGCCTCAGCCAAACTCACTCCCATAAGGGTTACTCGATAGGCATTAGGCATTAAATCCAAGTTATCTCGAATGTGCACACTTGGCACCAAAAAGCCCAAATCCTGCGATAGCTTTCGGCGCACGCCTTTGATTCTTGCTAACAACTCGCCACCCTGTGTCTTATCGACCAAAGGTATCAAACGATAACCTACTTCTAAGCCAAGCATATCAACTGGAGCAACGTCATCCCAACTCAGATCTTTTACCTCTGCTGGCGCAGGGCTATCTGCAGATGCTTTACCTGCGTTTTTAGGACCTTGTTTAGGCTTTTGCTTCTTACGGTATTCAAGGAAATAAGCAAGACCCCCCAAACAAGCTGCCAAGGATAAGAAAGAAAAATGCGGCATGCCTGGGACAATCCCCATAATAGTCATCACACCAGCAGCAACATATAAAGCCTTTGATGAGCCAAACATCTGACGAACTATCTGCCCACCCATGTCACCCGACTCATTAACACGGGTAACCATGATTGCCGCAGCAGTAGACAGCATCAAAGAAGGGAGCTGAGCAACCAAACCGTCACCAATAGTCAGTAATGAATAACGCTCAATTGCTTCCGAGAACGAAAGATCATGCTGCGCCATACCAATGGATAAACCACCAATTATATTGATACCAAGAATAAGCAAACCTGCGACGGCATCCCCTTTTACGAATTTTGAGGCACCATCCATAGAACCATAGAACTCAGCTTCGGATGCAATTTCTGTACGACGCTGCTTAGCCTGATCAGCATCGATCATGCCCGCATTTAAATCAGCATCAATAGCCATCTGCTTACCCGGCATCGCATCCAAGGTAAAACGCGCACTTACTTCCGAGATACGACCAGCACCCTTTGTCACTACGGCAAAGTTTATGATCATCAAAATAGCAAACACAACAAAACCAACAACGTAGTTACCACCGATAACCACTTCGCCGAAAGCCTGAATCACCTTACCTGCCGCATCACCACCTTCGTGACCATTCAATAAAACCACACGAGTAGACGCCACGTTCAGCGCCAGCCTCATTAATGTTGACACCAACAAAACGGTGGGAAACACAGCAAAATCTAAAGGCCGCATTGAATAAATAGCAACCAATAAAACAACAATGGCTAAGGCTATATTAAAGGTAAAAAGAACGTCTAATAAAAAAGCGGGGATGGGCAAGATCATCATCGCCAATAGCGACAATAACAAGATAGGAATGCCTAGATTCCCACTAAAAATACTCTGAACCTGTCCAGTAAGCCGCCCGCGGTCAAAATTCACACGACATCCTTATTGGAAGAAAAACTACAAAACATGATTAACTACCGTCCCACTGAAATTCATCAGGCACATCTAAGTTTGGCATCGTTTCTGGTCGCGGTGCTCCCATACGAGCATTACGCAGCTGATATACATAAGCCAATAATTGAGCAACCACTTTAAATAAACCTTGAGGTATCTCATCACCAATCTCAGTATGATGATAAATCGCCCTTGCTAATGCGGGCGATTGTATCACAGGGATATCATAGTGATTGCCGACTTCACGAATTTTCAACGCAATAAAATCACCGCCTTTAGCAAGCAGCACTGGTGCAGCACCACCAGCTTGATCATATTTCAACGCCACAGAGAAATGCGTAGGGTTAGTAATAATAACATCGGCGCTAGGCACATCAGACATCATTCGATTCATTGCCGCTTGACGCTGCATCTGACGAATTCTACCTCGCACTAAAGGATCACCCTCTTGCTGTTTGTATTCATCTTTCACTTCTTGCTTAGTCATTTTGAGTTTTTCTTTATGAGACCAAACCTGAAAAGGTACATCAATCGCAGCAATAAGCGCTAAAGCAAGCGTAACAAAGACGAAGGACCAAATAACAATATCAATACCGTGAGCAATAGCCAGCTCTATCGACTGAAAGGTTAACCCAAGCGTTTCAGGTAAAAAGTAATTCACCACCAGCACAGAAACAATTCCAACCAATGTCACTTTGGCAATAGACTTAAAAAGCTCCACCAAAGACTGCACCGAGAACATTCGCTTCAAACCTGCTATTGGGCTCATTTTGCTAAGCTTTGGCGTCAGAGGCTCCCATGAAAAGTTCAGCCCTCCCAAAGCAATACTACCGACGATACCGGCAACAGCCAAAACCGCCATCAATAAAACCATAGAGTCCATCATAGCCACAACAGACTCGTATAGATGAAACACCATACGACTTAAATCAAAAACATCCGCTCGCTCAACCAAGAAATTAAAATCGAATAACACAGCGAGATCTCGGACTAATAGAGTGCCCGTTCCATAAATAGTTGCCGCAGCCACTATCAACAAAAGAGCAGAACTTAAATCTTTAGAACGAGGGAGATTACCTTTATTTCGAGCATCCTGAAGCTTCTTACTACTGGCACTCTCCGTCTTTTCGCTACCATCTTCATTCTCAGCCATTTAAACGAATCCCCCACGTATTCTTCATCCAATCAATCATTTCTCCGAAAAACAATAAATAGATGTTTAAGAAATCATCCAACATAATCCAGAAAAAGAACAAAGAAAATAGCATTATGATTGGAAAACCCAGCGCAAAAACGTTCAATTGTGGCGATGCCTTAGCAACCACACCAAAAGACAAGTTAATTACCAATACAGCAACTGCTAAAGGCAATACAATGAGCAATGCCTTTTCAAACATCCACCCACCAAGTAACACTAGCTGCCAATAACGCTGACTATCAAAACCACTACCAATCGGCCAATAATTAAAACTTTCGGCTAAATACTCTATCATAACCAAATGACCATTCGTTCCAAGGAAGGCCAACGCCACCATCGATAAGTAATACTGACCAAGCGTCGCAACCGAAATACCATTAGCTGGGTCATTAGACATAGCAAAACCCAAACCAGCCTTCATCGCCGCTAACTGCCCCGCCAATGAAAATAGCTGAAACAAGATAGTGACAACAAAACCCAGCACAAAACCAATCACCAATTGCTCTGCAATCAACACAATATAAGCAGGAGAAATAGGATCATAATTAGGGACATCAATAACAGGCGTAATAATAATGGCAACAAGAAAGGAAAACGCAATACGTACTCGCGGACTAACTAGACGACTACCAAATAAAGGCAGCGCCATAAAAAAAGCACCGATGCGAAAAAAAGGCAAAAGAAAACTGATCGTCAAGCTCAGCAGCTGATCTGGATGAAGCTCTAACATCAGCCTATTATCATAGGAATATTAATGAATAAATTAGTCGTGAAATCCATTAACTTCATCAAGATCCACGGCCCCAATTGCATGATAACCAAAATAGTAACAATCAACCTTGGCAAGAAAGACAAGGTTTGCTCGTTAATTTGTGTGGCGGCTTGAAACACACTCACAATCAAACCAACGATCAGACTGGGCACCATCACAACGCCAACGATCAAAACAATTAAATAAAAGCCTTGTCCGTATAAATCTAACACTACTTGAGGATTCATAGTTAAATCCCGAAACTCGCCGCCAAAGTACCCATAATCATAGACCAACCATCAACCATGACAAAAAGCATGATTTTAAAAGGTAACGAGATAATGATTGGTGACAACATCATCATACCCATTGCCATCAAAACACTGGCCACCACCATATCGACAATCAAAAATGGAATGAAAATCATAAAACCGATCTGAAAGGCAGTTTTAAGCTCACTGGTGACAAACGCCGGCATTAAAATAGTAAATGGTAGAGTCTCCATTGATTGAATAGTGCCTTCCTTACCGGCCAATTTAACAAAAAGAGCGATATCATCTTCTCGAGTCTGAGCCAACATAAAGTCCCTTACAGGAACAGATGCAGCCTCGACAGCCTGAATAGATGTCATCTCCTCTTTTAAATATGGCTGCAAAGCCACTTCATTCACTCTATCCAGCGTCGGTGTCATGATGAACAAGGTTAAAAACAACGCCATTCCAATCATAATTTGGTTAGAAGGCGTTTGCTGTAAACCGATGGCTTGGCGCAAAATAGCCAATACCACAATAATCCGAGTAAAAGCCGTCATCATCATCAAGGCTGCTGGCAATAGCGTCAGAGCAGTCATGATGAAAAGAATTTGCAATGAAACCGTATAGTCTTGACTGCCATCGGCATTCGTTACGACTTTTACCGCAGGCAACCCTACTTCAGCCCATGAGAAAGCAGGAAACACTAACAACAAAAGCGAAACAAAACGAATCACAAGGTATCCCCATTGCTCTTATTATCAGTAGCGTTTTCCCTATCAACGTCCTTCATCATAGAAGCAAACGACGAAGCTTTAGACGGAAAACTTCGCAGGTGACTAATAGAATGCGCAGTGACACCGATTAGTAAACGCTCCCCTTCCACTTCAACAAGCATCAGCTTCTCTTTTGCCCCTAGAGACTGGACATTCACAATTTTAATATCTGACTGCCCCAACTTCATTTGAGCAAACTGAAAGCGCTTCATTAACCAAAGACAAGCAGGTATAAAAGCAATAACAAAGATTAAAGAAATAACCACCTTCCAAATAGAGGAAGTAGCAGACATTTCTTGCACACCTACAGCATGCAAATAGGGAACGGCCATGCAAAGCATGGCCGTGAAGACATAACGATTAAATAAAGAAAAAATCAATTTAAACTACTTCAGTCGTCTAATACGCTCACTAGGACTCACAACATCCGTTAAACGAATGCCATACTTATCATTAACTACAACCACTTCACCATGAGCGATCAATGTGCCGTTCACAAGCACGTCTAAAGGCTCTCCAGCAAAACGGTCAAGTTCAACTACAGACCCTTGCGTTAACTGCATTAAGTTTCGGATTGCAATTTCCGTGTTCCCCAATTCCATAGAAAGAACTACCGGAATATCCATTATCAAATCGAGATCAGAACCCACGCCACCACTAGGCACAGAAGGATTGGTCAGAGTTTCTAGCTTAACAGGCTCCACTTTCTGCTCAGACATTGCAGCAGCCCATTCATCTTCAATCCCTTCACTATCTTCTGTCCCGCCCGCTTCAGACATTGCAGCCGCCCATTCGTCAGCCAAATCTTCGTCCATACCTGCTGCATCTGGATTTTGTTCTTCTGCCATATTATTTCGTCACCTTCGCTTTGAAACTTTCTTGCATTTGCACTGAATAGCGTTCATTACTGACGCCCAATTTGCCTTTAAAGGTTGGCACACCATTAGCCCGAACTGTTACAAACTCTGGCATCTCTATCGGAATAATATCCCCAGCTTTGAACTTTAATACCTCACCTAGTGAGATTTTACGATTCGCAACGCTGACAGATAACCTAACGTCAATATCTTTCACATCTTGTTCTAGGGATTTCCCCCAGCGATCATCTTTTTCATCCACATCACTTTGAACGCCAGCATCAAGCAATTCACGTACAGGCTCAATCATGGAGTAAGGCAGAGTAATATGCAGCTCACCTCCACCGCCATCCAGCTCGATATGAAAAGTAGAAACAACAACAACTTCGCTAGGACTCACAATATTTGCCATTGCAGGGTTAACTTCAGAACTAATATATTCCAGCTCTAATTTTAATACCGGCGCCCAAGCTTCTGTTAAGTCCTTGAAAACTTGTTCAAGCATCAATTGCACAATACGAATTTCAGTTGGGGTAAATTCTCGCCCCTCAATCTTAGCATGTCGCCCATCGCCGCCAAAAAAGTTATCTACTAGTTTAAACACCAATTTGGCATCAAGTATAAACAACGCAGTGCTTCTTAGCGGGCGGAATTTCACCAAGTTCAAACTGGTAGGCACATAAAGTGTATGAACATATTCACCAAACTTCATTACCTGTAGACCACCAGATGAAACATCTGCTGTACGACGTAACATGTTAAACAAACTAATACGTGTGTAACGCGCAAAACGTTCGTTTATCATTTCCAGCGTAGGCATACGCCCACGCACAATACGTTCTTGACTCGTAATGTCATAGGATGCAACGCCATTAGCATCCCGGTTATCCTCTTCTACAGGCTTTTCATCTGCACCATGTAAGAGGGCATCAATTTCATCCTGAGATAACAGATCTTGAGCTGACATAATTCTATTGCATCACAAAGTTAGTGAATAACACAGCATCAATACCTCCTTGACCAGTTTCCTGCTCAAGAATGCCATTGATTGCGTCAAGCGACGCTTTTTTTAACGCCTCTTTACCATCTGCTGTCTGTAAATCAACAAACGATTGGCTGGAAAACAGCAAAACCAAGCTATTACGAATTAAAGGCATATGAAGCGTAACCGCATTAATTTGCTCTATTTTTTTTGACTTCACTGACATATTAAGCTGCACATAGCGCTGTTTACCATCCACCATAAAATCGACAGTAAAAGCTGGATCTAATGCCAAATACGTAGAAGGTTCATTAGCCAAGGCAGCCTCGGCAGATTCCGCTGAATCACCACTACCATCAGAAGAGCCACTAAAAAACAAGAAGTAAGCCGCTGCACCACCTCCAACCAGAACCAAAACTAGAAGAATAATGATAATAAGCTTTTTCTTACCACCAGACTTTCCCTCTTCTGCACCAATATCCAAACCATCTTCTTCAGCCATATTCACAAACCTTAGGTGTATCAATTTCTTTATAAAGAACGCTTACCACGCTCTTGTGCACTAACAATCCTCTATTCTACAAAGAATCAAACATAGCACCATCAATTTCTCATAAGTTTAAGCATAGTAGTCAACACCGGACGCAGAAACATATGATAAGTTTTTCGCAATCAGTTCTTCATCGACTTCATCACTGCTAGCAACACCACTTTGAGATGAGCCATTATTTCGGTTATTAGCCCTATCTTGCGCGCCAGATGTATCTTGTTGTGAAACATCAACATCTGCTCGACTCAAGTCCATTCCTTGCTGAGCCAACATTTCCCTCAAGCGCCCCATCTGCCCTTCCAATAAGTCCCGTGCATGTGGTGTCGCAGCAACAAAACTTATTTGCGTATTAGAATCACTGTCGACTGACACTTTAACCGTCAAACTACCTAACTCTGGTGGGTCTAAGCGAATGTGTGCGGTGTGACCACCATCACGTGCAATCCAGGCAACCTTCTGACTCATCTCATTTGCCCAACCAGGATGACTTGGTGGCAAACTCATCGCCAAGTTATTGGCTTGTGGATTAGACATAGAAGCATTAAGAGCTACAGCGCCAACTCCAGCACGGCTCGAATTATTATGAAGCGAACTATTTAAGCCTCCTGGTGAAGCATCATCATTCTGCTTACCATCTATCTGCGCAGACATTCGACCAAGCATAGTTTCCTGTTCTTTTTTGCGTAACTCAACGGGCTCATTGACCAACAAACCATCCATATCTAAAAGAGAATCCGAAGAGTCCAAACTAGTCTCATCTGATGCTGCCGCAATACCACCCTCACTAACTAGAGGGCTAGGTGATGATCCTGTACGATTTTCTTTATTCATCACACTCGAAGCAATAGCACCAGCGACGACAGATGCCGCCGCTTTAGTCGTATCAAGCCCAGCATCACCAATTGGAGTAACTGAGGCCTTTTTCTCACCGCCCCCCATCTGAGATAAGACCCAAGATAACTCCCCCTTATCATCAATAATAGCCGGCTCTACAGTATCTTCAGAAACCGTCGTTTTACTTAACGTCGGATTGGTATTTTGCGCCTCAGTAGCTACGGTTCGTCTTATAGCATCTAAACCGACAACACCAACCCCAGAGCTAAGGCCTGAAGCAATTGCATCTTTAGACGCTTCTTCTGCCACAATCGGAGCTGCTGAAACTTGGCCTGTAACAATTACATCTTTAGACGCCTCTTCAGTCACAGTCGGAGCTACTGAAACTAGCCCCACACCACCAACAACCGCATTATCAACTAGTGGATTTTGCTCTATCCTTTCTTGTGGCCCCCCATCAAAATCAGATATTAATGGAGAATTAATTTCCGCAGATTGCAAACCAGACGGAGCCGCCGTTACAGGAAGTTCTAAATCTTCTGTGGAAACTGCTACAAGTAAGCCATCAGCAGGAGAAACTTCGCCATCTTGCTGCAAGGCCTTGCCGCTATCTTGAGATACAGCCTGTGCGGTAACAGCTACCACAGCAGAAGAGTCAGCCGAAGATGTAGAAACTTTATCCTTACTATTAGTAGACGCCGCGTTTTTATCAAGCACTTTAGTCGTTGCGGACGAAGAATTAGCAGATGAGGAGACCGAAGAGCTAGGAGCGGCTACTTTATCGGTAGCAGGTGCTTTTTTAGGAGCGAGGGTTTCTTTTGCTCTATTAAAATCATTCGCAAAAGTTGTTCCGTTATTAGTAGAAGCCTTAGTCAAGGCAGACTTTTTAGGTGGAACACCTGAAGGTAAAGACAATACCGTATTTGAATCTGTGCGCATAATTTCCTCCAACGATAGAGAAGTCTATGCAATAGCAAGGCCAACAACTATGTAGCCCTATCATCCTGCCCAACCTTCCAGTGATAATGTGCCGTTACAGCACTTCCACCTTTAGAAAATTCTAGCTTTGAACAAAGCTGATCCAACAGAGCCAAGCCTCGGTTGTAGAGTAACTCAGTATTGGATATATCATAATTGACACCCTGAAAATCAAACCCTGAGCCACTGTCCTCCACATACAGAATGAGCGCTCGGTTGTTGTTATCAGACGTTACTTTAACTGAAATTTTGACATAACCTTCTTGCAAATTAGCAAGGTTACGCTCGCGCTCTTCATAGTAAAGAGAGAAGCCTTCACTGGAACTTTTTTTATCAGAACTTAATTTCAAGACACCATGCTCAAGAGCATTTGAATAAAGTTCAGAAAGAATCATAAATATTTGACTAGAGAAGCTACTTAGCCCCGGAACAGTCGTCAATATTTGCAAAACATAAGGCAAAGGATCTGTATTACGTAGCGAATCAGCATTTAATACATACTCAAACGAAAAATCAGCAGGCGCCTCATCATGCCCTATTGATACTTTATGCTCTGCTGAATCAATTCCTATATTGGTATCCAGACGAACACTTAGACATGAAATATCATCATGCGGATTCTCCAAGACCCCTTCTCGCTCTAATTGTTGAACAAGCCAATCAACTGAATGATCGGCATCAATTTTTCCTTGATAGAGCGGGTTCAGCACAGAATGACAAAACATCTGTCCGGATAAATCCAACGCTTCATAAACACCATCAGAAAACGCCATCAACCTATCACCAGGAACAAAAGACATAGGATCAATTTGACATTCAAACGCATCAGGAGAAAGAACTCCCAAAGGTAAATTTTTAGACGTAAGCTTGACTGGTTTGTTAGCATTTTGAGGTAAAAATAATAAATCAGGCAATCCGCCATTCCAAACTTCAATGCTTTTATTATTCACTTTTATATCAATGAACGCTGCACTACAAAACATATTCGATGGCAATATTCCTTTTAGACGCGCATTAATCTCAGGAATAATTTGACGCATCAAAAAGCCTTTTCTCGTCCAATCAAAGAAAATATCAGCAAGCGGTAACGCACCAATTGCAGCTGAAAGGCCATGACCTGTGAAATCACCTAACAATATATGCATACCGCCGTTCGGCTTGTAAGCGGCTAAAATCACATCACCATTAAAAACATGAGTTCCATAATGAATGGTAGAAAGCGCAGGATCTTTCAAACAATTTGAGTTGGTTATATTTTCATAAACAACTTTCGCAACTTCTTGCTCGTTGAGCAATTGCTCATTATACAAACTCATCGCATCACGCTGCTCTTCAAGCGTTTTTTGCATTACCAAAAGCCTGACTATAGCATTTAGCTTCGCAGTAATAAGTGCAGGGCTGTATGGTTTTGAAATAAAGTCAATGCCTCCAATCCGCAAGCAGTTTGACAAAGCAATAGGATCAGTTACACCAGAAAGAAAAATAATGGGAACAAAAACATCACCCGCAATACGCTGAATTTCGAGCGCAGCTTCCCAGCCATCTTTGTGAGGCATTTTAATATCTAAACACACCAGCTGAATTGTATGGGGATCAAACTTATCAATAGCATCTTGCCCATCAACAGCTGAAATAACGTTGTGGCCAAATTGACTTAAAATCGCTTTCAATAAAATACGATCCGAAGGGTTGTCATCCGCAATCAATATGGTTAAAACTTGTTCCATACAAAACTACTCAGTAATATCAAAAAGCCGATGAAAATTAGCAATCTTAAGAATATCAATAACGGCATCATTCACATGAACCAAACGAATCTGCGCTTTTTCTTCACCTGCATGATCTCTAAGCAACAACAACATGCCAAGAGCTGAACTATCAAGATAAGACACATCCGCTAAATTGACTTCATAAGACTTTACCTTGCTAACCGCAGTAAAAGCTTCTTTAAATGCCTTATGACAACTGTAATCAAAACGCCCTTTCACATGGATCGTTAGACATTCTGTTTTTTTATCAAAAAAGCTCTCAACCACAGCCTACTCCTCAAATATGAGCGGTAGGCTTTAAGTCTCGTCCCACTCATTACTAGATTTTTTTATAAATACATCATCACTTTTATTTTCCGAAATATTTACTGACGTTTTAGACATCAAACCATGAATCCGCTCTATCATTTCATTAACAGATTCTCTTGCTCTATCCAAACGCGCCACACCAACACTTCGATCTGACTCAAGTAATGAAAGAGTAGAAGCCGCCATAGACTTCATACCTTCAATCTGATCCTGAACCTTACTAATATCGTGCTCGATATCGATGGCAAAACGACGACGAACCTTCTCACTTTCACCTTCGGTTGCCGCAAGACTTGCCAACACTCCAGCCCTAACTTCGTTGAGATAACGATCAACATCTCCCAACAAAAATACATCAGATGATAAATCTTTCTCAACCAAAGCTAAGCGCTGCAAAACCAATTCATAGCCCAATATAAACGAATCTCGAACCTGCTCAGAGAGCAAAGCCATGTCATTTAATTCCACTTGAAATCCTTCAAACGGGGCTTCATTGACAACAACTAGATCACTTACTGATTGCTCATTGTGATCCGTTTTTTCGTCAATTAGGGATGCTATTTGTTGTAGTTTCGTAATCTTTTCAAGGGAATGTGTTTGCATAGAGGACGAGCTTAATGCATCAAAAAGCATAACAACTTTTCTTCGCATCACTTCCAATGATTTAGCAAAGCCTGCGTAAGGAGAATCCTGTCTTGATAGTCTAATAGGGGTATTCCAGACATCTTGCTCCAACAACACCAAACTGTGATGCAAAATATCAAATTCGACCATATCCATTTTAGTGCGTATAGAAATAAACCGCTGCAAACCACTTAAATCCTCATCTGACTCCGAGATAAAATGCTGAACACTCAACCAGTAAACCCCATCAGACAAATTCAGTTTTAGATCTTGATCAGAAAACAGAATAGAGTCAGCAATACGTTCACCAATTGGGTCATCTAACCCCGAATCTATACCAAATAAAGATTCAAACAATGGCATATTCCTAAACCAAAGCCGCTCAGCTCCGGCACTAAGCCACGCAATGTCGCCTTGATGATTTGTAACAAAAAAGGAGTCATCTACTTGTGATAATGCCTTCTCAATCAAGCTAAGGTTTTCGCGTTGTTGATCAATATCAAAATCTCGTGATGCTAGTTCATTATCAATCAAATGACTTAAGTCGGTGAACTCATCAATCACCTTACGGGGAGGCAGCTGAGGTGCATGACCGTGCTTACGATGATCTAAAACATGGTGCAAACTCAAAAAACCAGAGCGTAATTGACGACCGAATTGAGTAGCCAACAGAATCACAATAGAAGCTAAAATTAAAAAAATTGCGACTGGCCCCCAAATCAACCTATCGACAAAGATTTGACGCTCATAGTCCAAACTAACGCTAATCTGCAAAAGCTCACCATCCAGCCTCTCTAGACGCTCAAAAGATGAATAAGCAGCATACCTTTCCGAATCTGTTAAGGGCGTGGTATCCAACTCTTTTAATGAAAGTGAGTCTAGTAAGGTCAAAGAATCGGAAACATCGGACCCAGCAGTTAATTCAAAATCACTAAGCTGACTATTCAGCAAACGATATTCATTCACTAACATCTGGTGCAGATGACTAGAAGAAGGTGCTTTTGCAGTATTATCATTGCTATAAATCAAACGATCGCCAACCAACAACCATTGTAACCAGTGCTCTTCTGCACTATGAACTAACCCCAAAAGCTCGCTTAACTTTTCTTGTTGAGCATTTTGTTTTTCCAAATTAATGCTCATCAACATATACATACCAGCGAACGCTAGTAGCAATACAAATAGCAAGGCAACAACACCTTTTTGTAGGCCACTTATCAGCTCTTTTCTTGGAGCACCAAACGGTGAATGCAGTGTATTCATAGTCAATAATCACTTTCAAGCTAATGATGAAGATGGCAAAAGCCAGCGACAAAGGATAAATAATTTTTCTTATTAATAACAAAACAACCATCTTGCAAAGAAACAAAACGACTTACTTTATCTTCGCAACCATCAACAATGCCATTAGAAGACAAAGAAAATTCACGAATACAGTTACTATCCGTTAATGTGGCGGACCATTCAAAAGAAGAGAAAGGTAAGACAACTGACTCAGACATCCACTCAAGAATGACTGAAAAGGCCATCTTTTCGACCGAAAAGCCAGCCACTTCAGAAAACGCCATACATGACATTACCTTATCAAAGCTTCGTCCGTCATGAATAAAAAATGATGCCAAACAAAGTTCATCATTCTCAAAATAAGCCACTGAAGAAGGTGCTTTATAAGGCAATAACGCCAATATCAAATCCGCCTCAACCCAAAACATCCTGCCATAGGCCTTTCCAAAATAATAACCATTCTTAGGAATATATGTTGATTTATTTTTCTCTGACCAGGCATAAGACAGAGGCAACACTTTTTTACTCAATAACCATGGCTCTAATAACGGAGTACCTGTCTGACTTAACCAAATATTTTTCACCCAAGAACGAGGTGCTGACATCTTAGAACAAACAGCCTCTACCTCTCGAAGAAAGGAGTAAGGTAATGCAAAATAAAATTCACCTTGCTTAACAATTAACACCTGAGTGATAGCATCTGGCAACTGACAAAAAGCCGTACAAGAAGAAAACATCAAAGGCATATTTAAAAGCACTTCAGCCCTAACGCCCTCTTCCGACCTGAACCAAAAAGACTCTCCGTCTAAAAAGAAATCACCTTCATTTACATCATAACGACCAAAACATTCTTGCTGATCAAAAGCAAATCGTCCGAAGGAAGTATCTATCTCATACAAAAAGTAAGATAAATAATCATGCCCTAAAGATTTCACATAGGAGTACTGAAGATCAACTTGCTCTAAAATTCGACTAGCAATATAAACACATCCACCATGACGCATTGGGAAATACGCGAAATGTTCGTTCTGTTCGAAAGTCGTTACATTATTTACACTAGGAACTAGACGCCCAGCTTGATCCACATGATTAAGGCTCAATGAAAAAAGAGAGCTAAACACCTGATAAAATAGCGCTTTGAACCTATCTTCAAATAACGCCAAAAGACGGTAACGGGTATCACGAGGCATGGTGATATTTTGAAACAGTGGCAAAAAACTCAATTCGCATAAGTCTCGTAATGGTTCTTTTTCATTAATAGACAGTACTTGCCATTGAAGTGAAGGAAATCTCCTTTTAAGCCAAGCTAATGGCTGCACACTTATCAATAAAAAACGACCGCTTAAGCGGGAACCTTTCACTGAATCAAGCTGAAACGACACTCGTCCAGCACTTGAAAACGCCTCTAAATAAGCATCTACACTCATCACATTAAATTGAGTAGGATCTAATCGTGCCTCGTAATTCCGATATATTAACGAAACATCTTTTTCATCCGCGATAGACATTACCAAAGCCCAGCAAGAACGATCAGTAGACAAAAGACCATCTAACTGTTGTGAGCGATCAGCTGAAAACTGACCAGCCATAGCCACCTGCAAAAGCGCATCGGTAGCAGATAAAAACGCGGAGTGGTAGTGACTAAAATAAGGCGAGCCAGATATTAACAGCTCATCAACCGCAGCTAAGAAAGAACTAAGACGCTGATTATAGAGAGCATGAACTATGCTTGATTGAGAGATTTCTTGTAAAGACAGTAGAGCAGACTGAAGTTTTTCTAAACCGCGCCGAGGGTGATAGACATAATCATGCAAAGCTATTTCTATGTTAGAAATAGGCATAGACAAATCAATTAGTCCATTATCCAATTGCGCCATATTTAATCCTAACAATAAGCTAAGCTGCTGTACAAAATAGCACTTAAAGCGCTATCGCATATTGTCCAAAAAACGGCGCATGGCAAACTCATCGCTTTGACGCTGCTCCTGCTTTGCTTCAACAACCAATTCCGCTTTGTGATTTTTTTCTTTTAGCCAATCCATACTTTTGGTTTTAGAACGAGCTTGCAACCATCGACGCATACTCATATCCGCTTGCTGTTCGGATCGACCTACCGCCGCTTCTTGCTGCACAATCGCTTGCTGAACACGGTTCACAAAGTGCTGATAATTCGTTGTCAGATAAGCACTTAGCCCAAGTAAATTACGCTCTGACTCATATTGATCAGCATACTCACGCAGCTCATCCAACTTTTGCTTATCATACTGTACTTTCGCTTTATCACGAGCCAACTGCTGCGCAGCCGAATCTTCTTTGCGTTTAGCAAGATCAACTAATATCTGCATTCGATGTGTTTTTTTCATGCATGACCCATTCAGAAACTCGCTAAATAGTAGACTTTTTTACCTACAATCGTCTACTGCCCCTTAGTCATTGCTGTAACAAGGGCCTGTAAACTCTGGTCAATCGTAAAACTTTCAGTAAGAGACTGCTGTAGAAAATTTCGAATTTCAGGCATTTGAATGATCGCCTGATCCAAGTCAGGATCACTGCCTCTTGCATAAGCGCCAACCGAAATAAGATCTTGATTCTGCTGAAATTTAGAATACAACTGCTTCACTCGCATCGCACCATATAAGTGATCTTCACTGACAATGTGCGGCATAGCTCGAGAGATTGAAGCTTCAATATCAATAGCAGGATAATGACCTTCTTCCGCCAAACGACGGGACAATACAATATGCCCATCAAGAATCGCTCGAGACGCATCTGCAATAGGATCTTGCTGATCATCCCCTTCCGTCAACACGGTATAAAAAGCCGTAACAGAACCGCTACCTTCGCAACCATTACCAGCACGTTCTACCAATTGAGGAAGCTTAGAAAACACTGAAGGTGGATAGCCTTTTGTTGCAGGCGGCTCACCAACAGAAAGAGCTATTTCTCGCTGCGCTTGCGCATATCGCGTCAAAGAATCCATTAGCAACAATACGTTTTTACCCTGATCCCGATAATACTCAGCAATTCGAGTTGCCAGCATAGCAGCACGCAATCGCATTAATGCAGAATCATCGGCAGGAGACGCGACAACAACCGAACGAGAAAGCCCTTCCTCACCCAATATTTGATCAATAAACTCTTTTACTTCTCGTCCACGCTCACCGATCAAACCAACAACTGTAATGTCCGCTTCGGTAAACTTCGTCATCATGCCAAGCAACATACTCTTACCAACACCACTACCGGCAAAAAGCCCCAAACGCTGACCTTTACCAACCGTTAGCAAACTATTAATGGCTTTTATACCAACATCCAAAGGCTCGCTGATAGGCTTTCGCTGTAATGGATTAATCACATTACCATGTAGAGTTACCGAGTCTTTAGTCTTGATCGGCCCCTTACCATCTAAGGGTTTACCTAACCCATTTACTACTCGACCAAGCAACTCATCACCAACCGGCATTTTACTATCACCAAGTAACGGACGTACTCTCGCTCCAGGAGAAATCCCCTCAATGGCCTCCGTTGGCATGAGATAAGTTAAATCGCCGGTAAACCCCACCACTTCAGATTCAACCCAGCGATCCTTACGAACTTGCACCGAGCAACGGTCACCAAGAGCGACAACACAACCCACTGCCTCCATAGTCAAACCAACCATACGAGTAACCTTACCCTCAATTTGAGGTGGTAAGGAAACAGAAGAGACATGATTGAGCTTATTTAAACGTTCTTCGAGGGTGGACACGAGTGTTAGTCCTGCTCTGTTAGGGAAAGATGACGAAGCTCATCACATACAGCTTCTAATCGCTGCTCAACTCGCCCATCGATATGGAAGGATTTAGAATCAATAACGAAACCGCCATTAATAAGTGAGTCATCGGTTTCTAGCTGAATGGTTAAACGATCTTTGATTCCAAGCTCATCCAAAATAGTGACGTCTGCAGGATGAAGGCGTAATCGGACTCGCCCTTCGTATTCACCTATTTCATCAAACACTCTAGTAAGTTGCTCTCTTAAAACTTGGTGACCGTCTTCAGTCATTTTAGAAAGACAGACGTTCTCAATAATTCTTGCCATCGATTGATACAAGATATTTTCGGCAGCGGCACGACTTTCTTCTAGAGGCAATGTTAATTCTTTCACAACATTCGCCAAGAGTGCTTCAAGCGCCTCCAACTTGATCTGAGCCTCCGCTCTTGCCTGAGCCAATCCTTCATCAATACCTATTGACCGCCCCTCTTCATGGCCTTTTTCGAAGCCATCCACTTCACCTTTGGCGAAGCCATCAGAATGACCCTTTTTATGTCCTTCTTCTTCGCCCTGAATAAAACCTTCATCGTAGGCGGCAGAACGAATTTCCTCTAACTGAGAAGCTGTCAAAGGCTCGTAAATTAAAGAGTCTTCATCCACTTCTTCAGTAGTAAAAGATGTATTTTTCTGAATAAGAAGCGCAGGACCAGAATTAGTATTCGACTTATTATTCTCAAGATGAGGAAGTTCCCAGCGCTCATAAGCAGTCAGCTTACGCTCACCTTTATCCTGTTTTTGATCAGACATATTCTAACTAAACCATCTGCTCACCGCCGCCACCAAGAACAATTTCTCCGTTATCAGCAAGGCGTCTGGCAACAGCCAATATTTCTTTTTGAGCAACTTCAACTTCACTTACCCGCACAGGACCTTTTGCTTCTAGATCATCTCTCAGCATATCCGCGGCACGAGACGACATATTCTTGAAGACTTTATCTTGCATATCTGGATCCGCACCTTTCAATGCAAGGATTAAGGTCTCAGATTCCACTTCACGAAGAATGATCTGAATACCACGGTCATCAACATCTAATAAGTTGTCAAAAACAAACATCAAATCTTGAATAGTATTTGCCAAGTCCTCATCAACATCTCGAATAGACTCCATCAACTCAGATTCTACTGAACTATCAATAAAGTTCATGATGTTAGCAGCGGTACGGATACCACCTATGGTCGTTGACTGCGTTGAGTTATTGCCAGAGAACTGACGCTCAAGAATGTTATTCAATTCCTGTAAGGCCGCAGGCTGAACCGTTTCTAATGCCGCCACACGTAACACGATATCCAAACGCACTCGCTCATCAAAGTTTGCCAAGATGTCAGCCGCTTGATCAGGGTCTAAGTACGAAATAACAATGGCTTGAATTTGCGGGTGTTCATAACGAATAACGTCAGCAACGGCACGTGATTCCATCCATTTAAGCGTATCAAGGCCCGTTGTATTTCCGCCAAGCAGAATTCGATCAATCAAACTGCCAGCTTTTTCTTCACCAAGCGCCTCTCTGAGCATGTTACGAATATAGCCATCGGCACCAAGTCCTAAACCGGTTTGATCACCAACTAATACTAAGAAATCATCCAGTACTTTTTCAACTTGATGGCGCTGAATATTAGAAAGTTGAGCCATAGTCTGACCGATTCGCTGAACCTCTTTCGGCCCCATATGCTTAAGTATTTGCGCAGCATCAGATTCACCAAGTGACATCAAAAGCACTGCTGCTTTTTGAACCGAACTTAATTCTGCACCTTGGCCTGTATCACTCATTTGCTTTCCATTACCCATTGTTTAACGACTTGAGCAACACGCTCCGGTTCTTCTGCTATCAAACCGCGAATTGCATTTAATTGGCGATCAATTTTTTCAGGAGAGCCAGGCACCAATATATCTTCTGCACTAACAAGAGATACTTGATCGTCTGAAATCTCATCCGTTTCATCAGAGAATATAGCAGCCTCAGTGTCTTCAGTAACTGCAATTTTATTCTGTTCACTGAGGGTTTTCAAAATTGGACGAACAACCACCAGCAATAAGATCAGAACAAATATACCAACCAATGTCGGTTGTATTAACCCAAGGAACCATGCTTGTTGGTAAAATGGCAACTCAATAGCAGGCTCTTCAGGATCAGGTAAAGCAAAAGGCGAATTAATCACGCTTACACTATCACCACGCGATGGATCATACCCTACCGCATCGCGGACCAATAAGGTTAAGCGCCCCAGCTCATCATCATTCCAAGGCGTTCTAACAATGGCTGAGGTATCTGGATTCAAACTCATTAAATCATCAACAACAACCGCAACAGACAAGCGCCTCACCATGCCTTGTTGGCGTTTGGTATAACTAATGCTTCGGTCTAACTCAAAGTTACGTGTTGTTTCTTCGCGAGATTGACCATTTTTAGCTGATGTATTCCCACCTATTGGCGCACCGTTTTCATCTACAGCCTCTGGGATAGTCACTGCACCAGGAGGCTGATTGGTCAGCGCACCAGGAATGCCGCTCGCACTCGTGCCTGCACTTCTATTTTCTCTTAAGGTCTGCTCACTGCGCAAAGCCAATAAATCAGGGTTATATTGCTCATTAGTTTTTTCAACAGCTGTGAAGTCGACATCTGCTGAAACTTCAGCTTTAAAACGCCCCTGGCCGATAACAGGTCCGAGAATATTATTCACTCGCTGCAGTAACACTTCTTCAACTTTACGAGCGTAATCAAACTGTTTACCAGCAACAGATAATTCAGAATCCGAGTCTTTTTCTGTCAACAATGTACCGCGCTGATCAACAACAGTGACATCCTTATCGCTTAACTGAGAAATACTAGAAGCCACCAAATTCACAATAGCTTCTACCTGACTCTTATCCAAACGCCTTCCTGGATAAAGCTCTAAAAACACAGAAGCAGAAGGCTTTCGAGTATCACGAACAAAAACCGACTCCTTTGGTATTGCCAGATGCACTCTAGCACTTTTAATACTTTGCAGACTGGCAATGGTTCGACTTAACTCACCTTCTAGGCCTCGCCTATAACGCGTTGTTTCTACAAATTGTGACGTACCAAGACCTTGCTCCTGATCCATTATTTCCATACCAACAATATTGTCGGAAACAATGCCGGAGCCAGCTAATTTAAGGCGAGCTTGATGATAAAAATCAGATTCAACAAGCAAAGCGCCTGTATTTTGATCCAACTTAAAAGGAATATTATTTACACTGAGGATTTCTACGATTTGGTCGGCATTGTAATCGGTAATACTACTTAATACTGGCTTATAATCCGGACCATTGCTCCATAATACTGCAGCTAAACCAATTGCTATAGATGCGGCCAAACCGACCATTAATGCAAGCTGACGAATCACCGTCAGCTTATTAAAGCCTGTAACTAACTCTAAATAGAGCTTTTGCTCCGATTGTTCTGCAGGGACATTATCCATTAAAAAGCGCCAAGCGGTTTATTATGCCTAAATCGGCATATTCATGATTTTTTCATACGCGTCTACAAGTTTATTACGCACCTGAGTCATTGCTTCAAATGACACACTCGATTTTTGCAGACCAATCATAACTTGAGGTAAGTCAATCCCCTCGTCACCGCGCTCATAAGATTGGGCCAATTGTGTAGATTCCTTTTGCAAAGCATTCACATTGTCTACTGCATTCTTCAGCATTTCTGCGAAATCTGCACGCTCTACAGTCTGGCCTCCCTCGCTTTCACCGCCCACCTTGGCAACATTAGACACAGGAGTGCTCGGCGCCTGAACCTGCGACCGCATATCCCTCATCTGGGACAACACCTGATTAATGTCTGGTCGACCAGAAATCATGTTATTCACCTAAAAATCACATTTATACGACTTAACATATCGCTAATACACAGCTTAGCATAAAGCTAATTAAAACAAGATACAAAAATCAATCAACGTCTATGCCACTTTCACGCATTTTAGCGATTTTATAACGTAAAGTTCTAGGACTAATCCCCAATTTATCTGCAACAACTTTACGCTTACCATTTGCATCAACCAATGCTTGCGCAATGATACGGAATTCGTGTTGCTGAACACCTTTACCTAGAATGGAAGCCGCACTATCTTCTACCTCTTCAGATACAGCAGCGACAGGAGCTAAACTCATCATATCAAATGCAATATGGTCTTCATTAATTTGTGCATTTGGGCTTAAAATCAAAGCACGTTGAATAACATTATCAAGCTCACGAACGTTACCTGGCCAAGGATGAGCCTCTAGCTTACTCTGCGCCGACGGCTTTAATATTGCTCCAGTAATGCGCATCTTAGCGGAATGCTTTGCCAGCAAATGCTGAGCGACTGGCAAAATATCACCTTTACGCTCACGAATAGGTAGCCAACGCAGTGGAAAGACATTTAACCGATAATACAAGTCCTCTCTGAAACCACCATCACGGACATAATCAGCAAGATCTCTGTTAGTCGTCGCTATAATTCGAACATCTAAAGGAATGGATTTTTTACCTCCAAGACGCTCCACCTCCTGCTCTTGCAAAACGCGCAGCAGTTTAGCTTGCAAGCCAACATCCATCTCAGTAATTTCATCCAGTAGCAAAGTACCACCATTAGCTTGCTCAAACTTACCTGCTTGCGAAGATACGGCACCAGTGTAAGCTCCTTTTTCATAACCAAAAAGAATCGCCTCTAGCATATTTTCAGGAATCGCCGCACAGTTAATCGCAACAAAAGGTGCGTGAGGTCGACTAGAATTCTGATGAATATAGTGAGCAAGCACTTCTTTCCCTGTGCCACTTTCGCCACAAATCAATACTGTAGAATCGGTCACAGCAACACGTTTTGCCAATTCTAATAAAGCAATACTAGCTGGATCTTTTGCGATAGGCTGAGGGTTAGCAGATGGCGCTTCTTTTACAGTGTATTTTGCTATAGCATTCAATAGCTCTTCTTCTTGAAAAGGCTTTAATAAATAATCAACAGCGCCATCTCGCATCGCTTCAACGGCATGAGCAATATCACCATAAGCCGTCATTAACATCATAGGTAATTCTGGGTATGTATCAATAACATGATGCAACAAACCATAACCATCCATGCCAGGCAAGTTCACATCTGATATCACCATATCAAATAAGCTATGTTTCAATGCAACCACAGCCTCTTCAGAACTGTACACTATTTTGCACTGATAACTCGCCAACATCAGCGTATCCTCCAACGCCTCAGCAAGACCTTTATCGTCTTCTACAATTAATAACTTAACTTCAGACATGTCATACCCTTACAAGAGGAAGCGTTAAACTGGCGGTTGTACCAGCGCCCTCTATACTGTCTATTTCAAATTGTCCATGATGTGCTCTTGCAATGGCCTTAACAACCATCAAGCCCAACCCAGTTCCATGTTGTTTTGTTGTCACAAAGCCTTCTTGAACATGCTCTAAATGCGCTTTCGACATCCCCACTCCACGATCTTTGAACGTCAGTGTCACATAGCCGTCATTATTGCACCAATTCAGTTGAACTACGCCACCTTCTGACTGAGCATCTATTGCATTATTCAAAAGGTTCAACAAAGCACCTAATAATGTTTCTTTATTACACTGAATACAATCTGTTGCCAAAAAAGAGGCTCCAGATACTTCAAGCTGCATGTTTTTTGGATCACAAATCTCTTGGCAGTGATTGGTTAACTCTTTAATAAAAGCTGAAACACCAACGGTCTCATCCAGCTTTATTTCACTACGGGAAAAAATCAACATATCCCGAATTTGTTTTTCAATATTTGCCAATCTATCCACTAACTTATTAGCAAATGTCTGACGCATAACTGGTGCCAAGTCTGGCTTCTGTAAATGCCCAGCATAAAGTGTCGCCGAAGATAAAGGCGTTCTAATTTGATGCGCCAACGCCGCGACCATTTTACCCATATTAGATAATCGCTCGTGATGACTCAGTTTTTTCTGTAGCAAATAGGCTTCTGTTAAGTCTACGAGAATCACCAACTGTCCAGGCACATTACCGAGCGAAGCAGTTTCTACTCGAACACGACGCCCACTTGCCATACTCACATCATGGCCATCGTCTTCCTGGGGTCGAAAGCTAAGCGGTACAATAGATCCCCACGACTGGCCAACTAATGGCAAATTAAATAAACGATCTGCTACCGGATTGGCCATAACAACCACCCCTTCTTCATTCAGCAACAAAACACCAACTGGCATAGATTCAAAAAGTTGCTGAAACTGCAACACTAAGATACGGTTTTTATCTTGCTCCTGACGCTTATCTTGCTCAGACTTTTCCAGCTGCTCGTATAATCGAACCACTTCTTGCTGAAGGTCTAGATAGGATTTTGCCAATACATCAGAAGATTCGGAAAACGCTTTAAATGCGGTTTTTAGTTCCGCTATTTCTTCATCTTTTGTCACTAAAACTCCGATTTATCAATATTATAGCGACGCATTTTTTCGATAAGCGTTGTACGTTGAATTTGTAGATTTTGCGCGGCTTTAGAAACTACACCTTGAGTAGACACCAAAGCTTGACGAATAAGAAGCGCTTCTAGATGGCGAACATGTAAATTCAAATTCACGCCAGACGCCTGAGGAAAAGTATGTAATTGTTTTATTTCTTTAAGCACCGAAGAAAGAGTTTGTGAACGCCAAGGTAACGGACAAAACCAAACATTATAATCCCCGACAACATCCATTGATTCACAAAGTGAAATAACAGGAATCATTTCATCTAACTCAAAAGACCGCACAGACTTACCTAACACAACAAAGTCAGGCAAATGAAACGCTGTCAATGAGGTGCCATGCTCAATTCCAATAAAGGTCAAGATACTGGAAACACTCGAAATTTCTTCGTCATCGAGACCGCATAACCAAGCTTTCACATTACCACCTCAACCTTAAAAATAAGCAACTTTCATTATCACTCTATTATAATGCGTTGTTACCGCTTACTTTCAAGCATTTACACTGTATTTCATTATGTAAAAACTACAACTTAAGCAATAACTCATCAAACACCTGCTCCGAATCAAGTTCGTTTTCACACCAAGGCAAAGTACCTAATAATGGCGCAGATATCATATTAGTAAGACTCGCTAGATTCTCTTCGTAACAAGACATTTTTTCGGCACCTGTATTGGCAACCCAGCCAGCAAGAACCAAACTATCACGGGCAATGGCTTCAGCTGTTAAAATCGCATGATTCAAACAACCCAACTTCATATTGACAACCATGATGACTGGAAAACCCAAAGATTTAGCTAAGCCAGATAAAAGCTCCCTATCATTCAATGGCACTCGCCAACCACCTGCACCTTCAACTAAAGCAAAGTCATGGGGCGTAAGCAATGTGCCTTTTATAAAGCCTTCTAACCGAGAAGCCGTTACCAAACGCCCCTCTTTCATTGCCGCAATATGAGGTGCAATAGCTTCCTCTAAGACCACCGGATTCACTTGTTCATAGGCTAATTTGACACTGCTCGCCTGCTGAATAAGTAAGGCGTCATCATTACGCAAATTACCATCAACTCGACCGGCGCCTGCCGCAATCGGCTTAAGTCCGATCGTTTTCAGCCCCGCTCGCTTAGCAGCCTTTAACAAGCCGACGGTGACATAAGTTTTACCAGCATCAGTATCAATACCAGTTACAAAAAAACGTTTTTTCACCATAACTCCTAAATACTGTTGGGCCGTTGAGCCACTACAAACGAAACCTGATAACTCAAGGGAATTCCAAGTTCGTTCCGCTGTTTTTCATATTCAAGCAAAAATGCCTTCCACTTACTTGGCGATACAGACGGATCTCCATCAGAAGCAATCAGGCTAGCGCCCACTTTTTTCAATGAATAAATAGCACTTTCAGGTGAATCAAACCACATAGAAATGTTTGATAACTGGGAGGACAAAAGGTTCAACTCAGAGGCTCGAATACTATCTAAAAGTGCATCCGATGCCATATATTGATGAACATGTTCTTTATTATCCAAACCAAACCAAGCCTTACTAATTTCAGGCATGGAGCCTTGTGAAAGTGTTGAAAAAACCACATAGCCACCAGGCTTTATGACACGATAAAGCTCTTTAAATAAATCTAAAGGACTCAGACACCACTGAATAGCCAGACTCGAAAACACCAAATCGCACGACCTATCCTGAAGAGGCAATCGTTCAGCATCCGCACAAACATAATGAGTGTTATGCAAAGAAGAAAAACGCTCACTTGCCACAGCTAACATCTGTAGCGACAAATCAAGCGCAATATTACACTTAGGATTTAATCGTTCAGACAAGATCCCGAGCGCTTGGCCGGTTCCTGTGCCAAGGTCAAGTACAACATCAGCCTGATTTAAAGGCAGCATCACTAAAAGACGCTCTAGTACAACTTTTTGGAAATCAGCATAAGAATCATAGGATTGAGAAGCGCGATCAAAACGCTTAGCTAGCTGTCGTTTGTAGCTAAGCGCAGATATATCAGGTGTTATTAGCATCGATAAAATTTTCTATATGACGCGCACAAGTCTCTTCATCTTCAAGAAAAGACTGATGTGCACAATTTGACAGTACAACACATTGCTGCAAAGGATTTACATCAGCTTGTTGCTCTAATGATTTACTAGAAACTAACGCATCCTTGCCACCCAATAAGTGTAAATTAGGAAGATCCAAAAGCGACCATTCGCGACGCACATCCAACGACTTTAACAACCTAAGCCCGCCAATCAGAGCTGGACGACTCAAGGTTTTAACTGGCAAAAAAGCCTGTAATTGCTTAATCAAAGCTCGCTCATTATCCGCACCTTTAGCTTGTAACATCACAAAACGCTTAAGCCCTTCTTCTGGCGACTGTTCAACTAAAGCTACAAAGGCATCAAAATCCGCGACGGCCATCGCATCTTCCCAACCCTCTCGTTTAATAAAGCTCGGAGAAGACGACAGGGTAATCAAACCAAGCACTCGACTAGAACGACGCGCGGCAACATAAGCAGACACCATCCCACCTAGTGACCAACCAATCCACCACGCTTCTTTTGGCGCAACTTCAATTAGTTGTTCAGACAAGGCTGCGATATCGTAATTAGGGCCAATGCGGGAGCGAGAAATCCATTGTTCATCAAGCGAAATACCTGGCAAGTTCGCCACCACAACATAAAAACGCTGACTCAGACGCAAAGCAAAAGAACGCATCACCTCTTTTGGCATTGCCCAACCAGAAACCATAAAAATAGCTTGATTAGACGAGTTTCCAAAAGCTTCTGTTTCAATACGTGCTCGCATGCTGTCCCTCTATTACTTTAGATTTAAACGTTTTGCGTTTAAAAGTTTCGCTGTTAAAACTTTTTCGAGTGAATCGCATAATAACACTAAATCTTCATCAGAGTGGGCGGCACTTAAGGTAATTCTTAAACGAGCACTGCCTGCTGGCACGGTAGGAGGACGAATTGCTGTACACCAGATTCCAAGCGTTTTTAATTGCTCACTAATTTCAATCGCCGCTTTACTATCACCAATGACAATCGGCTGAATAGCGGTATTTGAAGGCATCAATGCAACCGGAAGCATCTGAACTCTTTGACGAAAATACGTAATATGCCGAGCCAGTCTATCTCGCCTTTCCTGACCTTCTGCAGACTGAATGAGCTGCAACGAAGCCAAAGTAGCTCCTGCAATCGCTGGAGACATAGCCGTGGTATACACATAAGGCCGAGCAAATTGAGTGAGATAATCCGCATAATCATTAGATGTCGCCACAAATGCTCCAGCGGTTCCAAACGCCTTACCTAATGTACCAACCAAGATAGGCAAACTTGTTGCGTCCAGTCCCTCTAGCGCCAAACAACCTCTACCGTTTTCACCAAGACACCCCAATCCATGAGCATCATCCACCATGAACATCCAATCATGTTGATTAGCCAACTGAGACAATTCCGTCAAAGGCGCAATATCACCATCCATACTAAAAACCCCATCGGTGATCAACAAACCACCCGATGCGGACCTAGCAATCAACTTTTGCGCACTTGCCACGTCACCATGCAAATAACGGCGTAATGGTGCTTGTGCCAACAAAGCGCCATCTATTAAAGACGCATGATTAAGTTTGTCTTGTACTATGGGGCGATTTTTATCCGCGAGCGCCGAAATCACACCAAGGTTTGCCATATACCCAGTACTAAATAGCATAACTCGCTCATAACCGAGCCAATCAGCCAAAGCTTCTTCCAACGCTTGATGGGGAGCCAAATGACCACATACCAAGTGAGACGAACCACCACCAACACCATAAGCTTGAGCCGTATCATTCAGCGCTTTAATTAGCTTCGGATGATTCGCCAAACCTAGATAATCATTTGAACAAAACGCCGTATAATCTTGAGAATGTATTTGAGTATGCGGTATTTGAGGGCTATCTAGCGTAATGGTACGACGCATTAAGTCCTGCTGGCGACGCTCTTCAAGCGCGGCCAATACCCAATCCGGCGTATTAGACGCTAGCTTCATAAAACAACTTAGACTCTTCTTGCTTGACGACTTGGGCAGCAATAGCTTCAGCTACTGCCGCATCTGAATGCTCTTCACGCTTCTCTGGGTTGATCCCCAGATTAGCAAACAACGCCATGTCTTTATCGGCTTCTGGGTTGCCAGTAGTAAGCAGCTTTTCACCGTAGAAAATAGAGTTTGCACCCGCCATAAAACACAAAGCTTGAGTTTGCTCATTCATGCCTTGGCGACCAGCAGACAATCGAACATGCGATTTAGGCATCAGAATACGCGCTACTGCAATCGTACGAATAAATTCAAACGTATCTAGATCATCGACGTTTTCTAGCGGTGTCCCTTCAACTTTAACCAACATATTGATTGGCACACTTTCCGGATGCGGTGTCATTTGAGAAAGTTGACGCAACAGACCTACGCGGTCTTTTTGTTCTTCTCCCATGCCCATAATGCCGCCACAGCAAAGTTTGATACCTGAATCACGAACACGAGACAGCGTATCCAAGCGATCTTGATAAGTACGAGTGGTAATAATGCTGTCGTAGAATTCAGCAGAGGTATCTAGGTTGTGGTTGTAATAATCCAAACCTACTTCTGATAAGCGCTTCGCCTGATCGTCATTTAAAGATCCTAGCGTCACACAAGATTCTAAGCCTAAAGACTTAACACCCTTAATCATTTCAAGCACATAAGGAAAATCTTTCTCGGAAGGATGCTTCCATGCCGCCCCCATACAAAAACGGCTCGCACCTTTTTCTTTTGCCAAAGCCGCTTCTTCAAGCACCTTTTGCACTTCCATCAACTTTTCTTTTTCGAGTTCGGTATTGTAATGACCACTTTGCGGACAGTACTTACAATCTTCTGGACAAGCGCCAGTTTTAATCGATAAAAGCGTACTAACTTGCACTTCATTCGGTGCAAAGTTTTCTCTATGAACTGTCTGAGCTCGAAACATCAAATCCATAAAGGGTAAATCAAACAATGCTTTTATTTCAGCATGAGTCCAGTCAAAACGCGGTGCGCTTATATTGTTTATGGACATATTCGCTGCAGACGTATTTGTAGACATACTTAAAGACATAGTATCCTCGATCCAGAAAAATTAATGGAGCAATACTAATGGACTGGAAAAAACTGTCAACAAGAAAAATATCAAAGGTTTACAAGAGGTTGTTTTTAAATCAGTGCTATATCTGCAATATAAAATGCCAGAGCTCACTTTGCCACCCATGCCATAAAGGATTTCCAGCCAACCTAAAGCACTGCCAGCACTGCAAACGCCCAACCAATAGAAACCATGTTTCATGCGGCCAATGCCAAACCAACCCTCCACCTTATCGAACATGTATTGCTCCTTATCGATTCGAAGGAATCATAAAAACCTTGATACACAGCATCAAATTCAATCAAGGAACCCACTACATACGGCCACTCATGTATCGATTAAGCAAACACCTCATCGAATCATATTCACCGGAGAACTGGCCAGAACAAATAGTTTATGTACCAAGTCATCCAAGCCGAATCAAGGAGCGAGGATTTTGTCAAACAAGGGCCATGACCATTCAACTAAGGAAAAACCTCAAAGAAATTCTGGATGAAAAATGCCCTGCCCTTCCTAAACATAACCCACTCAAAAAAATCAAAAACACCCAAGCTCAGCACTCATTAAGCCGAAAAGAGCGACTAAAAAGCCCTCGAAGTAGCTATCAGCTTGATGGACCTATAGCCAAGCATGTCGCCTTATTTGACGATGTAATGACCACAGGAAGTACAATAGAAAATTGCACTAAATTGCTATTAAAAGCAGGCGCAGAACGAGTTGATATCTGGGTCATTGCCCGAACACCGGATAAAGAACACCAATCATAAGCAAAGATATCAGCCTAGCCACAGAAGACAGCTTTGTTTACTATGCCCCCAACAAAGCAATGGTGAACATCATGAAAACAGATCAAGAATATCTAGACTTAGACAAGCAACTTCTGTGGCACCCATACACCTCGATGAGCAAACCCAGCCCGCATTTTCTGGTCGAAAAAGCTTCGGGCTGCGAAATAACCTTAAACGACGGACGCACACTGATCGATGGCATGTCTTCTTGGTGGAGTGTTATTCACGGCTACAATCACCCAACCATGAATAACGCAATCCAGACGCAATTATCACAGTTTTCTCACGTCATGTTTGGTGGCCTAACCCATAAACCTGCTATCGAACTCGCAGAAAAACTTATCGCCATTACACCTAAGAACTTACAGCGCGTCTTCTTCTCAGATTCTGGCTCAGTTTCTGTTGAAGTAGCATTAAAAATGGCCATTCAATATTGGAACACTCAAGGCAAACCTAGTAAGCAGTTTTTTGCCACCCCTAAAAGCGGCTACCATGGTGATACATTCGCTGCTATGTCAGTGTGCGATCCTGAAAATGGTATGCACAATTTATTTACTGGGGCGTTGACACAACAATTCTTTATCTCGCCACCACCAACTGGCCTCAGCGAACCAATAAAAGCCGAATACCTAGACGAAATTCGTAAGACATTTGAAGAGAATCACCAACGCATAGCAGGTTTTATTATCGAGCCAGTTGTACAAAATGCTGGCGGCATGCGCTTTTATAATCCAGATTACTTAAATCACATCCGAGCACTGTGTGACGAATTCGAGATCTTGTTAATTTTCGATGAAATTGCTACAGGGTTTGGCCGCACAGGCAAGCTTTTCGCGACAGATCATACCAATATCTGTCCAGATATAATGTGCGTTGGCAAAGCGTTAACAGGTGGCTATATGACGCTGGCTGCTACTTTAACAAACGATAAGGTGGCGCTTGGTATCAGTGACAATGGTGGTGTATTCATGCATGGGCCAACCTTCATGGGTAACCCTCTCGCCTGCTCCGCTGCCAACGCCAGCTTATCCATTCTAAGCGAATACAATATTCCAGAAAAAATATCTCAGCTAGAAACATGGATGAAGAAAGCGCTGGAGCCATGTGAACAACTCGAACAAGTACAAGAAGTCCGCTGCCTTGGCGGCATTGGTGTTGTAGAATTAAAAAATGCGGTCAACTTACATGAAATTCAACCTAAGTTCGTTGAATTAGGCGTTTGGGTGAGACCTTTCGGCAAGCTTATTTACTTGATGCCCCCTTATGTTATTAGCCAACAACAGGTGCAAGCATTGGCTAAAGCCATCTACCAAGTCGTAAGTGAAGAGCCTTGTTACCCCACCAGATCAGAAGGTTAATCATGAATTGTAGGTCGGTCTTTAGACCGTCAAAAGCCCGATCACACCAACCCACAACCAACCACATGTAGGTCGGCCTTTAGGCCGTCAAAAGCCCGATCACACCAACCCACAACCAACCACATGTAGGTCGACCTTTAGGCCGTCAAAAGCCTAGTTAAACCAAAACCCTTGACGCGCTAAATCACGACCTACAACAAACCTGACACACTAAAGCGCGACCTAAAAAATCATTTTATTAATGCATTACTGCTTCATACGCTCCGCAAGATTGCCTTGCTCATAAGCTTCTTCTTCAATATGACTAATATTAACGACTATATTTTCTGCGCGCTCAATACTATTAATACTTAATGAGTCGACATCTTGCATCTTCTCATTTAGATCTCTAGCTACACTAGCCTGCTCTTCAGAAGATACATTGATCTGTGCCGTCATCTCTACAACACGTTTTATAGCCGCTTCTATATCACCCATTTTCTGAGCTACTTTATTAACACTATCAACACCTTCCTGCGCGACCGCTGTGCCCTTATCGATAGTATTTGTCACATCTAGAGTGTTTTTCTTCAGCTCTTCGGTCATATTATGAATACTCTGCGTGGCATTCTGAGTACGAATTGCTAATGCTCGAACTTCATCCGCAACCACCGCAAACCCACGCCCAGCTTCACCCGCACGAGCAGACTCAATGGCCGCATTCAACGCCAACAGATTTGTTTGCTCAGCAATACCACTAATAGAATTAACCACTTCGTTAATGCTATCACTGCGTTCAGCTAATATAGCGACAACTTTTTTAGCATCCGAAATATCTTGATAAACTTGACGCATAGTTTCACCCGTTTGCTGAGCCAACAAACGACTCTCACGAGATAATCCACCAACAGACTCTGTTGCCTCAACCGCCACATGAACATGTTCTGCCACATGAGTTACGCTAGACAAAAGTTGAGAACTAGCAGCAACGACTTCCTGGAAGGTATTTCGTTGTTTATTGAAAGTAACCAAATTCGTTGTCACACTGGCTTTCGCATCCGATGCCCTTTGGCGAAGCTGTTGAGCTCCCTCTTTAAGGCGATAACGAAAAGTATTACCAGCCGCTTCTTGATGAATTTTTGCAAACTTGATCGCGGCTTTGGTTCCAACCGTTTTACAGTATAAATACTGACCTATTGGGTTATGCGACTCAGTCGATAAACCAGTGACAACAGACCGCAAAGACTGAGCCTGAAAATAGGTCAACCACATCCCAAACAAAGCCAAAATAGACCCAGCGGCTTGCAAGGCCAATACACTAGACAATAAACTAATAATGCCTAACAAAATAAAGCTGAACATTAAAGGCCAAGCAGCATTACTTAAATGCGCAAATATCTTGGTCGTTATTGGTAACAAACCTTTTCCCGCATTAATACGATCATAAATAGACTGAGCATGTTGAATTTCATCTCGCGTTGCTTTGCGACGCACAGATTCATAACCAATCACTTTACTGCCATCTAATAGGGGACTTACATGAGCACTTACCCAGTAATGATCTCCATTTTCACTGCGATTTTTTACCAACCCCATCCAACTTTTACCCTGTTTGAGATTGGCCCACATGTCAGCAAAAACAGCTGGTGGCACATCAGGGTGACGGATAATATTATGTGGCGAGCCAATCAGAGCTTCACGCTTATAACCTGCTATCTCACAGAAAACATCATTTACAAACGTAATGCGTCCCTTCACATCTGTACTGGAAACTAAAACATAGCTATCAGGAAAATCATTTTCTTTATTTGTTACTGGCATTTTTCGCATAAATAACTCTCAATTTTTATATTAATTATTTTTATCACGCATGCTGGATTGTTACCGTTTGTAAATATACCCTAAAAATATATCACATTGACTTATTCATCATCAAAATCTCGGTAAGCATCCGGTGCTAAATCTTCAAAGCGAGTATATTTACCCACAAATGCAAGTCGACAAGTACCAATTGGACCATTACGCTGCTTACCAATAATGATTTCTGCAATACCTTTATGCGGTGTATCCTCATGATAAACTTCATCTCGATATACAAAGGAAATAACGTCAGCATCCTGCTCAATTGCCCCAGATTCACGTAAATCAGAGTTAACTGGGCGTTTATTAGGTCGATTCTCTAAACTACGGTTAAGCTGAGAAAGAGCGACCATTGGGCACTCCATTTCTTTGGCTATCGCCTTTAGAGATCGGGAAATTTCAGAAATTTCATTGGTACGACCTTCCGTGAAACCTGGAATTTGCATCAACTGAAGGTAATCGACCATGATCATTGCAACGCCACCGTGTTCACGAGCAATGCGTCGCACACGTGAACGCATTTCTGTAGGGCTAATACCACCCGTGTCATCAATAAAGAGCTTACGATCTTTCAGCATTTTTACCGCTGACATTAACTTATCCCAGTCTTCTTGAACCAGCTGCCCAGATCGCATCCGCGTCTGATCTATTCGGCCAAGAGAGGACAGCATACGCATCATGAGTGATTCTGCAGGCATCTCCAAACTGAATACAATAACGGGCTTATCACTAATCATGGCGGCATTTTCCACCAAGTTCATCGCAAAGGTTGTTTTACCCATAGAAGGACGACCCGCTACGATAATCAAATCTGAAGGCTGCAAGCCTGCGGTCATTGCATCTAAATCTGTAAAACCGGTACTTAATCCAGTAATCGCACCATCTTGATGATACAGTTCATCGATTTTATCCACTGTAGCACTAAGAATATCTGCCGCAATTCGTGGCCCGCCTTTCTTCTCTCCACCTTCAGCGATTTGAAATATTTTTCGCTCAGCTTCATCCAATACTTCAGCAGCTGTCATGCCTTCTGGATGAAAAGCTCGTGCAGAAATATCATTTGTTGTAGAAATAAGACGGCGCAAGATAGAACGTTCTCGAACAATATCCGCATAGGACGCGATGTTAGACGCACTTGGAGTTGCCTCAGCCACCTCAATTAAATACGCCATACCACCAATAGATTCTAGATCACCACGCTTATCTAATCGCTCACCAATGGTAACCACATCAATAGGTTCTGACTCATCAGCTAAACGAGCAATAACAGTAAAAATAGCCTTATGCTCTGGACGATAAAAATCATCAGCAATAACAAGCTCTGATACTTTCTCCCAAGCCTGGGGATCCAGCATCAACCCGCCAACAACTGAACGCTCAGCCTCAATGGAATACGGTGGTAATTTAATAGAAGCGACTTCAGAATCATTTAGTTGCACGCAAAATACCCATACAAAGACAGAAAAAATATAGAAAGATTAGCTTATCACGCCAACAAAAAAAGGGCATCTTGCAAAGCAAGATACCCTTCTCTTATTTAAGAAAGACTCGCATCTTTCTTAGGTAATTTACCGAGGTAAATTACTCAGCGATTACTTCTAAAGTAACCGTTACAATAACTTCAGAGTGAAGTTGAACGTCTACTTCGAAAGAACCTGTGTGACGAATCGCGCCTTCTGGAAGACGGATTTCAGCTTTCTCTACTGCTACTTGCGTAGAAATAGCATCAGCGATGTCACGAGTACCGATAGAACCGAAAAGCTTACCTTCATCACCAGCATTTGCAGCGATAGTGAAAGTTTTGCCTTCTAGTGTTAGAGCACGAGCTTCAGCAGCAGCTTTACGCTCCGCAGCTTGCGCTTCAAGTTCAACACGACGCTCTTCAAAGCTAGCCAAGTTAGCTTTAGTAGCCATTACAGCTTTTTTGTTCGGAATCAAAAAGTTACGAGCATAGCCTGGTTTAACAACAGCAACGTCACCAATACCGCCTAGCTTGTTTACTTTGTCGAGTAGAATAACTTCCATCTCGATCACCTCTAATTAATCATTAGCTATCACTTGAGTTGGACGCCTTAGCTTGTATTCTAGAACGAATATCTACAAAGCTATCAATCACACAAAGTGCGACAAGAATATTTGCAAAGTATATATTCAGGACAAAAAAACCTACAAGATAAAATGCGATCAGTCCAACAATCCCAATTTCTTTTTTCGCTAAAACACCATGTACTAGAGCGAGCCCCGGCAACACCAAAGCAGGTACAGCAGCTTGAGAGAGAATAATAAAGGATCCACCTAAGCTTTCACCTATTAGAATCATCCCCCCCAATACCAAACTAAACGCTACTGGCAGTCTTAACTGATGAAATTCAGTACGTAACCCGCCCGGATTATAGAGCCCTGCCTGCCATTTTCTTGCCAAAAACAAAGAAATAATAGCAATAACCACTTGGAAGATGGATATAGCCATCACCGCCTGGTTGAAAATTAAATTTCTATCAGGAACCTCAACACCTTCTTTTGTCAAAACACTCTGAACCAACGTTACCGCCAAATTCAGAATATCTCCCATCAAAAGAGGCTGAAGCAGTGTACTAATAATCGCCAAAAAGCTGCCGACTAGTAACACCCAACTCCATGACACTGTTGATCTAAGCAAATAGCTCAACAACATCACATCAACTAACACCATGAGCGCCGTAGCATCTCCTTGGAACATCCACAACACAAGTGCTGGTAGACAACCCCAAGCTAATACAGGTATTCCTTCTTTTACACCTTTACGAAGCACCACCAATCCTAAGATTGCAGCCGCCAGCCAAAACATCATAGGAATTAGACCAAACACCATCACACCAATAATGGCATTCAAGCGTTTTTTCATAATCCATTTAGCTAAACCACCCATAATAGCGCTTCTTTCAGCCTATTAATTAAAGTGGCTGTCAGTGTAAGGAAGAATAGCAATGTAGCGAGCGCGTTTGATTGCAGTCGCTAGCTGACGCTGGTAACGAGCCTTAGTGCCAGTAATACGGCTAGGTACGATTTTACCAGTTTCAGTGATATAACCTTTCAGTGTGTCTAGATCTTTGTAATCGATCTCTTTAACGCCTTCTGCAGTAAAACGGCAGAACTTACGACGACGGAAAAAACGAGCCATGAGTGTCTCCTAATAAAAATAGATTAATCTTCAGATTCTTCAGATACTTCGTCAGAATTGTCGTGGTTACGCTCTTCACGTTGAGGAGCAGAACGACGATCTTCACGACCTTCAGAAGCTTTAATAGGAGATACGTCAGTTACCGCTTCTTTACGACGGATCACCAAGTTACGGATGATTGCATCGTTGTAGCGGAAAGTGTCGTTTAGTTCAGACAAAACACTGTCAGAACACTCAATGTTCATAAGAACATAGTGTGCTTTGTGAATTTTGTTAATTGGGTAAGCTAGTTGACGACGGCCCCAATCTTCAAGACGGTGAACTTGACCACCATCTTCAGTGATTAGGTTAGTGTAACGCTCGACCATTGCTGGTACTTGCTCGCTTTGATCTGGGTGAACCAGAAAGACGATTTCATAATGACGCATTTAAGCTCTCCTTATGGGTTCTTAGTCTCCACGCTCCCCCTGTTAAAAAAGCTGTGAGACAAGGAGTATTGATTTACAGGGACGCGCATTATATAGCACTAGTGAACAATAAGTAAACGGAATCAACTAAAGTAATACTTCCATCTCCTTCTTTGACTAAAATACTCAAAATAAATCCTATTTTAGGTTGGGTATTTTACAGCTTCGATTAAAGGCAATAGAATTAGATCCTTCATAATTAACTCTACCTCACGGATATGGACATCATGAAAAAAATATTTTCTGCGCTATTACTATCCACGCCTGTTGTTGCTCAAGCTGATGCTAACTTAGGCGTCATTGGAGCTATATCAGAATCCGTGTACAAAGAAACAGATAATCAAGCTAAATTCCTGCCAAACGTAGGTTATGAAGGTGAACACTTTTTCCTTCAATTACCTGAAATTGGCTATCGCTTTTTACCCAAACAAGCACCACAAAACTTTGCTATCGGCTTATCCTACGAAAGTTCGAACTTTGACCCTGATGACTCAGATGATATAAACATCCAGCAATTAGATGATAGAGATGACAGCATCATGGCTTTTGCTAGTTATCGAGCGGGGCCGATTTCAGCAAAAGTTGCTCAAGATATCAGCGGTGAACATGATGGCTACTATGCACAAATCGCTTTAGGGTATCCACTTCCTATTGGAGCTTGGAAAGTCATACCCTCCATATCTTATCGCTACATGGACAGTAAAATGAGCAACCACTTATTTGGTGTTTCTCAAAGCGAATCCGTAAGCACTGGTGGCGCTATTGCTGCCTACGATTCAGGCGCCATTTCACAAATAAGATATGGGGTAAGAGGCGTTTATCCACTTTCAACAAATTTAAATCTGATGTTAGGCATCAATCACACTAAATTCGATAATGAAATTCTAAACAGCCCCATAGTAGAAGACAACTCGATCACATCAGTTCTAGCTGGTGTTAACTTTTCTTTCTAATAGAGACGACATAGATATCACTTCACAGGTAAATCTGAGCTTTCGGAATAATAAGTCATGAGTAAATTTTCCAACAACACCCAAGCCATGCTGTTTGGCCTTGGGGCCGTGTTACTTTGGTCGACCGTTGCCACTGCGTTTTCTATATCGCTCAAGTACTTCTCGCCAACACAGTTATTGCTCGTTGCGAATATCGTCTCATTGATTTTTTTAACAACCCTAATTGCATTAAAGGGTGAAACAAAGCAATTAATCAGCTTCGCCAAACAATCATGGAAATCATCTTTATTTTTTGGCGCAATCAACCCCTTTATTTATTACCTAATATTACTTCAAGCTTACAACACGCTTCCCGCACAAGAGGCCCAAGCGATAAATTACACTTGGGCTATTATGCTTAGCTTTATGGCTGTCCCCATACTCAAACAACGTCTAAAAGCCGCAGACTATATCGCCGCTTCAGCCTGCTATTTTGGCGTCCTTTATATATCCACTCGCGGCCAGATAACATCGCTAGAGTTTTCAAACCTTACAGGTGTTGCCTTCGCCCTTCTAAGTACTATTATCTGGGCTCTTTATTGGTTATTGAACACGAAAGACAAACGCCCCAGTTTAATCGGCCTAACGCTTAATTTTGCCTTTGCACTCCCCTTAATAACTATATTTGCAGGCGTAACAGGTGAACTAAACCACTGGAATAATGACGGGTTATGGGGCGCAATTTATATAGGCTTATTTGAAATGGGGCTAAGTTTTGTATTGTGGAATAGAGCATTAAAACTAACAACTAATGCCAGCCAAGTAGCGAATTTAATATTTCTATCGCCATTACTATCAATTATCTGGCTTTCACAATTCGCAGGCGAACCTATCTTACGTTCCACACTCATTGGTTTAGCTTGCATTCTAATTGGCCTATTTATTCAAAACTGGGCAAAAAGAAAAAAACAATAAGGATAAAACATGCCAGCATTCATCTACCTATTACTGCCTATTTTTTTCTGGTCAGGCAACTACATTTTAGGACGATTAACCGTTTCCAATGGAATTGACCCTTTTTCAATCTCTTTCTTACGCTGGAGCCTTGCCTGCCTAATCATTTTGCCTTTTGCTTATAAGAAGCTTTGGCGAGAAAGAAACATTATCGCCAAAAACTGGCCTTTACTTGTTCTTTTCGGCTGGCTTGGCATTTGCAATTACAATCTTTTCCTTTATATAGGGCTCGGTACCACAAGCGTCACCAATGCAGTGCTACTCAACTCCATCATGCCGGTGATGATACTAATTACAGCTCGTCTACTGCTGGGAAATAAAACATCTTGGTTACAGAATACTGGCATACTTATTTCCACCCTTGGTGCAATTACCATCGTTAGCCGCGGCAGTTTAGAAACCTTTTTACACTTAAGTTTCTCACAAGGCGACTTATGGATTATTACCGCGGCTATTAGCTGGGCTATTTATTCGGTACTCATTGCAAAACGCCCGAAAGAAATGTCTTTGATTGGTTTCTTTGCCTGCACAGCAATCATAGGAACCTTGTTTCAGGCCCCGCTATTCTTCCTATTTGGACATAGTCAACTCACTGACTTCACAGCAAGTAACTGGGGCGCCATCATTTATATGGGGGTATTTGCGTCAATTGGGGCTTTTTTATGCTGGAACACTGGCGTACAAAAACTTGGTGCGGCAACCGCTGGACACTTTATCCACCTCCTCCCTGTGTTCAGTATCGGCCTATCAGTGATATTCCTAGGCGAAAAACTGCTTAACTTCCATTACGTCGGTATAACATTGATTTTTTCAGGAATATTCGTAGCGACAATACTCAACAAAAAAAAGCCACAAACGACCTAACCTAGCCTCTATTTCGCGCCATTCGGGTACTAATCAAAATGCTTGAAAAAATAAACAGCATACCAAGAATGGCGTAAATGTCAGGGACATGCCCCCAGACAACCCATCCCCAAAACCCACTAAACACCACACCAACATAACTAACGGGAGAAACAACACTTGCTGGCGCATAGGTATAAGCCAAATTATAAAGGTACATACCAACATACAAAGTGATGGTAACCGCAGCCACCAGAGGCCATACAGCAATAGGTAAAACCAAAGAATCCCCCTGCACTAACATCAATGGCAGAGACAATATTGTCGACACGAAAAAATACACAAATAAGGTTTCTTGCCCAGATACTTGCTGGGATAGCATTCGAGTCGTCACCATCGACAGGGCCAAGCCTATCGCGGAAATAAACCCAACAATATGCCAAGGATTTAAGTGGTCCGGTGTAGGCTGAATAACAAATGCCACTCCAATAAAACCGATTATAAGCGGTAACCAACGTGCCTTTGGTATTCTGATTTTATGCATTATGAGCACCACAAAAGGAACACACAACGGCGCGCAGGTTCGAAGTAAAGAGGCTTCCACCAAAGGAATATGATTCAACGACCAATAATAAAAAAGAAAACCAATGAACCCACCAAAACTGCGCAAAAAATGAATTTTCCACACGGAGAACGATCGTTTTTGCCAACGACCGCGCATTTGAGGTAGAAGTATTAAGGCACAAAATAAACTCTGCCAGAAAACCAAGGTTGATACCGCAATCATGGTTTGAGCCTGTTTGGCTGCCAACGCAGTGAGCGACATAACAAACGCATAAGCGATTGTCATCACAATGCCTTTCTTCAATAACTCATGATCATCCAACACTAGGCCGCTCTTTGATATAAATAAAAACAGAAAGAATATTTAACTCAATCAAGCGGCATTGTCGAGCAATTAGACCCTTCAATATTGGACAATCCAGAACTAGACATCCCAAGGTAACGAGAAAAAAGCGGATGAGGCTCGATTTGAGTTAAAACAGATACAGGTTCATGAGCTGTAATACGACCTTGTTCAATCAAGATAACTCGTCCGCCAACCAAACTCGCTTCTTGCGGCAAATGCGATACCAATAAGGTGGTTAATCCCAATTCTAGCGTTACATCATTTACCAAGTAGAGCATTTCTTCACGCAAGGCAGGATCCAAAGCACTAAAAGGTTCATCGAGTAACAGGATCGGTTTTTTTCGTACCAATGCTCGTGCAATAGCGACCCTTTGGGCTTGCCCTCCAGACAAAGCCTGTGGGTAGCGGCCCCCTTTATCAACAAGTTGTGTTTTTTCAAGCGCCCATTGAATTTTTGTTTTTTGCTCGCTACTCAAAGATAAAGATGGAGACAAACCAATAGCGACATTTTGCCATACTGTTAATTGCGGAAATAAATTATCACTTTGAAACAAAGTCGATATTGGCCTTTCATAAGCAGGTAAAGAAAGCAGTGATTCGTTGTTGAAGAAAAGCTCTCCACGACCGTCTAGAAAACCACCCAACAAATGCAATAGAGTACTTTTTCCCTCACCACTACCACCAAGCAAAGTGGTGACACCAGGAAAAATCTCCACACTATAACTGGCATGGAAATTCTCCCAATCATATTGAAGGTTAATGTTTAACACGTGCTGTTACTCCACCAATAAAGCGAGACGAACAATAAAACAAGATCAAGCACAGAGAGATTAATACCACAGCAACACAAGCACCTTCTTCCAATCGGTAAGAGCCAATCAATTGAAATAAATATAATGGTAAAGACACCAAGCCCTGACTACCAAATAGTGCAATCACCCCCATGTCACCCAAAGAAAGCAGAAGGGCATAACCTAATGCTTGCGCAACACTTGATCGAATCAACGGCCACTCAAGACACCATCGCGACCAAGACTGAATCCCCAAGCTTAAATATACATTTCGAAACCGCCGCTCTTGCTGATACATTACTGGCATTAAAGCTCGCAGCACAAAAGGTAGCGCCATAACCGCATTAACCCATACCACAATCCAATAACTCGACTGCAGCCCCCAACCAAAATCACGCAAAGTCAAAAACAAGCCAGTGGCAATTACCAACCCCGGCACCATTAAAATCATATTCCCCAAGTGCTCGATTTTGTTTGGCAAAAAAGAAAAATACTGACGCGCCATACAAAACCTCGCCAGCACACCAAAACAGACACCAAGCAACAAGCTCGTCAACGCAGCTGGAACCGCAATTTGCAACGAAACTAACACGGCATTCCACAAAGCAACAGTCTGTAATGTCTTTAAGAAAGCCGGTGAAAAAATCGGATCAAAAATCGCCACAAAAGGCGGAATGACTAATACAAACGCACAGAGTAAAGCCAAGCAATCCGCTAACTTAGCCCAAAAAGAATCCTTAAGTGAATAACTCTTTACCGCTAACAAGCTCACATCTTGACGATTAACTGGTGCGATTCGATAAACAATAACTGCGAATAAAGTACATATGAATACCTGAAGCAAAGCTAAAAAACTGGCTTTATTGAGATCAAAATCAAATCGCAGCGCCTGATAAATTGCCACTTCCAAGGTACTAAACTTTGGCCCGCCACCTAAGCTTAACACCACAGCAAAGCTCGAGAAGCACAACATGAAAATTAGCACAAAAGCTCCAGGCAGAACCTTTTTCATGTAGTGCCATTCAATCCAACGAAAGGCTGCCCAACGAGAGAAACCTAACTGCGAAGCCTGGCGCCATTGCCCAGAAGGAATCAAATCATAGCCTTGTAGTAAAAGACGCACTGCCAGTGGCATATTAAAAAACACATGAGCTAGCAAGATACCCGTTAAACCATACAAAGGAACTTGCACCCCAAACAACTGATTCAGCCACCCTGTACGGCCATAGACAACCACCAAGCCTAAAATCGCCACAATGGTTGGCACCACCATAGAAACTGAAAACAATTGTAGTAAAGCAGATCGACCATAGAACTGGCGATGAATAAGACAGGAAGCAATAGGAATAGCAATAAGTAAGCTAATACTACTGCTTAATAGCGCTTGCCATAAGGAAAAACGTACAACCCGCCAAAGATAAGGCTGCTGCATATAGCCAAGCCAAGAGTGCAATTCACTATAACGCAAAAGAGCCGCCAAACTGGCAGCTCCCATTAACAGGAAAAAGCCAACACCTAATAGTGCTGGCAATAACCCTTTGACAGCTCGAAAGAAAAACAACTTAACGTCTATTATCGAGTCGTGGCATTTAACCACTCATCAATCCAAGCTTTGCGATGTTGCGCCACGTCTTTTGCTGGCAAGACTAAACTCTTAACCGGTTTTAAAGCACTGTCAAAAGCCGCTGGTAATTTTTCATCTAGCTTAACCACGGGTAACATCCAATTCCCTGTTGCAACTGTTGATTGGAAACCTGGCTGCAAAATAAACTGCATAAAGCGCTTCGCCAAAGCCGGGTTTGGCGCATCTTTCATCATCGCTGCCACTTCGATTTGTGGGTAAAGACCTTCAGTGGCTGTAGCAGCTTTGTACTTATCATCCCCTTCCGCAACAATATGATAAGCCGGTGATGTGGTGTAACTCAAAACCACATCAGCCTCGCCTTTTAAGAACAAACTATAGGAATCAGACCAACCTTTGGTAACGGTTACAGTATGCGAAGCAAGACGCTCCCAAGCATCAGTCGCATTTTCGCCATAAACGGATTTCATCCACAACAACAAACCAAGTCCTGGCGTACTTGTTCTTGGATCCTGATAAATCACTCGTAGATCTTGATTATCTACCACCTCTTTCAAACTAGCTGGTGGATTTTGAAGCGTTTCAGAGTTATAAATAAAAGCGAAGTGGCCTTGATCAAAGGGCACGAAGATTTTATCCGACCAGCCACCAGCAATAGTAACAGCTGATGTATCAACAGAATGATCCGCCAACAAACCTGTCTGTTTTGCGGCTTCCATTAGATTTAGGTCTAGCCCCAAAAGTACATCAGCTTGTGACGATTTACCTTCTAGCTGAGCACGAGACAAAATACCAACCGAAGAGTCCAACGCGACAAAATTCACTTCACAGGCACATTCTTTTTCGAAATTAGCTTTTATCTTCGGGCCTGGGCCCCAGTCGGATGCAAACGCATCATAGGTATATACATTCAGAGTCTCTGTCGCCAATGCTACAGGCGAAAGAACTACGCCAAGACTCACAACAGCCGCAGAAAAAAGAGAAGTTAACGAAAATGATTTCAAAGTGTCGCTCCTAAAATAAGTGAGCGGCGTACAGGGGAAATGGCAAGAATGATATTTGAGCTACTATAAATGTCGGCAGTTCAACTTGCTATCTCGATTCCTACGCCAGCATGATCTGGATCAGGTTCGGTGGGTTAGCAGACAATCTGCTTCTCAGCTCTAACATTTACTAAATGCTAAAGCACCCCATGAGATAATGAGCGTTTATTGTAAAGAGTCGATCAACGGAAGTCTATTTCAGCAAGCACTCTGGTGACTGCACCTTGATTTTTTTCTGCAAAACGCAATGCAGTTTGACCGAGACGGAAACGCTGAGACGATTGCCCCGCAAGATCCACAACTACTTTTGTCAATTGCGCTTCGTCTTGACAACGAATAGCGCCATTCACCTGCAAAAGCTGTTCAGTAATATCCATAAAATTAAAGGTATAGGGTCCAACTAAAATTGCCTTTCCAAGCAAGGCGGGCTCAATCGGATTGTGGCCACCGCGTTTAATCAAACTGCCACCAACAAAAGCCATATCAGATGCTTGATAGTAATACATCAACTCTCCCATGGAGTCGCCAATCACCACATCAAAATTAGCCCATTGATCGAGTGCCGTTTGAGTACGAAGAGCAACTCGCTCAAAAGACTGCACAGCCAAAGCCTGTACCGCTTCGAAGCGTTCAGGATGACGAGGAACCAGTACCAATAACGCATCTGGATATTTTTGTAGCAGCGCCTTATGAACGCGCAATAGCATTTCATCTTCACCTTGGTGAGTACTTCCTCCCACCCAGACAAACCTTGAACCTAACTGTCGACGCCAGTTAGCTTGAAATACTTCAGGCGGCACAGCAAGATCGAATTTAATACTTCCTGTCACTAATACTTTTTTTGCTCCCAACGCTTCAAAGCGCACTGCATCAGCTTGTGCATGCGCCAAAAAACAATCCGGTAAAGCAAATAAAGGACGCGAGATAGCTGAAAACTTCTGATAGCGCTGGAAAGAACGCTCACTCAAACGAGCATTCACTACCTCAACACGTAGACCTCGCTTCTTAGCCAGTTGTAACAAGTTAGGCCAAAGTTCGGTTTCTACAATTAATAAATGCTTACAGGTTAGTTTTTTAAGTGCCCTTTTAACACTTGAGCGCCAGTCCATTGGCAAATATCGATGCTCAGCAAAAGGAAAGGTTTTTACCACTTGCTCTGCACCAGTTGGAGTCATGGTGGTAATTAACAGGCGCTGTGCCGGGTATTTTTCACGCCACTGAAGTACCAAGGGGCGAACGGCAAGCACCTCGCCCACAGACGCACAGTGAATCCATAAGTCTGCTTCAACAGAAGGCCAGAAGCCAAACGCTTCTTTAGCACGATAATGCTGATAGGTTTTCTTAAAACGCCGTATTTTCGATAAAATAACTGGAGTTAATAAGACTAATAAAGAACGGTACAGCCACATAATTAAACTGGTGTCTCACTGAATTGCTGATTATGAAGCTGCGCATAAGCACCATTCATCGCTATCAATTCACTGTGCGAACCTTGTTCAATGATCTCACCATGATCCACAACCGCAATAATATCGGCATTTTCAATGGTCGATAAACGATGGGCAATAGCGATAGTGGTACGATTCGCCATTAGACCATCCAAGGCCATCTGAATTGCTCGCTCTGACTCTGTATCCAATGCTGATGTTGCTTCATCCAAAATCAAAATAGGCGCATTTTTCAGGATAGCTCTAGCTATCGCAATTCGCTGCCGCTGCCCACCAGACAAGAGAACACCGTTCTCTCCAACCATGGTATCTAGACCATGCTCCAGCTCTTGAATAAAGTCCCAAGCATTGGCTGCTTTAGCTGCTTCAATGACATCTTCCACACTGGTATCGCGCAAAAAACCATAGGCGATATTATCCCGAATCGTGCCATTAAAAAGTACAACTTGTTGATTTACTAAAGCGATATTAGAGCGAAGCTCAGTCAGCTTATAATCATTGATACGAACACCATCAATACTCAAGGAACCATCATCAATGTCGTAAAAGCGTGGAATTAAGTTCGCTATCGTGGATTTACCACTACCAGAGCGCCCTACTAACGCTAAAGTTTTTCCAGCGGGCAAAGACAAATTAATATTTTTTAATGTCTGTTTCTCAGCTCCAGTGTATTTAAAGGACATATTATTCCACTCGATATCGCCTTTAAAGCGAGTAACTGGAGTAGTCCCTTTATCAACTTCTTCTGGCAAATCCAAGAAATCAAAAATACTGTAAGAAGCGGCAATACCTTTTTGCAATATACTGTTTACATCTGTCAGCTGACGAATAGGCTTACCTAACATACCAGCAGCAGTCAGGAAGGCGATAAAATCACCTGGAGACATATGTGAACTAATAGAAGGGCTTAAAGCAAACCAAATTAGAATCGCCATCATCAGCGCAAGAATAAACTGCACAATAGGAATATTAAGAGATTTAGTCATCTCCATTTTTAACTGGGAACGACGGTTTTCATTCGCAGCCTTATCGAAACGTGCTATTTCATACTGGCTACCGCCAAATATTTTAACTACTTCATGCCCTTTGATCGCCTCTGATGCAACATCAGTAACTCCCCCCATAGCATTTTGGATTCGAGTGCTCAATTTGCGAAAACGCTTAGAGGCATAAGAAACAATTAAACCAATTAAAGGCACAACCAATAAAAACAATAGGGAAAGTCGCCAGTTCATATAAATCATATAGCCTAACAGACCAACAACTGTTAAACCTTCGCGCAAAAGAACCCGTATTGCCTGAGTGATAGAGCCAATGACTTGCTCAGTATCGTATGTCAGCTTAGCAAGAAGTCGTCCTGTAGGAATAGAATGGTAATAATTAGAGGGCAAGAGTACGAGCTTATTAAACATGCTGGTACGTAAATCAAACACCACATTATTGGCAACTTTCGCCATAAAATAGTTACCTAAGAAGGTCCCTACACCTCGAGCAATAAAAACCCCTAAGATAGCTAAAGGTATTAATAGCCGACTATCTGATATTTTACCTTCAGAAACAATGTCTACAATGTGCTTTAGTAAAGCAGCTAAAGCTGGCTCCATCGATGCATAGATGACATAACCTATTATACTAAGAACCAAATACAGCCAAGATGAGCGCACATAACCTAAAAGGCGAAAATAATTTTGCATACCAGAAACAGGAGCTTTTTGCGCCGGAGTTTCGATTTCTATATTTTCTTTATCTTGCATTTATAAATTCGCTTTTTCGATGATAGAGGTAGTTGAGTAACCATCAACAAAAGTCAAAACTTTTACTTCTCCTCCATGAGCTAAGACATGATCTGCACCAACAATTGTTTCTATGGTGTAATCCCCACCTTTAACCAAAACATCAGGCGTTAAGAATTCAATAATTTCTTTTGGCGTGTCTTCGTCGAACCAAGTTACCCAGTCAATAGAGCCCACACCTTCAAGCACAGACATGCGGTGAATCAAGTTATTAATTGGACGTTTTTCGCCTTTAAGTCGCTTAACTGATGCATCGGTATTGACGGCAACAATTAAACGATCTCCAAGGGCTTTAGCCTGCTTCATATAAGCAATATGTCCAGGGTGAAGAATATCAAAACAGCCATTCGTAAAAACAATCTTTTCACCATTCATCTGCGCCAGTTTAATTTGCTCAAGCAGGTCTTTTGGCGAGAGCACGCCAAAATTGGTGTTATGAGAACGCTGAAACATGATGGCATCTAGTCGTTCAGCACTGATTGATGCAGTACCCAATTTTCCAACAACATAACCCGCCGCTTGGTTAGCGTATTCAACAGCATCAATAAAGCGCTTACTCGTAACATAAACCGCAGTTAAAACTGCAACAACCGTATCGCCAGCGCCCGTAACATCAAATACTTCTTTAGCAGCCGTTGCCAATGAAAAAGGAGGTTTATCATCACTCAATAAAATCAAGCCATCTTCGCCACGAGTGACCAATAATGCTTTCCAGCCAAATTGCTCACGCAGAGCTTTAGCCTTTTCTTCCAACTCTTTCGTTGAGCGGCACTTACCCACTATCGTTTCGAATTCAAGAAGGTTCGGCTTAACTAAGGTTGCTCCTTGGTAGATTGAGAAGTCATTACCTTTAGGGTCAACAAAACTAGGAACTTTCGCTGCATTTGATAATTTAATCAAAGACTGAACATCAGCAAGGCAACCCTTTGCATAGTCAGAAAAAATAACAGCATCAGACTTAGGCAAACACTCTTCGACGACTTTTGCCAATGCTTCATTCTGGGAAAGACTGTCTTCGCGTTCTTCAAAGTCCAAACGGATTAGTTGTTGATGGCGACTCATCACTCGCAATTTTGTGATGGTTGGTAAGGTTTCTGAGCGAACAAAACGACAAATTACCCCCGCATCTTCTAGGCAACGAGCCAGAACATCAGCATTTTCATCGTTGCCGACTACACCTACTAACGTTACAGATACACCTAATTTAGCCAAACCCAATGCTACGTTTGCGGCACCACCTGGGCGATCTTCAATACTGGAAACCTTAACAACTTGAACCGGAGCCTCAGGTGAAATGCGCGAGGTGCCGCCATGCCAATAGCGATCCAACATAACATCCCCAACAACAAGGATGTGTTTATCTTTAAAATTCAAATACGAAGAGTTCATAGGCACATAATAATCGATTTTTAGAGACACTCATCTTATCATACTCCCACACCAAGTTGGACATACCTAAAACATACGAAATAAGGCTTTTACACAATGCTGAATTCCGCTCTATTATCTAGCCAATCGTTCTTATTTGATGAACTTTTAAACAATTGGTCTTGTTATGGTATCAACAAGGAAGATGGTTATAGTTATGAAAGCATGAATCATGACTGGACCAACAACAGTGTTGGCCGTATTCGCTTATTAACTCAATGTCGTCAGTTGTATACTTTTAGCCATGCCTGCCAAATCAAAAGCGTGCCTGAGTGGCAAGTAAAACTAACACCTCTTTTCGACTTTATCACCACTCACTACTTTATTGATGAGCGCTGGATCTTTTCGCTAAACGACGACCTTTCAATAAAAGACAAGCAATCCGATGCTTACGCTCTTGCCTTTGTACTACTGTCCTTTAGTCATTACTACAAAACGACAAAAGATGATCGCGCTCTTGCTTATATGAAAAAAACACATCATTTTTTATTGGAGAAGATGCAGGCACAATCAGGCGGTTTTTATGAATCCTATCCGGTTGATAGCAAACAAATTCGTCGCCAAAACCCACACATGCACTTACTAGAAGGCTATGTTGCTGCTTTTGATACAACCCATGATGACGATTATAAAGAGGCTATCCAATCTCTACTGTCATTGGCATTTGAGCGCTTTTATCACAATGAAACAAAGACGCTACGTGAGTTTTTTTGCTCTGATTGGAGTCTTGACCCTCAAACAGGCAATCAAGTAGAGCCAGGACACCACTTCGAATGGGTATGGTTGCTTTACCAAGCAAATAAAATAATCCCTAATTCCGACTATACTGACTTAGCACAGCAGCTCTGGCTAACAGCAACCCGACATGGACTTGCCGACAACGGCGGCATTTACAATCAAATAGACGGAGATACCAAGCAAGCTATTGATAAAGAAAAACGTATCTGGCCGATTACCGAATATTTAAAAGCAGTCACAGTCATGCCGATTGGCAAAGAAGAAAAAATAGACCGTTTAGAGAAAGCAATCAATTTTGCCCAACAGCATTACTTTCTATCAGATGGCCGTTGGAATGAGTATCTTAACAAAGACAACTCCCCAAAAACATTTCCGCTACCTGGCACCAGTAGCTACCATATTTTTCTCGGCCTAACAGAAGTGATAGCATGGGCAAAAGTAAACAATGATTTTCAGGGTTCTTTCTAAGTTTGGCTTGTTAGCTTAAAAGTAAACTTAACAAAGACAAAATAGGACATAAATTATGTATATAGTAACTGGTGGTGCCGGATTCATTGGCAGCAATATCATCAAAGCCTTAAACAACAAAGGCATCAAGAATATCCTTTTGGTAGATGATTTGACGGACGGTAAAAAATGTCTAAACCTGTCAGATCTCGATATTGCTGATTACATGGATATGTATGACTTCTTGGACGCCATAAAAAACGATACATTAGGAATTAACCCTATTGCCGTTTTCCATGAAGGTGCTTGCTCTGCAACCACTGAATGGAACGGAAAATATGTTATGGATGTAAATTATCAATATTCAAAAGCGGTACTAGATTTTTGTTTAAAATATGACGCACCGTTTTCCTACGCATCTTCTGCTTCTGTTTATGGCTCTGGCCCCATTTTCCAAGAATCCCGTGAAAACGAAAAGCCTCTTAACATGTACGCCTACTCCAAATTCCAATTTGATCAATACATTCGCGCTATTTTGCCAAAAGCAAAAAGCCAAATTGTTGGCTTCCGCTATTTCAACGTATATGGGCCTCGCGAGCAACATAAAGGCAGCATGGCCAGCGTGGCTTTTCACCTTCGTAACCAAGTACTTGGGGGCGAGAACCCAAAACTCTTTGGTGCCTATGATGGTTACGAAGCAGGAGGTCAAAGCCGAGACTTCATTTACGTTGAAGATCTAGTTAATACCAAACTTTGGTTCCTAGAAAATCCAGAAAAATCAGGAATATTCAACCTAGGCACAGGTAAAGCGGAGCCTTTTCGCACAATCGCTGAAACTGTGATTGCCCATTATGAGCAAGGTGAAATTGAATACATCCCTTTCCCAGAACATTTAAAAGGAGCTTATCAAAGTTTCACTGAGGCAGACATAAGCAAGCTTCGTGAAGCTGGATATGAAGGAAGTTTCCGCGGACTAGCACAAGGCGTTCAAGATTATTTAGGTTGGCTCGATACAAATGGCTAAATATTTAATTGTTGGCCCATCTTGGGTTGGTGATATGGTCATGGCGCAAAGCCTCTTTATTACTCTAAAGCAGCGTGATGAAGAGGCTATCATAGATGTTATTGGTCCTAACTGGTCATCACCTATATTAGCTCGAATGCCAGAGGTTCGTAACTCAATCACCTTGCCCACAGGTCATGGTGAATGGGGAATCAGTACACGCCGCAAACTAGGGCATTCACTCCGTTCTGAACACTATGATCACGCCATCGTGATACCTCGTTCTTGGAAATCTGCCTTGGTACCCTTTTTTGCCAAGGTTACGCATCGCATCGGCTTTACTGGTGAGCAGCGTTACATCCTGCTAAATGAACGTCGCAAGCTAGATAAAAGCATTTTAAATCAAACCGTAAAACGCTTTACGTCTTTAGGGTTGCCTAATGAGTTAGCCTATCCTCCTATGGATATCCCGCTACCTGCATTACGAGTTGACTCAGATAATCAGAAAAAGCTCTTTCAGCAACACAACTTATCAAATAGGCCGGCTATCGCTCTCATGGCAGGTGCTGAATTTGGTCCTTCTAAACAGTGGCCTATCGCTTATTTCCATGAATTAGCCAAAAGCGCCATTGAAGCAGGTTATCAAGTCTGGGTATTAGGTGGACCAAAAGACCAAAACGACGGCGAGGTAATCATTAGCCACCTAGGTGAGTTTGCCGTTAATCTTTGTGGAAAAACCCAATTGGTAGATGCTATAGATTTACTTGCGATAGCAGAAAAAGCCGTTAGTAATGATTCTGGATTAATGCATATTGCAGCAGCCGTTGGCACTGAAGTACATGGAATCTATGGATCTACAAGCGAATTATTTACACCACCTCTCACAAGCAACAAGACCATTCATAATCTTCACCTTGAATGCTCTCCTTGCTTTAAAAGAACCTGTCCACTCGAGCATACTAACTGTCAGAATCAACTGACTCCTGACATGATTATAAGGACAGTCCTTACCCAATGAATCTTGTATTACTTAGAAATAGACCGCATTTTGGAGCTCAAATAACAAGTATTCCGGTGCTGTTTTTCTTTTTCCAAAACTATGGCAACCAAGACCTGACTCTTTTATCAAAAAGCAATGTTGGATGGATTTACAACCAGCTTCCTTGGGTAAAAGAATGCATTCAGTCAAAAAGTAGACTCGAAGACCTTAAAAAACTTAAGCATTGTGACAACCTGCTTAATTTGAGACCGAGTAATCGCCTTCCTGTCATTTTATATAAATTTATTAAAGGTGGGAGAGTCTTCGACTTTGTAAAAAATGATTTTCTTATCAGCTTAACTTCTGAAAAACATAACGTTTTATGTGATACAGAATACAGAGCGCTAGCTTATCTAAAAATCTTCATCAGAGATGAGCGAGCCCTACTGAATGCTCTAGCAGCACCCTTTTTAGCGTTAATACAAGACTCCAATTTGAATCTAGATAGAGCAGAGCTAAACATACTTATAATGCCTGGTGGCGGTGCTGGTGAAGGAAAAAAATGGGGAATTGAGAACTTTATTAGCGCTGTACAATCCATTGCCAATACACTAGAAAAAAATTGTCATCTCCATATTCTATTAGGGCCAGATGAGAAAAGAGAAATTCAATACATGCAGGAGCTGAATATCAAAAACTCATCTCTTCACGTAAACATCCCTCTTAACGACATAGCAAAGCTAGTCGATCACTGTGACTTAACCATAGCAAATGACTGTGGGCCATCTCACATAGCGCAATGCATGCAAAAACCTTATATAGGTCTATTTAGAGAGCCTAATACTGAGTGGTTTCTAAGCCATGCAAAGTCAGTTAAAGTGCTCCCACAGAAAGGAAATGACATCAAAACCATTACCATCAAAAGCGTCACCGAATACGCTGTTAATTTATTGAAGAGCCAAGCATGAAAATTTCAGGCAATATCATCACCCTCAACGAAGAGAAAAACATCGCCGCTTGTATAGAGTCTATGCAAACTGTCTGCGATGAAATTATCGTAGTTGACTCAGGAAGCACCGATAATACGATTGAAATCGCTAAAAGCTTAGGCGCAACCGTAGTAAAGCAGCCCTATCTAGGTGACGGCATCCAAAAAAATGTCGCACTAAACCACACTCAAAATACTTGGGTACTAAGCTTAGATGCTGATGAACGCTTAACACCAGAAATGACACAAGCCATTCAGCAGTTAGATCTAGAATCTACCAGCATTGAAGGCTACTCATTTCGCAGACAAAATATGATTGGCAACCGCTGGATCAAGCATTGCGGCTGGTACCCTGACCGCTGCATTCGATTATACAATACAGACAAAACTCGCTTTGCCGATGTCAAACAACACGCCAGCGTGCAAACTAAAAACGTTAAAAATATCGATGCCGATATCATCCACTATTCCTTTAAAAATATTGGCGAATTATTTGCCAAACCTGGCCGTAATTTCAGTGGAAGAGCAGCTAAAATCATGTATGCAAAAGGCAAGCGCGCAAATTGCTTCTCCCCTTTTACTCATGGCCTAAATGCTTTTATCCGTAAGTATATTTTTCAAAGGGGATTCATGGGTGGCGTAGATGGAATGACAGTAGCATTGAGTGCGGCCGTCAATAGCTATTTAAAATACGCGAAACTGCTGGAATATCAACGCGACCCTAGCGTTACAAAACAAGACGACTTTAAAAACATCTGGTAACAAAACAGGCGACACACCTTGAGCAAAATGCTAACAGTACTTCATGTCAATCTCGCTAAAGGCTTCCGTGGCGGCGAAAGACAAACAGAGCTTCTTATAAGAGCCCTAGCAAAGCACTTTAAAATAAAGCAATTGCTTGCTTGTCGAGAAGATTCCCCGCTTCGCACTAGGCTTGCTGACGTCGAGGACCTATCTTTTGTTGCGGCAAATAATCAGTTATCAGGCCACTATTCCGCTCCTCATGCTGATATCGTTCATGCACATGAAGCCAAAGCTGTCCATTGGGCTTATATTCACAAGCTATTAAGAAACACCCCTTACATACTTACTCGACGAGTCGATACTGTCGTAAAAGATAAGTGGTTAAATAAAAAGACATACAGTAATGCGTCTGCATTAGTGGGCATATCCACACTTATTGCGAACCAAATTCGTGATAAAAAATGGGGAGAAGTCAATCAGATCCCTAGTACCTTAGCCCATTTAGAAACCGATCACAAAGAAGGCAAAGCCTTCCGAAATGCTTTTCCTGGAAAGATAATTATTGGCCATGTAGGTGCATTAGTTGATAAACATAAGGGACAAAAAGTTCTTATTGAAGCTGCTAGCCTATTAGAAAAAAGCCATCCCGACTTGCATATTGTTTTTTTTGGAGATGGTGCAGATAAAGAAGAACTTGAGTCTTTATCCAAAGACATTAAAAATATTACATGGATGGGATTCAAACCAAAAATTGGTGACTATTTACCTTACTTCGATCTCTTTGCCTTCCCTTCTAGAAATGAGGGTTTAGGATCTACATTGTTAGACGTTATGGATGCAGGTGTTCCTATCATTGCTTCTAATGTTGGTGGCATTCCAGACATTGTTATTGATAATGAGACTGGAATATTAGTCGAAGCGAACGATAGTTCTGCACTCAAAGACGCCATAATAAAGCTTTCCAGTGATAAGGCACTTCAAACGAGATTGATCGAGGGAGCCAAAAAACAAATTGAAAATTATACGCCACAAAAAATGGCTGAAAGATATTTTTCCATCTATAAAAAAATAACGGCCTGACATACCAAAACAGACCGTTATTTAACGGCCTAACTATTTTCTAAATCGACTAACACTTTCTAGTGCATCTTTTAAATAGATATAGTTAGGCTCTGCACCTTTTTTTACTCTATTTGTTAAATCATAGATTTTATATTGACCACCAGCACCTACTTCCAAAATACTATCATTAGTAATCAAGGCATAAGCAGCATAACTTGACGAAAGCACCCAATCTCGCTTTTTACCACTACCTAAAAGATCAATACCTTCTGAATAAGTATTTAGAGGACTAGTAACGCCAAGATAATTTTTCATTAATGTAGGTACAACATCTTCATGGCTTGTCATAGAATCTAGTTTTTCTTTTTCTAATTTCCCCCCAATATTAGGCCCAACCATAATAAATGGCACATGAGTTTGTGCTGCCGTAAAATTACTATTATGTCCCCAGTAATTAAGTTTATTGTCATTCAATTCTTGGGCATGATCACCAGTAATAATAACAAGAGTATTCTCAGCATCGCCTGTTAACTTCAACTCATCCAGCACCTGTTTAGCCAAATCATCAACATAGCGGACACTCGTTTTATAACGATTCATAAATGGTTTAGGATCAGAATCTTTATTAAGAGCTAAGTAATTTACGTCCGCCAACATAGGTTCATATTTTTTGTCGTAATCTTTCGGAAAATCGTAGCCATGCGGAGCATCGTAAAAAAGAAACGAAAAGGTTGGTTTAGATTTATCTCTATGTTGATACCACTGCAACCAATCTTCTGTCAGGTTTTTATCTCTTTCAGCAGGAGAGCTTCCTTCAGACCTTAGACGCAAGCCATTCACTTTGGCGAAAACAGTTTGATTAAACTCAGGATCAGTCAAAGAAGCAGAAGTAAAAATACCTAGCTGATAATCCAACGCTTGAAGGCGATCCATAAAAACGGGAGATCTTTGATTCGATAGCATGCTTTGCCAATACGTCCCAGGTAGACCATAGAAAAGGCCAAAAATACCTGTTCGAGTCGCATTCCCTGTTGATATGTGATTAGCGAAAGAAACGCCGTTTTGAGCATAAGCCCACATGTTAGGTGAGTTATCAGCATTAAAGGTATCAAAACGCCATGAGTCCACGACCAAAAACATAATATTCACAGGCTTATCGACAGTAACTGTATTCAGCTCTCCAATTGGATAGTTAAGGTTACTGCTTACTTTTAAAGACAACTCTTTTTGCTGCTCTAATGCCTTCTCATCAATCCAACCATGCTTTCGCATCCAATTATTTGCGGTAGCAGGTTGAAATAAAGGCAAATAGCTTTTACTGATAGTAACAGGCTGGTATGCGTTTGCAGCAGCCCATATGTGAATAAAATTACTCACAAAAAAACATAAAACAAAAAAACATACAAAATACCTTTTTTTAAGTTTTCTTGCTGAATAGGCACTTAAAAAATGCAGTAACGCATATTCAATTAAAAATATGGCAAGAAAGCTAAAAGCGGCGATAAGCCAGGTAACGATAGAAAAATCAACGACATCTCCGGATAACACAAGCTTAAGAACAACTTCGTTAATATGAAAACGATATTGAGCAAAAACAAAACTATCAATTAGTTGCACAAATAACGCGACTGTCGCAAAAACACTAATAATTAGATAAAAGAATTTTCTAGGAAGAAAAATAAATAAAAAAGCAAAAAGGCCTAATATTCCACCTAATAATGCCATCTGCCCAACTAAACTCGTAACAATAAAAGAGGCTCCTAAAATATCTGTCGGAAATTCAGGTAAAAAATAAAAATACCTTATTGCTAATAGTATAGAAAAAAATATGTTTATTATTAGAAACCAACCAAAAACCGAACGTTTACTACCAAGAGTCATGATAAAAACCTAGAAGATTAATTAAATAAAAAAAGCCAAAAATCAAATCACGAATCAACGCCAAATAAATCCCGCGTATATACTTTATTTTTCACATCAAATAGATCATCTGTCATTCTATTTGCCACAATCACATCAGATGTTGCTTTAAACTCTTCTAATCCCTTAATTACTTTCGAGTTAAAGAAGTTATCTTCATGAAACGCGGGTTCATACACCACAACTTCTACGCCTTTGGCTTTTATACGCTTCATAACCCCTTGAATAGCAGACGCTCTAAAATTATCAGAACCTACTTTCATTACTAAACGATAAATTCCAACGACTTTTGGGTTATTTTTCAAGATGGATTCAGCAACAAAATCTTTACGTGTAGAATTTGCGTCCACAATCGCTCGCACTAAATTATTTGGAACCTTGTCATAGTTAGCAAGTAACTGCTTAGTATCTTTTGGTAAACAGTATCCACCATAACCAAATGAGGGGTTGTTATAGTGATTACCAATACGTGGATCAAGTCCAACGCCTTGAATAATTTGACGACTGTCTAAATGGTGAGATTCTGCATAGCTGTCTAATTCATTAAAAAATGCAACGCGCATAGCCAAATAGGTATTGGCAAATAGCTTAATTGCCTCAGCTTCTGTTGAACCGGTAAGCAGCACATCTATGCCTGTTTTTTCCGCGCCCTGAACAAGCAGATCGGCAAAAACCTGCGCTCTATCTGAAACCTCCCCTACAACAATTCGCGAAGGATATAAGTTGTCATATAGCGCCTTGCCTTCACGCAAAAATTCAGGTGAAAATAAGAGATTATTAGTAGAAAAACGCTCGCTCGCGGACTTTGTAAAACCAACAGGGACAGTAGATTTCACCACCATGACCGCATTAGGATTGATACGCATAACATCCTGAATTACGGACTCAACATGACTAGTATTAAAATAATTTGTTTCTGGGTCATAATCAGTTGGAGTTGCAATAATCACATAGTCGGCACCAAGATAGGCCTCTTCTTTATCTAGTGTCGCAACAAAATCAAGGCTTTCTTCAGCTAAATAACGCTCTATATCACGATCTTCTATAGGTGATTGTTTTTTATTAAGCATATCTACCTTAGCGGCAACAATGTCCAAGGCGACGACATGATTGTACTTTGCTAATAACAGAGCATTAGAAATGCCAACATACCCAGTTCCAGCCACCGCTATTTTCATTCAGCTTACCTTTTACTTTAAAGATAGAATTTGTATTCAAAAGAGGCTATTTTACAGTTTGCACCATAATTAAAAATGCCAAATCGTGTTTTTTTGTTATTTACATCAAGAAATGCAGCAAATCGAGAACACCACAGCTAATCTTAATAAAAAACAAGGAGTTCTATATGAAGTTTGAACTGGTAGATCGTCAAGGCTATATCCCTGATCTTATTTATGGCGCCTCAGGACAAGAGCTTTCCTGCTTTATTCCCAGCGACTATCCATTCCAACAAGTTAGCTACAACAATGGCGAAGGTGAAGTCATTATAGACAAACACACATGGCACTTTTTCTTTACTCAAGAAGGAATTGGCATCAAATTAATGGACGGTATAGTAACGTTAAAAGAAGCCGAACATTTCTTGCTTGCAGTTAAATCACACATATGGGGGGAAACACATCAACAAGTGCAAATATTTATGGCAGGGGCAACACCAAAATAACTAGGTTTCACGACGGAGCTCAACCTCGACCCAAAGGCTCAGCTCCGTCATATTCGCTATGTAAAGTCTATGTCATCACAAAGCAACAGCTCGCAGCATTCTTTTCGACCATTGACTCCACGACCCAACATAAACTTGCTTTGCCTCAATCCCTGCATAGTTTAAAGCCAAGACATTATGGCAAGCAGTTACACCAGAACCACAATAATACACGTATGCATCACTATTATTGGATAGCCAATCTTGCCATTCCACATGAAGCTGCTCAGCGGGTTTGAAACAAGCATTTGCATCTAAGTTATCTGAAAATGGACGATTGATAGCACCTGGAATATGCCCAGCAACAGCATCAATGGTTTCATTCTCACCATTAAAGCGATCTGATGCTCTAGCATCCACTAATTGAAACTGATTCGTTTCAAAGTTTTCAACTATCGCTTGCTCACTGACCGCCCAAGGAAAAGAAACCTCAATTTGATTGGATGTCGATTTTGCTTTGACAGGAGCCAGTGATACATCCCTCCCTTCTCTCAGCCATGCAGGAAAACCACCATTTAAAACACGTACATCAATATTTTGCTGGCTAAGCATCCACCAAGCTCGTGCGGCAATCGCTCCCCCCATATCGTCGTACACGACAACTTGAGTACTAGAATCTATTCCCCAAGCCCGCAATTGCTCGGAAAAGACAATTTCATCCGGCAAAGGGTGTCGACCAGTCAATTCTGTCTCTGGTGCTGCCAATTGATGATGGACATCCACAAAAATAGCACCTGGAATATGTCCTTTATTATATTCAGACAGACCTTTAGCGTGGTCCGTTAAGTAAAATCTACAGTCTAAAACAACAACGTTAAGCTGCCCAAGTAATAGGGCCAGTTCATTTGTATTAATTAATGTTTTTAATAGCACAGGCTTTCCTCAGACAATCATACGTGGTCATAAAACAGACCGCTTCTGTTTCTTTTAAATCTACTTTGATTATTCATTTTTTGCTAATATTCGCAGCAATTATCTTACTACTGAGTTTTCTATGTTACGTATCGACCTAATCCTTACCGAGCAAGGCCTTGCTAAATCTCGCTCGCAAGCACAAACTTTTATCAGTGAAGGACGAATCTCATACAAACAAAACGAGAAGTGGATAAAAGTCACCAAACCTAGCTTGAAATTGCCATCCGATATCGAGCTGAACGTCATCTCAGACGAGGCCGATAAATACGTTTCCCGTGGCGCCTTGAAACTTGAAGGTGCTCTACTACACACAAAACTCAATATCGAAGGCTTCCTTGTATTAGATATCGGCCAATCTACCGGTGGCTTTAGTGATTGCGCGATTCAGCACGGTGCAGCACATGTTGTTGGTGTTGAGGTCGGACATGATCAACTGGACCCCCGCCTACGTAATCATCAAAATATTATCTGCCTAGAAGGAATTAATGCTCGAAACTTGAGTATTGAAGACCTAAACGAACACTTTCCAGAACACGGCTTTGATCTTATTGTCATGGATGTTTCTTTTATATCGCAGACTAAAATTTTGCCACAGCTACCAAATTTACTAAGTAAAACAGGTCACCTGATTACATTAGTAAAACCTCAATTTGAAGTAGGCAAAGAATTCATCGGTAAAGGCGGAATAGTAAAAGACAAACAGCGTGTAAAGTTACTCGAACAGGACATGCAAGACTTCGTCAAAAGACTAGGCTTTGAAGTCAAATGCTATATAGAAAGCCCAATCAAAGGCGGTGACGGTAATCAAGAATTTCTACTTTGGGCAACCAGATCATAGATCTTAAAATCTCGGTGTTAAGGCAGTTAAATTACCTCATCATAACAATGATGACTATCAGGTAAAATTTCGCGAGCTTCTTTTTCTTCCAGCTCGGTAATGTAGTTTCTTGCCATATAAAACCCCAAACAGCCAAAGATAACCGATCCTACAGCCTGTCCAAAAAGTATCCCCTCTGCCCCCATAAAGAGAGAGAAGATAGTAATTAATGGCCATGTACCTAACGTCGCACGACCAAAATTTAGCAAGGTACTATTTAACGGTTTACCAAGGTTATTAAAAACTGCAATCGCAATAAACAACAAACTCTGGAAGAAAAAACTAAAAGATACAAAGGTAGCAAAGAACCGAATTAGGTCCGCACTACTTTGTGTTGCATGAAACACTGACACAAGCCAATCTTGCATGTGATAAAGACAAAAACACAATACTAAGCAATACCCGAAAGCATAAACGACAGCGCTACTAATCGCACTGTGCATCCTATCAAAACGCCCGGCCCCATAGTTCTGACCCAATATAGGACCAACAGCACCTGATAAAGCAAATATCCCGCCAAACACCACAGGAATAATACGCCCAATAACCGCCACAGCAGCAACTGCATCATCACCAAACGACGAAGTATGCTCCATGACAATGGCATTCGCTAACGGCGAGGACATATTAGTTAACATAGCAGGAATGGCAATAACAGAAATCGATTTAGCATCTTTAAAGAAATCTATTAAGTCAAACTCGCCCAACATCTTATGAATATGGACCACACCATAATACGACACAGCGACCATAGAAAAACGCGCAAGCAAAGAAGCAATAGCCGCACCTTGCACACCCAACCCAAAAGCAAAAATGAAGATAGGATCTAATAGCGCATTAACCAAGCCACCAACCATGGTGGCGTACATAGCACGGCGGGCATCACCCAAAGCTCGCATAATTCCAGAGCCAATCATGCCAATCATTACCGCTGGCATACCTATGACTAAAATCTGCAAATAGTCTGTTGCCAAGTCAAGCGTTCGTCCTGTGGCACCAACATACAAAAGGATATGGGGAATATTGGGCCATATAAGCCAAACCACACCGGTCGAAAAGAAAATACCAAATGCCAGAACATTGACAGCACGACGTTTAGCCAACTCGATCTGCCCTTCGCCAACCGCTCTGGATACCAAAGCAGTTGCGGCAATAGACACGGCAATGCTTAATGAAATGGTAAAAAACATAATGGTGCTGGCAAATCCTACCGCCGCCACAGCTTCTTTCTCACCCAACATAGAGAGGAAAAGCATGTCGACTAGATCAACCAAAAACATGCACATCAAACCAAACGCACCAGTAGCAGACATGCTAACAACATGTTTAAAGGTTGAACCTTCTGTAAGCTTTGCCGGACTAGGCATTTATTTCCCCTAAAATGACGCATCCAACTTATATGCGACAAAAAACGCGACAAAAAAATTCGCCAATAAATAAAAAACCGGACAAGCAGCACTTGTCCGGTCCAGTATTTTCTCATGTATGACGATTTGAGAAAATGCTTACATTGTGGATAACCTAATGAAGATCGTTATTTGATCGATTAAAAACAATTTTTTCAACATCTGCAAAGCGTTCAGCAAAATGCACAGTCATGCCCTCTTTAACCGATTCCGGCAATTCTTCAAAATCACGACGGTTTGGTTCAGGTAAAATCACTTCACTAATTTTACTACGCTTAGCGGCAATGATTTTCTCACGAATACCACCAACAGCTAGAACCTGGCCAGTAAGCGTCAACTCACCTGTCATTGCTAATCCACGTCGAACCGGTTCACCTTTAGCCAATGACAGCAATGCTGTAGCCATAGAAATACCAGCGCTTGGGCCATCCTTAGGTGTCGCGCCTTCTGGTACATGCAAATGCACTAAGCTTTTATCAAAAAATTCTGGGTGTTTTTGATAGCTTTTTGCATGAGAGAAGACATAGGAATACGCAATTTCAGCTGATTCCTTCATCACATCACCCAGCTTACCCGTGAGTTTCAAGCCTCGTGTTAGCTCATGCACTTTATTGGCTTCAATTGGCAAAGTCGCCCCGCCCATAGAAGTCCAAGCCAAACCAGTAACAACACCAACACCTTGTAATGTTTTTTCTGGTCGGAAATAAGGCATACCCAACAAGGTCTCAACGTCTTTCACACCAACATTGATATGCTCTTTTTCACCCGTCATTAACTCAACAACACTCTTGCGTAAGATTTTTTGCAGCAATTTATCTAAGCCTCGAACACCCGCTTCACGAGCATAATGCTCAATAATATGTCGAAGTGCAGCATCAGTAATATTCAGCTGCTTCTTCAACAGCTTATTTTTCTTCAGCAATTTCGGCCATAAATGCTGCTTAGCAATCGCTAGTTTTTCATCACCGATGTAACCAGACAATCGAATAACATCCATCCTGTCTAACAGCGGCGCAGGAATAGTATCCAGCTGGTTAGCTGTACAAATGAACAAAGCTTTCGATAAATCGATACGCATATCTAAATAGTGATCGAGGAACTCAACATTTTGCTCAGGATCAAGTGCTTCCAATAAAGATGACGCTGGATCTCCTTGGAAAGAAGATCCTATTTTGTCGATCTCATCCAACATGATAACGGGGTTCTCTACCTCGACATCTTTTAGTGCTTGAACGAATTTACCCGGCAAAGCACCAATATAGGTACGACGATGACCTTTGATCTCAGCTTCGTCACGCATACCACCAAGGCTAAAGCGATAGAACTTACGATTCAAAGACTCTGCAATCGATTTACCAATGGATGTTTTACCAACACCTGGCGGGCCAACAAGTAGTAAAATACTACCGCCCATTTCGCCGCGATGCGCACCAAGAGCCAAAAATTCAACAATACGGTCCTTTATATCACCAAGACCAGCATGATGAGATTCAAGAACCTCTCGGGCTAATTTAATATCTAAGTTATCTTTCGAATGAACGCCCCATGGCAAAGACGTCGCCCAATCCAGATAGTTACGCGTCACACCATACTCTGGAGAACCTGTCTCAAGAATGCTCAGTTTATGCAACTCTTCTTGGATTTTATCGTTCACTGCTTTGGGTAAAGTTTTACCTTCTAAACGAGCTTCGAATGTTTCTACATCAGAAGTACGATCGTCTTTTGAAATACCCAGCTCTTTCTGGATAATTTTCAATTGCTCTTTTAAGAAAAAGTCTCGCTGATGCTTGCTGATTTTATCATTTACTTCAGCGCTAATTTCATTCTGCAAGCGCGCAATTTCAAGCTCTTTTCTTAGCAAGGTAAGCGCTAAATGCATACGAGCATTTATTGGAATGGTTGCCAAAACATCATATAGATCTTCCGCATCCGCAGAAGTAATGGACGCAGCAAAATCCGCCAGCAAGCCCGACTCATTAAATGAGAATCGCCCTAAATATTGCCTCAGATCCTCGCTAAATAAAGGGTTTAAGCGAATTAGTTGCTTAATCGCATCTAGAATCGCAATGGAATAGGCTTTCGATTCATCATCATTGGATTTCACATCATTCAGGTAACGAACACGAGCAAGGTAAGGAGCTTCTTCGCTTAACCATTCGATAACTTCAAAACGCTTTACACCTTGAGCTAGAAAGGTCAATTTATCATTTTGCTTCTCAGCTTTATGTACTCTTGCAACACAACCAATAGAGCGAAATTCGTCTACTGAAGGCGCTTTTTTCGTTTTCTTATCAGCATAAACCAAACCTACGACCGCTTGAGGATGTTCTGCGATTCGCTCTAAAGTATCTTCCCACTGCTCAGCATCGACCATAACCGGCTGAACCTGTGCAGGAAAAAATGGGCGGCTTGAAATAGGCAAAATAAACAATGTCTCAGGCAAAACATCGTCTGGAAGAGCAAGACCTCTAGGATCACTAATAACAACGCCTTCGTCTTCCGTTACTTCAACTTGGTCTTCTTGTGCATCTAAGTATTGTTCGTCATCATTCATAATAAACTTCTCAATAAATCTGTATTTTTGTAAAAATGGCGCCAGAAATACCTATGGCTATTTTTTATAAGCTTTTGCTATGTATAGATCTTATGTAATGGCGATATTGCCGAAAACAATACCATGGGTCATTTTCCCAAATGCTTACTCACTTCAAGAAACAAACTAACCCATAGGACAGGATTAGTTATTTGGCCAATTCCGACTTAGTGTTATTATAAGAACCATGATAAAGATTGAATCCGCTCAATTTCACACTCTCAACCCAGAGTTACAAAAAAGGAAAGGCTAATGACCCGCGATGAACTCCTTAAGGCTTACAATGATATATTTGTGATCAAACACCCTTTTGTGAAACACAAATTAACCAGTCTTCGCGATAAGAACACCAGTACCCGTGAATTTCGTATGTTAGTTGAGGAGCTAGGAACGTTAATTGGCTACGAAGCAACGCGCGATTTAGAAACAACCGATGTTGAAATTGAAACACCTTTAGAAAAAGCTATGTGCCCAGTTCTAAAAGGTAAGAAGCTTTGTATCGTTACCATAATGCGAGCGGGTAATGGACTGGCTGAGGGCGTGCTGAAACTGTCGCCTAGTGCACGAGTTGGGCATGTTGGCCTGTATCGCGACCCAGACACAAAGCAGCCTGTTGAATACTACCTAAAAATGCCACACTCAGTGAATGAACGTACCATTATTGTAGTTGACCCAATGTTAGCAACGGGTAACTCAGCCATTATGGCCATCGATAAGATGAAAGAAATGGGCGCAACAGATATTCGCTTTATCTGTCTATTTGCTGCACCTGAAGGCATTCAAGCATTTAAAGAAGCACATCCAGATGTTGCCATGTACATTGGCTCAATTGATCGTGGCCTAGATGAGCACGCCTACATTCGTCCAGGTGTTGGTGACGCTGGCGATCGCATTTACGGCACGCGCTAATTACTGAATAAACAAATAAAAGCCGCCTCTTAGTTCGATAAAGAGGCGGCTTTTTTATCATTCAAAAGCAGCAAATTAATAATTAAGCTAACTCTTAAGAGCCAAAAAAGCACCAGCACTTGCCATGATGCCACCTGCGGTCCTATTCAAAGTCTTCATAGAACGTTCAGACTTCATAAAACGTCTCGCCTGAGAAGCTCCAATAGAAATTATCGTCAAACCAAGTAACAAGGCAACAAAAGTAAGAAACGAGGCCAACACAATATCCGCAGCACTTAAGACGGTTAAATCCATAAATGTCGGCAAAAAAGCCACATAAAAAAGTATTACTTTAGGGTTAGAAGCAGAAATCATAAAGCCTTGAATAAAGCTCGCTATCTCGTTATTCACGTCTTGCAGATTATCACCCGAAGACATAGTAGAAACTGGCGATATCCACATTTTCCAACCCAGATAAATAAGATAAGCAGCACCAGCATAACGTATAATAAGAAACACCTCCTCCCAAGCTGATGCAATGGCTGCCAAGCCGTAACACGCCATCACTAAATAAACGATATCGCTCATCACCATACCAAGGCTAAGAGAAAAGCTTGCTCTAGCACCTCTAGAAATACTTCTTGCCAAAATAGCAAAAATTCCAGGTCCCGGAGTAATGCTGAAAATAAAAATAGCAATAAAAAATGTAATTCCGCTTTCTAGAGTCATATCAAACCCTCCACCAACTTACGGCTAATGCTCAGCAACACCACAACCAGCTAAAACCATGCGAGTAATAAATTGCCTAGCTTCTTCATAATCACTTTTTTCTAACTCATTTTTCTGCAATAGAATTTTCACTTGCGCATCAAAATCAGCATAAGTCTGAGTCATCGCCCAAATACTAATAAAAAGATGCTCGGTTGAAACAGGATTCATCAGGCCTTTATCTACCCAAACCTGAATTGTCGCCTTTTCGCGACTTAATTCAGTAACAAACAAATTTCTAAGATAATCTAAAACAAAGGTTTCTTCACCTATTAACGCCATCGCAAAGATCTTAGAAGCATTTTTATTGCTACGCGATTGATCTATTTTTTCACTAATATAGCGCGTCAGGTTTTGCTTAGGTCCCTCTTCAACATTAAATTCGCTGACGGAATCTAACCAAAGACGAAGAATACGCTCTAACACAGCCTCTAGGAGGTCTTTTTTAGAGCGATAATAATAATGAACATTTGCCTTAGGTAACCCGGCTTCATCGGCAATCATCTGAGTAGTGGTTTTCGCTAAACCTTGTCGCGCAAAAACACGTTCAGATGTTTCTAAAATAAGGGTTTGATTTTGAGCACGAATGTGCGCTTTCAACTGATCTTTTGGTCGTTTTACTTCGGTCAAGGGTGAAGCCTCGCTGATCAACATGTCACTAAAGGGGGATGTTTTTTATATCGACTTACCATCCTGAGCGATACATCGGAAGAATAACATTCTTTACAATAGGCACGAAGCCTTAAGAAAAAATCGCATAAAAAAAGGGAGCCGAAGCTCCCCATTTCCCCTCGTAGCAGAGACGTTAATGACTATAGGCATTCGTCATTAGGCTAACTGCTACACCACGTTGGCACTGTGATCAAGTCGTAATCTAAAAAATTACGTATCTCAATGTTCCGGCAAGACAGCCATAACTTGGTTATGACCATCATGTCTACTGTTAGTAGTAGACTGAAAGACCCTACCGCTTTTGTCTAGCGTATACGATCTTTGATGTAATCTAGTGGTAGATTATAGACAGGTGAAATAACAGTGCAATAGATGAGAACGAAAAAACTGACCGATCGATCAATTTTATTTAAATTCAAGCATTTTTAGGGGGTGGGGATTTACTAACACGGTTCCTCCCTTTCTTTTTAGACTGATACAAGGCTTCATCAGCCCTCTTCAGCACTGAATCTGAAGACTCACCAACAACCGCAAAAGCCACACCAATACTAGCCGTTACATTCACCTCTGTTTCTTGTTTCTTTTTAGGGTCAAACACCTCAACCAAAGCAGATTCAATATTTTCTCGAATCAATTCCAAAATGCCATCAACCTCGGAAAGGCGCTTGCCTCGGAATACTATGGTAAATTCTTCGCCACCGAAACGGAACGCTCGCCCCGGACTAGAAAACTGTTTCAGCTGGGCAGCAACACTTTTAAGCACTTTATCCCCCATGTCATGCCCATAAGTATCATTGAATTTTTTGAAATGATCGACATCAACCATGGCAATCGCATAATATTTTGACAACCCAACAAGCTGTTCATTCAAGGCTCGCCTACCTGGCAATTTGGTCATATCATCTAAATAAGCCATTCGATGACTTTCCATCAGTAAGAACCAAATCCATAATAAAAACTGGGCAGATAACAATGCATCAAATTGTATATCGGAGGAAACAAAGTGACTGGCGATCAACAAGCTCACAATACTAATTAAGCCACTTGCCCGAAAAGTATCACCACTTAGCCACCAAGCTAGACCAATTGCCAGAGCACTGATAAACAATACACACCATAGTAAAACGTTAGACCAACTAACATCGGTGGCTAAAAATGCATGATCTAAAAACGCAAATGACACCCAGTTTCGTTCAATGGCGTAACACCAGCTAACCAGCATTAAAACAAATAAAATACGATTTACGACAAAGCGATTAAAAAAACCTCGCTCAGGCACAACCCCCAACAAAGCGATACAGAAACAAGAAACGACCAAATATGCGGTCAATGATGCAGCCTGATCCGAGTCACCATAGAGCTTCGGAATCAGTAACAGCAAAACGAGAATCAATACTCGACCTTTATTAAAGTGCCAAGCCAGTAAAATAGCGACGCCAGCAAAAATAAGAGGAAGTAATGGCAACAGACCAAACCACAAAGGTGGTAATAGACCAACATACAAACTAGCATAAACACTCACTAGTAAAATGAAGCACGGAACTAACAATGAACTTAAACGTTCGGACATAAAAAAATCAAACCCATCGAATCATTCGATTAAATACGACTGATATATTGCCCCGAAAACGATTCGATTTCATTAATAATAGTGTGAATTCAAAACTAGAGGAAAATACGATGGGATTACTTGTAGATGGTCAATGGGTTGACCAATGGTACGACACAGAAGCAAGCAAAGGTAAATTCGTACGCAGCGAGTCCGCATTCAGAAACTGGATTTACCCAGAAAGCGAATACCAATCAAATAATCCAAGCCATTTTCCCGCTCAAGCAGGGCGTTATCATTTATATGTTTCGCTTGCCTGCCCTTGGGCTCACCGCACCTTGATATTCATCAAACTAAAGCAACTAGAAGATATTATTAGTATCAGTTGTGTTCACCCAGACATGCTTGAAAATGGTTGGGAGTTTAAGCAAGATGATAACTTTAAAGACCCTAACATTGACATAGGCGATCCATTACACCATTTTGATTTCGCCCACCAGCTATACACAAGAGCCGACCCAAATTACAGTGGAAGAGTCACAGTACCAATATTATGGGATAAAGAACTCAACACCATAGTATCCAACGAATCTGCGGAAATTATCCGTATTTTTAATCGCGCATTTAATGAAATGACAGGAAATCATTTGGACTTCTACCCAAGTAGCATAGCCAATGAGATTGACGAGTTAAATGAGCGAATCTATAACACGGTAAACAACGGTGTCTATAAATGCGGCTTTGCGACTACTCAAGAAGCTTATGAGGAAGCTCTGACACCACTTTTCGACACATTGGAATTTTTAGAAGAAAAGCTATCAACTAGTACTTATTTATTGGGAGAAGAGCAGACAGAAGCAGACTGGCGCCTTTTTACAACACTAATCCGCTTCGATGCCGTCTATTTTGGACACTTTAAATGTAACCTAAAACGCATCTTAGACTACCCAAACATTAATGCTTTTTTAAAACGACTTTACAACGAACCCAATATTGCTAATACAGTAAACTTACAGCACATCAAACGACATTATTACTACAGCCACAAAACAATCAACCCAACTCAAGTGGTTCCTCTAGGACCTGCTAAATTATTTCCTTAAGCATCAGTTCATAAAACAAGGAATTAAGGCAAATTCAAGAAGCCTGAGTTAAAGTCTATTAAAGTGAGCTATTTTTAAGGATAATAGACTCACTTTTTTATCTGCGCACCCCTTCAGTTAGTCATTACTAGCCTTGTAATACCAGCTGAAAAATATAAATATTTGAGACTTGTGGCTATTTATGGAAAAGAAAATACTCTGGATTATCTCTTTTGCAATAATATTTATTTTGTGGATAAAAGCTGGCCCATTTAAATATGACATGGACGATGCACAAGATGGAGCATCTGATACAAGCTCTCTGTATGAAGAGTCAGGGGAAGCAACGCCTGATGAAAAGAACTACTTTAAATCACATCCTATCCAGAAAAGCAGCCCTGACTTTGCAGCTATAACGGATATAAAAGAACGCAAAAAAGCCTTTTTTGACTACTTAACACCTTTTATAAATGAAAAAAACAGCCTTATTTTAAAAGATCGCGAGCGTCTAACTGCCCTGCTTAAAAGTAATAAAAAATTATCAACAAAAAACAAAAAATGGATTTCTACACTTCGCCAAAACCACAAACTCAAAAAACTTGAGAACTATTCAAAAGACGATATACAGGCATTACTTAATAGACTCGACATTATTCCTGCCTCTCTGGTTTTGGCGCAAGCAGCCAATGAGTCTGCATGGGGAACATCTCGCTTTGCCACAAAGGGTAACAACTACTTTGGTCAATGGTGTTTTAGAAAAGGCTGTGGGCTTGTACCAGAATCTAGAAACGAAGATGCAAATCATGAAGTGCGAAAATTCAATGATGCCCGCGAGTCTGTATTTGCCTATATTGATAACCTAAACACTAACGCTGCTTACAAAAAACTCAGAGCCTCGCGCGCGCAGTTAAGACAAGATAAAGAAGTTGTCACAGGCCTTGCCCTAGTTCATGGTTTAGAACACTATTCAGAACGAGGCCAAGCCTACGTAGAAGAAATAGAAGGTTTAATTAATTACAACAAACTTTGGCGCTTCAATCGCTCTCAGCCAAAACCAGAGCAACCATAATCCAATAACAATATTCAAAGCTCAAACAAGAAAAAATGTAATAAAATGCAATTTATTGTTACGAAATTACTTTATGTGGGGTGGCTAAGCGTTACCCCCTTCATTACAATACCGTAATATTTCACCCACTCATCAAACGAGGAAATTCAATTGGCCCGTTTACCTGTTATTGTTGGCTTTGGCGGAATCAATTCGGCTGGTCGTACCTCTTCACATCAAGCATATCGCCGAATTGTCTTTGATCTTCTTCCAAGTTCAATCCAGCAGGATGTTTTACTTGATCTTGCCACTCTTACTAACATGGCCGAACACAAAAATGGCCTTTGGTATACAAATGGTGGGGAAGCATTAGATGCTGCTGCACTTGTTGACAGCATCGGGGAATCACTCCTTGCTCGTACTTTGATTCGTCGTATTCACCCTAGTTTATTTGATGTTGACCATGTGGTTTTGCACAAATCAACAACATTGCAGTCGAGCCAAAGCGAAGAAAAACTCAGTTTTACTATAAAGACACGTTCTCTTCCAAATGATCGCCCTACAAACTGGCAAGTAACTGAGCTTTCAGACATCTTAAGTGAAGTTGTTGTTGACGGTAATCTAGAAACCTTCATAAAAGACACGCGCCCCCTTTCTGTAAAAGCAGCCGGACAACTACCTACTGGCTTTGATCCATCTAAGCTATATCAGAGCCGAAATCATCCTCGGGGCTTACAGATGACGGTCTATGGCGCATCAGATGCAGTTAAGAGTAGTGGTATTGATTGGGAAACTATTCGCAGTAAAGTCGCTCCAGACCAAATGGCCGTTTATGCAGCCAATTCAATAGGTCAAATGGACGACTTAGGATTTGGCGGCATGCTGAAATCAGCCCTTATGGGTAAGCGCACAACATCAAAGCACTTGCCTCTTGGCTATGCTCAAATGCCAGCAGACTTTGTAAACGCTTATATTCTAGGTAGCGTTGGTAACGTAGGAACATCAATCGGCGCCTGTGCAACATACTTTTTTAACTTAGAAAAAGCCATAGAAGGCATCAAAACTGGAAAATTTCGCGTGGCAATGGTTGGCGGCAGTGATGCTCCAATCACCCCTGAAATTATTGAAGGCTTCAGGACCATGGGGGCCTTAGCAGAAGATACAGCTTTGCTTGCTCTAGACGAAATTACAAACCAGGAAGAACCAGATCACACTCGCAGCTGTCGACCATTCGCTCAAAACTGCGGCTTTACCATTGGCGAATCTAGTCAATGGACGCTATTAATGGATGATGAACTTGCCATTGAGTTGGGCGCAGAAATTTTTGGTTCTATTCCAGCAGTATTCTCCCATGCGGATGGGCATAAAAAATCCATTTCAGCGCCAGGCATTGGTAATTATTTGACCATGAGCAAAGCCATGGCTTACCTACAAAACATCATAGGTAATGACGGCTTAACTCAACGCACCTTCATCCAAGCGCATGGCACAAGTACACCACAAAACCGTATCACTGAGTCCCATGTACTAAGCAAAGCAGCCACAAGTTTTGGCGCAACGGAAATACCTGTTGTGGCGATGAAAGCTTTCCTTGGTCACTCTCAAGGTACAGCAGGTGGTGATCAGCTTCACTTATCTCTAGGCGTTTGGAAGGATGGTATTTTACCTGGTATCACAACATCATACGCTGTTGCCGATGACGTTTATCAAGATGGCCTAAAATTCCAACTAAAACACGAAGCCTATGGAAAAGACTATTTTGATGCCGCTTTGCTAAACTCAAAAGGTTTTGGCGGAAACAACGCAACCGCAGTTTTGCTATCTCCGATTCAAACCATGAAAATGCTAAGTAAGCGCTATAGTACTGAGCAAATTAGCGCTTACCAAGCTAAAAACATTGAGGTTGCAGCAGCAGCGGAAGAATACAACCAATCCGCAATTCGTGGTGAAACTCTACCTATCTATAAGTTTGGCTTCAATGTATTAGGTGGCGAAGAACTTAATATAACGGATCAGGAAATTCACTTACCGGGATACGATATGCCAGTAAATCTAAATATAGAAAATGAGTTTAGTGATTTAAAATAAAGTAAACCAAAACCTAAAAGGCTAGCCAATACTGTTAAAATTTCGTATTGGCTAGCTCTTCTTGTAAAAAATCCAGCAACAATCGAGTCTTTCTAGACATCAGCTTTCGCTGTGGGTAGATAGCATAAAAACTGATTTCATAGCCTTTGTAGTTTGGCAATAAATTGACTAATTCACCTGACTCAATATATTTTGCTATCAAAAAATCAGGTTGATAAATTATCCCCAATCCAGCCAAAGCAAAACGCGTTAAAGCCCCACCATTGTTCGCAGTAAAGGCACCAGAAACAGAGACAGTTTGAGACACCCCATTCTCATCCGTCAATGACCAACGCTTTGGCACCAGTGCATTGCTATACAAAAGACAGGAATGATTTTTTAAGTCTTCTATATGATCAAGTTCTCCATACTTTAAAATATAATCTGGTGACGCACATACAAATCCCTTGGAATAACATAAAGGCCGCGCCACAAATTGATCCCCGCCTAAATCCCCTCCTCGAATCGCTATATCTACACCAGACTCGGTCATATCAACACGCTTATCACTGAAATCAACATCCAATTCAATTTGAGGATATAAACGACTAAAGTTATCCAACAAAGGAACAATATGCGATAAGCCAAAATCCATTGGCACACTTATTTTCAATAGCCCTTTTGGCTTTTGCGTAAGATCACCTATTTCATTTTCTGCCTCCTCAATCGCATCGAGTATTGCGATACAATGTTGATAATACTTACGACCAGCATGAGTAATACTGATATTGCGAGTATTGCGCTGCAAAAGCTTCGTCCCTAACTCCTCTTCAATGGAATTTATATAACGTGTCACCATAGGGCGAGAAATCCCCAAAGAGTCACTTGCCAACTTGAAGCTCTCCGCCTCATAAACACGGCAAAACACCTTCATCGCTTGTAGTTTATCCATGCTCTCACCTAAAAAAATAAAAAGTTCCCTTATTATCATTTCTTTTTAGTAAATATTGAATTGCTTTTTAGACTGATTATTTATTAAAAAAAACAATTTAAACTGCTCACATCTTTGAATCTCATATAGGAACGCAAGAATGAAAGTAATTACTATCAGTGCATTAATGCTCGCATCAAGCCTAACAATGGCAGCGGATTACAAAATTGACCTAGCCCATTCAGGGGTAGTGTTTAAAGTCGGACACTTGGGTGTTAGCACAACCGTTGGCCGCTTTAATGAATTCGAAGGTGGCTTCGTATATGCAGAAGACGGTAAATCAGGTAGTGCATCTCTAACAATCAAAGCAGACAGTATCGATACCAACCACGACGCTCGTGACAAACATCTTCGTAGTCCTGATTTTTTAGATGTTAAGCAATTTCCAACATTGACATTTAAAAGCACTAAATTTGAAGGTGACACTTTAACTGGCGACCTAACAATACATGGCGTAACAAAACCGGTTAGTTTTGAGGTTAAGAAAATCGGTGAAGGTAAAGATCCTTGGGGCGGCTACCGTGCAGGTTTTGAAGCAAAAACCGTTATTCAACGCAGTGACTTTGGTGTGACTTACTTTATTCCTGGCGTAACAGATACAACTGAAATTGAAGTTTACGTAGAAGGCATTCGCCAGTAATCAATTTAAAAAAAGCACCAAGGAAAGCGATCATGTACGAAGAAGCCAGCAACTCTACTATTTTAATGCTATTACATACGGCAGTTTACCCTTTTCTCGCCGCACTAATAGTCAGCATTGTTGCTGGCAAATTGTTACGTGCATCGTCTTATCTTGGTTACCTTAGTGGTTTTATTGTTGGACTCGGCCTGATACATTCAGGCTTGAGTTTCCCTCCAAACCAAGCGATAGATTACTACAGCGTAACAACACTAATTGGCATAGCCTCAGTACTTTGCCCAACTTTAATTAAATCACTAACACTTCGTTTCAGTGCTAGCTTTGTGCTATTTGGGCTGTCATTTTATTTCTTACTTAACCCTGTATTAAAGCATTCAGGATTTGTCATTAGCCTTAGCTGGGCTGTTAGTTGCGCACTTGTCACACTGATATACCACCTTCTCACCCAAGAGAAAGCCCAAGAAACAGTTAAGTTTAAAACAAGCAATGCGCGTAATATCTCCCCACTACTTTTACCAATAGGATTGATGATTACTGCAGGCACGGCGGCACCTGTTATATCAATTGGAGGAAGCCTATTAATAGGACAGTTATTGGGAGCCTTAGGGGCAGCATTATTTGGTTATGTGACTGTGAGTTACTTTATAAAAGCAACTCACAGTCACATAACCATTCCTGCATTTTTAATATTAGGCGGACTAATTACACAAAGTCACGTTCTCGCAGACATTCCGTTAAACGTTATGCTCATGCTTGTTGCAAGCTGCTTTGTAACACCTATAGCCACTGCGCTAGGAAACACATTAAGCAATAAACAAAGTACGTTTATTATTATTGGTCAAGCGGTCGCCAGCATCCTAATCAGCGGGCTATGCTTATGGCTGGTTTGGCCTGAAAGCAGTCTTTATTGATTAAAAAATCTAATCTTTAAAGATTGATCTAGAAGATCGCCATAACGGTAATATAATCGCCGCTATGGCGCTGCTGGCCGCACCATATAACAACAAATACAAGACGTCAGATTCGCTAAGATGAAGATTAATAAATACAAAAATATAATTAGGCACCACAATAAATAGCCATATTCCCATAACTAGAAAAAAGCGCCCAAATCCAGATAACCCTTTAACTTTAACCAAAAGCCAAGCAGTAAAATACAAATACACAAAAGCAGAAAACGCGAACAATAAAACCATTCCAACGGTAGGTTGTTTAGCCACCCCCTCCAAGGCTGTGCGCCCCAAAAATGACAGGGGTGTAGAAGAATACCAGATCCCCCCAACAACCATTTGAAAGATAAAAATCAATACGACCGCTTTATGATTTATTTTGTACACACCACCCCCCTATTTTGTCTATTTAGTCCAACTAAAAACCGCCAACTAACTAGCTTGATATAACTCTTTAACTAAACTTCGTAATTTTGATCGCCATGGACGCTGTTTAATGCCAAAGTGATTGAATATCTTTCTGCATGATAATGATTGCCGCTGCATAGCAGAAGTTTCTTGCACCTCTGGAAATGAATCGCCAATAGCCTCAACTTCTACCTGCGCCTTCGGATCGAACTGACTAGATGTTGCCAAAATAGCCTCAACCAAACGAATCCAACTAATCTCCTCTGCACAACAATAATGGTAAATACCCTTATTTTGAGCACCGTAATAACCCTGACTCACAATAGACAAAACAACTCGAACTAAATCTGATACAGGTGTCGGACTTCCGATCAAATCATCCTTATAAGCAAGATTAACCCCATCCTGAATAAGACCAAGCGTCCTACAAACAAAGTCATCCCCTTTACCACTAAATAACCAACCAGTTCGCAATACAATATTTTCAGGATTACTAAGCACAATAGACTCTGCTTCAATCAAAGCCTTTGCATAAGGCTCTGAACTATCTGGCACATCCGTTTCAGCATATGGCACATCTTTATTGCCAGAAAATACCCTAGCACTACTTATCATGATTAATGTCGTGTTCGCCTGTTCACTCAAATACCGCAAAGTGGACTGAAATTTTCCATAATCATTTTGCAGTGCATAACGTAAGCTTAACGCATCAATAATCACATCAAACTGCATCGCATCTAATTCAGCTCTTCGTCCAACATCTAGCAATAACGACTCTTCTGGGCACAGCCATTCAAACTCATTTTTTCCTTCAGAAAGAAGCAATAAAGACGAACCTACTTCTGTACCACTTCCTAAAAGAAGAATACGAATCGGGGCATTAATATTTTGTGTATTATTCAAAGCAAATCCTCATTCCACCTAGGAAAAACCCTCAGTAGATTATCATATGTCTGCACCGCTATATGCTCTACACTCTCTTCTCTTATCATCGCGACACATTGCGCAATGAGCGGAATAGACAGCGGAGTATTATTTTTACCTTGCAAACCCTGAAGCGGCATATCAGGTGAGTCTGTTTCAAGAATAAACGCGTTATCACTAAGCGAAGCCAATACCCGGTGAGCTTTTTGTGCTCTCGAATATGTTACCGTGCCACCAATTCCCAACACAAAACCCAAATCTATAAATCGTTCGGCTTGCTCAATACTGCCATTAAAGGCATGAACAACACCGCCCTCCTTAAAACCAGTTTCCCGCAAGCACTTAAAAACCAAATCATAACTTTTCCTAGCATGCAAAATAACAGGTAATTTCAATGATTTAGCAACCTTTAGCTGGCGAGAGAAAAAATCCAACTGAACCCTCATATCGACAGCATTTGGCCAACAATCTAACCCTATTTCACCCACAGCAACCACACGAGGTGTATCACATTGCTCAGCAAGAAAATCGATTTGATCCAAAGAAGCTTCTGTCAAAAAATAAGGATGTAAGCCATAAGCAGCACGCCACTCAGGATAACGTTTAATTAATGTTGCTAGCTTTGACCAACTAACAAAGGTCGTCGCAGGCACTAAAAAACCAGCCACCTTATTTTCCAGACAGGACAGCATTAACGAATCACGTTGCTCGTCAAACACATCAAAATCTAAATGACAATGGCTATCAATAAACATACACAAAAGATTACATTATTTAGACACTAAGTGTTAGCGTATAAATCACTAAAAACAAAAAAGCCGCGCGAAATGCACGGCTTTTTGAGAGGTACTATAAAATAAACTTAAAGCGATGGACCAGCCTTAACAATAGCATCAGATACAGTATCGAATTTCTTAAAGTTCTCAACAAATTGATTGATCAGATTTTTCGCTTGTGCTTCATAAGCAGCCTGATCAGCCCAAGTTTTACGAGGGTTCAATAAAACCTTATCAACGCCAGGGACCTGGGTAGGAACATCTAGGTTAACATCAGCTAAATGCTCGGTTTCTACATCAGCCAACACGCCAGATTGAATCGCTGAAATTACCGCACGAGTCGTTGGGATACTAAAGCGTTTACCGCCTTGACCATGAGCGCCACCAGTCCAACCAGTATTTACTAGGTACACTTTGCTACCAAACTCTTCAATACGCTTGATCAAAAGATCCGCATATACATCGGCGGAGCGTGGGAAGAAAGGCGCACCGAAACAGGTAGAGAAAGTTGACTTAATACCAGTACCCGCACCCATTTCCGTTGAACCAACCAACGCAGTGTAGCCGCTTAAAAAGTGATATGCCGCAGCTTCTTTTGTCAAAATAGAAACAGGAGGAAGAACACCAGTCAAATCACAAGTCAAAAAGATGATCGCATTTGGCTCTCCAGCACGATTACCCGCTGCACGTTTTTCAATATGCTCACGAGGGTAACCAGCACGGCCATTCTGAGTCAAAGACGTATCTGCGTAATCAGCAACACGCGTTTCAGGATCCAACACAACGTTTTCAACGATTGTACCAAATTTAATCGCATCCCAAATGATCGGTTCATTCTTTTGAGAAAGATCGATAGTTTTTGCGTAGCAACCGCCTTCAATATTGAAAACGGTATCTTTACCCCAGCCGTGTTCATCGTCTCCAATCAAAAAGCGCTCAGGATCAGCAGACAGAGTGGTTTTACCAGTACCAGACAAGCCAAAGAATAAAGTCACATCGTCTTCTGTACCAACGTTAGCAGCACAATGCATTGGTAATACATCATGAGCTGGCAATAAGTAGTTCTGTACAGAGAACATCGCTTTTTTCATTTCGCCAGCATAACGCATACCAGCAATAAGCACTTTACGCTCAGCAAAGTTTAAAATCACACAACCATCAGAGTTAGTACCATCGCGCTCAGGCTCGCAAACAAAATTTGGCGCATTAAGAATCTGCCACTCACCTTTGCCTGATGGGTTATAGACATCAGGACGAATAAACAGGTTGCGACCAAACAACTGATGCCAAGCTGTTTCAGTTCGCATAATCACAGGCAAATAATACTCATCTCCCGCACCGACATGAATGTTAGATACAAACGACTCTTGACCATCAAGATACGCGGCAACTCGATCCCAAAGCGGAGCAAACTTCGCTTCAGGAAACGGGCGATTAACTGGTCCCCAATGAATGCTATCTTTGCTGGATGCTTCCTCTACGATGAAACGATCCATAGGAGAACGACCAGTACGAGCACCTGTTTCAACAACAAGCGCACCGTTATCGGCAAGAACACCTTCGCCATTTTGCAGAGCTTTCTCAACCAACTGCGGCGTAGTTAAATTTTTATGTATGTTAGATACGTCTGATGCGGAGTTCATGTTACTAAATCCTCTGAACTAAAAAGATTGTCTGGTCATTCTTGTTATTATGCGAAGTTTTTTCTGTGAAAAAGATAGTAACAAAACAATCTAAAAAAAAATATTGTTATAACAATATGTTATTTTATTACCATTTTGAAACTTTCTAATAAGTCATAAATAATTGATAAATATAGTTTTTTATAAAAATAAAGCTTATGAAACCTAATTTCAACATTAGGCTATACCGCCAAATACTATTTTTTCTGTAATTTTCTTTCTTTTCTGTAGGCTTTCTACCAAATGGAAAACTTATTACCAATTAAGAAAACAGCAAAAAAGACTTATCAAACCACTACAATTTCCTACTAAAAGGCCATCAAGAATGTAAGGTTTCTATTAAAAAACATCAAAAAAACACAATTATTTGAATTTTTCTTACCTCTAGTATGCCCTGAATCATAGTGCTTCATGGTAAGATTCTTTCTTCAATTTCCCCCAATTGTTCAAAAGGTTGATCGATATTTATGTTAAAAACGAATCAGAACTGCAATATTGGATTTGTCGGCCTGGGTGTCATGGGTAAAAACTTGGCCTTAAATTTAGCTGACCATGGCTACCGAGTTGCAGGTTTTGATCTTGACGCACATAAAATACAAGACGTTTTAGACACCGAAAAGACAGAACGCCCAGATCCATCTGCAGAAGCTCGTATCATTGGCTGCTCCAATATGGAAGACATGCTAGCAAACTTAGTAAAACCTCGTGTGATCGTTGTTTTGGTTCCTGCTGGAAGCCCTGTAGATGCAGTATGCAATAGCTTAATAGATGCAGGATTAGAAGCAGACGATATCGTAGTAGACTGCGGAAACAGTCAGTGGACAGATACCATTCGTCGTGAAGCCGAATACAAAGAAAAATTCAAATTCTTTGGTACTGCGGTATCTGGTGGCGAAGTAGGTGCGCGTTTTGGTCCATCTCTTATGCCTGGTGGCGACGCAGACTCTTGGAAGTATCTACAACCAATGTGGGAAGCCGTTGCCGCTAAAGTAGACGAGAATGGCAAACCTATTGAGAGCAATACGCCTGGCAAGCCTGTTACTGAAGGCGAACCTTGTACCGCTTATCTTGGGCCAAATGGCGCAGGCCATTACGTAAAAATGGTTCATAACGGCATTGAATATGCCGACATGCAGCTTATTTGTGAAGCTTACCACCTACTACGCTCCTTGCTTGGTTACGAACCTGAAGAAATTGGTAAGTTATTTGAAAAATGGAACCAGGGCGTTTTAAACAGCTACCTTGTTGAAATATCAGCCGACATTCTTCAGCAATACGACCACAAAACCGGCGCTCCGCTGGTTGATATGATACTAGACAGCGCAGGCCAAAAAGGCACTGGCCGCTGGACATCTATCAGCGCGACACAAATGGGTGTTCCTGCTGGCATTATCAGCGAATCCGTTTACGCTCGCGCATTAAGCACACTGACAGGCGAGCGAGAGCTTGCTGCAAGCAAGCTTGTAGCTGATGTAGAAAGTGGCGAGATTGAAGCTGAAGAAGTAGAAAAAGCGATCGAAGAAGCGCTTTACTGTGCAAAAATCTGTGCTTACGCTCAAGGCTTCCAACTAATGCGTGCAGCTGAAAAAGAATATGACTGGAAATTTAACTTCAGTGATATCGCTAAAATCTGGCGTGGAGGCTGCATCATTCGAGCTTCTTTCCTACAGAAAATAGCCGATGCTTTTGTCGAAAACCCAGCACTTGAAAATCTACTGCTAAGCGATTACTTCGCTGATGCAATGGCGAGTAAGCAAGCAGGACTTCGTAAAGCCGTTGTCCTTGCTGCACAATCAGGCATTCCGACGCCGTCTTTCTTCTCAGCATTGGCTTACTTCGATGGATACCGCTCTGAAGTTTTGCCAGCTAACTTGCTACAAGCGCAACGAGATTACTTCGGCGCTCACACTTATGAACGCGTAGATGCAGAGCCTGGTCAGAAATTCCATACTTATTGGCAAGAAAAAGGTCGTCCTGAGCGTAAAGCTTAAGATCACAACTTCTAGCTAAAAAAAACGCTGACTTAGCAATAAGTCAGCGTTTTTTCGTTTCAGCTTGAGATGCGGGCTGTTGTTTTAGATTATAAATGAGCATTTTTAGTCTATTGTTAACAAAGTATTGGCAAGCGCAATCGTCAAGACTTCATTTTCTTTTCCATTGAGGTAAGCATACCTCTTAACATTCCAACTTCTTGCTGATCCAATCGCGAACGCTGAAACATACGGCGAAAACGCGTCATCACTTGCATTGGCATTTCTGGATCAAGAAACTCTGTCTGAACTAAAACTTTCTCTAAATGCTCAAGCAAATAATCAATCTGCTCAATATTTGCCGCTGGCACATCCCATTTACTAGCGACAACAGGAGCATCTTTCATCAATAACGTCTTCATACGTAGTTCATAGGCGATAACTTGTACCGCTGCACCCAAGTTCAATGAACTAAAGGTCTCAACTGAAGGAATATGCACGTGGTAATTGCAGCGTTGTAATTCCTCGTTGGTTAACCCTCGGTCTTCTCGACCAAACACAAATGCCGTAACCAAGCCTTCATCAAACACTAAGTCTGCAGCTTGTCTTGGATCTACCAAAGGCCAAGGAATATTACGTTCGCGAGCACTGGTGCCGATGACTAGCTGACAATCAGCCAAGGCTTCTTCTAAAGTATCCACAATAACAGCATTATCTAAAATATCAGTCGCGCCAGAGGCACGGCTTACTGCTTCATCACTAGGATATTCCTTAGGTGCAACAAGATACAGATCTGCTAACCCCATGTTTTTCATTGCACGAGCAGCGCCACCAATGTTGCCAGGGTGCGATGTATTAACAAGGACAATTCTTACTTTATTTTGCATTTTATGTGGTACCAATAGTAGCAGTCGGACAATGCCGCGTATCTTAACAGATATTTACCAGAAAGCCGCAAAGCGATCAGTTTTTAACCAATATTTTACTAGTAAAAAGTGTGCTGTTACGCTAGAATTCGCGCTCTTATTTTGGCGCTCGGTTTTATCACGCTCTTTCTTTAAAAGAGACTCACCTTTGTGAAGCAATTGATAAAACGGAGACCGCTCGCTCTTTAACACTTTATTTGGCAACTTATCGTCTTATAGGCGATATATGCATTTTAATGACGGAATAATTGACGGTAAATTATGCAACCTAGAATCAATGTCGCACTTAAAGCAGCTCGTGCCGCTGCAGAATATATTGTTCACTCACAAGAGAAATTGCTTTTTGATAAAGAACAAGGTCAGTCCGCTGAACAAGTTTATCAAGCCGTTTGCTCTGGCGCTGAACGCAGCATTGTTTACCACCTTGAAAAAGCTTACCCAGCCGACACCATTACAACTCGCCTACAAGGTACAGTTCAAAATGGCGAAGAAGGCGAATGGATCATTGATGCTATTCAAGGACAACACTTATTTTCACGCGGCCTAACAGGCAACATTATTACAATGAGCTACCTAGTTGCCGGTAAAGTGGAGCACGCTCTTGTGCTAAACCCTCATACCAAAGACGAGTTTTACGCTAGTAAAGGTCGTGGTGCTTACCTGAATAACTCTCGAATCCGTAGCAGTGCTGCACGCACATTAGAAAACGTTACTGTAGCAGCACAATTCCCAGCAACAGATCGTCTTATGCCTTCTCTTTCAGGTCAATTCGCTGTGCTAACTGAAATTGCAGAGCAAGGCGCTCGTGCCGTTATGCAAGATTGCCCAGCATTAATGCTTGCTAACGTTGCTGCTGGCCGTCTAGATGCCGCTTGGGGCATTAAACTTCAAGAGTGGGAAATGCAAGCACCGCTATTTATTGCAAAAGAAGCTGGTTGTTTGTTCGCGGGTTTTGATGGCTCACCAAGCTTAGAAAAAGGCGATGTACTTTGCGCAGCACCACGTTTGTTTAAAGTATTGTTACCAACGCTGAACAAACACCTAAACTAAGAATTAAACTTGATTTAAGAAAATATGTCTCGTCCTAAAATACGTTGACGATTTTTGTTAAGCCAGTATGGATTCCATACTGGCTTTTTCATGCACTTCTTCTGGTGTTTTCATATTTAGACTTAAGTGAGGTCGATACCTATTATAAATATCAATAGACTCACTAATATGCCTTTCTAACTCTTTAAAAGTTCTGCATCTTCCAATCAAAAATTCTTGCTTCAATATGCCATTCACCCTTTCTGCTAACGCATTTTGGTAGCAGTCATAGCCATCTGTCATCGACGGTCGTATTTTATTACGTTGTAATTCTTTTTGATAAAGAGCCGAACAATACTGCGACCCTCTATCTGAATGATGCGTTAGTGGCTTTGTCGTTTTACGAGACTGAACCGCTTTCTTTAAGGCTTTAACGACATTGTCTGCTTTCATATCATGACTGAGTTTATACCCCATGATTTTTCGATTAAAAGCGTCTGTCACAAGCGAGAGATAATGCACACCTTCATCACTTTCTACATAGGTAATATCGCTCACAAACACTTCTTCTGACCTTGTCGGTTGATGACCTGCTAAGAGATTCGGGTACTTCTTCATCCAGTGTTTACTGTCCGTTGTCTTGGTATAGCTACGTTTTGGCTTAACCAAGAGACCTTCTTCTCTTAAATAACGAAACAAGCCATCTCGACCGAGCTTTATATCCCGCTCTTTCAGTTTATCTTTCAGCAGAAAATATAACTTTCTTGTACCAAGTCTAGGCATGAAACGACGTATATCCATCACCAAGTCTTTAACAATGGATAGACGGTCTTGTTGTATTAGCTGCCTCTGCTCTTGTTGATAGACAGCTTGCCTGCTAATGCCAAGAAGCTGACAAGAACGGCTTAAACTGATTTTTTCTTCAGTTTGAAGGCGTCTCGCTCCTTGGCTATATACTTTTTTCTAAGATTCATCCCATGTTCAGTATCTAGAATATCAACCACCGTATTGAGTAAGCGATTCCTTAATCGTTCATCTTCCAACTCCCGTTCAAGTCTTTTGATTGTTTGAGCCGGTGTCTCTTTTACTTTCGGGGATTTAGACATGGGTAGCCTCACTTTGGTAGACCAATCCATTTTGCCGTGTTTTCGAAGCCAAGTCAGCACCGTTGATCGGCCTTGGATTCCATAGATCTTTTGAGCTTGCTTATAAGTCATGTCGCCTTTTTCAACGGCCATCACTATCTGTAATTTAAAGCCCATTGTGTAGTCGCGTTGAGTACGCTTGCGTTTGGTATTACTTGGTGTCCCCATAATAGGTCTCCTAGGTGTAAACCTATTTCAGGACGGGACACATATACTTTAATAAATTAAAAAAACGCCCAATGAAAATTTGGGCGTTTTTTAATCTATCGTATTTTAGTTAAGCGTCGGTTTGTGCTGTGGCGTGCTTTTGGTTGAATTTATCGTTTACCCAAAGTGCCAATAATATAATTCCGCCGCCAATGGCTAGGCGTAAAATATCGGCATCTCTGTTCCAGAAAATCACATTGACGACAATGCCAGCAGGAATTAAAAGGTTGTTAGCAACAGCGAGAGTGCCAATATCCACCATTGTCGCACCCTTATTCCAAGCAAAATAACCTAAGCCAGAAGCAACTATGCCAAGGTAAGTTAAAATTGACCATTGAAGCGTTGTCGTTGGTAGTTTATCTGGATTCCCTAACGCTAAGAAGCACGGTATAACAACGGCTAAGGCTCCAAGGAAAAACCAGCCAAAAACCGTGCGTTGTGGCAGATCTGGGCGTTCCTTTGCAATAATACGTTTATAACCAACTTGACCTGAAGCAAAGCAAATGTTGGCTCCTTGAACGATCAACAATCCTTTAATAAACCCTTCATCCACTCCTTGGTAGCGAATGGCAACGGCTCCAAGAATGGCCAAAATTGCACTAATAGCAAAGCCTATATTAAGGCGGCGATCTAGCATGTCATTAATTAGAGTGACATATAGAGGCGTCATAACCGTAAATAGTAAAACCTCGGGAACGGATAAATATAGGAAGGATTGATAATAAAATCCATACATAATGCCAAGCTGTAGAGCTCCGCATACCATTAATTTAAAAGCAATTTTTGCTTCGATCTGACGTAGTTTTAAGAAAGGTAAGAAAACCACTGTTGCAAGTGTTACACGCATTAAAACAGAGAACCAGGCGTCGACCTGACCAGCAAGGTATACCCCAATCAAGCTAAACGAAAAAGCCCAAAGTAAGGTGACTGCAATTAGTATTGGCATATTGGTTTGTTCCAGATGAAAATTTTTGCAAAGTTTACCGATTTATAAGTGAATGGTAAAACAGTTTACTTTGTTATTTTTTATGGTTTACAAATGGTTGAGTTTTGAATCATATTCTGGGGGATCTTTTTATCTGCAAGATTGAGTGAAAAGTGATTTGATTTAGGTAGTTGATCTTTTGTTGATCTACCTAGGGTGTTGTCGATGTTGTCTTTTTAGTTACTGCAAAACCTTGATCTAGATTAATAATTTTATTTTTTATCCTGTTACCTTTTTTGTCACAGACATTTTATTGATCAAAAAAGGAATCTTATTATGAAAGCTTTACTTCCTGTTGCCCTTGTTTCTGCACTTTGCTCATCTGTTGCGTTAGCGCATGAGGCTGGTGATATTTTTGTTCGTGGTGGATTCGCAAAAGTGATGCCGAATGAGAGCAGTGATAATGTATTGAATAAAGGCGAATTGGAACTTGATAACGATACTCAGGTCGGCGTTACTTTTACTTACATGCTAACAGATCAATTTGGTGTTGAGTTGCTGGCAGCTACGCCTTTCACTCATAAAGTGTCGACTAAAGGTTTAGGTGAGGTGGCTGAGGTATCGCATTTACCGCCTTCTTTAATGGCGCAGTATTATTTTGGTCAGGCAAATAGCAAAATCCGTCCTTATATTGGCGCCGGCTTGAATTATACTATTTTCTTCGACGAAAAAGGAAAAGGTGTATTGGCGGATACAGACGTAAATCTTGATAATTCTTTTGGTCTAGCGGCTCAAATTGGTGTAGATGTCAATTTTGCAGAAAATTGGTTTGCTAACGCCTCTCTTTGGTATATGGATATTAATACTGACGTACATACTACGGTAGGGACTTTTGACGCAGATATTGATCCTATTACCTTTATGGCAAGTGTTGGTTATACTTTCTAAAGATGTTTTTCCAAGCGTTACAAGAAAAGCTTTGGTTTTCGAATCAAAGCTTTTTTTATTGTGCTATTTCATAGGACTGAGGTAGGCTTTTCATTTTAAAGTAGATGCCTCATTTTTCATGGAAAAGCAATGCCATTAGAATTTTCACCCGAACTTGAACGTCATTGCCATGTGTTTTTGCAAGCTCAAGGGCATGCGGATTCTGCCCATGATTTGAACCATATTTATCGAGTGGTAAATGTAGCAAAAAAACTGGCTCTTGAAGAGGACGCTGACTTGGCTGTTGTGGTTCCTGCTGCATGGCTTCATGATTGCGTTTCTTTGCCTAAAAATCATCCAGAGCGGCATTTAGCCTCAACATTGGCTGGTGATAGAGCTATTAGTTTCTTGGTCTCAATTCATTATCCAAGCGAATATTATGATGCGATACATCACGCTATTCGCGCTCATAGCTTTAGTGCTAATGTTTTACCAAATACACTTGAAGCAAAAATTGTTCAGGATGCGGATCGATTGGACGCATTGGGAGCGGTAGGAATTGCGCGCTGTATGCAAGTGAGTGGGGCCTTAAATCGTCCGTTATACTCTTTGGACGACCCGTTTTGTGAAATGCGAGAGCCTGATGATACGCTTTATTCAATAGACCATTTTTATAGCAAGTTGTTTCAGATTGCAGATAGCTTGAATACGCCTTCAGCACAGTTGGAAGCTAGAAGGCGTAAAGAGGTTATGCAAATTTTTTTAAGAGACTTAGCATTAGATATTTAATTTATAAAGCTAAGGTTAAATACGGCTATGCGAATAATAAATAACAGTTGCCCTGTTCTATACCGACTGTTGCTTTTTTGAGGTGGCTTCCCTGGCATGGGCCGGTAATACATGTGCCGTCTAGTGGAGAGAAAAGAGCGCCATGATGATGGCATTTTAAATAATCACTTTCCTCATCTAGCTCAAGATCAGAAGACCAATTAAGTTGCTTTTTTTGATGAGGGCATAAGTTCTCATAAGCAAGAATTTGACCTTGTTGCTTAGTGACTAGAAAGCTATATTTTTCTACAGTTATATTTAATGCTTTGCCTTCAGGAAGGTTTTGCGCATTAGGGATAAGGTATTTATTAAACACGTGATTACCGCACTTTTTTATAATGAATGTTGTTTATTTCAGTAGAATTGACGCTTTCCATAATCATGCGAACTAGAGTGAGAATAAAAATCCTCTCATTCTAGTGGTGTTTTCTTTCAATTCTACCGCTGACTATGTGAATAAAGTTCAGCAAAATGTCAGTTAAATAAACTTTCCGTGAGTAATGACTCTAAAGCGCTATGAGCGATGAGTCAATATGCAAGAATTGAGTTAGTTGATTTTAGATCGTTGCTTGCTTTCAGCAAGCTCCCTATACTTAGCCTCTATGACTAAAAAAACTCCGGCAAAATCTTCACGTAAGTCCCCGACTCAAAAGAAAAAAACGCCACAATCTTCCTTTTTGAAGAGGATGTTTCGTGCCCTTTTAAAATGGGGGGTAATTATTGCTTTGGTAGGAAGTATTCCTTTTGCTGGTTGGGTGTGGTGGCTAAATGGGCAAGTTGTTAGTCGTTTTGAAGGGCAGAAATGGCAGGTGCCTTCAGAGGTCTACAGTGCGCCAGTTATATTATCAAGTGGGGCGCCTTGGAAAAAACAAGACCTCGAAAATCTATTGGAAGAAACTGGTTACCGATTTGGTCGAAATAGTCAAAACGTTGGCTGGGCTGCTCGTAGCCAAACGAAAGTCAGTGCGCATTTGCGTTCCTATGTTGATCATCTGGGATTTCATGAGAGTGAGAGGCGTATTTTTTCGTTCCAAGATGGTCGCTTAGTTATTCAAGCTTTGAATGGCGATGAAATTGACGAAGCAAGAATAGAGCCTCAGCGCATTGGCTTCTTATATGGCGGTAATACAGAAAGCCGTCAAATTTTAACATATGATGATATTCCTAAGCCCCTGATTGATATTTTGATTGCGGTAGAAGATCAGGATTTTTATCAGCATTGGGGGATTTCTCCGACTGGTATTGCACGAGCGGCGCTAGTTAATTTAACTCATGGCTCAAGACGCCAAGGTGGCTCTACGTTAACTCAGCAGCTTGTGAAGAATATGTATTTGAGTTCTGAGCGGACTTATACGCGAAAGCTGACTGAAGTGGTGATGAGCTTACTACTTGAGTACCATTATTCGAAAGAAGCCATTATTACGGCTTATATGAACGAAGTGTATTTAGCCCAGTTGGGCAGTAGTGCCTTGCATGGTTTTGCTGCGGCTAGCCAGCATTTTTTTGGTCGCCCGTTGAATGAACTGAATATCGATGAATTTGCTTTGTTAGTTGGTATGGTTAAAGGTCCATCTCTTTATAATCCAGAACGATCCCCAAATCGAGCAAAAGATCGTCGAAATACCGTACTGGCTATATTGAAAAGCCAAGGCCGTTTATCTGATGTTGATTACAGGAGCCTTATAAAGCAACCGATACGACTTGCTGATAAGCAAAAAGAGCGCTCTGTGTTTGGCGATTATTTAGATTTGGTTGCTATGCAATTGTCGCGAGATTTTGATGAAACCACGTTAGCGACGAAAAACTTACGTATATATACTGGGGTTGATATACGAGCGCAGCGAGCGGCAAGTTTAGCCATGCAGCGTCAAGTGGCGGCATTAGAAAAACGTGATCCTAAATTAAAAGGACTACAGGGTGCCATGGTTGTTACTGATAGGCTAAACGGCCAAGTACGCGCAGTGGTTGGTTCTAGTGGGCAGCATTATACAGGTTTTAACCGAGCGTTAGGGGCGGTTAGGCCGATCGGTTCATTGGTGAAACCTCCGCTTTACTTATCTGCCTTGGCAACAGGTCGTTACACTTGGTGGAGTGAAATAGAAGATAAAAAATTACGTTTTAACGTAGGTGGTCAGGTATGGGAGCCTGAAAACTACGATAGAAGAACTCATGGTGTCGTACATCTTTACGAAGCTATGGCTAAATCCTATAACCTAGCGACAGTATCTTTAGCTAACCAAATTGGCTTTGATCGAGTCGGAGATACCTTGCGACAGTTGGGCGTAAAACGACCTTTTACTATGCATCCTGCGATGGCGCTAGGAGCACTAGAGTTATCTCCCTTTGAAGTATCTCGTTTATATCAACCTATTGCCTCTCAAGGAAAGAGTAGTGAGTTGGGGGTGGTGCTGGCAGTTATGGATCAGAAAGATCAGTTGATGAAGCGATTTGATCAGCATAATGACGTGCCTTTTACCGATGCTCTGCTTGCGGTGACTTTAGATGGTATGACAAAAACACCAAAAATCGGTACAGCTAAGGCGGCTCAAGCTGCTTTTCCAAATTTAAATTTTGCAGCTAAAACGGGAACAACAAACCAGCAAAAAGACAGTTGGTTTGTTGGCATCACTGGTGATTATTCCTCTACGGTATGGCTTGGTGATGATAATAACGTACCGTTAAGTATTACCGGTAGTAGCGGAGCATTAAAGGTTTGGGTGGATTTTACAAAAAATGTAAACCCTAGATCTTTACCTGATACTCTGCCCAACGGTGCCGCTCGCTACAATGTCCTAGACAGTAAGTTTGAAATTGCAGCTGACCGCTGTAAAGACAAGACGCCGTTAGCGTTTATTTTAGGTACTGAGCCAAAAGATAGTACTTCATGTTTTTGGCCTTTCTAAATTCATATATATGAAATCAGAAAAGAAGATTGATAATTCTTTAGTTCTTATATAGCCTTCTAGACTGTTGAAAATAAGCAAGTCACTTTCATCTTTAAAGTTAAGTGATTGTTATTGAAGCTTATTGGTGCCTCTATGGACTTAGGATATTAAGGCAATTTGGGAGAAGTTGCTGAGATGAGAAGTGAATTCAAATGCTTCTTAGAAATAACACCACCTTATGTATGCAAAAGAAAAAAGCTTCGCTTATTGTTTGAATTTTATTTGTAAGGGAGTGGCGCTGTATGCGGCTGCACACACACATAGTTTGCTGTTTATTGGCGGTAACTTTTTTTAATGCGGGTATCGCTTTTGCGCAAGACGATTCGTCTTCTTGTGTCTCTCTTACAGCATCTGGTAACTCGGAATATCCTCCTTTTTTGTGGCGAGAAACATCTACTTCAACAGAGTTACATGGCGTTAATCGTCTTATTATTGATGAGTTAAGTCGTCGTATTGATATCCCAATTAGACTTATTCATGTAGGGCCTTGGTCTCGAGCTCAAGGTGAAGTGAAGAATGGTCGTGTTGATCTTATGGCTGGTGCTTTTTATACAAATGAGCGAGCAGATTACATGGATTATTTCACGCCAGTGATGTTGCATACTGCAAGTGTAGTTTGGCAACGTAAGGACAAACCTTTTTCATTTAGTCGAAAAGAAGATCTAGTCGGGAAGTGGGGGGTGACTGTTATCAATAACAGTTTTGGTCAAGAGTTTGACCAATATGCTCAACATAACCTTAATATATTGGCGGTAGCAAGCTTGTCGCAAGCGTTGCGGATGTTGGCTGCGGATCGAGTGGATTATGTCTTGTATGAAAAAAACCCTGCGTATGCTTATGCAACCATGTTGGGATTGTCTGATGCCATCGTTCCTGTATTGCCTTATATCAGCAGTGAGGGTTTGTATCTGACGATGTCTAAGAAGTCAGCTTGCAACGTTAATAGTGTAAAGCGAAAGATCGCTATTGCTTTGCAAGAAATGAAACAAGAGGGCTTCACTGAACAGGCAGTACTTGATGGTGTACAGGAATGGGAAGCCCGTAGTCGAGCAGGTATAACGCTAAAATAAATATGAATTCAAATGAATTGCAAAGGGATACATGATTAGGTATCCCTTTTTATATTATTTTTAATTAATCAAAGATTCATATAGGCTGATCCATTGATCTGTAACAGCATCCCAGCTGTAGTCATAACTCATCGCATTTTTCTGTTTTTCTTGCCAGCGATTGGTGTCATGGAAGCACTCTATACTGCGCTCCATCGCTGCTTGCAAAGCCTTTGCTGAGGCTTCCTTGAAGACAAAGCCATTCGCTCGTTCTCCATCTTCGAATACCGTATCTGCTAAGCCGCCAGTTTGCCTTACTATGGGTAAGGTTCCGTATTTAAGTGCATAGAGTTGCGTTAAGCCGCAAGGCTCAAAACGTGACGGAATGAGCAGGGCATCGATACCTGCTTGGAGGCGATGAGAATAATCTTCAAAGTAACCTATACGAACAGAGACTTGGTTTGGGTAATTATTTTGCAGTTCTAGATATTGAGATTCCAAATATTTATCGCCTGAACCTAATACTACAAGTCGAGCACCTTTTTCTAATAGAGCAGGCATAACTTGTAAAACAAGATCTAACCCCTTTTGCTCTGTTAGTCGGCTCACAACACCAAATACTGGTTGATTGAGGTCTTCTGATAGACCATTTTCTTGTAATAAAGCGAGCTTGTTAGCCTGTTTTTGACTGAGTGTGTCTATGTCATAATTATGGGGGATTAGAGTGTCTTTTTCTGGTGACCATTGATTGTAGTCGACACCATTTAAAATGCCGACTAACCTGTCTTGCATCGCTCTGAGCGCACCGTCTAGGCCGTCGCCATACTCTGGGGTAAGAATCTCTTTGGCATAAGTGGGACTAACTGTGGTCACGGCGTTTGCATAGACTAGTCCAGCTTTAAGGCCAGAGAAGCGGCCATAAAACTCCATGCCGTGCATATTGAGTAATTCTGGTGATAAGTGCATTGCAGAAAATTGATTCATGTCAAAACTGCCGTTATAACGCAAATTATGTACGGTCGTCACAACTGGGATGTGCTCTACTTTCCAACTTTCAAGATAAGCGGCGGCAAAACCTGTTTGCCAATCATTTAAATGTAATATGTCAGCTTGCCAATTCATAAGGTGTCCATGAAGCGCTAATGTAGCAGTAGCCCATGATAGCGCGGCAAATCGTATATGGTTGTCTTCGAAGTCTATACCATTTTTATCTACATAAGGCCCGTCTTCACGTTCATACAGTGCTTGGCATTGTAGTAACCAGATTGGTGTGTCGTTTTCGGGGATATGAGTTTCAAGAAGTAACAAATCTCCAACGCCAAATGGATTTCCTAGGTTGATACTCTTTTGAATTGGCGCTACCTTTTCGAGTATGCCTTGGTAAGCAGGCATTATCAGTTTGACATCGTGGCCTTTTTTTCTTAAAGCAACGGGTAGGGCGCCAGCTACATCGGCTAAGCCACCAGTTTTAATTAGGGGGTAAATTTCGGAGGCAGCAAATAGTATTTTCATTATTAGGCATCTTATTGATTTGGAATAATGATAAGAGTATACCTAAATGAAACTTCGAATAGAGTGTGTTGATAAAAAAATTAAGGGCATCACATGGATTTAAATACGGCGCGCATGAAAACTCTGTCCATTATTCTAGCCGGTGGACGTGGTTCAAGATTAAAACATTTAACAGATAATCGTTCCAAACCTGCAGTACCTATTGCCGGTAAATACAAAATTATAGATTTTCCGCTTTCTAACTGCATCAACTCAGGAATGCGTCGTATTGCAGTCCTGACTCAATATCGTTCCCATACTCTAAATCAACATGTTCAAAGGGGCTGGAATTTCCTACGTTCAGACTTTAATGAATTTATTGAGCTATGGCCTGCTCAGCAGCAAACTGGCAGTGATTGGTATCGTGGTACGGCAGATGCGGTTTATCAAAACCTAACTATGATTGATGGCCTAGAAAGCGAGTATATTTTGATTCTTGCTGGTGACCATGTTTATAAGCAAGATTATAGTCTCATGTTGCAAGACCACATCGAAAGCGGAGCAGATGTTACGGTGGCTTGTATAGAAGTGCCGCTGAAAGAAGCTGATCAGTTTGGCATTATGCATGTGGATGAAAACGACAATATTATTGCGTTCGAGGAAAAGCCTTCGAATCCTCCAACTATGCCAGGTAAGCCTGATGTATCTCTTGCGAGCATGGGAATTTATATTTTTAACACTAAATTTTTGTCTGATAATTTGCGTTCTGATGCGAGTGACGATGCATCGAGCCATGACTTTGGTAAAGATTTGATTCCTTTGTTTGTTGGTCGCAGTAAAATTAAAGCTCACCATTTTGCTAAAAGTGTCATCGATAATAAAAGTTACCCAGATGAGCCTTATTGGCGAGATGTTGGTACTTTGACTGCCTATTGGGAAGCCAATATGGATCTGACCCGCTTGGTTCCAGAGCTAGACTTATATGATGAAGAGTGGCCGATTCGTACTATGCAGTATCAGCGTCCTGCCGCTAAATTTAATTACAACTACGAAGAACGTATTGGTACAGCGCTAAATTCTGTGGTGTCCGCGGGTTGTATTGTGTCTGGTTCAACTGTTGAGCAGTCCATCCTATTTAATAATGTTCGAGTTAACTCATATTCTCATGTGAACAAATCGGTCATATTGCCTCGTTGTGATATCGGGCGTCATTGCCGCTTGCATAAAGTGGTCGTGGACTCCGATTGTTGTATTCCTGAAGGTACTGTTATTGGTGAAGATCCGGCTGCTGATGCAGCGCGTTTTTATCGAAATTCAGATGGTATTACTTTGGTGACACAAGGCATGATCGAGGCATTATCCGACTAGTTTTTTATGGTTTAGTTCTATTTGATACGACTAAAAAACCGCGGCTTTAAGCGGTTTTTTTTGGCTTAAATTAAGTGGATAAAGCGTATTTTATTTCGTGGATGGTTGGTTTTTATTTAACTATTGTTTTGCTAGTCCTTGAAAAACGATAAATTGGGCGCATTAGAAGGGTTTAGATTTTTAGTTATTGGATTGAGAGTCGGTTATCCCCGTAACCTGTGGATAACCCTATTGGTGAATCTTTGATAACTTACGCAAAACCAGTCACTATGCTGCTTTGGTCATGGGTGTTCATTTCTTCTGCAGTCTTTGATTTAACGTACGTTATTTGGCAAATGTGTTTATATTTTCACCTGAAAATGAGGGCGTTTTATGTTTACGGGTATTGTTCAGGGCAAAGCGACTGTTCAGTCTGCAAGTCAAGTAGGGCGAAATAAGCGTCTTGAAATAGTGTTTCCTGCGGGTGTTATGCTGAGCCAACAACTTGGTGCCAGTGTGGCGATAAATGGTGTTTGTCTTACGGTAGCGGAAATTGGTCATGACGTACTAACGTTTGATGTTATTGATACCACTTTGGCACTCACCAATATTGGCTTGTTGCAGACTGGAGGTGTCGTTAATTTTGAGCGCGCTGCAAAAATGGGTGATGAGATTGGCGGTCATGTTATGTCTGGTCACATCATGACGTCTGTCACCGTATCACGTATAGAAAAAATTGAAGAAAGTGTTCATATTCGTTTTACGACAGATCGCCAAAATGAAGTAGACGCTAGACGTTACTTATTCAATAAAGGCTACGTCGGTTTGAATGGTGCAAGTTTAACGATCAGCGATATTGGCAATGATTGGCTAGAGGTTTCTCTGATTCCAGAAACACTGCGTTTAACGACCTTTAGTAGTTTGACGGTTGGAGATAAAGTGAATCTTGAAATAGATGCACATACACAGGCAACAGTTGATACCGTTGAGCGTATCTTAAAAGAGCGAGGGATTGTCTTACCTTAAAGGTAAGTTCCGCGTAAATTACTGCGGCTGTATCTTGTTTGATCTCTGAAATAAATGGAGTCCGCGCTCGAATTTCGGTAGAATGCTCGCCAATTTCTATCCTGAATACTTGTTGATAAGTTTTTTCATTGGGCTGGCATGATGATGTTAGCTAACTAATGTACTTTTTAGGTTAAAAAGTGTGCATATGTGACTTGTTTATCAACAAGTAATCATTCAAACATCGCTTTTAAAGTGTGAGTAAATAGTGTCTTCCAATAATCTTAAGCACATACGCAATTTTAGTATTATCGCCCACATCGACCACGGAAAATCGACGTTAGCTGATCGCTTCATTCAGACTTGTGAAGGTCTGAGCGAACGTGAAATGTCAGCTCAGGTTCTTGACTCTATGGACATCGAGCGTGAACGAGGCATTACCATCAAGGCGCAAAGTGTAACACTTGATTACCATGCGAAAGATGGCCAAGTTTATCAATTGAATTTTATCGATACGCCTGGGCACGTGGATTTTTCTTACGAAGTTTCGCGTTCTCTTGCCGCCTGTGAAGGTGCATTGCTAGTGGTTGATGCCGCGCAAGGTGTTGAAGCTCAATCTGTAGCTAACTGTTATACCGCAATCGAGCAAGGCCTCGAAGTTATGCCTGTATTGAACAAAATCGACTTACCTCAGGCTGAACCAGAACGTGTTAGCGCTGAGATTGAAGAGATTATTGGTATCGATGCGATGAATGCCGTGACTTGTTCTGCAAAAACAGGCATGGGTGTTGATGACGTTCTAGAGCGTTTAGTCGCGACTATTCCACCGCCAGAAGGTGACGTAGATGCGCCACTTCAGGCTTTGATTATCGACTCATGGTTTGATAATTATCTAGGTGTTGTCTCTCTTGTTCGTATTAAACAAGGTACTTTGCGCAAAAAAGACAAAATTTATATCAAGTCGACTAAGCAAACGCACCCTGTTGATATGGCTGGTATTTTTACCCCAAAACGTAAAGAAACAGGCGTGTTGAAAGCGGGAGAAGTGGGCTTCGTTGTTGCGGGTATTAAAGACATTCATGGTGCACCTGTGGGTGACACCATTACTCATGCTTCGACACCTGATGTTGCTCAGTTAGCAGGATTCAAAAAGGTTAAACCACAGGTTTATGCGGGGTTGTTTCCTGTTAGCTCTGATGATTATGAAGATTTCCGTGTCGCTTTGAATAAGCTGACATTGAATGATGCGTCATTGTTTTTTGAACCAGAAAGCTCTGATGCTTTGGGCTTTGGTTTCCGTTGTGGCTTCTTGGGTATGCTGCATATGGAGATTATCCAAGAACGTTTAGAGCGTGAATATGATCTTGATTTGATATCTACAGCTCCAACTGTAGTGTATGAAATTGAACTGAATAATGGCGATGTGATCAATGTAGACAGTCCATCAAAAATGCCCGATCCAGGTACAATTAAAGAAATGCGTGAGCCTATTGTGGAGGCCAATATATTGGTGCCACAGGAATATTTAGGCAACGTTATCACTTTGTGTATTGAGAAACGCGGCATTCAAAAGGACATGCTATATGTGGGGCGACAAGTACAACTACGCTATGAGTTGCCAATGAACGAAGTGGTAATGGATTTCTTCGATAAATTGAAGTCTTGTAGCCGTGGTTTTGCATCTTTGGATTACAGCTTTTCGCATTTTAGTGCTGCTCCTTTATGTCGTTTGGATATTTTGATCAACGGTGAACGTGTAGATGCATTGGCGCTTATTATGCACAAAGATAATGTGCAGTATAAAGGTCGTGCATTGTGTGAAAAGATGAAAGACTTGATTCCTCGTCAAATGTTTGATGTTGCGATTCAAGGGGCTGTTGGTGCGAAGATAATATCTCGTACCACAGTGAAAGCATTACGCAAAAACGTTATTGCCAAGTGTTATGGTGGTGATGTGAGTCGTAAGAAAAAGTTGTTACAGAAACAGAAAGACGGTAAAAAACGCATGAAACAGGTTGGTAACGTTGAAGTACCACAATCAGCTTTCCTTGCGGTTTTGCAACTGGATAGCTAGCCGGATAATCAACAGGTGTGCCAGTGCACACCTTGGTGGAGAAATGAACTATGGGTTTTGATTTCGAATTGATACTGGCCATTGCGTTTTTGGTGACGGGTGTCTTCTGGGTTTACGACCGCATTGTGTATTTACCAAAGCGTAAAGTTGTTTTAGCAAATATGGCGACAGAAGCGCGAACCGCTTTGAGTAAAGATGCTCAGCAGCGATTGGCTGAAACACCTAAGTTTGTTGTGGAAGTGAAGTCATACTTCATTATTATTGCGGTTATTTTTGGTCTACGTTCTTTTGTTGTTGAACCTTTTCAGATTCCATCCGGTTCCATGCTGCCAACGTTAAAAATAGGCGACTTTATTCTGGTAAACAAGTTTGATTATGGTCTACGTTTGCCGGTTCTAAATACGACTATTATTCCTACTACAGAGCCGAAACGTGGCGATGTGGTTGTTTTTAAATATCCTCGTGATCCTAGTCTAAACTACATTAAGCGCCTAGTCGGTCTGCCTGGTGATAAAGTGAGCTATCACAATAAGGTTTTGACGATAAATGGTCAGCAAGTTAGTAAAGAGTTTTTGGCTAAGTTGCCTGTATCATTGAACCCAGACCAAGAGCCTGTTGATCTGTTTAGTGAAAATTTAGGTGGTGTGCAGCACGATATTTATAATAGTTACCGATTTACTCCCCATGAAGGTGAATGGACTGTACCAGCAGGACATTATTTTGTGATGGGAGATAATAGAGATAATAGCGCTGACAGCCGATTTTGGGGTTTTGTTCCAGATGAAAACATGAAAGGTCGTGCCTTTTATGTTTGGCTGCATTGGGATAAATTTTTTAGTATCCCAAGCTTTAAAAATAACGGTTTGATTGAATAAGTATTTTTGGAGACATTTTGAGTTCATTGTATCAGAAGCTGAGTCGGCGAATTGGTTACTTTTTTGCCGACCTTGGACTGCTTGAACTGGCGCTAACGCACCGTAGTTTTGGTGGAAAAAATAATGAGCGCCTTGAGTTTTTGGGTGACTCGATTCTTAACTACGTTATAGCGGAAGATCTTTTTCACCGTTTTCCAAAAGCCAAAGAAGGCGAATTAAGCCGTTTGAGGGCATCGTTAGTAAAAGGCGATACTTTGGCCGAATTGGCCAGAGAGTTTGAGTTGGGTGACTACCTTAAGTTAGGTGCAGGGGAATTGAAAAGTGGTGGTTTTCGCCGCGACTCTATTTTGGCTGATACCGTAGAAGGTATTATAGGTGCTATGTATTTAGATGCTGGCATGGATGTTTGTCGTCAGCATATATTGGCGTGGTACAAAGAGCGTTTGGATGCGACATCGCTAAAGATTGTCACTAAAGATGCTAAAACTCGTCTACAGGAATTTTTGCAAGCTCGTAAGCATGCGTTGCCTCAATATGATGTAGTTAATATTGTAGGTGAGCCTCATGATCAGACCTTTTATGTGCATTGTCATATTGAGCTTTGTGAAGAGTTTATTGAAGGTAAAGGTAATAGCCGCCGAATCGCAGAGCAAAATGCCGCTGCGAAAGCATTGAAAAAATTGGAAAAGAAAGATGTCTGAAGTTGAAGTTACGCACTGTGGTTATATTGCCATTGTTGGGCGCCCAAATGTGGGTAAGTCAACTTTGCTTAATCACATCTTGGGCCAAAAATTATCTATTACTTCACGTAAGCCACAGACAACACGAGATCAGATTCTTGGTGTGAAAACTGAGGGGCACGTTCAGGCTATTTATGTTGATACACCAGGTTTGCATTTAGGTGAAACCAAAGCCATTAACCGTATTATGAATAAAACCGCCGCAGCGGCATTGAAAGATGTCGATGTTGTGCTGTTCGTTATTGATGCGGATCGTTGGACTGAGGAAGATGAATCAGTTCTTCAAAAGGTTAAACATGCGCGCTGCCCTGTTATCTTGGTAGTGAATAAAGTGGATCAATTGGATCAGAAAGAAGATCTATTACCACGCTTGGCTAACTTATCTGATCGTATGAATTTTGCGCAGATAGTGCCTATTTCAGCGTTGCGTAATAACAACTTAGATCGTTTGGAACGTTTGGTAGAAAGCTATATTCCAGAAGGTACGCAATTTTATCCTGAAGATCAGATTACTAACCGTAGCTCGCGCTTTTTGGCCGCGGAAATAGTGCGTGAAAAGATTACTCGCCAGCTTGGCCAAGAAGTGCCTTATGAAGTGGCTGTGCAGATCGAAGAGTTTGTTTACGAAGAGTCTGCTATTCATATTAGTGCGTTAATTTTGGTTGAGCGAAATGGCCAAAAACGCATAATCATCGGTGAACGTGGCGATAAAATTAAGCTTATTGGTAAAGAAGCTCGTATTGATATGGAGAATTTATTTCAGCATAAAGTGATGTTGAATCTCTGGATCAAAATACGTTCTGGCTGGTCTGATGATGAACGTGCGTTAGCCAGCTTAGGTTATCAGGAAGAATAATTTCGATGCGCGTTTCTGCGTATGTGATCCATACTCGTCCTTTTCAGGACAGTAAAATTCTGCTTGATATGTTAACACTCGAGCAGGGTTTGATTAGGGGAGTATGGCGATTACCAAAAAAAGAGGCTCGGGTCATACCTGGGCCTTTTTTGTGTTATGAAATGGAGTTTATTGGTCGTAGCGATCTAAAAACAGTGAAAAGTTTAGAGTCAATAAAGTCAGCGTCTTCTTTAGATGGGTTGCCTTTATATGCTGCGCTCTATGTGCATGAGTTGCTTGAGAAACTGTTACCAATTAACCTACCACTCCCTGATGTTTTTGAACTGTATAAATGGCTGATTGAAAATTTGCATGCAGGTGCTCCAATAGCGCCTTTGTTAAGACGCTTTGAGGTTGGTTTGTTCTCAGAATTAGGTGTTGGTATTAATATGGTATCAACCGGTCGAGGTGAGGTGCTTGAGGCGCGTCAGCTGTATCAATTTCATTATAAGTTTGGCTTACGCCCCTATTATGGTGAGATACCTAAGCAAATGCCTATGCTGTATGTCGAAGGGCAAGTGGCGCTTGATTACCATGCTGGTAAGTGGATGGATAAACAGGTATTAAGTCTTGCAAAAGAATTACATCGTAACTGGTTGGATAGTTTGTTGAATGGCAAGCCGATTGTTTCTAGACGTTTGCTGCCAAAACAGCCTTTTCAGGGGGAACGACATTTAGGTGTGCCTATTTTTCGTGCCTTGTGAGGACTTGTTCTATAAAGAGGTGTGTGTTTGATTATCGGAGTTGGAACTGACTTAGTAGAAATTGCTCGAATTGCTCAGTCAATTGAGCGTTTGGGGGAGCGATTTATTGATAGGATATTGACCGCTGCTGAGAAAGAGCGTTGGTCTGAAATCAGTAATCTAGAAAAAGCAAACTCCTTTGTTGCAAAGCGTTTTGCTGCAAAAGAGGCAGCCGTTAAAGCATTGGGAACAGGTATTGGTTTAGGGGTTAGTTTTCAGCATTTTAACGTCAGTAACCTGCCTTCTGGTCAGCCAGTACTCACCGTTGATGAAAGTATCATTGCTCGTTATGACTTTCCTGTGTCGTGGCATATAAGTTTAACTGATGAAAAAGCCTATGCTCAGGCTTTTGTAATACTTGAATCTAAATAGTTGAGTCTAAGGGCTGAGGCCAAGGAATAAGCTGTCGATGGTTTAGCAGTTCCTCTATTGCTTCAACGAAGTCTTCTGCTACACCACTTACGTCTTCTAGTCCCAATTCTTTTAGGTGTGTTTCTAGAAAGCCTGCGTGGCGGGCAATATTTATGGTACCGGTATATTTAGAGGCTCCATGTATTCTGTGTACTACTTCAATGAGTTTTTCTGTGTCTTGGTTCTCTAAGTGATGTTGGATTAGTTTTTTCTCAGCATCCAGTGAGTCTGCCAGCATGTCAAACATCTCTTTCGCAATGATAGTTTTGCCATCAACAATTTCGAGTGCTTTTTCTAAATCGAAAATACCGACTAGTTTATCATCTACTTGATCTTGAAAGCTTTTGGTGTTTGAGTGCCAAGTTTCGATTGTGCTCAGAAGAAGCTCTTCATTTATGGGTTTAGTTAGATAGGCATTCATACCACTTGCGAGTATCTGTTGTTGTTCAGATCCTAAGGCGTGAGCGGTTAGCGCAATAATAGGTGTGTTTTTATAACTTTCTATTTGTCTAAGTTGTCGTGTGGTTTCCATGCCGTCCATTTCAGGCATTTGTATATCCATAAAAATCTGATCAAAGCTTTCGCTTATCGCCATATCGATGGCTTGTCGGCCGCTATAGGCCAAAGAAACATCAATGCCGATAGGAACTAGCCAGTGTTTTAGTAGTTGTAAGTTTATTGGTGAATCATCTACAGCCAGAATTTTAAGGCCGCGAATTCTTTCCTGTAATACATTTATTTGAGGTTGTTGGGGGGAGATTGATGTAGTGGTTGGGGTATTATTGTTGCTAAGGTGTTGCAATGCACTGTAGAGACGATCATGACTAATGGGTTTAAGTAGAATATCGCTGCATATTTCTTTTAGGTCTGGGTAATGAGCTATTTGGCCGGGCGGCTGAATCATTAAAATACATGGTATAGAGAACTGTTTCGCTGAATAGGTAATAAGTTCCCGTGCTTCTGCAACGCTTTGTTCATCAGGCATAACACTCAGTAGAATGGCATCAATGGTTTCATGCTGTTTATTTAGCAGAGAGACCATTTGCTCTAAGTCGGAACAGGCTGTACAGCTAACACCAATGCTTTGTAAGTAGCTGGTTAGATAGCTTTTGTAAGTCGCGCTAGGTTCTAGTAGTACAGTATGGCGGTTTAGAGCGCTTTTATCATTGCCCAATTTGGGTGACGTTTTTAGGTTAATAGTGAAACGAAAGGTTGAACCGATGCTTGGATCACTGCTGACTTCAATTTTTCCATTCATTTGCTCAACTAGTTTTTTGGTAATTACTAGCCCAAGTCCAGTCCCTCCAAATTGTCTAGTGGTGCTGGTGTCTACTTGTGAGAAAGGCTTAAATAAGCGGTTGATTTTATGTTCGGCTATGCCTATGCCAGTATCTATAATCTGAAAAGATAAAGTAATTTCTTGTGGGGTTTGTGAGGCGATGGATACCTTTGTACGAACTGAGCCTTGGTGTGTGAACTTAATCGCATTGCCAATCAGATTCGTTAAAATTTGGCGTACTCGTGTGCTGTCTCCTACAAACCATTCAGGCACATCTTGGCTGAATTCTGGTACTAAATCGATCTGTTTTTCTTTCGTTAATAAGTTGATGCTGAGGATTTGATATACGTCATCTAACAGTGTTTTCAGATTAAAGTGGTTGCTTTCTAGATTGAGTTTACCAGCTTCAATCTTTGAAAAATCCAATATATCGCCAATAATAGTAAGTAGGCTATTGGTCGATTGTTCAATGGTGTCTACATAAAGTCGCTGTTGAGTGTCTGTAATGTCTTTCTGTAGTGTTTTTGTATAACCGAGAATTGCGTTTAATGGAGTACGGACTTCATGGCTAATATTAGCAAGAAATTGTGATTTTAATCGGTTTGATTCCATAGCTTCGCGGTTTGCTATGTGTAGTTGCGCACTTTTTTCTTCCATGCTATCCATGCTGCGGCGAATATCTTCAGTTGATTGCTCAATACCTGCAATTAGTTCTTCATTGTGATGCTCTAATCTTTCCGATAGATCAAGCAGGTCTTTTTGGAGTGCTGCGTATTCTGGCGGAAGCTTCATTAACTTAGCGCCAGAAAATTGACCTTTAACCAATTTATTTAGTGCAGAAGAGAGTCTATTTATTGGCAGAGTTAATGTTTTTGATAAATGAAATGCTCCCAAAATAACCAGAATATTAAAAAACAGCAGAATAAAAATAACTAGGCAGGCATATTGGTATTTTTCTATTTGAATTGCGGATTTATTGGCTTCAATTTTTACCCAGCCAATTAAACTACGCTGATCTACTGTGTTGAATAAGTCTGATTGAGTGTTAAAAGCACCATCAAGAGTGTTGTTGGTGTAATGGATGGCGCTAATCGATTCTATATAATTATCATATTGCTTTATAAAGGTATTTTCCGGAAAGTTGGTGCTGCTTGCTTCTGGCGCTTTACCAAGTTCCGCTATGAGTTTTTGCTCGCTGTTAAAAAGTTGAACACTACTGATATCTTGATTGTTTAGCGCATTTTGTAATATCCGATACATCATGTTTTGATCGGAAAAAACAATAGCATATTCGCTGGTCGTAGCGACTTGTTCAGTGATATGCGATGTGCGTTCGTATAAATTTCGATTTAGATCGTTAAAGCGAGTTGATAAGAGAAGAGTACCTGTTAGCAACGAGACTATGAAAACAGGTGCAAATAATGCCCAAAAAATTTTGCTGCTTAGTCTAAGTGTTGGTAGGTTTGAGAAAGGTAATTTCTTCATACTAAGAATCTAGATGATTGGTTAATAGCAGGACAAATTGCCTTGGTTTTTACGGTCATTGCATTCTCTTTCATAGTTGCTGCATGCGTGTTGTTCACTGCTAGATGGAGAGCGAATGTAAGCACACTCGCGCCACTTTTTTCTGAGTTCTAGATTGTTAAGTCCAGAGAGGTTTTCTGTGGACTTATCACAGCTACTGATCATCAGTAATAACAACAGTAGGGTGAAAATGCGTGTTATGAGCATATCTTTTACTCTAGAATGCGAAATTGAAACTAAGTTTATAACGCTTTCTTATTGTACTGTTTAGCGTAAGTGTTCTTAAATAGGCTTAAAGTGTTAAGTTTCATTCCCTAAGTCATCAATGTCAATGAAGTTTTTTTATGATCCAATACCCTAGTATCGAGTCCTTAATTGGGCAAACCCCCTTGGTTCGCCTTCAGCGTATCAATCCTAATCCAAGTAATACTATTTTATTAAAGCTTGAAGGACAAAATCCTGCTGGTTCAGTAAAAGATCGTCCTGCTTTGAATATGATACTTCAGGCAGAGCTTCGCGGTGATATAAAGCCGGGTGATAGTTTGATTGAAGCGACCAGTGGTAATACCGGCATCGCACTAGCAATGGTGGCGGCTATTAAAGGCTATAAAATGCACTTGATCATGCCTGACAATATGAGCCAAGAACGCAAGTCTGCGATGACAGCTTATGGGGCCATATTGCATTTGGTGACAAAAGAAGAGGGTATGGAAAGAGCGCGAGACCTTGCTCAAGAAATGCAAGATCAAGGTGTTGGGGTTGTCTTGAATCAGTTTGCCAACCAAGATAACCCAAATGCACATTATTTAACGACTGGGCCAGAGATATGGCAGCAAACTCAAGGTGCAGTAACGCATTTTGTAAGCTCCATGGGAACTACAGGAACTATCATGGGGGTTTCTCATTACTTAAAAGAGCAGAATGGAGACATTCAAGTCGTTGGCCTTCAACCTCAAGATGGCTCAAGTATTCCAGGGATTCGTCGTTGGCCAAAAGAGTATTTACCGTCCATTTTTGACGAAACTCGAGTGGATACTGTAATGGATGTATCTCAACAGGCTGCGGAAGTAACGATGCGTCGCCTAGCAAAAGAAGAAGGTATTTTCTGTGGTGTTTCTTCTGGTGGATCTGTTGCCATTGCATTGGAATTATCTAAGCAGTTGAATGATGCTGTGATCGTGGCAATTATTTGTGATCGTGGCGATAGGTATTTGTCGACAGGTGTTTTTGATAGTTAGGTAGACCTTCGTTCGGTATTTTATGTAAATGCCACAGGTTTTTTCAGCTATTTAAGGCTTGCTTTCACGTACTGTTCTGCAGGTAGATGCGGTAGAATGGTCGTGCATTTGTCCTAGACTCAGGAATAAGAGAGCCACCTTTGAGAAGAAGAACATCCCCACGCCGAACAACTACCTCTAAGCCGCAGCCTATTGGTCCAATACAGACCTTCGAAGTGGACGGTTTGACGCATGAAGCAAAAGGCGTCGCTCGTTTACAAGGTAAAGTAACTTTTATTGAAGGTGCTTTGCCTGGTGAAACAGTCGAGGCGCAAGTTAATAAAGCAGGGCGTCGCTTTGATGAAGCTGTTTTGGTGAATATTATTGAGCCGAGCGTTTATCGAGTTGAGCCCTCTTGTCAGCATTTTAATCTCTGCGGTGGTTGTAGTTTTCAGCATTTAGCTAATGAGCAACAGCTAAGTGCAAAAGCTGATTGGTTGCAAGGACAACTGCGTAATCTGATTACAACCCAAGAATTAGAGACCTTATCAGATACACCTACAGGTTATCGTCGACGTGCTCGTCTCGCGATTGATATCAAAAAAGGCCGTATGGTATTGGGTTTTCGTGGTAAAGCATCTAAAGAAATTATCTCAATTGATCAATGTGTTGTGCTTACTCCTAATTTGCAAAGTACCTTCCTTTTACTCAAACTCAAGTTATTAGAAAATGATTTGGCGGGTGTGCTTGGACATGTGGAATTACTTGAAGACACTAAAGGTGTTTCGGCGTTGTTTCGCTTAACGTCTCCAATATCTGATGAACTTAAAAATGCATGGGAAGATTGGGCTGAAAAAGGGCGGGTCGCTTTATATTGGCAAGCACCAAAAGTGGGCAAGGCGGAAGTGGCGCTTGAAAAAATGCGCTATTATGATCTTGGTGACTTAAGGTTGAAATATCACCCTCAAGACTTTATTCAAGTAAATGCTGCTATGAATCAAAAGATGGTAGTGCAAGCAATGGACTGGTTAAATCCAAGTAAGCAAGATGTAATATTGGATTTGTTTTGCGGCGTAGGGAATTTTTCTTTACCGTTAGCAGTGCATGCTCAAGCAGTTATTGGTGTTGAGGTGCAAGAGACAATGGTCGAAGCCGCGCGAGAAAATGCGCGAGAGAATGGTTTTGATAACCTGTCGTTTGTGGCAGCAGATTTGACTAAGCCTGTGAATAATGAACTTTTTAAGCAGACCATTACCAAAGTATTGTTGGATCCTCCTCGTGCTGGAGCGTTTGAATTTTTAGATAGCATAATAAAAATTGGACCGACGCAAATATTGTATGTTTCTTGCAATGCTTCTACTTTAGCTAGGGATGCCGAGTATTTAGTTGCAAAGGGATATCGTGTTTTACGTGTTGGTTTGATGGATATGTTTCCGCAAACCTCTCATGTAGAAACGATGATGTTATTGCAAAAAAAGAAGTAAATTTAAGGGCGGATAAATGGTAACGGTAAGAAAAGATCACCCTGTGTTAGAGGATGGTAGTGTCGATATTGATGCTTGGATGGGGCACTTTGCGCACCTTATTGATGACAGTACTCGAGTGCCTTTGCGTATGGCCTGCGAGCTGGCTCGTCAAGCCGAATTACAATGTGCTCGACCTTCTTATTGGGGCGCACAAGCGAGCACTTTTCGTGCTGGGCTAGAAATGGTTGAAATCCTTTCTGGTTTTCGAGCAGACCAAGATTCATTGGTAGCCGCCGCTTTATATCGTGTTGTACGAGAAGATCAATTGCCCATTTCCCGTGTTACCGAAATGTTTGGTCGTAAAGTCTCTTCGATTGTCGAAGGGGTGATGAAAATGGGGGAAGTTTCGAAAAATTTGACTGCGGACTCCGCGGCTGAAGTATTGGGCAGTAGTGAAAACCAACTAGAATCACTACGAAAAATGCTGGTTTCCATCATTGATGATGTGCGAGTAGTGCTGATTAAACTTGCTGAGCGTGCCTGCGCGATTAAAGAAGCCAAGTATCAAAACGAAGAGCGTCGTGTTGCTGTTGCTCTAGAAGTGCAGAGTGTTTATGCACCTTTGGCCCATCGTTTGGGTATTGGTCATATCAAATGGGAGTTAGAAGACCTCTCTTTCCGTTATCTCTATCCTAACGATTACAAACGCATCGCTACTTGGTTAGATGAGAAGCGTCTTGATCGCCAGCAATACATTGATGATGTTATTAAGCTGTTAGATGATCGTTTAAAAGCCATTAATATTCACGCTGATCTAATGGGGCGTGCAAAGCACATCTATAGTATTTGGCGTAAGATGAAGCGCAAAAACATTGGCTTTGATGAGGTATATGACGTTCGTGCTGTGCGCATTTTAGTTGATGAGCCGATGGAATGTTATGGCGTTCTTGGTGTGGTACATAATTTATGGCGTCCAATTCCTCAAGAGTTTGATGACTACATTAGTAACCCAAAATCTAATGGTTATCAGTCATTGCATACCGCCGTTATTGGCCCTCAAGGCCGTGCGCTTGAAATCCAAATTCGTACCCACAAAATGCATGAAGACGCAGAGCTTGGAGTTTGCGCTCACTGGAAATACAAAGGCACAGATTTAAGTTCCAATAGCAGTAGCTATGAAGAAAAGCTCCAGTGGCTAAGAACCATTTTAGACTTCCATGAAGTGCAAGGTGATTTGGAATCTTTGTCTGAGCAAGTTCGCAGTGACATCGAGCAAGACCGTATTTATGTTTTTACCCCTGACGGTCATGTGGTCGATTTGCCTATTAATGCGACCGCTGTTGATTTTGCGTATCGAGTTCACACTGAAATTGGCCATCGCTGCCGTGGTGCCAAGGTAAATGGTAAAATTATTTCCTTAGTCACTCACTTAAAAACTGGCGACAAAGTTGAAATTCTTACTACCAAAGAGGGTGGCCCTAGCCGTGATTGGCTGCATCCGACATTAGGCTATGTGCAAACTAACCGCGCTAGAGCCAAGATTCAAAATTGGTTTAGAAAAGAAGATCGAGAAAAAAATCTGGATGCCGGCAAGCATTTACTTGATAAACAATTGAAACGTCTGGGCCTTGAGGATAGTCGTATTGATTTACAAGCCATTTCTTCTCGTTTTAACTTCTCTTATGCTGAAGAAGTATATGTAGCACTTGGTGCGGGAGACATTCAGTTATCTAAAGTGTTGCGTGTTATTGATGACTTTTACAATTTGAATGGTGAGACTGCGACCCCGCGTCCAATTCGCTTGAAAAAGAGCCGTCATAAGTCTTCAGATAACGACATTCATATCTTGGGTGTAGGCAAATTATTAACACAGATGGCCAAATGTTGTACGCCTATTCCTGGGGATGACATCGTAGGTTTTATTACCCAAGGTCGTGGTGTGTCTGTACATAGGCAAGATTGCATTAATATCGTTCAGTTGGGCTTAGAGGAACCAGAGCGTATTATTGATGTTAGTTGGGGGGAAGAGCTTGATAATCAGTACCCTGTAAATATACAGGTGGAGGCTTATGATCGTACTGGCTTGCTCAATGACATCACTAGTTTGTTGGCAAATGAAAAAGTAAATTTATTGTCGATGAATACCTTGTCTGCCAAAGAAAACCACACGGCAAGCATTCGCTTTACTATTGAAGTGGGAGAGTTGAGTGTGCTGAGTAAGTTGCTACATCGCATTAATCAGCTGCCGAACGTGCTGAATGTATTCAGAGAGAGAGACTTTTGAGTAACGCGATTAAACAGCTACTGTATTTGATGAGTTGTCTTAGGGATGAAGAGTTTGGTTGTGCTTGGGATAAAAAGCAGACTTACAAAAGTATTGCGCCTTATACGCTAGAAGAAGCTTATGAAGTGTTAGATGCCATTGAGCGTGAAGATTTTGAACACTTGAAAGAAGAGCTTGGAGACTTGCTCTTTCAAGTGGTTTTTTATGCGCAAATGGCGGAAGAGCAACAACGTTTTACGTTTGATGATATTGCGACTGGCATTGTTGAAAAAATGCTGCGACGTCATCCACATGTTTTTCCTGATGGTGACATTACGCGTTTTGGCGAACCAGCAATGTTGAGCGAAGAGCAAATAGCACAACAGTGGCAGCAGATTAAAGCGCAAGAAAAAGGCTCTGTCGATAAGGGCTTATTGGCCGATGTCCCTGTCTCAATGCCGGCACTCATGCAGGCCGTTAAACTACAGCAAAAAGCTGCAAAAGTTGGTTTTGACTGGCCTGAAGTGGCCCCAGTCTTTGACAAGATCAGAGAAGAACTTGATGAACTTGAAGAAGCAATGAAACAGAAGTCTCGTCTTGATGTTGAAGAGGAGATGGGGGATGTGCTTTTTGCGGTGAGTAATTTATCTCGTCATCTAGCAGTATCTCCTGACGTGGCATTAAATAAAACAAATACAAAGTTTCGTCGACGCTTTGGTAGAATAGAGAGCCTTGTGGCGGTACAAAATAAAAATTTAGCAGATTGCTCCTTAGAAGAGCTGGATCGTTATTGGGAACAGGCTAAACGCGAAGGTTTGTAAGTGGTGATTTTGCAAACGGATAATAGATCGCTTGAAAGGGCGTTATTGGCAACATTAGGAGGGTGAAGTGAGTGATAGTCAGGCGTCATTACGCGAAAATGTTAGGTTGCTAGGGGACTGTCTTGGCGAAAGCATGAGCAATCATTTGGGAGAGGGTTTTCTAGAAAAAGTGGAAAACATCCGGTTGCTATCGAAAAATGGACGTCAATCAGGTGACTCAGCGGCTCTTATTCAAGCCTTAGAAGCATTGGATGACAAAGAAATCGTGCCGGTTGCTAGGGCGTTTAACCAATTTTTGAACTTGTCTAATATTGCTGAACAATACCATCGAGTACACCGCCGTCGTACTAATGAAAGTTTAGGTGTGTACCATAATCCTGTTGGTGATTTGTTAACCCGCCTTTCTAAGCAGAACTTTACTGCAGAGCAAATGATTTCATCATTGCAATCTCAATCGATTGAGCTTGTTCTGACTGCTCATCCCACAGAAGTGGTTCGTCGTTCACTAATTCGGAAATACGATAATATTTCCAGTGAGTTAGAAGCCCTTGACAAAGACAACATATTGCCATTAGAAGAAACTAAACATATTCGTCGCCTGAAAGAGATCATTACTCAAGCCTGGCATACAGACGAAATTCGTGAAGATCGTCCCACGCCAGTAGATGAGGCAAAATGGGGTTTTGCAGTTATTGAGCAATCCTTATGGCAAGCTGTACCTCGCTTTTTTCGTCAATTAGATGAGCAATTTAGTGAATTTTCAAAAGAAGACCGTTTGCCACTCGATTTAGCACCTATTCGCTTCGCTACTTGGATGGGAGGGGATCGGGACGGTAATCCGAATGTGACTCATAAAGTCACTAAAGAAGTGACTTTATTAGCTCGCTGGATGGCGGCTGATCTTTACATAAAAGACTTAAATGTGCTGCGTTCAGAGTTTTCTATGACGCAGTGTAATGAGGCCCTACGCGCACGTGTAGGCGATAGCGCGCAGCCTTATCGCGAAGTTTTGCGACATCTAGAAAATAAGATGTTAGCGACCAAAAACTGGGCGAAGGCCTGCCTAGATGGTAAACCAACTTCCGGTGAGGATATTTTTCTTGATATTCAAGAGCTCACCGATGACCTTATTTTGTGCTACCAGTCTTTGTTAGATTGCGGTATGAAGGTGATTGCTAATGGGTCACTACTTGATCTTATTCGTTGTGCCGCTACGTTTGGTGCGACCTTAGTTCGTTTAGATGTTCGCCAAGACGCATCTCGCCATATTGATGCCTTATCTGCAATTACCCGTTTCTATGGGCTTGGTGATTACGCAGAATGGGATGAAGCGTCTCGACAAGCTTTCTTGTTGACCGAGTTGAACTCAAAGCGTCCTCTTTTGCCTATGGAGTGGACGCCAACAGCTGAAGTGAAAGAAGTGCTCGATACTTTTGCGATGATTTCCCAAGGCCAACAGAACTCGTTCGGCTCTTATGTTATTTCAATGGCCAGTGCGCCATCGGATGTTTTGGCTGTTGCCTTAATGCTAAAAGAGTCCGGTGTTGGTTTTCCTATGCGTATTGTTCCCTTATTCGAAACCCTTGCGGATTTGGATAACGCTGAGCCTATTATCGAACAGCTATTTTCAATCCCTTGGTACAAGTCTTATATCAACGGCCGCCAAGAAGTGATGATAGGTTATTCGGATTCTGCCAAAGATGCTGGACAAATTGCCGCAACGTGGGGGCAGTATCGAGCGCAAGAGGCGCTGACTCGCCTTTGTAAAAAGCATGGTATTCATCTGACTTTGTTTCATGGTCGCGGCGGGACCGTAGGGCGTGGCGGTGGTCCAGCTCATGTAGCGATTTTGTCGCAGCCGCCAGGTTCTGTTAATGGCGCTATTCGAGTGACTGAGCAAGGTGAAATGATTCGCTTTAAATTCGGTATTCCTGACATCGCAGTGCGTTCTTTAGAACTTTACTGTTCTGCTGTGATGGAGGCGTCTTTGATTCCTGCTGAGCCACCAAAAGAGGAATGGCGTGCGATTATGGATGAAATGGCTGAAGTGGGGATGAATCAATATCGTTCTATTATTCGTGGTCATGAAGACTTTGTTCCTTATTTTAGAGCAACTACGCCAGAACAAGAGTTGGCTAAGTTGCCTTTAGGCTCTCGTCCTGCACGTCGTCGCTCGGATGGCGGTGTAGAGAGTTTGCGTGCCATCCCTTGGATCTTTGCTTGGATGCAAATTCGCCTTATGTTGCCCGCTTGGTTGGGTGCTGAGAGCGCTCTTCAGCAAGGTGTCGAATCTGGTAATTTGGAAAAATTACGTGAGATGCACAAGAAATGGCCGTTCTTTGGCGCTTATTTGGATATGCTCGACATGGTATTGGCAAAAGCGGAGCCAGAGATTGCTGAATACTATGAAAAGCGACTAGTAGGGGAAGAGTTGCAAGGCTTAGGGCGTTTGTTGCGAGGCAAGCTTAAGCAAGTGAGTGAGTTGGTGAAAATGCTTAAGAAGCAAGAGCGACTTATTGAAGATAATAAAACCATTCGTCAATCTATCGATGTGCGTAATCCATATATTGATCCATTGCACTATTTGCAGGCAGAACTTTTGTATCGCAGTCGAAAAGATGAAGAAAATGCTGAAGTGAATAAAGCCTTAATGATTACCATGGCTGGTATTGCGAGTGGTATGCAAAATACGGGCTAATTGCAAATGTGGTTAAAGAATGCTCAATATGAGTAAGAAAATGATAAAAAAAGGCAGGTAAATTTGCATAATGGATGGCTGCTTGGGTATGCTTGGCGACCATTCAATTTTTTAGTATGCAATTGGTTTGTCTGTTCGCCTTGCTGCCGTGCTTAATTGCACGTTGCCGATGCATTGTGCCAGTCATCCTTGCTATTCAGTTAACGCTGTCTTTTGGAGACTTTTTATGCGAGTAATATTATTAGGTGCGCCAGGCGCTGGTAAAGGTACTCAAGCTCAGTTTATTACGGAGGAGTTTGGTATTCCGCAGATCTCTACAGGAGATATGTTGCGTGCAGCCGTAAAAGCCGGAAGCGAAATGGGTTTAAAAGCCAAGGCTGTCATGGATGCTGGTCAGCTTGTTTCTGATGATATTATCATCGGTTTGGTAAAAGAACGTTTGACTCAAGATGATTGTGCCAACGGTGCTTTATTTGACGGTTTTCCGCGTACTATTCCGCAGGCTGATGCTTTGAAAGATGCTGGCGTTGAAATTGACTACGTTGTAGAAATTGATGTAGCTGATGAAGAAATTGTAAAACGCATGAGTGGACGTCGTGTTCATGAGGCGTCAGGTCGTACTTATCATCTGGTGTATAATCCACCTAAAGTAGAAGGTAAAGACGATGTAACAGGGGAAGACCTTGTGCAACGTGCTGACGATACTGAAGAAACTGTTCGTCTACGCTTAGGTGTTTATCATGATCAAACCGCACCATTAATTGGTTATTACCAAGATTGGCTAAAAGCAGACAGCGCAACAGCGCCTAAGTTTGTGAAAGTTAATGGTATCGGTGATTTGAATGAAATAAAACAAAGCCTACTAGCATCGTTAAAGGCTTAATTATTCAATGACGGTTATTTTAGCATTAGATACATCAACGCCAGCTTGTTCAGTGGCGTTGAATATTGATGGGGTTGTGTTGGAAGACTTCCGCATGGCTCCACGCCTTCATAATGATCTGATTTTGCCCATGGTAGATCAGATTCTCAGGCAGGCTGGTTTGGCTTTGTCTGATCTAGATGCAATCGCCTTCGGCCGAGGGCCTGGGTCTTTTACGGGGCTAAGAATCAGTGCTGGGGTTGTGCAAGGCCTTGCTTTTGGTGCAGATTTGCCTGTTATCCCAGTTTCTACGCTTGCTGCCTTGTCATTGGACGGTTTTCAAAAGACGGGTAAACATAATTGGCTGGCCGCTCTTGATGCTCGTATGGGTGAAATTTACATGGGGGGGTATCGTGTCAATAAGATTGAAGGGGTTTACGAAATAGAGTCATTAATTGATGAGTGTGTTGTTAAGCCTACAGTTTTGTCTGCGTTTTCAGCTAGCTTTGATGGTGTCGGCTCTGGCTGGTGCTATGAAGATGCTTTAAAACCACTACTTCCTAGTCATCCTACTCATATTTTAACTGACCTAGCACCTCGTGCAGCTTGCATTGCTGAATTGGCTCTCTTGTTATTTAAAAAAGGTGAAATGGTGTCTGCTTATGATGCTATTCCAACTTATTTAAGGGATGAAATTAGCTGGGAAAAACAGGCTCCGCGTATAGGGAAGCGTTAGTTATATGTTGTGGTACCACATCGTTTTTTTGGCAGTTATTCAAGGATTAACAGAGTTTCTGCCTATCTCCAGTTCTGCTCATTTAATTCTTCCTGCGCAATTGCTAAATTGGTCTGATCAAGGGTTGGCGTTTGATGTTGCTGTGCATGTAGGAACGTTAATCGCCATTGTTGGTTATTTCAGAAAAGACATAGTGCAGATCGTTGTAGCTTGGTTTGTTTCTCTTAGGGACAGACGTTCAACATCGGATAGTCGTTTGGCCTGGTGGATCTGCATTGCCACTTTGCCAGCTTGTGTTGCTGGCCTAGTATTTGATGACTTTATTAGTACGAACTTGCGTTCTTTAGAAGTGATTGCCTATACCACGATTGGCTTTGGTGTTTTGCTTTGGTTGTCAGATCTATATGGTACTTCTCAGAAGACTGAACAAGATTTTGGTTTGAAAAGTGTGCTTTATATTGGCTTTGCTCAAGCGCTTGCTTTAATTCCAGGAACCTCTCGTTCAGGTATTACAATGACGGCAGCCCGTTTCCTCGGTTTTAGTCGAGAATGCGCGGCTCGTTTTTCATTTTTATTGTCGATTCCGCTTATTCTAGCGGCAGGTGGTCTGAAATCGATTGAGTTGGTGTCATCTGATATTGCTGTTGATTGGGGCAGTATTCTAATGGGAGTTATCCTATCTGCAATCAGTGCCTATCTTTGTATTTACCTGTTCTTAAAATGGCTTAATAAAATTGGCTTTTTCCCATTCTTCATTTATCGATTAGTTTTGGGTGCCATTCTTTTGCTAATTGTTTATATATAAAAGAGATCTTCAAAGTTCTTTATTTACTACAGGTACTTTGGTTGTTGCTGGAAAGCTGGTTTATTGATATGCAAAAAAGCTTCTATACTTTAGATGCTTTTTCTATTTTTACTTCTATAAATGCCCCATTATTTCGCATACATGATTGAGTGCAGATTCGCGAATTGACTCTTGTTTAATGATTTTTGGAGAGACCCTTGCTTAATTCCATTGCCGTGGCAACAACAGATAAGTTTTTGGAGTCTGAGTCTAGATTATTGGCTAAGTCCTTAAACCTTGATTTTTTGTTTTTAAATGAGCCGTTAAAATTTGTATCTAAATACGACTACGTATTATTAAAAACATCCGATGGCATTGGGGTTGCTAAAACAGGCAAAGGGGCTCCGAAGCCAGTATATGTAGATTTTACCTCTGGTGCTGTCGATCATAGAAGACGGTTTGGAGGAGGGAAAGGGCAAGATATTGCTAAAGCGGTTGGACTTAATAAGCGCGCAAACTTATCTGTGCTGGATGCGACAGCTGGCTTGGGGCGTGATGCTTTTGTATTGGCTTGCCTTGGTTGCTCGGTTTCTCTGTGTGAGCGTGTGGGTTTTGTGAGAGCTATGTTGGAAGACGGTTTGTACAGAGCCTCTTTTCATCATGAAGTGGCTGAGATCGTTGCTAATATGTCTTTGCTTGCTATCGATATCATTGATATCGACGAACAAGATAGGTTTGATGTGGTGTATTTGGATCCTATGTATCCACATACTGATAAATCGTCAGCTGCAGCCAAAAAAGAAATGGCTTTTTTTAGGGATTTGGTGGGAAAGGATTTAGATGCTGATAGCTTATTGGCTTACGCATTACGTCTGGCGGAATATAGGGTTGTAGTGAAACGCCCTAAAGGCGCTCCATTTTTAGATAACTCTGAGCCAACTTATCAATTAGAAGGAAAGTCAGGTCGATTTGATATCTATGTTTTAAAATCACTCGACTCGCTTTCTGCTTAGTATATTATTTATTAATAGTGAGGTGGTCGGTCGCCATCATGAATAGGCTGTTGTTGGCGATAAGACTCTAGCTGATTTCCTAATAGAACCAATTTTTCTTTCATCAATAGCATGTCTTTTTGCTGACTGATAAGCGCCTGATTTAAACTATCAATCGTGTCTTCTTGAAATTGTAGTTTGAATTCTAATTCGTCGATACGTTGATTGATTTGTGAGGTGTTCATAGATACCTTCTGTGTGTTAACCTTACTAGGCTAAATTCGTATTTAATGAGCGATTCTATACAAAAACATGACGCAAGTATTGGTCATTTAGAATGTAAGAGTGGCGTGAAAATTGCTCTCATAAAGAAGTTGGGTATTTTACTACGATCTTCTTTAGCTTCACATGGTGATTTCAGCAAGAGTTTAGTAAAAATATTCATTTATTCACGTTTGTACTAACACAGAGCTTATTTTTTTAGAAATAGCTTTGCTTCACAATAATATTTAATTTGATAAGAGATATACTTTTATGAATGATCATCAGGATAATGTTTCGCGTAATAAAGGGTCTTCTGTTGGTTCCGGTTTGTTTTCGTTGCGCACATTTATAGTTAGCCTCGTTATTGCTTTGATCGTACCTCTGCTTTTAGCTGGGGTGTTGAAAGAGGAGATGGGCACAAATTTCCTAGTATATTTTGGCTTTGTTCTAGTATCTGTTTATGTCGGTGCTATGGTAAGCCAGGCTAGTTCTGCCGGTTATGATTCTGAGTCTGAAGAAGACGAAGATGATGATCGTGAGCAAGGAACTGTTAAGTGGTTCAATTCTTCAAAAGGTTTTGGTTTTTTAACTATGGAAAATGGTGATGATGTGTTTGTTCATTACCGTGCTATCCGTGGTCGTGGTCGCCGCTTCTTGGTTGAAGGTCAGTTAGTTCGCTTTTATGTCACTGAAGGTGAGAAAGGCAAGCAAGCTGAAAATGTATCTATTATTCGCGGTTAATTTTTCAAATTAAGAGGTTTTTATGGCAACGGTAACATTAAAAGGTAACCCTTTTGAAACAGTGGGTACTCTCCCTGCTGTGGGTTCTATCGCTCCTGCGTTTGAACTTGTTAAAACAGATTTGTCTGTCGCTACATTGGCGGATTATCAAGGCACTAAATTAGTGCTAAATATTTTTCCTTCTGTTGATACGCCAACGTGTGCAACATCTGTTCGTAAATTCAACGAATCTGCGGCTTCTTTGAAAGGTGTAAATGTGCTTTGCGTATCTGCGGATTTGCCTTTTGCAGCAGCACGTTTTTGTGGCGCTGAAGGTATTGATAATGTAGATACGGGATCAACTTTCCGCTCTACATTTGGTGATGATTACGGTCTTGCTTTTGCAACTGGTCCCCTAACAGGTTTGCTGTCTCGTGCTGTTGTGGTATTGGATGAGCAGGGCACAGTGATTTACACTGAACAAGTTGCTGAAACTGCCGATGAGCCAAACTATGAAGCAGCATTGGCTGTATTGGCTTAATCTAGCAATGTAAAAAGGCCGCTTCCAAGTGAATTGGAAGCGGCCTTTTTTGTCTTTAAATTAAAGAGCTTTTGAACTCAATAAAGTAATCTTGCTCTTTAATGAAAATGCTTGGGTTAATCTTTTTGTACCGGAATTGTGTTAGTAGTACGTTCAACACTATTATCTTTGTTTAAATAGACTAATTTGGGTTTGAACTCATCGGCTTCAGCTTCGTTCATTTGTCCATAAGCGGCAATGATGACACGATCACCAACCTGTACTTTTCTAGCTGCGGCTCCATTCATTGAAATGGTGCCAGAGCCAGATTCGGCTAGTATTACGTAAGTGTGAAAGCGCTCGCCGTTATCAACGTTGTAGATATCGATTTGTTCAAATTCTCTAAAACCAGCGAGTTCTACAAGGTCTTTGTCTATGGCGCAAGAGCCGTCATACCAAAGCTCTGCTTGGGTAACGCTAGCCATATGGAGTTTGCCTTTAAGAAGTGTAATTTGCATGTGTTAGGTCTCTATAATTGTTGCTATGTCGCATTTTTGCTTTTTGGGGCTACTTTTATTTGTTGAGTTAATTCCAAATAAATGGGCCTTCTTCGTGGCTATTTATACGCCACCATTGGTCTGGATCTTGGTTGCTTTCCTCTTCCCATCCTTGAAAGTTGCAACGTACTTCACAGTTTAGGGATTTGAATGCTTGTCTAGCACAAGCTATATCGTCTTCCCAAGGGGTTTTGTCTGAATCGAACCATATAGAGGTAAAGCGCTTGCCTGCTGCTTGCTCTAAAATAGTTACCTCAATCTCGTTATCATTAGATGTAATGATGACTTTTGAGCAGAGTGGTGATGGGCTACTTTTTTTGACTAGAGTGAATGTATTTTCTAGCCAGGAAATGATCTTTTCTGTCGGGCAGGACAATACATATATTTCAATGTCGGCTTGCTGCATCGTTCTAATCCTTCTTTTTAATCATGTGGTAAATTCTGAGAACACTCATTGATAAATAGCCAATGAGTGTCCATAGTACGCCGCAACCCGCAAGTATCAGTCCAAATATCGCAATAATCTCTTGAGCAAGAGACTCAACGACAACACGATCAGCTACCATAAGCATCAGAACGCCAAAGACGAAAATTAATCCGCCTTGGATCATCTTGATAAGTGCAACTCTAGGGTTATTGCCTAGTTTCATTGCTAATTTATGTATTGCGTTTCTCATTTGGATGCTGGCCTATGCTCTCTTTCAGGCTATTTTTTAGCAAAGAGATTCTCAAGTATTCGAGCATAAATCTCCGAAAGCTGGTTTAAGCTCTCGGCGTCAACGCACTCATTGATTTGATGGATGGTGGCATTAATAGGGCCAAGTTCCACAACTTGAGTGCCCATTTTGGCAATGAATCGGCCGTCTGAAGTTCCGCCTGAGGTAGATAATTCAGGAGTAATGTTAACTGTTGCTTGTACAGCTTCAACAATTGCGTCAACTAATTCGCCTGGGCGAGTTAAAAAGGGCAAGCCATTATATGTCCACTCAATATCGTAGCGTAAGTTGTGTTTATCTAATATTTCAATTACACGCACTTTAAGGGCATCAAAGTCCAATTCGGAGGAAAAGCGAAAATTAAATTGAGCGTTTAATTTACCTGGAACAACATTGGTTGCGCCTGTTCCTGAGTGGATGTTAGAGACCTGAAAGCTGGTGGGTGGAAAGAAGTCGTTCCCATCATCCCAGTGTGAGCTGGCCATTTCGGCAAGTGCTGGAGCTGCTAGATGGATTGGGTTTTCCGCCAAATGTGGGTAAGCGACATGCCCTTGTTTACCATAAACCGTTAGGTCACCGCTGAAGGACCCGCGACGACCATTTTTGATTATATCGCCAAGTGTTTTGGTGCTAGAAGGTTCGCCAACGATACACCAGTCTACTTGCTCATTTCTTTCCATGAGCGCATCGACTACGCGAGTTGTACCGTCTACAAAAGGGCCTTCCTCATCACTGGTAATTAAAAAAGAAATTTGCCCAGAGTGATTAGGATGCTTGGCCACAAAATCTTCAGCAGCAGTCACCATAGCGGCAAGGCTACCTTTCATATCAGCTGCGCCGCGACCGTAAAGTACGCCATCGACTATTTCTGGCGCAAAGGGTGGGATTTTCCATTCAGCTTCAGGGCCAGTCGGTACAACATCAGTGTGCCCCGCAAAACATAAATTAGGACCTGAGTTACCGCGTTTGGCGTAAAAGTTTTTTACTTCTCCGAAGGGCATGTATTCGATTTCAAAACCAATGTTTTTCAATCGCTCTATCATTAGATCCTGACAGCCTGCGTCTTCAGGAGTGACAGACGGACGAGAAATAAGATCTAGGGCAAGTTTTAGTGTGGGGGACAAGTCAGACATTCTTTACCTTTGTATTGGTTTTCGCTACCTTATGGAAGATTCTGTTACTATAACAGGAGATTCAAATAAAGGTGGAGTTATGAAATTAGGTGTCGTTGTTTTTTTGGGTTTGATTTCCTCTGGCTGTAGTCTTTTTCAGCAGCCAGTTATTCAGGAGTCGTATTTTGTCCCAGTGATCCGTTCGGATGTTTCCTCTTCGGGCTATACGCCAACAGTGACACCTATGTCGGCACCTAAGTCTAATAGAGAAAGGCCGCGTATTTACACGCCTGTTTTGCGCTAAAGTAGTTTTTGCGCATAACTTTCTGCATCGAAGCCTAAATAAACAGATTCTTTAACCGTTAGTAAAGGACGCTTAATAATAGAAGGCTGAGCTATCATAATATGGACGGCGTTATTATTGTCCATGGTGGCTTTTGTTTCTTCATCCAGTTTGCGCCAAGTTGTGCCACGCTTATTGATGATGTTGTCCCATCCTAGTTCATCTACCCAAGCTTTTGCTGTGGCTTCATCTAAGCCTTCTTTTTTATAATCATGAAAACTGTATTCTAGATTGTTGGCATCTAGCCAGCGAAAAGCTTTTTTCATGGTGTCACAGTTTTTGATACCAAATATTTTAATCATGTTTGCCCCCGCATTGCGCCATTTTGAAGGTAATCAAAATGGCGCTTTTTGGTTTTTTTTATCGCTATTAATTATGGCTGTGAAGTGCTTCGTTTAATTCAATAGCTGTTTTGTTTGTTTTGCATTCGATTGCGCCAGTTGCTGAATTACGGCGGAACAATAGATCTGATTGGCCAGAAAGTTCGCGAGCTTTTACAGTAGAAACAACTTGGTTGTTTTCATCAAGAACAGCAACTTTAGAGCCGGCTGTAATATAAAGACCAGACTCAACGATACAGCGATCGCCAAGGCCAATACCAATACCGGCATTCGCGCCTATCAAGCATTTCTCGCCAACAGCGATAACAATATTGCCGCCGCCAGACAAGGTGCCCATAGTGGAGCAGCCTCCGCCAAGATCAGAACCGTTACCTACAACAACACCTGCTGAAATACGACCTTCAACCATGCTGTTGCCTAGGGTTCCAGCATTGAAGTTTACAAAGCCTTCATGCATAACCGTAGTGCCTTCAGCAAGGTGCGCACCTAAACGAACGCGCGCAGCATCGCCAACGCGGATGCCTGTAGGGACGATGAAGTTTAGCATTTTAGGGAATTTATCGACGCTGAATACTTCGATAGTACGTCCTTCCATGCGAGCGCTTAATTGGCGCTCAGCTAGTTCGCGGACATCGATAGGGCCTTCGCTTGTCCATGCAGTATTGATCAATAGACCAAACATGCCATCCAATACTGTATTGTGAGGTTTAACTAGGCGATGAGAAATTAGTTGAAGCTTTAAGTAAACTTCAGCTGGGTTGGTTGGTGCTTCATCGGTGGCTAATACACATAGAATTACGGGCTTTGTTGAGGCTTTTAGGCGAGAAGCCAATTCTGCCTGCTCAATGTTACCAGCTTTTAAAAGGTTCATGTGTAAGCGATTTAAATCGCTTTCATCTAATACCAGTGTATTGTTGCCACCTTCGTAATTGGTGCTTTCTAGAAGTGCATCTAGCGTATTTTTTTCTACGTTTAGACTTGGTGCTGAGTAGAATACTTCTAACCAATTGCCTTCTTTATTTTGTGAGCCGATACCAAGACCGAACGCGAAAATTGTATTGCTCATGTGTTTCTCCAACTGAGTTATCTGTCTAAAGGGGTTACTAATGGGTTATCTTCGGCTGAGGAAGTCTCTAATTCTTTTGGCTGCCTCAACGCATTCTGATTCTTCTGCAACTAGGGCCATACGGACATGATGGCTGCCGGGATTTGTACCTTCTACTTCACGTCCTAAATAGCTACCTGGTAAGACTAAAACCGATTCTTCTTGATACAGCGAGGTGCAAAACTCTTCATCTGTCATGCTGAGCTTAGGCCAAAGATAAAAACCGGCTTCTGGCTTGGATATTGGCATAATTGGCGACAAAATCTCTAAAACCGAATCGAATTTACGGGTATAAATCTCGCGATTCTTTATAACGTGTTCTTCATCATTCCAAGCTGCAACTGAGGCATCTTGATGATGAATTGGCATCGCGCAACCCTGATAGGTACGATATAGCAAAAATGGTTTAAGAATAGACGCGTCACCAGCAACGAAGCCAGATCGAAGGCCTGGTAAATTAGAGCGTTTTGATAGGGATTGGAAAATAAGGCAATGTTTATAATCCTTGTGTCCCAAAATTTCACAGGCTTCTAATAAGCCTAGTGGTGCTTGAGCGCCGAAGTAAATTTCGGAATAGCATTCGTCTGCCACTATGGTGAAATTGAAGGTTTTGGCTTTCTCTATCAGGTAGGCGTATTCCTCTAATGTGGTAATGCTGCCGCTAGGGTTGTTAGGGGAGCAAACAAACAATACTTCGCAACGTTGCCACGTGGCATCGTCGACTAGTTGATAATCTACTTTGTAGTTTGTTTCTGCTCCGCAAGGTAGGAAATGTAGCTCTGCTCCAGCAAGAATGCCTGCGCCTTCATAAATTTGGTAAAAAGGATTTGGGCTGACAACTAGAGAGTTTTGCTTTTCGCCAACCAGTGTTTGGGTAATGGCAAACAGTGCCTCTCGGGTTCCTGTCACAGGTAAAATTTCTGTGTCTGGATCGAGTCTTTCCAAGTGGAAGCGACGTTTCGCCCATTTGCTAATGGCCTCTCGGAGCGGTAATTCGCCTTTGGTGCTTGGGTACTTGCTAACGCCACCTAGGCTTTTAGCGAGTGTCTCAAGCACGATGGCTGGTGCATCGTGCTGTGGTTCTCCAATCGTTAATTTGATCAGTGGCTTTTCTGGGTTTGGTGTCAACCCTTCTATAAGCTCTGCAAGCTTTTGGAAAGGATATGGGTGCAAAGAGTGTATAAGGGGGTTCATTGGTCTTTAGTCCATCGTTTGAGAAAAACGGTCTATTTTCTCTTTTAAAAGGGTGCAAATATTATTCATGCTTTCTGGGTCAGTAATAAGGTCGCCATTTTCTTCTGTGATATAGAAGGTATCTTCTACGCGTTCGCCGAGAGTAGCAATTTTTGCCTTATGCAGCATGATGTTATTGTTCATAAAAAACTGTCCTATCAAGGCCAGTAAGCCTGGCCTATCAGGAGCTGTTATTTCAAGTGTCGACCATACTTCTTCTGGTTGACTGACAAAATGAGCGGTCGATGGGGAATTGAATATTTTCAGAATCCTCGGTGTATGGCGCTGAACAACGCTTTCGTAGAGTGATGGGGTTTCTAGTTGCTCCATCAATGTTTTGCGAATAAGGGTGATGCGCTCTTTGTCTAGATGTAGATTCGTATCACTGTCGTTGCTGTCCATGACAACAAAACTATCTAAGCTGTAGTTGTCTGTGGTATGACTTATTTTTGCGTCTAGAATCGTAAGGCCAAGTTGTTCAAATGTCGCAGCGGTTACAGCGAACAGGTGCTTGCTTATTAAGGTGTAGATGAATATTTTACTGGCGCCGGAGAAGTTTCGACCACCCAATGGTGTTATGGCAATTAATGGCTTGTCACTAGGGCGGTGGCGTAAAATAGCTTCTGTGTTCCAGGCTATTTCGTCACCGTTTGAGCGAATAAAATACTCTTCTTCAATGGTTTCCCAAATTGCTTCCGCTTCCATTATATCTACGTTGCGCTCAATGATAATTTCTAAGGCGCGTTGTTTGTGTTCGTCACTTATCATGTCTGCATCGATGGGGAAATCTAACCCACGGCGAAGTGCGCGTTTGGTTTCTAAATAAAGCTGACGCATTAGGGATGCTCGCCAACTGTTCCACATGGTCGGGTTGGTGGCATTGATGTCGGCAACAGTAAGGATGAACAAATAGTCTAGGTGTTCTTGATCCTTTACGTAGCTGGCAAATTCCCAAATGACTTCAGGATCAGAGATGTCTTTACGTTGAGCGGTAACTGACATGAATAGATGATTTCGAACTAACCAGACGACAAGGTCTGTGTCTTGTTTTGATAGTCCGTGGCGTTCGCAAAAAGCTTGTGCATCTACACAGCCTAATTCAGAGTGGTCGCCACCTCGGCCTTTGGCTATGTCGTGGTATAGGCCGGCAACGTATAGCAGCTCAACTTTTGCTACGTGTCGAATTGCTTGTGCTGAAATGGGGAATTTTTGTTTAAACTCAGGCAGCCAGAGGCGACGTAAGTTCTCTACCAATTGCAGTGTGTGAGCGTCAACTGTGTAAATATGAAATAAATCGTGCTGCATTTGCCCAATGATCGCTCCGAATTCGGGAAGATAGCGACCAAGTAACCCAAGATGTTTCATTGATCTTAATATGCTAGTTAGTCTGTAGCGGCTGGCTATTATGTCGAGAAACAGGTCGGTGTTTACTCTATTATTTCTAAACTCATCATCAATTAGGTCTAAGCTGTCGCGTAGTTGGCGCATGGTGTTGGCGCGAATGCCTTTGATGTTTTCATGGGCGCCTAGCAAGACGTATATTTCCAACATGCTGGAAGGGTTGTCTTGGAATAGTGTCTTAGAACGGGCTTCAAGTTGGCCATTGGCAATTTGAAAGTGGTCGTTGATGACTTCAACTGTGTTGGTAGCGTCTTTGGCTAAAAAGGACTCTTCGAAGTGTTGAAGGAGTAAATCGTTGAGCTGTTGGATGGCAGCGACACTTTGGTAATAGCCTTGCATAAAACGTTCAACGTTGCGTTTTAAATCGTCATCGTCAAAGCCGAATAGCTTAGTTAGGGTGCGCTGATGATCGAAGAGAAGTCGATCTTCTTTGCGACCAGCGACCATGTGTAAGGCCCAACGAATTCGCCATAGATGACTAACCGCGCCTTTAAGTTGAATGTATTCGTCTTCAGATAAGAAGTGTTTATCTATTAATGCACTAAGTCGATGTGTATGTAGATGGCGCTTAGCAACCCAGTCAATCACTTGCATGTCTCTGAGGCCACCGGGGCACTCTTTTAGGTTTGGCTCCAAGTTGTAAGCAGTGTTTTGGTATTTTGCGTGACGCTGCTTTTGTTCTGCTAGTTTGGCTTGGTAGAAAGAGTGTCCATCCCACATTTGGGATATATCAACGTGTAGTTTGAGCGTGGCTAGTAAATCGGCCGCGCCAATGAGTGTGCGTGACTCAATTAAGTTGGTGATAATGGTGATGTCTTTGGCCGCCATCTCTGTACATTCGTCAATGGTTCGCACGCTGTGACCGACATCCAAATTAATGTCCCAGAGAAATGTAATAAAGGCTTCGAGTTTGTCTTTTGGTGCGGAGGTTTCATTCTCCATTAAAATTAGTAGGTCAATATCGGATTTGGGGTGTAATTCTCCGCGCCCATATCCTCCAACGGCAACAAGGCTAACGTGTGATTCGCCGTCTAATGCTTTGGATGTCCAAGCTGCTTGCATTACTTCGTCATAAAAAGAAGAGAGGCCTTTTACGAGTTTCTCTATTGGGTATAGTGAATGAAAAAGATCGTTATAGATGTTTGTCTTTTCTTCTATGATGGCTTTGTAACGTGAAACAGAGCAGCGCGGTTGTGCTAACTCGTGTTTTTCTTCCTGTGTCAGTAGTGGCGGAGCGTCTGGAAAAGCAGGGAAGTCCATACAATAGCCTCGAAGAATGAATAAGTGTTATTTTGAGTGGTAATAGGTTAATGGTTACTAAATTTCTTTTTAAGAAACTCGCTTCTCTTATGAGAAGCGAGTTTCTTCTGGGCGACGGGTAAGTACTTCAACGCCATCGGCCGTAACAAGAAGAGTATGTTCATACTGAGCAGACAAGCGGCCATCTTTTGTCTTGGCGATCCAGTTATCTGGGCCTGTGTGTTTAACTTGTTTTTTACCTGCATTGATCATCGGTTCGATAGTCAGTGTCATGCCTTCTTCTAGCATAACGCCAGTACCAGCTTTTCCGTAGTGAGCTACTTGTGGTTCGCCATGGAAGGTCGTTCCCACTCCATGGCCGCAGTATTCTTCTACGACTGTGTAGTGGTGTTTATGTGCATGTGCTGAAATGGCAGCACCGATATCTCCAAGGCGTGTGCCAGGTTTTACCATATCAATTGCAAGGTAGAGACACTCTTGGGTGACTTTTGCTAAGCGTTCAGCATGTGGTAAGGCAGGGCCAGCAAAAAACATTTTACTCGTATCGCCGTAGTAGCCATCCTTGATGATAGTAATATCTATGTTCACTGCATCGCCCTTTTTAAGGGCTTTGTCATTTGGAATGCCGTGGCAAATAACGTCATTTACTGAAGTGCAGCAGGATTTCGGGAAGCCGTGATAATTTAGTGGGGCTGGAATAGCGCCTTGGACTTCGACAATATAGTTGTGTGCGATGATGTCCAGTTGGTCTGTGGTGACGCCAGGAACGACAAACTCTTCTAGCATTACTAACACGTCTGCAGCTAATTTGCCGGCAGTGCGCATGCCTTCTATGTCGCTAATATCAGTGAAGCGTGTTGATGCTGGGCGTGGTGTCCAGCTAGGTGCATCAATTCGACCGTTTTTGGTTAGCTCTTCAACTTTTTGTAGGATTTCGTTGCTCATAATTTACGTGTCTTAAATAGGTTTATGTCTATGTCGATAATATCGTTGCGGGACATTCTACATGACTTGAGCAGCAGAATCGCCTCTCTAATTGAAAAAAACGTGCCTCGGTTGGCGTGTAAAAAATACGTTCAAGTCTTTTGGTTTTTGCTCTAATGTGGTATAAAACGCCGGCTTGTTAGGCTTGCGCCTAAAATAAGCGAATTTACTTAAATCAACGATCTTGCCGCTATTGAAGAAAATGTCTTGGGTGTCTTAGGTTGCCTTAAACCTTGTTTGACTGACGTTTTTAGCTGGTAAGCATAAATAACCCAAATATAAAGGATAGTAAAATGCCTACAGTTTCTATGCGCGACCTATTATTGGTTGGTTCACACTTCGGTCACCAAACTCGTTACTGGAACCCAAAAATGAAGCCTTTCATTTTCGGTGCTCGTAACAAGATTCATATCATTAACCTTGAGCACACTGTTCCAGCTCTTAACAACGCTTTAGAGCTTGTTAAAAAAATGGCTGAGAACAAAAACAAGGTTTTGTTTGTTGGTACTAAGCGTGCTGCATCTAAAACGATTAAAGAGCAAGCTGCTCGCTCTGGTATGCCATACGTTAACCACCGTTGGTTAGGTGGTATGTTGACTAACTACAAAACAATTCGTGCATCTATCAAGCGTCTTCGTGAGCTTGAAACTCAAATGTCCGATGGTACTTTCGATAAGCTGACTAAAAAAGAAGCTTTGATGCGTACTCGTGAGCTTGAAAAACTTGAGCTTTCTATGGGTGGTATCAAGGATATGGGCGGCCTTCCTGATGTATTGTTCGTAGTTGACGTTGATCATGAGCGTATTGCAATTAAAGAAGCAAACAAATTAGGTATTCCTGTTATTGGTATCGTTGATACTAACAGTAATCCAGATGGTGTTGATTACATCATTCCAGCTAACGACGATGCGATCCGCGCGGTTCAATTGTATGTTGGTGCATTTGCAGATGCAGTTCTTGAAGGTCGTAATGCGACTGCTGGTACTGCTGATGAATTCGTTGAAGTAAGCGAAGCGACTGAAGCGTAAGCAAACTTTCTAGTTTGTTCTAGTTTCTAAAGGGAGGTTTCTTACCTCCTTTTTTAAATTTGAATTGGTATTAAGAGGATTTAACATGGCCGCAGTATCTGCAGCATTGGTAAAAGAGCTACGTGAACGTACTGGCCTAGGCATGATGGAGTGTAAGAAAGCACTTGTCGCTGCTAACGCTGATATCGAAGTGGCTATCGAAGAACTACGTAAATCAAGTGGCATGAAGGCAGCTAAAAAAGCTGGCCGTACTGCAGCTGAAGGTACCATCATTATGCGTGTAGCTGATGATGCATCTTACGGCGTCTTGGTTGAAGTTAACTCTGAAACTGACTTCGCTTCTCGTGACGAAGGTTTCCTAGCTTTCGCTAATAAAGTAGCTGACGTTGTTTTTGCAACGAAAGAAACAGATATGGCAAAAGTTGTTTCAGGCGAAATGCTTGAAGCTCGTGAAGCTTTGGTTCAAAAAATCGGTGAAAACATTACGCCTCGTCGTGCTGTTGTCATTGAAGGTGGCTTGGTAGGTGGTTACTTACACGGTAATGGCCAAATTGCTGTATTGACTCAATTGGAAGGCGGTTCTGAAGAATTGGCTAAAGATGTTTCTATGCACGTTGCCGCTGTTGCTCCACGCGTTGTTCGTGGTGAAGATATGCCTGCTGAAGTTCTAGCAAAAGAAGAAGAAATTGTTCGTGCGCAGCCAGACATGGCTGGTAAACCAGCAGAAATCGTTGATAAAATGATTGTTGGTCGTATGAAGAAGTTCTTGGCTGAAAACAGCTTGACTGAACAGCCTTTTGTTAAAAACCCAGAAATTAAAGTTGGTCAGCTAGTTAAAGACGCTGGCGCAACTGTGACTTCTTTCATTCGCCTTGAAGTAGGTGAGGGTATTGAAGTTGCTGAAGTGGATTTTGCAGCAGAAGTAGCAGCACAACTTAGAGGTTAATTCTTAGTTGTAATGTCTTGTAAAAAAAGGGGCAGCTTGACTGCCCCTTTTTATGAGAGATGAGTGCGATGAGTGTCGGGTATATTGACCTCATTTATTCAAGAAATGAAATCATTGCCGGAGGTTGATATGCCAAAAGAAAAGAGTCCAAAATACAAAAGAATTTTGCTTAAGCTGAGCGGCGAAGCCTTGATGGGTGATGAGTCCTTTGGTATCGATCCTAAGGTGTTGAATCGTATCGCCCTAGAGATCGGGCAGTTACGCGGTATTGGTGTTGAAGTTGGTATTGTTATTGGTGGTGGTAACTTATTTCGCGGTCAGGCGTTAAGTCAGGCTGGTATGGATCGTGTTACTGGTGACCATATGGGGATGCTAGCAACAGTAATGAACGCATTGGCAATGCGTGATGCGTTAGAGCGTGCAAATATTGCTACTCGTGTGATGTCAGCTATTACTATGACAGGTATTGTTGAGCCTTATGATAGACGTCGTGCCATGCGCCTAATGAAAGAAGGCGATGTGCTCATTTTCTCTGCTGGTACGGGTAATCCTTTCTTTACGACAGACTCTGCTGCATGTTTGCGCGGTATTGAGATTGATGCAGATGTAGTATTGAAAGCGACTAAAGTAGACGGTGTTTACTCTGCAGATCCAATGAAAGATCCTACGGCAGTGAAATATGATACATTGGGCTACGATGAAGTTCTTGAAAAACAATTAGGTGTCATGGACTTAACTGCAATATGTTTGACCCGTGATCACAGTATGCCAATACGTGTATTTAATATGAATAAGCCGGGAGCCTTGGTAAATATCATGGTTGGTGGCAGTGAAGGTACACTGATTAAGTGAGGAAGTTATGATTAACGAAATTCTTAAAGACGCAGAAGACCGTATGAGTAAAGCGGTTGCTTCTGTTGAATCTGCGTTTAAAAAAATCCGTACAGGTCGTGCGCACCCTAGTATTTTAGATTCAGTAAAAGTGAATTATTACGGTTCTGAAACGCCGTTAAGTCAAGTGGCTAACATCACTGTCGAGGATGCGCGTACCTTGGGTGTTTCTCCTTGGGAAAATAACTTGGTTCCTGAAATTGAAAAAGCCATTATGAAATCTGATCTTGGCTTGAATCCAGCTACTAACGGTAATTTAATTCGCATTCCTATGCCTGCTTTAACTGAGGAAACTCGTAAGAACTACTTTAAGCAAGCAAAAAATGAAGCTGAAAATGGCCGTATTGCTATCCGTAATATTCGTCGTGATGCAAACGGTAGTCTTAAAGACCTAGTGAAAGAAAAAGAAATTTCTGAAGACGATGATCGTCGTGGACAGGATCAAGTACAAAAAGTAACGGACAAGTATGTCGCCCAGATAGAAGAGCGTCTTGCTGCTAAAGAAAAAGACTTGATGGAAATTTAATGAGAAAGGCGAGCCTTGGCTCGCTTTTTTTATTGACTAGGGTACTGCTATGTCTGAATTGGATGGCGCTGATTTTGATTCAGCCGTCGGTCCAGCTCATATTGCTATCATAATGGATGGTAATAATCGCTGGGCAAAGAAAAAACACCTTCCGAGTATTGCTGGTCATACGGCTGGGGCAGCTGCTGTGCGTCGTGTGGTTGAAGCTGCAGCTAAGTCCGGTGTTAAGGTGTTGACGCTGTTTGCTTTCTCTAGTGAAAACTGGAAACGTCCGAAGTTAGAAGTTGATGGCTTGATGACGTTGTTTATGAGGTCTTTGAAAAAAGAACTTAAACGATTAAATGAGCATAAGATCAGGCTTAGGGTGGTAGGGGATCTTTCTGGTTTCAGTGGTGGATTGCAAAAGCAAATCAAAAGTGTTGAAGACGCAACGAAAAACAATGAACAGATGACCTTGGTTATTGCTGCGAATTATGGCGGTCGTTGGGATATTGCTCAAGCGGCAAAAGCTGTAGCGAAGCGCGTTGCATTAGGTGAGCTTTCTGTTGAGGATATTGATGAGGTGTTGTTGGGCAAGCATATGGAATTAGCCGATTTGCCTCCACCTGACCTTTTAATTCGAACCTCAGGAGAAGAGCGTATTAGTAACTTTTTGCTTTGGCAAACAGCCTATTCTGAGTTTGTCTTTCTTCCGGTGCTATGGCCGGATTTTGATCAACAGCATTTTGATGAGGCTGTTCAAACTTATCAAAAGCGTCAACGTCGTTATGGTGGTCGATAACCATGTTACTCCCTCGAGTTCTCAGTGCCATCGTTATGGCTGTGTTGTTTGTTTGTGCCGTGTTTGTATTAGATGCCCCTAACTTTGTTTTTGCTATGGCCGCTGTTGTTTGTTTAGCGGGCTGGGAGTGGGCGCGTTTATCTGGGGTAAGTAATCAAGCTGGTCGTATTTTATTTGCTGCTTTTATCGGTGCTGTTTGCTTTGTTGTATTGAATTGTAATTTACAGCAAACATCACTTTATATAAGTCCTTTATTATGGGGTTTAGCTTTGTATTGGGTGATACGTTATCCAACACAACTAATTTGGCAGCACATTTTTAGTCGTTTGTTGTTTGGTGTTTTTGTGTTGCTTACAACTTGGTCGGCCCTAGTGGTATTAAAACAGTCAGACAATTTCGTTGTGTGGGTGTTGCTTCTTATGGGATTGATCTGGGGGGCTGATTCAGGTGCTTATTTTGCTGGTCGAGCTTTTGGTAAGAGAAAACTTGCGCGTTTTGTGAGTCCTGGTAAGTCGTGGGAAGGTGTTGTCGGTGGTTTGCTGCTAACTCAAGTTGGAGTGATTATTTTTGCTTTTTTAAGCGATTTCACTTTTTTAAACTGGTGTGTGTTAGCTGTTATCGCGTTAATGACATCGTCAGTGTCTGTATTAGGCGATTTGACAGAAAGTTTATTTAAGCGTCATGAAGAACTGAAGGACTCTAGTCATCTTATTCCTGGTCACGGTGGTGTTATGGATCGTGTTGATAGTTTGACAGCTGCTGCTCCTATTTATGTTTTATTGCTAAGTTTGGCTGGATGGCTTTGATGCAGGGTATTTGCTTGTTAGGTGCGACTGGTTCTATTGGTCAAAGCACGTTAGATATTATTGCTCAGCACCCTGATAAATTTGTTTTGATTAATGCATCAGCTAATGAAAGCGTAGATAAAATGGCGGATATATGTCGTCGTTTTAAGCCCCAGCGTGTAGTGATGGGGTCGCAAAGGGCGCGCGATGAATTGGCTCAGAAGTGTCATGATTTAGCTATTTCGTTTGAATGGGGCGAAGAGGCCTTAGATAGTATTGCTTCTGACTCCGCAGTTGATCAGGTTATGGCTGCAATTATGGGATTTGCTGGTCTTAAGCCTACTTTGGCTGGTATACGTGCTGGCAAAAAAATATTGTTAGCAAACAAAGAGTCCTTGGTTACTGCTGGTAAGCTTTTTATGGACGAAGTAGCTCGCCATGATGTCATGCTTTTGCCAATTGATAGCGAGCATAATGCGATTTACCAAAGTTTGCCGCAAACCGCTCGTGGTGCACATAAGCAGGATGTATCGAAAGTGATTTTGACGGCCTCTGGTGGTCCGTTTAGAAGTTGGTCTTTGGGTGAAATGGCTACGGTGACACCAGAGCAAGCTTGTAAGCATCCTAATTGGTCTATGGGGCAGAAAATATCCATTGATTCTGCTTCTTTGATGAATAAAGGTTTGGAGTTGATTGAAGCCTGTTGGTTGTTTGATATTACACCTAATCAAGTGGATGTGGTGGTGCACCCAGAAAGCATTATCCACTCAATGGTCTCTTATTTAGATGGTTCTGTGATTGCCCAAATGGGGAATCCAGATATGAAAATTCCCATAGCTTATGGAATGAGTTGGCCAAATCGTATCGAAACAAATGTCCCTCCTTTGAGTTTGATTGATATTGCCCGTTTGAACTTTGAAGCACCTGATTTAAATCGCTTTCCAAATCTAAGGTTGGCCGCTGATGCTTGGTTTATGGGAGGAACTGCAATGGCAGTATTAAATGCGACCAATGAGATCGCAGTCGCTGCTTTTTTAAAGCGTGAAATTGGCTTTTTAGATATTGCTCGACTGAATGAGAAAGTCTTGATGGCTGCAGATATTGTTGCTGTGAATGATCTTGATGATGTTTTTGAGGCCGATCGATACTCTCGTCACTTGGCTCTCGATATGATTTCTCGTGGTAGCTTGTCATGATGTTAAATATTCTTTCTATTGTTGTTGCCTTAGGCTTATTAATTACTTTTCATGAGTTTGGGCATTTTTTCGTCGCTCGTCGTTGTGGTGTTAAAGTATTGCGTTTTTCTGTTGGTTTTGGAAAACCGATATATCGTTATGTTGGTAAAACGGGAACGGAATATACTCTGGCGCTTATACCGCTTGGCGGTTATGTGCGAATGCTGGATGAACGAGAAGGAAATGTTCCAGCGGAATTGAAAAAGCAAGCGTTTAATACAAAAAATGTTTGGCAGAGAATTGCTATTGTTGCCGCTGGACCTGTTGCTAATTTTATTTTAGCCATCGTTATTTACGCAGTTGTCGCTTTACTAGGTGTGCAAACTATTGCACCAAAAGTCGGTAAAATTGATCAAAATACCCCAATTGCTCAAACTCAGATTCAAGCCGGAGATGAGCTTATTTCCCTTGATGGTGAGTCTGTTGCTTCTTGGGAAGATGTAAATTTAGTGCTAGCAAGCTTGATTGGTAAAACAGGAACCATTATCGTTCGCTATCAACCAGAGGGGCTAAGTTCTTTACAGGAAGATACTGTACAGCTTAATCGATGGTTAGTTGGTGATGAACCAAGTAATTTGATTAGAGCATTTGGTTTGTCTCCATGGCAGCCTGAAGTGCTTCCAATTATTGCTCAGGTTGTTGAGGGCGGCGCTGCGTCTGTAGCTGGTTTCCAATCAGGCGATAAGATTTTAGAGATAAACAATCGGCCTGTATCTAACTGGCAACAAGTTGTTGGGCTGGTGCAAGCAAATCCTAATAAGATGTTGTCGGTTAAGATTCAGCGCTCACAAGATTTTTTGGAATTATTATTATTGCCTAAATCTACTGAGCAAAATGGCAAAAAGATAGGGTATGCTGGGTTGGCAGTAGTTCCGCCCAAATGGGATGAAGGTCTTATTAGGGAGCGTTACTATGGTCCGCTTGAGGCGCTCTCTTATGGTGTTGCACAAACATCTAAGATGGTATCTTTAACCGTTTCTTCTATCGGAAAAATGTTACAGGGATTGATATCGGTCGATAATTTATCGGGGCCGATTACGATTGCAAAAGTAGCGAGTGCGTCTGCAGATTCAGGTTTGCAATCTTTTTTGAAGTTTATGGCTTACCTCAGTGTTAGTTTGGGTGTGCTTAATTTGTTGCCTATTCCAATGTTAGATGGTGGGCATTTGTTATTTTTTGGCATTGAAGCTATTCGTCGGAAGCCAGTTTCTGAGAAAATTCAGAGCATGGCATATCGAGTTGGCGCTTCTCTTTTATTTGCTCTAATGGCTGTCGCCATTTTTAATGATATTGCCCGCTTGTAGAGAGGTATATGTGAAAGTCGTTTCAGCAGTATTTTTGGCTTTAATAAGCGTGCAAAGTTTTGCAAAAACCGTAGAGGATGTTCGGATTGATGGTTTAGTACAAATGCCATCATCTAGGGCATTTGATGTGATAGGCTTTGATAAGAACGAGTCTTATGATTCTGATAAGGTCTATCAAGCGATTAATTCTCTTTTTAACACGGGTTACTTTAGTGACATTGATGTTTATGAGGAAAATAATGTTTTGGTCTTTGAAGTTGCCGAGCGTCCTTCGATTGGTAATTTAACTATTGAAGGTAATGAACTAATTAAAACAGAAGATTTGGAGCGAGGCTTAAAGCTATCTGGGTTAGAAATTGGTGAAATATACAAGCCAGAGACGTTAAACCAAATAGTTCAAGAGCTTCAGCGTCAGTATTATGCTTTGGGGCGATATAGTGCCAAGGTGGATATTGCAGTAAAGGACATGCCTCGTAATCGTACTGGGATTGTTATTAAAATCGACGAAGGTGATACTGCCAAAATCGTTCATATTAATATTGTTGGTAACAAAGATTTTGATGAAGAGACGTTGACAAAGGATTTTGAATCAAAAGAGACTGGCTCTTGGAATCCGTTTAGTTCTGCTGATGAGTATGCCAAAGGTAAAATAGAGGGCGATATCAATACACTCAAAAGCTTTTATTTAGATAACGGCTATTTGGATTTTAATGTTGTCTCTAGTCAGGTCAGTTTGTCCGCTGATAAACGTGATGTTTATATCGTAATCAATGTTGAAGAAGGTAAGCCTTATAATATTAATAACGTTACCTTAAGTGGTAGTTTGCCTATTGCAGAAGATCGAGTCTGGAAACAAATTTCTCAGAAAAAAGGTGATGTTTTCTCTCGTAGTGAAGTGACAAAAATTATCGAAGGTATCTCAACTGAGTTGGGTGATGATGGTTATTTGTTCACGAACGTAAATGTGATTCCTGAGAAGCTAGATGATCACACTGTAAATCTTAGCTATCAAATAGCACCAGGTCCTAAAGTGTATGTTCGACGAATTACTTTTAGTGGCAATAGTGAAACACAAGATGAAGTATTGCGTCGTGAAATGACACAATTCGAAGGGGCTTTGGCAACTCACTCTAAAATTCAATCATCTAAACGTCGTATTGAGCGACTTGGTTTCTTTGGTAGTGTTGATTTACGCACGAGACCTGTTGCGGGAACTTCAGATCAAGTAGATCTTGATGTTGTAGTTCAAGAGCAGGCTTCTGGTAGCATTCAAGCTAGTATAGGTTACTCGCAAGAAGATGGTACCGTACTAGGCTTTGGAATTTCCAAGCGTAATTTCATGGGCTCTGGTAATAAACTTTCTTTTAATGCTAGTCGTACTAATCAAAAACAAGATTACTCTATTTCTTATGATAATCCTTACTTTACCGTTGATGGTGTGAGTCGAGGTTTTCAAATTTTCTATAAAACCAGTGACCATGCTGCAGATGATGTAGAAAATTACGATTTGGATGAAATCGGTGCAGGTGTAAGTTATGGTTATCCAATTTCAGATACTCAGCGCTTATCATTCGGTGTGACAGTAAAAGAAAGTACAGTAAAGTTAGGTTATGACCCATCTAATGAGACAAAAGATTATGTTAATAGCCAAGGTGATAACTATGATGACGTTATTGCTAGTTTAACCTGGAGTGATAGTGACTTGGTTGGTGGTGTACTGCCAACTGATGGGTATGCGACAAAAGCAACATTAGAAGTGGCTTTACCTGTCGGCGATCAGCAATATGTAAAAGTTGGCTTGAACTCTCAACGATACTGGAATTTGAATGGCTCTGATTTATGGCTGTTTCGATTAAAGGGGCGTTTAGGTTATGGTATGGGATATGGAGATACAGACAACCTACCTTTCTTTGAAAACTATTTTGCGGGTGGTTCTTATTCAGTCCGAGGATATGGTTCTTCATCTTTGGGGCCTAAAAACTCCTATGGTGCTGGTTCAACCAATAGTAGATCGGCATTAGGTGGTAATATTCTGATGACAGGTACAGCGGAGCTTATTTTTCCATTACCTATGGTAGAAGACCATAAGTCCGTTAGAACGGCTTTATTTTTGGATGGTGGTAACGTTTTTACCGACACTTGTCTTGCAGGTAATTCTGAATGTAATGAAGGCATTGACCCTGCTGAGCTGCGCTATAGTGTTGGTTTAAGTTGGACATGGATTACTCCAATTGCTCCTTTGTCATTTAACTTTGCACGTCCTTTAAATTCAAAAAGTGGCGATAAAACAGACTTTTTCCAATTTCAATTGGGAACCACTTTTTAATTTAGAAAGTATTATTTAATAGGATTTGAAAATGAAAAAACTCATAATTGCAATTTTCACTCTATGCTTCATTAATAGCGTACAAGCAACTGAAGTCGCTGTTGTTGATTTTAGATCGGCACTTTTACAAAGCAATATAGGTCAAGAAGCTGCTAAGGAGCCAAAGCAAAAAGTGGCTGAAATGGATGCCCGTTTAAAAAAAGAGCAGGAAAAACTCGAAGCATCAGCAAAAGATTTGAAACGTGATGAATTAACGCTGTCCGAAGATGAGTTTAAAAAGCGCCGTCAACAATTGGCTGAGCATCAGAATCAAGTGCGAGCAATGGCTGCAAATATGCAGCAGCAGGCCAAGGCGTTAGAGCAACAACTAATACAATCTTTGACACCTAAGGGGGAGGCTGCTCTGAAGTCTTTGATTGAAGAGCGTAAGCTGGAATTGGTACTTAATAGACAGTTAAGTCTGTATGCGAACGCAGATGCAGATATTACAGATGAGCTAGTAAAACGTATTAATAAGGATAATTAATCTATGAGTTATACGCTAGGGCAATTAGCAGCCAAGGTGCAGGGTGTGGTAAAAGGTGATGCTGATCTAGTTATAGATAAATTAGGATCGCTTGAAAATGCGACCTCAAAAGAATTGAGCTTTCTGGCTAATTCTAAGTATCAAAGTTTACTTGGAACAACATCAGCAGGAGCTGTCCTTGTAAAGACAGATGAATTGGCTCAATTGGTAGATAATGCCATTGTTGTTTCAAACCCTTATTTGGCATTTGCTCAGATATCACATCTTTTTGTACCTACAACACATTCTTGGTCAGGTATTCACCAAAGTGCTGTAGTGTCACCTAAAGCAACGATAGCAGAAAATGTCGTGGTGGGTCCTAATGCCGTTATTGATGATGATGTCTTGATTGCTGAGGACTGTGTTATTGGTGCAGGCAGTGTTCTTAGTCGGGGTGTTAAGATTAGTAAAGGTTCTCGCATATATTCTAATGTTACTCTTTATCACGATGTAGAGGTTGGTGAGGCGTGCATTATCCATAGCGGTACTGTGATTGGGGCTGATGGATTCGGCTTTGCACCGAATGACGGTTTTTGGGAAAAAATAGATCAATTAGGCTCTGTTATTATTGGAAATAATGTTGAAATAGGGGCGAATTCAACAATTGATCGTGGCGCTATAGAAAATACACAAATAGGCAACGGTGTTAAGATAGATAATCAAGTTCAAATTGCTCATAACGTCGTAATTGGCGATAATACTGCCATCGCAGGATGCGTTGGGATTGCTGGGAGTGTGAAAATAGGTGCTTCCTGTACTATATCAGGTGGGGCGGGAATTGCAGGTCATCTTTCGATAGTTGATCACACCCATATTACAGGAATGACTATGATTACCAAATCCATTGATGAAGCTGGGTCATACTCTTCAGGGATGGGGATGGAGCCTACAGGTAAATGGCGTAGAACAGCAGCTCGAATTAGAAGAATTGATGAAATGGCAAAACAGATCTCATCACTGGGACAACAAATTAAAAAGCTTTCAGACAAAGGTTGAAGTTTAATGATGGACGTAAATGAAATTCGTCAGTATTTACCTCATAGGTATCCGTTTTTACTAGTAGATCGTATTGTTGAGATAAATCTGAACGATTCCATTATTGCCTATAAGAATGTGACGATTAATGAGCCTTTTTTCAATGGCCACTTTCCTAACCATCCAGTAATGCCGGGGGTTTTGATTATCGAGGCTATGGCTCAGGCAGCAGGTGTATTGGGCTTCAAGTCAATGGATAAAAAACCTGAAGATGGTTCTATCTATTATTTTGTCGGTGCTGATAATGCGCGTTTTAAACGACCAGTTGTACCTGGTGATCGTTTGCAGTTGGAAGCAAAAATTATTGCTGAAAAACGAGGTATTTGGAAGTTCGAATGTAGAGCTACAGTTGACGGTCAGTTAGCTTGCTCTGCAACTATTATGTGTGCAGACAGGAAAATATAGTGGCGATACATCCAACTACTTTGATCGATTCGAAAGCAGAGATTGACTCCAGTGTGGAAATTGGTCCTTTTTGTGTGATCGGACCGAATGTAAAAATTGGTGCTGGTAGTATTATTAAATCCCATGTTGTGATTAATGGTCATACAACTATTGGGTCTAATAATGAAATTTATCAGTTTGCTTCTGTTGGAGAAGCGAACCAAGACAAAAAGTATAAGGGTGAACCAACGCAGCTTGTGATTGGTGACAGTAATGTTATTCGTGAAAATGCTACGATTCATCGCGGTACGGTTCAGGATAACGGCATAACTATTATCGGAAACCATAATTTATTTATGGCGAGTACGCATGTTGGTCATGACTGTATAGTTGGTGATAATAATATTATGGCAAACTTTGCAGCTTTAGCAGGCCATGTGAAAGTTGGTAATAATGTTATTCTTGGTGGCTACACAGGGATTCATCAATTCTGTCAGGTTAACTCATATAGTATGTGTGGTATGGGGTCTATGGTTTCTAAAGATGTGCCTAGGTACGTTATGGTTTCCGGTAGCCCTGCCAAAGCTCATGGTATGAATTTTGAAGGTATGCGTCGTCGTGGTGTCCCAGCCGATATTATCCGAGCACTACGTACAGCCTACAAAACGGTATATCTGAAAGGTTTAGCATTAGAAGCGGCTTTACAGGAACTTGAGCAAGGGGATTTATTTCATATCCCTGAGGTGACAGAGTACGTATTATCCATTCGGCAGTCAAAACGTGGAATTGTCCGATAGGCACCATGTTTTAAAAGAAAACCCCGGACTATTTCGGGGTTTTTTATTATTAGAGGTTGTATAAATGCAAGTAACGTCTGCGACACGCTATGTGTTGGTAGCTGGTGAAGCTTCGGGTGATATTCTGGGCGCAAATTTGATTGCTCACCTAAAGATGTTACAACCCGAAGCGATTTTTGAAGGGATTGGTGGTCCATTAATGGAGGCGCAAGGTTTCAAGAGTGTTGTGCCAATGGACCGATTGTCTGTTATGGGCTTGGTTGAAGTTTTAGGACGGCTCAGAGAGCTTTTGGGTATTCGTAAGCGCCTATATCAGTCTTGCTTAAATAATCCCCCTACTGCTTTTATTGGTATCGATTCACCTGATTTTAATATGCCGCTTGCAAAAAAGTTAAAACAAGCAGGCATACCGACAGTTCACTATGTTAGTCCGTCAGTTTGGGCATGGCGTCAAAAGCGGATTTTTAATATTAAAAAATCCATCGACCTTATGTTGGCACTTTTTCCGTTTGAATTGCCTATTTATCATGAGCACAATATCCCGGTAGTTTGTGTTGGGCATACGTTAGCGGATGATATACCTCTTGAAAGTGATGTCACTATTGCCAGAGAAAAGCTTAATCTGGGGCCTATTAATGGTCCGGTTTTTGGTATTTTACCAGGCTCTCGCGAAGGTGAAGTGTCTCGTTTGGCACCGCTTTTTATTGAAACTATTAAGCTGATTAAGCAGAAAGAGCCATCTGCTATCTTTTTGATTCCTGCATCCAATAAAGAGCGTAGGAATCAAATAGAAGTAATATTGCATGAAGCCAATGCCGAAGCGATATTGATTGATGGGCAGTCTCGTACTGTCATGGCAGCTTCTGATGCTATTTTATTAGCCTCTGGCACCGCCGCATTGGAAGCTATGCTAGTAAAACGACCAATGGTTGTATCTTATCGGGTAAATAAACTCACTTTCGCCATTATGTCTAGAATGGTTAAAGTTCCTTATGTTTCTTTACCTAATTTGTTGGCTAATGAAGCGTTAGTACCTGAGCTTCTTCAGGATGATGCGACACCAGATAATTTGGCGACACGATTGTTACAAACTTGGCGGTCTTTTATGACCGACAAAACCATTCAGGCTAAGTATCTAAATTTGCATACTATGTTGCGCAAAAATGCCGGTGCTCAGGCAGCCCAAGCTATTGTTAGTATGCTTGAAGGAAAAGGTAAATAATGGAACCATTTGTTAGTCGGATATATTTTGGAGATTTGCTGGCCGGGACTGATGAGGCTGGAAGAGGGCCGCTAGCGGGTGAAGTTGTTGCTGCAGCAGTGATTTTAGATCCGGCACAACCCATTGCTGGATTGGCAGATTCCAAAAAATTAAGTGAAAAAAAACGCGAAGCTTTATTTGTTGAAATCCAAGAAAAAGCTTTAGCTTATGGTATTGCTAGAGCAACAATAGAAGAAATTGACGAGTTAAATATTCTTCATGCCAGTATGTTGGCAATGTCCCGTGCCGTTGCTTTACTTTCTATAGAGCCTGAACATGTGTTGGTTGACGGTAATCGTATTCCGCCTAATTTACCTTGTTCTGCAGAAGCTGTGGTTAAAGGCGATGCTCGACATGCCGCTATTTCTGCTGCCTCTATTTTGGCGAAAGTCACACGTGATAGAGATATTGTTCAAGTCGCACAGATTTATCCTGAATACGGTTTTGAAAAACATAAAGGTTATCCTACTGCCCTGCATCTAGAAGCGATTCGTTTGCATGGGATCACACCGATTCATAGACGCAGTTTTGGTCCAGTTAAGAAGATTTTAGAGGGATAATATTTTGTCCACATCATTTATACATCTACGAGTCCATACTGAGTTTTCTTTGGTAGATGGCTTGGTAAAAATCAAAGGCTTGCTTGGCACTACCGAGTTTATGTCTATGCCAGCCGTTGCTATTACGGACGAAAATAACCTATGTGGTTTTGTACGCTTTTACAAAGGCGCTATGGAAAAAGGTATTAAGCCTATTTGTGGTGCGGATGTTGTCGTTGCCGAAGACGATGATGTGGATTCTCGTTACCGCTTTACCTTATTAGCCATGTCGAATAAGGGCTATAAAAACATAATTGCCATCATTTCGAAGGGTTACCAGCTAGGTCAGGTAGAAGGTCGTCCTATCATTCAGCGAGAGTGGATAGAAACGCATAGTGAGGATGTCATCGCTTTATCTGGCGCAGGTTTTGGTGATATCGGTTACCTACTGCAAAAAGGTCGACACGAGCAAGCTAAAAATCGATTAGCGCATTGGATGTCAATATTTCCCAATCGCTTTTATGTCGAGTTGCAACGAACCAGCCGACCCGGAGAAGAAAGCTATATTCATGCCGTAGTACCTTTGGCTGGCGAGCTAGATTGTCCTGTTGTGGCAACCAATGATGTACGTTTTCTAAAGCGTGAGAACTTTGAAGCCCACGAGGCGCGAGTTTGTATTCATGATGGTGTGACTTTAGATGACCCGCGTCGCAAGCGTCGTTATTCCGAAGAGCAATACTTTAAAACGCCTGAAGAAATGGCGGAGCTTTTTCAAGATATACCTGAAGCTTTAGAAAATACCGTAGAGATTGCTAAGCGTTGTAGTGTTGATGTTCTGTTGGGTGAGTACTTTTTGCCTGACTATCCAGTGCCTGAAGGCATGACGATGGAGGAGTTCTTTAGCAAGCTATCATATGATGGTTTGATAGAGCGTTTTAATTTTCTCACCAAAAAATATGGCGAACGTATCGAAAAGCGCCGTCAGGAATATTGGGATCGTTTGGATTTTGAATTAACTATTATTAACCAAATGGGTTTTCCTGGTTATTTCTTGATCGTAATGGACTTTATTCAATGGGCAAAAGATAACGATATTCCAGTTGGTCCGGGGCGTGGTTCCGGTGCTGGTTCTTTGGTCGCTTATGCTCTAAAAATCACTGATCTTGATCCTCTTGAATACGATTTACTTTTCGAGCGATTTTTGAATCCAGAGCGGGTATCCATGCCCGACTTTGATATTGATTTCTGTATGGATAACCGTGATCGAGTAATCGATTATGTGTCGCGTACCTATGGACGTGATGCTGTATCTCAGATCATCACTTTCGGTGCAATGGCAGCAAAAGCTGTGGTTCGAGATGTGGCTAGGGTGCAAGGTAAGCCTTATAGTCTGGGGGATAAGCTATCTAAGTTGATACCTTTTGAAATCGGTATGACGCTTAAAAAAGCCTTGGAAGAAGAACCAGCATTACCGGAATTTTTAGCGGGCGATGAAGACGCAGCCGAAGTTATGGAAATGGCGATATCTTTAGAAGGCGTGGTACGTAACTTTGGTAAGCACGCTGGTGGTGTTGTAATCGCGCCAACCAAATTGATCGACTTCGCGCCATTGTATTGTGAAGAAGATGGCTCTGGTCTGGTTACCCAATACGATAAAAACGATGTTGAAGAAGCTGGTTTGGTTAAATTCGACTTCTTAGGCTTGAAAACGCTGACGGTTGTAGATTGGGCCGTTAAAAACATTGATGCCATAAATGAGTTGGAAGGTAAGCCCCCGCTCGATATTTCTTTGATTGATCTTGAAGATAGATCAACTTATGACTTGTTGAAACGAGCCGAAACCACCGCGGTATTCCAGCTGGAGTCACGTGGTATGAAAGAGTTGATTAAAAAGCTTTTGCCTTCGCGCTTTGAGGATATTATCGCCTTGGTGGCTTTATATCGTCCAGGGCCATTGGGTTCAGGCATGGTGGATGACTTTATTAACCGTAAGCACGGTCGCGCAGAACTGGCTTTCCCTCACCCTGATTATCAGCATCAAGATTTGATTCCAGTATTGGAACCAACTTACGGCATCATCTTGTATCAAGAGCAAGTAATGCAGATTGCTCAGGTGTTGGCTAAATTTTCACTCGGTGGTGCCGACTTGTTACGTCGTGCCATGGGTAAAAAGAAGCCTGAGGTTATGGCTGAGCAGCGTTTGATCTTTATGGAAGGCGCGCTTAAAAACAATATTGATAAAGACTTATCAGGCAACATATTTGATTTGATGGAAAAGTTTGCGGGATACGGTTTTAACAAATCCCACTCCGCAGCTTATGCTCTTGTTTCTTATCAAACTGCTTGGTTGAAGAATCATTACCCAGCGCCTTTCATGGCTGCTGTATTGTCTGCTGATATGCAGAATACGGATAAGATCGTTATCTTCATTGAAGAGTGCCGTTCAATGAAGTTAGCGTTAGAGTTACCTAACGTCAATGAGTCAGTTTTCAAATTTACTGTTAATCCAAAGGGCGCCATAGTCTATGGGCTTGGGGCGATTAAAGGGGTGGGTGAAGGTCCGATTGAAGCCATTGTAGAAGCTCGCAAAGAAGGTCCTTTCGAGCATATTTTTGATTTTTGCCAACGAGTTGGACGTAAAGTTAACAAACGTGTTATGGAGGCTTTGGTTCGTTCCGGAGCGTTTGACACTATAGGCCCGAATCGTGCTACGTTATTTGCTTGTATTGATGAGGCATTGAAACGAGCGGTTCAAGATGCGAAAAACCAAGATGCCGGCATGATGGATTTGTTTGGTATCACGGTAGAAGAGAACACAGAGGACGCGTATCGAGAGATTGGAATTCAACATGAATGGCCACCGCGTCAGCGCCTTGACGGCGAAAAAGATACGCTTGGCTTGTATGTGACAGGTCATCCAATAGATGAATATGAAAAAGAGATTCGTCGCTTTGTTCGTTCAAAAATTGTGGATTTACAACCAAAACGTGGTGATACGCAGGTCATGGCGGGTTTGATCGTTGACTTACGTATTACCAAGAGTAAAAAAGGTGGTAACATCGCCTTTGTCACACTAGATGACCGTTCTGCTCGAATTGAGGTGACGGTATTTCCTGATAACTATGACACTTTTAAAGACGTTATTGTCAAAGATGAAGTGGTAATAGTTGAGGGTGAAATTACTGTTGATGAATTTCGTGGCGGACAAAAAGTTATAGCAAGAAATATTCTTGATATTGCTCAAGCTCGGATTCGTTATGTAGAAGCGTTGCGAATTACGTGGACGTCAGAGACAGTAACACCAACAGAAATACAGACACTGGCAAACTATATGGAATCCTATCGCGGCGATGGCTGCGATGTGGTAATAGGTTTTGATACACCGCAAGCATGTGGTGATATCCGTTTAGGATCAGGTTGGAAGGTTCGTCCGGATGACGAATTAATTCACCAACTTCAGAAACAATACGGTAAACAAAATGTTCAGTTAGTGTATACTTAGACTCATTTAAATAGTTTTTGCAATGGAGTGCAGCGTAGAAATACGCTTAATAGAGCTATAGAGCAAACGGCTAGCCGCCTTTTGTCCTTGTATTTGATGGCAACCAAACAGTAGTGTAATTAAACCATGAATTTAGATTATCTCCCATTTGAGCAGCCGATTGCTGAGCTCGAACAGAAAATTGAAGAGTTGCGTTTAGTCGGTAACGATAATGAACTCAACATAAGCGATGAAATCAGTCGTCTTGAAGATAAAAAAATAGCGTTAACCAAGAGTCTATTTAGTAATTTAGGGGCATGGGAAGTTTCTCAATTAGCGCGTCACCCAAAGCGCCCATATACTCTTGATTATATTAAGCACGTTTTTACTGATTTTGAAGAAATGCATGGCGACCGTCATTATGCTGATGATCGTGCCATTGTAGGCGGTATTGCTCGATTAGACGGACGTCCAGTCATGGTTATTGGTCATCAAAAAGGCCGTGAAGTAAAAGAAAAAGTACTTCGTAACTTTGGAATGCCTCGTCCCGAAGGTTACCGTAAGGCGTTACGTCTTATGGAAACGGCAGAGCGTTTTAACATGCCTATTGTTACTCTAATTGACACACCTGGAGCATATCCTGGTATTGGTGCAGAAGAGCGCGGTCAAAGTGAAGCGATTGCCTTTAACTTGGCGGTTATGTCTCGTCTAAAAACACCAATTATTTCTACCGTAATTGGTGAAGGTGGTTCTGGTGGTGCGTTGGCTATCGGTGTTTGCGATGAACTAATGATGCTGCAATACGGCACATATTCTGTTATTTCACCTGAAGGTTGTGCATCTATTCTTTGGAAGAGTGCAGATCGTGCTTCTGATGCAGCGAAAGCCATGGGCATTACAGCTCAGCGTCTTCAAGAGCTAGGCTTTGTTGACACTATTATTCAAGAGCCCCTTGGTGGTGCACATATTTCTCATGAAGAAATGGCTCAGAGCTTGAAGAAAAATGTTCTTGCAGCACTGGATCGTATGGAAGCCTTGACGACAGAAGAGCTATTGGCTCGTCGTTACAACCGTTTAATGTCTTACGGCCTATAATTTTTAGTTTTCTTAAAAAGCCTCCTATATTTAGGGGGCTTTTTTGTTTTTAGCAACTTAGGTGCTTTGTTTTAAGAGTGCATGATGAAACCGTTAAAATTTAAACCATTAACTTCTTTAGTGCCGTTAAGATTCAACTCTGATTGGGTAGAGTCTATTTTCTCTAGCACTGAAAAAGTGTGGGTTGGTTTTAGTGGTGGAGTTGACTCGCATGTTTTACTGCATGCTTTAGTGAATCAAATTACCTTGGCGCAAAAACAAAAACTTTTAGTTCTTCATGTTCATCATGGCTTAAGTGCTAATGCCGATGATTGGCTTCTTCATTGTGAGACAATTTGCAATAACCTTGGCGTTACTTTTAAGGCAGAAAAAGTTCAATTAGAAAGCCAAGCTTCTATAGAAGATGCCGCTCGGAATGCACGTTATCAGGCCTTTCAAGCTAATATGGGGGAGGGTGATGTGATTTTGCTTGCCCATCATGCTGGCGACCAAGCTGAAACCCTGTTATTTCGCTTGTTGCGCGGAACGGGGGGTAAAGGGCTTTCTGGAATGCCAAATGAGAGGTGGCTTGCTAACGGCAAAGCTCGCCTAATTCGTCCTTTATTGTCCGTGTCAAAACAAGACATCGAAGGTTATGCGATCCAGCATAAACTTGACTGGATTCATGACGAGTCGAATTTTGACGAGCGCTTCACTAGAAATTTTCTTCGCCGCCGTATTGTACCGGCTTTGAAAGAGCGCTTTCCTCGAATGGAGCTGAATATGGTTTCTTCTGCGGACCGCATAGCTACTGATTACGCCATGCTTTCGCAATTTGCTCAGCAGCAGTTGTCCGTATGGTGTAACCCATTTGGTGGTTTGGAGTTATCTAATATTCTTGATAAACCTCTTAATGAGCGGCTTTTTTGGTGGCGTCATTTTTTACAAACTAAGAATGTTTCACTTACCCAGTCTCAGCTTGAAAGTGTTGAAGTCATGTTTTCAGGTGCAGAGGATAAGCAGCCAGAATTCGAATTTGCTAATGGGCGAATTATGCGACATCAAAATAGCGCGTATCTGCTTCCTCCAGATGACGTGGTTAAATTTGCTGTATTGGTAGATGACGTAACAATCTTTCGTTCTTTTGATTGTATTACAGTCAAAGGGAGTGATGCATGTGAGCTGAGAGCACGTCCTCTGGGCGAAAGCTTGATTATGTCGAATGGTAAAACCCGTAAATTGAAAAAATGGCTTAATGATGAAGCTATACCAAGCTGGTGGCGTGATCATCTTCCGTATATATATTTAGGTGATACATTGGTTGCAATTGGTAACCTTTGGCAGCATCCAGATTACTCCTTTCTTACTGTTAAGTGGCAACCAAGCTCAAAGCTTCCCTTGCTACGTAGCTGATATTGCAGGTGTAGCTTGTTGTTATTATTGTGTTTTTATTTGGCTGTTAGTTACACATTTAGTTTGTGTTCTTGAGATAAAATTCTATTCTTAATATATGATTCGTTTTTTGCATTCAAATTCATGCCTAATATTTGAACGACAGGGTTTTTATAATGCTTAATATGGTTGTTTTTGGTGGTTTGGAATTTAGCCCTCTGGTCGTTTATTTTCCGATTGCTTTTTTGTTGGCTGCCCTAACTCGTTATGTTCTACATCGTTTAGATTGGCATGATCGAATTTGGCGTGTAGCTTGGTTTGAAGTGTCGCTGTTTGTTTGTTACTTAGCATTAACCGTATATTTATTAGGTGGAAGATAAATCAATGGCAAAATATCTACGTATACTTTTAACTGTGCTCGTTGTTATTGCTGCGATTTTTGCTGGTCGCTGGGTGTGGAATGATTATATGCATTCTCCTTGGACTCGTGATGGTCGTATTCGAGCGGATATCGTCACTGTAGCGCCTGATGTATCTGGGTGGGTAAATGAGCTGAATATTACTAATGATCAAGCGGTTAAAAAGGGTGATCTATTATTTAGTGTTGATCAAAAGCGATATCAGGCAGCGCTAAATCAGAGCAAAGCAAATACGGAAAATGCCCTTTATTCATGGCAATTGGCAAAACATAAATACGAGCGCCGGACTGCATTGTTAAGTCAAAAAGCCATCAGTGCAGAAGATTTAGAGGCGTCACGCATCAGCACAGAAATCGCCAAAGCAAATTATGATTTGGCGGTCGCTCAACAGGAAGCGGCACAGCTTAATTTTGATCGTACCAAAGTGTATGCACCGGTGTCTGGTCATATTATTAATTTAAATTTACGTCAGGGTAATTATGTTGGGCAAGGTTCGCCAGTTTTTGCCATTGTGCAGTCGGATTCTTTTTACGTGACAGCTTACTTCGAAGAAACCAAAATCCCACTCATCCATTTAAACCAACAAGCTAAAATCACCTTGTTAAGTGGTGGCAAGCCACTTACTGGTCAGGTGGTGAGTATTGGTAAAGCTATAGCAAATACCAATACTCAGAGTAATGGGCAGCTTTTGCCGCAGGTTCAGCAAACCTTTAATTGGGTGCGCTTATCACAGCGAATTCCGGTGGATATCAAGCTAGATTCGTTAAATGCTGAAAGGCAACTAAGTGCTGGGATGACGGCTACTATTCATCTTACTCAGTAGTAGGGAGAGTCGTTTTGGGATTAGTGCTTAGAAATCTGTTTTTGCCAGAAAAACAGGCGGTTATTTTTGCGCTCAAAGGCGTTATTGCAATGGCGATGGCGCTGACGATTGCTCTCTCTTTGAATCTCGATCGGCCTTATTGGGCGTTGGTTTCCGCTGTCTTTTTGCAAATGCGTCCTGAAAGTGGTTTAGTCGTTGAAAAAGCCATTTGCCAAATTGTCGGCACTATTATAGGCGGCTTATTTGGCATTTTATTATTAACTCAGTTGATGCCGTATCCCTATCTGGCTTTGGGTGTCTTGGCGTTATGGCTGGGTTTGAATTCCGCCTTATCCGCTCTGGTGCGACAAGCAAATTTCGTCTATGCATTTGCCATGGCGGCGGTCACTTCTGAAATCATTGTTTTGATGGTTATGGCAAGCCCAACTACTGCTGATAGCCAAGCAGTCTTCAGTATTGCTCAAGCTCGTGTGAGCGAGATTGTCATCGGCTCCATATGTGCTGGTGTAGTTAGTCATATGTTCTGGCCAGTTAAAGTCAAAGACAGTCTGCAAATGCAGGCCAGATCGGTGATTAATCAAACGTTGCAGTATCTTGTTACCGAGTTAGATCGGACGGGAACTCATGAAAACCGCCATAAGCAAATTGATGGCATTATGGCGACATTAGGTATGGTGAGTGAAGATTCTAGTGCTGCCAGTTATGAAGGTCCCAAAGGACCGGGACGAACGCGAGCTGCGAATCAATTGGCTCAGAAAGTGTTATCTTTGCTTGCTTTGGTGCAAATATTTGGCCGTTTGCAGCGTCGCCATGCTGAATTGATTACGCCTGCTTTGGCACAATTACTGGATCAACTCCGTGAGGCATTTGGACGTATTGCAGAGTCCCGCGATTTTGAGTATTGCTTGGATCAGGTAAAAGTATTGCGTCGAGATCTTGCTGAGTATCGGGCGAATAATCAGTCAGAGACGCCATTTGAGTTGCATATGTTGAATGTTGGGGCTGAGATTACGTCTGAGCTAACGGTTTTATTACGGGCTTATCGCGCCTTGGAAGAACGTGATAGTACCTTACTGAACGCGCCTAGCATGTTGACTTACCGAGACCCGTTAGCGGGCTTTATTGTAGGTTTGCGAACCTGTGTGGTGTTTTTAATAGGTGCCTGTATCTGGGTTGGAACTGGCTCAACTGCTGCCTTGATGATTATGATTTTGCCGGTCATTTTTTCGATTATGTTGGCTCGATTGCCATTGATGGTTCTAAAGGTTGTTCTAAAAAGGTTACTGATTGGTGTTGTTGTAGCGGTTCTTGTGGCGGTTTTTTACGCGCTTAATTTATTATCACAGAGCTCAGGGCAATTAGAGCTTCTATTACTTGTATTAGCCGCTCCATATTTCATTGGTTTATTGCTTCTATCGGACAGGCAAACTCTGCCTTATGGTTTGGGTTTTTGTATTCCTTTTTCCATTTTGGTTAGCCCAAGTAGGGACATGAGCCGAGCTTTTTCTATCGATTATACAATAAGTTCTGCCATGGCAATTTTTGCAGGCGTGTGTATTTTGTTTTGGGTGTTTCATTTAATTACGGGACCAAGTGTTCAGTTGCTAGTTCATCGTATTTTTAAAACGACCTATCAAGACTTATTGGAGATTAATCAGCACACCAGTCCAACAGCTTGGTATAACCGCCGTATGGCCGATAGATTGTTGCGCCTGACAAATTATGACCAAGGTTCTAAATCGCGTGCAATTACAGATTTAGCATTAACTGCTTTAAATCTTGGCCATGTTTCTATTCGGCTGCGTTCGATCTGTGAAAGCTTGGCAGGCAAGCAGCAGCTGAATTCACTGGAAGGTTGGCAAACTTCTTTGGCCAATGCTTTTTTATTGGCAAGTAAAGGTCGCTGTGATGATGGCTTTGAAAAAGCCTGTAAGTCTTTATATGACGAGCTGATTACTTTTGTAGGAGATTCTAATCAGGTTGAAGCCATTCAGGGGATGTTTCTTCGTATCAATATGTCGTTTGAAAGAAGTGCCGAGGCCATTGCTGCCCAGCGCTAGTCTATCTTTGTATTAAGAGTCTAGGTGTCGATTTAGACTCTTAATAACCAATTAGCGTGATCTTTGTAATTAGCAACCAAATCTGCGTTTAATCCATCACTTTGATTAATTCTTTCCATGGCTTGTTGATGACTGAAGTTCCATGCTTGCATATGGCGGTTTGCTAATCGTTCAATCGCGATTTTTACTGGAACATCCAAAAACCAGTGTTCGTCAAATAATGCTTTCGATTCTCGCCAGCCATCGTTTTGATGTAACAGATACAAACCTTCAATCAATACGACTTTAGTGGCTTTATTAATTGATACGTCGTTTTCTATTGGGTCGCCCAATGCATGGTCAAAACTTGGCCATAAAATATCTTCTAGTTGATAGCTTTGTTTAATTCTCTTAACTCGTTCGATAAAACCTGCACTATCAAATGTCCAAGGGGCACCACGTCTTGCGAAGGCTTCATCAGAGTTTGGTAAAGCATGAAGTTGAGCTTTGGATAGATGAAAGCCATCCATTGAAAGGCAAATCACTTGCGTGTTTTTTTGCTTTGAAAAATATTCAATCAAGTATGCCGCAAGAGTGCTCTTGCCTGAGCCAGGACCACCTGTTAAGCCAATAAGTGTTCGGCTCGATTTGGTCAGGCAAGCTTGGATTTTTTCTAGTGCGGCTTTTACATCTCTAGATTGCTCATAGCTACGATTGATATCAAGGGTGGTCATGGTGTTTCCTGTTCTTATTGTTTATCCGCATACTCTAGCATGAAGTAATTACAGGAATTTACATTTTTAAGTGAACTGTGAGTTATCTGGGGCGCGTATCTAATGAAACCCTAAGAAGGAGTTGCGTCATGTTATTAAAAGAACTAAAAAAAATCTCTCATATCGATAAAGTAAAGCTGCATTCTCTTGAATTAAATTTGTATCAGTTGTCCGTGGTAATTGGGGATGAAGAAGATTATGTCCAAACGGAACATGGGCGTTTTTTAACAAGTCATAACAAGCTGGATTTACAGGCTTTATTTAAGGATAAGACGGTTGGCGCAATGGTGCTGTGTCATCAAAGTGCCTATGACGAAATGGTTGGCCAGCCAGTAGGTATGGGAAATTTCTTAGAAGTACCGCTTGGTAATACGGATTTGTCTTAGAAGGTTTGGTGTTGCCTCAGCTGCCTGTATTTTTTAATACGTGCATTCTTTCGCCGTTTTCTTCCATTTGGGAAAATACTTTCGCATAGCTGTGTGTGACATTGGCATGTTCACGCATGATAGCTTCAGCTCGGCTTCCCTGCCCATGGCTGATGGCATCAAATACCGCATGGTGCTGCATATGGGCAAAATTAAAACGGCGATACTCCTGTGCTAGATTATTACGATCAAATGCTAGGGCACTCACCGATGCAAAAGGCAGATGTTCATTACGACTTAATGCTTCTGCTATGGCTGGATTTAAACTGGCTTCTATAATAATTTGATGAAAACGCTGGTTCATGTCGTGGTATATGGCGAGGTCTTGTTCATTGATGTTGCCTTTCGCAAACAATTCATCACCTTGTTTTAATAGTTGTAGCAATTCATTGATCTGGGCTTTCGATAGTGTATTTTCCGCCGCCTGTCTTGCTGCCAACCCCTCAAGTACTCCTCGTACTTCAATAGCGCCGCTAATTTCTGCCTGCGTCACTTGACGAACAATGTAGCCACGTCCGGATAATTTAGTTAGTAAGCCTTCCTGTTCTAAGGTTCGAAAAGCAATGCGTACTGGAGTTCGTGAAACACCAAGTTGCTCTGCTGTAGGGATCTCTGCAAGGCGTTGCCCAGCTTCTAACTCACCAGACAAAATCATTTGTCGTAGTCGACTGATTACTTGTTGTCCGGGTTTGTTCATTGATCCTGCCTCTGTGTATTTAGAAAAAATATCATAGCGTAAATTCTGGGAAAATAGTAACGATTGGATCCAATAGAGAAACATTTACATATCAATTGTTTAGCTTGAATGCCATTATTCATTATGTATCAAATGGATCCAATTAATGCATAACTATATTGTTTTATGATTTATTTTGTCTATATTGGATCCAATAAATAAAAATAAAAGCAGGAGAATTTCTATGAGTCAGCAAACTTTCCCTAAAAACATGTGGTATGTCGCTGCGATGTCTGAAGAGGTGGCGGGCAGCAAACCTCTTGGTCGTAAAATTTGTGGTGAAAGCATTGCTTTTTACCGTTCCCACGATAACGAAATTGCTGCGGTGCTGGATTTCTGTCCGCATCGTGGTGCCGCTTTGTCATTGGGTTATGTAGAAGATGGCCTTTTGGTCTGTGGTTACCACGGTTTAAAAATGGGGGCGGACGGCAAGACCAAAGAAATGCCTTTGCAACGAGTGAAAGGCTTTCCTTGTATGAAGTCTTATGCGGTTGAAGAGCGCTATGGTTTTATTTGGGTGTGGCCTGGTGATCAGTCTCAAGCCGATAAAGACTTAATTCCTCATCTGGAGTGGGCGGTAAATCCTGAGTGGGCTTATGGTGGAGGTTTGTATCATATCAATTGTGACTATCGTTTGATGGTAGATAACTTGATGGATTTGACTCACGAAACTTATGTTCATGCTAGTAGTATTGGTCAGAAAGAAATCGATGAATCTCCTGTTTCTACTAAAGTTGAAGGCGATAAGGTCATCACTAGCCGCTTTATGGAAAACATTATGGCACCGCCATTTTGGAGATCTGCTCTTAGGGGGAATGGTTTGGCAGATGATGTACCAGTAGATCGTTGGCAAATTTGTCGTTTTAGTCCACCATCTCATGTGATGATTGATGTGGGAGTTGCTCATGCTGGACATGGGGGCTTTGAGGCACCTGCGGATAAAAAAGCCAGCAGTACAGTGGTGGATTTTATTACCCCAGAAACAGAAACGTCGATTTGGTATTTCTGGGGGATGGCGCGCAACTTCAAACCGGAAGATCAAGAGCTAACAGATACAATACGCGAAGGGCAGGGCAAGATTTTTGCTGAAGATTTAGAAGTGCTTGAACGTCAACAGGAAAACCTATTGGCCTTTCCAGATTATGATTTGTTAAAACTGGATATTGACGCAGGTGGTGTTCAATCAAGAAGAGTGATTGACCGAATTATTGCGAAAGAGCAGGCGGCTAAACAGCAACCTAAAGCGTCCTCGTCGTCAAATGCGCCGCTTCAAACCGCTTCTTTCTAACAAAGGCGCTGACAAGAGAGTTGCTCTAGTTGCTCTCTTGTCAAATAAGAATAATAAATTAGGAGTACTTGATGATTCAGGTAGTAGTAAGAAATGTGGTGACTGAAGCGCTAGGTGTGGTTCGATTGGTTTTAGGTTCCGTGGATGGTTCTGATTTGCCAAGTTTTGAACCCGGAGCTCATATTGATGTTCATTTGCCTAGTGGTTTGGTTCGACAATATTCTTTGTGTCGTATGCAATCTGAAGGGCAGTATTATGAAATAGCAGTGTTAAAAGACCCTCAATCAAGAGGTGGTTCAGAGGAAGTGCACCGCTTGCAGATAGGCGACGAATTATCAATTAGTGCCCCTAAAAACCACTTTCCTTTGATGGATGTAGCGCGTCACAGTGTCTTGATTGCTGGTGGTATTGGTGTAACGCCGATATTGCCAATGGCGCAGCAATTGCAAAAAAAAGGTTTATCCTTTGAATTTCATTATTGTGCCCGATCTCCAGAAACAGCCGCTTTTGCATCGGCATTAAAAAATGCTTCTTTTGCTGATAAAATGCACTTTCACTACAGTGAAGTGGCAGGCTCTAGTCAAATGGATGTAGTGAGTGTTTTGTCTCGTCATGTGAACGATTCTGAATTGTATATTTGTGGTCCCGCTTCATTTATTGATTACGTGTTGTTGCAGGCAAAAATGCTAGGTTGGCCTGAAGACAGATTACACCGAGAGTTCTTCGCAGCACCTGCTGTAGATGAGAATGTAAGTGAGAATACTGCCTTTAAAGTTAAGATACACAGTACAGGTGAGGTTTTAGATGTTAGAGCCAATCAAAGCATTTTTGAGGCTTTAGATGAGAACGGTATTTTCCTTGCTGTATCCTGTGAATCTGGCGTATGTGGTACTTGTCAAACAGGCGTTATAGATGGCGTGCCTGATCACCGAGATGTCTTTTTAACGGATAAAGAACATGCTCAAGGTAAGTTGGTTATGCCTTGCTGTTCTCGCTCAAAAACACCTGTCTTAGAGTTAGACTTATAACTCTGGTTTAACAGGCCTCGCTTTTCTTGGTATAGATCTTTCACTCAATGTAAAACAACTGTGTTTTACATTGAGTGAAATGCCTTCCGATGTTATTATTTTCCCCCGTCCTGAAGGTATATTGTTATGTGCTTTCAAATCTCATTTTTTTATATTTTAAGGCGGGTTAAACACTCATGGCGACACGATATATTTTCGTAACAGGTGGTGTAGTTTCATCTCTTGGTAAAGGTTTGGCAGCAGCATCTTTGGCCGCTATCCTTGAATCTCGTGGTCTAAAAGTCACCATGCTAAAGCTAGATCCATACATCAACGTGGATCCAGGCACCATGAGTCCTTTCCAGCACGGTGAAGTTTTCGTTACTGAAGACGGTGCCGAAACTGACCTAGACCTTGGCCATTACGAGCGTTTTATCTCCACTAAAATGGGCAAACGCAATAACTTCACCAGTGGTCGTGTTTATCAACATGTTCTTAAAAAAGAACGTCGTGGTGAATACCTTGGTGGAACCGTTCAAGTTATTCCTCATATTACAGATGAAATCAAACGTCGCGTTATTTCTGGTGCCGAAGGCTCAGATGTTGCTTTGGTTGAAATTGGTGGTACCGTTGGTGATATTGAATCACAACCTTTCTTAGAAGCTATTCGTCAGTTAAAAGTGGAATTGGGGCCACGTCGCGCATTGTTCATGCATTTGACACTGGTTCCTTATATCCGCACTGCAGGCGAAACTAAAACTAAGCCTACGCAGCATTCTGTAAAAGAACTGCGTTCTATTGGTATTCAGCCTGATATTCTTATTTGTCGTTCTGAAGTGTCTATTGAAGCGCCAGAGCGTAAGAAAATTGCTTTGTTTACTAGTGTTGAAGAACGTGCGGTTATCTCCCTTCCTGATGCCGACACTATTTACCGCATTCCACAAATGTTGAATGACCAAGGGTTAGATAGCTTGATCGTTGAATATTTCAATCTAGACTGCGATATGCCAAATTTAGATATCTGGAATAAAGTGACTCAGGCTAAATTGAATCCTGAGAAGCAAATCAATATCGCTATGGTTGGTAAATACATGGAGTTGTTGGATGCGTATAAGTCTTTGATTGAAGCAATGGATCATGCTGGCATCCATGCTCGCACAAAAGTTAAATTGCACTACATTGATTCTGAAAGCATTGAAGAAAAAGGTACGGAAGTACTAAAAGGAATGGATGCGATTCTAGTTCCTGGTGGTTTCGGTGAGCGTGGTGTTGAAGGTAAGATATTGACGGCTCAGTATGCTCGAGAAAACAAAGTGCCTTACTTAGGTATTTGTTTGGGCATGCAAGTAGCGGTAATCGAATTTGCTCGTAATGTGGCAAATTTAGCCGGTGCGCACAGCACCGAGTTTAATTTAAAAGCAGAGAACCCAGTTGTTGGTCTGATTACAGAATGGACTAATGCAGAGGGTTCCAAGGAAATCCGGTCAGAGGAATCCGATCTAGGTGGCACTATGCGCCTTGGCGCGCAGAACTGTAATCTTACTGAAGGCACAAAAGCCTTTGACGCTTACGGTAAAGCAGTCATTAAAGAGCGTCATCGCCATCGTTATGAAGTAAACAACTTTTATGTTGATGCGTTGGAAAAAGCAGGTCTGACGATTTCAGGTCGTTCAGAAGACAATTCCTTGGTAGAAATGATCGAGATTGCTGATCATCCATGGTTTGTTGCTTGTCAGTTCCATCCAGAATTCACTTCAACACCTAGATATGGACACGGCCTGTTCAGTGCCTTTGTACATGCGGCACTTAAATACGCAGGAAAAGAAAAATAAATAGAGCCCCTCGCACGACTACTGTGCTTGCCAATACTTTGTTAAAAATAGACTCGAAATGCTCATTTATAAACTGTGCTTTTCGTCTATTTTTGCCTAGCCTTGGCTTCGCTCGTTACATCGTGCAAAGGACTCAGTCATGCAAACAGGCAGTTTGTGATTTTTCATTTATTTTAAGAGGTTTGTTATGAGTCAAATCGTTGATATTAAAGCCAGAGAAGTTTTAGATTCTCGTGGTAATCCTACTGTTGAAGCCGATGTTATTTTGGCAGATGGCTCCGTAGGTTCAGCGTGTGCACCGTCTGGTGCCTCTACCGGTTCTCGTGAAGCTTTAGAATTGCGTGATGGCGACAAAAGTCGTTATCTAGGCAAAGGCGTATTAAAAGCAGTTGCTGCGGTTAATGGCCCAATCCGTGACGCATTGATTGGCAAAGATGCCCTTGCTCAAGCTGAAATTGATCATATTATGATTGATCTTGATGGTACAGAAAACAAATCTACTTTTGGTGCTAACGCTATTTTGGCGGTTTCTTTAGCAGTGGCGAAAGCAGCGGCAATTTCTAAAAAAGTACCATTATATGCCCACATTGCAGACATCAATGGTACTCCAGGTGTTTACTCAATGCCTGTACCTATGATGAACATCATCAATGGTGGTGAGCACGCAGACAACAACGTTGATATTCAAGAGTTCATGATTCAACCAGTTGGTGCACCAAATTTCCGTGAAGCTTTGCGCTATGGTGCTGAAATTTTCCATGCACTGAAAAAAGTATTGAGCGATCGTGGTTTAAGTACTGCGGTTGGTGATGAGGGTGGTTTTGCACCTGATCTGTCATCTAATGCTGAAGCATTGGCTGTTATCAAAGAAGCGGTTGCTGCAGCAGGCTACGAGCTAGGTAAAGACATTACTTTGGCGATGGATTGTGCTGCCTCTGAGTTTTACGACAAAGAAGCAAATATCTACGACCTTAAAGGTGAAGGTAAAAAGTTCACCTCAGAAGAGTTCAACTTCTTCCTACAAGACCTTACTAAGCAATATCCGATTGTTTCTATCGAAGATGGTCTTGATGAGTCTGACTGGGATGGTTTCGCACATCAAACTAAACTAATGGGTGATAAAATCCAATTAGTGGGTGATGATCTGTTCGTTACTAACACTAAGATTCTGCAGCGTGGTATCGATAATGGTATTGCGAATTCAATCTTAATCAAGTTTAACCAAATCGGTTCTTTAACTGAGACGTTGGCTGCTATTAAAATGGCAAAAGACGCTGGTTTTACAGCAGTTATTTCTCACCGTTCTGGTGAAACAGAAGACGCGACTATTGCAGATCTTGCAGTTGGTACTGCGGCTGGTCAAATTAAAACGGGTTCACTATGCCGCTCTGACCGTGTTGCTAAGTACAACCAATTGTTACGTATAGAAGAGCAATTAGGTGGTAAAGCACCTTATAAAGGTCGTTCTGAGATCAAAGGTCAGGCTTAATATCGTCTGATTTAAAAAAGGGAGGACTTGGTTCTCCCTTTTTTTATTTTTTTTGCTTTGATTCCTTTGATAATGAGGAATATGTTTTTTTAGATGTTGAGGGTGTTATATGGCACGTTTGTTAATTTTCTTCTTTGTCTGTGCCGTGGGTTATCAATCTTATCATTTGTATTTTGGTGAGCAGGGCGTTAAGCGACAAGAAGAACTAGCAAAGCAGATCGCCTATCAAGAGCGTATTAACTTACGCCTGAAGCACCGTAATCAAGCCCTTAGAGCGCAAGTACATGATCTTCGCCTTGGAGAAGAGGCGGTAGAGGAGCATGTTCGTAGCGAACTTCAGTATATAAAAGATGGTGAAGTGTTTTATCGCATGGTGAATAAAAAATGATAAAGCCTTTGTGGGTTATCATTCCTGCCGCTGGTGTTGGCCAGCGTATGCAAGCGAATTACCCAAAACAATATTTACCTCTTGCCGGACAAACTATTCTAGACCGAACTATCGAGATTTTTGTTTCGCATCCGCTTATCGCTGGTGTGCTAGTTGGTGTGGGTGAAAATGATGCATATTGGCCAGATTCAAAATGGCAGCAGCACGATTTAGTTCATAGGTTTGTTGGTGGTAAAGAACGCTGTGATACCGTACAGAAAGGCCTGCGTTATTTATTGGATACGGTAGACATCATGCAACAAGACGTTTTAGTTCATGATGCCGCTCGGCCTTTGTTGAGTCAAAAAGCACTTAACCGAATTATTAATCATAGTTCTGAGCAAGGCGCGCTTTTGGCTATGCCTGCGAAAGATACGGTGAAACTTCAGGTGGCTGATCAGCCAGTCGTTGATGCTACCCTTGACCGTAATGCAATCTGGTTAGCGCAAACACCGCAAAAGTTTCCTGCTCAGGCATTATTAGATGCTTTGGAGTGCGCTCAAAATGAAGGTGTTGCAGTGACAGATGAATGTTCTGCAATGGAATTTGTTGGTTGGCACCCCGATCTTGTTGTTGGAGAAAGCAGCAATATCAAAATAACCTTACCGGAAGATTTATTAATCGCTGAAGCACTATTTTCTTATCTCTCAGATTCTGATCTTTCGAATTGAAGCTATTCAAGTTTAAACAGTAAGTGCAATTCATAGCACAGGAGTAACTATCATGATGCCGTTTCGTATTGGCCATGGTTTTGATGTTCATAAATTTGGTGAGGGTGACAAGATTGTCATCGGCGGTGTGTCCATTCCTTATTCGCAGGGTCTTATTGCTCATTCGGATGGTGATGTGGCATTGCACGCTTTAACAGATGCTTTATTGGGCGCGGCTGCTTTAGGTGATATTGGAAAACATTTTCCTGATACTGATGCTGCTTTTGCGAATGCTGATAGCCGAATATTACTCAAGCGAGCCTATCAAGAGGTACAAGCTCTTGGTTTTAAGGTGGGTAATGTTGATGTCACCATTATTGCTGAGGCACCGAAAATGCGTCCTTATATTGATGCAATGCGTGCCAATATTGCCAAGGACTTAGAAGTGGATATAAGTGCTGTTAATGTGAAAGCAACGACGACGGAAAAGCTAGGCTTTACTGGTCGCAAAGAAGGTATTGCTGTCGAGGCGGTAGCGCTTATTTTTAAACAAGTTTTGTTAAATAAAGTTCTTTCTAATCAAGGTAATATATGAATACCGAATGGCGATATGCTTGGTCTAAACCAACTGTTACTGGGGATTTAAAAACCCATGTGCAAGACTTTTATGTCGAAGAGCAGTTAGGTTTTGAACCTGATGGCAAAGGTGAGTTCTGCTTTGTGTTTATTGAGAAGGAAGGAGTGAATACTGAATTCCTTGCTAAACGCTTGGCTCAAATTGCTGGTATTGCTCCGAATAAAGTGACTTACAGTGGTGTGAAAGATCGTCATGCTTGTACTCGTCAGTGGTTCTGTTTACATGTGTTGAATCAAGAACCAGATTTAACGACCATTCAGGAAGCGTTTAGAGAACCGGAGAATGTTCGAGTAATTGCACAGTTACGTCACTCGAAAAAGCTTCGTACCGGCGCGCATTTAGCGAATCGCTTTGTTATCCGTCTTCGCGATGTTAATGGAGATCTAGACGAGTTAGAAGGGCGTTTGAATCTGATAAAGCAAGGCGGTGTGCCCAATTATTATGGTCCTCAGCGTTTTGGGATAAACGGTAATAATTTGCACTACGGCAAAGATTTTGTCCTAAAAGGGCGGCAAAGTCGCCGCAAATTATCAAAGACAGAATCCTTTTGGCTATCGGCTATTCGTTCTTGGTGTTTCAATGAGGCATTAAGCGATCAAGTTGAAAACGGTATGTGGATGCGTTTATGTGATGGTGATATCGCTCAGTTTCAGCATAAAGATGAGCAGTTCCGTGTAAAAGAAGTCGGTGCTTTGATGCACTTAAGTGTAATGCGAGGCAGTATAAGCCCCGTATTGCCTATGATTAGTGAGGGTTGGGAGGCTGGCACCGGCCATCAGCGCGAGCGAGTGATGAAAGACTCTTTGGCGGAAAGTATGGACGTGGTTGATGCTTTGATTGCCTTTGATCTTTCTAGAGATAGCCGGTTGGCGCGCCTTGTGCCGATGAATATGGCGTGGGAATTGCTAAGAGAGAAAGAAGGAAGTGCGCAATTGATCGTTGAATTTTCCTTACCAAAAGGGTGTTTTGCGACCAGTCTGTTGCGCGAAATGATAGATTATACGGATAAGTCTGCAGAGAAATACCATGAGAATATTGATCGCTAATGATGATGGTCTTGATGCGCTTGGTATACAGACGCTAGCTAAATATTTACAGCGAGAGTACGCCATTTTAGTGGTGGCGCCAGATCGTAATCGTAGTGGCGCTAGTAACTCTTTGACCTTGTCTCGCCCTATACAGCCGGTTAAGGTTGTAGAGGGGCAATATCGTGTTGACGGTACGCCGACAGATTGTGTCAATCTGGCACTGTCAGGAGTAATTGATGGCGATGTGGACTTGGTTGTCTCTGGAATTAATCACGGAGCCAATTTGGGTGACGATGTTATTTATTCCGGTACGGTTGCTGCTGCCATGGAAGCGCGTCATTTAGGGCGTCCTGCGTTAGCTGTGTCCTTAGTTGGAAATCTGCATTTTGATACTGCAGCAAAAGTTATTATGCAGCTTTTGAAGGATTCTCATACTCTTGAGTTGCCTGCTGGTATCTTATTGAATATCAATGTTCCAGATGTTCCATATAGCGAGCTCAAAGGTATACAGGTGACACGTCTTGGTTATCGCCATAAGGCACAAGCGCCTATTTCAGCTCAACACCCTAAGGGTATTCCAAGCTTTTGGATTGGTGCTTTGTCTGAGCCTCATGATGTGTCGGAGGGAACGGACTTTTGCGCTGTGAGCAAGGGCTATGTTTCTATTACGCCAATTCATACGGATATGACTTGTTATGAAGCAAGATCTCCTCTTACAAAATGGACAGACACAATAACGCTATGAGCCTGCACGATCTTAACTGGTTAGTTTCACATACAGAGCCCAAAGCTTCTAAGATGGTTGATCAGCTTAAAAAGCATGGGGTTACGCATGAAGAACTACTGGCCCTAATGGGCTCTATTCCTCGTCATGAGTTTGTGGAGCCTGCGTTTTCGCATTTGGCTTATTCAGCAACGCCACTTCCTATTGGTCGAAATCAGACTATTAGTCAGCCGCTTACTGTAGCCAGAATGAGTGAGTGGCTTTTAGCACATTCTCGGCTTGGTCGTGTATTGGAAATTGGTACCGGATCTGGCTATCAGACGCGAATTTTGTCGCATTTTTTTAATAAAGTTCATACTGTCGAGCGTCAAGAACCGCTTTATTTACAAGCGAAGAAGCGTTTGTCTTCGATGGGAGTCAGGAATGTTGAGTACTTATTTGGTGATGGGCAAACTGGCTGGCCTAATAAAGTAGAGATGGATGCCGTTATTATTACCGCAATGGCAAGTAAAATTCCGTTAGCCTTGACGGATTGTCTGAAACAGCAAGGTATTTTAATTATGCCAATTGATCATCCTAGTCCACAGATAGGCTGTTGGCGTAAAGAAGGTGACCGTTGGAAATGTCTAGGGACAGAACCTGCGTATTTTGTGCCCTTATTAGAAGGAATGGAACATGCCTAAATGGCTTAGAGTGTATTTGAGTGGTGTGCTAATGGGCGCTGCCGATGTTGTCCCTGGTGTGTCTGGTGGAACCATTGCTTTTATTTTAGGTGTTTATGATCGACTTATTAATGCTTTAAGTGGTGTGAATAAAGCCAGTTTGGTGATGTTGTTTAAAGGTGATTTAAAAGGTTTATGGAAGCATTTTGATGGTGCTTTTTTATTGTCATTGGGGGCGGGTATTGTCACCAGTATTTTTATGCTTGCTGGTTTGATCACACATCTTTTGGTTGTTTATCCAAGTTATTTGTGGAGCTTCTTTTTTGGCTTGATCTTAGCGTCAGCTTATTTCTTAATTGGCCAGATATCTGGCTTTTCTTGGCGGCACTTTGGTGGGCTTATGGTTGGTGTAGCTGTTGGTGCTAGCTTATCCTTACTTGTTCCAACTCAGTTAAATACGTCTTACACCATGGTTTTTTGCTCGGGCATGATTGCAATTTGCGCGATGATTTTGCCAGGTATTTCAGGCAGTTTTTTGCTGCTGATGCTTGGAATGTATGGATTTATTCTTTCGGCCGTTAAAAGTCTGGATCTTGCTGTTATTTTGGTTTTTGCAGTTGGCGCTTTGATTGGATTATTAATCTTTTCTAAAGTTCTTCATTTTTTGCTCAATCATGTGAGGTCCATGACTTTGTCATTCCTTACAGGTGTTATGCTGGGGGCTCTAGTTAAAGTATGGCCTTGGAAAGTGACGGATACTTGGAGTGTGATAGGTGATAAAAAACTGCCGTTAGAAGAGCATCTTGTGTTGCCTTGGGAGCTTATTAATTATTATTGGCCGACTGATTTTTTACTTCCAGTTGTGTTTGTTTTTATAGGTTTTTTGAGTGTGATTCTTATTTCTTACATATTTTTACGAAAATCGACAAATAGTAATAATTAATTTAAATCGGATATTGGGGTCAAGAATTATCTTCTGTTGCGTCCTTAAAAGTCATAATTTTTCATCGCTAGCTTGGTTAATGAGTCGGCTTGTTTTGTTGTGCTTTTTGTTGTCTGGATGCTCTTATGAAGTGTTGCATTATTCGGCAAAAAACAATCGAACTTATGCATCAAATAATGCCAGTGTAGCTTCTATTCCTTCTTCTGGTGTGCACCGTGTTCAGAGCGGTGAAACCTTGTTTTCTATTGCTTTTCGCTATGGTTTAGACTATCGCGAGCTTGCCAAATCGAATCATATTGATTCTCCTTATACGATTTACCCTAAGCAAAAAATCCGTCTAAATGGCGTTCGAAATACGGCTCCTTCAGACTCTAATAATTCGACATCTTCTATTCCTTTAATAGTATCAAATACGAAAAATATACCCCCTAAATCTGATCCGGTTGTTTCTATTAAAGCGCCTGAAAAGTTGCCAAAAAGCGACATGAAAGACGAAAAAATATCGGGTAGCTGGTCTTGGCCTGTGGATGGAGAAGTCACTAGGGGGTTTTCAAATGCAGGCGTTAGTAGTAAAGGTATAGATATAAAGGCTGAGCAAGGGGCATTGGTAAAAGCAGCTGCTGATGGAACGGTTGTTTATGCAGGTAGCGGTCTTATTGGTTATGGCAATCTTGTTATTGTGAAGCATAATGATATGTATCTTAGTGCTTATGCTTACAATGAAAGAATATTGGTAAAAGAAAAGCAAAATGTTCGAGCAGGTGATTCTCTTGCTGTTATTGGTGGTAAGGGAGATGATAGACCACTACTTCACTTTGAGGTTCGTCGAGATGGTCGGCCTATTGACCCGTTAGATGTTTTGCCCAAAATGAATTAAGCGAAATTAGCGTTTTAAGGAGGGGACATGAAGTTTGCAAATATGGATAAAGAAGCAGCTAAGGTTTCGAATATTGGAGATTTTGATCTTGATACACTAGACGATGAGCTTATTGGAGATGTGCTTGTTGACGAGGAACTGGTTGATGAAGAGTTTGAGTCGGCTGTAAGTGCTCGTTATGCCGACGCTGACTCTAGTCGTAACCTTGATGTTACTCAGTTGTATTTAAGTGAGATTGGTTTTTCTCCATTGCTTACTGCTGAGGAAGAAGTATATTTTTCTCGCCTTTCTCTAAAAGGCGATCAAAAAGCGCGTACGCGCATGATAGAAAGTAATTTGCGTTTGGTTGTTAAGATATCTCGACGTTACCTTAATCGAGGTTTATCTCTTTTGGACTTAATCGAGGAAGGTAATCTTGGTTTGATTAGGGCTGTGGAGAAGTTTGATCCAGAGCGTGGATTTCGGTTTTCGACTTACGCTACTTGGTGGATACGGCAAACCATTGAGCGTGCGATCATGAATCAGACAAGAACCATTCGCTTGCCGATTCATGTGGTAAAAGAGCTTAATGTATATTTGCGCGCAGCTCGCGAACTGACACAAAAGTTAGATCATGAGCCTAGTGCTGAAGAAATTGCAGAAATGCTGGACTGTCCTGTAGAAGATGTACAAAAGATGCTTGGCCTGAATGAAAAGGTTAGCTCAATTGATGCAACATTCGGAGGGGACAATAATGATAAGAGTTTGGTCGAAATTTTAGCGGATACTCTTCATCAAGGGCCAGAAGCAGATCGTCAAGATGGCGATGTTTTAAACAGTATCGAACTTTGGCTTGATGAGTTGAGTGAAAAGCAGTGTGAGGTCATTACTCGTCGTTTTGGTTTGCGAGGACATGAAGCCAGCACATTAGAGCATGTTGGCGCTGAAATTGGTTTAACGCGTGAGCGTGTTCGTCAGATTCAAGTCGAGGCATTACGAAAACTGCGTTTAATTATGGATAAAGAGGGTTTGTCATTAGACGATGTGATTCGGTTTGATGATTAACTCATAATTTGAGCCAAAAAGACCCGCATGAAAGCGGGTCTTTTTATGTTCAGGTATGACAAGCTTATAAAGTACTGTCTTTTTGCTCTTCTGGGCTAGCGATCTCAAGAATATGCTGCTGGATTTGTTGTTTGTATTTATCAGACATGCCTTTTACTTCATAAGCTAATATTTCTTTGCCATTATCATCGATCACTTCTGGAAGACCTGTGAATACACGATTTTGTATGTGTGATAAGGTAAAAATATCATCACTAATTACCAGTTTGTTAATACTTTCAGACTCACTTAACTGATGAATGCTCGTCAAAAGTTCTTCGATTTGATCTGGTTCAAAGCGATTTTCTTTTACCATATTGGTAACCTGAGTATTGCCTTGATGTAACCCTAAGTGAAAGTTTAGTTTAGGGATGTCGATATAGAGTTCATTTTCTAGTAATTTATCAACCAATCCTAAAAATAGCTGTGCTGTACTAACTGCATTAATGTATAAATTATCTTCACAATTGTGTGCGCTGAAAAGTACGATCGCTGAATCATTTTCGTATTGATGAACTTGACCTAAGTAGACTTCGCTTGCTTGAAATATTGCTCGATAGATTGGCGTTAATAAATTAGCTACTTTTAGCGGCGTCATATTCTTGTGCCACTCATCTAAATTAAGGATGTCAAAATAAAGAACACAGCTACGCTGTCTGGATTCTTCAAAGATAGCATCAAAGTTTATTTCAAATTGAGGCTTTGGTATTGGGGTAGCACTTTCTTCTTCTGCCTTGATGGGTTTTTCTATTTCTTCTTTAGGGTGTTCGATTGATTGGATTTTTTTAACCGCCTGGAATAGCGCTTTTGCTTCTTTATATATAGGTGTTGGGCATTCGGTTGTTTTTCTTCCTTTACTATAATTAATGAGAGCAGAAGAGGCTTCATTGATCGGGGTAAAAAGCCATCTGGTGATTAAAATGACGAGTAACAACGCAATAGTACAAGTAAATATGGCTACGCCAATTAACAGGTTATTTAGGTGTTGTAATGTCGCCTGAGCGGGAGTTTTGTCTAGCGTAATTAGTACATGACCAACGATTTCGTCCCTGAATTTTATGCTTGAGCTATATACTCTTCGGGTATCACTTGGCCGAAAATCTTGCTCAGATTTCATCCCTGAATTACCGCTGTCCGCTTCTGCCAGTAGCTCGTCTTTTTTGTTAAAGACTCGAGCACTCAAAATATTGTCATCAACCACTAGGCGATTGAGTAACACATTTAAGCTTAATAAATCGTTATTTAATATGGACTGTGTGGCATTGAACGCGGCCTGAGTTGCTAAGCTACTGCCTAATACCTCAGTTTGTTGAGATAAATAGTTGCCTAGTGCATGGGTCATTGTGTACCAAAAAATGCATACAGTGAGAATCATGAGCGAGATGAAGGTGGCAACGGTAATGACTGACGCACTGAGTTTTTTGCGTATGAAAGTAGCAATAGCCTTGGTTTTTGGTTGGGTGTCCATTAACTTCCTTTAGGGTAACTCGTAGATCGATGAGTAAAGTATACACATCATAACGGCCGTTTTCTGAATTCTTTAAAGTAGAACAGGTGCTTAGCGAAAAGAAAACGATTTGCTATAGTAGGCGTCTTATTGAATTAGGAGCGTTTATGTCTGCCAGTATTACTCTTATTGGTTCTTTGAACCCTGAATATCTTGATAAATTTAACGCTTGGTTAGAGGAGCGTGGTTTACAAGGACCAATTCGTCTGTTGTCAGATGCTCAAGATGCTATTTCTGTGGCGCAAGTTATGGTCGATGATAACCTACTTGATCGCGTATCTATTCGAACGGAGCTTTTACGTATATCTAATGATACTGGTATAGATCATATTTATCAGTCGTCAATGTTAGATATTAAAACACCGGGAGTTGCTGTATTTGACATGGATTCCACGCTTATCAAAGCTGAAGTAATGGATGAATTGGCAGTCGAAGCTGGAATAGGTGAGCAAATCTCCGCCGTGACTGCGAGTGCCATGCGCGGTGAAATCGATTTTGTTGAAAGCTTTGTACAGCGCTTAGCTCTGCTAAAAGGTTTGAGTAGCGAGGTTATGGATGGGGTTTATAACAGAATTCAGCATATGGATGGTATTTCAACCTTGATGAAGGTGTTGCACCATTATGGCTGGCATACGGCAATTTTATCTGGCGGCTTTACCTATTTTGCTGACCGAGTTCAAGCTGAATATGGTATGACGGAAGTGCATGCGAATGTCTTAGAAATTCAAAACAATGAACTAACAGGTAAGCATTTGGGTGATATTGTTGATGGAGAACGTAAAAAATTACTTTTGACAAATATTGTTGCCGCACAGAATGTGGATTGGCAACAGACGATTGCTTGTGGTGATGGCGCCAACGATTTGTTGATGTTGAATCATGCGGCTTTGGGGGTAGCTTTGCATGCTAAGCCTTTGGTTAGAGAGCAGGCACCATGCCCGATGAATAATCTTGGCCTAGACGGTATTTTGTATTTGCTGGGTATGACATCTGCGCAAATTCGTGAGTTGTCTGCTTAGTCGTTTATTATCAGGCATTGAAACTTCTGTTTGTTTGAATATTAACGTAATTTTTTGTGCTTGTGATAGAGACAGCTATTGTCACTTCTAAAAGCTTGTTATGATTCCTAATTATAATGATAACAAGCTTTCTTGGGGTGTAATTTTGTCAGAAATACGTTTGTCTGATATAGATTTGAATTTACTGTATGTTTTTCAAGTTTTGATTGAAGAGCTTAATGTCACGAAAGCGGCAACACGACTTAATGTTTCCCAGCCTGCTGTAAGTCGTTCTTTATCGCGTTTGCGTGATGTATTTAATGACCCGTTATTTATTCGAACCTCACATGGTTTGTCCGCTACAGCGAAAACCCAAGATTTGGCACCACTGTTAGCTGACACCTTGAAAGGGCTTGAAAGTCTTATCCAGCCTAGTGAGTTTACCCCTCAAAGCAGTAAGCGTCGGTTTATCTTATCAACCACAGATTTTGGTACATTAACGGTTTTACCTAAAATTCTGGATAAATTTCGGCAAAAAGCGCCGGATGCTATCTTGGATGTAAAATCTTGGAATGAAGATATGGTGGCTGAATTAGATCAAACGAATATTGATGTGGCGGTTGCTGTATTGTCGAAAGAGCCACCAGCAGGTATTCGGGCAATGCGTTTGAAGAGTGATCGCATGGTATGTTTGGCTCGTAAAAATCATCCTAGAATTGAGGGTAAGCTCACCTTAGAAAGCTATTTGCAAGCAAGCCATGTGCAAGTGGTGTTAGGGCGTCGAGAATATTTCGCTGTTGATCGAGAGCTGGAAAAAATGGGACATAAGCGTCATGTCTCGGTACATTTGCCTAACTTTGTGCCTGCCGCTAGGGTGGTTATGGACAGTGATTTATTGTTGACGGTCCCAAAGCTGTTTGCTGAAGATATGGCTGCTACGGTTTCTGAAATTGTTGTACACGAATTGCCTTTTGCCTCACGTGAATTTGATTATTCAATGATTTGGCATGAACGCTTCCAACATGATGCTGCCCATGTCTGGTTTCGAGGGTTACTAAGGCAGGCTTTTCTTGAAGCCTCTGCTTAGTTGTATTTCACTCGCTTATCAAGATGTATTGGATAAGCGAGTTATCCATTCTTTTGTTAATACTTCCACCAAACTGTATCTCCTTAGTGTCATTGCTTCTTCTAGATCCGCAAAATTTTCATCTAGGTAATCATGTAGAATTTTATCTCTTAAAGTAATTAATGATCTAATTTGCTCTGCTTGTTCATAGGTTACATCTTTGTTGGCAATAAGTGCATTGAGTACCTCTTTGCGTGAGGATATTTCAGTTTTATAGTGATGCTTTAGGACGTAACGAGCAAGATCTAGCATAGAGGCCACAAGCAGTTGAAAAGAGTGTTCAATTACCATGGTTTCATCTTTAGAATACTCGACGGTTTTTGCACCTTTCCTAAAAGCATCAAGTCTCTTGATCATCGCGTGCTGATGTTCATATAGAGATGTTTCCCATTCTATGTCTCTCATCTTATTTGCCTTCTACAGATGGTGATTGTTTTAGCATTTTATAAATCAAGAAAGCAGCGCTAATTTTTCAGAGCGCTGCACTTTAGTTTAGGTGAGTTATTAATAAATAGGGAAGTTAGAAGCCAGAGAAAGGGTAAAAAGAATAGGAGTGACCGTATTCTACTAAAGTGTTTGCTTTTATATGCAAGTAACCTTGGCTTTCAGAAGCGGCTAGCAATGCGCCAGAGCTTTGTTGTGGATGAGCATAGGCTAAGCCGTCTTTTCCAATAAAAACCCGTAAGAACTCATCTCTCTGGATTGTTTTATTGCGGTTAAAGCCTGCGTCTACAAGATAATATTGGGGTAGCTCGGCAATTTGACCGGAACAAATAGACAACAAAAGACGCGCGAACCAATGATAGGTTACCAGGGTTGAGCTTGGGTTTCCTGGCAAGCCAAGAAAAGGGGTGCCCTGAAGTGTTGCATGAACAAGAGGTTTACCTGGCTTTATGGCAATCTTCCATAAATGTACTTTCCCCAACTTTTCTAATGCATCTTTCACATGGTCCTCTTCGCCGACTGAAACACCGCCTGACGATAGAATGACATCGCAGGATTGCATTAAGGTTTTTAGCGCGTCTTTTGTTGCTTCTAAGGTATCTGCTGCGTGAATGCAAAGGCTCACATTATGGCCTGCTTGAGTAACAAGAGCACTCAGCATTGGGCCGTTTGAATTGTAAATTTGCCCCGCTTTTAGATGATGACCCGTAGGAATAAGTTCATCACCTGTTGTTAGTATTCCAACATTCAATTGCTTGTAGACTGTAACATCAGTGATGCCAAGGCTAGATAAAAGCCCAATGTGTATCGGCGTAATTTTCTCACCTGCATTAACGACGGTTTGACCGATTTGCATATCCTGCCCTAACGGTCGAATATTGTCGGCAGGCGTAGGCTGTTTATTAAAGATGACTTTATCATCTAGTAGCTCGGCATTTTCCTGCATAACCACCGTATCTGCGCCAGCTGGGATGTTTGCACCAGTGAAAATACGAGCACAGGTTCCAGGCATCAAAGGCACCGGATGTTGGCCAGCGGTAATTCGTTGGCTCACATTAAAATGTTTGCCAGCATGCCAATCTGCACAGGCAAAGGCGTAGCCATCCATCGCGCTGTTATCGTGAGGTGGAACAGATATTCCAGCGACTACGTCTGTTGCCAGAATGCGGCCAATAGAGCTTATGAGGGGGGTTGTCTGCTGTTCTACGCGAACACTAGCACTGCGTCTAATTTCTTCTAGAGCGTCTTCAAAGGCAAGCAAAGTGGACATGTAAGTTATGCCTCATGCTGGTTGGTTGTTGTGTATGGGCCAATTAACATGCTGACAAAATTACAGGGTCTATGAGAAGCATTGAGTTGTTCTTCTAAAATGCCATTCCATGCTGTTTTACAAGCACCTGTGGAGCCCGGTAAACAGAAAATAAGTGTTTGGTTGGCTAATCCAGCAATAGCGCGAGACTGAATAGTTGATGTACCAATTTCGATATAAGAAATTTGTCTAAACAGTTCACCAAAGCCTTCAATTGTTTTATCAAACAGTGGTGTCATTGCTTCAGGTGTGCTGTCGCGTGAATAGAAGCCTGTTCCGCCTGTAATCAAAATTACATGAGTTTCTTCGTCTGCAATCCAGTTCGATACGACGGCACGCATTTTATAGACGTCGTCTTTAACTAGTTTTCTTTCATTGAGTGTGTGACCTGCCGTGGTTAATAATTCAATTAGAGCATCGCCAGATGTATCTTCGGCAATGGACCTAGTATCGGAAACAGTTAAGACACTAATGTTTAGTGGGCGAAAAGGTGTTGGTATTTTGGCCATGTGAATTCCTTATTAGCCTCCTGTAGCGCTCATAAAGCGTAGTATTTGAGGGGCTTCAGCGAGATTAAAATGATGTTTTTGAGGTTTCAGAGCCAGCGCGTCAATAATCGCGTTTTCTAGCTCTGTTGAGTTATGGTGCTTTGAATTTAGTGCTGTCGAGCAATAGGAACTATTGCGCAGTACTGTTTTTAAATCTTTTGAATGTTCGTTGCCTAAACAGAGTAATAAGCGACCTTCAGCGGTTAGCCTGACACGATTACAGGTATCGCAAAAGTTATGGCTGTGAGGTGAAATAACACCGACTCGATGGTCATGTCCTGCTACTTGATAATAACGTGTTGGGCCGCTGGTAGTGGTTGAACTTGGTGTAAGTTCGTAGTGCCTACTAAGCGTTTCTATAACCTCATCACTGGATAGGTAAGTTGAGGCTCGATTATGGTCAGTGATCACACCAAGGGGCATCTCTTCTATAAAACTGATGTCCATTTTTCGGTCTAAGGCAAATTGAGCAAGATCGAAGAGTTCATCGTCATTATGATTTTTGAGCATGACACTGTTAATTTTTAGACGTTTAAATGGTAGTTTGCTGGCGGCTTCTATGCCGTCTATTACTTGTTGGAACTTGTTTCTGCGAGTTAGGGCGTAAAATCGTTCTGCTTTCAGTGTGTCGAGGCTAATGTTAATACGTGACACACCCGCGTCGAGTAAGCTCTGTGCCATTTTATAAAGCTGAGAGCCATTGGTGGTTATTGTTAGTTCTTCTAAACCGTCTGTATTGGCTATTTGCTCGATAGCCCAAAGGATATTTTTGCGTACCAAAGGCTCGCCACCAGTAATGCGGATGCGTTTAGTGCCCATTGAAATGAAGGTTTTCGCCACATGAACAATCTCTTCTAAAGACAATATGTGGTCTCTAGGCATGAAGGTGACATCTTCATCCATGCAATAGGTACAGCGAAAATCGCAACGGTCGGTGACGGAAATGCGTAGATAGTCTATTTTTCGACCAAATGGATCAATTAAAGCGGACGTTACCAAGAAACAAATACCTCACAGATTAAGTGTTCATCAAAGCAAAAAAATACCTATTTAGCAAAGCGCTAAAAAGATTTAGATCATATTTTTAGTATTATTGTACTTTATAAGGTTTTTTTGTTCGGACTGTCGTATTAAACGCGACATAATACGAATAATTATTGAAGTTGGAGGGGCATCGTGAATCAAGTCGTTAATAATCTAATTGGTTTGTTAAAGTTAGAGCGAGTATCGACTACTCAGTTCATTGGTCGTAGTCAGGATATCGGATTTCCAAAACTTTTTGGTGGACAGGTTATAGGTCAAGGTTTGAGCGCAGCGACTCAGACGGTAGAAGGGCGATTTCCACACTCTCTTCATTGCTACTTTTTGCGTCCAGGAGATTCTTCTCACCCTATTGAATATGAAGTAGAAAACGTTCGCGACGGGAGAAGTTTTAGTGTTCGACGAGTCATTGCTTCGCAATTTGGTAAAAGTATTTTAGCCATGACGGTATCTTTTCATATTGAGGAAGAAGGTTTAGCTCATCAAGATGCTATGCCTAATGTTCCAGGACCTGAGTCATTTAAGTCGGAATTATCACTCTATCGGGAACATGCTGATGAGATTCCATCTAAAGTACGAGATTTATTCACGGCAGATCGCCCCATTGAGTACCGAATAGTAGAAAATCAAAATCCATTTCGTCCCCGTCCGGGAATTGCGAAGCGCCATATGTGGATTCGTAGTGTGTCTGCTCTGCCTGATGATGCGTTAATTCATCAATCTATGCTGGCTTACACAACAGACTACGGTTTTATTGAGACTGCCTTGATGCCCCATGGCATTTCAATTGGTAGCCCTTATCTTACTGCTGCCAGTTTGGATCATGCTATCTGGTTCCATCGTCCATTTAGATTGGATGAGTGGTTGTTGTATGTTGCGGATTCGCCATCGGCAAGTTCCGGTAGAGGATTTGTTCGCGGGCAAATTTTCAATCAAAAAGGTGAGCTTGTAGCATCTACTGCTCAGGAAGGTTTGTTGCGTTACTCCAAATAGGAGTTAAGGCTTGTGTTGCTTTAATGCCCAGACAATGTGCTCTTTCACTAACTCAGAAGAGTGAGAGAGTGCATTTTCTAGTGTTTGAATAGTTGCTTCATTGCTTGGTGCATTGCCAAGTGCGACAGCGATATTACGGCGCCAGTTTTCAAATCCCGTGCGGCGAATTGGGGAGCCTTCAGTATTTTTTAAAAAGCTTGCTTCGTCCCATTCAAACAGCTCAATCAGATCGGCACAATCCAAATTGTGTCTTGGTTGAAAGTCATCTTCTTGCGTGTACTTGGCAAATTTTGTCCAGGGGCAAACTAGCTGACAATCGTCACAACCGAAAATTCGGTTGCCCATTTTGCTGCGTAATTCTTCTGGAATGGGACCTTTATGCTCAATGGTTAGATAAGAAATGCACTTTCCTGCATCAAGCACCCAAGGTTCCACAAAAGCATCGGTTGGACACTGAGTTAGGCAGGCTGTACAGCTTCCGCAATGTCTAGTTTCAGTTGGTTTGTCGACAGGAAGTGGCAAGTTAGTAAATATTTCACCGAGTAAAAACCAGCTACCGGCCTTTGGTGTTAGCAAAAGAGTATTTTTGCCTATCCAGCCCATGCCAGCTTGTTCGGCAATTTGTCTTTCCAGAATTGGCGCACTATCGACAAAAGCTCTGTAGCCATGATCGCCAACTTTTTGCTCTATCTTCTTGGCTAATTGAGTTAGACGTTTACGAATCAACTTGTGATAGTCCCGTCCTAATGCATAACGTGCAATATAGGCCTTGTCTTTCGTTTTCAGTCTTTCGACTGTTTCGACCGATTGGGGAAGGTAATGCATACGAAGTGAGATGACGCGACGTGTTCCCGGGTGGAGTTGTTCTGGATAAAAACGCATGTCGCCATGGTTGGCAAGATAGTCCATACCAGCATGGTATTGGTTATTCAGCCATTCATTGAATTCGTCTTTGTATTGCGCAAGATCAGGCTCAACGATTCGAGCTTCGGCGAATCCTAACTCAATGGCCCATGATTTGATGTCATCAGCAAGTTGGTTTAATTCTTTTGGACTGGATAAAGACGAAGGAAGCAAGGGAGTACCAAAACATTAGACGCTAGGCTAAAAGCAGCCTAGCGTGAAGAACAAGAAATTAATAAAGCTGAGAGTCACCTTTAACTACATCCATCAATAGTTTGATGAATTTACGGTCGGCTTCCGTATGTTCTTCTTGGATTTTAATGGTTGTTTGATTTGATACTTCTTCAGCAATGCGCTGGTAAGCATTTGGTTGGTTAATATTTTCTTTAGCGATACGGACTAATTCCCCAGCGAGTTCTGGATCCATAAGCATCTTACGAAAACAGCGCAAAAATTCATCAATAACTCGTTGTTGGTTAAGCTCATTAGCCATGATAAAACTCCTAATCAATTTATGTCGCTATGACACCATGAAGCGTAGGTTAGAGCAAGTTTTTATACACTTTGTGTTGACAAATCTGAGGCGCAAAGACAAAATGAAACGCTATATAATTCGACAACACCCTGTCGATGACTCCTTTTTATGGGCCACTAGCTCATCTCAGTCAGATTCGTTCTGATAAGCACAAGTGTAGAATGACGCAATATTGTTGTCCTATACTTCTCCTCGCGAAAAGACGCGGGCAGTGTAAAAACTGCGATTTCTTGCGTTTGAGTGTTTCTTACTTTTAGATAAATGTTCCTTATTTTTAAAAGTTACCTCAGTTAGTTTAGCAAACTTCGTTCTATCAACTTTAATCTGCTTGTCTTATGCGGTTACAATAGCTGCACTAAAATTAAAAGACAGATAAATACTATAGAGGGTAACAAGGTGGAGTTATTATCCGGTGGTGAAATGATCGCCCGCTTCCTCAAAGATGAGGGAGTTGAATATATCTATGGTTATCCAGGTGGAGCCGCACTTCATATTTACGATGCCTTGCATCGTCAATCTGATGTAAAGCATATTCTGGTTAGGCATGAACAAGCTGCAACGCATATGGCTGATGGCTATGCACGCGCTACGGGCAAAGCTGGTACGGTTCTCGTAACGTCGGGCCCAGGTGCAACCAATACGGTTACAGGTATTGCGACGGCTTATATGGACTCTATTCCCATGGTCATTATTTGTGGTCAGGTTATGAGCTACCTGATCGGCGAAGATGCGTTCCAAGAAACCGATATGATTGGCGTATCACGTCCAATCGTGAAGCATAGCTTTACGGTTAAGCATCCTTCTGAAATTCCTATGATCATGAAAAAGGCATATCACATTGCTAGTACGGGTCGTCCTGGCCCAGTTGTGATTGATGTGCCAAAAGATATGACCATGCCAGGTGATAAGTACGAATACAAATATCCAGAATCTGTTTCTATTCGTTCTTATACTCCGCCAACCAAAGGTCACAGTGGTCAGATTAAAAAAGCAGTCGATCTGCTGTTAGCCGCTAAGCGTCCAATCATCTATGCTGGTGGTGGCGTTATTATGGGCGGTGCTTCTGAGTTGCTGGTGAAACTGGCTAAGTCTTTAAACGTGCCAGTGACTAATACTTTGATGGGCTTGGGTGGATACCCAGGAACAGATAAGCAATTCGTTGGTATGTTGGGTATGCACGGTGCATACGAAGCGAACATGACTATGCATCACAGCGATGTCATTTTAGCTGTTGGCGCCCGTTTTGATGACCGCGTGACGAATGACCCTGATAAGTTTTGCCCAGGTGCAAAAATTATCCATATTGATATTGATCCCGCTGCTATTTCTAAAACCATCCGTTCAGATGTGCCAATTGTTGGTCCTGTTAGTCAGGTTTTGGAAGAGATGCTGTCTTTGGTTGAAGGTCAAAGTTCAAACACTGAGGCGCTTGTTGGTTGGTGGAAGCAAATCAATGAGTGGCGTTTGGTGCATGGCGGTCGTTATGACACTAGTAGCGAAAAAATTAAACCTCAAGCAGCGATTGAAGCGTGCTGGCGTGCCACGAAAGGTGATGCATTTGTGGCGTCTGATGTAGGTCAACATCAAATGTTTGCTGCTCAGTATTATAAATTTGACAAACCAAATCGTTGGGTTAACTCTGGTGGTTTAGGCACGATGGGTTTTGGTCTTCCTGCTGCAATGGGCGTGAAGATGAATTTCCCTAAAGAAACTGTAGTTTGTGTAACGGGTGAAGGCAGTATTCAGATGAATATTCAAGAGCTTTCCACCTGCTTGCAATATGGTTTGCCGGTTAAGATTTTGTGTTTGAACAATGGTTATTTGGGCATGGTTCGCCAGTGGCAAGATATGAACTATGAGGGTCGTTACTCAAACTCCTATATGGATTCATTGCCTGATTTCAAAATACTGATGGACGCTTATCGTCACAAGTATGTTGAAATCCGAACTAAAGATGAACTCGATGCCAAGATGGAAGAAGCGTTTGCAATGACAGATCAGTTGGTCTTCATTAACTGTTACGTGGATCCAGAAGAGCATGTATATCCGATGCAAGTGCCTCGCGGCTCTATGCGAGATATGTTCTTGAGCAAGACGGAGCGTACCTAATATGCGACATATTATTTCTGTATTGATGGAAAACGAGCCGGGTGCTTTGTCGCGAGTAGTTGGTTTGTTCTCACAGCGTAACTTTAACATCGAATCATTGAACGTAGCGGCAACAGATGATCCAACCTTGTCTCGTCTTACATTGACGACATTTGGTTCAGATCAGGTTGTAGAGCAGATCACCAAACAACTTAATAAGTTGATTGATGTGGTGAAGCTGGTGGACTTGACTGAAGGTCAGCACATTGAACGTGAATTGATGCTGGTTAAGGTTCGTGCTACCGGTGCGCAGCGCGCTGAAGTGAAACGTACAGTTGATATCTTCCGTGGCAACATTGTTGATATGACACCGTCTATTTATACGATTCAAATCGTTGGCGAGTCAGATAAACTAGATGGATTTCTACAAGCGTTGGGCGGTGCTCATTTGCTTGAAGTGGTTAGAACTGGTGTATCTGGTATAGCTCGCGGTGAAAAGACACTGTCTTTGTAATCGTCTAGTATTTTTGTAGTGGTCACCAAAAAAGTCGCGCTTGCACGCGGCTTTTTTTATGCGTAAATGATGGGTATTAAGTGAGGGGTAAATGGATAAAACGAATTGGAAACTACTCAAGTTGCTAGAGCAGAATGGCCGTTTGACCTACGCAGAATTGGGTAAAATGGTTCATCTGACTGCACCTGCGGTCGCAGAGCGAGTTCGAAAGTTAGAAGAGTCTGGTGTGATTACTGGCTACGGTGCAAAAATTAACCTAGAGAAAGTAGGAATACCTATAACAGCCTTAGTTGAGTGTCAGGTTTACCGAACCAAAGAGCGGGAATTTAAAGCATTAGTACTTAGCTTGGATGAAGTTATCTCTTGTCATAATGTGACAGGACCTTATGCTTTTGTGCTTAGGGTTGCGGTACGTTCTATGTCTTTATTGGATGAATTGTTAGAGCGTTTAATTGATTTGAGTGACACTAATACCATGATGGTGCTTTCAACCCCAGTTTCACGAGAAATGCCGGTGAATATTGAAAAAGGAGCTGAAGCTGATATCCATTAGGGTTGTTGGGCAAGCTTTATAGTTGTCTTTGCTTGGCGTGGCCATTGGCTAATAATCATCCCTGTCATAATAAAGCCACAACCAACCAAAGCACGAGTTGAAAGGATTTCCTCCATAAATATCCAGCCACCTAATACGGCAAATACCGCTTCAGATGAGAGAATAAGAGCGCTGATACTAGGCGAAACATTTTTTTGTCCTAGAGTTTGCAGTGTGAAAGCGATACCTGATGAGGCGACACCAGCGTAGACCAACGGCCACCAAGCCATTTTAATGCCTTCAAGCGTTGGTGTTTCTAATATGGAAGCGGTGATAGACGCTAATATTGTTGCAATGAAGAACTGAACGATAGAAAGGGGCAAAGCGGATACATATCGAGATAAGTAACCTATCAGCAACACATGTCCTGTCCAAAAAAGAGTACCTAGTAATTCTATTGCATCGCCTTTGTTGATGGATAGGCTTGGTCCAACAGTCAGGCTGTAAAGACCAACTAACGCGAGACCAACTCCAATCCAGGTGTGTATTTCAGTTTTATGGCCGAGCATAAGTCCCAGTATCGGTACGAACACAATGTACATGCTAGTGATGAAACCTGCGTTACCAGCTGTAGTGTATTGCAAACCAATTTGTTGGCATGTAAAACCCAAGAACAAGCAGCTTCCTGCAGCGAGTCCCCCTAACCAAAGTTTTCGATTACTTTGAGATTGCTTTGGTTTAAAAATAAACAATAAAGGTAAGAGTGATAAGGTTGCTAATAGAAAACGCATAGCATTAAAGCTGTGTGGCCCAAGGCTTTCCATGCCAACACTTTGGGCAACAAAGGCAAAGCCCCAAATGGCGGCGGTGGCCCATAAAAAAATATGTGCAATAGACATAGCTAACCTCAGGTCATTAATAACGAAGTGACTATTTTACTGAGTGAAGGTCAGTTTCCACAGGTGAAATAAAAAGTTATTCAAGTGCTTGGCTTTGGATAAAAAAGTAAATTTAAGGTTTTACTTTTGCAATACCTAGGGCAACTAATTGATTTTCAAGCATCTTAATATATTCACTTTTTTATCATCTAAAAGGTTAAAAAATAGGCTGACAGACGAATTATTTGGCTGTACAGTTGCGCCAAATTTCAGGGTGAACTTTCACTGTTAATTTAGATCATTTTTAGCTCAACCTTAAGAGAATTTATTGCTATGACATTTAGTGTTTGGTTAGCAACTGCGCCGTTGTTAATGTTGCTGTCTTTAGGGCCTGGCCCAAATAATTTTACTTCTATGCACAATGGTATTCAGGTTGGCGCGACTAAAGCTGTTATTGCTGTGGTTGGTCGAAATCTAGCTTTTAGCATCTTGATGTTAATTTCCGCGCTAGGTTTAGGGGCTATTATTGTTTCTTCTAGCTTTTGGTTTAGTGTTATCAAATGGTTCGGTGTCGCTTATTTGTTTTATGTTGGCATCAAAACCTGGCGCAGTGCTGCTATGGTGCTTGAGGAGCATGAAAGCGAAGTGGGAATCAAGGCGAAACGTGGACACCTTGCGAGAATGCGCCAAGAGTTTTTAGTAGCGATCGGCAATCCTAAAGCTGTATTACTTTTTACTGCTATTTTTCCGCAGTTATTGGATCTTAGTCAGCCTGTTCCTATGCAGTTTTTCTGGATGGGATTAACCTTTTGCTGTACGGAGTTTATTGCGGCTTATATTTACGCGATGAGTGGAAAGCAGATTCGCCGTTTGATTCGCAGCCCTAAAGGTATGAAAAACCTTAACCGCGGAATGGGCAGTGTGTTCGTTTTGGCGAGTGCTTTTTTAGCAACGGCAACACGTTCTTAAAAAGTTTGTAGTTTAATTTAAATAAAAAAGGTGACGCTAGGTCACCTTTTTTTATTTTTTACATTTTGTGTTTTAGCTTAAATAACTTTTTAGCTGTGTTCTTTTAAGAACTCTTCGCTTAGGTACAACTCTTCGTTACTGTTTACTTTTACATCACGGTCTAGAATCATTTTCGCGATTTCTTGCGCTTCTTCTAGGGAATGCATTTCGTAAGTGCCGCATTGGTATTCGTTCAACTCTGGAATGTCAGATTTGGCTTTTACTTTCAATACGTCTTCCATTGCAGCTTTCCAAGAAGCAGCAACAGTTTCTTCTGAAGGTGTGCCGATCAAACTCATGTAAAAACCAGTACGACAGCCCATTGGCGAAATATCGATAATTTCGACGTTGTTACTGTTTAGATGGTCACGCATGAAACCAGCAAACAAATGTTCTAGTGTGTGAATTCCTTTCTCAGAAAGGATCTCTTCATTTGGCACGCAGAAGCGTAGATCAAAAACTGTGATGTCATCACCTTTAGGTGTGGACATGGATTTAGCTACACGTACTGCCGGTGCATCCATACGAGTGTGGTCGACACGAAAACTGTCTAATAATGGCATAAAAACTCTCCTACTGAACTCAACGGAATCATCGTTGCTTTATAAATGGTGATATCGATTGCCATTATTGTACATGAAGTTTTGAACCTTTGATCGGACTTTTTGGTGATCGTAAATATTCATAACTGAGAGCTAAGCAGAAAGCGATAATAGCAAACAGCATGCTTTGACCAATGAAAAACACCATTAAGCTACAGCTTATTAAGGCAACGATGGCCAATAGTTGGGCAGCACGATTGACCAGTTTGAAAGCAGCAACACAGGTTAATGTGTAAATAAGCAAAAAACTGCCGTTTGTCATTTCGATAAACCATGACATTTTCCAACCAGAGATTTCAGAAAACACAATCGAAAATAGAGTGATTAAACCAACCAGTAATACTGCTTTTTCAGGTGCGCCATTTTTATTAAGTGCTATGAAGGTCTTGGGTAATGCCCCTTGTTGTGCCATAGATTGCACCATACGGGAGAAGCCTAAGATGTAAATGGCCACATTGGCAAAGGCAATGATATAAGCCCCAGCAGCAAAGAATCTGCTGCTGGTTTCTCCCATTAGTTTACTAACCAAAAGTGCTAAGGATTGGCTGTTGGTAACTTCGTCGCCGTAAGTGTGATGCCAAGCAATGAGCAGTACTAAACTTAGGTAAGCAAGAATAACGATGGTGATGCCACCTAGTAATGCTATTGGGAAATCCCTAGTGGGATTTTTGAACTCAGCGCCCATGTGGGCCATAACTTCAATACCTAAGAAACACCAGAATATAACGCCTGTGGCGTATAGTGTTTGTTGCCACTCAACGGCGGTTATGGGAGCTTCAATGACTTGGCGACTGTCCAAGATATCACCAATGAAGCAAAGCCATAAAATAACACCGATCATGACGATGACAATACCTGTTTGAAACCTAGCTGAGGTTTGCATGCCTACGATGGCAAAGAAAAGCATGCCAGCAAGGGTTAATAGACTAAAGGCAAGAATCCATTCATCAGATGTTTTAAAAATAATGGTCAAATACGCCGCTGCGACTTTTATAGCAACAGCAGGACCAACCAATAAAATACTTAAAAACAACCAGCCAACGGCTTTTTCATAACGCGACCCGAACGCTCGTCCAATGTAATGTGATGCCCCGCCGGCGGAAGGGTACTTGGAGCCAAGTAACGCAAAAATAAATGCAATTGGGATAATCATTGTGGCGGTAATTAACCAAGCATAAAAAGCAAAAGATCCTGCCTGAGCAACAGACATGGCTGGTAATATCATCAGGCCAGTACCAATAAAGGTAGTCACCGTCATTGCTATGCCTTGTAGAGGGCCAAGAGTTTTTTGGTATTGGGTCATTTGTTTGCCTGTACTAGTTAAATTCTGTAGCTGCTATTTGTTGTCGCTAAGGATAAAATACTTATATTAGCAATACTCTATACAAGTTGACCCCATTAAGGCGCATTTTGCCGGAATGACCGTCAAGTTGAACGACTAATAATAAAAGGGGGTTTGGGTGGCTGATCATTATGATCAAAAAATATTAGCTTTACTGGTAGACGATGCTCGGCTTTCTGTTTCAGATATTAGTCGGAAGGTCAATTTATCTCGTTCTGCGGTGACCGAGCGCATTCGTCGCATGGAAGATAACCGAACGATTACTGGTTATCATGCCCATACTTCCGTTTCAAAAGAGGAGGGGGTTAGTGCGTATATCGCTCTGACATTTCGACCTTTATCCTGTGAGCAAGTACTACCTTTAATTGGTAGTATTCCAGAAGTTAAATTGGCTCATTCCATTAGTGGTGATCTTGATCTGCTACTATTAGTGCAAGCGTCATCAATGGATAGAATGAATGAAATACGTGAGAAAATGGAGACGTGGCCTAATTTGCATAAAGTGGTGACACATATGTGCCTCGCTAAGCGCCTAGATCGTTGGTAAGTCGAACTCATCGGTAAATACGGTATTGATTGGATGAACGTATCCCAAAATGGAGAGTCTTCTGAAAAGGTTAAACTTAAGGGAAAGGTGGTCTAGTAAGGCAAAATCTTATGATGATCTGGTGGTTTTAGCTCTACTTGGTGCCTTGTGTGGCTTGCTAAGCGGTCTTTTGATGGCATTTTTTTATGCCGTGATTTACTTACCTGCTCGATACTTTATTGGTGCTGATTTTGATTCTTTTGAGTCCTTGCCTGTTGAGTGGCGTGTTGGACTTTCTTTAGCTGCTTGCATTATTTTAGCGTTGCTTTTTACCTTGCTGCCGAACCGACTGCATAAAGTAGGTGTGCCTTATGTTGTTGAACGCCTTAATTACCATAATGGTAATTTACCAGTATGGAATGGTGTTGTGCAGTTTTTTTCAGCAGCAATAGGTTTGGCTGGTGGGCTTTCGATTGGTAAAGAAGGTCCTGCTGTGCACCTTGGGGCGACGCTTGGCGGCTATTTAGCAGAAAAAGCAAAATTGCCTCAATACGGTGTCGAAACTCTATTAGCTTGTGGTGTTGCTGGGGCCATTGCTGCGGTATTTCAAACTCCTTTAGCAGGTGTTTTATTCGCATTTGAAGTGATTTTTCTGGAATATCGTCAGCGTTATGTATTGCCAGTCTTGTTATCTTCTGTCATTGCTACCTTGGTAAGCCACTATGTCATCGGGCCTCTGGATATTTTTAGTGTTGAAAGAGTTTCTTCCGTGCTGCTTTCTACAGATTTATTTGTTGCTTGTTTTGTTCTAGTTATTTTCATTGTATTTCTGTCAGCTTTATTTCTTCATACGCAAAAGAATCTTTGGCGATTCAGTGGTGTGTCTGTTTGGTGGCGCTTTTTCTTGGTAGCAGTAGCCACATCTTTGGCGGCTGTTTATTTGCCAGAAGCGTTAGGCAGTGGTTATCTTTCTCTCTCTCGTTTGTTATCCGGTGATTTGATTTTATATTCTTTGTTTTTATTGATTCTGATTAAGACTGTATTAACTGCTTTTACCATTGGCCTGGGGATTCCGGGTGGCATGATAGGGCCGACTTTTATTATTGGTGGATTGGCGGGTGTTCAGGTTGCTTTGGTGTTTGATAATAGCGTAGCGGATGTTGCTTTATTCGCCTTATTGGGTATGGCTGCTATGATGGCTGCCAGTTTTCAAGCTCCTTTGACGGCATTGGTGGCTATTATAGAGATGACTCATTCGTCTGAGGCGATTGTTCCTGCTTTGTTTGTCATTGTCTTTTCCTGTTTGTTAATGCGTGTATTTTTTCATCAGGAGTCTGTGTTTGTCGAAAGATTGAGTTTTATGGGAATGTCTTCGACTATTAGTCCCTTTCAGCGCTATCTGAGACACCATACGGTGAAGCCTGTTGCTGAGATGGTTTTATTTCTTCCTAGAGTGGTGTCAATTGAGAGGGTGAAAGATTTAGCGTCAAGTATGGTAGACTATATTGTTTTCGAGATTGAAAACGAGCGGCGTTTGGTTCGTAGAATGGCTGTATTGGATGCATTAGCAAGCTTAGATAAAGGCCCTCAGTTATGGCTTGTTGAAGAGGGGGATAGATTGAATATGGACTTGTCTTTGGCGTTAGATTCGACACTTGTTCCTGTGATAAGCGAACCGTCCTCATTAGAGGCTATGTTGGACTGGTTTCAAAAGACCGGTTTGCCCGAAGTGCTGGTGGCTGTCTCTAATACTTCTTTTAGCTTGGTTTCTAGACATCGTCTCGATCAATTTTTATTAAAAAGTGACTAGTGGCTCTTTTTTTAGTGTGTAAGCAGTGGCTAGTTCTTTATTGACGTTTTTTGGCCAGTAATGCTTCATGTGTTGAAGATTACTTGCTTTTGTAAATTATCCGTTATGGAGTTTGAGTAAATATGAGTCGTTCAGAAGATCTATACGCACGTGCCCAACACCGAATTCCTGGAGGCGTTAATTCTCCAGTGCGAGCTTTTAATGGTGTGGGCGGTACGCCTATTTTTTTCCAACGTGGAGAAGGAGCTTATGTTTATGATGAAGATAAAAAACGTTATATAGATTATGTGGGCTCTTGGGGGCCGATGATTTTAGGTCACTCTCACCCGGATGTGTTGGATGCAGTTAGGCAGCAATTAGATTTTGGACTGAGTTTTGGTGCGCCAACAGAAGTCGAAATCACTATGGCGGAAAAAGTATGTGAGCTTGTTCCTTCTATGGATATGGTACGCATGGTGAACTCGGGTACTGAAGCCACTATGAGTGCGATTCGTTTAGCTCGTGGTTATACTGGACGAGATAAAATCGTCAAGTTTGAAGGTTGTTACCATGGCCACTCTGATTCTTTGCTAGTAAAAGCAGGCTCAGGTGCATTAACGCTTGGTGTACCAAATTCTCCAGGTGTTCCAGCGGATTTAGCGCAACATACCATTACTCTGCAATACAACGATATTGAAGAAGTCAAACGCTGTTTTTCTGAAATTGGGGATCAAATTGCTTGTATCATTGTCGAACCTGTAGCTGGCAACATGAACTGCATTTTGCCGGTTGAAGGGTTTCTTGAAACCTTACGCAAAGTGTGTGATGAATCTGGTGCAGTATTGATCTTTGACGAAGTTATGACTGGGTTTCGTGTTGCATTAGGCGGAGCTCAAGCTCACTTTGGTATTGTTCCTGATTTGACAACGTTAGGTAAAGTTATTGGTGCTGGCATGCCTGTTGGTGCTTTTGGGGGAAAACGTGAAATCATGGAGCATATTTCTCCATTAGGCCCTGTTTACCAAGCTGGTACCTTATCAGGTAATCCAGTTGCTATGGTGGCAGGTTTGGCTGTTTTGAATAAAATCAGTGAAGAAGGCTTTCATCAGACCTTGGGAACTAAAGCGGATCGTCTTGTGTCTGGATTGAAGCAAGCGGCTGATAATGCTGGGGTGCCTTTTTGTGTAGTAAGTGTTGGAGGAATGTTTGGTTTCTTCTTTACTGAAGCAGAAGTTGTTGCGACTTTTGCGGATGTTCAAAAGTGTGATTTAAGTAAATTTAAAGCTTTCTTCCACTACATGCTAGAAGAGGGAGTGTATTTTGCTCCTGCTGCGTTTGAAGCGGGATTTATCTCACAAGCTCATACAGAAGAAGATATTGATTATACAATAGAAGCTGCTAAGCGTTCTTTTGCTAAGCTAGTATAAATAACTTGTGAAATAGGAAGGTTGATAACATGTCTATTGACGATGTGAAAAAATCACCGGTTGATGAAATTGAAGACGTAGATGTCGGCGATGAGAAAAAGCAGCCGCACAAGGGGGTGTATCTATTACCCAACTTGTTTACAACAGCCGCGCTTTTTTCGGGGTTTTACTCGATTATTGCGGCAATGAATGAAAATTTTACTCATGCTGCTGTCGCGATATTCATTTCGATGATATTTGATGGTCTCGATGGGCGTGTTGCTCGCTTAACTCATACTCAAAGCGCATTTGGTGCAGAGTATGACTCGCTTGCGGATATGGTTTCTTTTGGTATTGCTCCAGCGTTAGTGGTATTTACTTGGTCTTTGGCGCCACTAGGCAAAATTGGCTGGATTGCCGCTTTTATCTATGCGGTCGGCGCGGCCCTTCGTTTGGCTAGGTTTAACACTATGCTTGGTGTAGAGGAGAAACGTTACTTTACCGGATTGCCAAGTCCTGCTGCCGCAGCTCTTGTGGCTGGTGTTATATGGGCGGCCAATGATAAAGGGGTTACTGGTGAAAGTATGGCAACGATTATGGCTTTGCTTGTACCTATTACCGGTTTACTAATGGTTAGTAATGTGAAATATCGCAGTTTTAAAGATCTTAATTTAAAAGGGCGAGTGCCTTTTGTTGTGCTTTTAATTGCCGTATTGGTTTTGGTGTTAGTTGCCTTAGAACCCGCATTGGTGTTGATGAGTGTTTTTTGTCTTTACGGTTTATGGGGTGTGCTAGGTATCTTTTTTGAGAAATTGCGCTAAATTTTTCTAAGATCCTTTGTAATAAATAAGAGCCTACTGTTGTCTAAGTCAGTAGGCTCTTTTTGTTTGAACGTTCAAACAGGTTTGCTGTCAACTATATGAATGACATGTTCTATGGGGAAAGCTATGTTAATTAAAAATAAGAAACAGTCGGATTGTTCTGAGCTCGAAGTGACCGATCAGTCCGTATACCTTAATCGTCGTCAGTTTATGAAAGTCACTGGAGGGGTTGCGCTTGGTATAGGGAGTATTGGTAATGTCACGGCGGCGCTTCAAGATGGTAACCCTTTATCTCCTTCTTCCTCTCTCAAATCTTCATTTGCAAATATTGCTGAAACCTCTTTTGGTAAAGAAGAAAAAATTTCCCCCTTCGATGTCGCTTCTTCTTACAATAATTTTTATGAGTTTGGCTATGGTAAAAGCGATCCGAAGGAACGAGCTTCAGAGTTTAAAACATCACCTTGGACTATTACAGTAGAAGGTGAAGCTGGAAAAACGGGTATTTTTGATCTGGATGATATTATCAAGGAGTCCATGTTAGAAGAGCGTATATATCGCCTTCGTTGTGTTGAAGCATGGTCTATGGTGATTCCTTGGGTGGGGATTTCGCTGGCAACTGTACTAAAGAAATTTGAACCTAACTCTAAAGCTAAATATGTTTACTTTGAAACTTTGTATGACCCTAAACAAATGTCGGGTCAACGTGGTGGTGGTTTAGATTGGCCCTATCGAGAAGGTTTGCGTATTGATGAGGCAATGAATCCGCTAGCGTTTTTAGCTGTTGGCATGTACGGGAGTATTTTGCCAAATCAAAATGGTGCCCCAGTGCGCTTAGTATTACCTTGGAAGTATGGTTTTAAAAGCATCAAGTCTATTGTCAAAATTCGTTTTGTTGAGACTATGCCAGAAACCACTTGGAGCATGTTGGCGCCAAGTGAATATGGGTTTTATGCAAATGTGAATCCAAATGTAGATCACCCGCGATGGTCTCAGAAACAAGAAAGACGGTTGCCAGGTGGTGTGCTGTTTCCTAATGTTATTGAAACTAAAATGTTCAATGGCTATGAGGAAGAAGTGGCAAGTCTCTATAAAGGCATGGACTTGAAAAGGAACTATTAGCTTGAAGATTTATTGGGATCGCAAAGAAAAACCCTATATCTTGATACTGTTTTGTCTGCCTTTTTTATGGATGTTTTTTTCTCTATTAATGGGGCAATATTTTCCAGACCCAGGCAAGTTATTAATGAGATTAAGTGGTATATGGGCTTCTGTTTTTGTTGTTGCTGTTATGTCTATGACATTAGTAGGGAAAATTAAACCACTGAAAGTGATAAATCGTTATCGTCGCTTTATCGGTTTAACCACCTTTTTTTATGGCTTGCTCCACTTTGTTATCTACTTGGTTTTATTTGCCGGATTAAGCTGGACTTGGATAAGTTCAGATTTGGTTGAAAAGCCATATATTTATGTTGGTGTGGCAGCTCTGTCTATTATGGCTGTTTTAGCTATTACTAGCACAAAAAGAATGATGTGTGCTTTGGGGAAAAAGTGGAAGCCTTTGCATCGCTTGATGTACCTTGCAGCTATTGGTGTTATTGCCCATCTATGGTGGCAAGTTAAAGATGACATCTCATTAGCTGTTTATTTTTCCGTTTTTTTAGTTCCCTTATTAATAGTGAAAATCCCTACGCTACCAACCTATAAAAAACTTTTTAATAAAAAATGAAAAAAGAGCTTGCGCTAAAACTTCTAGGCTGTATTATACGCCTCCACTGACACGGACAACGACGCAAACAAGAGTTTGCCACTTACTAAGCTAAGACGTTGAACGATGCATCAGACGCTCTTTAAAATAGATAATCAGATAATTTGTGTGGGCGCTCGCTGGAGGCTTCAGAAGGTTGTCCGGATTAGTTTTTAACTGATTCGAGATGATCAAAAAAATTGAAGTCTTGCGAAACGTCTAACACGTCAATTCGCTTTATGTTGTTTTGTTGTTCTTCGGGGCGATGGAATGATTAAGTTATTGTTAGTGTAATAGATTTTGAGTAAGCAAACTTTTTAACTGAAGAGTTTGATCATGGCTCAGATTGAACGCTGGCGGCAGGCTTAACACATGCAAGTCGAGCGGTAACAGGGGAGCTTGCTCCTGCTGACGAGCGGCGGACGGGTGAGTAACGCGTAGGAATCTACCTAGTAGAGGGGGACAACATGTGGAAACGCATGCTAATACCGCATACGCCCTAAGGGGGAAAGGAGGGGACTTTTCGGAGCCTTCCG
>NZ_PTXN01000016.1 GCF_012726345.1 Marinomonas sp. UCMA 3892
TCGCTGGATCACTCATGTTGTACCAGTTCTGCATAAAGTGAATGCGTAGCATGGTAGCGAGAGGGTATGGACGCCGACCATTGCCAGCTTTTGGGTAAAACGGCTCAATCTGAGCTTCGAGCTGTAGCCATGGAATCAGCTCATTCATCCGACCAAGGAAGAGCTCTTTGCGAGTCTTGCGGCGTTTGCTGGTAAATTCGGTATCGGCGAAGGAAAGCTGATTCATGTCATTCGGTCTTGAGGTAATGGTCAGATCGGCATTGTCTCATATTGGGGACTTAATCGCAGTTTCCTTAATCGTTCCAATAACCACATCAACTCAACATTTCGGTGACTTTCTTTTTCCAGCCTACGAGATGACTGGATTCGGTTGAGGTAACCGTAAATATAGAGCTTTAGCATAGTTGAGGGGTGATAGCCTGGACGACCAGTACCTTTAGGCACCATTTGTTGAAACCCTAAAGATTCCAAATCAAGCTCATTCACGAAAACGTCAATAACCTTAACTGGGTTCTCAACGGAGATAAAATCATCCAATACTTCTGGGAATAAAGTGGCTTGATGTCGGCCTTGGCCTGAAATGAAACGAGACATGGAGAATAACTCCGAGAAGATTAATCTAACTACTAGAATATATTCTAATGATTAGCGAATCTTGATCAAGAGTTTTCACACAGTCTGGGCACATTTACGACTGAGCCTTACTTGCTAATTGTGCGTTTTAGTTCGCCTCTATTTCAATAGTTGAGGCAGTGCTGACTTTTACATTTCTAGAAACTATATTAAAAATGTTTGGTCAGAAACATTAAGATTTGCAGCTTGAATATAATTTATTAAATTTCCTAGCACCCTTATCACTATAGGAAAGGCTGTACTTCTCAATCAAATACTTCCAGTGGCTCAAGTACTCACAATGGTAATCTTTATTCGGTGGCATCCATCTATCCGGACCCTTTGCGCTTTTTGACTGGTTTAACCCATCATCAACAGCTAGTAGATTTTCATAATCATTGGCGAATAAAGCCTTCTTACTCTTTGACCAAGAAGCCCCGCCATGACGGTGAGCCCAAGCCAAAGGAATAATGTGATCAATATCTAGATCGCTAGGCCTTGTGTATTTATTCCCGCTGTATGGGTCATACCATACGCCGTTGCTAACATAGCATCCGTCAGGAGACATCTTAGCAGGCTTAAGCGAACTTGACGCAAGAACCTCATGGCGAGTATTAATGCAATCTCGATCTTTATCTAACCAATGATCCCAATCATCCCTATTATATACTGAACTAAACTGGCGCTTTTCACGCCTAGCTTCTTGGGTAGCATTTTCAACTTGTAATTGAGCACGTTTACATTTTTCTGTGTGACAATGATATTTGCCTGTTTTAGACGACGTATGTCCTCCGTATTTGTCAACGCCTCCAGGATGCGCTATTGCTAGTTGAGTACAAAAAGAAAAGGCCGTAGCAAACAAAAATAACGTCTGAGAAAATCGTCGAATAAACATATTTATTTGGTTAAAATGTCGTGCTGAAATAAACATAAATATCACCAAAATGTTCTTATAAAGTTATGTCAACTTATTATTAAAGTGGAATCCCGAAAAAAGTAGATAGTTAAAGGGCTGCGAGATAATGTCTACTAAATGCCTTGACAGGTAAAGACCCTACAGATGGTACAAGGTTATGGAGATCCGACACCATTTTAGAAAACTCAGCATCATTCTTTTCACAGTTCCGACGACCACCATTTTGCCAGCATTGGCGTTGATGGCCAATTTCCCAAGCTGAGACAACGTGCTCCCACTCTAAGCGTTCTCCTCGTTTCGGTTGCTTCCTTGGTTCATATCCGCAAGATGCAGCATCAATCGCACCATCATTGTTATAGCTACATCCACAGTAAAACGTACTCTGGTTGTCTTGGTAAATTTCTCGGGCAAATCGTTTTGCCTGACTGAACGATGTGGGGTGTTCTGCAATTGCAGGTATAGCGAACAACGCTATAAAGAAAGTAACGAAAAAATCAGTTCTATTCATGTAGCTTGGCCAAAAATGACAGTTAAATTCATTTTAATGATTTTGATAGAAAATGCAGCAAGATGAAGAGCCCCTTCGAGAGGGGCTGGTTGATGGGAGCCTGGTTGGCTAGTTGGCGGGGGTATCTGTTTCCTCTTCAGTGATATCGTCATCGGTTAAAGGCACCGATTGTTCAACTTCTGCTTCTTTACCCTTAGCTTGGGCTGATTTTCGTGCTCGAATTTCGATATCAATAATGCGTCGTGCAAGTTTGATAATGCGCTGTTGCCATGCGTAGTTGCCATCAACACGTTGTTTGTTGCTAAGCACGCTAGACAACCAGAGTGTGTCCATTGAGATCATCAACGCATCGAGTTTGCGAACTAAGCCGACAAACTGGCCAACCTGAGGCGAGCTGATTTTGGCGTTGAAGGTAATCGGGTCGGTGTAGTCAGGTACTTCATCGATGCCGTTGGACTCCATCAGTTTGTCCAAACGAGCTTGTTCGCTGTCTACCACCTTAGCGCAATCCTCGATCAACTGGCTAATGATCTGTTCCACTTCATCAATTTCGTTCTCATCGCCAATGATGCGCAAGATGACATCGATTCCATAAAGCGCACTGACCGTCCGTTTAAAAACACGGTCAACGACACGTTGCGCCTGTAAGCTGTTAATTGTGAATGATTGTTCAAAGATTGGTTTTGAGTAATTGGGTTTTGCTTGGGCCATAAGTTTGCTCCTGATATGACAATAATCAGTCCCTAGCCTAATCCTCAGTGAGGTAATGGCCTTTCAGCTAGGTGGAAGAATTGAGCATCTTTCTGACTATCCTGTCTGGATAAGACGGTTACACTGAATATCAAATATTGCTGATCTGTTTCAGTGATATCTGCGCCTGAGAGCATGAGCTCAAAGGAAGCCCGCCGCTGAGTATTCTCAGTGGTACTAAGAGGTAGCTAGCCTCCTTAAACAAATAGCCTGCATGTTTTTACATGCGCAACCATGCGTTCCTTACGGTTCGCCTTTTTACCACCCAACTGGGGGAGTTTTCCCCAGTTGGGGGTGACTCCTTCACAACCAAATTAAGGAGTCACCAATGGAATATATCTTCGGATTTATTATCCAAATCGCAGGCATTATGTTGCTTGCAAAACTGAGCTGGTCGCTTTTGCGATTACTTGCTCGTCAAAGCGTGCGCCCGTTTCGATTTGTACTTACTCAAATCAAGCGATTGCTCACACCAACATCAAAACGTCGTCCAATGGCAGTGCCTAAAGTTCCTGGTATGCCCCGTTTGACATCTGCGTTTTACAAAGAGCCACATCAGTACGACATGGCTTTACTCGAAATACCAACCTATCTGCGTCGTCAGTCTTCTTTGCCCAGCCGGGTAGAAGCGACTGTGTGCACAGAGTTCAACTAAGACGAGGAGAACATCATGAAAAACCAAGTAACACTCATAGGCTACGTTGGCGCTGAGCCAGAGACACGAGCCTATCCATCAGGTGATTTAGTGACCAGTATTTCACTGGCTACTTCTGAGAAATGGCGCGACCGTCAATCCAATGAGCTCAAAGAGCATACGGAATGGCATCGGGTTGTTTTTCGAGATCGTGGTGGATTTAAGTTAGGGCTAAGAGCAAAAGATTTGATCCAAAAAGGAGCGAAGCTTTTTGTTCAAGGGCCTCAGCGCACGCGCTCATGGGAGAAAGATGGCATTAAGCATCGATTGACTGAAGTGGACGCGGACGAGTTTCTGCTTCTTGATAGTGTGAACAAAGCATCCGAGCCATCACCGGCGGATGATGCGAGCTCCCAAGCTAATTGGGCACAAACTTATCCTGAACCAGATTTTTAACCGAGCGATAACGCTTTAACCCAGCCGGGAGTACTTTCCCGTCAGGGGCAGACTCCCACTTTGATTGTCGGAGTCCAAAATGGAAAAACCAAAGCTAATCCAACGCTTTGCTGAGCGCTTTAGTGTCGATCCAAACAAGTTGTTCGATACTCTAAAAGCAACAGCATTTAAGCAACGTGACGGTAGTGCACCGACCAATGAGCAGATGATGGCGCTCTTAGTGGTTGCAGATCAGTACGGCTTGAACCCTTTCACCAAAGAGATTTTTGCGTTCCCTGATAAACAAGCTGGGATTATTCCAGTGGTAGGTGTCGATGGATGGTCTCGCATCATTAATCAACACGACCAGTTTGATGGCATGGAGTTTAAGACTTCAGAAAACAAAGTCTCCCTGGATGGCGCGAAAGAATGCCCTGAATGGATGGAATGCATCATCTATCGGCGCGACCGTTCGCACCCAGTCAAAATCACTGAGTATCTGGATGAAGTCTATCGACCGCCTTTTGAAGGTAACGGCAAAAATGGCCCTTACCGTGTAGATGGTCCATGGCAGACGCACACTAAGCGAATGCTAAGACATAAATCCATGATCCAGTGTTCCCGCATTGCGTTTGGCTTTGTGGGAATTTTCGATCAAGACGAAGCAGAGCGAATTATCGAAGGCCAAGCAACACACGTTGTTGAGCCATCGGTGATTCCACCCGAGCAAGTTGATGATCGAACCCGAGGGCTTGTTTGCAAGCTTATCGAGCGGGCGGAAGCTTCAAACGCTTGGAATAGTGCATTGGAATATGCCAATGAACATTTTCAGGGTGTTGAACTGACGTTTGCGAAACAAGAAATATTTAATGCACAGCAACAGGCAGCCAAAGCGCTCACACAGCCTTTAGCTTCTTAGCGCCACGCATTCATTTTACTAACCCTGGCGGGATTTTTCTCCCGTCAGGGGGAAGGTCTCGTCTTTTTTTTGGAGATCTTCCATGACTAAATCAGCCTCATTTTTTCGCTTGGTATTGGTTGTTGCCCTTGTCTTAGGTTCGATTCAAGCCGGTAAAGCGGCAATTGATTCGGTTCAAGCAAGTGTTGTTCAGCACCAAACAGCGTTAGCGCAAGCTGCAAAGTAACCACTTAACCCTGAAGGGGAGTTCTCTCCTTCGGGGGAGTCTCCCCTCAAAGGAGGCAATATGAAGGTTATCGACCTATCACAACGTACTCCTGCATGGCACCAGTGGCGCATTGCAGGGGTTACGGCATCTGAAGCCCCAATTATTATGGGGCGTTCACCCTACAAAACACCTTGGCGATTATGGGCAGAAAAAACCGGATTCGTATTACCGGAAGACCTGTCAAATAATCCTAATGTGCTTCGCGGTATACGGTTGGAGCCTCAAGCAAGGCGAGCATTTGAGAATGCGCATAATGACTTTCTTCTGCCGTTATGTGCTGAAGCTGATCATAACGCAATCTTTCGAGCCAGCTTTGATGGCATCAACGATGCGGGCGAACCCGTTGAACTGAAATGTCCTTGCCAGTCAGTTTTTGAGGATGTGCAAGCTCACAGAGAACAAAGCGAGGCGTACCAGTTGTATTGGGTGCAAGTACAGCATCAAATACTGGTCGCCAATAGCACGCGTGGTTGGTTGGTATTCTATTTTGAGGATCAACTGATTGAGTTTGAAATACAACGAGACGCGGCGTTCTTAACTGAATTGCAAGAAACAGCGCTTCAGTTTTGGGAGTTAGTACAGACCAAAAAAGAACCGTCAAAATGCCCTGAACAAGATTGTTTTGTTCCCAAGGGTGAAGCCCAATACCGCTGGACATCGCTGTCTCGGCAGTATTGCTCAGCACATTCCGAAGTTGTCCGACTGGAAAATCACATTAAATCTTTGAAAGAGGAAATGCGAGACGCCCAGTCAAAATTGGTCGCCATGATGGGTAACTACGCTCATGCCGACTATGCTGGGGTCAAACTCAGCCGCTACATGATGGCGGGCACGGTGGACTATAAGCAATTGGCCACCGATAAGTTAGGCGAGCTGGATGAACAGGTTTTAGCCGCTTACCGAAAAGCGCCACAAGAGCGGTTGCGCATTAGCACCAATAAGCCAGAGCAGCCCGTTGAAACACCAATCAAAATCAGTCTTGAGCAAGATAACTTGGTTCTGCCAGGTGACTCGCCGAGCTCATTTTACTTTTAACGTTCACTTGGAGCCGATTTCGGCTCCTTTCTCATGCGCTTACATCGAGTGCATCAGAAAGCAGTTTCACTCGTAGCCAATGCTGGGTACGAATGATAGAGCGAGCTGAACTCTTACATACACAGCCATACCACAATCAACACACCACCCGACGGGGACTTCATTCCCTGTTGGGGCATGGGGCCTCGTTAAAACTAATGAGGTTTACCATGACAGAACAATCCCCATTTTTGGTTCAAGTGAATCAAGCGTTTAATGTCCCGGCTCCTGATGCTTTCGTTCTGGAAGGATATGGTGCCGACACTACCCATCCAAACATTCCCGTTCGCAAGGACGAGTATGTTTTTAGAAAAGAAGACTTACGTGACGTATTGGCGTTCTTGTCTCACCCAGACGGTGACGGTTTGTATATTACAGGCCCCACGGGATGCGGTAAGACCTCGCTAATTTGCCAAGTTGCTTCTCGATTGAATTGGCCTGTTCAGCAAATTACTGCGCACGGTCGATTGGAGTTGTCCGATCTTATCGGTCACCACACGCTGGTTAATGGCAACATGACCTTTGTGTATGGACCGCTGGCACTGGCTGTAAAGCATGGCCATTTACTGATCATTAATGAAATGGATCTTGCTGAGCCTGCTGAACTGGCTGGGCTGAATGACATTTTGGAAGGTGCCCCGTTGGTCATCGCACAAAATGGCGGTGAGATCATCATGCCACATAACAAGTTTCGTTTTATCGCTACCGGCAACAGTGCGGGCAGCGGTGACCAAACGGGCTTGTATCAAGGCGTGCTTCAACAGAATTTGGCTTTTCTTGATCGCTTTAGAATCATCGAAGCGACCTATGCAGAGCCTTCTGTAGAGGAAGCCATTCTGGAGAACGTTGCGCCGGGCTTGCCAGAAGTCTTTCGCCAAAAAATGGTGAAAGTGGCTGGTGACATTCGCCGTCTATTTATTGGGGGCGCGGATGGCGGCGCTGAGCTTAGTATCACCATGTCCACTCGGACCTTGGTGCGCTGGGCAAAGTTAACACTTGCTTTTAAAGGCGCTCCTAACGCAGTGGAGTATGCACTGGTTCGGTCTTTGACGGCTCGTGCTGAGTTGGAGCAACGTGAAGCCATTCACCGTATTGCCGCTGATGTCTTCGGTGACCACTGGGAGGATTGATGATGGAAAAGTGCTTTGCTCTTTACCGTTACAGTCATTCTGATGGGACAGCCAAAGAATGGGCCATTTACGTTGGATCAAATACCCAGGAGATTGAAGTCCGGTTTGGAAAAGCTGGTCAATTGTCGCAGCAGCGATTGATTGACTCGACTGATCCTAACGCAGAAGCAGACCGAAGAATCAATGAGAAAATCAACAAGGGTTATCGATTTGTTGGACAAGTCGGCATTGATCATCAAGGGCGGCCATTTGAACTCTCAAATGCGCTTGATAGCGTCGCGTGCGCCAATAACGTCAGTTGGGAGTTTCGTACTCGCAAGGACGTCAATGGCCAAATCTCGCTGGCGCAAAAAGCGTTATTCGATATGGCAAAGCTGCTTGAAGCCTATGGCTTGGCTGTTATTGATGATAACCAGGTCAGGATTGGAGAATGGTCATTAGGGTTTTGCAAAAGCGGATTACCTAGTACCAATCAAATCAGCATTGTGTCAGGTGAAGGCGCTGGCATTGTTAACACTGATGATGGCCCGTGGCCGTTGTTGCTGTTACTGGCCTTTAAGCGTCAATTACCACCACTGTGTTCGCTCACAGTAGCGAGTCCTGAGGGGATAGAAGTATCCGACCAACTGAAGTTGGAAAAAGATGTATTGAGGCTTTTAGGCAGTGATTTAGAGCGGGTTCGCCCGATAGCTGAAGCACTGGACTTAATGCCTGCGAAAATCGATCTCAACCAATCGTCGCCTGATTCGCAAAATTACTATTTCTGATAGTGATATTGCCATTAGCGCGTCAACTACTACCACCCAAACGGGGGGCCATTGCTCCTGTTGGGAGTGGTGCGTCCCCATCTCGCATGAGGATGCACTATGAGTATTCAAACCCTCGACAAACTTTTGATTTGTCACATCGACTGTTCCATCTGGAGCGGTAGAAAAAAACTAAGGCCTGAAGATTTCAGACTAGCCAATGGCAGCCAACTTCCACCGAAGGATGTTGCCAGCTTAGGGAGTAAAAAAATTTGCGACCCTGAGGCATTGGCGAACTTTGAAAGGCTTAAGAAAGAAGCGCAGCGCTTGTGTGAGCAAGTCGGTGTGCGGTTTTTAGGTGGCTATGCCGTCCCTGAAGACCGAATTGATCAGATTGTTCCAGAGCTTGACCGGATCGGTCAGGAGTTTGCGCAGTGCAAGCAGTTGTTCTTGGACAACTATGATCAGGTGACGTTTGACTGGGTTGCAAAACACCCGGAATTTGCAGATGCAATCCGGCGTGCGCTGTCACCCATCGAAGACGTGGAACAACGACTTCAGTTCGATTATGCCATCTATCGAATGCAACCAGCTGAACAAGCTGGTGGCTTAGATGACAAGGTCAATGGTATGGGACACACCCTCTTTAGGGAAGTGGCTCGTGATGCCAATGAACTGTTTGAGCGTTCCGTTGCAGGAAAGAATCAAATCAGTCAGCGAGCCCTTAATCCTCTGAAGCGGTTAAGAGACAAGTTGGATGGTTTGTCATTCCTGGATCATCGAGTTCAGCCGATGGTTGAAGCGATGGACAATTTATTTGTTCGTCTGCCGAAGACCGGCCCTGTGACAGACAATCTCTATCACGAACTGATGGCGACCATTTTAATTTTGTCTGATCCAGACAAGATGAGAATGCACGGTGAAGGTCAATTGGATATCAGACAACTGATGCCCAAACCTGAACCTAAACCCGCGCAGCCAGTTTCTGCTCAGGCTGATAACTTACGTGCAATACCACAACCAACCGTCAGACCAAACATTGGTTCGACTGTACCAAACTCATTTTATTTCTAACGTCCTTGAGGGCATGTTGCCCTTAAGGGCGCATGTCCTCTGAACTATGTAAGAGGAAATTATGCAATCAAGCATCCATAACCCCAGCCAACTGAACCAGTTTGAAGCACATTTTCGTGGTGTGACTGATGCGGTTGAAAGTGAATCGATACCAGAAGTGGCGTGTTGTCGAACGTTAGTACAACGGTCGTACTCAACACATAGTGTCGTGATCCCCAAGAATCCTGTTTTGATCGCAGATGTGGACGCACAAGGAGCTTGGGTAACGGCCATGGTATTTGTTCCAAACATGGCATTGCAGCAAACCGCTTTTGAGCGGGCCTGGCTGCAATATCAACACGAGGTGTCTACTCAGTTACAAGATCAGTACGGTCTGACATTGGATGACATCCTGAGTTTAGACCAGCTTAAAACGTCATTTGAGCAGCACGAGAGTCCAGCTCAATTGGTGGCTTGGTTAGGTCAAAAATACGACCTGGATAAGCTAAAAGCACAGGTTTAAACATCCATATTCCCAGCGGGGAAACGCTCCCGCTGAGGGAGTATTCCCCCTAATGATTAGGAGACTCCCATGAATCATCCATTAAAAAACGCACTGCCAATCGTTGCCGCCGCTTATGGCGAAAAGTTTGGTGTGAAGGTGCTTATTCAAGGACAAGATGCGTTTACCGATGGTGAGCGGATTGTGATCCCAACAGCAAACCCAGACGACCCACACTATCAACAGATAGCTTGGGGTTATCTGGCTCATGAAGCGGCGCATATTCGGCATACCAATTTTGACATGGTGCAGAAGGCGTCGTCCAAGCCGATCCGTAAGGCACTTCTCAATATCATTGAGGACGTTCGCATTGAAAACGAATTGGCAAAGGATTACCCCGGAACCCGGCGCAGTATTTCGCAAGTGATTGAGTACATGGTGGACACACAGCAAATGAGTGTACCTGAACAGCTTGATCCTGCATCTAACTTGCAAGCCTGGTTGTTGTTCCGCTTGAGATGCCATTTTCTGGGTCAGAAAGCGCTGACACCTCTGTATCAAGCGGTTGATGAAAGAGTGAGACAACTCTTTCCTGCCGCAGCGATGAGCCGGTTAAGCGCCATGCTTACAGCAGTGCCTAGCCTGGCATCTACAGGTGAAGTGCTAAAACTTGTCGATGCCATCGTTGCCATGTTGGAAGACGAATCTCGTCCACCACAGGATGAGTCGGATGCTGATAGCGGTAATGACATTGGACAAGATGCGAGTAATGACAGCAATAACAGTAGTGACAGTCAAATCCCTGAAACAGACTCGTCTGCAACGGCGGATGTTGCTGAAACGGGGGATTCAGATAACTCTGATCAAGCTGACAATTTGCGACAAGCCTTAGAGGCCAGTGCCGCTCAGTTTGAACCCGATACCTTTGCCCAAGTGGCAGAAGTGTTGTCGGAACAAGCTGAAGGACATCAGGGCGTCACACCTCTCAGTTTGCCCCAAGCAGAGCAAGCTATGTTGGGTGATGAGGCCATCTTGACCTTATCGGCGTCTGAGTCGGCTCAAATTCGAGCCCGACTTAGGGGCATGGTTCAGTCCAGTCAGGATAATCGGAATCATGCCAAACGGCACGGTCTTCGAGTTGCAACTCATCGTCTTGCCGCTTCACAAGCAGGTGAGTCGAGATTGTTTATTCAAAGGCAACCTCGCATTGCGCCCAATGCTGCTGTGCACTTGCTTGTCGATATATCGGGCTCAATGGGTAAGCCCATTGGCGAAGGTAATCGAAAGTACTTTCATGTTGCCAATGAAGCTGCTTTGGCTTTGGCCATGGCACTGGAAGGCATACCGGGTGTTGTACCTGCGGTCAGTTATTTTCCTGGTATTCATCAGGAAGTTTCTATCGCGTTATTGCCCAAGCAATCGGTTCGACATCGGGCCGCCTGTTTTGACCAAAAACCACGAGGTTGTACGCCTATGGCACAAGCGATGTGGTTTGCGGCAAACAGTTTGTTAGCGCAAAAACAGAAGCGAAAGCTAATGATAGTGCTAACGGATGGTGACCCAGATGATTGGGCTGCCACGCATGACATTGTTGACCGGTGCAGACGAAGTGGCTTTGAGCTTCTGGGAATAGGGATTCAAACACGCAGTGTTGAGAAATTCTTTCCTCAAAGCATTGTGATTAACGATGTCAAAGATCTGAAGCGTGAGTTATTCGAAGTAACACAACAACTGTTAATTCAGTAACCACATCAACTTTACCACCCTGCGGGGACGATTCCGTCCCCGTCAGGGCATGGGTTCGTCTCCGCTTTTTTTTGGAGACTCCTATGAAAAACAAAAAGTTCTTAGCTGGCGAAGAAACCGGTACTTACATCGTTCCTGAGCAAGTGACTGAAGCGGATATCTTAGATATGGCGCTCAAGCTTGCCCGTGGTCGATTGAGTAAAGGTCGAAAAATTGAACAGCCATCGTCGGCGTTCTCATACCTGCAAACACTGATGCACGAGTATGAGCACGAAGTCTTTGGCGTGCTGTTTCTTGATACAAAGCATCGCGTTATTCGATTTGAAGAGCTGTTCAAAGGCACTTTAGATGCAGCGAGCGTGTATCCAAGGGAAGTAACAAAGCGAGCGCTAGAACTTAATGTAGCAGCAGTGATATTGGTTCATAACCATCCATCGGGTGATCCTGAACCCAGTGAATCTGATAAACGCATCACTCATCGACTTCGTGACGCCTTGTCACTTGTTGATATTCGAACGCTTGACCATGTCGTGGTCGCATCCGAGGGCTGCGTTTCGCTTGCCGAACGCGGTTATCTGTAATGAATGGGCGTATTGCCCATTCTCCTACATCACAAAAGCAGTCCCATCAGCACACATCAGCACAGCTCGAATTTCTATTTGAGTTTGATGATGCCCCTGTCACTTGGTCTGACACGGAAATCTGGCAGTTACGCGAAGGCATTCTATTGGATGCGATCCGTGTATTGCTAGACGGTCGTGTCAGTACTCGATTGCGAAAGGATGTGTTGTCGTGGATTCAAAATGACGAATTAGCGCCATTTTGCTTTCGTGTTTGCGCTATGGCTGCGGTTGTCGATCCTGATGTGCTTCGTGATTCCATCATGTGGCTATTAAGACGACATGGTATCCAGCTTGACTAACGTTCCTGCATTAACCAAACGGCTCAATGCAGGACCCAAGCTGACTTTTACCACCTGTGGTAGGAGTCGGCATTTTACTTAAGGAGGTTATATGGCGTTACCTTTACAAATTGAAACAGTAAGGCCATATCTTAATGGCCAATGGCTTCAAATACTGGCGGCGTTGGCGCCAGAACTTGATGCCGCTATTGCTCGAAAAGGCCGTCATGTGGCTTGTCCTGTTCATGGCGGTCGTGATGGCTTTAGGCTGTTCAAAGATGCTGAATATACCGGAGGTGGCGTTTGTAACACCTGCGGTATCTTTCATGATGGCTTTGAACTGTTGTCTTGGATTAATGGATGGAACTTTGCTCAGTCTATTGAAGCAATCGGCCAAGTTCTAGGTATTCAACCCGGACAAATACAAGCGCCTACTCGGCCAATACCGAGTAACGCTGTTGATTGGAAGGCTAAAAAGCAGGAAGAGGACAAAGCGATTATCCATCGCTTGAATCAAACCTGGGGAGAAACGTTATCTCTTGCAGATACTCGTGCGCAACCAGTTTGGAACTACTTGCGTCGTCGTGGCATTGTTACCCGGCTTCGTCCTGAATGGGATTCGGTGCTGAGGTTTCATCCAAGCTTGCCTTACCATGATGAAGATGGTCTGTTGATCGATAGCTACCCAGCGCTGCTAGGTAAAATCGTTACGCAGCAAGGGCGTTCGGCCACGTTCCATCGGATCTACCTAAGTGAAGATGGATTCAAAGCGCCGGTTGAAAAGCCTAAAAAGATGATGCCGATACCAAGTGACAGAACAATCACTGGCGGTGCCATTCCGATTGGTGAGCCTGGTGAGGTACTAGGTGTTTCTGAAGGTATCGAAACGGCTTTAGCTGTTACCAGAGCAACGGGACAAACATGTTGGTCGGTTGTGAATGCAACGCTACTTGCTAGGTTTGAACCACCAAGTAATGTGAAAATGCTGTACATCTGGGCAGATCATGATCTATCTGAGACCGGCCTGAATGCAGCGAATGAACTCAAGAAAAAAGCCTGGCAAAAAGGCATTCTGACACAAATGTTGATCCCTCCGATACCAACGTCACTCGGCGTGAAAAGTTGGGATTGGAATGATGTGCTGAATGTTTACGGTGCCATGGGCTTTCCGAAAGTTCATATCTGATCCAAGGGGCTTCGGCCCCTTTTTTTGCGCCTTGCATATTTGAAAAAACATGGAGAATGAAAAATAGATAACCAATAGGAGAAACAAATATGATGGTATTAACCCTGTTAACAAAGCAGATTGATGGTGAGTTTACGGTTTACTGGAAGACCGGCCTTCGAAGAGGTGGTGAGCTAAAGGTCGATTTAGGTGAGCAATACGACAAGCTACCTGAGCAGCAAAAGCCAATTGCAGCTGAGGTTTATGCTATTCATCACCTACTGTCAGTGAAAGAGGTGATGGGGAGTAACCGAAGCGGTAATGGGCTTCAAATCCGGGTCAGTAAAGGAGCCATCAAAAAGTTACAGAAACAACGCTCAACTCAGCATTCACTTTACAGCCTGACTAGGTTCTTGCTCACCCGCTACCAAGAAGCACAGATATCGGTAGAAAAACGGGAAGAATGGCTCTCCCATTCCTTCGAAGAATACTGCGTCGATAATGCTACCGTGAGAGAAATCGATGAGGTCATCAATGTGCCAAGTATTGGGCCTGTCGTGGTGACTCGTCATGCACAGGAACGGTTTGTGGAACGGCTTTCAGACGGTGTACCTAAGCATCCTTGGAAGGCTTTGTGCTCAAAGCTGCTATGTTCTGCGCTAACTAAAGCCCAGTTACCAGAAAGCGTCACTATCCAAAAAGCAAAAAAATATGCACAAGAGGCCGAGTTCTGGCAATACATGGGGAGCAAGATGTACTTTGTTATGGTTCCAAGTGGCTCAATTAAAACTTTGGTTACGGTTTTTGCAGTTAAGTGAGCTAATGTAGTATTCGCACTTTATGAATATTACTTATGTGCCAAAAGCGGACATCACTATTTTAATCAATCACAACTCAAGTTTTTTTACATATTGCTAATATTTACTAGAATAGTGAAAGCAGTATCTAAATTAACTATGTTAGTGACAAGGTATGCAGTTTGTTGCTGTTCCAGTTAAAGAACTGTACTTTAATGCACATTAAAGTGCAGAATAGAATCTATGTCTTATCATTATCTAATGTATGTAGTCTCTAAAGAGTACACTTAAGTTAAGCTTTAATTTAATAATCAGTGATATGCTTCGCGTCTCTTATTTAGCGATCGAGGATTGCTCTTTTCTTTCGCAGACTCATTATCTTAGTGATAGTAAATGAATAAAAAAATTAAACATGAGTACCAAATCAGTATGCGCTCAGCCATGGAGGCTGAACAAGTCAATGATTTAGACAATGCGTTTAAGTCTCTTGAAAGAGCGCATATTTTAGGGCAGAGATATTTTATACCGCACATAGCGACGCACTGGCAGATGTTACGAATTGGGCTTAAACGCAATGATAATCGCGAGGTTATTGGTCAGATCGTCCGTTTGATAGCAACGGTTCCGGGTTTTATATTTGGTTGGGTTCCAAGGGGAAATCCTGGAGGCGCGAATATCTCTGCTTTAAAGCCAGTGCCCTTGCCAGCTGACTTGCAACCCTTGCTAGCTGACAGCCCCATTTGGCGGGACGTCTTAATACGCCTGACTATTTACGCGGTTATCGTTTTAATCGTATTAGCATAAACACCCATACTATTGCCAAAACGTTCTTCGCTGCAGCCCAATGCTGCAGCGAAGCAGGTTAATGATTATTCCGTTTGCTGTTTGCGGTTATCGTTTTTGTGCACCCAATGATATAACACGGGCAATACCAACAATGTCAGCAAGGTTGACGAAATAATACCGCCAATCACCACTGTCGCCAGCGGGCGCTGCACTTCAGCACCGGTGCCAATATTAATCGCCATCGGCACAAAACCGAGGCTCGCGACCAAAGCGGTCATTAGCACAGGGCGCAACCGGGTAAGCGCGCCTTCCGTTATCGCTAACAGCAAGTCACCTTTCTCACGCCAGAGATCGCGAATAAAGCTCAGCATCACCAGACCGTTCAACACCGCTACGCCTGATAAGGCGATAAAGCCAATGCCAGCAGAGATTGATAAAGGCATACCCCTCAAATACAAGGCCAACACACCACCGGTGAGCGCCAACGGCACACCGCTGAAGATAATCAACGCATCTTTAAATGACGCAAAAGCCATCACCAGAATACCTAAAATCAGCAGCAACGTAACAGGCACCACAATGCTAAGGCGCTGACTGGCGGACTCCAGCTGCTCAAAAGTACCACCATAGTCCAGCCAGTAACCGGCTGGTAATCTAACGTCACGGTTGATTTGGGCCTTTACCTCTTCTACAAAACTACCAAGGTCTCGCCCGCGCACATTCGCGGTTACCACTACCCGGCGTTTGCCATTTTCACGACTAATTTGCGCCGGCGCAGGCGACACATCTAAGGTAGCCACTTCCTGTAACGGTACAAAGTCCCCATTTGGTAATGGCACCGGCAACACCGCCAGTTTGTCCAGATCGCGACGCAGGGTTTCCGGCAAGCGCACAATCAGCTCAAAGCGTCTGTCACCTTCATACAGAATACCGGCCGACGTACCTCCAATTGCCGCTGATACCCAGTCCTGTAGTTCAACCACATTTAAGCCGTAACGGGCAAGCGCAGTTCGGTTGGGGATCACCGACAAGGTTGGCAAACCAGTGACTTGTTCCACTTTAGTATCCGCAGCACCTTGCACCTTGTTGACGGCTTGCAGAATTTGATTAGCGCTTGTAACCATCTGATCTAAATCATCGCCAAATACCTTAATAGCCAGATCAGCTCGTACACCGGAAATCAGTTCATTAAAACGCATCTGAATAGGTTGGGTAAATTCATAGTTATTGCCCGGCAATGTCGCCAAAGCAGCCTCCATTTCAGCGACCAATTGGGCTTTGGTTTTATCCGGATTGGGCCATTCACTGCGCGGTTTTAATATCACAAAGTTGTCAGCCACATTGGGTGGCATCGGATCGGTCGCCACTTCTGGGGTACCAATTCTGGCAAACACTTTATCAACCTCAGCAAAGGTTTTGATCTTCTGCTCCAGAATTTCCTGCATTGCAACGGCTTGTTCTAAGCCGGTGCCCGGAATACGCATGGCGTGTAAAGCGATATCGCCCTCATCAAGCTGAGGCACAAACTCTGCCCCCAACGTGGTCGCCAACCACAGACACACACCAACCAGAGCACTGGCCAAACCAATCACCAGCCAGCGAAATTTGAGTGCCAGCGCTAATAGCGGTGCGTACAGGGTTTTAGCGCCTCTTATGACCGCACTTTCTTTTTCACTGATTTTACCATTTAAGAACACCGCCACAGCGGCAGGCACAATGGTCAGCGACAACACCATAGCGGATAACAGGGCCATCACCACAGTCGCTGCCATAGGATGAAACATTTTACCTTCGACACCGGTCAGCGAAAAAATAGGAATATACACGATAGTAATAATGGCCACACCGAACAAACTGGGCCGGATAACCTCTGCAGTTGCCAGATACACCGTATTTAAGCGCTCTTTTAGCGGTTGGATACGGCCGTTGTGCTGTGCCTGCGCCAGGCGGCGAACCGCATTCTCGACAATAATCACCGTACCATCAACAATTAAGCCAAAATCCAGCGCACCCAGGCTCATCAGGTTGGCAGAAACGCCGGCTTGTACCATGCCGGTAATGGTCATCAGCATTGATAGCGGGATCACCGCCGCAGTGATTAACGCCGCCCGCAGGTTGCCCAGCAGGATAAACAACACTACGATCACCAGTAATGCGCCTTCCAGCAGGTTTTTACTGACGGTTGCAATGGCTTTATCCACTAAGGTGGTGCGATCATATACGGCTTCAGCAATAATACCCTCTGGCAGAGAGCTTTTGATCTGCTCCAGCTTTTGCGCGACATCGCGTGCCACTGTGCGTGAGTTTTCATCAATTAACATCATGGCTGTACCCAGCACAGCTTCTTTACCATCCTGAGTTGCCGCACCGGTTCGCAGCTCTTTGCCAATGGCAACATCGGCAACGTCACTCAGCTTTACCGGTATTGTGTCGTATTGCGTAATAATGACATTAGCAATGTCATCCAGAGAGGTTAACTGACCGGGCGAGCGTACCAGCAGTTGCATGCCCTCACGTTCAATATAACCGGCACCCCGGTTGTCATTGTTGGCTTGCAGGGCCAGTTCAACATCCTTAATACTCAGGCCATAATTAAGCAGTTTCAGTGGGTCGGGTAACACATGGTATTGCTTGTTGTAGCCACCAATACTGTTTACCTCCACCACACCTTTAACCTGTGCCAGCTGAGGTTTTATTATCCAGTCCTGGATTTCCCGCAGTGCCATGGCATCGTAAGGTGAACCATTTTGTTGCAGCGCGCCCGGCTTGGCCTGCACCGTATACATAAAGATTTCACCAAGACCGGTTGAAATAGGGCCCATTTCAGGCTCTATGCCCTCAGGCAACATATCCTTGATAGCGCTTAACCGGGTGTTGATTAAATTGCGGGCAAAGTAGATGTCCGTGCCTTCTTCAAACACCACCGTTACCTGTGACAAGCCATAGCGTGACAATGAGCGGGTATAACTTAAATTGGGTAAGCCATACAGGGCAGTTTCTACCGGATAGGTAATACGCTGCTCTGCTTCAAGTGGCGAATAACCCGGTGCCGCCGTGTTTATTTGTACCTGAACGTTAGTAATATCCGGCACTGCATCAATCGGTAACTGTTGGTAGCTCCAGCTACCAATGGCAATAATCAACAGTGTCAGCATTAAAAATAGATACCGCCTCGCAATAGCCAGGCGCAACATGGATTCAATCATAGTGCCCCCTTAATGATCATGCTCGGCTTCAGATTTTTCAATATCCGCTTTTAACAGATAGCTGTTTGTAGTGACATACAACTGGCCGGGCTTTAAACCGGCAATCACTTCGACATAATCCATGTCGCTACGGCCAAGCTGCAATGGGGAAAAGACATATTCGCTATTATTTTTCACGAAGACACCGCTTTTATTGTCCAGTATTTGAATGGCCGATTTTTTAACGGCAAGCTCAACGTTGAATTCACCGCTTATCACAGCACCTTCGATCAATTGCCCGGACGACAGTTTACCGTCACGGTTATCCAGCTTAACTCTGGCCAGTTGATAGGGCTGGGTTAATGATGGGATGATATGCGCAATTACGCCGTTAATCTCAGTTTCAGCGGCCATAATGACCACTTTTTGTCCTGTCGCGACAGCATCTTGTTGTGACGGGTACAGGCGAAAATCTGCCCACAGGCCGCCAAAATCAGCAATGCTAAACAGCGTCTGCTGCTGTGCGACTTCACCAACATTGGCGCTGCGCTGAATAATAACGCCGTCAATTGGCGCTTTAATGGTATAGGTATTTAAGCTCTCATTTGACTCGACAACGGCCAGTACATCGCCTGCTTTTACGCTGTCACCCAGCGAGAATTTCACCGAGGTAAGAATACCGGGAAAACGGGCATTAACATGGCTGATGCGGTTTGGATCAGCGCTAAGCTTGCCATAAACAACCTGATGTTGGCGTAATCGCTGGCTGTCAGCACGGTCTGTGACAATATTAACTGCCGTAGCCATATCATCACTAATGCGGCTGCTTAGGGTTTCGTTGTGTTCATGCTCGTCGTTTTCGTCGTGCCCTTCATGCTCATTGTGTTCTTCATGTTTTTTGTGCTCTTCATTTTTCTTAGTGTCAGATTGCGGCTTTACCGCTTGTTCTTTGGCATGGACGTGAGCTTGTTCTTGCTCATTGGCGGCCATTACATGCATCGGCATCAGCCAGGCTGCAATAAACATTGCCAGTGTTACATGTGGTTTCATAATGCTATCTTCCTGTATGTTCTGTTTGCCACGTCGCACAGTTAATTAAGTGCGGCAGCGGGGCAATAATCTTGTCAGTTACTGCGTTACCGGCTCGGCGGTAAGCTGTTCAATCGTCGCCTGGCTCAATAGCACCGCAGTGGCGGTTTCCAGTAAGTGTCTTTTTGCCTGCAACAATTCTTGCTGGGCATTAAGCCAATCCTGATAATTTGAGCGCCCGCGCTGGTATGCATCACGCGTAAGATCCAGCGCTTGTTCCAGGTTGGGGATCACGTACTGCGCCAACTGTTGGTGACTGGTAATAAATTGCTGTCGTTGCGAGTACGCATCAAACAAGCGTTCATGCAGGATCAGTAAGCTATCCTGCTGTCGATACTCGACATTGTTTCGCTCTGCCAGCGCAGCTTCGATGGCTGCACTATTGCGACGTTCAGCAAATAACGGCACTGAGATACCAAAGGTAAGGCCTGTATCATCACTGGCCTGATAGCGTCTTACCCCTACCTGCCAACTCAGATCGGCGCGATTCTGGCTTTGTGCCAGTCGCACTTCAGCGTCTTTTAACCGACGTTCAGAGGCAAAAATGGTTAACGCCGGCGATTGTTGCAGCCGCTGATACAGCTCAGCAAAAGGGCGGCTTTGGCCAAAAGCAAACAAGTTACCTGCCACAACGTTAAAGTTGGCGCTGGTATCACCCCAAAAACGTGCTATGGCTATTTTTTGCCGCTCAATGCGCTGCAACAGGGCGTCCCGCCCGATCTGAACCTGCGCCAGTTGCGCCTTTGCCCGCATGATTTCAGCATCTGACAAGGCACCGCTGGCAGCACGTTTTTCAGCGCTTTGCAGCAGGGCTTCTGAGAGCGCTACGGCCTCTTCTGTCAGTGTCAATTCCTGCTGGCTGGCCAATAGATTAATATAATTGCGGGTAAGCTCTGCCAGCACATCCAGGGTTTGCGCCTGTTGCTGCCATTCAAGAGTATTGAGCCTGGCGTCTACTACCGCAGCGCGCCATTGAGCTTTATTATCCAGCTCTATCACGGAAGATAAGGCGATTGTCAGCTCAGCACCGGCCAGCCCTCTGGCCTCTCCGGTGCCCGCAACATTCTCAAGCTCTACACCGAGTTGATAACCGGGTTTAAGGCTTTGCAAATCACGCTCTGCAAACAGACGCTGTTGCGTAAATTTAAACTGATGCAGCTGAGGGTTGTGTTGCAGCGTTTTATCTATTGCCTGTTGTAATGTCAGTGCTTGCGGCTCTGCACGTAGCGGAAGCGCGCAAAATACCGCCGCCAGTATTGCTGGCAGCATTAGTGTCATACGCATGGGTATGCTCCTGAAAGTTAATCGTTAATAAAAAAAGATAAACAAGCAGGATCAGATATTTGGCGGCGGCACCGGTGGGGGATAGCTAATGAGGTTTAACCCTGGTTGGGTAGCGGCTATAACACTGTCACGGAAGTTAAGCAGTTCCATGCCCTGAAAAAAAGCGATATAGCAGGTCACATGAGCATGATTACTGTGTTCGTCGGCATCATGCTCAGAGTTATGTGCAACGTTATGTGCAGTGACTTGCTCACTGCTTACGTCGAAAAGGGTATCTGAGTGGCAGTGTTCATGTTGCAGGTCAGTGTAGGCATGGGCATGATCAGGCAAATGCATAACTAACGCATCACAGGCCATCACGGCATGATTCAGCATAATCAGCAACAGTAATAATAAGCCTGATGTACGACCTAACATAAATCCCTCAGTAAGTTAGCGCTATGGTAGCGCTATTGCGACTTACGCTTTTAGCTGTAAAATCCTGCGCGCACCATTGAGTACAACTAATCCAATGATGAACCCTATTACCAGATCCGGATAGCGTGACCCGGTCCAGGTGACTAATAATCCGGCCAAAATCACCCCAGCATTTGCGATAACGTCATTTGCAGAGAAAATCCAACTGGCTTTCATATGCGCGCCGCTTTCTTTTTGTTGATGAATTAACGAAAGACAGATCACATTAGCAACCAAAGCAATAGCGCCCATAATTAACATCAACGTCGACACTGGCTCGTTACCAAACAGGTAGCGCCGTATCACCTCACTGATCACCCCAAAAGCTAAAATTAATTGCAGCCAGCCGGCAAGCTGTGCGGCGTTTAATTGAACCTTGCTACTACGCCCGACTGCGTATAGCGCAACCCCGTATACCGCTGCATCGGCAAACATATCCAAAGAGTCGGCTATTAACCCGGTTGATTGAGCCAGCCAACCGGTCACAAACTCTACTGCAAACATCACCGCGTTAATGCCCAGCAACCATTTTAAAATTAACTCCTCACGCAGCGAACCTGATTCTGTGGATTGTCTGGCCTGCGTTACCTCTTCGGGTTTCACCGGCCCGGTCTTTGTCAGCGATGCGCCCAGCCCTAAGCTGTGCATTTTTGTTGTAATTTCATTGGCATTCACCGTGTGAAAAACGCGAACCTGCCTTTGTCGGATATCAAACTGTAACAGAACACCGGGCTCAACTGTTTCCAGCGCCATACGGATCAAACGCTCTTCGGCAGGGCAGTCCATTTTAGGCACCCTAAATTCACTAAGGTAGGCATATTTTGCATGCTTATCAGGTGCATCAACGGCGCTATTTTCACTGTTGCCCGTTTCGCTACACTTATCATTGGAACAGCATTTTGCATTCATAACCGATAAACCTTGGGTTGATATGAAACCTAGTTTAAACTCTGTAGTTACTATAGAGTCAATAGGCAGTATCGAGATGATCAAGATTGGAGAGCTGGCAAAAATCTCTGGCTGTTCTGTGCAAACCATCCGTCACTATGAAAAGGAGCAGCTTCTTGCGGCGAAACTACGTAGCGATGGTAATTTCCGCCTCTACGATCACGCTGATATCGAGCGGTTGCTATTTATTAAACACTGCCGGAGTTTAGATCTGAGTTTGGCAGAAATTCGTCAGTTACTGAGTTTGAATGACTCGCCAATGTCGCAGTGTGATGATGTTAATCAGATGATTGAACAGCATATCGAGCAGGTAGAACGTCGCATAGCGGATTTAACGCAGCTTAATAAACAACTAAAGGCTTTACGTCTTAGCTGCAACTCGAAGCGCACGGTAGAGCACTGTGGTATTTTAAAACAATTGAATGAAGCCGTTAGTCAAACCAACTAAGTTGTTATCAGCAATAAATAGGTGAGTCTTAATGCACCAGCACAACCATTCATATATCAAAGACGACAGCGACAACCGGATCGCTATGGCTTTTTTCTTAATGTGGGTTTTACCCTAATTGAGTTTATCGGCGGTTGGTTAACCAACAGCACAGCAATTATGGCAGATGCAGTGCATGACCTGGGTGATAGCTTATCTATTGGCAGTGCATGGCTGTTGAACCGGCTTGGCCGAAAGTCTGCAAACCGACAATTTACTTACGGCTACCGCAGATTGTCATTGTTTGGCGCCTTAATTAACGGCTTGGTATTGATTGCCGGATCGGTTTGGGTACTGACTGAGGCAATACCGCGGCTGGCTAACCCGGTAATGCCAGTGACAGAGGGAATGCTGGCTTTAGCTGTGCTGGGTGTTGCAGTCAATGGCTTTGCCGCTTACCGCTTGAGCAAAGGAAATACACTGAATGAAAAAGTGCTGAATTGGCATTTGCTTGAAGACGTTCTTGGGTGGGTTGCAGTTTTGGTTGTGGCTATTGTGCTGCAATTTGTGGATTGGCCTATCCTTGACCCTTTGCTTTCTATTGGTTTCACCTTATTTATTTTGGTTAATGTTTTACGAAACCTCAGCACAACTGCGCGTTTATTTCTGCAAGCCGCGCCAGATAGCAAATTGCAAAATGAAATCCAAGATACTTTGCTGAAAATTGATGAGTTAGACAGCATTCATCACCTGCATCTCTGGTCGCTTGATGGTGAACATCATGTACTCACCGCACATGTGGTAACCAATGCCAGCAAGGCATTTACTGCAAACCATTATGCCGATATTAAGCTGCGTATTGCTAACGCATTGGAGCAGTTTGATTTAGCACATACCACGATAGAGCTGGAGTTAACACAAGAACATTGTCGGGATGAATTCCCGGATAAGGTGCAGTGAAGTGACCGTCATTACAACGTTAGGTTTATTTATCATTACTGCAATAGCAGAAATTGTCGGTTGCTATTTGCCTTACTTGTGGCTGAAAAAAGGAGCTTCAGCCTGGGTGCTGTTACCTGCTGCAATCAGTCTGGCATTATTTGCCTGGTTGTTAACGCTTCACCCAACGGCTGCTGGACGTGTTTACGCGGCTTATGGCGGAGTATACGTAACAATAGCAATAGTCTGGTTGTGGGGAGTAGATGGCATTCAACCACACCGCTGGGATCTGGCTGGCGTGGTGCTAATGCTCGCAGGCATGGCAGTGATCATGTTTGCGCCGAGATAAACAATTTGTTTTGAGCACGGTATTACGAAAAGAAAGACTTAGGTACTTTTATCATTTATAGCAATGGTTTTTCTGTTCTTGATTAAGAATTTTTCAGAATACATTGTGTATCAAATGTTAGTCGCCCACAAAAATGGTTACAGCAGTGCCTGATTTACCTATTTTTTACAAGGTGTACGCTTTGTTACTATTTCAGTTAAAAAGCTGCACTTTAATCACTATTAAAGTGCGAAATGAGCATGGTTTCTTTGTATTGACGTAAATGTCTGCTTTTCGCTCAAAGCGGTCCAATCATAAATTTGGCTCGTTAAAATTAGCTGTTGTTACTGGTCATAACAGCTAGTCAGAAACACACACGATTTCTTCATCTATCTGGCCAATCACCTTAACGGCGTTCCTTAGCATGTTAGCTCTATGAAATTTCTGGAGCTGACAATGAGAACGCCTTTGTTACCTTGGTTTATCCTATGGGTGACCATCCCAATCATTATTTTCTTTCTATTCATCTTACCCGCCTATGCCAGTGACGAGCCATTCTATCAGCGTGGTCAGGAAGGCTGGTTTTGGTATCAGGTCATTCCTGGGCCAGCGGAGGCTGAAGAGCTTATTAAGCCGGAATCTGGTGCGGCAGAGTCGAGTAAGAGCGGGCTAAAGCCTTTCAGTGCTGCCTGGTTTCGTGAGCACATGCAGTCGTTCATGGACAAGGCAATTGATGAGCCGACGAATGAGAACGTCAGAGCCTATCTGTATCTCCAGCGCGTCATGATGGATAAGGGCTCACAGTTTGCTGATGTTAGTCAGCAGGTAGTCATGGGCGATCCAGTTTTGGATGAAATCAGTCGCAGACCCTTGGCTACCTATGCTGCCAATCGGATGGATCGAGAAGCTGGCGCTCAACGAGATATTGCTTTAGGTGAAGTAGCAAAACGGGCTGGCTTATTCTTCTTCTATCGTTCTGATTGCCCTTACTGCCATGCTCAAGCGCCTATCATCGAATCAATGGCTTTGAACTATGGTTTCGAGGTGTTTGCTATTGCAGTCGATGGCTTGCCTTTACCTGGTGGAGAGTTTCCTCATTACAAAGTCGATTCAGGACAAGCCCAATCCTTGTCCGTTACGACTGTTCCAGCGGTCTTCTTAGTAGACCCGCCTAATGTCATCACTCCGATTGGCCAAGGTGCAATGAGCCTCGATGAGCTCAATAATCGAATCATTCTCGCAGCCCATCAAGCCGGTTGGATTGACGATCAAACTTACTATGCCACCAGACCTGTTCAACCCGGCGTGTCACTCGCGATGTCAGCGCAAGAGCTTAACGAAAAAATATTACAGGACCCTGAGTTTCTTGTTCGCTATCTGCGTGCACAAGGAGGGTTATAACGATGAAAAAAGTATTCCGAGTATCGCTTATCGCCTGTGCGATTGGTTTTTCATCTATGAGCCAAGCAAGCTTGCAACAGGAGATGAATCAGTTGTTTGGTTCAATGACCAACACCACTGCGCCTGGTGTATTCGAGAGTCAACGACGTGGCGTTATATCTGGAGGAAGTGTTGTTGTTCGTAACAGGATCATGAATGAGAACCTCGTCTCTATGGTGCCACCGTCATTCCAAGCCGGTTGTGGCGGCATTGATATGTTCGCTGGAAGTTTGTCATTTGTTAATGCTGATCAGTTCGTTCAATTGCTTCGCTCTGTGGCGGCAAATGCCAAGGGATATGCATTCCAACTGGCGCTCAGCGCTATGTGTGAGAAATGCTCACAGCACATGGAGACTCTGCAAAAGAAAATCCAGCAGTTGAACGAGTATTTTGGCAATTCCTGTCAAATGGCTCAGGGAGTCGTGAACGATACCTTGGCTGCTTTTGGTAAGAAGGGGCAAACAGAAGCCAGCATGTTGAGCTCACTTAAAGGGGCTGGAGACGTTTTTACCAGTTGGAGTGAGTCCAATGGTAAGAACCCTTATGAGAACGCTTCAAGTGTCGCGGCATCTGATGTGAACAAAACGATTAAAGGCAACTTGGTTTGGCGAGCACTGAAACGTCACTCGGCATCAAGCTGGTTTGCATCGGGGGATGACCGTTTTCTTGAAGCGGTTATGTCAGTGACTGGTTCGATCATTGTTGGTGATTTGGCTAATGCGGCTGATGGTCAAGGTAAAGCCCCAAAACTGACCAGACTGAATGGCAATAAAGTGACTATTGAGCATCTAATTCATGGCGGTAACGTCGCTATGTACCGATGTGACACAGTGACACAAGACGGCTGTCTGAATCCGACAATCACTAACGTGACCCTAACCGGGTTATCAACCCAGGTAGAAAATTTACTGCTTGGTACAGGTTCTAGTAACGGCATTATTTTTAAGTTTGCTCGAAATACTGGGGCAGCTAGCACCACCGAAAAGGCTTTTATGACCTCGGCTCCTGCGAGCATTGGCGGCATGATTCGAACACTTTCTGCATTAAATGAAGGGGCTGCTAGGTCGTTTGCTTCAAGAGCTGCGCCATTTATTGCTGTTGAGATGGCCCGAGCATTGGTTGAAGACATGCTCAATGCAGCTAGAAGTACCTCCGGTGTGGAAGATCATGCCTATGCGAAGTTATTAACGGAAGACCTTGAACGTGCACGTCGCCAAATCAATGAGGAGTACGCTGCGTTGCAGCGAAGATACGGCTCAGAGCAAGAATTGCTGGCGCATTTTAACCAGGTGATACAGACCATTCGCAAACAGCGTTATTACACCGTTAAATCTACGGCACTGGGGGAATAGGTCATGTGGGAGATCTATTCCATCGGGGATTCGGCATTTTTAGAGCAGGTCTTGAACGCTGTCGCGATGATTACTGGTACAGGCGACTTTACTTCAATGGTTCGCATTGGCTTGCTCATTGGGGTATTGATGGTCTCTGTTCAGGCCTTAATGCAAGGCGGTCGTGGCATTAACTTTCAACACGTTTTAGTCTCATGGCTAGTCTTTGCAACCATGTTTGGACCCAGTACCCGAGTGAGCATTGAGGATGCGTACACGGGACAAGTTCGAGTGGTTGATAATGTGCCCATCGGTGTTGCTGCCGCAGGCAGTACGATTTCAACTGTCGGCTTTCAAATCACGCGATTGTTTGAAACGGCGTTCTCAACTCCCGCCATGACGGAATACGGCTTTGCATCCAGTTTACAGTCACTGATTAAAGTGAGAAAACAGGTGATGGATCGCTCGGGGTTGGGTGATGCAAATCGTGTCGGTGGCTCAGATATCGAGCAATCGTGGTTTAACTACATCAAAGAATGCACCTTGATTGGCATCGACATCGGCCAAAAGAACCTAGATCAGGTGCTGAGTGATCCTAACCCGATGACTGCGATTAGGTTTGATTCGCGCATATATGGCACACGCATCATGCTAAGTGGTAGCAGTAGCGATCTGGACTGCACCGATGCCTATAGCCAACTGAAACTCATGACAGAATCAACCTTCATTCCGAGGCTTAAACAGGTTCTGTCAGCCTCATTGGGGACTTCGTCAGCAACGGATACTGATGACGTGATCCGAAATGCACTGAATAACCTTGGTTTGGCTTTGGTTAACACCCAAGAGTACATGACCGCGTCAGTGCTTTTGCCTATTTATGAGCAAAGCGTGACGGGCAAGTATATGGATGATCAAGCTTTCACCGCCGCCGTTATGGTTAATCAAGCGATTGAACAGCGCAATACACAATGGGCGGCGGAGCAGACTCTTTTCCAAAGTATCGTTCGTCCGATGATGACGTTTTTTGAGGGTTTCATTTACGCCATCACCCCTTTGATGGCCTTTGTGATAGCCCTAGGCCAAATCGGGATGCGAATGGCTGGGAAGTACTTGTTAATCCTGCTTTGGATTCAACTTTGGATGCCTGTCATGGCTATCATTAACCTGTATATTCATTTAACCGTTGCAGGGAAAATGTCGGCTCTTGATGCCTTTGCAGGTACAGAAGTGCCATCTTTTGCTGGGTTGATGCAGATGGATTCAGTGCTGCAAACCTGGATAGCTACTGGCGGCATGTTGGCGTCGAGTGTTCCGGCAATTTCGCTCATGCTCGTGTATGGCTCAGCAATAACTGCAACCCACTTGGCTGGACGTCTTCAAAACGGTGATGCCATTGATGAAAAGATGGCAAGTCCAGATGTCGCGAAAAATGCCCCGGTGATGCAATCACAGTCAATGTTCCAAAATTCAGCCCTCACTGGTTCTGCTATGACCGGCGCGTCAAACCTACTTAGCAGTTTCTCTGTCGGAAATGCGGTGGGTTCAATGGTCGGCTCTGCAAAAGAATCCATGACTCAGGCAACTCAAGCCTTTAGCCGTCAAGTTGGCAATACCATGAGCCGAACTTTTGGTGAAAAGCTAAGTTACGACAATCTATCTTCAGTTGGACGTCAAATCGGTTCTTCTAATTCCGCATCTAGCGCCGTTGTTAATCAGGTTACTGATGACCTACAAACTCGGTATGGTTTCGGAGACGATAAAAAAGATGCTGTACGTGGCTTGGTATCTGGCGTGTTATCGGGAGGCCTAAGGGTCGGTGGCGATGGAACTATTACTAATCCCGGTGAGAAAGAAGTTGCTGATAAGGGTTTTCTTGGAAGGCTTCTTGGTACGGGCGGCAATGATTCTCCACAGGGCAACTTGCCAGGAATGGATAAGCCAGATTCATCTCGTGTACCAAAACTATCAAGGGTACGAGCTGGGTTGGATCTAGGTGGTAACTTTAGTGGCCAAGTTGAGTCGTCAGAAGGCAGTTCTCGGTCTACGACCGCAAATACGCTCACTGGGGAGATGCAAAGCTTGGCATCGAGTGATTCACGACGTGCTGAGTTTCGCGATGCGATGGTTAAGGACCTTTCAGATTCAAGACGCTCTGGCGTTGAGATGTCGTTGTCTAATCAAGACTATCAGTCACTTCAGAGTTCAGCACAAGACGTTATCACGGCATCAAACCGCTTTAGTGAGCTTGATCAGGCCAGCTACAGTCTATCAGGACAAAGGAACACGGATGGTGCGACGTTAACTCGATTAGCAGCGGATAATCCTGAAGTCATGGATTATTTAGGTCGCTATATGAACCAGCATGTTGAAGCAGGTAACCGATTACGTGAAAACCTTCCAATGTATCAGCGCTTGCTACCTGATGATAATCAGGCGTATGTGGCCGCAGCTATGGAGTCTTTAACCTATAGCAACTCCTCGACGCCCGCTGAACGAGACAATGACTATCAAGCAGCAATGACTGTTATGGCCATGGCTACCGGAGCCGATTTACGATCAATTCAGCCACGCTCTAATGAAGGCTTGTCATCAACGGCACCTACTTTTGGTGGCACTCAAAGCCAAGTTGAATCCGGTGTTCTGGGAGGCTATGAGGGTGCTGCAAGAGTTCAAACGCAGTTCAATTCGGCTCAATCTGCTTACCAAACCAATCTTTCTGGTGTAGATGGACAGCTGAATGCGCATCAGCAACAAGCCCAGCAGGCCGTAGCTTCTGACACAAGTACCTATCAATCTGGACTAAACAGTGAAGCTGGCTCTCAGTGGCGATCTCGCATTATGGCTGATGATAGCGGAGTCTCTGGTGCTGAAATGTTCTTCAACAGCGCCAGTGCTATTGGTGATTTCAGTGGCAAGCATACTGATGCAGCTCTGCATACCTTGAATCACTTTGGCGAAGACTATGAGAGTTACAAAGAACAAGCGCTTGAAGATCCTGGCTCACGAGGTTTCTTGCACAACGCAACGGTGGCCAGCAAATCAACCTGGGATGGGTTAAAAGCCGCCGTTGATGCCGGAACCTCTTTGGAAAATCCATTGACGGCGTTTAATGATGCATACAGTGGATCGAGTTCGCAGTATGCCTCCGAAGTAAACTGGGGCACTAAGTCTGAAGCCATGTTGGCGGGGGCATTTGGTGCGGCAGTTAACAATCGATATGGTGAGTTCTTAGAACAGTATGCCGATGATTTCAAACAGGAAGCATACAGCGAAGGGCAGAGAATGGGATTGACCCCGATTCAAAGTCAAGTGTTCGCTCAAGCTTTCAATGAAGGTTTGGCGGGACGCGTATTCAACTCTGAAGACTCATCGAGTTGGTCGCCTGAAATGCTAGGTCTAAGGGAGCAAATGCTAAATGAGTATCGTCAAAAGGATGAGAGTGGCGCTTACATCCCTGACAGTGTGTCCGAAGAAGATAAAGCATTTGTGGATAAGCAGATAGCGGTGATCTCAAATGCATCGCTAGCGGGAGATTATGCTCAGAACAACTTGATCGATATTAGGGCTTATAACCAGGCATCAGGAAGGAACTGAAAATAGAAGGTAGCCAGCTTGTGGTGGGCTGGCTATTTTTTTGGCTTTTTGGGATACCTTGGATAAAAGCCATCAAAAAACGAATGGAGCTTATACCAATACCATTTTTCTTCAATGCTCAAAGTTCTACCCGAATCTTTAACTTGGCTACTCAAGAATCTAATTCCAGTACAAATAGCTATGAAAAAGAGTCCCAAACCAACAATTGTCCAACTCGCTTGCCAATATGCGATTGCTAAAAGCATCGTGATGATGGCTATTAGGCCGATGGGGTTACAGGTCGCTTTGAATCCCAAGTAGCCGAAAAAAACGACGGTGCAGAACAGAAATGGTAAAGCCGCTAACTTGGCTGATGCTGTTAATATTTCTGATGGAAAAAAATGAGCCGCAGCCAAAGTCGCCAGAAAAAGCCCCAGTGATATAAACCAGCAGCGTGCTGGTAAAGATTTAAGTAAGTTTGTCATCTTCTTAGTACTCTCAAAGTGCACGGGCGGTGCACAATCAAATCATGCATCAGCATGTTAGTTCTCAAAAAGTGCTCTAGTGGTTTGCTCGGCCATAATCTCACACACAGGACATTTAAGCTGAATACGCTGTTGAGATACCGTCAAATAAAGACTGCCGCATCGACACCGGTGTAAGGATGCTAGTTGTGATCTTAAATCACGAGCTAGAACCCAACCTTCATTGATGGTCAGTTTTTTCCAGGGGATCTCAGCTGGAAGATCTGCTTCTTCTCTTGCAACCAAGTACGCATCGTAAGCCTTCATCAAAGCATCGATATTTAATTGCTTGTAGACATTATCACCACCAATATTGACATAAAGCGCCATCAGCAGGGAGCCTTCAACTAAGGCTCTTCTGCTTTTAACGATGGCATCAGATTCTGGCAATTGACCAGGACAAGGTGACTTGCCAGTCACTTCTTTGTGGAGTCTTCTGATAATGTGGATTGGCAAACCTGTATCGAGCGCGATAATGGTGGTTCGAAATCCGTATTTAATAAGCAGCGAGGCTCGGGTAAACAACTCACTTTTGGACAGGTTATCAATCATGCATCCCCCTTGTTGTTTAGGGTTGATAATAAATAAGCGATTCTTGTGATACCTGTGCCTTTGCTCTTCACCATCTCAATCAGTTGGCTTTGGTTACCCCTTGGTTGAAACAGCATGAATGATGAGGTCGCCACTCGTTGCAGGTCGTCAACTCCAGCATTAATCAGCGCATCAACCACATCGCGTGTAAGTCCAAAGCGCAAGACGGCCTCTTGCGGATCAATGCGCGCCAATTCCCGTGCTGCGTGTAGGTATGCCAAATTTAATTGATAGAAGTCTTGTTGATTGGTTGTCATTGACGGACCTCCAGTTCATGTAAAATATTGCGATAGATAGAAAGCACTCTTTGCCCATACCAGCGTGCACGCTCTTCGTTCCAACTGTGATAGCGGCCTATGCCAAGCTCTAAATCGTTTGGTGAAGACTTGATTGCTTCGGCCAAAATACTGGAGCCGACAGTAAGGTTGGTGATGGGGTCTAGCAGTTCGGCTGCTGAGCTCACTCGATGCCCATGCCAATGCAAATTGATTTGCATAAGGCCAATATCGAGCTGGTATTTTTCACTCTCTTGAAGTGCCTGGTTTAACAGTTGCTCCGCTTCTGTCTTAGATTTGGCGTAGGTTGCGTTTGAACCATTGCGAATTGCGTATGGCCATGGACTGGTCATGTTAAGACCTCGATGTGAGGCGGACTCAGCCAAGGCAACGGCGTAGAGCATGACTGGATCAATACCAACACTTTGTGCTGCTTTTTCCCACTGATAGCCCGGAAACGCATAGACTGAAGTGCTTGCGGACATGGCTATCACTAGGGCAACGGTTTTTGCTTTAATCGTTTTCATTTTTGTCCTCTAATTGATTTCCGAGAAGCGCCTGAATGGCTTTCGGGCTTATTCTTTTCAAAGGCACTGCGCTAAAATTGGCGATGCCTCTCGTGTAAACTTGTGCCGCTTTTGACCAGTCACCCACGGCAACAGGCGCTTGCATATCAAATCCTTTTTGCTGGTTCTGATGGTCTGCAATACCCTGTAATAGCCTTGGGTATTCACCCACTTCGTCCCGCAGCAAGTAAGCCTGGTAGCGTGTTAAAAACTCTTTTTGCTTAAAGGGGTATTCCCTATCATCAACTTTGCAGAGTTCAACCCATCCCCCCATGTCTGAAATCACGCGGTGGATAAGTGCATCGTCAAACATCACGGATGTCCAAGCGCCAACCTGACGAACAGCCTTGTCAACTTTGTTCCAAGCAACCATGGCTCTTGAACCCGAGTTGCCATCGATATGCTTGATGACGTCAGCGGGCTTTGGAAAAAATTGCCCAGTATCCGGTGATTGAATATGCCGAGTCAGACCGATTCGCACTTCTTCAATGCTATAAGCACGAAGGGCTTCAAATGCGATGGATAGCAATTGCGGTGATACGCTTTTGCCATACATGGCCCAAGCTGCTCCCCAAACTTCAGCAAACTCGCGTTTATCAACCTCCTGCACTTGAACGAACCTCCCTAATACCTGGTCCGGCCCAGCTTTCAGCGATGCGACGATTGCTTTCTTCAATATTCAATTGGTGATTGCTGCCCTTTAGGCTCGTCGATGATTGCTGTACTTCATCAATGCGAACGTACTCGTCTTCCCATTGCCGGTTTAAAAGCCAATTATGTGGCATAGGGGTCTTAGTCCGATCTTGATACTGCAATCGGTTGTCTCGTTGCTCTTTCCAGCGTGTTAGCACTTCCAAGGCGAGTTCATGGTCTTCATTGAGGCCCATGCGTAGCCATTCTTCTTTGGCTTTCGCTTTTTTTTCTTTGCGTATTTGTACATCCCAGAAGTCTTCAAACTGTATGTGGTCAACAGTTTTAACTGTTGGTTTATTGCTTCTCTCAGAGTCATCCGACCGTTGAGAGTCCCTTACTGGGTTGCCATCAGGCATAAACAATGATGAAAATTCTTCTGGTAGCCGAGCTTGAAAAGCGGCAAGAGATTTCAAAAGCGATGCCATACCAACGAAGTCGGCAGGTACATCTTTAAACAACCGAAAGGCTGCCTTACCTTGGTTTGGGTTTTCGATTGGGTTGTGCTTCAGAAAGCTCCGAATCAAAGTCCAACCGGATTCCTCGCAACGAATCAGGAACTGATCTTGTTCTAACTCATTTAGAGCCTTGGCAACCTGTTGATCATCCCAGTTCAAGTCAGAAGCAACGTAACCAATCGGCAACCGAAAGCAGCCAAGCAAATTACAATGTGGGCATGTAAGCAAATACAGTCCTAGCAACTTCGCAGAGTCACTCCAGGACAAAACGTTTTGCTTTAGCCAAAAGCGGGTATAGACCTTGCCATAATCACGCATGGAGGTACTCGCTTCTGTGTTTACGTAAAATGCTGACCATTACTTGCCCTTAATCCTACTGGTTACTGGCTTTCAGCTCGCTTTGGCCTTCGGGATAGATGTCCGGTCTTAACTGGGATCGGGTTACCTGTCCTTGCGTAGCTTGTTCGATGGGTAAAACGAATTCAGCGGGAACACGGCCTGATTTATTCAACCAAAACCAGACGTTTTGCTGTTTTGAGTTGATGGCTCGCGCTAATGCTGATTGCCCGCCGACCAAGTCAATGGCACGGCGGAGATGTTTTTGTGTCGTGTTGAACACTTCCATACCGTCTCCTGTTACAATAAAAACTGTTACAAGATTGAATGTTACAGTTTAAACTGTAGATAAGTCAACAGTTAAAATTGTTGAAAGGCTACAGTTTTATTTGTAGAATACGGGCTTATGAAAACTTTATCCGAACGACTAAACCATGCCTTGCAGCTTACTGGGGTGACTCAGTCTGAGTTGGCTCGTCGCATTGGTATCAAACAGCAGTCGATCAGCCAGATTTGCTCTGGTAAATCGGCTAGGTCTCGTTACACCATGCAGATCGCGGAGGCGCTTCGCGTGAATGCTCATTGGCTCGCCACAGGTGATGGCGAGATTGGCTTGGGGGTCGGTAATGTAGAAGTCGGGCCTGATATTAAGGGAAGAATTCCTCTCATTAACTGGGTTCAGGCCGGTGATTGGACTGAAATAGCGGAGGGATTTGCCCATGAAGATGCTGAGGAGTGGCGTGAAGTCACTGGGAAAGCACATGAGGGTTGTTTCGCACTTCGCGTAAAAGGCGACAGTATGGAAAATCCAAGCGGAAAAAAATCCATACCTGAGGGAGCAGTGATCGTTGTTGATCCTGAGTTACCGTACTCTTCAGGTTCATTGGTTGTTGCGCGTTTGGATGATTCGAAAGAAGCAACCTTTAAGCAGTTGGTTATTGATGGTGAACAGAAGTACCTAAAACCTTTGAACCCACAATACCCTGCAATACCGATCAACGGCAACTGCACCATCATTGGTGTAGTACGACAAGCTATCATCGATTTTTGGTAGCGAAGGAATTTGTGGTTTAGCCACAGTTGTTCATGAGCTGAAGAAGCAACGATTGCAAACAGCTACAACTGAGCATTGGCGCACGCTGAGAGTAAATGGTAACCGATTAGATAACCATTGATTGTTTATAAAGTCAAGATCAGCGAAAATAGCGGCCAATTACGATTAACACGACGGATTTGACAAGCGAAGAACTGAAAAGAGAGTACTTCCAAAAGTGTGTACAAATCCGTGTACAAACTAAAAGAATTTATACATGGCAAACCAAGATTTTCTTAATGAAATCAATAAGCGAAGGACCTTTGCTATCATCTCCCACCCTGACGCCGGTAAAACCACCATCACTGAAAAGCTTTTGCTGCTTGGTCAGCTGATTCAAACAGCTGGTTCTGTAAAAGGTCGTAAAGGTGATAAGCACGCTACATCTGACTGGATGGCAATGGAAAAACAGCGTGGTATCTCAATTACCTCTTCTGTGATGCAATTTCCATACAAAGATCGTATTGTTAATTTGCTTGATACACCTGGACACGAAGACTTCTCGGAAGATACTTACCGCACACTTACTGCAGTTGACTCTGTATTGATGATCATCGATGGTGCGAAAGGTGTAGAGGATCGTACTATCAAATTGATGGACGTTTGTCGTTTACGTGACACGCCTATTTTGACTTTCATCAACAAAATGGATCGTGATATTCGTGATCCGATTGAATTGTTAGATGAAGTAGAAGAAGTCCTAAAAATCGCAGCGGCTCCTATTACTTGGCCCATCGGCATGAGTGATTTCTTTAAAGGGGTTTATAACCTTTATACCGATACTATCCATGTTTTTGTTCGTGGACGCGGTCATACCTTGATGGATGATATTCGTATCGAAGGTTTGCAGTCTAATGAAGCAAAAGAATTGCTTGGTGATGATTGGGAGTCTTATGTCGACGAGATTGAGTTGGTTCGTGGAGCGAGTCATGAATTTGACCATGACGCTTATTTGAGAGGTGAACTCACTCCGGTATTTTTTGGTACAGCATTGTCGAACTTTGGTGTTCGTGAAATGTTGGATGGCTTTGTTGAATGGGCTCCTGCGCCCATTGATCGCGAAACCAATAGTCGTAAAGTTGAGGCGAAGGAAGAGAAGTTCTCAGGCTTCATTTTTAAAATTCAAGCCAACATGGACCCTAAACACCGAGACCGTATTGCGTTTATGCGAGTGTGTTCTGGAACCTATAGTCGTGGCATGAAAATACGCCATTGCCGTATTGGTAAAGATATTAAAGTGACGGATGCGGTATCTTTTACAGCAGGGGATCGTGAGGGGGTTGAAGAGGCCTTCTCTGGTGACATTATTGGTTTGCATAACCATGGTACGATCCAGATAGGTGATACTTTTACGGAAGGTGAAGATTTAAAGTTCACAGGTATTCCTCACTTTGCGCCTGAGTTATTCCGCCGTGTACGCTTAAAAGATCCGATGAAAATGAAAGCTTTACAAAAAGGTTTACAGCAACTTTCTGAAGAAGGTTCCACTCAGTTATTCATGCCTCAACGTAATAATGAGCTCATTGTTGGTGCAGTTGGTCAGCTGCAATATGAAGTTGTCGCGTACCGTTTGAAAGACGAATACAAAGTGGAATGTATTTATGAAGCGGTAAACGTCAACTCGGCACGTTGGGTTGAGTGTGATGATGCTAAGAAATTTGAAGAGTTTAAAAACAAGTGTAGAGATAACTTAGCGATTGATGGTGGCGGGCATTTGACGTATTTGGCACCAACTCGAGTGAATTTGATGATGGCAGAAGAAAAATGGCCTCAAGTTCGATTCCACTCAACGCGTGAACATTGATCAATACTTGACTAAATTACTCGGATAAGCGGATAATTCATTTATCGAAATGGTTTTAGTGGTATTGGAATGAGCATGGTTGAATCGATTGATCCTATTGAATTTACAGACGCAGCAGCTGCAAAGTTGCAATCGTTAATTGAAGAAGAAGAAAATGATCGACTTATGTTGCGTGTTTATGTGACGGGGGGCGGTTGTTCCGGCTTTCAGTATGGTTTTACGTTTGATGAAGATCATCAAGAAGACGATACAGAAATAAAGCGTAATGGAGTTACTTTGGTTGTTGACCCATTAAGCTTCCAATATCTTGTTGGATCGGAAGTAGATTATAAAGAAAACTTAGAAGGTGCGCGCTTCGTTGTGCAAAACCCTAACGCCACATCTACATGTGGTTGTGGTGCAAGTTTTAGTATTTAGCTTCTGATAAAACAATTGATAAAAAAATAAACCTTCCACACGTTATTCGTGTGGAAGGTTTTTTTATTTGATTGTTACCGCTTTTCGGCTTGTGCTATTTGATTATATGGCCAGCGCATTTCAAACCGTGTACCGCCTTGTGCTGTTGGGTGGCAACTGGCTTCGCCATTATGTGCTCTAGCAATAGCAGCAACCACAGCCAAACCTAAACCACTTCCTGTTGCGTTACTGTCAGATGAGCGTCTGAATGCGGTGAATACATGTGGTGCTAAGGCTTCAGCAATACCGGGGCCTTCATCTTCTACACATAGAGTCAGTGAGTTCTGTGTGCTTCGTGTTTGAATCTTAATGCAACCTGGTACAGCATGTTTGATGGCATTGGTAAGTAGTGCGATGAGTGCTTGTCTGATTCTAACAGGGTCACAAGAAGCATCTTTTACGGCTAGATCTAGTTCCACATATTGATGTGCTTTGGCTAGAGAGTCTTTCATGAACTCGACAACCGAGGTGATTTCTGTATTTAAATTGATATATTGTGATCTTAAATTTAGATGACCACTTTCTTCTAGGCTGACGACTCGTAAATCTTCTACAAGATTTTTTAATCCATCCACCTGTACTAATAAACTGCGTAATTGATGGTTATCTGGGGTAAATATGCCGTCGAGCATACCTTGTAAACGACCATATAAAATAGTGACGGGTGTTCGTAATTCGTGGGCAATGGCTGCGTTCCAAAATCTTTGCTCGTTGGTCATTCGTTCTAATTTCTCTGCGAGTAAATTAAAATCACGAATAAGCTGATTTGTTTCATTTTGTGCATTATTGAATGACGTTGCTCTCGCCGACAAATCGCCTGCTGCGAGAAGGCGAATGCCTTTCGTAACGGAGTTGAGTGGAGATAAAATATGACGTGCCAAATTGACGGCTACGGCTACGGCTATTGTCAGTGCTATGATGGTTGTTCCTGCTAGCCAGATGAGTTCTGGTGCCGCAGGAATATAGCTGTCTACAAAGATATAATCTGGCCAAAATGTATCCATGAAATAGTAAAAAAGATACGCTGTAAAGAACACAAGCAATACCGCAAGTAAGGTGATAGCAATCATTGAAGCAATGATTTTGCCGCTTAATCCAGCTATTTTCATTTTTGATCCCATAAGCGATAGCCAATGCCTCTTACGCCAACAGGAGTATCTGTAACGCCAACTAACTCTAATTTTTTTCGTAGTTTACTGATATGGCTATCCACTGTGCGTTCTAATGTATCGCCTTCAGGTAAGCAGCTTTCTAATAGTTCAGTTCTACTATAGGCCCGCTTTGGTGTGCGAGCCATAAGTGCTAAGAGCTTGAATTCAGTCAGTGTTAGTGTGATGTTTAAGTGCTCGCCTTCTTGCTCTACCGAAACTGAATGGTTTTCTATATCAATGTGTAATGGACCCACCTGCAGAGTTTTTTGTGACAAAGATTCTTTCATCATCGTTCGGCGCAATACTGCTTGAGTTCGCGCCACTACTTCAGCTGGGTTAAAGGGTTTGACGACATAATCGTCTGCCCCGATACGCAGTCCCATGAGTTTATCGATATCTTGATCCATGGCGGTTAGCATTATTATAGGGGTATTGCCGCGGTGACGAATCTCAGAAAGTACTCGCCAGCCGTCAAGTTTAGGCATCTGGACATCTAGTAAAACAATATCCGGTTTATGTTCTAAATGAAGTTCCAGCGCTTGAAAGCCATTGTTTGCATGTAAAGTGCGCATGCCAGATTTCTCTAAATAGGCAATCAGAATTTCTGCAATATCAAGTTCATCTTCCGCAATTAGTATCGTTGCTTGGGTATCAGTGTTTATTGCTGAACCTATTATCTCGTTATTCATAAAAAGTGTTCATCTCCATCAAATCTACATACATTCTCGGCCATAGCTCCATTTAGTAAAAGTAGAATTTAGATTATTCAATGTTTACTTGCCTTAGAAGGTATAGGATTTTCGATGAAATTTAACCTTAGTAGTACCCGCTATGGAATGATTGCGGTATTAGCTTTTATTCTGACCGCTTGCGATCAGTCGCAATCAAGCAAAGAGCTTTTGGTATCGACACCTTTAGTGTCGGCGGTTTCTTTAACGCCTGAGGCGTTAACTGTGAGGGACACATTATCAGGTCGAGTCGCTCCGGTACGAATCGCTGAAATTCGCGCTCAGATTGGTGGAATTGTACAAGAAAAGCTCTTTGATCAAGGTAGTGATGTAAAAGCAGGTCAGCCTTTATACCAAATTAATCCGGCACCTTTTTTAGCAGAAGTTGATAGTGCGACTGCTGCTCTTAAGCGGGCGGAACTCTCATTGGCGCATTCTCAAAAGCAAATAGTGCGATTGAACTCATTACTTAACTCTAATTCAATCAGTCGCCAAGTGTACGACGATGAGGTTTTTAAACGAGACCAAGCGTTGGCTGAGGTCGCACAAGCGCGGGCGACGCTAGCACGTCGTAAACTCGATTTAACATTTGCCACCGTAGAAGCTCCTATTTCTGGTCGTATTGATCAGACTTTAGTGTCAGAAGGGGCGTTGGTTAGCAGTACGGATAGCAGTCCAATGGCACGAATTCAGCAGATCGATCAGGTTTATCTTGATTTGCGACGTCCTGCATCTTCTCTTGAATCCTTACAGAAAGCGTTAACGAAACAGGGAGTAGAAGATGGCTTGCTAGTATCGGTTTTACGTTCTAACGGCGAACCTTATGACTTAAAAGGATATATCGTATTTTCAGGTATTAGTGTTGATGCCGGTACGGGAGATGTGTTGTTGCGGGTGCTAATAGACAACTCAGGGCAGCAGCTTTTACCTGGGATGTTTGTGCAGGCCAAAGTGGATCGTAGTTATTACGACAAGGCTTTGATGTTACCTCAACAGGCGATAGTCCGTTTTGAGGGGCAATCGCAGGTGTGGGTTATCGATGAAAATAGTCAGGTGCGTCTCATTCCAGTCGAATTAGGGGAGTTGGTTGATAGATATTACCGCTTGAAGGCGGGGGTAATGGCAGGCCAGAAAATTGTTGTCGAAGGAATGGATCGGTTGGTGAATGGTATGGAAGTTCGCGTACAAGAATGGACGTCGAACAAGTCAGTCTCTGCGATTGCTCATTAATTCTACAGTTCTACTTGTTTTACAGGAAGCATGTTTATGGCTCAGTTTTTCATTCATCGCCCCATATTTGCTTGGGTGCTTGCCTTATTTATTATTTTGGGTGGTGTATTGTCAATTCCACAATTGCCGATCGCTCGTTATCCATCTATTGCTCCTCCGTCAGTCAGTATTATGGCGACCTACCCTGGCGCGAATCCTCAGACAATGAATGATGCTGTTTTGAGTTTGATTGAACGCGAGCTTTCAGGCGTAAAGAATATGTTGTATTTCGAATCCTCAGCAGATGGCTCTGGATCCGCTTCTATTACGGTGACATTTAAGCCGGGTACAGATCCTAAGTTGGCTCAGGTCGATGTGCAAAACAAGATTAAAGCAGTTGAAGCACGTCTACCTCAGGCAGTTCGTCAAAATGGCTTGAGTGTCGAATCAGCAACGTCGAGCTTTCTTATGATCGTCGGCCTTAAATCCGATGATGGGCGTTTTACTGAAACGTCGTTGAGTGACTATATGTCACGCAATCTGTTGGAAGAGTTTCGTCGCATCGATGGTGTAGGTAATGTACAGCTGTTTGGTTCTGAGCAGGCAATGAGGATCTGGGTAGACCCAAATAAGTTGACGTCTTATGGTTTGACTATGGCAGATCTAACGACTGCTATTACTCAGCAAAATACACAAATTGCTCCTGGTAGTGTTGGTGCGTCGCCTTCAGTAATTGGACAGCGAGTTACTGTGCCGTTGACTGTTCAAGGGCAATTGAGCTCACCTGAAGAGTTTGCCAGTATTGTCGTGAGAGCTCGCACAGACGGTTCGAAAATTGTGTTGAGTGATGTCGCGAGAGTTGAGATAGGGGCCCAATCTTACGGCTTTAGTAATCGTGAAAATGGCAAAGTATCCACTTCGGCGGCTATTCAATTGGCTCCTGGCGCTAACGCTGTTAGTACCTCAAATAAGGTGTTGGCTCGTATGGAAGAGTTGGGGCGAACCATGCCGGCAGGTATGAGTTACTCCATCCCTTTTAACACGGCACCTTTTGTCAAAGTTTCGATTGAGAAAGTAATTTATACCCTACTTGAGGCGATGGCGTTGGTATTCCTTGTGATGTTTTTGTTTTTGCAGAACATTCGCTATACCTTAATTCCAGCAATCGTTGCGCCGATTGCTTTATTGGGAACTTTCTCAATTATGCTGTTGGCAGGCTTTTCTATCAACGTGTTGACGATGTTTGGCATGGTGCTGGCCATTGGCATTATTGTCGATGATGCGATTGTTGTGGTGGAAAATGTCGAGCGGATTATGGCTAAAGAAGGGTTGAGTCCGAAGGATGCGACAGTCAAGGCAATGAGGCAGATAACTGGTGCGGTGGTTAGTATTACTTTAGTGTTAACCGCAGTATTTATTCCTATGGCTTTTGCTAGTGGTTCTGTTGGAGTGATTTATCAGCAGTTTTCACTTTCCATGGCCGTGTCTATTTTGTTTTCCGCATTTTTGGCTTTGACTCTTACACCAGCGCTTTGTGCTACCTTGCTTAAACCTCACACAGAGAAAGACTTTAAGAAAACAGGGTTCTTTGGTTGGTTCAATCGAACGTTTGATAGTATGACGAAAGGCTACGTTTCTTGTGTTGGTAAGTTGGTAGCCCGAACAGGGCGAATGATGATGATCTTTATAGTTATCGTAGCTATATTAATTCTCGCTTTACGACAGTTACCGACGTCATTTTTACCGGAAGAAGATCAGGGTTATTTCATGACGACCATTCAGTTGCCTGCTGACGCGACTAGCGAACGTACGTTGGATGTAGTGGAAGTGTTTGAAGAGTATATCGCTTCGCGTCCTGCTATTGCGTCTAATCTATCTATTTTAGGTTTTGGTTTTTCTGGTTCAGGTTCGAACGCAGCGATGGCCTTTACTGTTCTAAAAGATTGGAAAGATAGAGAATATACTACTTTGCAAGAAGAGGTATCTCTTGCGCAGCAGGCTATGGTGGATATTTCTGAAGGCTCAGCGATGAGTCTAATGCCTCCAGCAATCGATGAGTTAGATACTAGCTCAGGCTTCTCTATGCGTTTGCAGGATCGTGCCAATCGAGGCTATGAGGCATTAAAAGAAGCGGAAACAAAACTGCTTACGTTGGCGGCACAAAGTAAGGTTGTGACTGGTGTCTATCCAGATGGTTTACCTTCGGGTGTAAGTATTCAGCTGAATATTAATCGCCTTAAAGCAGAGGCCATGGGGGTGTCGTTCAGCAGTATTAGTGACACGCTTTCTACGGCGATGGGATCAACTTATGTTAGTGATTTTCCAAATGCGGGGCGCATGCAGCAGGTTATTTTACAAGCCGATGCATCGGCACGAATGCAGATAGAAGATGTGCTTAACCTATACGTGCGCAATATTAGTGGTGGCATGGTTCCTCTATCAGAAGTGGTTACTCCGGTTTGGACAGAAACGCCTTTGCAGTTAACTCGCTATCAAGGTTTTCCAGCAATACGCATTTCTGGTGCGGCAGCAGCAGGCTTTTCTAGTGGTGATGCCATGCAGGAAATGGAGCGTTTAGTGGATCAATTGCCAGCAGGCTTTGCGGTTGCTTGGAGTGGGCAGTCACTTCAAGAGCGCCAGTCGTCATCTCAAGCTCCTCTATTAATGGCGTTATCCATGTTGGTGGTGTTTTTGGTATTGGCCGCATTGTATGAAAGTTGGTCTATCCCGCTTTCTGTTATGTTGGTTGTGCCACTTGGTTTGCTTGGTGCGGTTATCGCCGTTCTGCTTCGTGAGATGCCAAATGATGTTTTCTTTAAAGTTGGTATGATTACGGTGATTGGTCTTTCTGCCAAAAACGCGATCTTAATTGTTGAGTTTGCTAAGCAGTTGCGTGAACAAGGGGAGGGGCTGATTGAGTCAGCTATGATTGCTGCTCGTCTTAGGTTGCGCCCTATTTTAATGACATCTCTTGCCTTTGGTTTGGGAGTTGTTCCCTTAGTGATTGCTTCTGGGGCCAGTGCTGAAACACAGCGCGCGATTGGTACTGGAGTATTGGGTGGGATTATCAGTGCGACCGTATTGGCCGTCTTCTTCGTTCCCGTGTTTTTTGTTTTTGTAATAGGGCTTCAAGAGCGCATTAGCCGATGGCGAGCATTGGATTAAATTATTTTTGAGTTGCTGGATAATAAGCCCGCTCATACAGGGTGTGAGTGGGTTGTGTGGTTTTGAGTGTTACGCCTTTGTATAAAGGTTGCTTGCTTGCCGGGCTCTTTCTTCTTCACTAATCGGGTTTCCTTCAATTGGTTTGAAATGACCAACAAACAATAAGCCAATTTGACTATCTCCTAAAACAACAGGTGTTAAAGTGTTGTTTTTTGCTCTCCAAATACGTAAGCCAAAAGTATGAGGTGAAAAAGAGTCTTCGCCCATTACTTTACTTTGATTGATGTGTGTATAAAGTGGTGATAATTGGTCTGGCTCGCCATCTTGATCAAGTAGTATGTGATAGTGAGTGATTTGCTGTTCGAGAAATTCAGGCGGATAGGGGGTGCGTAATACTGGTAGCCAGTTTTCCTTAGGGGACGTGTAAAAAATGCTTGGTGCTTCCGGTGAGCCATTATGAGGTGACAATAATACGGTCATCTCTACAGGAATACCGTAAGACGGCTTTACTGGGATATGGAATATTAGTTGTTTGGCTGGTGGCCGCTGTAGTACTTCTGGTGCAACATATTCTACTGATTTGTTGTCCTTCTCTTTTGTCATTGGAGGGACTTGTAGAAAGAGTTTCCAATCTTTTGTGTCTAAATTAAGTTCTTCTGGAGAATGCAGATGCGCATTACCGTTTATAAGATGACTTAATACATGTTCAATAAGGTTGGCAAAAACACTTGTTGATGCAGTGAGTGGGGATTTGTTTTGACTATCTAGATGTATTTCCTTTACTTGGTGCGCAGCGGAACTTAAGTCGACAGAGTCTTTATTGCTGATTACAGGGCGATATTTAGCTCTAGAAATCAACTTTTTCTCGTTCGGTTGAGTGCTTGCTCTATTTAACGCCTCTATAAATAGCATGGTACGACTCCTTTGTTAGCTGTCAAAGGTATCGGCCGTAATTTTGAAGAGTTTAGAGATAGTCTGTTTTTTAAACAAAAAAGACTATCTCTAAGTTTTGTTTTAACGAAGTAAGTTGGACAGCTTTGGATTTGGTTTTAAGGCTGCGCGGTAGAAAAGTGCTACTTTACCAATGGTTTGTACGGTTTCAGACTTCATTATTTTATTGATTTCTTCAATCAATGCGGTGCGAACTTCGCGATCCGTAATACTGATGCGTATTTTAATCAGTTCGTGATCTTCAAGAGCACGATCGATTTCAGTGAGAACGGTTTCTGTTAAACCGTTGCCCGCAATCATAACCACAGGATTAAGTGCGTGGCCGATTAGGCGATATTGCTTTTTTTGGGCGTTTGTAAGACTCATAGTAAAAATTTCTCATATTAGTTGACCCTCTTTATTGGAGGCTTTAGAGGTTAAGCGATATTATAGCGGAATATTGACTGATTTAGGTATGATGAAAACGTGGCAAGATCAAAAAGTAGTAATAATTGGATGAAGGAACATTTTGACGATCCGTATGTCAAAAAATCCCAACAAGATGGTTATCGCTCTAGAGCGAGTTATAAGCTGATAGAAATTAACGATAAGGATAAGTTGTTTAAGCCAGCTATGCGTGTTGTTGATCTTGGTGCCGCTCCTGGTGGTTGGTCTCAAGTAGCAGCAAAGCTGGTGGGCGATCACGGGACGATTGTTGCTTCTGATATTTTGGAAATGGCGCCTTTGCCTGGTGTAAGTTTTGTTCAGGGGGATTTTACTGAGCAAGAAGTGTACGAGGCTATTTTGGCTGAAATTGGAGATAAAAAAGCAGATCTTGTAATTTCAGATATGGCCCCCAATATGAGTGGTAACAGTTCTTCTGATCAGCCACAGGCTATGTATCTTGTAGAACTTGCCTTGGATATGGCGGCTCAAGTGTTACGTCCAGGTGGAAATTTTCTGGTAAAAGTGTTTCAGGGGGAGGGATTTGAAGAATATCTCAAAACCATGCGGGCTCAATTTGACTCCGTAGTGACGCGTAAACCGGATGCATCGCGAGCAAGAAGTCGCGAAGTTTACTTATTAGGAAGACAATATAAAGGTTAATGGGATATGTTCTGGTATGATTACTAGGAACATTTAAAATAACCGTTAAGAGGTGTGCTCTTGAACGATATGCTGAAAAATATACTGTTGTGGTTGGTGATAGCTGCTGTACTACTAACTGTGTTTAATAACTTTAATACGACATCTGACACAAATCGAATTTCTTATTCTGAGTTTGTGAAAGAAGTCCAAGATGGCCGTATAGCTAAAGTTGTTGTTGATGGTTATACCATTAGCGGCAGCCGAACTAGTGGTGACACTTTTGATACTGTGCGTCCAGCGGCAGCTGATCCAAAAATAATGGATGATTTGCTTAGCAATAATGTGATTGTTGAAGGGCGTATGCCTGAACAGCAAAGTATTTGGACTCAACTATTAGTTGCCAGTTTTCCTATTCTTCTTATTCTTGCCATCTTCATGTTTTTCATGCGCCAAATGCAAGGCGGTGGTGGCGGCAAGGGCGGCCCGATGTCTTTTGGTAAATCCAAAGCACGCCTTTTGCCTGAAGATCAAATTAAAACAACTTTTGCAGATGTCGCAGGTTGTGACGAAGCAAAAGAAGATACCTCAGAGTTGGTGGATTTTCTTCGCGAGCCAAGTAAATTTCAGCGACTAGGCGGTAAAATACCTCGTGGTATCTTGATGTGCGGGCCTCCAGGTACGGGTAAAACCTTGCTGGCTAAAGCCATTGCCGGTGAAGCAAAAGTACCATTTTTTACTATTTCTGGTTCTGACTTTGTTGAAATGTTTGTTGGTGTGGGTGCGTCTCGTGTTCGTGATATGTTTGAACAGGCGAAGAAGCACGCACCATGCATTATCTTTATCGATGAGATTGATGCTGTTGGTCGTAACCGTGGTTCCGGTATGGGTGGTGGTAACGATGAACGTGAGCAGACATTAAACCAGTTATTGGTTGAGATGGATGGTTTCGAAGGTAACGAAGGTATTATCGTTATTGCTGCGACAAACCGTCCAGATGTCTTGGATCCAGCTTTGCTGCGTCCTGGTCGTTTTGATCGTCAAGTGCAAGTAGGTTTGCCTGACATTCGTGGTCGCGAACAGATTCTAAAAGTGCATTTGCGCAAAGTACCTTGTGACGATGATGTGGAACCAAAAAACATTGCTCGTGGTACGCCAGGTTTCTCTGGTGCTGATTTGGCGAACTTAGTTAACGAAGCAGCCTTGTTTGCGGCTCGTTCTAATCGCAGATTAGTAAATATGGAGCAGCTTGAGTTAGCAAAAGACAAAATTCTCATGGGTGCTGAACGTAAAACCATGGTGATGAGTGATAAAGAGAAGCTTAATACTGCTTATCATGAGGCTGGTCATACCATTATTGGTTACTTGATGCCAGAGCATGATCCAGTATACAAAGTGTCTATTATTCCTCGTGGTCGTGCGCTTGGTGTCACTATGTATTTGCCTGAAGAAGATAAATACAGCATTAGTAAGCGTGGCCTAGAAAGTCAGGTTTGTAGTTTGTACGGTGGCCGTATTGCTGAAGAAATGATTCATGGCTTTGATGGTGTTTCTACTGGTGCATCAAACGATATTGAGCGCGCAACTAGTATAGCCCGCAACATGGTCACTAAGTGGGGGTTGTCTGAAAAGCTTGGCCCGTTCGCCTATGAAGAAGATGATAATAATGGTGGCTACATTTCTGGGCCAACTGGAAGTAAAGCAAACTATTTCTCGCCTGAAACGGGTAAGATTATAGATGCTGAGGTTCAAGATATTATTACTCGCTGCTATGCCAAAGCGACTCATATTTTAGAGGAAAACCGTTCTAAACTTGATGTTATGGCAGAAGCCTTGATGCAATATGAGACCATTGATGCCAAGCAGATCAAAGAAATTATGGATGGAAAGAAGCCTTCTGCTCCGGAAGGTTGGTCTGACCCTAGTGCAAATACTCCGAAAGGTGGCGCTAATCAAGAAATTGATGAAGTGGATGCTACATCAGATGTTAGTGCTTCGGAGAATGGCACAGACTCTGAAAATGTGGATTCTAATTCAGGGCAGACTTCACCTAAACCTGCAGGTGAATAACCTTTCATTATTAACTGATTGATATGGCTTTTTCATGTCGTTAATGCCTTTTGGGGACAAGTCGCTAGACTTGTCCCTTCCTCATGTAATGGGGATTCTAAATGTCACGCCAGATTCTTTTTCTGATGGTGGTGCTTTTAACTCTTTAGATAGTGCTTTGCGCCAGACTGAAAAGATGATTCAGGAAGGAGCTAGCATTGTTGATGTCGGTGGCGAGTCAACTCGCCCAGGTGCTTTGCCTGTATCGGTTCAGCAAGAGCTAGATCGAGTTTTGCCAATTGTAGCAGCCATAAAAAAACGTTTTGATATTGTGGTGTCGGTAGATACTAGTACTACCGAGGTGATTGAGGGAGCCGCTCGTCTGGGTATGGGCTTAATCAATGATGTCAGGGCTCTTGAACGAGAGGGAGCACTGAATGCTGCGGCTCAAACGGATTTGCCGATTTGCCTAATGCATATGAAAGGTATGCCGCAGACCATGCAAGATAAGCCAGATTATGCTTCGGTGGTTGATGAAGTATCGAGTTACTTATTGTCTAGGGTTGATGCCTGTGAGTCGGCGGGAATTGCTCGGTCTCGCATTATTTTGGATCCTGGTATTGGGTTCGGAAAAACGTTGGCGCATAATTTATCCTTGCTGAAGCACACCGAGCTATTCACTGGTATGGGCTTTGATGTCCTTATTGGTCTTTCGAGAAAAACTATGATTGGGGAGGCTTTGGGTCTGCCTGTTGAAGAGCGCTTATATGGCACTATGGGGGCAAATGCTTCTGCCTATTTGAAGGGGGCTCGTATTTTTAGGGTTCATGACGTTAGGCCGCATGTTGAAATGTTGGCGCTAATGTCTCGTATTGAGAGAGAGATTTAATGCGCAAGTATTTTGGTACAGATGGAATTCGTGGGAAAGTTGGTACGACGCCAATTACGCCTGAGTTTATGCTTAAGCTTGGTTGGGCGGCTGGCCAGGTTTTTAAAGAAAATGATAAGAAAATTCTGATAGGGAAAGATACGCGTATTTCTGGTTACATGTTTGAGTCTGCGCTTGAGTCTGGCATTGTTGCGGCCGGTGCGGATGTGCGTTTAGTTGGTCCTATGCCAACGCCTGCGATTGCATATCTTACTCGCACATTCCGCGCAAGTGCAGGGATTGTTATTAGTGCCTCTCATAATCCTTATACTGATAATGGCATTAAGTTTTTTTCTGCTGAAGGTGGAAAAATCTCGGATGAGCTAGAAGAGCGGATTGAGTATTTTCTTGAGCAACCAATGGAAGTGGTTGAGTCAAGTCAAATTGGTCGTGCGAAACGTATTGATGATGCCGCAGGGCGCTACATTGAGTATTGTAAAGGTACGTTTCCTATTGGCTTGCAGTTAAGTGGTCTTAAAATCGTTGTCGATTGTGCTGATGGTGCTACCTATCACGTTGCACCTCGCGTGTTTTCAGAGTTAGGGGCTGAAGTTATATCGATTGGCGTTAATCCTGATGGATTGAATATTAATGAATTTAGTGGTGCGACTAAGCCTGAGTTGTTACGCAAAAATGTGTTAGCTGAAGAAGCAGATCTTGGTATCGCGCTTGATGGTGATGGTGATCGCTTGATATTGGTGGATCGTCACGGTGTGGTGCGCGATGGCGATGATATTCTATATATTATTGCCAATCACCTGATGCGTACTGGGCGTTTTAGCGGTGGTGTTGTTGGTACTCTGATGAGTAACTTCGGCTTGGAATTGGCGTTCTCTGAAACGGGTATTGGCTTTAGTCGAGCTGCGGTTGGAGATAGGTATGTCAATGAAAAATTGATGCAGCACGGTTGGGTATTGGGTGGTGAGCCATCCGGGCATATCGTATGCCGCTCAATTACTACGACAGGCGATGGTATCATTGCTGCTCTTCAGGTGCTTCGTGCGATGGTTGAAGAGGGGAAGGCGCTTGATGAGCTTTTGGTTGGCTTGGTTAAATTTCCACAGAAGTTGAAAAATATTCGTGTGGCTAAGCGTTTTGTTCCAAATGAAGAGCCAACTTTGCAAAAAGCAATTGCCGTAGCAAATGAGCGCCTAAATGGCTTGGGTCGTGTATTGCTTAGGGCCTCTGGTACTGAACCTTTGATTCGAGTTATGGTCGAGGGTCGGGATAATGATACTGTAGATGAGCTTGTTGAATATTTAGTTGAAGAAGTTAATTCTGTCGTTTCAGCTAAAGCAGATACATAAAACGAATTTTATGTATCGAATGACAATAAATACTTGAAACCAAAGCGCCCATTCCATAGAATGGGCGCCTCGAATTTAGGGGTTAGGATATGATTCGTCAGAAAATAGTGGCTGGTAACTGGAAAATGAATGGCTCGAAAGAGTCTATTGTTTCACTGATTAGCGGTTTGCTTGAGATGGACAGTTCTAGCTCTGAAGTGGTTGTTGCTCCATCTTTTCCCTATTTGTCGCAAGTTGATGGTTTGATATCTGCTAGTAGCATAGTTTTAGCTGCGCAGAATGTTAGCCAGGAAGTAAAGGGCGCCTTTACAGGTGAAGTGTCTACTTCTATGTTGGGTGACTTTGGGGTTAAGTATGTGTTGCTTGGTCATTCAGAGAGACGTTCTCTTTATGGTGAAACAAATGAGCTTGTCGCTTCTAAAGTGAAAACTGTTTTAGATTCTGGTTTAACCCCGATGCTGTGTATCGGTGAAACATTGGCGGAACGAGAGTCAGGTAAAACGCTAGAGATTTGCGAACAGCAACTTCAAGCTGTCATTGATCTTGTGGGGATTGCCTCTTTTGAGCAGTTGGTTATTGCTTATGAGCCGGTGTGGGCAATAGGAACTGGCTTGTCAGCTAGTGCAGAACAGGCACAAGAGGTTCATGAATCTATTCGGTCTTTTTTAGCTAAATCATCTGAGTCTGTTTCTCAAAAAGTTCAGATTTTGTATGGTGGAAGTGTTAAAGCATCAACGAGCTCGGCTTTGTTTCAAATGCCTGATGTAGATGGTGCTCTTGTTGGTGGTGCATCTCTTGATGCAAAAGAATTTATCGCGATTGTAAAAACAGCAGGTTAATTAATGGAAGCACTTATTTTAGTTTTGCATGTACTAGCGGCGGTTGTCATTATCGCGTTGGTTTTGTTGCAGCAAGGCAAGGGTGCGGACGCTGGCGCCTCTTTCGGTGGTGGTGCGTCGCAAACAGTATTTGGTAGTCAAGGTGGTGGTAGTTTCTTTGGAAAGATGACTGCTGTGTTTGCTTTGGTTTTCTTTTTGACTAGCTTTGGTTTGGCATATTTTGCTAGCGAGCAGGCGAAAAGTGTATCTGGTGCGCTTGATTTTGTTCCTTCAGCTCCTCAAGTTGAAGAAACGGTGGGTTTGCCAGAGCTGGGTGATAAAAAGAAGACATCCTCTGATTTACCTGTAACTGAGTAATATTTAGTTATATAATTTTTGAAAGTGTTTGTGTTGGTTTTGTAGTGCTTTGCGGATGTGGCGGAATTGGTAGACGCGCCACCTTGAGGGGGTGGTGAGCTATGCTCGTGGGGGTTCGAGTCCCCCCATCCGCACCAATCTTGAATTGATGTCGTGTTTTGTGTATGATGTCGAAATATTGATGCAGAGCAATCTGGTTTGTCGAGATTTGAATTTCTTTTAGAAGATATTCTTCTCATGGTTTTTCTAGTATAGGTATCCGCACCAGTTTGTTCTTAGTGTTTAGTGTCAGGATTGACGACCTTCTTTATTGAAGGACGCTCTCTCAGGTTTATTTGAGTAGAGTGCTGAGAACCCCTATATGGGGTTTTTTGTTATCTGTACTGCTACTGTTTGTAAATGAAAATGGGCCTTGAGCCCGTTTTTTGTTTCTGCGTTTTACAAAATTGGTTTTCGGAGAAAACGATTGTCAGCAAAATATACGATTTTAGAAGAACTTATTCGACCAGTCGTTGAAGGTTTAGGGTTTGAGTTTTGGGGAATGGAATACTTATCTTTAGGTAAAGATTCTGTGCTTCGTATTTATATTGAAACGGATGCTGAAAAAGGGATTGATGTAGAAGATTGCGCCCGAGTTAGCCGTCAAGTTAGTTCTATTCTAGATGTTGAAGACCCTATTACAGGGGAGTACAACCTAGAAGTATCGTCACCAGGTTTAGATCGGCCTTTATTCAGTTTGGCTCAATATCAGGCTTATATCGGTTCTATTGTTTCTTTGCGCTTACGTGTGCCTTTTGATGGGCGACGTAAATTTAAAGGGCAACTAATGGGGATCGAAAGCGAAGATATTGTTATTCGCGTAGATCAAGAAGAATACTTATTGCCTATCGATTTAATTGATAAGGCAAATGTTGTTCCACAATTTTAAAAATTAACCTTGAAGAGAGGCTAAAAGGATGAGCAAAGAAATTCTTTTGGTAGTGGAAGCCGTTTCCAACGAGAAAGATGTTCCGAAACAAGTTATTTTCGAAGCCGTTGAAATTGCTTTAGCTAGTGCTGCCAAACGCCGTTTTGAAGAAGATGCATTAATTCGTGTCTCTATTGATCAGCGTACAGGTGATTACAAAACTTACCGTCAATGGCATATTGTTGCAGATGAAGATTATTCTGCTCCAGCATTTGAATTAACTATTGATGATTCTGAAGAACAAAATCTTGGTGTGCCAATTGGCGAGATTTACGAAGAAGAAGTTGAGTCTGAAGTTTTTGGTCGTATTGCTGCCCAAACAGCAAAACAAGTTATCGTGCAAAAAGTGCGTGAAGCTGAACGAGCTAAAATGGTGGCGTTGTACACTGAAAAAGTTGGTAAGCTTGTTCATGGACAGGTCAAAAAAGTAACTCGTGATAGCTTGATTATAGATCTTGGTGAAAACGCAGAAGCGTCATTGCCGAAAGATCAATTGATCGCTCGTGAAAGCTTCAGAATGAATGACCGTATTCGTGCATTGTTACTTGAAATTCGCGATGACAGCCGTGGTGCGCAATTGATTCTTTCTCGTAACGCACCTGCGTTTATGATCGAGTTGTTCCGCCTTGAAGTGCCAGAGATTTCGGAAGAAGTTATCGAAATTCGCGGTGCTGCGCGAGATCCAGGTCTACGAGCCAAAATTGCCGTGAAAACAAACGATCGCCGTATTGATCCCATCGGTGCTTGTGTTGGTATGCGCGGTGCGCGAGTTCAGGCAGTCTCTAATGAGATGAATGGCGAGCGTGTTGATATCGTACTTTGGGACGATAACCCAGCTCAGCTAGTTATCAATGCAATGGCGCCTGCAGAAGTAGACTCTATTGTCATTGATGAAGATGCGCATTCAATGGATGTTGCAGTGAAGAGTGATAATTTAGCGCAAGCGATTGGCCGTAACGGTCAAAACGTTCGTTTAGCGTCTACTCTGACTGGTTGGTCTTTGAATGTAATGACCAGCGAAGATGCAGAAGCTAAGCAGCAAGAAGAGTCGCAAAAGCTGATTGATATCTTCGTTAATGGATTAGATATCGATGATGATTTGGCGATCCAGATGGTTGATGAGGGATTCACTTCTTTAGAAGAAGTCGCTTATATCCCAATGGAAGAAATGTTAGACATCGATGGATTTGATGAAGATTTAGTAAACGAACTGCGTTCACGTGCAAAAGAGGCCTTGCTTAATCAAGCGCTTCAAGCTGAAGAGCAATTAGACGATGCCAAGCCTGCTGCCGACTTATTGGCGATGGAAGGAATGGATAATCACCTTGCTTTGGTCCTGGCTTCTATGGGTGTGATTACAATGGAAGATTTGGCTGAACAATCAGTTGATGAGTTGCTTAGCGTTGAAGGTATGACTGAAGAGCGTGCAGGTCGTCTTATTTTGACTGCTCGTGCACCTTGGTTTACTGAATCTGAATAAAATCTGAGTACATAAGGGGGAACTTAATGACAGTTCAAACCGTAAAGATACTATCCGAGCTGGTAAGTACGCCAGTCGATAAGCTACTAGCTCAGATGAAAGACGCTGGCCTGCCTCAAACGAGTGCAAGTCAAGAAGTCTCTGAAGTTGAAAAGCAAGTTCTATTGAGTTATTTAAAACGTCAACATGGTGAAGAAGGCGATAATAGCCAGCGTATTACCTTGCAGCGTAAGACAACAAGTACTTTGTCTCGTGATGGCGGAAAAGCCGTTAATGTTGCTGTTAAGAAAAAACGTACCTATGTTAAGCGTGATGATGAAGAAGCTCAGAAACAAGAAGAGTTAGCAAAGCGTCTTGCTGAAGAGCAAGAGCGTTTAGCGCAAGAAAAAGCTCGCCTTGAATTAGAGCGTAAGCAAGAAGAAGAGAAGGCGGCTAAAGCGAAGGCTGAAGCCGAAGAAAAAGCGCGTCAAGAAGCAGCGGTGAAAAACGTCGTAGCGGATGCTGGCGCGGTCAATGAAACGGAGCAGTATGTTTCCGATACAGGAGCGGCAGAACCCGTGGAATCACCGAAGCAGCCTAAGGCGTCGAAAAAAGTGTCTCAACCAGCAATGGATAGTAAGAAATCAACTGTTGCCCCTAAAGGTAAAAAGGGTCCAGTTAGACATGATAACGACAAAGATAAAGATAAACCTCGTGGTCGAGTAAACCCAGACAATAAACGTACTTCACGTGTCAATGTGAATGACGAAGATGAATTTACTCGTCGTGGTAAATTGGGTCGTAAGAATAAGAAACCGTCTAAACAAGAGCATGGTTTCCAAAAGCCTACGGCTAAAATGATTCACGAAGTAGCATTGCCAGAAAGTATTACAGTAGCTGATCTTGCTGAAAAAATGGCAGTGAAGGGCGCTGAAGTTATTAAGATCATGTTCAAAATGGGCGCTATGGCGACTATTAACCAGACAATTGACCGTGACACAGCAACCTTGGTCGTTGAAGAAATGGGTCACACGGTTAAGTTTATCGATGAGAATGCTGTCGAAAACGATATGATCGAAGCGATTGACTACCAAGGTGAAGCAATTAAACGCGCACCAGTAGTTACGGTAATGGGTCACGTTGACCATGGTAAAACATCATTACTTGATTACATTCGTACCACTCGCGTTGCTGCGGGTGAGTCTGGCGGTATTACCCAGCACATTGGTGCTTACCATGTTGAAACGCCACATGGCATGATCAGCTTCTTAGATACACCTGGACATGCTGCGTTTACTTCTATGCGTGCTCGTGGTGCCAAGGCGACAGACATTGTTATTCTAGTTTGTGCTGCTGATGATGGTGTTATGCCACAAACAATCGAGGCTATCCAGCACGCACGTGCAGCTGGTGTACCAATGGTTGTTGCGATGACTAAGATAGATAAAGAAGGCGCTGATATCGATCGTGTTAAAAACGAATTGGTAGCGCAAGAAGTTGTGCCAGAGGAATGGGGTGGCGACATCCAGTTTGTTGGTGTATCTGCAAAATCTGGTGAAGGCATCGAAGCTCTTTTAGAAGCGGTTCTTCTTCAGGCTGAAGTATTAGAGTTGACGGCTGTTCCTAGCGCTCCTGCTAAAGGGGTTGTTGTTGAAGCTCGCCTTGATCGTGGTCGTGGTTCTGTTGCAACTTTGCTTGTGCAAAACGGTACTTTGAAGAAAGGCGACATAGTGTTAGCTGGCCTTCAAATGGGTCGTGTTCGTGCTTTGTTGGATGAAACTGGTAAGGCCATTGACTCTGCAGGTCCTTCTATTCCTGTTGAGATCTTAGGTCTTGATGGAACGCCAGAAGCAGGTGAAGAATTCATCGTTGTAGCTGATGAGCGTAAAGCACGTGAAGTTGCGAACTTCCGTCAAGGTAAATACCGTGAAGTACGCTTTGCTCGTCAACACTCAGCTAAGTTAGAGAACTTGTTCTCTGAAATGGGTAAAGATGAAGTTCGTACTTTGAATGTTGTTCTAAAAGCCGATGTTCGTGGTTCTCTAGAAGCTTTGATCAAGTCATTGACTGATATGAACACAGACGAAGTAAAAGTGAATGTTGTTTCTAGCGGTGTTGGTGGTATTACCGAAACCGATGCGACTCTAGCTTTGGCGTCTGATGCGGTTATCTTTGGTTTCAACGTACGTGCTGATAATTCGGCTAAGCAGTTTATTGAGCGTGAGAGTATCGACCTTCGTTACTACAGCGTCATCTATAACATCATTGATGATGTTAAATCTGCATTGTCTGGTATGTTGTCTCCAGATCTTCGTGAAGACATCAAAGGTACGGCGGAAGTACGTGACGTATTCCGTTCACCTAAGTTTGGCTTGATTGCTGGTTGTATGGTTATCGAAGGTACGGTTTACCGTAACAAACAGATTCGTGTATTGCGTGATGATGTTGTTATTTACGAAGGTGAGCTTGAGTCGCTTCGTCGTTTCAAAGATGCAGTTAACGAAGTTAGCCGCGGTATGGAATGTGGTATCGGCGTGAAAAACTACAACGATGTCAAAGTAGGCGATAAGATCGAGGTTTTTGAAACCGTCGAAGTAGCGCGTACACTTTAATAGGACAAAATCATGGCAGGCGAATTTAGTCGTACTAGTCGGATTGGTGACCAGCTCCAAAAGGAGCTGGCGTCCTTGATCCAGTTTGAAGTAAAAGATCCTCGTTTAGGATTGGTTACTGTCAACGAAGTACGTGTAGCAAAAGATTTAGGCTATGCGGATATTTATTACACTGTACTTGGTAAAGATGATCAGCCAGAAGTATTGGCTGAGAACCAAGCTGCACTGGATAGTGCAAAAGGGTTCTTGCGTCGTCGTTTAGCACAAGAAGTAAAACTTCGTGTTATGCCGCATTTGCGTTTCCACTACGACCAGAGTGTTGTTAATGGTTCGCGCATGTCTGCTCTTATTGACGAAGCAATTCGTGATGATGAGACTAAAAACGGTAACGAAGACGAGTAATAAGTTCGTATGGTTAAAGCAAAATGGCGTTCAGTAGACGGTATCGTCCTACTGAACAAGCCGATAGGTTTAAGTTCTAACCAAGCGCTGCAGCGTGTCCGTCGCCTATATCAGGCAGCGAAAGCGGGTCATACTGGCGCGCTTGATCCTTTGGCAACAGGTATGTTGCCATTGTGTTTAGGGGAAGCGACGAAATTTTCCCAATACTTACTGGATGCAGACAAGCGTTATTTAACCTGCATTCAATTAGGGAAAAGAACCACCACAGGGGATCGGGAAGGTGAGGTTTTGACGGAAGATTCCGTTCCTGCTTTAACCGATGAGTCTCTTGAAGAAATTCTAAATGGTTTTCGTGGTGAGATTGAGCAAATTCCGCCTATGTATTCCGCTTTAAAACACGAAGGCAAACCTTTGTATGAATATGCTCGTCAGGGTATTGTCATCGAAAGGAAGCGCCGTCGTGTTACTATTTCAAATTTAACGCTTGTTTCCAGAACTGAAGATACATTGACCCTAGATATTCAGTGTTCTAAAGGGACTTATATTCGCACTATTGGCGAGGATATTGGTGAAGCGCTAGGTTGTGGAGCGCATTTACACTCTTTACATCGTATTTCGACAGCAGGTTATTTGCCTGAGAATATGATGACTTTGGAAGAGTTTGAAGCGATAGCGGAGCAAGGTTATGACGCGTTAGACGCGCATCTAATCACAATGGACACTGCCGTTGAGCATTTTGCGAAAGTGGAACTGCCTGAGTCGGACACAGTGAATATGATGTTTGGTCGAACTGTTCCTAGTCCTGTTTCATTAGAACATGAAGCAGTGGTGAGAATGTACGATCAGGGGACACAGCGTTTCTTAGGTCTTGGGCAAATTAAAGGTGCGTTTATTCGCCCTTATCGATTGGTAAATACTAGCGAGTTCTCTTTATAAATAGCAGTGAGTTCTGCTAAAAAGAGTGTTAAACTTGCTGGCTTAGGATGACTGAAAATATGCTCGGCTATCCTTTACTTTTAATAGCATATTAATTTGGAGATTAAGATTATGGCATTGTCTGCAGAATCAAAAGCAGCGTTGGTAAAAGAGTTTCAAGTAGCGGAAGGCGACACTGGTTCTCCTGAAGTTCAAGTAGCATTGTTGACTAAGAACATCGAAGGTCTACAAGGTCACTTTAAAGCTCATATCCACGACCATCATTCTCGTCGCGGTCTAATCCGCATGGTAAACCAGCGTCGTAAGTTGTTGGATTACCTTAAGCGTAAAGATGCAGCTCGTTACACTAGTTTGATCAAAAAACTAGGTCTGCGTCGCTAAGACTGAGAAAGGGCCATAAGTGATTATGGCCCTTTTTTTATTGGTCTCCCAAGGGACAGCCTGTACTTCATATGCACTTTTCTTCTTCGAAATAAAGAAGATAAAAGAGTTCATATGAGTACTGGCTTAAAAAGAGGTCTTTGGGAGAAGAAATTTTTTTAATAAAAGGAATACGTGTGAGTATTACTACAAAAACTTTCCAGTTCGGTAACGATACCGTAACGCTAGAAACAGGCCGCATTGCTCGTCAAGCAACAGGTGCTGTTCTTTGTACTATTGGTGATGCACAAGTACTTGCTACTGTTGTAGGCGCTAAATCAGCTAAAGCTGGTCAAGACTTTTTCCCATTGTCTGTTCATTATCAAGAGCGTGCTTACGCAGTTGGTAAAATCCCTGGTGGCTTCCTAAAACGTGAAGGCCGTCCTTCTGAAAAAGAAACACTGACTTCTCGTTTGATCGACCGTCCAATCCGTCCATTATTCCCTAAAGGGTTCATGAACGAAGTTCAGGTTGTTTGTACTGTTATGTCTACTAACACTAACTTAGACGCTGATATTGCGGCTATGTTGGCAACGTCTGCAGCATTGACTATCTCTGGTATTCCATTCAATGGTCCTATCGGTGCCGCTCGTGTTGGTTTTAACGACGAGTCTGGTTACGTTCTTAACCCAAGCTACTCAGATCTAGATGGTTCTTTGCTAGACATGGTTGTAGCTGGTACGAAAGACGCAGTATTGATGGTTGAGTCTGAAGCGCAAGAGCTTACAGAAGACGAAATGCTAGGTGCTGTGCTTTACGCTCATAAAGAAATGCAAGCGGCGATTTCTGCCATTACTGAATTCGCAGCTGAGTGTGCTAAGCCTCGTTGGGATTGGGAAGCTGAAGCGGCAAACGTTTCTTTAGCTGATGCACTTCAATCTGGTTACGCTGCTCAAATCGAAGAAGCGTACGGTATCAGTGAAAAAATGGCTCGTTACGCTCAACTAGGTGTTGTTCGTGATGCAGCAGTTGCAGCTCTTGTTACTGAAGAAGGCGAGTTTACTGAAGCTGATGTGACAGGTGCTTTCTCTAAATTAGAAAAACGCATCGTTCGTCGTCGTGTAATTGACGGTAAACCTCGTATCGATGGTCGTGACAATAAAACAGTTCGTCCAATCAATGTTGAAGTTGGTTTGCTAAGCAAAACTCACGGTTCTGCTTTGTTTACTCGTGGTGAGACTCAGGCAATTGCAACTTGTACTCTAGGTACGAGCCGCGATTCACAAATGACTGATGGTTTGACTGGCGAAAGCAAAGACAGCTTCATGCTTCATTACAACTTCCCTCCTTACTCTGTAGGTGAGTGTGGTCGTATGGGTGGTGTTGGTCGTCGTGAAATTGGTCATGGTCGTCTAGCTCGTCGTGGTGTTCAAGCAGTATTGCCTTCTGAAGATGAATTCCCATACACAATTCGTGTTGTGTCTGAGATCACTGAGTCTAACGGTTCAAGCTCTATGGCGTCTGTATGTGGTGCGTCTTTGTCTATGATGGACGCTGGTGTTCCACTTAAGGCGCCAGTTGCTGGTATCGCAATGGGTCTTATTAAAGAAGACGATGGCTTTGCCGTATTAACTGATATCTTGGGTGATGAAGATCATCTTGGCGATATGGACTTTAAAGTAGCGGGTACTGCAGAAGGTATCACAGCACTTCAAATGGACATAAAAATCGAAGGTATCAACGAAGAAATTATGGATATCGCTTTGAGCCAAGCGCTTGAAGCTCGTACTCATATCCTTCGCGAAATGGCGAAAGTAATTGGTTACGCTCGTCCAGAAGTTTCTCCAAATGCGCCTTCTATGGCAACGATTAAGATCGACCCAGAGAAAATTCGTGACGTTATCGGTAAAGGTGGTGCAACAATTCGTTCTATCACTGAGCAAACAGGCGCGTCTATCGATCTAGATGACGACGGTACTGTGCGTATTTACGCGGCTGATAAAGCCTCTTCTGATGCAGCATTGCTGAAGATTCATGAAATCACCGCTGAAGCAGAAGTGGATAAACTTTACAAAGGTAAAGTGGTTCGTCTAGCTGAATTTGGTGCATTCGTAAATATCTTACCTGGTAAAGATGGTTTGGTTCACATCTCTCAAATCGCTGAAGAGCGTATTCGTGCGGTAACTGACTTCCTTTCTGAAGGTCAAGAAGTCATCGTTAAAGTACTAGATGTTGATGCTCGTGGTCGTATCAAGCTTTCTATGAAAGATGTTACTGAAGAAGAAAAAGCAGCTTACACTGAGTAATTTTTAGTGTAAATTGATGTAAAAGGGCGCTATTTATAGCGCCTTTTTTTGTTTTTAATATCTTGAATAGTCTAGAATAGCAACATTGTATTTAATGTTTTAGTAATATTTTGACACTGCATATCTCTAGCTATTTAGCTTCTTGGATAAAGGAAAAAGATGATGACCTTTAAAGTTGTGGGTTTATTGGCAGCTAGCCTTGTATTGGCTGCATGTAGTAAAGATGCTTTGAATACGCCTGTTGAGGCTATTCCTGATTGTGTATTTGCTGATGGCTCTAATCAAGCGGCTCCTGCTTGGGTATGTGGAGCACCTGTTGATGGTGTTGCTTTGTCTGCTGTAGGTTATAGCGAAAAATCAGCTGCTGGTCCTAATTACATGAAACAAATGGCGGCGACAGCTGCCCGTGTTGAGTTGGCTCAAGTGCTAAGTGTTGATCTACAGAATATGGTGAAGCAGTATGTTGAAACGACAGGTGCTGGTGATGCAGAAACCGTTGATCGTGTGAATAGTGTGGTAACAAAGCAGGTAACTGAGCAGAAATTGATAGGTTCTAAAGTGGTTCGCCAGATGCCAACGCCTAGTGGTGGTTTGGTTGTTTTAGTTGGTTTAGACCCTGATCAAGCTGGAAAAGTAGCTCAAGATATTTTGCGTACTTCTATGAAAAATGAAGCTGCTTTGTATCAAAAGCTAGAATCTGAAAAAAGTTTTGATGAGTTGGCTGCAGAAATTGCCAAGCGTCACGCTCAGTAAAGTACAGCGATGAGTAGTACGAGTAGTACGCCACTTTATGTACTACTCATCATGTTTTTCTTTCTAAGGATTTGCTTCTTCATCAAAAATCGGAGTAGGCTTTTTGTTGCTATCTACCGCAACGAAATTAAAATGCCCTGTCACTGCTTTTGTGCGTTTGTCGCTATCCAGCTGTTCTAGAAAAATGGATACTTCTACTTTTAGCGATGTTCTACCGACATGAACTACACGGGCGATTAATTCAACTAAGATACCAGAAGGGATTGGTTGCTTGAAGTCCACTTGCTCGGTTGAAATGGTTACCATGGTTTTTCTGGCGAAACGGGTGGCCGCAATATAAGCAACTTCGTCCATCCACTGTAAGGCGATACCACCGAATAAAGTGTCATAATGGTTTGTTGTAGCAGGGAAGACCATTTTAGCAACGCGTGTTTCTGATATCTCTTCACGCTTTTGGATGAGTAGCTTATTCATGTTCAAAAAACCTTTTCTTTCAATGATTCTGTTAGTGAGCATTATACTCGTAGGAGTGTCGAGTTGTGATACGCGATTTAAAGCAGAGGCCGTTTTGTCTCAATATGTTGCTGATTTGAATCGTTCGCAATTTTTGTCTGTATCTTCGCCAACTATCGTAATGCCGGATAGTTTGCCTTCATCACGCCATCGCCAACAAAATTTGACGCAATTTGATATTGGTTTGTTGGATTTTTTGTCTCTGCAGCAGTGTGATGTTGGTATCGTGGCGGGCAGAAAAAATAGTATTCTTGGCAAGGTTATGCCTGATAGTCAGCGCTTTTTATACGAGCTAGACATCATCCGTGCCATTGAGTCGTGTGATATTAAGAATGAATCATTATCTGAAGAGCTACATAAGATAGCTCAGCAGAAACGCCTTGAATTGCCGATGGCGTTTGGGAATGCTCTTTTTAATGGAGCGGAAAGCGAGGCGTTTTTTAGTTTATCTAATGGTTTTTTACCGCTTAATTATTCTACTTCTGAGCAACAAGAATTATTAGATTCATTGAACCGATTGGTCGTCGTTGGTGAGAATCTTGCGAATTTACCTGTTATTGATCCGAGTATTTTTGAAGGTGATTTAAAAATACTTATGGACAGCGAGTATGCGGGTCGCTTGCTGTATTCATTGGCACGTATATCGAGTTATTTAGATCTAGTTGCAAGTGAAGTGTCACTGTTGGATGGCAACATTTGTGGTGCTCCAATGATTTATCTTAAACAGCAGTTTGAAGCACATTATGTAAAAGTGATTCAGCCTTATATAGGGCGGATAAATTCGGGGGCTTATCAAGTTTTGCCTTTGCTCAATAAGTTGTTCGAACTTGGTGAACCGTTAAGTCGTGATATGCAAACTTTTTCGCAGCAATTTTCTCTGAAGGAAGCGAGTAGTGAATGGCAGCGTTACCAGTTTGTGTCTCAATACCATGCTAAGCAATGGAGTGCTTTGTTTGCTAAGTGTTCAATATCTATTGGTGGCAAGTCTTAATATAAAATCGTTAAATACGAGTGTTAATTTGTTGCTCTAAACTCTCAACGGCATCGTATTGATAAGCAGGGCCTTCTGCCAAAGGCTCGAAGCTCAAGGCTTTTAGTAAAGCGATGTTTGCGATGGGGTTTTCTCCGATGCTGTGTGAGAACTGCATTGGTCGTGTAATTGCGTGTGGCTGATGAAAGTTTAAGTCATCAGGTGTATTTATGACGGACGGTCCTGGTTGATTGAATAGGCTCATTAATAAGGCAAAATGCGCATTGCCAGAAACCGGTTTGCCCGCTTTGCTGCTTTGGGTTACCTGTGTTTCAACAATCTCTCTTAAATTCATTTATGTGCCTATTAAATTATCTACGATAACGCTATCGGCACAGAGCGATTTTTCTTAAAGAAAACAGGGAATTAATTAAAAATGCTTTTTCATCTGTGATAGGTGTGATGGAAAGTTGCTATTTTGACTTTCATCGCTAGGTGAGTATTTTTAAATTGTGATTTTTTGTATATAAGGCCATCAATTTTTGTTCAATGTATAGCCCAAAGTGTTTAAGCGTCGTACTATAATGCATTATAGATCAATTATATTTTTAGGGTCTTCTGCTTTTATTTAGAAAAGTGAGCCGCTTCACATCAGTGCGGTAGGGCATAGTACATGCATGATATTAACGAACTGATCGACAATGTTAGACGTAATGAAGAGATTGCACGCAAATTCTTTGAGATAGAGCGTTGTATACTTTCGATTGGACGTTGTGATCAGTTTGTTTCTACATTAACCAAAGAAGTGCAGAAACAGTTTAGTGTGCCTTATGTTTGGGTAAACCTAATTAATGAAGCGCCTTTGTCTCATCTAATAGAAAGTCTAGAGAAAATGCCAGATCTACGTGATAGGGTGCTTTTTACAAGACGTCGTTCTATGATTGATATTATCAAATCCAGTAATAAAACGGTTTTAGTAAATACTAATTTAAGCCAATGCAGGGAAATCATTCCCTCTGTTTATCGTGATATTATTTCTTCTGTCGCTATTTCTCCTTTGACTATTGATGGTGAGTTGGTTGGACTATTCTGTCAGGCCGATTCAGACAGCTCTAGATATGATGCAACGACAAAAGATACTTTTTTACTTGATCAGTTAGCGATTAAGATCTCTATTTGTTTGAGTAATGTGACGGCAAGGGAGAAACTGGAATATTTAGCAACTCGAGATCCTTTGACTGGTTTGCTAAATCGTCGTCAGCTTGAGCTAATGTTGGATCGTGAGTTTTCTCGCTCTAAAATGCAGGAGCGTGACCTAACGGTTGTATTTATTGATTGTGATGCCTTCAAGTCTATCAATGATACATTAGGTCATAACTGTGGTGATGAAGTATTGGAGTACATTGCTAAACGATTGCTCAAGTATGTTCACAAACAAGGTCTGGCCTTTAGATTTGCAGGTGATGAATTTGTGTTTGTCATGCCTGGAAAAAGTTATGAGCAAGCCATTTTGGTGGCGGAATCTATCCAAGAATATCTACAATCTAATCCATTAAGGTATAAATCTAATCTTGTACCCATTACTATTAGTTACGGTGGCGCCAGTGTCATGTCTGATTCACCTAGTAACTATAAACATCTGCTAAAAGTGGCAGATGAGCGCCTCTATGACTATAAAAATAACCGCAAACGATTAGTGCCGACAAAGGTCTTTAAATTTTTAAATAGACTTAGATGATTTCGTAATTTTATTACATTGTAGCGTTTATTTTTTCGATGTCGCGGTATTTTTCACCTCAATTTTGTTGTAAAATTTCAAAAAAATTAAATAGGGTTCGTTTATGTCCCATGCTTTAATCGCCGATCTTGGTGGAACTAATGCGCGTTTTGCTTTGGTTCCTATCCATCAATACGAGCCTCTAGAAGTTAGAGTGCTTCCTTGTAAGAATTACGATAATTTTTTTGATGCCGCAGCGGACTATATCGAAAACTGCAGTATTAGTATGGATAAAATAGATGCTATTGTTTTGGCGATTGCAGGTCCTGTTAATCAGCCAGTGATACAGTTTTCTAATAATCCGTGGAAGTTTACTCGTGATGAAGTGCAGTCTTATTTTGGTGATAATAAACCTGTTGCATTACTGAACGATTTTGATGCCGTTGGACATTGTTTGGAAATCCTTAAACCTGAAGATGTTGTTGTCATTGGGGAAAGTTCAGCTGTTGATCCAAAAGGTGCTTGTTGGGTTGTTGGGGCTGGAACTGGCTTGGGGATATCTTGTGTTGTGCCTCAAGATAATGGGCCCAATATTGTTTTGCCTGGAGAAGGCGGCCATGTTGATCTATCTTCCTGTAATGAAGTGGAAGACGACATATTGAAGTTCCTTCGTACACGACATAAACGAGTTTCTGCAGAGCGTGTTTTATCTGGTATGGGACTTGAAAATATATACGAAGCACTAGCGTTGCGAGAAGGGATTGAAAAGCGTTTAACCGCACCTGAAATTGGCGAAGCTCTAAAGCTTGGTAATGATCCTATTGCAACAGCTACACTGGAGCAGTTCTTTGTGTTTTTAGGTCGAGTAATCGGTGATCTTGTTTTGTCGGTTGAGTCTCGCGGTGGTGTATATATTGCCGGTGGTATCGTTCCTCGTTATTTAAAAGATATTCTTAAAAGTGGTTTCCGTGATGCGATGCAAGACAAAGGTCGTATGAAAGAATTTGTTTCCCCTATTCCGACTTTTGTTGTGATGTCTGAATACCCAGGGCTGATGGGCTGTGCATGTTACGCGTCCCATCTTGCGTCGAAAGCCTAGTTTAGTTGGAGAATAAAGAATGAAGGCCAGTTTAAAAGCCTGTGACGTTGTAATTTTTGGTGGTGGCGGCGACCTTGCGATGCGCAAGTTACTTCCAGCTTTGTTCCATTTAGATATGGATGGTTTACTTGCTCCAACGACTCGTATTATCGGTGCTTCGAGACGTGAGGTAAGTGCAGAAGAGTATCAAACTAAAATTCGAGCAGCGCTTGATGAGTTTGTGCCTTCAAGTGTTGGCGATGAAAAAACATGGCCGCGTTTTAAGGAGCGTCTGAGCTATGTTTCTGTTGACGCTCAGGAAGAATCAGACTTCTCGCGACTCAATGATCACAAGGTTGGTGGCGATGATCGTGATGTTGTATTTTACCTAGCAACTTCTCCTGATCTATTTGGATCTATTTGTTCGTCATTGGCAGCTCATGGTTTAAATGCACCTCGCATGCGTGTTGTTTTAGAAAAGCCGCTTGGCCGAGATCTAGTTTCTTCTCGTGCGATTAACGATGAAGTGATGAAGAACTTTAACGAGCAACAAGCCTTTCGTATCGACCATTATCTTGGTAAAGAGACTGTACAAAACCTGTTGGCAATTCGTTTTGGTAATACACTTTTTGAACCATTATGGGATAGTGCGCACATTGATAATGTCCAGATTACTGTTTCTGAAACTGTGGGGGTTGAAGGGCGTTGGGGTTATTACGATAAAGCAGGTGCCATGCGTGATATGGTGCAGAACCATTTGATTCAACTTTTATGCTTGGTGGCCATGGAGCCTCCAGGTCGAATGGATGCTGATTCGGTTCGAGACGAAAAAATTAAAGTGCTTAAAGCGCTTCGCCCAATTGCTGGTGCAAATGCCTATACTAAAACTGTGCGTGGGCAATATGCAAAAGGCATGATCAAAGGGAAGGAAGTTAAAGGTTACTTCGATGAAGAGGGAAGTAATCCAAATTCAAGAACAGAGACCTTTGTGGCTTTGCGTGCCGATATTGATAACTGGCGTTGGGCTGGCGTACCTTTTTATTTAAGGACTGGTAAGCGCCTTGGACAGCGTTACTCTGAAATCGTCATTCAATATAAAGCCGTTCCGCACAGTATTTTTAGTGATGAAAGCAATCGTCAGTTGCAGCGAAACCAGCTTGTTATTCGACTCCAGCCAGAAGAAAAAATCTCGTTAACTGTGATGAATAAAGTGCCTGGTGTAAGTGAAGGCATGGTGCTTCAACCTGTTGACCTGAACTTGAGTTTGACTGAAGCGTTTAATGATAAACGTAGCCCGGAAGCTTATGAGCGCTTATTACTTGATGTGATGCGCAACGATGCTACTTTGTTTATGCGCTATGACGAAGTGGAAGCCGCTTGGAAATGGGTAGATGGCATTATGTCTGCTTGGAACCAAACCAGTGAGCGTCCAAAAGAGTATGCCGCTGGCTCATGGGGCCCGGCCGCATCTATGGCCTTGCCAATTAAAGATGGCCGTAACTGGCATGATTATTAAGTCTTAAAAAAGGAAAGTAATAATGACCACGTCTTATACTGCTGAACAAGTTATGACAGCAACCCCTGTTGTGCCCGTTATTGTTGTTGATGATGTTGAGCAGGCTGTTGCACTGGGTAAAGCACTGGTTGCTGGTGGTGTGCCAGTTTTAGAGGTTACTTTACGTACGCCTGCTGCTTTGGAAGCAATTACTGCGCTACGTAAGGAGGTGCCAGATGCCATCGTTGGTGCTGGAACGGTTTGTTCCCGTGAACAATATGTTCAAGCGATCGAAGCGGGCTCACAATTCATTATTAGTCCTGGAATGACAGCGGATTTGCTAGCAGTAGGTAAAGAGTACGATGTTCCATACTTGCCAGCAGTAGCGACAATTTCGGATATCTTGTTGGGGATGGAATACGGTTATGACCGCTTTAAATTCTTCCCAGCAGAGGTGAATGGTGGTGTGAAGGCTTTGAAAGCGTTTGGTGGTCCATTGCCGCAAATTAAATTCTGCCCAACAGGTGGAATTAGTGCGGATAATTTCCGTGAGTACTTAGCACTGCCAAATGTGCTTTGTGTTGGTGGTTCTTGGATTGTGCCAACCGATTTGGTACGTGCTGGGAAATGGGATGAAATTACTGAGCTAGCGAAATCGGTTGCCCAGTAACACCCGGTTATTTAAGGCTATTTTTATAGCAGCGAAAGGGAAGAACGTTTGTTCTTCCCTTTTTTGTTTTATAAGTTCTCTTCGGCAAACTCTGCGAGTCGGCTTCGTTCAATGCCATTAACGTGCATTATGCTGGCATATTTAAAAGATTTTGTTTTTTCTACCAGGTAGGTTAAACCTGAAGTGAGTGGAGTGATGTATTTATTATCTATCTGAGCCAAGTTGCCTAGTACGATGATTTTTGAGTTGCTACCGACTCGAGTAACGATGGATTTTAGTTGGAACTGTGTTAAGCCCTGAGCTTCATCGATAATAATCAAAGCGTTATTGAATGATCGACCACGCATGAAGTTCAAAGACTTAAATTGGATGTTGGCCTTTTGTTTTACATAATCGATACTGCTAAAGGAGTGTTCATCTGCACCATGTAAGATTTCCAAGTTGTCGTCGAAGGCAGCTAACCAAGGTGCCATCTTTTCTTCTTCTGTACCAGGTAAGAAACCAATGTCTTCTGCCATTGGAGGGGTTGATCTGGCTACTATGATTTTATTAAAGCGTTTTTCTTCCATGGTGACTTGCAACCCATAAGCTAAGGCTAATAGTGTCTTGCCTGAGCCTGCTGGGCCTGTCATTACCATTAAGTCTGAGTTGTCATGGCGTAATAGGTAAAACGCCATAGCTTGCTCTAGATTGCGTGGTAATATGCCCCAGAAATTTTGGTTCATTAAATGTTGTTTGTTTATATCGAGTAAAAAAACATGCTCTTGATCTAAGTTGACGACAAATCCAATAAAGTCCTCATCATCGATTACAAACATATTGAAATAAATATTGGGTAAGTGGTTTCTGTCTATGACGTGTACTGTATGACGGCCATGAGCTTCTGTTTTTACACTTTCGATCGTGGACCAAAAGCTCCCACTGAATTGTATATAGCCTTTGCTCATTAAGTCTAGATCATCAAGAACCTTGTCTTTTCTGTAGTCCTCTACACGCTCTAGCCCTGAGCCTTTTGCTTTGATGCGCATATTGATGTCTTTGGTGACCAAGCAAACAGCGGATCGAGGGTGGGTTGCTTGTAAACTTAAGCCTACATTGATAATGCGGTTGTCATTGGCATGATCATGATTACCATTTAAAAAGGGAATATTATCAGTGAGGGTGATTTGTTGGTCAGGGTAAATGGCTAAAGAGCCTTCACTACGCTTGTTCTGGTCTTTGTCCACATCATTACTGACAACTCGGATTGGTACACCCTCTTGTAACTCACGAGGTGATGCATCACCGACTATTTTATCAATAGTGTTAATGGCCACTCGTGCTTCACGGCTAACATCCTTATCTCTTCTGTCTTTAATGACGTCCAATTCTTCGAGGACTGTCATAGGAATAACGACCTTATGTTCGGCAAATGCATAAATTGCCAACGGATCATGTAATAACACATTGGTATCAAGAACGTAGATTTTTTCCATAGCCTGTTACTCCTGCAATGAATATAAAGATTTCTTTTGAAGAGCGAATAAACGAATAAAATAAACGGAACTTGGATTTGTGTGAAGAGCTGAATTTTTGCTTGGTATGAATACTTGTGCTGTACAAAATGGTTGGCTGGATGATCTATCAGCCAAGAATGGGGGGAGTGTTGAAATAATTTGATTATGGTTTTGTAGCAAGCTGAACCTCACTGTCTTTATCCATACTCTAGTTCGAGTGTATGACAGTTTTGTTGCTTTTGCTTGTTCTAACTGGTTTTTTTTACATTTTTTGGTTATAAAAAAGCCGCTGTTTATGGCAGCGGCTTTTTTGTACTTTACTAGACTCAGTCGTCTAAGAAACTTCTTAGGTGTTCTGAACGGCTAGGGTGGCGTAGTTTGCGTAGTGCTTTTGCTTCGATTTGACGAATACGTTCACGCGTTACGTCAAATTGTTTGCCAACCTCTTCAAGGGTGTGGTCAGTATTCATATCGATACCAAAACGCATGCGCAATACTTTCGCTTCACGAGCAGTTAGACCTGCAAGAACCATGGTGGTTGATTCGCGCAAACCTTCGATAGTTGCTATATCAATAGGGGATTCAGCGCCATCGTCTTCAATGAAGTCACCTAGGTGTGAATCTTCATCATCACCGATTGGCGTTTCCATAGAGATAGGTTCTTTTGCTATCTTCAACACTTTTCGAATCTTGTCTTCAGGCATGTCCATGCGAGCGGCCAATTCTTCTGGCGTTGCTTCGCGTCCCATTTCCTGAAGCATCTGACGAGAGATACGATTTAGTTTGTTAATCGTTTCAATCATGTGTACTGGAATACGGATTGTACGGGCCTGATCGGCAATCGAACGTGTGATCGCCTGACGAATCCACCACGTGGCGTAAGTAGAAAACTTATAACCACGACGATATTCAAACTTATCAACCGCTTTCATTAGGCCAATGTTACCTTCTTGGATAAGATCCAAGAATTGTAGGCCGCGGTTTGTGTATTTTTTCGCAATAGAGATAACCAAACGCAAGTTAGCTTCAACCATTTCTTTCTTCGCGCGGCGAGCTCGAGTTTCCCCGATAGAAATGCGACGGTTGATTTCTTTTAATTCTGCGATGGTCAGGCCAGTCTCTTTTGAAACTGCGCGAAGTTTGCGTTGGCTACGCATAAACTCAGCTTCGTTTTCTTCAAGAGTAGCCGCGTAATCAGCGCCAGAAGCAATTTGCTCTTTAAGCCAATCTGAATTTGTCTCATTGCTTGGGAAGCGTTTTAAAAACTCAGTTCTTGGCATGCCAGATTTACGCACACAAACTTGCATGATAAGGCGCTCTTGCTCGCGTACTTTTTCCATACGTGAACGCACGCGATCAACTAAATCATCAAACAGTTTAGGAACAAGTTTGATAGGAGCGAAACTGATGCTCAACTCTTCTTGCTTGCTTTGTACTGCTGGGTCTTGGCGATTGCGTGTTTCAAGTAATTCTTTTAGCTCAGTGTAGATACGCGTAATATCGTTGAAGCGTAGTGCAGTTTCTTCTGGATCTGGGCCGTTATCTGTTTCTTCTTCAGCGGTATCTGAATCGTCATCATCTTCGTCACTGTCTACAGTGTCTTCATCGATGATTGGCTCTTCGGTAGCGACATCTTCAAAAACAGGTTCTTCGCCATCGCCGTCGATGAAACCGCTAAATATATCGCTTAAACGACCTTCTTCTTCCTGTACTTTCGCGTAAGCGTCAAGTAGTACGTCTACCGCACCTGGGAAGTAAGAAATAGCCGCCATAACTTCGCGCGTACCTTCTTCAATACGTTTAGCAATCGCTATTTCGCCCGCGCGAGTCAGTAGTTCAACTGTTCCCATTTCACGCATGTACATGCGCACAGGGTCTGTTGTTCTAGTGATATCGCCTTCTACAGCAGCTAATGCGGCAGCCGCTTCTTCTGCTGCGGCTTCATCTGTAGCGTCACCTTCTTCCATGAGGAGACTATCCTTATCTGGTGCAACTTCAGAAACCGTGATGCCCATGTCATTGATCATGGCAATGATTTCTTCTACTTGCTCCGGGTCTGAAAGGTCATCAGGGAGGTGGTCATTAACTTCAGCGTAAGTTAGGTAACCTTGTTCTTTACCCTTGGAGATCAGCTCTTTGAGACGTGACTGTTGAGTGTCTGGCATTCGACAACCTATCGTTAGAAATTCATTTGGGAGTTTAGCAAGCCGCGGATTATAACAAAATCAATCACTTTTATCCACCGAATACTATCTTTTTTGAATGAAAATTAAACTGGGTTCAATTTTTTTTCTGTCTAATTAAATCCATTAAATTCCGTAGTTCTTGCTTGCTGCTACTATCCTTTATGGATTCATTCCCCTTACTTTTCAACCGTGCGATGCTGCTATTTAACCCAAGATTTTTTTCTAGAGCTAAAACCATGTCGAGCACTTCTTGCTGTGCATTGGTTATTTTTTGCTTGGTTGTAGCATCTTGGTGGTTTAATAGTGTGTAAATGGATGAAATAGTGGTTTTATCTGTCAACTCGCCTAGCAAGTGTCCGGTGTTTTTATAGGGGTGTTTTGCGAAATATCTCCATATTTTGCAGAAGATTTGTAGCTCCTCATTGGCTTGATTTACTAGGGGATCGGGTAAATCGATTTCTTTTGCTATGTGCGGGTGTAGTAAAAGACACAGGGAGGCTTGTTTTATTCGGCTGAGGCTTGGTGCTGCCGGTGGCAGAGCAGGCTCGTCGTTGTAAAATTTACCCTTAGAGAAAGGTTTTTTGTTAAAAGGCTTTTTGAACGAGCCTTGTGTTTTGGGTTGGCTCAACGGAGCACTGTAATCACTATGATGGAAATCATCATAATCGCCATGTGATGGTTCGTAATCGTAATGGCTTAGGTCTGGTGTGTCGCCATCATAATGTTGGATTTGTTGTGCGTGGCTTTGATGTGTTGGTTCATGGCCTTCTGACGGTGTATGTTGGCGGCGAGTTTTAAAAACAGTATTACTTAATGTTTCGCTATCGATGCCTGATTGATCGCTTAATTGGCGAATCAAAACCGAGCGGAAGGTTAGCTCTTTGGGGATTTGCTTAATCATTTCCATGGCGTTGCGAGCAAATTGAGCTTCGCCTTCCTCGTCGCCAAGAGTTACCTGATTTCTGGCGTGATCAAACAAGACATGCGATAAAGATGAGGCGTCTTCTAGGCGATGGTTGAATGCTTCTTTGCCTTCTTTTCTAACAAGAGAATCTGGGTCTTCGCCTTCTGGTAAGAATAAAAAACGTACTTGTTTTTCGTCTTGCATGACGGGAAGAGAGGCTTCTAAGCCGCGTATTGCTGCTGCGCGACCGGCTTTGTCACCATCAAAACAGAGGATGACCTTGCTGACTAACTTAAATAATTTTCGAATATGCTGACTGTTAACGGATGTTCCTAGCGTAGCAACCGCATTGGTAATACCGTGTTGAGCGAGAACAATAACATCCATATAACCCTCGACCACAATGATTTGGTCGAGTATTGGGGTGTTTTGTTTAGCTTCGAATAAGCCATAGAGTTCTTGGCTTTTTTGGAAGACAGGGGTTTCGGGAGAGTTTAGGTATTTGGGTTTTTCGTCCCCAAAGGCTCGTCCACCAAAGGCAATGACTCGGCCTCGAGAGTCGCGTATTGGGAAAATAATACGGTCACGAAAGCGGTCGTAGTAATGTCCTGGCTGGTCTTTTTTCTCTATTAGCATGCCGCCAAGTAGAAGTTGCTCTTGGCTTTCGGCGCGAGTGCCAACTTTTTTTAGTAGGTTGTCCCACCCAGGGGGAGCGTAACCTAAACCAAATACTTTAGCTATTTGACCAGATAACCCACGGTCTTTAGACAAATAGTCGGTGGCTTTTTTCTTATCAGGGTGCTGGGTTAATTGCTGTTGATAGAATTGTGAGCTTTCCGATAAGCGCTTTAAAAGCTCAGCATTTTGTTCGTATCTATCAGGGGCGCCTTGTTCTCTGGGTACTTCCATGCCTGCATCTTTGGCAAGCACTTCAATTGCATCGACAAAATCTAAATGATCATGTTCCATTACAAAGGAGATGGCATTGCCGCCAGCGCCGCAACCAAAGCAGTAATAAAACTGTTTGTTTGGGTTTAGGCTAAAGGAAGGGCTTTTTTCGTTATGAAAAGGGCACAGAGCACTATAATTTTGCCCAGTCTTTTTTAAGCTAATACGAGACGCAACCACATCGGTTAGGTCGGTGCGAGCTAAAAGCTCATCAATAAACTGATCAGGAATGCGCCCCGCCATGGTATTAGCCTAGTTGTGCTTTAACTTGTTTGCTGATTTGTGCCATATCTGCACGGCCTTGTACCTGTGGTTTTACAATGGCCATAACGGCGCCCATTTGCTGCATGGAGGTTGCACCGGTTTCTGCAATTGCTGCTTTTACAATCTCACCCACTTCATCGTCGGTTAAAGGTGTTGGCAGAAACTCACTGATGATTGCCATTTCTTCTTGTTCGATTACTGCTAGATCTTCACGGCCACCATCGATGAATTGTTGGTTGGAATCTTTGCGTTGTTTGTTCATTTTATCTAGAACGGCCAATACGCGAGCGTCATCCAGTTCAATTCGCTCATCTACTTCGATTTTTTTGCATTCTGCTAAAATTGTACGAATCACAGTCACACGCTGTTTTTCTTTAGCGCGCATTGCGGTTTTTAGGGTTTCTGAAATGAACTTTTTTAATTCTGACATGGGATCCTCTTTTAATTCATAGGGCTTTTAATTCATTGAGACAGTTACCCGTAACGTCGTACTGGGGTCTCTTTGGAAGCAAAAAAAACGGCTAGTTGGTTAACTAGCCGTTTTTTTATAAGCCTAAATGTTAGAAACGTCTAGGCAAACATTTGTTTTTAGCAAATTGCCAAACGGCAGATTGGCCTAGTACAAACGCTGGAATTTCTTCTGCTCACGAGAAACTTTCTTAGCGTGGCGTTTAACAGCAGCTGCTGCAGCACGTTTGCGAAGAGTAGTTGGTTTTTCGTAGCATTCACGACGACGAACTTCAGCCAAAACGCCTGCTTTTTCACAAGAGCGTTTGAAGCGACGTAGAGCGATGTCAAATGGTTCGTTATCTTTTACTTTTACTGCTGGCATGTAATTACCTTTAATAATATTTTTTTAAAGTTTAAGTATTCACAAAAACGGCGTGAATCATACCCGTATTTAACGGGCTTTCAAAGCGCGCTTTTGTTGAACAGAGTGTGATCCAGTACGGATCGATTTTTCTAGGCTAAAAAAGCCCAACCCTGAACAGACTATTGTCGCGTCTGTAACTGTATTCATTCTTTAAGAGGGTGTTTGGATCGCCATTTACTTATATTGGTAAGCTATGTGCCAAACTAGAAAAATCACCTGCCTTTTAATTTAAACATTTAAAACGCGCGCATTATAATGCTTTTGCCTTGTTATGTCTAATTTCATTTGAGTTGCCTTTTAAGTAAGTGGCTCTTTCCTCTGCAACGGTGGAGATAGATAGGGTACAATGCGCTCAAATTATTGATGAGATTATTCTGATGAAAGTATTGGGATTAGAAACCTCTTGTGATGAGACGGGTATCGCGATTTACGATACTGAAAATGGTCTTTTGGCTCACAAAATTTATTCTCAAATTGCGCAGCATGCCGAATACGGCGGTGTAGTTCCAGAATTGGCTTCTCGTGATCATGTTCGTAAAACTTTGCCGCTTATTGATGAAGTGTTGCAAGAAGCGGGCATGAAAAAGTCGGAATTGGATGCGATTGCATATACAAGCGGTCCAGGCTTGGTTGGTGCCTTAATGGCTGGTGCAACAATTGGGCGTTCTCTGGCTTATGCTTTGGGAATCCCTGCATTAGGCGTACATCACATGGAAGGTCATCTTTTAGCGCCAATGCTAGAAGAATCTCAACCAGAAATGCCTTTTATTGCTTTGCTGGTTTCTGGTGGTCACACACAATTGGTTCGTGTAGATGGCATTGGTGAATATCGTCTTCTAGGTCAATCCCTTGATGATGCCGCTGGTGAAGCGTTTGATAAAGCTGCAAAAATGATTGGCTTACCTTATCCAGGTGGACCGCAAATTGCCGCATTAGCAAAACAAGGTAATCCTAAGTCTGGATTGAAATTCCCGCGTCCTATGACAGATCGCCCAGGTTTAGATTTTAGTTTTAGTGGCTTGAAAACAGCATTTTTGACGGCAGTCCATGATGCACTAGACAATGATCGTTGTGATGAGCAGTTTAAAGCTGATGCGGCATTGGCGTTTGAAACTGCAGTGGTGGATACCCTAGTGATTAAGTGTCGTCGAGCGTTGGAGGCTGAAGGCTTAAAACAACTTATTATCGCTGGCGGCGTGAGTGCTAATCAGCGTTTACGTGAACAGCTTGAAAGTCAGTTGAAGAAAATTAAAGCCAGTGTTTTCTATGCACGACCAGAGTTTTGTACGGATAACGGAGCAATGATCGCTTATGCAGGAGCTCAGCGTTTGGTTAATGGCCAATCTTCTGAATTAAGCTTGTCCATACGTGCTCGTTGGCCCTTGTCTGAATTACCGCCTTTGAAGGAATCTTAATATGAAAGACTTAGTGTTTATTGAGGGGCTAAAAACTCAAGCCGTGATTGGTGTGTATGAGTGGGAAAAAAAGATTCAGCAAGATTTAGTGTTTGATTTGGAAATGGAGCATGATAATCGTGTTCCAGCAGAGACTGACGATCTGGCTAAGACGTTAGATTACGAAGCTATCTCGAATTATATTTTGGCATTTTGCGCCGAGCGTCAGTTTGAGTTAATTGAAACTTTGGCGGAGCATTTGGTGGGAGAGCTGATTGGAAAATTTAAGTTGAACGCTGTCACGTTAACTTTGCGTAAGCCTGGCGCTGTTCCGACTGCTCAAGCCGTTGGCGTGAAAATTCACAGAAAATCTGCTGTAACTTATTGAGAAAGTGCTGTCATTTATTAAGAAATAAGTGACAGCGTTTTGCATGTTATAGTTTGATAGCTATTACAAGTTAGCTAATCAGTGGAGAAAGTGTTTTGTCGAGAGCTTCAGTGCGTACTTTTTTGAGTGCTTGGCCTAGTTCTGCACCACTAAAGCCTTGTTTGATTAATGATGCAGCATTGATCACTGCAATAGTATCTCGTAGCTTTTGCCAGTCCTCAACTTTGCTATTGGTTAAGCGACTTAGAATCGCAATCAGTAAGATAAATGGTTGAGGTTTTTTTATGGCATTAACGGAAATTAGCCAGTTTTCCCACGTAGTGGAGTCCATCGGAATATGTTGGTTCTCTAGGAATGAGCGAGTTTGCTCGGCGAGAATTTTGAACTGATTTGGGCTGCGAATACGCTGATGAAGTTGAGTGAGTTCTGCAAGCGGAGTATTTTTGCAGAGAATGGCCCAGCGTTGAGCTGGTGTTAGCCCAACTTGGTTCAATATATCAGTAAGCATTTGGCTGTCTTCCCAAATAAATTCTGGAAATAGTTTATCTAGCGCGTTAGCGTCTTTTAATACTGAAAAGAAGACGTTTGCATGACGTGTATTAAGTGCTTTTTCTAGCTCTTTCCAAATGCGTTCTGCGCTCAATGCAGATAGCTCTCCTGATGAACTAATCTCTCTCATCAAAGACATAGTTTCAGGTGCGATAGTAAATCCAAAATGATGAAAGCGAGCGGCAAAGCGAGCAACTCGTAACACACGTAGCGGATCTTCTACAAAGGCATTAGAGACATGACGAAATACTCTGTCGAGTAGATCTTGTTGACCATTAAATGGATCGATCAAAGCGCCATTTTGATCTTGTGCGATTGCGTTGATAGTTAGATCGCGGCGTTCTAGGTCTTCTTCTAAACTGATTTCTGGCGAAAAGTCACAGATAAATCCAGTGTAGCCTTCACCTTGTTTTTTTTCTTTCCGGGCAAGGGCATATTCTTCCTTGCTTATCGGGTGAAGGAAAACAGGGAATTGTTTTCCTACTTGTTGAAACCCTTTTTTTTCAAGTTGTTCCGGAGTGGCGCCTGTGACGACCCAGTCATGGTCGATAACTGGGAGTTCAAGTAAAGCATCTCTAACGGCGCCGCCTACTAGATAAACTTGATAAGAGTTTGTCATTTTTAACTAGTTACCTGTTTCGCATTGTTCTGGGAACATTGCGCTCCATTGGCTAAAGCCGCCATTCAAAGAGTAAACCTCTTTAAAGCCTTGTGAGGCAAGGTATTCTGCAGCGCCTTTGCTACTGTTGCCGTGATAGCAGCAAACAATGATAGGTCGGTTTTTTTCTGTGCTATCAATAAAACTTTGAACATTGTCATTGGTAAGGCTAATCGCGTTCGTCATATGGCTGTTTTGAAAACTAACCAAGTCGCGGATATCTACGATAGCTGCATTATTTTCAATGATTGGGAGAGCGTCTGATATATCGATACAAGTGTAAGTCATGGGTTCTTCCGATTAATTGAGCAAGGTGTGCTGAAGCGTTGTTGATCCTCGAGGCGCAAAGCAGTTAGGCTTCCCCCCCAGACGCAACCTGTGTCTAGTGCATGAATGCGTTCTTTCTGGGTTTTGCCTTCTAGGGCGGCCCAATGACCGAAAACGATATGGCAATCTTCGGGTACCTTTGTTGGATAGTTAAACCAAGGAGCGTAGCCTTTTGTGGCTGTGTTGATGCCTTCTTTGGATTCTAGATCAAGTTTACTGTTTTCATCACAGAATCGCATGCGCGTTAAATAGTTGGTAATCGCTCGAAGACGGTCTAGCCCTGTTAGATCATCGCTCCACGTATTTGGCTTATTACCATACATGGTCGCAAAAAATTCATCAACACTGTCTGATTTCAGCTTGTCTTCTACTTCTTTAGCAAGTGTTTGTGCTTTTTGTAAGTCCCAGCAAGGAGGAATACCCGCATGAGTCATGACTGTATTGAGTTGCTCATCATAGTGAAATAGAGGTTGATGGCGTAACCAATCCATTAGGTCATCACGATCGCCAGCGGTAAGTATTTCTGCAAGTGTATCGCCACGTTTTAGCTTGCCATAACCATGAGAGACGGCGAGTAAATGCAGATCATGATTGCCCAGAACGACGGTTGCATTATTGCCTAAGGATTTGATAAAACGTAGTGTTTCTAAGGACTCCTCACCGCGATTGATTAAATCGCCAGTAAACCAGAGTTTATCTTGTTCTGGATGGTAGTTGATTTGTTCTAAAAGCTGTACTAGAGGCGTCAGACAGCCTTGTAAATCACCAATAACATAGGTTGCCATTATAGCCTCAGTGAACTTGATTTGGAACGGACAAGGTGAACGGGCGGATAGGGGCTGTGAATTCAGTGCCATCATCGGCCAGAAACTGGTAGCTGCCTTGCATGCTACCAACAACCGTTTCCATCACTGTTCCGCTGGTGTAATGAAATGATTCGCCTGGACCCAAATGTGGGTATTCACCAATGACGCCGCTGCCTTTGACTTCTTGAACTTGTTCGTTACCATCAGTAATGATCCAATGGCGGGTTTGAAGTTTGGCTGATTCGGTTCCGCAGTTGGTGATAGAAATATGGTAAGCAAACACGTAACGAGATTCTGCTGGTGTTGATTGGTTTGCTAGGTATTCTGTGCGGACAGAAACGACGACGTCATATTTTTGCATTTATCCTTCCTTTTTAATGACGTAGTTAGCAATACGAACAAAGTCTTCTACGTCTAATCTTTCAGGGCGTAGTGTAGGGTCAATGTTTAGCGCGCTGAAATCATCATTGTCTAGAACCCCTTTGTAGTTATTACGTAGGGTTTTTCGACGCTGCTGGAAGCCAATTCTGACCATGTCCTCTAACATTTTGATGTTATTGACAGGGTGGGGCAGTATTTTGTGTGGCGTCATTCTAACAATAGCCGAATCAACTTTCGGTGCTGGGTCGAAAGACTCTGGGCCAACAATAAAGAGTGATTCAACAGCGCAGTAATATTGTGCCATAACACTCAATCGACCATATAAGCTATCGCCTGGTCGAGCAGCTAAGCGATCGACCACTTCTTTTTGCAACATGAAGTGCATGTCTTCGATTGCCTGAGCTTGGCTTAAGAGATGGAAGATCAGTGGAGTTGAAATGTTATAAGGCAAATTGCCTACCACACGAATCGCTTGCTCAGGTGTGGTTAGCGAGGTGAAATCAAATTTCATCGCATCAGCTTCATGAACGGTAAGCTCAGGAAAGCGGAACAAATTGACTTTCAAAATAGGGATAAGGTCGCGGTCAAGTTCAACAACATCCATACGCTCGGTGACACTAATAATACCTTCTGTTAATGCACCCTTACCTGGCCCAATCTCAACGATGCGCTGGCCTTTTTTAGGTCCGATGCAAGCGACGATGCGTCGAATAACACCGTGGTCATGAAGGAAGTTCTGGCCGAATCTTTTTCTAGCTTTATGGGGTTGTGATTTGCTCATTTAGAAAACTTTTTCGCGTTATTTGCCATGTTAATAGCATGTTGAATGGCCACTTTAAGGCTGCCGTTATTTGCTTTGCCTGTACCAGCCAAATCAATGGCGGTGCCGTGGTCTACGGATGTTCGAATAATAGGTAAGCCTAATGTTATATTCACGGCATTACCAAAACCTGAATATTTTAACACAGGTAAACCTTGATCGTGATACATAGCCAAGGCGCAGTCGGCATCATTTAAGTATTTTGGAGTAAACAGGGTATCAGCTGGCAGTGGGCCAATTAGATTTAAGCCTTCTTTGCGAAGTTTGTTTAGGGTCGGAATAATAACGTCTATTTCTTCCCTGCCAAGATGGCCATCTTCTCCCGCATGTGGATTTAGTCCACAGACTAAGATTTTAGGTTGCGCAATACCAAATTTTTCCTGTAGATCTTTATTCAGAGCTTTAGTGACAAGGCTGATGCTTTTTTCAGTGATTGCAGCGGACACATCTTTAAGTGGTAGGTGAGTGGTTACTAACGCGACTTTCATTGCTTCTGTCGCAAGCATCATGACAACATGTGGTGACTGGCATTGAGCTTGAAAAAACTCAGTATGTCCGGAGAAATGAACACCAGTTTCACATAAAATGCCTTTATGGACTGGAGGTGTAACTATGGCATCAAATTCTTTTTGAATGCAGCCTTCACCCGCTTGTTTTAGGGTTTCTAATACGTAAGGAGAATTCGCAATATCTAAAATGCCGGCAGTGGCCTTTTTTGTCAATTGGACCGGCAAAACACTAATAGAACCTTGTTGATGTGCAGTGACATCTTGTGCACTATTTAGTGTTTGAATATTGACTGCTAGGCCTAGAGTCAGTGCTCTATCTTGAAGTAGCGCAGGATCAGCTAGGATAATTAAACGAGCAGGAAATGTCTGCTCGCTTAATGCGCTTAAAATAATATCAGGACCGATACCTGCAGGTTCACCAGAGGTAATGGCAATAATGGGAAATGATTCTACCTGATTATGTGCCATTTTTTTCTCTTAGTTTTTAATATCAATGAAGGCGTCAGCACGTAATTCGTCGAGCCAATTGCCAAGAACAATGTCTTGCTTTTGTGCGGTTAAAGCGCGTTCAGCATTGCTACGTTTTACTTTATCGCTGATATCCGCTTCGCGGCGGCCTTCAACTTGAAGAATGTGCCAACCAAACTGTGTACGGAACGGCTTGCTAATATCGCCAATGTTAGTTTTCTTCATTACTTCTTCAAACTCGGGAACCATAGCCCCTAGTGTGACCCAGCCTAAATCACCTCCTTGTAGAGTTGAGCCTTGATCTTCACTGTATTCTTTAGCTAGTTGTGCGAAGTCGGCACCATTTTCTAATTTTTTATAAAGCTCATCCGCAAGTACTTTAGTTTGTTCCATATTTCGAATTTCATTGGCACGAACTAGGATGTGACGAGTTTTAGTTTGCTGTTGTAGGGTTACATCTGGAGAGCGTTTCTCGATCACCCACAATAAATGGAAACCGGCATTACTTTGCAATGGACCAATAAGTGGGCCTTTTTCGCTTTCTAATGCCCGTACAAATAGTGGCGGTAGTTGATTTAATGGGCGCCAGCCCAAGTCCCCGCCTTCAATGGCAAATTGGCCGTCTGAGTTTTCGATCGCCTGTTGTACGAAATCGTTCTCTGAATGTATTTTCCCTGCAATCGTTTTAATTTTCGCCGCAGCTTCTTCTGGGTTGCTTGCTCTAATGATTATGTGTCGTAGGTGTACTTGGTCTTTTTCTTTGGTGATGCTGGTGTCTGAGCTGAGGTAGTCGTCAATTTCTTGTTCTGAAATAGCGATGCGTTTTTTAACGATTTCTCGCTTTATGTTATTAATAAGAATTTCTTGCTCGATTTGCTCGCGATAACGTTCATAATTAATTCCTTTGTCGGCAAGAACATTTTTTAAACCCTGTAGGTCTAGGTTCATGTTCTTCGCCACACCAAGAATAGCATTGTCCACTTCTGAGCTAGACGCTCGCATGCCCACTTTACGGGCATAATTGACTTGTAATGCTTCATCAATCATTTGGTTTTGGATTTGGCGATGAATATTGTCAGTCATGACTCCGCCTGGAACACGGTCTTTAACGATTTGAAAGCGACTCATGATGTCACTTTCTAAAATAGGTTTAGAATCAACGATGGCAGAAATGCCATCAATTTTTGTTGGTGCGGCGTGTAGTGTTTGCACGGATGCTAATGCAAATATAATTAAAGAGAAAAAAGAAAACAACTTCATGATTAATATCCAACTTTTCCTTGGTTCCAATAGCTGTCAGCGATATTGTTGGCTTTGCTGTTAGCGCGGCCAGCACTGCTTAAACTACGTAAAATAAATTGTAAAAAGACGCCTCTATCAAACTCATTGTTATCATTGAGCCAATGTTGATAGCTCATCGAAACTTTGATACAGCAGTTTTCATAGCCTACCCCTGCAATTTCTTTAGTGCCATCCTCTCTTAAGAAATCATAGGTATATTGTGTGAACATGGACCAATTTTGATTGATCGGAAAAATAGTTCCTATGCTGGCTTGTTTAGCGTCGTCATCTGGATCTGTGTTATTGATCGAGTACAAATAGCTTAGGTTTATTTTTATGTCGTCAACAGGTTCTAAGGAAGCGACAAGCTGAGCTAAGTTTACCTCGCTATCGTCTAGGTTGTAATTCAAATTACCCGTTAGACTATATCTGTTACCGTTATAGTTGGCAGACGTCAGTAAGTCACTGCGTTTTGAGTTATCAATGGCTGTGTTCTTATCGGTTCTTCCGTCAATACCAACATAACGGTCCTCTAAATAGAAGATCTGGCCAGCTTTGAAGGCCCATTTTTCATTATTATTTTCATCATATAGACGACTTTCTAAACCAAGAGTTACTTGTTCCGTGTCCCCAATGCGATCATTACCGTTAAAACGTGTATGGCTAAAGGCCTGAGAGTAAGTCATCGTTGGTTCGCTAGCATCAAAATCAGGAATCTGGTTTTGTGACTCGAATGGTGAGTTTAAATAACTTAAACGAGGTTCAAGTGTTTGGCGCCATACCGTTTGGTTGTTCAAAAAATTACGCTCAAATAGTAGTGATGAGTCTACATAGCTTGTTATATGACTGATAGATGTACTGCTATCTGAGTCTGTTGCGTAATTGTGAAGATCGTAATCTCTATATTGAGCTAGAACCCCCGGCGTTAAACTTCCCCAATTATTTTTAAGGTCAAATTTTACATCTTGATTGAGGACAATTCGTTGGCCATCGAAGTCTTTTTCTTCTGGTGCATAAAAATCTGTATATTGAGCGTCGACTTTATAGTCTAAAAACGATGTTGCTAAACGATAAGAGCTGTCTATACGTGGTAACCACTCAAATGGCTGGTTAATTTTATCATCAGGCGTTTGATAGGTTAGATATGTTACTTTATTAAGAAAATTGCCATTATTAAAACTAAAGTACGCGCTTCGTTCGTAGTGGTCTTTTTCACCAATTGACGTGCTGTTTGCTTCTGGGTATTTATCTTTTGTTGGGTTGTCTTCTAATAAAAATCCGGCGCTAAAGTATTGATTAAACTTTTGCGTAGATTTTAATTTTAATAGCGTCTGCTCGCCTTCATCATTATCGGAAAAAGTAGATTGTTCATAAACTGTTTCTCCATAAGGGCTTAAATGTCGGAACTCTAAGTCAATCCCTTGGCCTTTCTTTTGGATAAACTGCGGTGTAATTGTTGCATCGTAGTTTGGTGCAATGTTCCAGTAAAATGGGGCGGAAAAACTGATTCCATCTGATCCCGAATAGCTAAAACTAGGGAATAAAAGGCCAGTTTGACGAGAGTTGTCTATTGGAAAGCGTAGCCAAGGAAAATAGAATACGGTTAGACCTGCGATACGAATCTGTACATGCTTTGCTGTACCAAATCCATTTTTCGGGTCTAGTTTTATTGAGCTACCATATAATTTCCAGCTTTCTTCATTTGGTTCACAGGTGGTGAAAAAGCCTTCCTCGATAAAAACCACGCCATCTTGGTTGCGTGATAGTGATTTGGCTTCGCCGCGAGCACCTGATTGATGGCTAAGGAATTTCGCATCTTTGAAAACCGTTGGTGCATCACCGCTGTTTGCTATGTAACCAGTCGAACTGCGGATTAGCTGATTTTCGCTGCGTAATGTGACGTTTCCTGTAGCGAGATAATAATCGTCTGGAATACCTTCAATGTCATCTGCAGACAAGGTAGATTGAGGCTGAATGATCTCCGCCTCTCCTTGAAGGTGAATTACACCATTTTCGTCTCGAACGATGAGGTCAGCAGCGAGATCTGTTCCCTTTGTATCTGTCGCTTTCCAGTTGCTAATGTATGAGCCCTGACAATATCGACTTAGCTGCGCTCGCTGCTCAGTCGTCAGGGATTCTTTGGGAGTCCAGTCCCATTGATCAACTTGCGCTTGTGCAAGAGGCAATATGAAAAGACTTTGAAAAAATAAGGCGTAGGTGCGTAAATGCTTAACCATGCAGGGTATACTTGCCACCAATAATTATTGTCCTAAATCGGATACTGCCATAAGCGGTTCCACGTAATAAGACAAATGATAATCTAAGCAGGCCCATAGGGGCTACCGATTCTGGAGAAATATCTTTATGTGGAAAGTTGTTTGCGCGATTTTAGGCTATATTCTGGCTGGTTTTTTAGGCGCTTTATTGGGCTTCATTGTTGGCGGAGTCGTAGATAGGGCGCAGACTGGCGGCGCTTTCAGCGGTATTCGTGGGCGTGCCGATATGCGCCTTCAACAAGAAACTTTTTTTCGCACATTATTTCTTTTAATGGGTCGTTTGGCCAAATCAGATGGCCAGGTATCTGAAGCTGAGATTCAATTGGCGCAATCTGTGATGCAGCGTTTGCGTTTATCGCCTGCTGCTCAAGAGCAAGCGAAGCAGTTGTTTAACGAGGGTAAGTCTGAAAACTTTGACCTTGCTGCGGTCCTTAATGCTTTTAAGCAGATCGTTGGCCCTGGAGATTTGACACGCACTTTATTGGAAGTGTTATTGGTGTCTGCTTATGCAGATGGGCATTTTAGTGTCGAAGAAAAGTCATTTGTGTCTCAGGTTTGTGCGTATCTAGGGGTGTCTGTTGCTGAATTTGAGGCTTTGCATATTCAGGTTAAGCAGCAAGCGCACTTTAGGCAGGGCTACCAGTCTTCTTCTAATTATTCCTCTAACAGTGCTAACTCAAAAGATCTGTTGAAGGCGGCCTATGATGTACTGGGGGTGACACCAGAAATGAGTGATGCTGAAATTAAAAAGGCCTATCGTCGTCTGATGAGCAAGAACCACCCTGATAAATTAAGCTCACAGGGGCTACCGGATGAAATGATTGAATTAGCAAAAGAACGCACGCAAGAAATTCAGTCTGCTTATGAAATGGTTAAAAATGCTCGTAAATAAGAGCTTAATTTAATATCTAATTGATTATAGGGCTTTCATAGAAAAGCCCTTTTTTTACGCTAGGTAATGATTTTAGTTGGTTTATTTGATTGGTGTTTTGCTTTAAAAAGCCACGAACTCTCTGTATTAATAATTGCTTGCTGTTCTTTCCTGTGACTCTATCAGGTAAGGCGTTTACTTGGATGAAATCGCCAACTTTATCTGTTCTTTGGTTAGCGGCTTGTTTGCGCCATACTGCAAATTGGTCGTTCCCAGTCTTATCGACATAGTAATCTAAGATAGGTTGCTCGATTTGACGAATTTGTTGTGCCACTTCATAGTCTGATAGATTCGGAGGGGATTCTATATCGATAAGCGTTAGTGCTTTGCCTGCGTTTTTGTTGGCGGCTAGAAAACCTAAGGCGTAGCTGGCACCAGTACCGTAGCCAAGAAAAGTGAATTGTTCGATTCCTTGTGTTTTGGCGTAATCCATAGTTGCCTGTATGCGAGCGAAAACCAGAGTTTGGTTAGGAAGTTCTTTAGGTGATGATGTGTTTTCTGCTGTCGCTGCGGTTATTTTAACAGGCTCGGCACGTTTAATAATGTCAGGGACTTCAAGGGATAAAGTACACCAGCTGTACTCGGGCATAGCATCGCGTAATGGTGCGATGGCATCTGGCCAATCTGGGTGTTCGTTGTCCGAATGCAGCATTATTATACAGCCTTGAGTCGAGCTGGTGAGTGATAGTCTATAAAGGGCAAGGAAAGGCTCTCCGTTCGCTTCTAAGGTTTGAATTTGGTGATCTAAACGTCTTATTGTTAGCGAAGCTTTCAGTGCATCAATTCGAGAAGCCTGCGGCTTGGGGATAATGTATTCTTTAGCGTTTTGTGTTGGTGTTGTTTGCGCTGGTGTTGTTTGTTGTGGAGTAGTTGTACTGCCGGGGGCTGCTTGTGATTCTTCCGCGAAAAGAGCGGTATTTGTGCTCAAGGAAAGAAGTGCAATGATAGCATGGCGCAGTGCAGTAAATTTCTTCATTGTTTTCAATACTTCTTTTAAAGGCCTTGTTAAAATACGGTCTAAATTTTCATTATGAGACCTTTATTGTGTCACTGCTGGAGTCAGATATGAATGATTTTATCATTGCCCCTTCGATCCTTTCTGCCGATTTTGCTCGATTAGGTGAAGAGGTCGACAATGTCTTGGAGGCCGGAGCCGACATCATACACTTTGATGTGATGGACAATCATTATGTTCCTAATTTAACGATTGGTCCTATGGTCTGTAAAGCATTACGCAACCATGGCGTGACAGCGAATATTGATGTCCATCTGATGGTGAAGCCAGTTGATCGCATGATTGGAGACTTTATTGAAGCTGGCGCTTCAATAATTACTTTCCATCCGGAAGCAAGTGAGCACATTGATCGTTCTTTGCAAATGATTCGAGACGGTGGTTGTAAAGCTGGCCTGGTATTTAATCCAGCAACTTCTCTTGAGCATTTAAAATATGTGATGGATAAAATTGATATGGTTTTGTTGATGTCAGTCAACCCAGGGTTTGGTGGGCAATCTTTTATTCCCGGTACTTTGGATAAATTACGCGAAGCTCGTGCGTTGATTGATGCTAGCGGTTATAACATTCGTCTTGAAGTAGATGGCGGTGTTAGTGAAAAGAATATTGCTGAAATTGCTCGTGCTGGCGCTGATACCTTTGTTGCTGGTTCTGCTATTTTTGGTAAGGATGACTACAAATCCGTGATTGATGCAATGCGTAAAGAGTTGGCGAGCGTACGTTAATGAAGACTCCTAGCTATTTTTCAAAGTGGTTTGATGGCGGTTGGCCTGAGTTAGTTTGTTTGGATCTTGATGGGACATTGGTTGATAGTGTGCCTGATATCGCCGCTGCGGTAGATGCTTTCTTAGCTGAGCTTGGGGCCCCGCTTGCCGGTGAAGAGCGTGTTCGTAGTTGGGTAGGTTTTGGTTCGGCTAAATTGATCGAACAGGCACTTGAGTGGGCAGATATTGATTCTGCTAAACAGGAAGAAGCGTATCGTATTTTTCTGACACACTATCATGCGCATTTGACCGACGGCACGACGCTTTATCCAAATGTAAAAGCCTTGTTAAAAGCTTTTAAACATAACGGTGTTCCTGTTGCGTTGATTACTAATAAGCCGAGTGTGTTTGTTAAGCCCATGCTAGATCATTTTGAACTGACGGAGCAGTTTGGTTGGTTGTTGGGAGGAGACACCTTAGAAGAGAAAAAACCATCGGCTATGCCTTTGTTGCATTGTAGTGAGTCTATTGAGGCCTTACCTGAAAATTGCCTGATGATTGGGGATTCCATTACTGACTTTAAGGCTGCAAGTAATGCTGGCTTCAAATGTGCTTTGGTGACTTATGGTTACAACCAAGGTGTTGATCTTAAGGAGCTGGGCGCTGATGCCATAATAGATGATTTAGCTGAGTTGCTTGTCTGATTTTATTTATGGCGTGATCGAAACTAAAAAGGCCAGACCGTTTCTAGTTTGACCTTTTTAGTTCTTAAAATTTTAAATTTAAGTGTACTGCTTTAGCTCTTGCTCTCCTGCGATAGTTCTTTCTGAGCCTGTTCTTTTGCAGGTTGCACCGATGAGTTTGCCTGTTCCGACAATAGTGTCATTTGGCTATCATCAGCCATGTGAACCGTATGAGTTGGGAAGGCTACTTCTGCATCATGGGATTCAATGATTTGCATTGCTTTGAATAGCACATCTTGCTTGACGTTATGGTAAGTTCGCCAGTCTACGGTTTTTGTGTATGCATAAATAAAGAAGTCTAGAGATGACGGACCGAACTGATTAAAGTTCACCATATAGGTCTCGTTTGTATCGAGGTCTTCATGGTTGGCAACCATGTCTTTTATATCTGCCAGAATGGTAGGTAGCAAGCTGAAGTCACTATAGCGTACACCAATGGTTTCATTAATGCGTCGATGAGTCATGCGTGACGGGTTTTCAACTGATATCAATGAAAAGGTCGAGTTAGGGACATACAAAGGTCGTTTTTCAAAAGTACGAATGCGGGTTTGGCGCCATCCAATATGTTCAACCGTTCCTTCAATGTTTTGGTCTGGTGAGCGGATCCAATCGCCAATAGCAAATGGTCGATCTAAATATACCATCAAACCACCAAAGAAGTTGGCGAGTAAATCTTTAGCTGCGAAGCCTACAGCAATACCGCCTATACCACCAAATGCTAATACGCCGGAAATGCTATAACCTAATGTTTGCAAGATAACTAAAACGGAGGTGATGATAACGGATGCACGTAATAATTTACTGATTGCGCTGGCCGTTGTGTAATCTACATTAGTTGAGATCTTACTTGAGCTTGTTAGTGTTCTTTCACTTTCAGATATGCATCGTAATACAAACCAAGTCAGAATGGCGATAACGCCGACTTCACGTATTGCATGTACAAGTGATAAAAAATTAGGGTCGACTTCAGTGCCAGAAATTTCGGCAGCAATGCTTAAACCTGCTAACCAAATAAATACTCCAATTGGCTTTTGGGCAGCATGAATCAGCACGTTATCCCAAGGGGTTTTAGTTCTTTCAAGTTGTTTGTCTATACGTATTAAAATACGGGTGGCAATAAAATTAACAATTAGAGTGCCAAGTACGACTAAAAATACTCGGACAACCCAGTGCATTTTAGTGTCACCCAAGCCTAAATATACTTGCATTGTTTCCCAGTTCATTATGCTTCTCTATACCTTTGTCTTGTTTCTGAATGGCTCTGATTAGTGGTTATGCTAATTGTGTTACGTTAAATAAGTAATAAGGTGCCTAATCCTAAGAAGGCAACAAAGCCAGCTATATCTGTCACAGTGGTTAAAATGACTGATCCAGAGAGTGCTGGATCAATACGTAATTTATCTAGTAATACTGGTATTAGAACCCCAGACAGGGCTGCCATTACGATGTTGACGATAATGGCTAAACCGATCACCATGCCAAGCATTGGGCTTTCGAACCACCATAAAGTCACTACACCAATGACAATGGCCCATAATATGCCGTTTAATCCACCTACTTTTAATTCTTTTGATAATAAAGACTTCAAGTTGCTTCGGGTTATTTGCCCTAGAGCCAAGCCTCGGACAATTAGCGTTAATGTTTGACTGCCTGCGATACCACCCATAGAGGCAACGACGGGCATTAATACCGCTAATGCAACGACTTGCTGAAGTGTCGCTTCAAATAGCCCAATAAAGGCTGAGGCTAAAAATGCTGTCAGTAAATTTATGCCAAGCCAAATGCCACGAGTTGCTGCACTGCGTTTTACTGGTGCAAATAAATCGGATTCTTCATTTAGACCGGCTGTGGACATTTGTTGAGCTTCGTGTTCTAGGCGCCACGTTTCCATAGCGAGTCCCGCGTGGAAACGACCGAGTAAAACTTGATTGTCATCCACCACAGGTAATGCAGATAGGTAAGAGCGCTCTAGCTGTTCCGCGGCTTTTGTTAGTTCTGTATCGGCGTGGATAAAGGAGCAATCTTCATCTATTAAACTTGAAATTGGCTCGTGGCCTTGGGCTTTGAATAGACGATCAAACTTCACGCAACCAACCCAACGGCCAGTTCTGTTCACCAAATACACCATATCTGTATAATCTGGTGTGTTCTTCTTTAGCAGCCTAAGAGCTTCAGATGCACGTATGGATTGGGAAGCGATTAATAATTCGTGATCGATCCAGCGGCCGACGACGTCATCATCGTAAACAATACCTTGTTGATAGTATTCACGCTGTTTGTTGTCCATTTGCTTTAAAGCAATGTCGACAAGGCGGTCTGGTAATGAGTCTGTTATTTCGAGTAGGTCTTCGGCGTCGACATCAGTGAATAAGGTTTCTATTTCTGAGTCATCTAGCTCTCTTAATAGCAGCTGTCGAGACTCTCCACGCATTTCAACCAAGATATCAAGTCGGTTGGCCTGTTTGATATTGGCCCAAGCTTGTCGACGTTGAGCAAGCGGAATCGATTCAAGCGCTAATGCCACATCATCTGGTGTTAACTCTGAAATGGCCTTGTTAATGGACTCTGGAGAGTGCTCGTCATGTATGAGTGTTTCGATGAGTGTGGCAACTTGGCTATGCACAGGGCATCCTTTAAACGCTGAATAATGACGGTAAAGATAACATGCTTTCTAGTGTGCGGTATAACCGCTTGTATATCAAACAAGGCTTTGTTTTTACACGATATTATTCAAAACCTTCCAAAATACTGAAATAAAAATGGTAAATTATGGCTCCATTTAATGGGGAAATTGGTGATTTATGTATGCTATTTGAGCAGTTAGGCTCTTATGAAGTGTAAAGACTGGCGAGACAGAGTGTTCCTGACAGTGTAGAATTTAGCGCACTTTTAAATGCATGTTTTTATTATTCGTCAATGCATTTAGTTTTTTTGTGTCCGCTTCTACGGATTCTGGCATTAGTAGATCAATATTGTTTTATAGGCGCACCCCTTTTTTATGTTATTGATGATTGATAACTACGACTCTTTTACTTACAACCTTGTGCAATATTTTCGTGAGTTGGGGGTGGATGTACTGGTGTATCGTAACGATGAGATTAGTATTGAAGATATTGAACGTCTTGCACCATCGCATTTAGTGATTTCACCGGGACCATGTACGCCTAATGAAGCTGGGATTTCTCTAGCTGCAATCAAGACATTTGCAGGAAAAATTCCAATATTGGGTATTTGCTTAGGCCATCAAAGTATTGGTCAGGCCTTTGGTGGTGAGGTGATTCGTGCTAAAAATGTCATGCATGGTAAAACCTCGTTAATTTATCACCAAAATACCTCTGTGTTTTCTGGCTTGCCAAACCCACAGATTGCAACACGCTACCATTCCTTGGTTGTTTCTGCAGACTCCTTGCCTGATTGCCTAGAAGTAACCGCTTGGAGCCAAAATGCAGAGGGCGATAGAGAGGAAATTATGGGGATTCGACATAAAACACTTGCCGTTGAAGGGGTGCAATTTCATCCTGAGTCGATTCTGACTGAAGAAGGTCATGCTTTATTGGCCAATTTCTTAACACGATAGTTTTAATACGATAGGAGAGGCTGGTGGATATTAAAAAGGCGATTGCTGCTGTTGTTGAGCGCCAAGATTTGAGCGGAGACGAGATGCAAGTAGTGATGCATGACATCATGACGGGAAAAGCCACGCCAGCACAAATAGGCGGATTCTTAATTGGCCTAAGAATGAAAGGTGAGACGGTTGAAGAAATTACAGCGGCAGCGCAGGTGATGCGATCGTTGTCTAGTAAGGTACATTTGGATCTTGAGCATGTGGTTGATACTTGCGGCACTGGTGGTGATGGTGGCAATTTGTTTAACGTGTCTACAGCATCTGCGTTTGTTGTTGCGTCAGCAGGTGGTAAGGTTGCTAAGCATGGCGGTCGTTCTGTGTCATCTAAGTCGGGTAGTGCTGATGTGCTAGAGCAGGCTGGTATCTATCTTGGTCTTGATGCAGAGCAGGTGTGTCGTTGTGTTGAAGAGATAGGTTTAGGTTTTATGTTTGCGCCTAATCACCATTCGGCGATGAAGTATGCCGTTGGTCCTCGTAAAGAGATGGCTACTCGAACTATTTTTAATCTGCTTGGTCCATTGACTAACCCTGCTAATGCAAAATGTCAGGTGATGGGCGTTTTTCATCAGAAGTGGGTTCGTCCTATTGCTGAGGTATTGAAAGCTTTGGGTAGTGAGCATGTTATGGTTGTTCACTCAGAAGATGGTTTAGATGAAATTAGTATTGCTGCGCCAACTTATGTGGCTGAGTTGAAAAATGGCGAAATTTTAGAGTATAAAATTTCGCCGGAAGATTTTGGTATTCCATTGCAATCTATTGATACGATTCAAGCTGCTGATGCGTCCGAAAGTCTTGCTTTAGTAAAAATGGCATTAGATGGTAAGGGAAAAATAAACCCTGCTAGGGATATTGTTGCTTTAAATGCTGGTGCGGCGATTTATGTTTCAGGTATTGCTGATACTTTAGCTGAGGGTGTGAATATTGCGGAAGATGTTATTGGCGGTGGTACAGCCAAAGTCAAGATGTCTGAATTAGCTAGTTTCACGCGTTGTTTTATGAGTCCTGACTCACTGTAATTATAGGAGCAGTAACCTAATGCAAATAGAAACACCAACAATTTTAAAGAAGATTGTAGCTCGAAAGTATGAAGAAATCGCCGAGCGCCAATCTCATACGCCTTATGGAAATTTAGAGGTCGCAGCGTCTGTAGCTAATGTTCATAATGCCCCGCGCGGTTTCGCTAATGCATTAAAGCATCAAATAGCTATCGGTAAATCGGGGGTTATTGCTGAGATTAAGCAAGCCTCTCCTAGTAAAGGAATTATACGAAACCCGTTTGTTCCTGCGGATATTGCCCGTTCATATGAGAGATCTGGTGCCGCTTGTTTGTCGGTTTTAACGGACAGTGATTTCTTTAAAGGTCATGAAGATTATCTGGTTGAAGCACGCTCGGCTTGTAAGTTGCCAGTGATTCGCAAGGATTTCATTGTTGATGAGTATCAGGTGCTAGAGGCTAGAGCGATTGGCGCAGATTGTATTTTATTGATTGCAGCGTGTCTAAGTGGCGATAAATTGCGTGAGTTGGATCAAATGGCTCGTGATCTTGGTATGGATGTGCTGGTAGAAGTTCATAACCGCCCAGAGTTAGAGTTGGCTTTGGAGTATACCCAGACTGAATTGCTTGGGATTAATAATCGAGATCTTCATACCTTTGAGCTTAGTTTAGACCATACGTTTGAATTGATGGGTAGTGTGCCCTCAGATCGCTTGATTGTTACTGAGAGTGGAATTCATACGCGTGATGATGTCGCTTTGATGCGACAGAAAGGTATTCATGCGTTTTTGGTTGGGGAGGCATTTATGGTTGCTGATGATCCAGGTGAAAAATTGGCTGAGCTGTTTCAGTCGTAGCGTAATCAGGTAAGGTATAAATATGAAGGCGAATGTTAGTTGGCAAGAAGATGTGCATTTTACCGCAGAAACAGGTTCTGGCTTTAAAGTAGAGATAGATGGAAATCAAGTAGCTGGACCTCGACCAATGGAGCTATTGCTTGCTGGTTTGGGTGGCTGTACTTCTTATGATGTGGTTGGGATTTTAAAAAAATCTCGTCAAGATGTTGTTTCTTGTGTTGCTCAAATTGATGCAGATCGAGCTGATGCTGTTCCTGCTGTATTTACTGAAATTCGAGTGCATTTTGTTGTTACAGGTCGTAACTTAAAAGAAAGTGTTGTTGCTCGAGCAGTTAAATTGTCTGCTGAAGAATATTGCTCTGCCTCTCTAATGTTAGAAAGAGGTGGTGTGAAAATTATTCATAGCTTTGAAGTGATTGAAGTGGAATAAGCTATTGCTCTTTATTAAGAGAGCTTTCAAAAAAGGGCTGAGAGGCTCTTTTTTTTGCTTTATTGTTGCGCTTGAAGTGTTGGTGTCCCCACCAGGACTCGAACCTGGAATAGCTGCTTAGGAGGCGGCCGGTATATCCTGTTTACCTATGAGGACGTGTTGCAAGTGGAGATTTATACATTAATTACGACTGAAATACAAATGGCAGCTAAGTATGATGTTGATTCTTATGGTCTTTTAAGCTCGACCTAATGTGTGTTTGCTGCTTATTGGGCGTGTAGAGCCTCTAGCTGTATAGACTTTATTTTTGCTGCTATGGCCTTGGAGCAGTTCGAATAGATGCTTGTTGCGCTTTTGTAAGGTGTTAAGGATTCGAGCGTTAGTGTTATTTTGTGTTTTACATTTTTTGAGTAATGTTTCGCACTCTTGCATCAATAGACGAACGTTGTCCATTGAGCTGTCTTGTAGGCTTAACCAGTTTTTGAATTCTGCTTCAGTAGGTTTTTTTCGATCGACAATATCAAATTTAATGAGAATGTTGACTCTTTTCTCGTTAAGTTGATTCATTTCATCAAGAAGGGTTTGTTTTTGCTCGGATAGATCAATGATGACTTCGCTGTTCAGTTCTCCATAGGCTAAACGCTCTTCATCAAGAAGCGAAGAGAGTTTTTCTAATATCTCTTTGCTTCTGATAAATATAGGTACGATAGGAATCATAGGACAAACCGTTTTACAGACTGTATTGAGATAAGTGACAGTCTAGAATAGCGAATCCATAGAAGCCATATTATTTGCTAGCTTCTGCGTATCTATTTTGTACTCGCCAGCTGCAATAGCGTTTTTAATTTGTTCTACTTTATCCATATCAACATCAGGTAAGTTGCTAATTTTAGATTGCTGGCTTTGGAGTGTTTGTGCAGTACCGCTTAATTTCACGGTGTCTTCTGCCAGTGTGCCGCCGCTTTGAATTGCTCTTTGTTTGTCTGTTGCACTGCTGGTCGCATCGTCTTTTTGCGATCGTTCACTTTTGTTGATCGTGCTCTGATTTGATAGACCTGTAAAATGTATTGCCATTGGGTTTTCCGCCCTTTAATGATTTGCCTGTCTATGTTGTCGGCTGGGTCTATAAGAACTTTAATAAAAAGCCCCAGAAAAGAGTATTTATTCATTGCCGATCAGTCTGTACTCAATAGTTTACAAGAACCTCACTGTCAGTTACAACTTTGGCGTATATAATTCGTTCAGAACTTGTGTTTTTGACTCGTATTTGTTGACCTTTGATACCATTTTCTAAAGCAACGCCGTTCATTCGGACTATAATGGTACCACTGCTCGCTGTTATCAGTACTGAGTCACCTTTTTTAACTAAGGTTGGCTGATTGGTTAGATCGTCAGTGATGAATGTGTTTATGCGCAAGTTGCGTGAAGCAATTAGGCCATAAGGTGGGTTTTTTTTAGTGTAAACATGTCCTCTTAGACTGGATATGTCCACTTCACCCACATCAGTGTTTGATTTACTGATGGCTTGGCCTCGGTTTATTGGGGTGATGGTTTTTATTGCGGGAATCATTATGGACTGAGTTACGGGTACATAGGATTTCCAAGTTGGGGAGCTGCAGCTGACTTCATAGTTTGTGCGCTTGGTAGCATCTGGTCTTTGATTGTTAATCTGAATTGATTCGCTTTCACAATCAGGTAGGTAATTGAGTGCTGCAAGATTATTTAATGTGATGCTTATGGCTGCATCAGGGTATATTTCTGACAACCGAGGAATTTCTACTTGATTTATGTAGTGGTTAATTTGTTCTTCAGTCGTTATGGCAAATGTAAAACCAGTTTGGAAACAAATGAAGGCTATGCTTAGCCTTATGATTCGCATGATTTGTTCTCTTTGTTTATTATTACGTTATAAATAAGATAGTTAGTAAAATATTTGAATTCACTTTATCATTGGATGATGCATTTTAACAATTTTGAGGTGATACCTCAGTATAATGTTTACACATTTTGGAGGCGTTTATGGCTGGAGTTCTGGATACTGTTAACCAACGTACACAGCTCGTAGGGGAAAATCGACTTGAATTGCTGTTGTTTCGCTTAAATGGTAAGCAAATTTATGGCATCAACGTTTTTAAAGTGAAAGAAGTGTTGCAGTGTCCTAAATTAACCACTATGCCTCACAGCTCTCCTGTCGTTAGGGGGGTTGCTCATATTCGTGGCGGTACTATTCCTATTTTAGATTTGGGATTGGCTACAGGTGCGAGTCCTATGGAAAACATTAGTCAATGTTTTGTGATTATCACGGAATACAATCGTCGAATTCAGGGCTTTTTAGTGCGTGGTGTAGAGCGTATTGTCAACATGAATTGGAGTGATATTCAGCCGCCACCAAAAGGATTGTCGAATGATAATTATTTGACGGCCGTTTGTCAGGTTGATAAGGAAATGGTTGAGATAATTGATGTTGAACAGATTCTTTCTGAAGTTGCTCCTACTCGTCAGGATATCTCTGAGGGCATTGTTAATGCTGGAGTGACAGAGAATGCGCAAAAGCATCATATCCTCATCGTAGATGATTCTTCTGTTGCGCGTAAGCAAATTAAGCGTTGTATGGAGCAGGTTGGTTTTGCAACGACTGTTTTATGTGATGGTCGAGAGGCTCTTGATTACCTTCAAAGTATGGTGGCAGAAGGTAAGGACGTAACTAAAGAGTTTTCTATGGTTATTTCTGATATAGAAATGCCAGAGATGGATGGTTATACATTGACGACGGCAATTCGTAATGACAGCCGTTTGCAGGATTTGTTTATTCTTCTTCATACCTCTTTGAGTGGTGTGTTTAACGAAGCTATGGTTAAAAAAGTGGGAGCGGATGGCTTTTTGGCGAAGTTTCAGCCAGATGAATTAGCTCGATTGGCGATAGAGACAGTGCAGGTGCAATCAGAGTAATGATTGGGTTCTTTATTTTGGCCTTTATTTATTGAACCTGACACTTATGGAGTTTTAATGCTCAGTAGTACAAATGCAATTACACCTAATGGTTATATCAGGTTCAGAGATTACCTGCAGAAAGTGTGTGGGATCTCGTTGAGTGATAATAAGCAATATTTAGTCGCCAGTCGTTTGGGTAAGATTTTAGAGAGAGAGGGTTTTTCTAAAATTGAGCAGTTAGTCGATGCTTTGGAGCGGTTGGGGGGATCTAAGCTAAAAGAAGAAGTCATTAATGCAATGACGACAAATGAAACTCTTTGGTTTAGAGATACACACCCTTTTACGATTTTAAAAGACAAAGTGTTGCCTGAAATGACAGCGGCACCTTTAAGGATCTGGTCAGCTGCATCTTCTACAGGCCAAGAGCCTTATTCTATAAGTATGGTTATAGAGGAATTCAAGGCGTCTCGACCGGGGGTTTTGAAGGCGGGTGAAAAAATAGTAGCGACAGATATTTGTACTAATATTTTACAGCATGCTAAGCAAGGTGAATATGATAGCCTAGCAATTGCTCGTGGGCTTGGTGCGGATTTACAACGTCGATATTTTGATAAAGTGAATGATTTGACTTGGAAAATTAAGCCGCATTTGAGTGCTCGTGTTGAATTTAAGTACTTGAATCTTATTGAATCTTTTTCAATGTTGGGTAAGTTTGACGTAATTTTCTGCCGTAATGTACTGATTTATTTTACTGTTGATCTTAAGTTGGATATTTTGAAAAGAATGCATGCCTCTTTAAAACCTGGGGGATATTTGTTTCTTGGTGGGTCTGAAGCATTGAGTGGTTTATCTGATTATTTTGAGATTGTTCAGTGCCACCCAGGTATTGTATATAAAGCTAAGGCTTTATAGCATAGACGCTGAAAAGTTTACGCTTAAATTAATTCGTAGTAAAAGGGCCTGTCTAGTGATTTTAGATGGGCTTTTTTGTGGGTGCTAATTTTGTCATATTGTCCCGTCCTGAAATAGGTTTACACCTAGGAGACCTATTATGGGGACACCAAGTAATACCAAACGCAAGCGTACTCAACGCGACTACACAATGGGCTTTAAATTACAGATAGTGATGGCCGTTGAAAAAGGCGACATGACTTATAAGCAAGCTCAAAAGATCTATGGAATCCAAGGCCGATCAACGGTGCTGACTTGGCTTCGAAAACACGGCAAAATGGATTGGTCTACCAAAGTGAGGCTACCCATGTCTAAATCCCCGAAAGTAAAAGAGACACCGGCTCAAACAATCAAAAGACTTGAACGAGAGTTGGAAG
>NZ_PTXN01000024.1 GCF_012726345.1 Marinomonas sp. UCMA 3892
GTTAACAATGCCACCCTCAAACACAGCCTAGGTCTGACTGAGTATCGGGCTTTGCGCTATTTTGCACGCTTACCCACCTAAACTGCCGAAGCAGGTTCACTTGCGTTGTGTACTGTTAACTTCCTATCGCTTCCTTCAGACCCTGCCGTTGGCCAGCAACGCCCTTGCGATTCGGATTCTCTTCCCCCCAGTCGGGGTGAGACAGGTTTCTTACAACCTGACGGGTTTGCCAGCTTCGCTGGGCAAACAAAAAAGCAGCAACCAAAATGGTTACTGCTTTTAAAAAAACACGATGTAAGTGTTAAAAAGAGCCGATTAAGCTTTAGCAAGCAAATAGCGAGTCAATAACGCAACAGGACGACCACTTGCACCTTTCGTTGCACCACCAGCCCATGCTGTACCGGCGATATCCAAATGTGCCCAAGGATAAGATTCAGTAAAGCGCGATAAGAAACACGCTGCTGTCACTGAACCCGCTTCAGGACCACCAATATTAGCAATATCAGCGAAGTTACTATCTAGTTGCTGCTGGTATTCCTCATCAAGCGGCATTTGCCAAATTTTATCAGCAGATACTTGGCTTGCTGTTTTCAATTCAGACGCAATATCATCATTGTTCGCGTACATACCAGAGTTAACGCTACCCAAAGCAACAACACAAGCGCCAGTCAAAGTGGCAATATCAACAACCGACTGCGGTTTGAAACGCTCAATGTAAGTCAATGCATCACAAAGCACTAAACGACCTTCGGCATCGGTATTCAAAATCTCTACCGTCTGACCTGACATAGTCTTAACAATATCACCAGGCTTTGTGGCACGACCACTTGGCATATTCTCTGCCGCTGCAATCACTGCTGTGAAGTTAAGTTTTGGCTTAAGCTCACAAATAGCCTTCATCGTACCGAAAACACTAGCAGCACCGCACATATCGTATTTCATCTCGTCCATTTTCGGACCAGGTTTTAAGGAAATACCGCCTGTATCAAAAGTAATACCTTTACCTAGAAGAACGTGAGGCGCTTCACCTTCTTCACCACCGCGGTAGTTCATAACAATTAAATAGCTCGGCTGATCACTGCCACGGCCAACAGACAGTAAGCAATGCATGCCTAACTCGTCCATTTTCGTTTCGTCCAACAGCTCAACACCAATACTGTATTCTTCACCTAACTGCTGCGCTTTAGACGCCAAATAACTTGGTGTACAAACATTACCAGGCAGGTTTCCTAGCTGGCGTGCAAAGGCAGAACCTTTCGCTGTCGCCGTGCCTATTGCCAAAGCAGCCTCATCTGTACCCTCTAACAACAAAGATGTCACTTTTGTCGCTTTTTCAGCATCATCTTTTTTGAAGCCAAGGAAGTTATAAAAACCTTCATTCAACCACTGAGCAACCAAAGCTAGCACATCAGCCTGAGAACGATTTTTCAACACCAATCCAGCACTTGCAACCGCAACTGAAGCAAATGGCAAACCTTTAATTTGAGCTGCTACGGCTGCGATGACTTTACGAGCTTGCATATCACTCAACTGAGCATCTTTACCAACACCAACTAACAATACTGCTTGAGCGAAATCTTGTGACATACCAGGCAATAAGAGTGTTTGCGCCACACTACCTTTAAATACACCAGTTTCACGCAATTGAGAAACTTGCCCATTGGCATTCTCATCAACCCAAGCAGTTGACTCTGAAAAGTCACCTTCACTTGGAACAAATGCAACAAGCAAGTCTGCTTGCACTGCGGATAAGCGATCAAATAACGCCATATTCATGAAAAAAACCCTCAATAAAATAACTTCAAGACATTTACACAAGGTCACCAGTTAAGCAAAGACAAGGCAAAAAATACGATTTATTAGCTATAAATCGACACTTTAAGACCATTTTTAACGCTCTATATTACAAGTAGCGTTGTCGTGCAAAAGTCTCATTTTAAAAAAAACTGGATAATAACCTTCTTACCACGAGATAATGGGGGCTTTAGATGTGTAATCAACTCTACGCTTAAAAAGCAGAATCCATCCAGAGGTGACTTTGAGACTATTCAGATACTTAGCGAAAGAAGTGCTGGTGTCAACAGCTGGCGTTACGCTAATTTTACTACTCGTCATTCTAAGTGGTCGATTTTCCTTTTATTTGGGCCGTATCGCCGACGGAAAAATGACCTTCGAGTTTCTATTCGTGATTCTAGGCTATCATGTTCCCAGTTTCGTCCAGATGATCCTGCCATTAGCTTTTTTCTTGGCGTTATTACTTTCTTTTGGGCGCCTTTATATAGAAAATGAAATGTCGGTACTTTTTTCCAGCGGCATCAGCAAAGTAAAACTTGCAGGCTATACTCTTGGTATCGCTTTTCTTGTCGGTTTAGTCAGTGCCTCCATCAATTTTTGGCTCGCACCATACAGTGAGTACAAAGCAGCTGAAGCGTCGCAAGCCCAAAACCAACTATCAGCCTTTGATTTTCTAATCCCTGGCCGCTTTGAAGGCAGTGGCCAACGTACAACTTATATAGATAGCTTCACCAAAGAAGGCTGGATGAATCAAATATTCCTTTCTGATGTGGTTCGCAAAAAAGACACAAACATTCCAATACAAACATTTGCAGCCAATGCAGAACAAATCCGCATTAGCTCTGAAGACAATCAAAACTACCTTGTATTCAAAAACGGCACTCGCTACGAGGGCAAACCAGGCACAGCAAATTATCGAATTACGCAGTTTGATACCTACGCAATACGCATGGAAAGCAAAGATGAAAGCATCATTGATGACCCTTACACCCAAAACACTCTCAGCTTAATTAATAGCGATAAACTCTTAGAAAAAGTCGAGCTCCAATGGCGTATTTCGTTGGTTCTCATTATTCCTATTCTAGCCATCATTGGCCTCTCACTAAGCCAAGTAAATCCAAGGCAAGGCCGCTTTTTCAAAATGCTACCTGCGATTCTTTTAATGATATTGTATATCGCCCTTCTTATTTGGGGACGAACATCACTGGAAAAAGGCAAACTCCCTATCCAACTTGGTTTATGGTGGATTCATGGCATATTCATACTCATCGCCGCCTTACTTTTTGCGCAGTACAATCAAGTATTTGAACGCCGCAAGACCCGACAATCCAATGCTGCAAACTCAAGCGAGTAACCAATATGACTAAAATAGATAAATACATCGCTAGCAGCGTTTTATGGGCCTTTTTAATTGTCGCTGTGGTACTACTTGGGTTGGATTTTGCACTAACTTTTATAGAGCAAATCAAAAAGGTAAACGACAACTACACCATACAATCGTTACTACAGGTCATCCTATTTCGCCTACCAGGAAAATTAGCTGAATATATTCCGATTGCCTCATTAATTGGCACTTTAATGGGATTAGGTACACTAGCTGCAACATCTGAATTAACCGTGATGCGCGCCGCAGGGATGCCGATTTGGCGTATTGGTTTTGCAGCATGCCAACCAATATTACTAGTCTCTCTACTAGGAATGGGAGTTTCAGAATTTGTCGCCCCTGTAGCAGAGCAAAAAGCGAACCTAATAGAAAAATTTAAGGGTCAGGAAAGCGGAGCCTTCTCACTAACAGGAGGCGTTTGGCTAAAAGCCGACAATGATTTTGTTTATATTGATGCTGCCGACGCAGTAGGGACGCTGTATGGCATACAGATTTTCTCACCTGATGGTCAGCAGCTGAAACACATCATTACAGCAACTAGTGCACAACATACAGAAGGCTCCCAATGGCAATTAAATAACGTGACAGAAACTATCTTCGCACCTGATCATGTAGAGAAAAAAAGCCTGGAACACGCAAATTGGAACGTCAGCATCACCCCTGAACACTTGTTTTTGGCCTCACAAGAACCCGACGCTTTATCTCTAAGCCAGCTTAAAAACTATCAAACTTACTTAAAGCAGCAAAAACTCGATGGCGCTCAATATGAGTTGGAGTTTTGGATTACGGCATTACGGCCAATCGCCTCGTTAGCTCTCGTGCTCGTTGCACTATCGAGCGTCTTCGGACCACTTAGATCTTCCACAATGGGTGGTCGAATATTCACAGGGGTCATCATTGGCTTAGCATTTCAAAATGCGCTCAACCTATTTGGTCGTATGAGTGTTGCCATTAACTTCCCGCCAATCATAGGCGTTAGTATTCCAATTATTATCTGTTTACTAGCAGGGATTATATTAGTAAGGCGCAGAGGTTAAACTCTGAGCCTTACTCTTAAATAAAAAAACAATCCCAAATCAAACCGTCGTATCTGTAACTAAGAAGCCATGAAACGAGCAATTCTCACTAGTGCTTCTTGCAATCTAGCCTCATCACAAGTGTATGCAAAGCGCACGTATTTATGTGCATCCTTGATACCAAAATCAGCCCCTGGCGTAAGTGCCACTTTTTCTTGCTCAAGTAACGCCAAACACCAAGCCATAGCATCCTGCGTCACGCTCGACACATCAACATAGATATAAAAAGCCCCATGCGCCGGCGCAACTACCGGTAAACCTATCGCCTCTAAGCCTTCCAGCAAAACCAATCGGCGAGCATTCAATGTTTGTCGACGTACTTCGCACTCAGCTAACACATCTGGAGAAAACGCTCGCACTGCTGCATATTGAGAGACACTTGGCGCGGCAATAAATAAGTTTTGCGCCAACTTTGTCGCACCTTCAATAGCCCATTCGGGCACAACCAACCAACCTAATCGCCAACCAGTCATAGCAAAATACTTCGAGAAGCTGTTAATCACAAAAATATCGTCGGCAATAGATAATGCAGAAAAATCATCTCCCTCATAAACTAAGCCTTGATAGATCTCATCCACCAATAAATGGCCACCTAGCTCACTCACCTTTTCCCAAGCATCCGATATATAAGACTTACTGAGTACCGCACCGGTCGGATTAGAGGGCGAAGCAAGCCAAAGCCCTGCCGTATTTTCACCCCAATGATTAGCTAAAGCACTCAAATCCATTTCAAAACCTTCTTCAGGTTTTGTTTCGATCAATTTTGCTTGCGCACCAGCCTGAATCAAAAAGTGTCGATTACATGGATAGCATGGATCAGGCATCACCACTTCTTCGCCGGGATTCACCATCAGCGATGCCATTAGTAACAAAGCTCCTGAAGCTCCGGGTGTAACAATAATTCGCTCTGGTGAGACCGCAACCTGATAGCGACTAAGGTAATCATCACTAATAGCACGTTTAAGTTCAGGCAAACCAGTTGCCGAGGTATAGCCTGTTTTACCCTGCTGAATCGCCTCCATACCAGCGTTAGCAACAGCCTCCACAGCAACAAAGTCTGGCTCACCAACTTCAAGGTGAATAACATCTTCACCTTGAAGTTGTAGCTGTTTGGCCCGAGCCAATACTTCCATCACCTGAAACGGCGAAATTTGCCCAACTCTTGTTGCTAACTTATGCTTTTCCATCCCGTTTTCTCTACCTTTATCAACCTGTTTTAAAAATATCGCGACATTTTGCGCAAAAAATGTGGTTAACGAACACATTATCTGGTAAGTTTCCGCCCGAAAATAAATCACCTAATTTTATTGGTTACAGGCTACCACAATGGAAACCTGCGAAGTGAGGCAATGCGTATGCCAAATATGAACCCTGAGTCATTAATGAAAGACTTCACTCCTTATGTTGCTAAGGATGGCGAAGAATACATGAACGAGAACCAGTTGGCGCACTTTAAAAGCATCCTACTCAACTGGAAGCAAAATCTTATGGAAGAAGTTGATCGTACTGTTCATCATCTTAAAGAAGAAGCTGTGAACTATGCCGATCCAAACGACCGTGCTAGCCAAGAGGAAGAGTTTAGCCTAGAACTTCGCGCTCGAGATCGCGAACGTAAACTGGTTAAAAAAATCTCTCAAACTATCGAACTTATCGATGCTGATGATTATGGCTTTTGCGAAGAATGTGGCATTGAAATCGGCATTCGCCGCTTAGAAGCTCGCCCAACAGCAACAATGTGTATTGATTGCAAAACACTAGCTGAAATCAAAGAGAGACAAATCGGCGGCTAACACTGTGAGTTTAAGAACAGTGCTTAAAAACAGTGTCTAACCACGAAAGCTTTATTTCAAATATCTATCGTGGCCGTTTTGCGCCTTCGCCAACCGGCCCACTCCATTTTGGCTCGCTAGTCAGCGCATTAGCGAGCTATTTGGATGCAAAAAAACAGCAAGGCAGCTGGATCATTCGCATTGAAGATGTGGATGGAACACGCTGCAAATCTAGCTACGCCCAACAAATCATCGAGACACTCAACAGCTATCAGCTTTTTTCCGACGAACCCATTCGCACCCAAAGCCAACACAACGCTCTTTATGAACAAAAGCTACACGAGTTAAAAAAACAAAGTTTTGTTTTTCCTTGCAACTGCACTCGCCAATCACTCGCTCAATATAATGGAAACCACCCCTTTGAATGCCAAAGCTCGATTAACAAACCTCATTCATGGAGACTAAGAACCAGCTCGGCTGTCTATCAATGCCAAGATAGCATTCAAGGCACTTTACTGTTTACAGATGACCTCAAAAACAATTGTCCGGTTTTAAAAAGAAAAGACGGCTTTTTTTCTTACCAACTTGCCGTTGTGGTCGACGACCACTTGCAACAAATCAGCCACCTTGTGAGAGGTGCAGACTTAATAGAAACCACAGCTCAACAACTTTACCTTTACGATTTATTTGGCTGGACGCCGCCAAATATTTGCCACATCCCGCTCATTACCAATCATTATGGCGATAAAATCAGCAAACAAAACCACGCCAAGGCAATTGAAAACCATCATCTTCCAACACTAATACGCGCACTTCACTATCTGAAAATTGATCTTGCATCGCCTTCCTCCATCACTGATGCACTATGGCAGGCTATCGAAGCATGGGATCCAAGCAAACTAAAAGGAACTAAATACCTCCCTCTCGAAGCACAAGACCTGCATTTCATCTAACCCCATCCCCCACTATCCACTTAACTTAACAACAATTAAATTCAGATTGATTCCCCGAGAAGGACTCTCGACCAAAAAAATTGCGCGTGTATAATCGTTACACTAGTTACAAGAGGTGACAATTTATGCACAGCATTATGATCATTTGCCCAGACAACTCACCGCTTAAAGAATCAGAAAAATGGCTCTCGCGATATGGTTTTCAGGTAAATACCAGCAACACATTTGAGCAAGCTAACCGATACTATGAGCTATCTGAATTCCATCTATTACTGATTGACCAAGAAGCCATTAGTCACCTTGGCGAAAGCAACACCAAACTCCCTAGCTTGCCACATCGCATCGTACTTGATGCAAAAGCAAGTTTAAGCACAGGCGTTAGTAGCATGGCGCAAGGGGCGCTTTATTACCTCCCCCTACCAACTGACTCAGAAACCCTACTTAAACACGTAGTAAACGCGCTAGAACAGAACAAACAACCAGCGCAGCCATCAAAACAGACAACCCAGGTACTTTTCGCTAACACAGCTGAAGAGGCCAAGAAAGAATCCATTGCCCTAGGTTCAGCTGGCAGCGGTATTATCGGTCAATGCCCACCAATGCAAGAACTCTTCAGTGACATACATAAAATTGCAGGGACCCATGTTACCGTTCTTATCCGAGGTGAATCAGGAACAGGTAAAGAACTAGTTGCCAAAGCGTTGCATAACCTAAGCCAGCGCCATAACCACCCAATCATCAGCGTAAACTGCGCAGCAATTCCAGAAAACCTAATAGAATCAGAACTATTCGGCCATGAAAAAGGCGCATTTACCGGAGCAAACTCATCTCATGATGGCCTGATTTTCGCTGCCGACAAAGGCACATTATTTTTGGATGAAATTGGTGAACTGCCGCTAGAAGCACAAGCAAGACTATTACGAGTCTTACAAGAAGGCGAAATACGAAAAGTTGGCGCAACACAGTCAACCAAGGTAAATATCCGACTTATCACCGCAACACATAGAAACCTGATAGAGATGGTTAAACAGGGTCTCTTCCGAGAGGATCTATACTATCGTCTTTACGTGATGGAATTGCTTCTACCGCCACTGAGAGAAAGAGGTGATGACATTTCCATGTTGGCACAGATTCTTCTTGAAAAAGCCTGTCAGAAGCACAACAAGCCAACGTACAAATACAATCAAGCTTTCGACAAAGCCATCCGCGCGCACAACTGGCCCGGAAACGTACGAGAGCTAGAAAATGCCATAGAACGAGCCGTTATTCTAAGCCCTCCGGAAAGAGTCGAAGCAGCCAATTTAAAACTTGCCAGCCAGCAGAAACAATCGAAAGCAACGAACATTTCATGGTCAACAGAGCATGACACCATGCCAGGAACAACACTGGACGACTATTTCAAACATTTTGTTCTTACGCACCAACACCAGATGACCGAGACGCAGCTTGCACATTCCTTGGGCATATCAAGAAAAAGCTTATGGGAAAGACGACAAAAATTGGCAATCCCCAAAAAAGTAACAAACTAAAAGTAACACTTGCTACCAAAATGCCCAAAAAATAAACACAAATTTGTAAAGAAAGTGTACAAAAATACGCTAAAAACCAACAAAATCAGCACTTTATTGTTTTTGGCACAACAAATGCCTTATATATGGCACAACGATAAGAAGATTGACCAAGAATAAAAATAAGTTAATCGTCGTATGTAGGTTCTTAAAAACAACAATAACAAATAGGAACACCGTAGCCTCTTCAAATAAAAATAAAAATTTGAGGCTATGGATGGAAAATCGCTTTGGATAATTGATTTTTTTAGATATACAAGCCTTCGGGCAATGAAAACAATGCAAAAATAAAAATAAAACCTGAGTAGAACTGCAGAAGCAGCACCCACTTTGTTTTCGGAACTAGTATCTTCATGTATCCAAAGCGATTATTTTATTTACTGATTAGTAAATATTCAATCGCTTCTGTTATCTCTTCTATATCGACATACCCATTTTGCTCAAACAATACCATTATCCGTGTAACTTTACTTCATCACGTGTAGAATGCCCTTTTCGTTAACTTTAAAATTTGTTGTCTAATGCTTACAGGATTAAAATCTCTGGTACGTAAAGCTACCTCACTGTTTGCCTCTCCAAAGGCACAGACTTACCCTATTATTATATCTCGCAGCGACCATAGCTTATCTCGACAAGATTTAAGCCCAAATGCCGTAAAAGTATTGTATCGCCTAAATAAAGCAGGCTTTGATGCTTTTCTTGTTGGTGGCTGCGTTCGAGATCATCTTATTGGCATTAAGCCAAAAGATTTTGACGTTGTTACTAATGCCACTCCCGAAGAAGTTCACACCATTTTCTCAAACTCAAGGCTCATTGGACGAAGATTCAAATTGGTCCATGTGACGTTTGGGCGCGAAATCATTGAAGTCTCAACATTCAGAGCAAATTCAGCTCAAGACGACAGTGACGATGACGACACACAAAACTCTTCTTTAAAAGGCAAAGACTCTGCACGATCCGCCCACGGTATCGTGTTGCGTGATAATGTCTACGGCAATATTGAAGAAGACGCCGAACGCCGCGATTTCACTTTTAACGCTTTGTATTACAATGTTAAGGACTTCAGTATTCACGATTACTGTGGCGGCCTAAAAGACATTGAAAATAAACAAATTCGAATTATTGGTGACGCTCGTCAGCGCTATCAAGAAGACCCTGTTCGCATGCTGCGCGCGATTCGCTTTGCTGGCAAGCTAGGGTTTGAACTAGAAGCTGAAACGGCTGCACCTATTAAAGAAATGGCGCATCTGCTGGACCACATTCCACCAGCACGTCTATTTGAAGAAGTATTAAAACTACTTGGTAGTGGCAACGGTATTGAAACATTTCACTTACTGCGCCAATATGGTTTGTTCCGTTATTTATTTCCAGACACTGACGCCCTACTACAAAGCGGCTGGAAACGTAATGACATCGACCCAGAAGCTTTCATACTTCAAGGTCTAAAAAACACCGACGATCGCATCCAAAGCGGTAAAACGACAGCGCCATATTTCTTATACGCAGTTTTACTGTGGCCAAGTGTGGCTCTTCGCCATGAAGAGTTCCAAGCGCAAGGCATGCCTGCAACGCCAGCATTGCATCAAGCCGCTAACATGGTATTAGACAACCAAGTCGCATCAACCGCTATCCCACGCCGATTCTCAACACCAATGCGTGAAATCTGGGACATGCAATACCGACTACCAAAACGCTATGGCAAACGTGCTTTTTTATTGCTTGAACATCCTCGCTTCCGTGCTGGTTTCGACTTCTTACTTATTCGTGAGTTAAGTGGTGCAAACCTAGATGGGCTAGGCGATTGGTGGGAAAAATTCCAACATGGCACAGAAAGCCAGCAAAGAGAGCTAATCAAAAGCATAGACTTATTTACTAAAGACAACGAAGGTCCGAAGAAACGCCGTCCTCGTCGTCGCAGAAAAAGCAATAGCAACGCCACTAGCACAGCTTCACAAAGTGGCACTTTTGACGAGTAAGAGGAGGCGTTTTGATGCACGCTTATATTGGCCTCGGCAGTAATCTTGAAAACCCAGTGGCGCAACTTGATCGCGCCATTGACACTCTAAAGAAACACGACGATTTAAAAAACCTTCGTGTTTCTTCTATTTATGGCAGCAAGCCCGTTGGTCCACAAGATCAACCAGACTATATTAATGCCGTCGCGACATTCGAAACCAACCTCTCCCCTATCGACCTTCTTGATTTATTGCAAAGTATCGAACAATCACAACGTCGAGTAAGAGAACGCCATTGGGGACCACGCACCCTAGACTTAGATCTGTTATTGTACGGACAAGAAACAATACTGTCACCAAGGCTAACCGTGCCACACCCCTTCATGCTAGAACGAGGGTTTGTAATAAAGCCGCTTAGCGACCTAGCGCCTGATATGCTCTTAGCGAATGGAAAAACTGTTACCGAGCAATTACAGCAACTTGATACCAACGATTTGGTCTTTATCAAAGAAGAATAAATTATGTATTCAGATAACTCTCAAAGAAAACTCACCAAGCCTGTGACTTTATCCACTCTCAAAAAAATGAAAGCAGATAAAGAAAAAATTACCTGCCTGACAAGCTATGACGCGTCTTTCACCAATGTCATGAATGTCGCAGGAGTTGAAACAATATTGGTCGGGGATTCTCTAGGCATGGTCATACAAGGCCAAGACAGTACATTGCCCGTTACCATCGAAGATATGTGCTACCACACTGCTGCAGTAAAACGAGGCAACACCAATGCCTTCATCCTCGCAGATATGTCTTTTATGAGTTACAGCAAGCCTGAACAAGCACTAGATAACGCCGCAAAATTAATGCAAGCTGGCGCAAATATGGTCAAGCTCGAAGGCGGAAGCTGGTTAGCAGACACGATAAAACTTCTTAGCCAACGCGGTATTCCGGTTTGCGCTCATTTAGGCCTTACTCCTCAATCTGTACATAAGTTTGGTGGCTACAAGGTACAAGGCAAAAGCCAAGACGCTGCCGACTTACTATTGCAAGAGTCTCTAGACCTTGTTGCCGCTGGCGCGGATATTCTTTTGTATGAATGCATCCCGACAGAACTTGGCAAAACGTTAACCGATGCGGTTCCTGTACCGACTATTGGTATCGGTGCAGGACACCACACCGACGGTCAAGTACTCGTCATGCACGACATGCTTGGCATCAACTTAGGCCACACACCCAAATTCGTTAAAAACTTTTTAACCGAAGGTCGTAACGTCACAGAAGCCTTTGAAGCTTATGTTAAAGAAGTTAAAGACATGACATTCCCAGGACCTGAGCACGGATTCAAATCATGAAAACATTCCACACCGTGGCAGAGCTTCGTACCGCACTTAAAATAGAACGCTTGAAAGACAAAAAAATTGTGTTTGTACCCACCATGGGCAACTTACATGACGGCCACATGTCACTGATTCGAAAAGCAAAAGAAGAAGGTGATATCATTGTTTCTTCAATCTTCGTCAACCCAATGCAGTTTTCAGATCAAAGCGATTTAGAACGCTACCCAAAGACCTTAGAAGAAGATAAACGCGTACTTGAAGCAAATGGCTGCAACTATCTGTTCGCACCAGATGCACTTGAAATGTACCCAGACGGAAAACGCAGTCAAACACAAATCGAAGTGGTCGGCATTTCTGACATTCTTTGTGGCGCTTCTCGCCCAGGGCATTTTGTTGGCGTTTCTACAGTGGTGACAAAATTATTTAATATTGTTCAACCAGACACAGCAATTTTCGGCAACAAGGACTTTCAACAGCTAAAAGTCATTCAAGACATGGTACGCGACCTAAGCTCTAACGTACGTATCATAGGTGTTGATACCGCACGCAACGAAGATGGCCTTGCCATGAGTTCGCGCAATGGTTACTTAACAGAAGAAGAGAGACGCATTGCCCCAACAATTTATCAAACCTTGTTATGGGCAAAAGAAGCACTACTTGAAAACCGTGCGAGTCACGAGGACATTTGCGAACAAGCTCAGCAGAAGCTTGAAGCAGCTGGTTTCCGTCGTGATTATTTCGAAATCCGCGCACAAGAAAATTTACAAACACCATCAGAAGAAGAGAAGCGCCTCGTCATATTGACGGCGGCATATCTAGGTAAAGCACGCTTAATTGATAACTTGCGTGTAGAGCTATAACTTTGATTTCTAGGGAGATTGTAATGAGCTCACCCACAAAATTAACTGCTTGGCAAAAACTAACAGAGCACAAACAAGAAATGGCATCTGTTAGCATGAAAAGCTTGTTTGAAGCAGACCCAAAACGTGCTGAAAAATACACCACACAAGCGGCAGGTTGGACATTGGATTACGCAAAAAACCGTGCCAATGAAAAAACCCTATCGCTACTGACCGACCTAGCAAAAGAGGCCGGTTTAGAAAGCGCCATTAAAGGCATGTTCAGCGGTGCGCACATCAACAACACCGAAGATCGCTCGGTATTACATATCGCTTTACGCGCCAGCCAAGCTCAAGAAACACTCATGGTGGATGGCGTTAATGTTTTAGCCGAAGTACGCGCGACACTAAAACAAATGGAAGCCTTTGTTACTCAACTACACAACGGCGAATGGAAAGGCTACACAGGCAAACGCATTACCGATGTAATCTCAATCGGCATAGGCGGCTCTTACCTTGGGCCAAAAGTTGTTGCAGAAGCCTTAACGCCATACAAAAAAGACGGCATTAAAGTCCATTTTGTGGCGAACATCGATGGTTCAGATATCACTGGCAAACTAAAGCTAGTGAACCCTGAAACCACCGTCTTTGTGATCTCGTCTAAAACCTTCGGCACCTTAGAAACCTTATCTAACGCTAACGCTGCGCGCGATTGGTTCCTAAGCAATGGCGGCTCACAAAGCGATGTCAGCAAACACTTTGCAGCCGTGAGCTCCAATGTCAAAAAAACCGTCGACTTCGGCATGGCGGAAGAAAATATCTTCCCTATGTGGGATTGGGTTGGTGGACGCTATTCACTGTGGTCTGCTATTGGCTTGCCTGTTGCTATTGCCGTTGGCATGGACAACTTCTACGAATTATTAGACGGCGCTCACCAAATGGACGAGCATTTCCGCACTACACCATTCGAAGAAAACTTGCCGGTTATCATGGGCACCCTTGGCGTATGGTACATCAACTTCCATAACGCACAAACTCATGCATTGATTCCTTACGACCATTACCTACGCGCCATGCCTGCCCACATCCAGCAGTTAGACATGGAAAGTAACGGTAAATCGACACTATTGAATGGCGATGGTGTAGAAACCGATACAGGTCCAATTATCTGGGGCGGCGCTGGCACCAACGGTCAACATGCTTACCACCAGTTATTGCATCAAGGTACACGCCTCGTACCTGTGGACTTTATCGTCCCATTGGCGTCTCACAACCCAATTGGCGAGCACCACGCACAATTGTTTGCTAACTGTTTAAGCCAGTCACAAGCTTTGATGGTTGGTAAAACACTTGAGCAAGCGCAGCAAGAACTTCGTGATGCTGGCGCTAGCCCAGATCAAGTAGAAGCCATTGCTCCTCACAAAGTGATCAAGGGCAATCGTCCAAGCAACACCCTACTGACCGATAAAATGACACCAGCCACTGTTGGTGCCTTGATCGCCCTTTACGAGCACCGTACTTTTGTACAAGGCACTATCTGGGGCATCAACTCATTCGACCAATGGGGCGTAGAACTAGGCAAAGTATTGGGCACAGACATCTACAACCGCCTTGTGAGCGACAGCGACAACAGCGCACTGGATGCCTCCACCCAAGCACTGATCAAAGCGTTCAAGAAAGCTCAGGCTTAACAGCTAAACTTTCTGCCGTTGAACTAAAAACACCAGCCTCGGCTGGTGTTTTTATTTACCTTAGAAACAGAACAAATCGTAGGGCATCATAAGCGACAACGTAATGTGCCGAAGAAAGCGAAGCTTTCATGTAAGTCGCGGATTCAGCCCGGCACAGACCATTTTACCCAGTCAGTAATGTCCGAATTGAGTTGGCTGGCTTTATTTAGTCCATTGTAATAGGCGTTTTTGTCTTTCTCAATAATCGTCGATAAGCTGAGTAATGGCGATCGGTTAAGGTCTTGAGCCAATGCCATTTCGGCATTGCGTTTCATCAAAGGTGAAGTTTGGCCAATCAGGGTATTGCCAGCTGTATTTCATAATATGAGCCGATTAAGTGAATTATTCGGCTCAAGGTTTTTATTTAGTTACCAGCGGAAATCATCAAGACACAACACCTGACTTTCCAATGCTATTTTTTCACTTAATCGATTGGACAAAAAGCTTTAGAAGAGATACAAAAACCACCAGGGCAACAAACAAATTCAAAAAGGAGCATAGAGAATTAAAATGGTCGATTTCACCAATGGTAAATGGATTTTTGAGCCAAAATTAAGTGAAGTGTGTACAGACTCAGTCTCTATAACAACTAAGCCAAACACGGATCTCTGGCAACGCAGTTACTATGGTTTCCGAAATGACAATGCTCCCGCATTACAGATCGAATCTGAGGAAAATTTCACCTTTACCGCAAAAGCCAGTTTCACTTACCAAACTCAATTTGATCAATGTGGTCTTATCATCTATCTCGATAGTGAGAATTGGTTCAAAGCCTCAATTGAATACGAAAACCAAGAGTTTTCAAGATTAGGAAGTGTTGTAACGAATTTTGGCTATTCTGACTGGGCCACTTCAGATATCCCCTTACCAAAAGAAATCTGGTATCGCTTAAGCCGTCGAGGAGCTGACTTCCTAATTGAGTCGTCATTTGATGGTATTGTTTTCAATCAAATGCGCATATTTCATTTACATCAACTTGGTGAAACCACTGCCGATATGGGCAAATGCAACCCGCCACAACCCGCTGAGAAATCGGTACAATTTGGCGTATATGCGTGCAGTCCTCAGAACTCATCTTTTACCGCTAAATTCACCGATATGAATTTAGAACCTTGTAAGTGGCTAGCTCACTTAGACTTAGCCTAAACTCAACCAGATTCAGCTGATAGATTCCTTGTTATGGCGCTGAATATATTGCCCCGGTGTTACCCCCATTACACGACGAAACATGGCAATAAAGGCGCTGACATTTTCATAGCCCAAGGTGAACGCAATATTGGTTACGGGTACGTTGTCGGCCAACATTTCGATAGCACTCAACACCCTTGCTCGTTGCCGCCATTCAGAAAAACCTAACCCTGTTTGCTCGTTAAAGCGTCGCGCTAAGGTTCTCGAAGATAAGCCAATGGATCTAGCCCATTCCTCTAGACTTCGATTATCTGCAAGGTTAGATAGTAGCCCATCTGTCATCTTTTTCAGGGATGGTAATCCAGGTTGAAGCAAACCAAACAAGGTTTCTGGCAAGTTCACGATTTCATCAAACAACACTTCGGATAAGCGACTTTTCACAGCTTGAGACGTATCGTCAGACCAGCTGGCTGCTCGATGCACTAGCTCTTTTAGTAATGGTGTTGTTTGGAAGGTTTTTGGTGAGCTATCAAGTAATTGGCTTCTTTTTGGGTCAAGGTAAACACTCCAACCTCTAAAAGGGCCATGGGATTTCGCGCCATGCAATGTATTTGGTGGAATCCATACGGTATGGGTTGCAGGAACGACCCACCAACCGGATTCTGTTTGCACCGACAAAAGCCCTTCCAAGCTGCCAACCAACTGACCAAATGCATGTCGATGCAGTTCTGTTTCTCTTATTTGATTTTCGATTAACTCTACTGACAAAATTAAGTCAACATCAGATTGATCAATAATATCTGCAAGCAGCAGGGATTTTTTCATTTTGGCCATTTCTCAGTATTAGTTGTCTTAATTAATGGAGTATAGCCAAAATCCTCGCACTATACTGAACACTCATTTATTAGCATAAGAGGCTTTCCCATGACATCCATTACCAAACCAGAAGACATTTTGCCCGAAGATGTTAACCAAGCAAATCTTGACGGCATTCACATTCGCAAAGGGACAGTAGCCGCATTTTTGCAAAATGCTAAACTCTGGCAAGACCCCAACACCGCCAAGGAAGAAAAAACAAAACTCTTCGAGGCCATCAAAGAGACACTTCCCGCTCTGCAACTATTAGGCATGTTTGAGGTGTTTCAGTTTCAAAATAAGACGCTTCGAGCTTTGATTGAAGAGCTATAGATTATCGTTTTAGCTTAATTATCAAATTAGAGGCGACCTTGTTACTAATCGTTGCTATCGCCTCTAATCATCAAAGACCTAACTACTGGCCAATCGAATAATTAGCTAAGAAACCGCCTTAACCAACCACGCTTTCAGCTCTTCTAAGTCGTTTTTATGGTCTGGAAAATTCTCAATAACCGAGTCGATACATGCCGCAATGGCATCTGGCCGGTAGGTCACTCCTATAAGTTTTTCTGCAAGCTGTTCGATTGGATCAGGGAACAGGCTGTCGGTGAAAGTTTGCGCGGCGGTAATTTGCGCGTTACTCAGGTCGAGGTGAATTTCTACGCCACCCCATTTAAAGCGTTCGTCTAGTGTGTGGGTAAATTGCGGTGATTTTCCAAAGTTCCAATCCCAGCTTTGTTGCTGGGCGAATTTTTCCACAAATCCAGGCAGATCAGGCAAGGCTTCAGGAGATATTTCCTCTATGACTGGTACTTCATCAAAGTATTCACAAAATGCTTCAACAATAGCGTCACACACTAGCTGATGGTCAATCGTCGGATACAGGCTATTCAAGTTGGTGACTCGTGAACGTACGGAAGTAATGCCTTTCGACTGGAGCTTTTTTACATCAGGATTTAGATAATTAGCTAGACGACTTAAATCTGCGTGCAGCAATAAGGTACCATGATGAAAGCCACGATCTTTGGTTTCTTTGTAGGCGGAGCCTGAAAACTTACGCATCTCCTCACCTTCCCCCACCACTAAGTCATTTCGGCCATTAGCGTAACCTTCGATGCCAAGCTTCTTCAAACCTTGCAAAACAATATCAGTAGACACTTCTTTGTTGTATTCAGGCTTGCCCGCCATAAAGGTAAAGTTAGTATTACCCAAATCATGAAAAACCGCTCCGCCACCACTTTGGCGACGAGCAAGATGAATTTTATCCTGCTCCATCTTGTTGATATTACATTCTTTCCAAGGGTTCTGAGAGCGGCCAATCACCACAGTGTCGGCATTACGCCATAGAAACAACACTCGCTGATCTGCAGGCATGGAGCGAAAAATACAATCTTCCACAGCTAGGTTAAAATGAGGGTTATTGGAATGAGACAGAAGAATTCGGCTGGCCATGACGCTTTCTCTTTAAATATCAGTAAATAAGTATCTTCGATGTTAATAACATCCGTTCTTACTTACAACGATAGTTAGCAACAAAGACAACAAAGCTAAGGATAAAGACTTATTCGTTGAATAAGTGATTAGTTAAAATAGAAACATAAAAGGGGAAATCACCCACAGCGATTTCCCCTTTATTATTAACGTGTCTTGCCCTAAATAAGTATTTAGAATTAAGTGCTTTTAAAGCCTAAATTTAGCCACCTCTTGGTTTATTTGTCGTCCCAAGTCATGCAGTTTTTTAGCTTGTTCGGCGGCAAGTTTACTTGCTTCCGACATCTCATCACCAACACCTCGAATGGTTTCGGTATTGCGGCTAATTTCGAGTGTAACGGAAGATTGCTCTTCAGCAGCAGTTGCTATTTGTGCTGCCATATCATTGATTTGATTAATGGACTCAAGAATCTGACCTAAACTTAAGTTTGCTTCTTCTGCATCAGAAACACTCTGGTTAGCCATCTCTTTACCTTTGTCAGTTGCTTTAACAGCACTCTCTGCAGCGGCCTGCAAAGACTCTATCATGCCTTGAATTTCTTGAGTTGAACTATGAGTACGTTGCGATAAAACCCTTACCTCATCAGCCACAACAGCAAAACCACGACCTTGTTCACCCGCTCGAGCGGCTTCAATTGCTGCGTTTAGTGCAAGTAGATTGGTTTGTTCAGATATACCGCTAATGGTTGATAGAATAGAATTGATACTCTGTACATGTTTGTTTAAATCGCCAATTATTTGGCTTGCTCGACCTACTTCTTCGGCTAAGGTTTCTGTCGAACGCTGGCTTTTCTCAACTTCTTTTCGGCCTTTTTCACTTACGGTGACACAATTTCTTGCCGAATAAGCAGTTTGCTCTGCATTAGACGATATTTCTTGGGTAGCTGCCGCCATTTCAGTCACAGCAGTCGCTACCATGTGAATTTCACTTTGATGGCGCTGCAATCTATCGTTTTGCTGATCTGAAACTTTCGACACACCACCTGCTTCAGACAACAAGTCCTTAGACGTATCACTCAATCGGCTAATGATGCCATGCAGTTGTTCAACAAACCGATTAAAACTCGTTGCTAATTGACCAATTTCGTCGCTACTTTTGGCCTCTAATCGAATAGTTAAATCGCCATTACCATTAGCAATTTCATCTAAGTTTTTAGTAATAGCGCTGAGGTTTTTTAACATCATTTTCAATAACAAAGACATGATAATCAAAATAACAGTCAAGATGATAAAACTAATGATAACTTGGCTTATAAGCTGACTACGTACAGGGGCAAATAATGTCTCTTTATCCATGACTAAAATAAGAGACCAATTTGAATTAGGGATTGCCGTCGCATAAATAAGACGATCACGTCCGTCTAATGACATATCTTGAAGCGTACGTTTAGCAACAATTTTTTCTAAAAGAGTACCTGCAAAATTTTCATTTAGTTCTGAGGCTTTTTTACTTTGTAGTTTTGAATCCGGATGCGCAACTATTTGGTCGCTTTTATCAACCACTATGGCATAACCGTCACCAGGCACTTTGAGTTTATTAACAAATACAGTGAGTTGTTCCAAGGTAAGGTTGGCGCCAATGGCACCGATAAACTGGCCATCTTTTTTTACTGCTTCAGATAATGTAACAACGTATTCATTAGTACTAGCGGAAACAAATGGCGAAGCCAAGAATCGACCATTAGCCTCTTTTGCACCTTTGTACCAACTCCGTACTCTTGGGTCATAATTGGGTGGGTTTAAGTTAGGGTCATTACGGTACATTTCCCCCTTTTCATTACCATAGTAAGTAATCGAGAAGCCTAAGCCCTCTCTAACTTGGTCTAACAATATATAGGGTTGAATGTCGGGGTACTCTGAAATTGTATAGGCAAGCTTGCTTACCGAATTTTGTCTATCTTTCAGCCAATTTCCAACGTTATCACTAAATACTTCAGATACTAGATCAACTTCCTGCTCCAGTGCTGACTCAATATTCTTTTGTAATGTAGTAACACTCTGAATAACTAAAGCAACAAAAAATACAAAGAAACAAATAACAGTAATGATTAGAATTTTTTTGCGTAACGAAAAATTTGTCATAATGCCAATCCATCGATCTAAACGACATGCTTACACATGCACCAATTACATTTATTTTAATTTTTAAGAAGATTTAAATTAATCTTAGGTAAACTACTAATGAGTTCCATTGGTTAATAGCTACTGTTATGAATCATAGGTTAGAAAATCAATATAAGTCAAAATAACTTCGTTAATTATTAGAAACTATAGATGGGTTCTGAAAAATAGTTTCATACATGAGTACCACCTTAATCCTTAAGAAAATATCTAAAAACAGTTCCTCCCCCTATCACATCAAGCCCTAATATTTCCCCTAGAACTAGTCCTTTTAGACAGTAAATATTATTTCCTTGCGCTAACAAGCAACCTTTCTCTGACATTATAAAAGTTGGCAAAAAATGTCTTTTTTTTGGCACTAATTGCCATGCAATAAATCAGGGCTAATGCGTTTAATGAGTAATCATAATAAAAGATTATAGAGAGGAACAAAGCCATGAAAGAGTTTGATTACATAATCGCTGGTGCAGGTTCGGCAGGCTGTGTGGTTGCAGCGCGTCTTATCGAAGCAAACGCAGGATCTGTCCTTCTGCTCGAAGCTGGCGAAAAAGACAACAGTTTATTTCACAAAATACCCGCCACTGTTGTTAAGGTTTTTCAACAAAAATCTTGGCCCTACATGACACTGCCGCAAACTGAGTGTGATAACCGTGAAATGCTTATCGCACAAGGTAAAGTCTTAGGTGGTGGCAGCTCTGTGAATGGCATGATTTATATTCGTGGTCAAAAAGAAGATTACGATGACTGGAAAAATATCTGGGGATGCGAAGGTTGGGGCTATGAGGATGTATTACCGTTTTTCAAACGAGCTGAAGCCAATGAAAGCCTAGGTGACAGGTATCATGGTGAGAACGGTGCCGTTCCAGTCAGTGAAAACAGATATCGTCACCCATTAACACAAACCTGTATTCGTGCCTGCCAGCAAATGGGCTTGCCCTACACCAATGACTTTAATGGCGCATCTCAAGAAGGCACAGGTTTTTATCAAACCACCACAAAAAATGGCGAACGTGCCAGCACTTCGCAAACCTACCTCAAATCCGTCATTAATAATCCGAACCTCACGGTTATGACAGACGCCCTTGTTCATAAAGTGAATATGGAAGGGGATGTTGCCACTGGCGTTGTCTATTCAATAAAAGGTGGTGAAGCGATAACCGCAAAAGCGCGTAAAGAAGTCATCATTAGTTCTGGTGCTTTTGGTAGTCCGAAAATTCTTATGCTGTCTGGCATTGGTCCTGTAGAACACCTTAAAGCGATGGGCATTGAGCCGAAGATAGATCTTCCAGTTGGCAAGAACTTCCACGATCACCAACATATGTCGATCAACGCTACGACCAAAGAAGACATCAGTATTTTCAATGAAGACAAAGGCTTATCGGCCGTGAAACACATGATGCAATGGATGACCACTCGCTCAGGCTTACTCACCAGCAATATTCTGGAAGGCGGTGCCTTTATTGATAGCGAGAATGTGGGTCGCCCTGACATTCAATTCCACTTCCTTCCTCTGCTTGATAATTTTGACAACACCCCTGGCGAAAAGCCTGAAGCAGAAGGTCATGGTGTTTCGATCAAGGTAGGTCATCTACGCTCTAAATCCCGTGGCGAAGTTCGCCTAAAATCGAATAATCCAAAAGACTTAGTTGAGATTGATGCTCAAGTTTTGTCTCACCCAGATGATGTAAAAAACCAAATTCGTGCCGTTCAAATGGGTCTAAAAGCCATGGAACAACCGGCTCTAAAACGCATTATCAAAAAAGTGGTCGAGCCAAATAATATTGCTATCGATGACATAGACGCTCTGGAAACCTTTGTGCGTCAAAACATTAAAACAGTCTATCACCCTGGCGGAACCTGCAAGCTAGGCTTGTCTCGCAGTGACTCGGTCATTGATTTAGAACTCAAGGTTCACGGCACTAAAAACCTTCGCGTGGTGGACCTTTCTATTTGTCCACAAGTACCAAGTGGTAACACCAACGCAGTTGCCATGATGATTGGTGAACGTGGCGCACACTTCACACTAAATTCTTCAAATTAAGGAGCGATAAGATTATGTCCGACATTCCATTATTAGATTCAACACAACGCTTTTTGCAACAAGACCATGGCCAATTCATTAATGGTCAAACAAAAGTATCTGGCGATAGCACCTTCGATGTTATTAACCCTTCTACAGAAGCCGTTATTGCTAAAATTCACAGCGCAACCACTCAAGAAGTCGATGCCGCCATTGAATCCTCTTATCAAGTGTTTAAAGGCGCTTGGGGGAAAACGTCACCTTATATTCGTGGCGTTGCCCTCAATAAGCTGGCCGATTTAATCGAGCAAAATGGAGAAGAAATTGCACAACTAGAAACCTTGTGTAGCGGCAAATCTATTCACCTTTCACGCATGTTTGAAGTACAACAAAGTGCGATGTTTTTACGCTACTTCGCTGGCTGGAGCACCAAAATAAATGGTGAAACCATGACGCCTTCATTCCCTTCTATGCAAGGTGAAGAATACAGTGCTTTCACTCGCAGAGAAGCCATTGGCGTTGTTGCTGGTATTTTACCTTGGAATTTCTCGGTGATGATTGCCTGCTGGAAGATCGGTGCGGCACTTTGTACGGGTTGTACCATTGTTCTTAAACCAAGTGAATTCACGCCGCTGACTATTTTGCGTATTGCTGAGCTAGCAAAAGAAGCTGGCGTCCCAGACGGTGTTCTAAACATAGTCAATGGCAAAGGCGATGTAGGCGGTCAGCTCATTCAACACCCTAAAGTACGTAAAGTCTCATTTACCGGCTCAGTCGCAACAGGCAAGAAAATTAGTGCAGCCGCTTCCGCTGACTTAACTCGCTGCACATTAGAATTAGGTGGTAAAAACACCGCTGCTATCTTAAAAGATGCGGATATTGATCGTGTTGTGGGCGGACTTTTTCAATTGGGTTACATCCATCAAGGTCAAGTCTGTGCCGCTCCAGAACGCGTTTATGTGCACTCCTCTCGCATTGATGAATTAACCACAAAACTCGCACAAAAGTTGAGTGAGGCCCAAATTGGCTCTCCACTTGATGAAAGTGTTTATTTCGGTCCGCTCTCTAACGAACCGCAATTCAACAAGGTTTGCGAATATCTAGAAATTGCCCACAAAGAAAGCCGTGTATTACATGGTGGTAAAGCCATTTCTGGTAAAGGTTTCTTTGTTGAACCAACGATAGTGCAAGCATCCAGTGTCGATGAAACACTCATGCAAGAAGAGACATTTGGTCCAATCATCAGCTTTATGCCTTATGAGGACGAAGAAGAGCTTATTGATTTAATCAATAACACGCCATTTGGCTTAAGCAGCAGTATTTGGACGAATAACTTATCTCAAGCCATGCGTATGATTCCCAAAATTGAATCTGGTACAGTTTGGGTCAACATGCACTCTATTCTTGATCCTTCTGTTCCATTTGGGGGCACAAAACAATCTGGTGTTGGCCGAGAGTTTGGTCGTGAGTTCATCAATGACTACACAGAAGTCAAATCCGTCATCATGTGCTACTAAAACTCAGGAAATATCAGCAAAAGATTAGAACTTGACATTAGGTGAATTTAGTTGGAACAATACTTGCTAAAAAGTTTACATTTCAACTAAATTTGCATGACTCTCAAGGCTCTTATATTTAACAAGTCGAGATCCTAAGAGCCTTGCACCATGGGAGAAAGCAATGCTCGACTTAGATCATTGGGTACACTCAGTCCATTCTATTTGCGGCAATTTTGACACTCATCCGCATCCTAATATTCCCTTTATCGGCAATATGAGATTAGACGATCATAACGGTTTAGGCGTAGCTCATATTGAAACCAATGCTGAAAAAATAGTCCGTTCAAAGTCTACTTCCCAAGACGATAAACATTATTTTGTCATTCTACAAAAGAAAGGCGTTATGGGTTTCTCTTGGTCAGATAACAAAGATCTACTGCTGCCCGGTGAAATCGCCCTGATTGATTCTTCTCTACCTTACGACATGCACCCTCAAGGCTTAATACAACAAATGTCGGTGCATTTGCCAAGAGCCTATATTGATAGTTTATTCCCCTCTCATGCACAACACCGAATCACCAAAATTGCTCAGAGCCGTTCCAGCAGTCAAATGCTACTCATTATGTTGCATCAACTGGCGAATACAGATTGCCAAAATCCCTATTTTCAAGAAGATGGCGATGCATTGAAATGCGCTATTAGCGCATTAATCAAACCTTCTCTTGAAAATATGAATCATGATTCAGCTTTTTCTATGAAAGAACGCGCTAAACAGCACATATTGCGTCTTTTAAACGAAGAGAACCTTAGTCCAGGTCATATTGCAAAAGAAATGAACATATCTAAACGGTCACTGTATCGGCTTTTTTCAGAAGACAATCTCAGCGTCGCTCACTTTATTTTACAGATGCGCATCGAAAAATGCTGTACAGACATGCTTTCAGCAGACGCAGCGAAACGACCCTTATCAATCACTGAAGTTGCCTATCGCTGGGGATTCTCAGATGCATCGCAATTCTCACGTGCCTTTAAGCGAATAAAAGGCATCTCTCCAAGTCAGTGGCGACAAAGCCTATCTTAGTGATCACATCTAACTGCCTATTTATCAGTGATAACAACTAAAACGTATATTCTAGACATAAAAAAACCACGATGCTTTCACACCGTGGTTTTTAGAAGAAAATCCCTAATACCTATTATAGGTATTCAACTTTCTCGATTTCGTATACAACTTCACCACTAGGAACTTGAATGACAACTTCATCGCCTTCTTCTTTCCCAATAATGGCTTTCGCGATAGGTGAAGCGTAAGAAATTTTCTTCTCTTTCACATCCGCTTCATCATCACCGACAATCTTATAAGTAACTGTTTCTTCGGTATCCACATTAAACAGCGTTACTGTCGTGCCGAAAATCACTTTAGATGATGCAGGCAAAGCTTTAACGTCAATCACTTGTGAATCAGCAAGTTTACCTTCGATCTCTTTAATTCGACCTTCAGCAAATCCCTGTTCTTCACGAGCGGCGTGATACTCTGCGTTCTCTTTTAAGTCGCCATGCTCACGCGCGGTTGCGATATCCGCAATCACGCGAGGACGGACGACAGTTTTCAAGTGATTTAACTCTTCTCTAAGACGAGCTTCACCTTCTACTGTCATTGGTACTTTTTTCATTATTTCCCCAAGTGCAAATCTTGCAGTCTTCTAACTTTCGTTTCACCCGTTAGGCTAATCGCCATACTCGTTGCTTCAGCACCAGCCAATGTCGTAGTGTAACAAACCTTGCGCTGTAAAGCTGTACGACGAATAACAGAAGAATCTGCAATCGCTTGCGTACCGGACGTGGTGTTGATGATGTAATCAATTTCGCCATTTTTCATCATATCAACAATATGCGGGCGACCTTCATTTACCTTATTCACTTTACGAACTTCAACGCCACGCTCAGTTAGGTATTTAGCTGTACCTTCGGTTCCGACAAGGTCGAATCCTAATTCAGCCAAGCGACGAGCGACTTCTACTGCACCTTCTTTGTCCATATCGCGAACACTGATGAAAGCACGACCTGAGGTTGGCAATTCAGTACCACCACCAAGAACCGCCTTACCAAAAGCCTCAGCGAAAGTATCGCCCACGCCCATCACTTCGCCCGTAGACTTCATTTCAGGCCCTAGAATCGGATCGACACCTTGGAACTTGTTGAATGGGAAAACAGCTTCTTTCACACTGTAGTAAGAAGGAATGATTTCTTTGGTGAAACCAAGCTCTTCCAGTGTTTTACCTGCCATTATCAAAGCGGCAACTTGTGCTAAAGAGCGACCGATACACTTGGAAACGAAAGGCACAGTACGTGATGCACGAGGATTCACCTCGATCACATAAATTTCGCCATCCTGAATCGCAAGCTGAGTGTTCATCAAACCGACAACGCCAAGTTCTAGCGCCATGTTTTTGATCATCTCACGAATGTCGTCTTGCACTTCTTTCGACAAAGAATATGGTGGCAAAGAACATGCTGAGTCACCTGAGTGAACACCCGCTTGTTCGATATGTTGCATGATGCCGCCAATAACCACTTGATGACCATCACTGATACAGTCAATATCAATTTCAATCGCTGCATTCAAGAAGTGGTCTAGCAGAACAGGGCTGTCGTTAGACACTTTCACCGCGCTGGTCATGTAACGCATCAATTCTTTTTCGTTATAAACGATTTCCATCGCACGGCCACCCAATACATAGGATGGACGTACCACAAGTGGGTAGCCGATAAGTGCAGCTTTCGCTGCTGCTTGATCAACGCTACGCACTGTCGCGTTATGAGGCTGTTTGTAACCTAAACGCTGGATCATGCTTTGGAAACGTTCACGATCTTCTGCACGGTCGATAGACTCAGGCGTTGTACCTATGATTGGCACGCCTTCGTTTTGCAATGCACGAGCGATTTTCAGCGGGGTTTGACCACCGAATTGAACAATTACGCCTTTTGGCTTTTCTTTGCGAACGATTTCTAACACGTCCTCAAGCGTTACTGGCTCGAAGTACAAACGGTCAGAAGTGTCGTAATCAGTTGATACCGTTTCAGGGTTACAGTTCACCATAATGGTTTCGTAACCGTCTTCACGTAGGCCTAGAGCTGCGTGTACACAGCAGTAGTCGAACTCGATACCTTGGCCGATACGGTTTGGACCACCCCCAAGGATGATGATTTTTTCACGATCAGTTGGTGCAGCTTCACATTCATCTTCATACGTTGAGTACATGTACGCTGTGTTAGTGGCAAACTCTGCCGCACAAGTATCAACACGCTTGTAAACTGGATGAACGTTCATCAAATAACGACGCTCACGCATAGACTTTTCAGTCACGCTTAACAAGCTAGCAAGACGCGCATCAGAGAAACCTTTACGCTTCAAACGACGAATCACGTCGTAAGTCATATCGATCAGACCCTTGTCTGCCAATGCAGCTTCTTCTTTGATCAAGTCTTCGATTTGTACCAAGAACCAATGATCAACACCTGTTGCTTCGTACACTTCATCGACAGTCATACCAGAACGGAAGGCATCACCGATGTACCAAATACGGTCAGAACCAGGAGATTGAAGCTCGTAAGCCAATTTCTCTTTGCTGTTTTCTTCAGCAAAATCCAACTGAGGATTGAAGCCATCAGAACCAACTTCCAAGCCGCGCAATGCTTTTTGCAAAGACTCTTGGAAAGTACGGCCAATCGCCATAACTTCACCAACCGACTTCATTTGCGTAGTTAGACGATCATTCGCTGTTGGGAATTTTTCGAACGTGAAACGAGGAATCTTAGTCACAACGTAGTCGATTGCTGGCTCGAAGCTCGCTGGTGTTTGGCCGCCAGTGATATCGTTTTGCAACTCATCAAGCGTGTAGCCAATCGCCAATTTCGCCGCGATTTTTGCGATTGGAAAACCAGTCGCTTTCGATGCCAAAGCAGATGAACGAGATACACGAGGGTTCATCTCGATAACAACAAGACGACCTGTTTTTGGATCCATACCGAACTGTACGTTGGAACCACCGGTTTCTACGCCGATCTCACGCAATACCGCCAAAGAAGCGTTACGCATGATTTGATATTCTTTATCAGTCAGTGTTTGTGCTGGCGCCACTGTAATAGAGTCACCTGTGTGAACCCCCATGGCGTCGAAGTTCTCAATCGCACAAACAATGATGCAGTTGTCTTTTTTATCACGGACAACTTCCATCTCGTACTCTTTCCAACCGATCAAAGATTCATCGATTAGCAATTCATTGGTTGGAGACAAGTCCAAACCACGAGTACAGATTTCGTCAAACTCTTCCATGTTGTACGCGATACCACCACCGGTACCACCCATAGTGAAAGAAGGACGAATAATACAAGGGAAGCCTACTTCAGCTTGAACTTTAAGCGCTTCTTCCATGTTGTGAGCAATACCCGCACGCGGACACTCAAGACCAATCGCACGCATTGCCTTATCAAAACGGCTACGATCTTCCGCTTTGTCGATCGCGTCAGCTGTCGCACCGATCATCTCAACATTGTATTTTTCTAGCACGCCGTGACGCTCAAGATCCAACGCACAGTTCAATGCCGTTTGACCACCCATGGTCGGTAAAACCGCATCTGGGCGCTCTTTTTCAATGATTTTTTCTACGGTTTTCCATTCAACTGGCTCGATGTAAGTCGCATCCGCCATAACTGGGTCTGTCATGATGGTCGCTGGGTTTGAGTTCACCAGAATAACGCGAATGCCTTCTTCACGAAGCGCTTTACACGCTTGCGCTCCAGAATAGTCAAACTCACAAGCCTGACCGATAACAATAGGGCCTGCACCTAAAATTAAGACGCTTTTTATGTCAGTACGTTTTGGCATAATATTTCGCTCCGCTCCTACTTTTAGGCTTTAGTTGCTTTGATGTTTTCAATGAACTGATCGAACAACGGCGCAACATCGTGTGGCCCCGGGCTCGCTTCAGGGTGACCTTGGAAGCTGAATGCACTCTTATCTGTTCGCGCTATGCCTTGCAAAGAGCCATCGAACAAAGATTTGTGAGTCATCACAAGGTTAGCTGGCAAAGTGTCTTCGTCTACCGCAAAACCGTGGTTTTGGCTGGTGATCATCACTGTGCCCTTTTCAATAGCTTGTACCGGATGGTTTGCTCCGTGGTGACCAAACTTCATTTTCTTGGTTTTCGCACCAGAAGCCAAAGCTAAAAGCTGATGACCAAGACAGATACCAAACACAGGAATATCTGTTTCTAGGATCTCTTTAATGGCTTGAATCGCGTAATCACATGGCTCTGGGTCACCAGGTCCATTGGATAAGAATACGCCATCGGGATTCATCGCCAAAACGTCACTTGCTGGTGTTTTCGCTGGCACGACCGTGATACGGCAACCACGCTCAACCAACATACGGAGAATGTTACGTTTCACACCGTAGTCATAAGCAACCACGTGGAAATCAAAAGATTCTGGCGTCGTGTGACCTTTCACAAGATCCCAAGTGGATTCAGTCCACTCGTATGCTTTCTCAACCGTTACTTCTTTCGCTAGATCCATGCCTTTCAAGCCAGGGAAGGCTTTAGCAGCAGCAACCGCAGCCGCTTCATCTAGATTTTCACCCGCTATGATGCAACCTGCTAGCGCACCTTTTTCTCGTAGAATACGTGTCAATTTACGAGTATCGATGTCGGCGATACCAACCACGCCTTTGCGCTTCAAGTAAGAATCTAACGATTCTTGTGAGCGCCAGCTGCTTGCAACCAAAGGAAGATCACGAATGATCAAGCCTTCACACCACACTTTATCGGATTCTTCATCTTCAGAGTTAACGCCAGTATTCCCGATGTGGGGATAGGTCAAGGTGACCATTTGTCGAGCATAGGAAGGATCAGTAAGAATTTCTTGATAACCGGTCATCGAGGTGTTAAATACTACCTCGGCCGTTGAGGAGCCATCTGCTCCGATCGACACCCCTTTAAAAATAGTGCCGTCTTCCAGAGCCAGAATCGCTGATGTTGCCAAAGGAACCTCCCATTTAGAGACTATCAGGTTGCAAAAAAGCGAGATAAACCGGCGGCTCATCTCGCTTTTAAGAAATTGCGTTTTTGCCGTTCTTCCAATGATGGATAACCAATGGATCTCGCGTTCAAAAAATCTGCCTAATTCTACTCTGATACGCCTTTTGCGTCCACCGAATTGCCGAGAAAACAGGCAAAAACACGGAATTTGAACGCATTTTTTCTTGACTTCTTAGTCAAGAATAGAAATGGAGCAAAATAACCTCTTAGCACAACAATCCATCAGCTACATTTTTGGCAGCGTCATAACCATTTAAGTTACCTAATACTGTCAATGAAAAAACCATCGCTGCGGCAGGCCCCTTGCCTGTCAAAATGTTACCGTCCATTACTACAGGTTCATTGGCAATGTACTCAGCACCAATCAACCCATCTTCAAAGCCCGGGTAACATGTCGCCTGTTTATCCACCACAAAACCGTGAGTACCAAACACAACCGCTGGCGATGCACAAATAGCAGCCAACAAAGCATCTTGGATGTCATGTTTTTCCAATATATCAATTAGCAACTCGCAGTCACGCAAATACTCAGCACCTGGCATACCACCAGCCAACACCACAGCGTCAAAGATTTGCTCGCCAACCTCGGTCAATAAAACATCAGCTTCTAGCTTAGTGCCGTGTGCCATAACAATCTGTTTTGACTCATGGATACTCGCCACAGTGACCTCTACACCACCACGTCGCAGCACATCGATAATCGTAATAGCTTCAATATCTTCATTGCCGTTAGCAATAGGAACCAATACCTTGCTCATACTTTACCTCTTTCAAATACATTAAATTCATAAAAGCTTTCATGCGACTACTGCGTTTAAAAACTTTTCTATTTTTAGCGTAAACAAACAGGCCGCTTCGCGGCCCTGTTCTGTTTGTCCTTTTTTTTCTATTTGATAGTAATTTTTTCGGCGACCGACCTGTTCGAACCCTAACGATTCGTACAAGGAAATGGCACCTAAATTCGATTCACGCACCTCCAGCAATAATTCACTGACATTAAGCTGCGTAACCGTTTTTGACCAAACCATGATCAACTGTCTGGCTAGCCCCTGTCTACGGACAGAAGAATCAATCACAATTAATTCTAATTCGGACTGATCAAGCACTATCGATGCAGTTAACCAACCAACAATGGATTTTTGCGTCGCATCACCTAATTCAACCACCCAGTTTTTACGCATTTGTAACGCATCAGCGATCAAACTTTCCCCCCAAGGATAAGGATTAGATAAGGCGTCAAGTTGGATAATAAATGGCAGATCTGACTCTGTTGCCGGACGAATAGAAATAGAAGGAATCATAAAATAGAAGGACTCAGTAAGAAGCAAAAAGGTTAACGAAAAAAGCTTGATTGCATCACCTGCCACGCTTCTTTGCGCAGTTCAGGAATACGATACAACTCAGACAAACTTACGATGTTGGCGGTAGGATATTGTTTCAACAGACTTTCAGGCGGTAAATCTTCCACCAACTGAGTAATCTGCGCTCCAGCCAGCACTAACCATGGTGTTTCAGGGAAGTCTTTTACCAAACGGCCCACATAGCTTTCTAACGCGCCAAACAACCAATCGGTACGATTCAAAAAGTACGGATTTCGCAATTGCCCCGGCCAAGTAAACGCACTGCTTTGCCATTCACTAATAGGCTGTTTTAAAAGCGCTTGCCCCATTTTTAACGCCAAACGTTCAATATCTTCTGCTTGAGAAAACACCAGAGGCACATCACTTAATATCAACAGCTTATTAGACAAGGCGTAAGCATGAATATTCAATCGCGTAATTTGAGTAGTCAGCGCAGGATCTGGCTCAATGACAATATCGACTGCTAACTCTTCGATTGGCTGCAAATCTTCAACGATAATTTCCGGCCCTGCATTTAACTGCGCACGAAGGTTGTGAACTAAAGGCTCTTTTTCTTCTGGCGATAATTTAGGCACTGGAGCGAGCACAGGTTCAGCGGATCTAAATCCGGCCGAAGACTGATCGCTATAAGAGTCTGCAAAGGAAGAGCTTGACGGCGCGTCCATATCAATAGGCCAAGGCTGAGGCGGCATAAAAACCGTCCCCGTTACATTATCCGAAGCAGACAACCAAGACACCACGCCCATTTGCGCTAAGCAATGGGTTTGAAAAGCCTGTTGAGGTGGTAATTCGCGGGACATAGTAACCTTAATCGCAGTCGTAAAAGTGCACATTCATCTAATTGAATATTGGTAAGCAAATATACTCGCTTACGCCACCAGATGCCACTTGATGGCTCAAAGCTTGCTAGAGATCTTTGCACTATGGCTGTGTATAATCGCAACCAATTTTTGAACAACTAAATAAAAGGTATTTAATCCATGGCTTCCTTGTTATCTCGCTTATTGGTTATCGCAGCCGTTTCGATAAGCAGTTTAAGTTTCGCCGATAGCTTACCAGACTTAAAAGGTCGCACTATTTTAGCCGTCACCGAAAATGCCTACACACCACTGAACTTTGTCGATCCAGCAACAGGTGAAGGTATTGGTTGGGAATACGATGCCATGAACGAAATTGGCAAACGCTTAAATGCCAAAATCGAGTGGCATATAAGCAGCTGGGACACCATGATCCAAGCTATTAAACAAGGTCAGTACGATGTTGGTATGGATGGCATTACGATCAATGAAGAGCGTGCTGAGCAAATTGATTTCACCATTCCTTATATGACATCTCAACAGTTCATGTTAGTGCGCGCTGATGAAGATCGATTTAACGATGCAAAATCCTTTGCCGCCGACCCAGATCTACAATTTGGCGCACAAGCAGGAACCACTAACTTTTATGTAGCCGTATACGATGTCCTTGATGGCGATGAAAACAATCCTCGCATTACCTTACTAGAAACCTTTGGCGCTTCCGTCCAAGCATTAAAATCTGGCGATGTTGATAGCGTTTTAATGGATGCGGCATCGGCTCGTGGTTATATCGGTGCTAATCCAGGTGCATTCAAAATCGTTGGCGGTCCATTAGGATCTGAAGATTTTGGATTCATTCTGGCTAAAGGCTCAGACCTTGTTAAGCCGATCAATGCTGCTATCGAAAGCATGGAAAAAGACGGCACATTAGAAGCCCTGAACAAAAAATGGTTCTTCGACTATAACCGCTAAAAAAACGGTAATATAGAAACAACAAACGCACAGCAACGGATCTTCTACTTGTATAGCGATCCGTTTTTTTATTGTTAACCACCACGGAACGGTCTTGCTATGAATGTATTATGCCCTTTAAAAAATCCCTAGAACGCACGCCTTGGTGGCTCGTCACCATCATTATTATTGCTCTGGTTCTGCTATGGAACATGGTAGCAGACGAAAGCTACCAACGCATTGCTGGCGCTCTAAGCGAAGGGTTACTGACGACAATCGGCGTAACCTTCACCGCTTTTATACTGGCAAGTTTTCTTGGGTTATTAATCGCACTGGCAGGGTTTTCTCGTCATCGCATTCTTCGTGAATTCGCACGCTTTTATGTAGAAGTATTTCGCGGTATCCCCGTTCTTGTTCTACTGTTCTATATCGCGTTTGTCGGCGCACCAGAAATGGTGAAACTCTATAACTGGGCACTGCAAATCCCCATTGAAGCAGGCTGGATAGAAGAGGCTCGCACACGCGATTTTACCTTACTGTGGCGCGCCATTATTGCCCTTGCCATTAGTTATAGCGCCTTCATTGCTGAAGTCTTTCGTGCAGGCATTCAAGAAGTAGGCAAAGGACAAATAGAAGCCGCAAAAGCACTAGGGTTATCCAACTGGCATAGATTCCGCCTTATCACCCTACCCCAAGCCATGCGCAAAATCTTACCGCCCCTTGGCAACGACCTGGTCGCCATGATCAAAGACTCCGCATTAGTGTCTGTTTTAGGCGTGCAAGACATCACCCAACTCGGCAAAGTCTTCAGCTCCTCTACCTTTCAATTCTTCGAAACCTACAACGTCGTCGCCTTCATGTACCTTGTCCTTACACTCAGCTTATCGCTGATGATACGAGCATTTGAAGCGCATTTACGGCGCAATGATCATCATTAAATTCACCAGCATAAAAAAGCCCCTCGAGCAGGTTTTATCCAAACATCGAAGGGCTTGTCACTAAACTAACAGTAGTAGATCACTTAGCTTGGTAGGAACTCGCGTCCCCAACCGGTTGCCGCTATCTTTTTCTCTAACATGTCATTGATATCACTCTCGCTGTATCCTAAGCCTTGCAATACCTTGATTGTCGAATGACCAAATTTCTCCGTTGGCGTAACGGCTCGAATCTTGGCTTCTCGCGGACGAATCGAGTATGGATCAACCTGAGTAATGCAATGACCACTTGGATGATCAGGGAAAATTGAAAAAGCATAACTGCCCAAATCAGTGCCCACTTTCTGATCCGCAACTCGGCTATTATGCTCACGCAAATATTCAATGGAGAAAGGTTCAGCACAAGCAATATCGGCGGCGGCAAATTCTTTTAACCAATATGCGGAAGATTCTTTCACCAGTTGATCACGCAAGAATTGCCCCATATCTTGGCTCTGCTGAATACCATTCAATCCTTTAATAGCATCCAATTTAGCCAACTCACCTGAATGCGAATCTAAAAACACCCAGCCGCTATTGGTACGATAAAAGTGTGACAAGGCATGATTACCCATCGCTTCTCGTCCAGATGCCTCGTTAAATGGCGCTCTTCCTTCATAATCGAAAGCAAAGGGGATTTGCGCAATATTGGTTACCGCAGACAGAGACGTTCTCACTCTGCACACTTTACCGGTTTTGCGTTTCTGATACAGAGCAATCACCATACCTAGCGCCGCAGCAAAACCGCAGTTCACGTCTAGCGTACCCAAATGTGCGTGTTCTTCTGGTGTTTCTGGTTTCCCAAAACGACTCATGATTCCGCTGTTTGCCTGAATAATATCGTCATAACCAATGTAGTTCGTTTTGCTACCGGTACGAGGACCACCAAAACAATCAAGGCGACAGAAAAGCACATCTGGATTGATTGCACTCAAACTGTCTTGATCCAAGCCCAAAGGTTTCATTTGGCGATCTGGCGCGTTAATAACCACGATATCCACACTTCTCACCAGGCGTTCAAACACTTCACGACCTTCTTTGGTCATAATATTGACCAGCGCACTTTGCTTGCCGACACCGGTTTGGAAAGTAAACAGAATACCAATCAAAGGGTCGTACAAAGGTGTGACCGGGTCTAATTTCGTGATTTCAGCACCAAAGCGAGACATAAACGCCGTAGAATGAGGCCCTGCAATAACGTTGGTTAAATCTAGAATTTTCACTCCATCCAACCAACCTTTACCGCTTGCTGGCTGAATATCTTGGCCTGTAGGACGAGAGATTTTTTCAATTTTTGCTACGCTTTGTAATCGAGCCAAAGCCTGCTCAAAGCTAACATGCTCTTGAGGTTTTGGTTTTAGCATGGCTTCCGATTCATTTTCAAACCAAACAATTGGTCCAGGCTGTTTCATGGTACCAAATTCAGTTCCTTCCACTTCAACAATCAAACCCGAAGCATTGCAATGCTCACTGTTGACCCACTCTTCTGTAGAGCGATGAGGCGCACCAGGAATTTGTCCTTCGCCAAAAATGACACCCCATTCATCGGAGGTTTTTTGCAAGAAGGCTTTTTTCATCTTCTCAGAAATAAGATCTGCCCATTTTTTCGGTAGTGGATACACACCAATCGATGTTTCGCCGTCCCATTCACTAATTGGAACGTGCAAATCTTTCACTTCTGGCAAGCCTTCTGCCACTAGTTCGTCATAAATCCCCAATACTTTCAGTGCTCTTTCGGCATGATTGCGATGGGAAGGGCAAACACAATAAAACTGACGTCCATCTGCACAGACATAAGTTCGGTAAAATGGATCTAGGTATTCTTGTAGCTGCGCGTAACTCACATCCATTTTAATGTTGTTGGATTTACGATGTTCTATCTCTAGCTCACGCATGGTTTTGTAGCGTTCAGGCAGCTGATCAACAACATAAGAGTTATAAGAAAGACCTTCCATGAGCGCCGCAGCAATAGGTACTTCAATATTGTCACCACGCCCCGTTTTTTCTCTTTCAAACAAGGCAAGTGCAATGGAACTTGCCGCTAGAGAAATGGCATAAGATGAACCCAATGGTAAAGGAGAAAAGCTTGGATTTAATCCCATTAGCACACGGTTAAAACCCATATCGGTAAAAGTACCAGACGTTGCAGCAACTATGGCTTCAGTGGCTTTCCAATCACGGCGAAGTTCATCATTACTCGCAAAACCAGGCATAGATAATGTGATTAACTCAGGGCGCGACTCACGCAGCGCTACGAAATCAATTCCCAACCTCTTCATTACACCGGGACGAAAGCTTTCAATAACAATATCTACATTTTCAATTAATTCTAAAGCTTGATCTAAACCGGCTTGAGTCTTGAGATCGATACAAAGAGACGCTTTATTGCGATTCAATATAGCGTTAGCAGGATGCTTCCAACTTGGTCCACCAGGCGGATCTATATGTACAACCGTTGCCCCTAAATCGGCCAGCACCATAGCAACAGCAGGACCTGCAATTTGCTGTCCAAAATCAGCAACACGAACACCTACTAACGGTAATTGATTCTGTTTATTCATATCTGCTTCACCCTAATGCACCTGCTCAAAAGCCACTTTATTTAAAAAACTTTTGTAGTCTGGTGTTATTTACTTTTATACCGGAGCCCCGGCTGTTTTAAATATTTAGACAACATAATTGGTAATTTTTAAAAGCTTCCAAATTAATGATTTGTCGAAAGCTGAATATTAGGAGCGAATCAAATAACGAACCAGCAAAATAAAAACACCCTGAGAGGTTGTTTTTTTTATTGCTAAGAAGATAAAAACCCAAGAGTCATAAATTTTTTAGGGTCTTAGATAGATTTTTTATTGCTTCTCTCTTTTGGAAAGATTCATAACAATGTTTTTCCGAGAAAAAAATAAGTAAGACTGGCTGAAAATGTCTTAACAATAAAATAAAAATAATAGTGAGAATGGCAATATGAATAATATAAAGACTCATAGTTTCATCACTCGTTTAGATCCTCCCATTCAAGCAGAAATGAATTTAATGGGATCCAAGAGCAATAACGCTACGATGAGGTCTACACGATGAATGACAAATCTTATGTTCTCCCAAAAAAAGGATTGTTTTCCGGCACTCACCCTATTCTAGCTGTCGGCTCCGCCCTTCTAGTGATGGCATTCGTGTTGTTTACCGTTTTGGATCCAACCTCTGCAAACACACTCTATAGCTCAGCTAATAACTTCATCTCGTCAAATTTAGATTGGTACTACATTGGCTTGATGAGCTTCTTTCTCTTTTTTGCTGTCTGGATGAGCTTGAGTAAATACGGCGATATTCGCTTAGGAAAAGACTCTGATCGGCCAGAATTCAGTAACTATGCTTGGTTCTCCATGCTGTTTAGTGCAGGCATTGGTATTGGTATTCTTTTTTGGAGTATCGCTGAGCCTATTTATTACCTCCAAGGCAACCCATTTATTACTGACGCTCAAGCGGGCACAGTTGCCGCCGCGCAAGTTGCAATGCGGGTGGCCATCTTCCATTGGGGTCTTCATGGCTGGGCATTATTTGCCGTAATTGGTTTAGCCTTGGCTTATTTTTCTTATAGAAAAGGACTCCCGCTTTCTATCCGATCTAGCTTGCATCCCATTTTTGGCGACCGCATCTATGGACCAATCGGTCACGCTGCAGATTTACTCGCAGTATTCGGTACCGTATTTGGTATTGCGACGTCTTTAGGATTGGGCGCCCAACAGATGAACGCGGGGCTGTCTTATTTATTTGGTTTCGAGATTTCAACAACTAACCAAATCATCCTCATCGCCATCTTGTCTGTGATTGCAACAGGATCCGTTTTAACTGGCCTAAATAAAGGTATCAAGATTTTAAGTGAATGGAATATGCACTTAACCATCGTGATCCTTTTGCTCTTCATTGTTTTTGGTCCAACGGTTTATGTGCTTGGCGCCTTTGTGACTAACCTTGGCGATTATATTACCAACGTAGTTGGATTAGGCTTTTGGGTTGATCCAGATCCTGAACGTCAATGGCAAAGCTGGTGGACTATTTTCTACTGGGGTTGGTGGATTGCTTGGGCTCCTTTCTGCGGCATCTTCATCGCACGAATCTCTAAAGGCCGTACCATTCGCGAATTCGTCTGCGGTGTGCTAATCGCTCCAACATTGTTGGCTGCATTCTGGATTTCCATCTTCGGTAACACTGCAATGTTCGTGGAATTGTTTGGTCCAGGTGGTATCACAGAAGCCGTCAATGCCGACACCACTATGGCGTTGTTCACAACCATTGAAAGTATGAATGCTGGTGACATTGTTACTATTATCATTTCGAGTCTATGTACTTTGATGTTGGTGACTTACTTTGTAACCTCAGCAGATTCAGCAACCCTAGTAATTTGTACCATTGTGTCTTTTGGTGATGAGCATCCACCAGCAAAATTCCGAGTATTTTGGGGCGTTGCCATTGGAATGGTTGCCGCCGTGCTTCTTTATGCAGGCGGATTAAAGGCCCTACAAACAGCCTCCATTGTCGCCGCTTTTCCTTTCTCTTTCATCGTTATCATGGCCACGTATGGCCTGATTAAATCCCTAAGGGAAGAATTCCAAGACAAGCCATTCAAAAAACTCAAACCTTCAACTGAAAGAGCCTAATTGACAACTCAAGAATAGCGATTTTAAACCAATAACAGACTCAATCAATTTTGTTAACACACTTAACACTAGGAGACTACATGTCTACTCAGATTATTCTTCCACGTATGCTGCAAGTCGGCAAAGATGCCAGTCATGCTACACCTTCGATCCTTGAGAGTCTGGACTGCCGCAGCCCACTCATCATTACTGACAAAATGATGGTGAAACTGGGTTATGCAGACAAAATTCAGGCCGTTCTTGCTGAAAAAGGCATCCAGGCCGATATCTTTGACGACACCCTACCTGAACCTACTGTCGCATCGATTCAAGCAGGAGTTGAGAAAATACAACAAGGTAATTACGACAGCATTATCGCTTTAGGTGGCGGTAGTCCTATAGACAGCGCCAAAGCCATTAGTATTTTGGGCAAATTTGGCGGCGAAATGCGTGATTACAAATTTCCTCGCGTTGTTACCGAATCTGGTTTGCCGATCATTGCTATTCCAACCACAGCGGGAACCGGTTCAGAGGTCACAAAAGTCACCATTATTACCGATGAAACCACAGACGAAAAAATGCTCTGTATGGGCGTTGGCTTTATGCCAATTGCGGCTTTGGTTGATTTCAACCTAACCTTATCTCTACCAGCTCGAACTACAGCAGATACTGGAATCGATGCGTTAACTCACGCAATGGAAGCCTACGTGAGTAAAAAAGCTAGCCTTTATAGTGACACGCAAGCATTAGGAGCTATGCGCCTTATCGCTCCAAATCTTCGTCGTGTCTATCACAACGGCGCAGATGAAGCGGCTCGTGAGTCCATGATGTTGGGTTCAACCTTGGCAGGTATCGCTTTTTCCAACGCGTCTGTAGCCTTAGTGCATGGCATGAGCCGACCGATCGGTGCTGCTTTCCATGTTCCACATGGTTTATCTAACGCCATGTTGCTACCAACCGTCACCGAATACTCTATTCCAGCGGCACCTAAACGTTATGCAGATTGTGCCCGAGCAATGGGAATTGCATCTGAACAAGACAGTGACGACAGCGCCAACACCAAGCTAATTGCAGAATTAAAAGCGCTTAATGAAGAATTAAAAGTACCGACTCCTGAAGAATTCGGTATCAAAAAAGATCACTACATGGGACTTCTAAACACAATGGCAGAACAAGCCTTAGCGTCCGGTTCGCCGAATAACAACCCACGAGTTCCAAGTGCCAGTGAAGTGATTGAACTCTATAAAAAGCTATGGGACTGATACGCCATTCATAAATCAAAAGTCAGTTCTACCCATTTAAAGAACATTAGTATTTAAAACATTAATCATAGGAAAATAAAAATGAGCACAGTTGGACAGTTAATTAATGGTGAAATCATTATTGAAGGTACACGTCAGCAAGACATCTTCAATCCATCTACTGGCGAAGTAAGTAAACAAGTTGATTTGGCGTCTAAAAAAACCGTTGAAGAAGCTATTGCCGTTGCCCAAGCAGCCTATCCAGCATGGCGTAATACTCCAGCGATTAAACGTGCTCGCATCATGTTTAACTTCAAAACGCTGTTAGAAAAACACGCTGACACCATCTGCAAAATGATTGGTGAAGAACACGGTAAAATTAGTCATGATGCTGCGGGTGAACTACAACGTGGTATTGAAAACGTAGAATACGCATGTGGTGCGCCAGAACTGCTAAAAGGCGAGCACAGTAAAAATGTTGGTCCGAATATCGACTCTTGGAGTGAATTCCAGCCTCTAGGTGTTGTTGCAGGCATCACGCCATTTAACTTCCCTGCTATGGTGCCTCTATGGATGTTCCCAATGGCCTTGGTATGTGGCAACTGCTTTATTCTTAAACCTTCTGAGCGTGACCCAAGCTCTACTTTGTTCATTGCGCAACTATTAAAAGAAGCAGGACTTCCAGACGGCGTAATGAATGTAGTAAACGGTGACAAAGAAGCCGTTGATACACTATTGAATGATGACCGAATTAAAGCTGTTAGCTTTGTAGGTTCCACGCCAATTGCGGAATACATTTACACCACTGCGAACGCCAATGGTAAGCGTTGCCAAGCCCTAGGCGGAGCAAAAAACCACGCAATCGTAATGCCTGATGCGGATATGGATAATGCAGTCAATCAATTAGTTGGCGCGGCATTTGGTTCCTCTGGCGAACGCTGTATGGCACTTTCTGTAGCCGTGACCGTTGGCGATGCCGCTGGTGATGCACTTGCCGAGAAGATGCAAGCCGCTATGCAATCGCTAAATGTGGGTCCTTACTCTGACGCGAACAATGACTTTGGCCCTGTTATCACTAAAGCACATCAAGAAAAAGTTATTGGCTACATTAATAGCGCAGAACAACAAGGTGCAAAAATTGTCGTTGATGGACGTAACGTAAAAATCAAAGGACATGAAAATGGCTTCTTTGTTGGCGCAACGCTAATCGACAATGTTCGCTCTGATATGGTTAGCTACCAAGAAGAGATTTTTGGACCTGTTCTGCAAATCGTTCGAGTGAAAACAATGCAAGAAGCCATGGATCTGATTGATGCTCACGAGTACGGTAACGGTACTTGTATCTTCACTCGTGATGGCGAAGCAGCGCGTTACTTCTCTGATAACATCCAAGTGGGCATGGTCGGCATTAACGTTCCTCTTCCTGTTCCAGTGGCTTACCACAGTTTCGGCGGCTGGAAGCGTTCACTTTTCGGTGACCTACACGCTTATGGTCCTGATGCGGTTCGTTTTTACACCAAACGTAAAACAGTAACTCAACGCTGGCCTTCTGCAGGCGTTCGAGAAGGCGTTGAGTTTTCTATGCCAACTATGAAGTAGCATTAAAGAGATCAAAAAGAGGATAACTTGCTTATCCTCTTTTTATGTATGGCATTTTTATAGAAAACCGTTATTTTGATACTCAATAAATACAATAAGCGGTATCACCAACAAATCTATATGCTCTGTTCAAAATATTTCGTCTTTATTTTGATAGAGAGATAGTCAGTGTTGGCTCTTATGTTGAGATAACAAACATGAAAAAAAGACTCCCCCCACTCAACTGGCTTCGCTCTTTTGAAGCGTCGGCTCGTCACTTAAACTTCACTCAAGCGGCCAATGAGCTCAACCTCACCCAAGCGGCCATTAGCCAACAAGTTAAAAGCCTAGAATCTCAATTAGGCGCATTACTTTTTAAACGCTTACCACGAGGCTTGGCACTAACCGACGCGGGGTTAGCTTATGTTCCTGCTATTCACGAATCCATCAACCGCTTAACAGCCGTGACAGAAGAACTATTTGGTCAAGGGCAAAGCAAACAAGTAACCATCAGAGTCAGCTTAGTCTTTTTTACTACTTGGCTAGCACCAAAACTGCCGTTATTTTATGAGCAACACCCAGATATTCGCATTTGCTTTACTAGCAATATTTGGGAAGGAGCAGAAAAAGAGCGCGAAACTGACTTAAACATTCGTTATGGTCGTGGCACATGGTCTGATGTAGATGCGGTACGACTAACGTGGGATGAGCTTTTTCCTGTTTGCAGCCCCAGCTTAATACAAAGTTGTGCAGAACAACCACACACAGACATTCTGTCAGAGCATAGACTGCTGCATGTCTTAGGGTATGAAGAAGGCTGGGGATATTGGTTAAATCAAACTGGAACCGAACATACCGACAATGGTTTAGGCATCCAATTCGATACCTTAATTTCCGCATTAGAAATGGCAAAACTGGGACAAGGCTTTGCAATTGGCCGAACCTCTTTGGTATCAGAAATGTTGAAAGAAGGTAGCCTCATAGCCCCCTTTGAACAAAAAGTAGAAACATCAGAAGCCTTTTTCTTAACCCATAAAGCGCAGCAATTTTTGCATCCAAATGCAGAAACATTCAAACAATGGATTATAGAAATGGCGCAACAACAGCGGTCCTTAGCCATCTCAACTCAATAACAAAACCCAATTGGCTATGACAAAATTCGCCCAGTTCACTGTTTGTCATAGCCTAGATGATCAAAGATCAAAAAATCCTTTAAAACACAAATTCGACCAAGGCTTGCAGCACAATAAACGACATCACACCGGCCAAAATATCATCCAGCATGATGCCAAAGCCACCGTGAACATTTTTATCAACCCAAGAAATCGGCCAAGGCTTCAAAATATCAAACAGGCGAAACAATACGAAGCCCAGCACGATATAAAACCAACCAGCTGGTGCTAGCCACATGGTGATCCAGAAACCAACAAATTCGTCCCAGACGATACCAGCATGATCGTGCACTCCCATATCTTTTGAGGTTTTACCACAAAGATAAATCCCGACCAATGACGTCACCACCAGCACAGCAAGATACGCCATCGCGCTTAAATCTTGCAGGAACCAAATAAACAAAGGCACAGCAGCCAATGTTCCAAAAGTTCCCGGCGCTTTTGGCGCGGCACCAGAGCCAAGACCAAACGCCAAAAAATGTATCGGATTACGCCATACTGACGCAGGGGCAGAGTTTGCCATGAAGCCATCACCTATTATTCATTAAATTAAAAACTAAAAATTCTTTATGAGCGCAGCAATCGCCCCTAAAAATGTTGCCAACCCGTTATTTCACCATCATAGCCCTGAATAACAAAGCCTTCCGCGACAATCTCACCTACCTTGGTACAAGGCAAGCTTAGGGTTTGCGTGATCAAGGCAATTTCGGCGGCTTGGTCTTTCGGGGCAGTAAAACACAACTCGTAATCATCGCCACCGGTTAAGGCCAGAGCCACGGCAGATTCAGGTTGCCATCGCAATAACTCAGCAGAAATTGGCATACGACTGGCGTTGATATTTGCCCCAACGCCAGACGCTTTCAGTATATGTTGGATATCTTGGGCAAGACCATCAGAAATATCCATCATGGCATGAACCACTCGTTTCAGCGCCATGCCGACAATCAACCTTGGTTGTGGTCGCCAATAACGATCATAGAAGTAATCAAAACGCTCACTCGATACTTGTAACTCACCCGTGACAATTGGCACAGCGGCAGCGGCGTCGCCAAGCAACCCTGTGACATAAATATCATCACCGAGCTTTGCCCCGCTGCGCTTAACGGCCATATCAGGCTCAACATAACCATGCACTTGCAATGTAATGGTTAACGGCCCTTTGGTGGTATCACCACCGACTAACGCCAAACCAATTGGTTCAGCCAGTTCAGCCATACCTTGCGCTAGACCCGCTAACCATTGCGGATCGGATTCTGGAATCGTCAGTCCCAAGGTAAAAAACGCTGGTTTTGCGCCCATTGCCGCTAAATCGCTCACACAGCTTGCCACCGCGCGATAACCGATATCTACAGGATCGGCATCGAAAGGAAAATGTCGCCCTTCGACCAAGGTATCCATGGAAAACACCAAGCTCTGACCTTGCGGAACTTGCACCTGAGCACAATCATCACCAATGCCCAACAAAAGATCGCCACGTCCTTGTGTACTTGCCATCACAGACGCTTGAAAGATGTTTTGTATCAACTCGAATTCTTTCAAAAAAGATCCTTTTAGTCTCGATTAAAGATCAACCAAAGGCATTCGCCCAGTAAATAAAGGTCAGCCTACTAAATAGCAAAGAGGATACCGCATTGCTGACTGGATGTCAGAAGCAAAAAGGGCAGATTGCCTAATACAACCTGCCCTTTGACATTAGATTTGGCCAAATAGTTCGGCTTAATCTTCTAAGCGTTTCGCGCGTGTTTTCGGTGTAGGGATCACTTCTAGATAGAAGGTTTTCCAGTGCTGGCTTTGCGCCGAGCTAATATTCATGTTGATATCGCCTTCATGGATCGTTCTTGCTTTATCTGCCGTTTGACCAAACTTGCAGTTAAACCCCCAGAAATCCGCACCTTCAGGCAAGGCTTTATTACGCTCAGCCTTGATGTACTGCTTTACTTCGTTTTTCGCTTCTTCAATCAGGCGCTGGTATGGTTTTTTGGGGTGAGATAAAACAAAGTTCTTTTTCATTATGATCCTAGAAATATTGGTGAGCTTACATAGCCACCTTAATACCGCGCATGATAACGGGTTCCCAATAAAGCGGCTATCAATATAAATAAACAAATCATTATTTTTATACTCTAGCCAAGGCTACCAGAAGACATATCGAGTAGGGTGAGGCGTTGCCGCCTCATCCCTCTCACAGAACCGTACGTACGGACCTCGTATACGGCTCATGCAAACTTCCATTCAGTATAAACACTGAACACATACCCCGTTCTCACTTCTTCAAGATTCACCAAACCTTGCTCATCGAACCATTTGTTTGGCATCGCGTGGCTGGCTAATGGACTCGCTGCATTTCTCCAACTGGTCATCGAGATGTACTTAAACGGCGGCTTGTAGCCCAGTTGCTTGAGCCTTCGATGCAGCCGTTTAGGTTTCTTCCATAATTTTAGTTGAGCACTGCGAAGCCGTCTCCTTAACCATTGGGCGATTTTCTTGAATTCACCACTCGCATTGGCAATCCTGAAGTACTGTCTGAACCCTCTTAATAGCGGATTCAGCTGTTTGATCACATCACTCAACGGTTTACCGCCGTTTCGTTTCGTCATCTGCTTAAGCCGTTGTTTGAACAAGTCCAGTTTCTTGGTTTGGATTCGGGTATATCGACTTCCGATCTCCACGCCTAAAAACTTCACTCCCTCACGACTGKGCGTAAGGT
>NZ_PTXN01000023.1 GCF_012726345.1 Marinomonas sp. UCMA 3892
GCATTATCTCTCGCTTGTGACAGACGCTTTTAATCGAAAAATCATGGGGTATAAACTCAGTCATGATATGAAAGCAGACAATGTCGTTAAAGCCTTAAAGAAAGCGGTTCAGTCTCGTAAAACGACAAAGCCACTAACGCATCATTCAGATAGAGGGTCGCAGTATTGTTCGGCTCTTTATCAAAAAGAATTACAACGTAATAAAATACGACCGTCGATGACAGATGGCTATGACTGCTACCAAAATGCGTTAGCAGAAAGGGTGAATGGCATATTGAAGCAAGAATTTTTGATTGGAAGATGCAGAACTTTTAAAGAGTTAGAAAGGCATATTAGTGAGTCTATTGATATTTATAATAGGTATCGACCTCACTTAAGTCTAAATATGAAAACACCAGAAGAAGTGCATGAAAAAGCCAGTATGGAATCCATACTGGCTTAACAAAAATCGTCAACGTATTTTAGGACGAGACATAAGGCTAGACTAATTGAGTTGAAAGGGTTCGGAGCCTTTTTAATAGATAATGCGTCATTAGAACGAGACTTGAATATTTTTGTCAGTTAACTGGCGCTTTTTTGTTATTGATGAAAAGCATTCCCAAACTACTATAGAGGGTAAGTGAAGAGTTCTATTGATAGGGAATATTAATATGTAATCAATCTAGTGAAAGTTAAGGTTGAATGCATGAAACAGAACTTAATAATAAATACGAGGGGCTTATGAAAATTTTAGTATCTGTAAAGCGAGTCATAGACTATAACGTCAAGGTTCGTGTCAAATCCGACCATACAGCGGTCGATCTTACCAACGTCAAAATGTCCATGAACCCTTTCTGTGAAATCGCCGTGGAAGAAGCTATTCGCTTAAAAGAGAAAGGTGTTGCTTCTGAAGTTGTGGTTGTTTCTGTTGGTTCAAAGTCTTGCCAAGAAACTTTGCGTACAGCAATGGCATTAGGTGCAGACCGCGCCATTCAAGTGGAAGCGGAAGATGGTTTAGATTCATTGTCCGTTGCCAAATTGATCGCAAAAGTTGCCCAAGAAGAAGCGGCAGATTTAGTGATTATGGGTAAACAAGCCATTGACTCAGATAATAACCAAACAGGCCAAATGGTCGCAGCGTTATTGGATTACCCCCAAGCGACTTTTGCGTCAGAGGTGGTTATTGAAAATGGCGAAGCACAAGTTACTCGTGAAATTGATGGCGGTTTGCAGACCTTGGCGATTACCCTGCCCGCGGTTGTTACTACGGACTTGCGTTTAAATGAGCCACGTTTTGCTTCTTTACCAAATATTATGAAAGCCAAGAAAAAACCATTGGATGTAAAAACACCTGCCGATCTAGGTGTAGAAGTTGGGTCTAATGTCAGCATCGTATCTGTTACTCCGCCGCCACAACGCGCTGGTGGTATTAAAGTGGGCTCGGTTGCTGAGTTAGTAGACAAACTTAAAAATGAAGCGAAGGTGGTGTCATGAGCGTTTTAATCATTGCAGAACACGACAATAAATCTCTTAAGCCTGCGACGCTAAATACAGTAACCGCAGCCACACAAATTGATGCCGAAGTTCATATGCTCGTTGTTGGCTTTGAATGCCAAACGGTTGTTGAACAAGCATCACAAGTCGCTGGGGTGACAAAAGTTTTAGTGGCAGATAATGCAGCCTATGAGCATCAGTTGGCTGAAAATGTTTCTAAATTAATTGTCGACGTTGCTGAGGGTTATGGACATATTTTAGCGCCTGCAACCACGACTGGGAAAAATACCTTGCCACGTGTAGCGGCACTTTTGAATGTTGCTCAGCTGTCTGATGTTATTAAAGTTGAGTCGGCCGACACATTTGTTCGTCCTATTTATGCTGGCAATGCTATTGCTACTGTTAAAACAACTGACGCAGTAAAAGTTCTTACAGTTCGAGCAACTGGCTTTGATGCCGCGGCTAGCTCCGGTGGCAGCGCAGAACGCCAAGTATTGTCTCAAGTAATCAATTCTGAGCGCAGTCGTTTTGTTAAAGAGCAACTTGCAGAGACTGATCGCCCAGAGTTGACTGCGGCCAATGTAATTATTTCGGGTGGTCGTGGTATGGGGAATGGTGATAACTTCAAATTACTTGAAGGTGTCGCGGATAAACTAGGCGCCGCTATTGGTGCTTCACGTGCCGCAGTGGATGCTGGTTTTGTGCCAAATGATTTGCAAGTTGGTCAAACCGGTAAAACTGTTGCGCCAGATCTTTACATTGCTGTGGGTATTTCTGGTGCTATTCAGCATTTAGCTGGGATGAAAGACTCTAAGGTTATTGTTGCAATTAACAAAGATGAAGATGCACCTATCTTCCAAGTAGCTGATTATGGATTGGTTGCTGACTTGTTTGATGCCGTACCTGAGCTAGAAAAAAGCTTGTAATTTTTTAATAGAAAGTCGCCTGTTTAAGCTTTTTGACAAAGCTTAAACAGCTTTTTAAATACCGGATAGTGGTGAAAGATTGTTTCACCACTATCAAAATAAAAATAACTGGAGACCAGCATGATTTTCGAAGGACAAGCAGTCAAGGTTGCAGTCGATGATGCCGGCGTAGCAACCGTTACTCTGGATTTGGTCGGTGAATCGGTCAATAAATTCAATAGTCTTACCTTGAATGAATTGGCCGAAGCCGTTACTGCGCTAAAACACATTGATGACTTACAAGGTGTTATTTTTGCCAGTGCAAAAGATGTTTTTGTCGTAGGTGCGGACATTACCGAATTTACCTCTTGGTTCAAGCTTGAGGACGATGATTTAGCCGATAAATTGCGTCACGCTCACAGCATTTTTAATGACATCTCTAACCTATGTTGCCCAACGGTAGCCGCTATTAATGGTATTGCTCTTGGTGGCGGCATGGAGTTGGCCTTGGCTTGTGATTATCGCGTGATGGCTGACACAGCGAAAATCGGTTTACCAGAAACTCAACTGGGTATTTACCCAGGTTGGGGTGGTACCGTTCGCTTACCTCGTTTAATCGGTGCCGATAACGCTTGTGAGTGGATTTGTGGTGGTGCTCAGAAACGCAGCGAAGATGCTTTTAAAGATGGTGCGGTTGATGCGGTTGTGCCTGCAGCGAAAGTCAATGAGTCAGCTCGTCATCTTATTCAGCAAGTGCTGGATGGAAAGTTGAACTACCACGCTCGTCGTGATGAATTACGCGCACCAATGGAATTTACTCCTATTGAAAAAATGATGGTTTTCGAATCGGTACGCGGTGTAGTTGGTGCGAAAGCGGGTAAACATTACCCTGCGCCAATGGCTGCGATTAAAACCATTGAAAAAGGCATCAGCCAAGATATGGAAAAAGCCCTTGATACCGAAATCAAAGGTTTTATTAAACTTGCTAAGGGCCCAGTAGCGAAATCTTTAGTGAACTTATTTTTAAGTGATCAACAGATTAAGAAAACGGCAGGCAGATACGCTAAAAATGCGACGCCAGTTAAGCAAGCTGCGGTATTGGGTGCAGGTATTATGGGTGGTGGTGTTGCCTATCAGTCTGCGTCAAAAGGCACACCAATTATCATGAAAGATATTCGTCCTGAAGCCCTAGAGTTAGGTTTGAGCGAAGCGAATAAGCTATTCAATGGTCAAGTAGAGCGCGGACGTTTAACAACCGAAAAAGCCTTTAAAGCAATGAATGCAATTATTCCTGCTTTGAGCTATGGCGAATTTGAACATGTTGATCTAGTAGTCGAAGCGGTTGTTGAAAACGTTAAAATCAAAAAATCTGTTTTGGCTGAAGTAGAAACTAAGATCTCAGACGACGCTATTTTGACGTCTAATACTTCAACTATTTCCATTACTGAATTGGCAAAAGATCTAAAACGCCCAGAAAATTTCTGTGGTATGCATTTCTTTAACCCTGTGCACCGTATGGCTTTGGTCGAAGTTATTCGCGGTGAAAAAACCAGCGATGCTGCAATTGCCAAAACGGTTGCTTATGCTCAAGCTATGGGTAAAACACCTGTTGTGGTAAATGACTGTCCAGGGTTCCTAGTTAACCGTGTGTTGTTCCCTTACTTTGCTGGTTTCTCCTTGATGATGCAGGAAGGCGCGGATTTCCAAGTGGTAGATAAAACCATGGAAAAATTCGGTTGGCCAATGGGGCCTGCTTATTTGCTTGACGTGGTTGGTATCGATACGGCTTATCATGCGGATCAAGTTATGGCAGAAGGCTTTCCAGATCGAATGAAGCATGAAGGCACAAACGCAGTAGATTGTTTGTTCGAGTTAGAGCGTTTTGGTCAGAAAAACGGTAAAGGTTTTTATACTTACGAACCAGATCGTAAAGGTAAACCGAAGAAAATCTTTAATGAAGAAATCGATGTTTTACTTTCTTCCATAGTTGTGTCGAAGTCTGAGTTGAGCGAAGACGACATAGTGGCACGGATGATGATTCCACTTTGTATTGAAACAGTACGTTGCCTTGAAGAAAATATCGTGGCATCGGCGGCAGAAGCTGACATGGGATTGATTTACGGTATTGGTTTCCCTCCATACCTTGGCGGTGCTTTGCACTACTTAGATCAAATGGGACTGCAGGCCTTTTGTGACCTTGCAGATAAATACAGCCACTTAGGTAAGTTGTACGAGCCAACCGCAAAAATGCGTGAAATGGCGAAGAATAACGACACTTATTACGGCGCATAATTTCCCATAGGCTAGAGGAGAATTTCCATGAAACTGAATCCAAATGATGTCGTCATTATCGACGCCGTTCGCTCACCAATGGGGAAAACGAAAAATGGCGTATTCCGTAATGTGCGAGCAGAAAACTTATCTGCAGCGCTAGTAAAAGAATTGTTCAAACGCAATCCAAATGTGGATCAAAAAGACGTTGAAGATTTAATCTGGGGTTGCGTTAACCAAACCTTAGAGCAAGGTTTTAACATGGCGCGTGCTGTGTCTTTATTAGCAGGTTTGCCTATTACATGTGCAGCACAAACCGTGAACCGCCTTTGTGGTTCATCTATGTCAGCCATTCATACAGCGGCTCAAGCTATTATGACAGGACAAGGTGATGTATTTGTTGTAGGCGGTGTCGAGCATATGGGGCATGTTGGCATGATGCATGGGGTAGATGTAAACCCAGCGCTGTCAAAACATATGGCGAAAGCTTCTATGATGATGGGGGTGACTGCCGAAATGTTGGGCAAAATGCACGGTGTGAGTCGTGAAGACCAAGATGCCTTTGCGGTACGTTCACATCGTCTTGCCCACGAAGCGACTTTGCAAGGGCGTTTCAATAACGAAATCGTATCTATTGAAGGTCATGATGCAGATGGTAATAAGATCCTCGTTGAAGTGGATGAAGTGATTCGTCCAGAAACCTCTATGGAATCTTTAGCGAAATTAGCACCGGTGTTTATGCCTAAAGTGGGTACTGTAACGGCGGGTACGTCTTCCGCTTTGTCTGATGGTGCGTCGGCTATGCTGATGATGTCTGCTAAGAAAGCCGAAGAGCTTGGCCTAACGCCAATTGCTAAAGTACGCAGCATGGCAGTAGCGGGTTGTGATCCAGCTATTATGGGTTATGGTCCAGTACCTGCAACGAAGAAAGCGCTAAAACGTGCTGGTTTGACGATTGCGGATATCGATATTGTTGAGCTAAACGAAGCCTTCGCTGCCCAGTCTATTCCAGTACTTAAAGATCTTGGCTTGCTGGATCTTGTCGATGATAAAGTGAACTTGAACGGTGGCGCGATTGCCCTTGGTCATCCGCTTGGTTGCTCTGGTACTCGCATTTCAACGACCTTGCTAAATGTGATGCGTGAAAAAGACGCGACCGTTGGCCTAGCAACCATGTGTATTGGTATGGGGCAGGGTATAGCGACGGTATTCGAGCGCATTTAAGTAATATTGAACTAAGTACATGAAGTTGTGTGCCTCCTTGCTCTAGAACAGCAAATTGTAATCTCTGTCTTTAGCCCCGCCATGTGCGGGGCTTTTTTTGCTCTGGTGTTTTGTACTATCTTGGTCGATGATAAGCACCATTAACCAAGCGATATCAGATGAGTAAACGAGGATTGTTGCGTGAAAGTAGCCGTATTAGATGATTACCAGAATTGTGTTAAAGATCTTGCTTGTTTCCAAGTATTACAAGGTCATGATGTACATGTATTTAATGAGACTTTTACTAATACAGAAGAGTTGGTCGCTAAGCTAAAGGATTTTGACGCTTTGGTTTTGATACGAGAGCGCACGGTGATCTCTGAAGAATTGCTTGCTAACTTACCTAATTTAAAACTGATTAGTCAAACAGGAAAAATCAGTAATCACATTGATGCCAAGCTCTGCCAAAAATACGGGGTTGCTGTGGCGGAAGGTGTTGGTTCTCCGGTTGCGCCATCTGAATTATGCTGGGGTCTTATTATGTCTGCGAGTCGACATATTCCTGAATACGTTGGGCAATTTTCACAAGGCTATTGGCAACAGTCTGGTTCTTTAGGGTTAGGTCGAGTATTGAATGGGTCAATGTTGGGGATTTGGGGCTACGGTAAAATAGGCCAACGTATTGCGCAGTATGCGAAAGCTTTCGGCATGAAGGTACTGGTTTGGGGAAGCGAAAGCTCAAGGTCATTAGCCCAAGAGCATGGCTTTTTAGCGGCTGTCTCCAAAGAAGATTTTTTTAAAACGGCAGATGTTATTACTTTGCATTTGCGACTTAATGACGCAACTAAAGCCATAGTGACGCAAGCGGATTTAGCCTTGATGAAATCGGACTCTTTGCTCGTAAATACCAGTAGAGCAGAGCTTATTGAAAGTGGTGCCTTGTATAGTGAGATGTCATTGAATCCAAGTAAACGTGCTGCCGTCGACGTGTTTGAGACAGAACCTGCGAATACTAATAATGAGCCTTTGTTATCACTCCCCAATGTACTATGTACGCCGCACATTGGTTATGTCGAAAAGAACAGTTATGAGCTTTACTTCAAAATTGCTTTTGAAAATGTTGTGGCTTTCGCCAACGGTAAAGCGGAAAACTTGGTTGTTAATCCATAAGATCGGACGCGAATTAACGTTGTTATTAGCTCCGTTAATTCGTGTTAACATTTATTGGCTAAAGCTTTTAATCAATCTGCGCAATGACTTCTCATTACGCCACTGGATATATTTTAAATTACATAGGATGTCGCGATGAAATTTTTTGTACCTAAGCTGTTTGTTGCAGTGTCAGCCTTAGTTTCTTCTAGTTTATTAGTTGCTGAAGAAACCACTGAGGCGCCTGTCTGTGAAATCAAAGATATAACGTCTTTTTCTTACATGGAAAACCTTCCGCCTAATAGCGACATAGATGTTGGGGCGATATATAAAGCCAAAACAGAAGAGCTTATTGCTTTTGGTAAAACGAATAATTTAGAAGACTTTCAAGTCATTAGCCAAGATGCATCTTTTAGCCCTAACTGCTGTGGCAATTATGGTTCACAAGTAAATATGAATTATACCGTGAGCTATAAGCCTAGCTATGATGCATTTAATGCTTTCCGTAAATTTGCGGGGATGGGAGCCGTATCAACGTATCGCGTTGGTATGGAAAACTGTCCTGTAGAGAATAATTAATTAACTGTCTTGCTCTTTAACTGCTAATGTTAAAGAGCAAGACGCTATTTATAGCTCACTTTATCTTTTACTAATTTCTACCTCTAGTAACACTAGATTTTAAAGTTTCCTACTTCGTTGTTAAGTGTTTTATACAATTCTGTGATTTGTGTGGACTGTTTGTTTATTAGGTTTGAAACATCTTTCACACCGTTGGTTTGCTCTTTTAGCAGCATAAGGCTCTGGTTTATACCGTCGGACAGCGCTGCTTGTTCGATTGTAGCTTGGGCTGTTTTTGAGGCCATTTGTTGTACTTTTTCAAAGGAATGATTTAGAGAGTCAAAAATGTTGATGACGTTGTCGAAGTTAGCTGCTGTGTTATCGGCGTTGCTCCGGCTGTTTTGAGTGGAAATAGAGGACTCTTTAACATTCTGTTTGAGTTGTTCAATAATGGTTTCTATTTCATCTGTACTGTTCTGTGTACGGGTTGCCAATGTTCGTACTTCATCTGCAACCACGGCAAAACCACGACCTTGTTCCCCAGCTCGAGCAGCCTCGATGGCTGCGTTTAAGGCCAATAGGTTGGTTTGTTCGGCAATGTTTCTAATCACTTCAAGTACGGAGGAAATATTTTCTGAGCTTTTTTCTAACTCTTCTGCTCGTTTCAATGATTCTTCGATATTACTGATTAGACTGGAAATGGCTTTGTGTGACGTATTTACTGCTTGAATACCTTGTTCGGTTAATTGGCTTGAAGTGGTTGCTTCAGCTTCGGTGTCTTTTGCAACTTCCGCCATCTGCTGGTTAGATACATTCATTTCTTGTCCAGCACTGATCATAGATGACGATGCATCCACTAGAGCATGAGTTATATTATTAGTGGTTTCGGAGGCATTCTTTAATTCTGTTGTCATGCTGCCAAGAGCCGATGATTGTTTATGTATATTGCTAATGATTGATCGTAGTTGTTCAACAAAACCGTCGAACTCTTTAGCAAGATCGCCAAGTTCGTCTTTAGCGCTTGAGTTAATTCGTTGGGTTAAATCACCATCACCTTCGGCGATCTCTCTAATCCGGCGTGCCATACTTTCCACATTACGAGTTATTTTGAGTGGAACGTAATAACCAAAAGCCATTGCAAAAATAAACGCGATTACCGTTAATGTCATAGCAAGTTTTTGGTTTTGTTCGACGTTTTCAGCTGTTTGTTGTTCCATGTCTCGAGCGTGTTTTCTTACTGTTTCACCTGCTTTGTCTAATAGCTCGCGAATTTCAGCGAAATTTTTGTCAGCTTCAACAATTTCTTGTGGTAGTTTTTTAACTAAATCTGATTCTGGAGAGCTAATTTGATCAAGACTGCCTTCGTACCATTCATTGAAGAGCCCGCTAAACTCGTCATAAGGTTTTGTAAGCTCGGGCTCGTTAACTAAATAACCTCGGTAAGCTCTAAACCTGTCTATGGCTTGTTTACCGTTTAATCTAAACTCTTCTTTATTGGCTTCTTTATCACCAATGCCATTGAGTATTCTTTGGTGGGCGAGGCGAGCTTGATAGAGGTCGCGGTCAGCGTTGAGGACTTCGGTAATGGCTTCTATAAAATGGTTTAATTCATTGGCTGAGTTGAATTCGTCTTTATGTTCGTTGGTATAATCATGTAGTTTCTCACCGGCTTTATCCAGCATGTCCCGAATGACTTGGAATTTCTGATCGAGCTCTATCATAGCGTTTGAAAACTGCATGCTGCCGTTTGATGATGTGATCAATCTTTCGCTTGAATTTACCCAAGAATTATAGAGTTCTTCAAAAGATTTAAAGGGGGTTAGTAGCTCTTGAGGTTCGTCTTGAAGATACTTTCTATAAAGTTGAAAACGATCAAAAACTTGCTGGGCGTTTTCTCGAAAGTCGACCTCATTTTCTTTATTAGGGGCTTTACCATTTAGCATTTTTTCTTGTGCTAAACGGGCTTGATAAATATCTCTATCTGCATTTAATACAACTGAGATTGCTTCGAAATAATGCTCTGCTTGTCGTTTCATATTATTTTTTTGAATACTGCTCATTAGCATCATAAAGATAAAAAGGCAGATCAAAATTGCTGAGAGAAAAATGATTGGAAGCATCATTTTGATTCGAATTGAATGGACGCGCATATATAATCCTTTATCATTTTTAAGTTATTTACAGTCTAGGAAAAGATGTTTGTAAGCGCAAAAAAATGATCAAATTTTGATCTGATCTTTTGTTTTATTGTTAGCTACTTATTTTGTTTTATTGTTAGCTACTTATTTTGTTTTAATGGGAATTAGACGTACAGAAAAGGTGAAAGTGCTATATCATTCACCTTTTCATTGAAGGAATATTCACTTGTAGATTATTTTGTCGCTTGTGTAATCCAAGGTGGAGTTATCACCTGAGATGGTTGGCGTTGCATAATAATTTCACCGCGACGAACAGACAGTAAAACCTCTCCTTGTTTACGCAGCACGCTGTAATCATCTTGCCCTTCCAATAAGATAAAGTTTGCTGCATTACCTTCTTGAATTCCGTAATTTTTTAAGCACATAGTGCGAGCGCTGTTGTCGGTAATCATATCTAGTGCACGAGCGTAGTCTTGATAGCCCATCATTTGGCAAATATGCATGGCATAATCTAATGTCCGTAGTAGTTTGCCATTGCCGAGTGAATACCATGGATCGAAGATAGAATCTTGACCCAAGCACACATTGATATTGGCTTCTCTTAGTTCTTTGACTCTGGTCACTCCACGACGTTTTGGATAAGTGTCAAAACGGCCTTGTAAGTGAATGCTTTCGGTGGGGCAAGAGATGAAGTTGATGCCAGAATTTTTCAGCAATCGGAATAGCTTTGAACAATAGGCGTTGTCATAAGAGTGCATCGCTGTCGTGTGGCTAGCGGTGACTTTTGAGCCCATGTCATGGAGTAAGGCTTCATGAGCGAGAAACTCTAAGAACCGAGAGTTCGGGTCGTCAATTTCGTCACAATGGACATCGACCAAGCGATCGTATTTTTGAGCCAACTCAATGATGAGTTTGACGGACTTTTCTCCTAACTCGCGCGTGTATTCAAAATGTGGAATGCCGCCAACCACATCAGCACCAATTTCCAAGGCTTCTTCCATTAATTTTAAGCCATTTGGGTAAGACAACATGCCATCTTGTGGGAAGGCCACCACTTGCAAGTCGATTTTGTCTTTTAGCTCATCCCGTAAAGCGCAAAGTGTTCGAACACCAATTAATGTTGGATCTGTAGTATCTGCATGGGTTCGAATGGCTTGAACACCGTTTTGCACCAAAAGCTCTATTGTTGATAGCACTCGTCGGCGGATATCTTCTTCATTCAGCATGGGTTTTCGTTGACGCCAGCGTTCAATGCCTTCAAACAAGGTACCACTTTGGTTCCATTCTGGTTCACCGGCTGTTAGAGCTGCATCAAGGTGGATATGAGGCTCAACAAAAGGGGCGCAAATTAAATTACCGCCAGCATCTATTGCATTGTCGGATGCTACTTGCGTGCTTTCTTGAACTTCAATTTTACTGAAACGGCCTTTGTCTATGTAGATGGAAAATAGCTCTGGACGTTGGCGTAAACGGGCGTTGATGATTTGCATAAAAATTCAATCCTTTTGGGTCAGGCGTGACGGCCTGATCATCAAAGTTGTGATGGTGAAATATGATTTGTTCAATGAGTAGAGCATTTTGTAAGTTGAGTCGCAAAAATGGGTCTTGTAAAGAATAGCCTAAGCGTTGTTCCGGTGACAAAAAACAGCTTACCACCACTGCCCCATGGTTGAATGGAGTCGTTCTCTGCAACATAAGGCCAGCAGACAATACGTTGACCTCCAGTTAAACCGGCTCGAAAGCTGATGCTTTCGAGCCGGGTAGACGAGGTATATCTGCGCAACAAATACTCATTAGTTTCCTAGTGCGGTGACCGTTTGTCTATGGGTTAGAAAAGATAATATGCCATAAGCCACAATGGCCACAAAGACCCCAACAATAGGTGGCATAACAGGAGATAGATAGGCCGCTGCAGACGCAATAGCATAAGCGCCAAGCCCAATCCAGTTAAAAGCGGGAAGGTTTACATCGGCTAGTAAAGGATACTGACCTTTATGGCGTAACCAAAAGTCCGCCATGATGACGCCACCAATAGGCGGGATAAATGTTCCCAGTAATACTAAAAATGGAATAAGGAAATTGTACATACCAAACACAGCCATGACTGTGCCAATGGCTGCCCCAGTGACGGTCACAATTCGACGTTTATCGGTGCGAAGAAGGTTACACCCAGCAACGGCAAAGTTATAAATGGTATTGTCTTGAGTGGTCCAGATATTAAGAAATAGCATAAGCACAGCCAGAATCATAAAGCCTTGAGCGAGCATAACATCGACAATATCCGCTTGTTGATAAATTAACGTACCAAGCGCTCCGGTTAATACCATCAAACCATTGCCGATAAAGAATGCGCCCATGGTTGCCCAAATAGCGACCTTGCCACTGTTCGCAAAACGACTCCAATTGGTTGCCTGAGTGGCGCCGCTGACAAACGTACCTATGACGATGGTGATGGCGGCGGTGAAGCTCAAACTTTGTGTTGGCTCAATACCAAATAAAGCTGAGAGTCCACCTACATCGACTAAGCCAGTATAAAGACTAATTAAAATAAACAAGAGCATGGCAGGAACGGCGATGCGGGACAAAATATCCATGCCTCGAAAGCCAATCATGGCGGTGATACAAAAAGCCATACCAAACAAAATCATTAATGGCGTTTGCCATACTTCTGGTATGCCCGTGATTTTAACCAACACAATAGCGAGCGTTGCCGTTCCCCATGCGTACCAACCTATTTGAGTAAAGCCCAAGATGAAGTCGGCTAGTTTGCTACCAATTTCACCAAAACAAAATCGACCCATTAAAACGCTGTTTAAACCACTCTTATAGGCAATGAATGCTAGACATGAAGCATAAAGACCAAGAAGCAAGTTGCCGACAAAAATGACCAAGAGTAATTCGGCAAAAGAAAAGGCTGTACCTAATGTACCTCCAGCCCACATGGTGGCAGTAAAAAAAGTGAAGCCAAGCAGAATCACTGCCATCGGTAGCAATCCTCGACGTTGGTTTTGAGGCACTTCAATTAATGGATAATCTGATTGAGTCATAGTCGTTTCCCATGATGGTTAAGTTAAAGTCGCTTTCATTTGTGGCCTTGCTTTACCTGACTAAGCAACTTGTGAACCAGTTTTGGCTAAACACGGTATAAGAAATGAGTTTATGGCGAGATGACCAAGAATAGTAATAATCATTAGTTAACTTATACATAGCTGGGTTTTAGTTAACCTTGAATACTTATGTTTTTGAATGCTGGATGCACCATTTGATAGCAATAAAACAGCTGGTGGCCAGTTTAGGCTATCGTAGTCTTAGTTTTTATTTATTAGTTACTTACTCTTTTTAAGTTTATAACTATAGTTAATTAAGCGTTATTGAAAAATAAATGTTCTAAGCAGCAAGCAGGAGAGACAGTCATGTCTAAAGAAAATATGTCAAACGAAGGTAAGTGTCCTTTTAATCACGGTGCCGCTGGTACAAATCAATCATCAGGTCGCGGTACATCTAACAAAGACTGGTGGCCCAACCAGTTAAACTTAAACATTCTGCATCAGCATTCGCCAAAGTCCAATCCGATGGGTGAAGACTTTGATTACGCTAAAGAATTTAATAGTTTAGATCTTGAAGCGATTCGCCAAGATTTGTTTGCCTTGATGACAGACTCACAAGATTGGTGGCCTGCCGACTATGGACACTATGGTCCATTCTTTATTCGTATGGCGTGGCACAGTGCTGGTACTTACCGTACAGCCGACGGCCGTGGCGGTGCCACTTCAGGTACCCAACGTTTTGCACCATTAAACAGCTGGCCAGATAACGTTAACCTAGACAAAGCACGTCGCTTGCTTTGGCCTATTAAGCAAAAATACGGTCGTAAGATCTCTTGGGCCGATTTAATGATATTGGCTGGTAACTGCGCACTAGAATCCATGGGATTCAAAACATTCGGCTTTGCTGGTGGTCGTGTTGACGTATGGCAACCAGAAGAAGACATTTATTGGGGAACAGAGAAAACTTGGTTAGATGACGAGCGTTATACCGGTGATCGTGAATTAGAAAATCCATTAGCTGCGGTACAAATGGGTTTAATTTATGTCAATCCAGAGGGTCCAGAAGGCAAGCCAGATACGTTAGCCTCTGCTCGTGATATTCGCGATACCTTTGGTCGAATGGCGATGAATGACGAAGAAACCGTTGCCCTTATTGCTGGTGGTCATACCTTTGGTAAAGCCCATGGTGCGGGCGATGCAGCTCAAGTTGGCGCTGACCCTGAAGCAGCAGGCATAGCCGAGCAAGGTTTTGGTTGGAGCAATAGCATGGGCACGGGTAAAGGTGTCGATACTATTTCTAGCGGACTAGAAGGCGCTTGGACGAAAAGCCCAATTGCTTGGGATAATGGTTACTTCGAAAACTTATTTGAATACGATTGGGAATTGACTAAAAGCCCAGCTGGTGCTTGGCAGTGGACGCCAAAAGATGGCGCGGCAGCTAATTCTGTTCCAGATGCTCACGATTCATCTAAACGCCATGCACCAATTATGTTTACATCGGATTTGGCGTTACGTGATGATCCAATTTACGCACCAATTTCTAAACGTTTTTACGAAAATCCAGATCAACTTGCCGATGCGTTTGCTCGTGCTTGGTTTAAATTGACTCACCGTGACATGGGGCCAGTAGCTCGTTACCTTGGGCCTTTGGTGCCACAAGAAGAGTTAGTATGGCAAGACCCGATTCCAGCCGTGACTTACGTCACCATTAATGATCAAGATATTTTGGATCTTAAAGCAAAAATTCAGGCTTCGGGTTTGACAGTTGCGCAATTGGTATCGACAGCTTGGGCATCTGCATCGACTTACCGCGGTTCAGATATGCGTGGTGGAGCAAATGGTGCTCGAATCCGTTTGGCGCCACAAAAAGACTGGGCCGTAAATCAGCCAGAACAGCTTGCCAAGGTGTTGTCTGTTTTAGAAGGTATTCAAGCAGAGTTTAATCGCCAAGATTCCACTAAGCAGGTTTCCCTTGCTGACTTGATCGTTTTAGGTGGCTCTGTTGGCGTTGAGCAAGCTGCAAAAGCAGCGGGACACAGCGTTACAGTCCCATTTACAGCAGGCCGTGCTGATGCTTCTCAAGAGCAAACGGATGTGGAATCTTTTGCTTTCTTAGAGCCTGCTGCAGATGGTTTCCGTAACTATTTGAAAGGTAAGTACACTGTATCGGCGGAAGAAATGCTGGTGGATAGAGCGCAGTTGTTAACGCTTTCTGCGCCAGAAATGACCGTGTTGTTAGGTGGTTTACGCGTTTTGAATGCTAATGTTGGTCAATCCCAGCATGGTGTGTTCACTGACAAGCCAGAAACCTTAAGCAATGATTTCTTTGTCAACTTATTGGATATGGGAACTAAGTGGTTTGCGACTTCGGAAGAAGAAGAGGAGTTCCAAGGGCGTGACCGTACAACAGGTAAGATCAAGTGGACAGCGACTCGTGCGGATTTGGTCTTCGGTTCAAATTCTCAACTACGCGCAATTGCTGAAGTGTATGCTTGCTCTGATTCACAAGAGCGCTTTGTGAAAGACTTTATTGCAGCCTGGACGAAAGTAATGGAATTGGATCGTTTTGATCTAGCTTAATCTCTTATCTTTATTTATTAGCGTTACCAACACCAAACCCCGTTTCCGAAAGGAATTCGGGGTTTTTTTTATACAGTCTTCGTTAAAAAGCCAACTTCTTACACTAAAAAGCTAGTAAAGGTAGAGATTTATAAATAGCTGTTATAACTTCAGCGTAACTTGTTAAATTGAAATAATTTGGTGTTATCAAGTTTAATATTGAATTTGCATGGAAGCGGTGACGCTGTTTTAAGTTTATTAAATAGGTGGTGAAAAATGAAGGTCTCTCATAAGGTTGTCTTGTGCGCATCAATTATTGTTGTTTTAGCATTATCCATATATTCATGGTTGCAATACAGCAGTCTTAGAAGTGCATTGTTTGAGAAAACCACAACGAGTACTCAGGAAAGTAGTAAGGCACTGGCTTTACAAGTTGAAAACTGGTTGAAGAATAAAATGGATTTGATTGATGTTATTTCGCAGAAAGTCGATGCTAGTTTTAGTAAAAAAACAATCCAAGAGGCGTTTGATCTTCCAATTTATCAAAAAGAATTTATTCAGCTATTCGGCGGTTTAGATGTCGATGGCAAACCGATAACTAATGACCCAAATTGGAATCCCGTTGATTGGGACGCTCGCAAACGTCCTTGGTATAATTTTGGTAAGGATTATAAACAAGCAATTTTGACAGAGCCATATATGTCTGTTGAAGGGGAGTTGCTAATTTCGGTGATTTCAGGTTTTCGGGATCGCGGTGAGTTTAAGGGAACTTTTGGTGGTGATATCAGCCTTAAAACAGTCTCTGAGTCAGTAAATGCACTTAACTTTAATAATACTGGTTATGCTTTTTTATTGAGTAAAGATGGAAAAATCATTAGTCATCCTAATGCGGATTTAAACGGCAAGTCGGTTTCTAGTTTACTGCAAGGTGGTGTGCCAACATTAAGTACAGACTTGGTAGAAAAACAGCTGACTGACGATACTCCTGTGTATGTTTCTTTTAGTCCATTACCTAATTTGTATGGCTCAGATTGGTATGTCGGTGTGGTGTTGGATAAAGATAAATTGTTCGCCAGTGTCAGAGAATTTGGCTGGGTGGCTTTTTGGGGAACCTTAATTGCTGCTTTGCTTGTTTCTATCGTGCTGTATTTTGTCGTGACAGGTTTGCTACAACCACTTCGTGCTTTGCATGAATCGCTAAAAGATATCAATGGCGGAGAAGGTGATTTAACCAAACGTCTTGCGATTACCAGTGACGATGAATTTGGTCATGTATCGGGTGAATTTAATAAGTTTATTGATTATTTACAGCGATTGATTGGCGAAGTGAAAAGTCAATCTCGTCATATTCGTGAAAATACGGACAAGACAGCCGCGTCTTCTGTAGAGTCCTCAAAGCAGTTGTATACTCAGCTTAATGAACTGGACCAACTTGCGACAGCGATGCATGAAATGTCAGCCACAGCCCATGATGTGGCTGACAATGCTCAAACGGCGGCAAGCCGAGCGAATCAAGCGGATGTTGCTGCGAAAGAAGGTGAGGTTATTGTTGATCGCACGACCACTTCGATTGCTGAATTGACTCATAAAATGGGCGATGTAGTTACTACCATTAATGATTTGGTGAAATACAGCGATAATATAGAATCGATTCTTACCGTTATTACTGACATTGCTGATCAGACTAACTTGTTAGCCTTAAATGCGGCGATTGAAGCGGCGCGAGCTGGAGAGCAGGGCCGAGGCTTTGCTGTCGTTGCTGATGAAGTTCGAAACTTGGCTTCGAAAACTCAGGAATCGACGGAACAAATTCAGAAAATGATTCAGCAGTTGCAAACCGGTGTAAGAGGAGCGGAAAAAGCCATTCTTGAAAGTCGAGAGGGCGCCAATACAACGCAGCAGATTGCCGATAAAGCCAAGCAATCTTTGCAAGCTATTCGTTTAAGTATTAATGAAATTAATGATATGACAGTGCAAATTGCTGCCGCAGCAGAAGAGCAAAGTGCAACATCCAATGAAATTAACCGCAATACTACGAATATTCGTGATATTAGTCAGTCCGTTTCGGATGCGGCACAAGGTCAATCTGTGCTTTGTGAAACTATGGTTGAGATTACCGTTGAACAAGCGAGATCATTAGATAAATTTAAAGTGTAGATTTTTCTAAGTTTTATAAAAGCGAGCTAGGCCTTTGAGTCTGGTTCGCTTTTTTTAATGACTCATTAGTCAGCTTCTATAACCATTGGTAACAAAGGAGGAAAAATATAGTAATCACTTTTTTGTCATCCCATTCAGGTATGCTGACTTTTTTAAAAAGAAGTAGCGTCTATGAAGTTTGAAGGCTTAAAAGCAATTGCGGTCGTTGATGGGGTAAAAGGTCTGCTGGCTTTATGCTTGGCTCTGAGTGTCAATGTGATTGCTGAGCAAGATCTTCATCAACTTGCCGCTAAGGCGATGCAAAATTGGCCAATTTCGCCAAACAATTATTATGTTAATTTGCTGTTAACCTTTGTCGAGAAAGTGACTCAGCAAAATCATCTTTTAGTTATTACCCTTTGTTTAATGTATTCGTGTTTTCGTTTTGTTATCGCCTATGGTTTATGGCATAAACTACGCTGGACGGAATGGTTCGCTTTCATCAGTGGTTCACTTTATATTCCCTTTGAACTCTACGCCATTTACCAAAATCCCAACCTAGTTAACTTTTCAGTGCTCTTGTTTAACTTTGTGGTTGTTGCATACTTGTATTGGATACTTAAACGGGGCAAAAGGGCCTTAGCAAAGACTGTTAAATAGAAGGGTCATGTTGTATGAAAATTCGTCCATTTGAAGAAAAAGATAGGGCCGCTACCATTACCTTGTGGCAACAGTGTGGCTTGGTTGTTCCGCATAATGATCCCAATAAAGACATCGACCGCAAATTAAAAGTAGACGCCGATTTGTTTCTGGTTGGTGTCGATAATAATAAAATAGTGGCTTCTGTTATGGGAGGCTACGAAGGTCACCGTGGTTGGATTAACTATCTTGCTGTAAGTCCAGATCACCAAAGAAAAGGCTACGGACAAGCCATGATGCAAGCGGTTGAAGAATTAATTTTGGCTAAAGGTTGTCCGAAAATTAACCTGCAAGTCCGTAATTCCAACCAAGCCGTCATCGCATTTTACAATGCGATTGGCTATGGTCAGGATCAGGTTATTAGTTTAGGCAAGCGCTTAGAACACGATAATTAATTCTTACTCTTTAAGCCCTTCAAATTTGTTATCGAATGCTTCTATAAAGGCGTTTTTCAATGCTTCTAAAACAGCGTCAAACGCACTAATTTCTGGGTCGTTTAGTGAACCGGTAATTTCGATGATGGTAGCGGCTTTGTCCGTATCGCTGTTGGTAAATAAGCTTGTTAATCCACCACTTAGCCCTTCCCAAGACAATTGAAAGAGTCCGTCGCCATCTTCTACCGCGTCTTGTTGCCAATCAAGAATATCGACTTTTTTGAATAAGGGTTTTACGTAACCGTTTAATTCTCCATCCGCGGCTTTTAGTTCACTGACCACTTCGCCTGTACCTGCTCGAAAATCAAATCCGGCATAGGCTTGGGCAAAATCATTGAGTAAAGGCAGTGAAACGGACTCTGTTTTTAAGGCGATACTAAAATCGTTTGAGACAAAAGGGTCGAACTCAGCATTCATTTCCAAAGAGGCTGAATTCAGAAGTTTTGCGTCTAGATTTAAGCTCGCCACACGTTTACCGTCTTGTCCGGCAATATTGGTCAGGTTAGACACTTCAGCATTGAGTTCGGTAAGCTGTACATTAACAGGCGGCTCGGATTCAAAATTACGAAAGGCAATGCTGCCATTGTTTAAACTGATTTTACTAATGGTAATAGGAATAAGTCCTTCGACGACACCTTGCCAGTCTCCACCTTTGCCTGATTGCGCATTATCCGCTTTATCACTATCGACAAAGTTTACCTGTGGTGAGTTCAGAGCGATATCAGCAAGAATTTCGCCTTTAAATAATGCGCGCCAGCTTAAGGCAATATCTATGTTATCGGCGCGAATGAATGGCACTTTGTGCGTACCTTTTATCTTTGAAACAGATAATTCCTGTAGCTGATAAGCACCTCGATAAAGATCTATGTCGACGTTTTCTATGTGTCCCGAATAATCTCCCATATCAGATAATTTTTGATTCACTGTATAAAGTGCCCAATAGGGTAAATACAGTCTTAATATGATGAGAATACTTAAGATCATCATAAGAAAAGTGATGGTGTTTTTCAGTCGTTCTGCTTTCATGCTAATTTCTCCTTGTTAGCATTTAGATTAAGGTGCAGCGCGATTTTTCTCAATGAGAATCAATGCTTTTCATAATCTATACGAGACCTTTGCATTATGTTAAGTCCAGTTAACATTGAAAAACAAAACAGCTTAAGGCTTATTCAAATGCAGCAATAGACAACTCAACTCTTTGTCGGAAGTCATCAGGAAAGGGAATGGCAGCTTTGGCGGCTTTGGAGAAGCACACATAAGTCACATCGGCTTCAGCTACGGTCTCATTGGTTGGAACCTTGATGATGGTTTGTTTCATGGTGATGCTGCGATTACCGATTTTAGTGTAGCGGGTTTGTACTTCGAGAAGATCCCCGAAGTTCGCTTCGGATTTAAAATTAATGTTTATATTAACCACTGGCCAGACGAGATCTTGCTGCATCCAATCGTTGTCATCGAAAAACTCATCAAAAAAAGCCCAACGACCTTCTTCAATGAACTCTAGATAGCGAGCATTGTTGACGTGTTGAAAAAGATCAAGATGATAACCGCGTACTTTTATTTGCGTTTTGTTGAGCATGTTATTGTTCTCCATAAAAAACTAACGGAAAAGGTTACGATGCTTTAAAAACGAAACAAATAACAAAATCGCTCGATTTTACTAACAGCGAATTTGAATAGTTATGAAGCGCTTGGACGTACGGTGTGTCTCCACACTGGTGGAGCGTGAAATATTAGATGTTGTTTTTTACGCTGCTCTTTGTCAGAGGCGTTTTCCAGTAATGTTGAAATAGCATCTGCCATTGCACCAAGTGGTTGAGAGAACGTAGTTAGTTGATAGCCAAGCCAACTTGCTTGTTCTATATCATCGAAACCGACAATACAGATATCTTCTGGAATACGTAGACCAAATTCATTTTTCGCCACATCCATAAAGCCGCAAGCAATCAGATCAGTGACACAAAAAACGCCATCCGGTCTATCCCGAGAGGCTAATAAACGTCGTGCTGCGTCTACGCCAGTTTGGTAACTCGTTGGTCCTGCTCGTAACAAGGTACAAGCTTGCTTGGCGTCTTCGGCGGCTTGAATAAACAGTTTTTCACGAGTTAGTAAACTAGGTGATTGAATTGTCGACGACACAACCGCAAGCTTCTGGCAGCCTGCTCGTAGCAGCATGTGATGGGCGTCAGCCATAGCAGATTGGTAATCTATGCTGATGTGGTCTGTGCCTTCAAATTGTCCGGCACGGTTCACAAGGATGACTTGTTGTCCGCTTTGTACACAAGTTTCAATCAAAGTGGTTTGTGGTGTGCCTGATAAAACGATGGTCGCCGAGGCGCGGTAATTTAACGTTTGACGTAACGCCGCATCGGCACTGGCTTCGCCGCCTGAGGTGTTAATCACCATCACGGCTCGACCAGCCAGTTGCAGACGTTGGGTGAGAGCATCGAGCAAGCTTGCTTGATAAGGTGCATTAAGATTGGCGCCTAGAATACAAACAGGTCGGCTTTTTTCACTGGATAAGCCACGGGCGAGATGATTGACGTGATAATTCAATTCTGCGGCCGCGGCCAGCACACGTTCACGAGTGTCTTTGGAAACGCTCGCACCTTGGGTAAAAGTGCGAGAAACAGCAGACCGAGAAACGCCCGCTAGTCTGGCGACTTCTGCTGCACTGGCAATGTTTTTCGGTCGTTGCTGTGTCATTATTTTTTCATATCCTGACCAAAACCAGCGTCTCGCAATATTTTTTCCATGCTTGCGGCACGTTCTGCTAAGTGAATCAAAGCCGGTTTTGGGGTTTCAAACCATTCATCGGGATGAAGCTCTCGTGTTTTACGAATGTGTGCGATGGCTGCATCCAACGTAGGGTAGCGATCTGGGTATTCTAGATGTAAAAACAAGGCAACTATGGTGACGGAGCGGCTACGTCCACCGCGACAATTCACTAAGATATTGCCTTTTTCGCGAACTTTATAAGAGGCTTTCTCGGGTAGCTCTTGATCCAGTGCTGAACGCATTAAATGGTAACCTGCCAAGACCATAGATTCAGGGTTACCAGGGCCGTCAATAAGGCCAATTTTATAATAACGAACAGGAGCCCAACCATGTTTTAGCAAGTGTGCTGGTGGGTTAGGTTCTTGCAAATTCACAAGGTCAATATCTAAGTTTACGGCACAATTTAGCACGACTTTGATGTTGTGTTTTTCAAGCAATTCCGCGTCAGCTACACCGTTAGAACCGCCAATATAAATGTCGACGCCCCAGCCTGGAATATTGCTTTCGATCAAGCTAATCGGTGGACGTGGATAATGCTTTTTTACCTTTTTAGATGTCATGGTTTTTCGTTCTCTTTTTTTTGCGCTTGTCTTTTATAAAGTACAAATGAGCCAAGGTGTTAGGTAGTAAGTTCAAGCTCTGTCGTGCGTTGGTTATATAGTTCTTTTGGGGCTTTATGTTCAGCTGCAAGCGATATCATGGTGTCATTGGCAAACTGTTCTGCCACACCGGGAGCGACCGCTAGAATAGCCCCGCCATGCGCTATTTCCTCGTGAGTTTTAGGATAGGTACCTGTTCGTCCACCAGCCTCTCGTACCATGAGTAAACCGGCCAAGCAATCCCATGCATTCATATGCGATTCTGCGTAGCCGTCGGTTCGGCCTTCTGCCACCCATGCCAGTGCCAATGCACCAGAGGCACCACGTCGAATATTAGTACCGCTTGCCAAAAGAGAAGAAATGATTGCCAAGTAGACTTCTTGGGGAATCCGTGTAGACCATCCTAATTCAAAGGATGAGCTATGAGTATCCCTTATGTTAGAAACACGTAGGGCTTGACCATTTTTGGTGACGTATTGGTCTTTTCTAGCCAAGTATATTTCGTTCGTCGCTGGATTATAAATCGCGCCGAGTAACGTATCGCCGTTATGCACAAAGGCGATGGAAATACAAAAATGATCTATGCCCCGAGCGAAGTTAGCGGTGCCGTCAATCGGGTCAACTACCCAAAGCGAGGGATTCGATGTTGAGCCTCCTGTTTCTTCTCCAAGTAATCCATCTTCAGGAAAAAGGTTATAAATAGCTTGGCGAATGTGTTCTTCGACCAGAGCATCAGCTTCGGTCAAAAAGTCTTGTTGGCCCTTCAGTGTAAAATCGCCAGGTTGTCTGGCGCGATAGCTTTCTAGTGCTAATGCTCCTGCGCTTAGAATAATTGAGTGCAGGGCGGCTTCGCGCTTTTCTAGTTCGCTTTTTTTGATGTTGTTGGGTGTCAAGGAGGGATCCTTTTCTATTTGTTATATATAAATCAGTTGGGAAAAATTCGTCCCAACTGATTTCATTTTTAGTAATAGCTAGAGCCTTTTACTGCTTAATTTTTGAAGCTTAGGCTCCATAGGTCTTGCCAATCTTGACGGCTTTCCCAGTCAGATTTTGCTGTAGAAGCATCGTATCCCATGATTTGGTCGCGGACTTTATCTATACCTGCTGGCTCGTTATCAGGTAGTTTAACGGTTTGGTTGGTGGACATTTTTCCATCAACACCCTGTGGCGCGATGCCTTCGGCTGTCATCATGTAATGAATAAATAATTTCGCGGCGTTAGGGCTTTTCGTTCCAGTGGTAATGAAGCCTAAACCTGGATAGCTCCAACCGCTAAATGGCACCATATCGGCACAAAGACCCAGCTTCATACCATTTTCGTTTTGACGAAATTTTGCCGCGCTCACCATGCCGACAAAACTGTCTTTCACATCTGGTGCGCCAACAGCGTTAGCGGCTTCTGTATCAGAACTAGTGACTAGTGGATGATTTTCTGCGAGGGCTTTTACAAAGGCTGCTGTGGCGCTGTCTTCACTGGTTTTTAATGGTTTTCCAAATTCTGCTTGATAGGCATCGGCCATGGCTTTGTCGTGGTGTGTGGCGAGCTGGTTAAACCAATCTGTGTAAGATGGTTTGCCAAGAGGGTCCTGCATGGCGACTTTGCCACGCCATTCTGGTTTAGTAAGTTGCCACACATTGGTTACTGGGCAGGTGTCATAAAGGCCTGTGTTATAAGCCCAAATATTGGGCGCTAAGACCACCGTAAGCGGGTTTTGGTAGGTCGCAGGAATATTAACGGCAAGGTCCGTAGGAACCCAGCTGGTGACATAGCCTTTTGATAGTAGCTGCTCCATGCCCGCAGGTGCATCGGCCAGAATAGCGACGTCAGCTTTCACATTACCTGCTTTAGCTTCACGACTCACAATCTCTAGGATTTGCGATGCTTTGGCTTTGATACCTGTTGCTTGAATACCGTATTTTTTACTAAAGGCCTCTGCCTGTTGGACGATTTTCCCTGTGGAGTCATACACAGTCAACGGTGCTTCTTGTTTTGCAGCCGCGATTAATGCTTGAAGATCAAATGAGTCTGTGGCTGAAGCTGAAATAGAACCGAGAGTTGTTAAGCTAACACTCAGTGCAAGAAGGCTTTTTTTCATCGGGAAGTTCATAACAGTTTCCTTTTTAAGATTAGCTTATGCTTGTTTAGCGTAGGATTGATTCGTGTGTATTTGATTAGCGTTTTGTTTATTAGGTAATGCTGAGCTGGGCAGTAAATTGCTGTAATCAAGGTGACTTTCTGACAGAACAAGACGCTTTTCATCATGATCAAAAAAGTGCAGTGATGGTGTTGGCAAATACGCGTTTACCTGATCGCCTTCACGCCACTTCGGACGAGATTGAGTCGAATGAAATAATCGGTCTTCAGCGAAACTTAGTTCAATCACCCAGCTACCGCCTGTGGGCATGATATTTTCTATGACCATCGGTAGTGTGTTGATGTTTGCTGTGTTGGTGAGAATGATTTCTTCAGGGCGAATGGCGCAGACATCGGCGAATTTACTTTCTGGCTGTCTGGCTAAAATGTGGCTGGCAAGATTGATGAACTTATCATTGGATTCTTTTAGCTTGATCAGATTGATTTTCGGGTTACCAATAAATTCAGCCACAAAACGATTGCTTGGTTCGGCGTAAATTTCGTCTGGCGTGCCGATTTGTTGCAGCTGACCTTTGTTCATGACCGCAATGGTATTGGCCAGCGTCATGGCTTCCCATTGATCGTGGCTGACAAAAATAATGGTTGTGCCAAAGGTTTGGTGTAAGCGACGTAGCTCGGCGCGCATTTCTAGTCGCAGAGTCGCATCAAGGTTCGATAATGGCTCGTCTAATAGCAGCACACCTGGATTCACCGCCAGCATACGTGCCAAGGCAACACGCTGTTGTTGGCCGCCGGATAATTGAGACGGATAACGATCGGCGTATTCAAGAATGCGTAACTTGCTCATCACATCCAAACAACGTTCTTTGCGTTCTTGGGCTGGCACCTTTTGTAAGCGCAAACCAAAGTCCACATTGCGTTCCACTGTCATGTGAGGCCAAAGTGCATAATTTTGAAATACAAAACCAATACGGCGCTGTTCCGGTGGAATAAAACAGGACTGATGGACAGAATCTACCACCAAATCGTCTACGGCAATTTCACCGCTGGTGGAATGTTCGATACCAGCAATCATGCGCAAAATGGTGGTTTTGCCGCATCCAGATGGGCCAAGCAAACACATAAATTCGCCGTCTTCCACTGTCAGTGATACTTGGTCAACGGAAGGTTCAGTATTGCCGTCGTAGCATTTCGTTAGATTGGTTAATGTGATAGCAGGCATATTAATTCTCCAGACCTTGAGCCAAACCCGTACCGGAGATCTTTTGGATCAATACGGTACCAAGCCAAGCGATAAGAGCAATCATTAAGACCACCGCATTGGCGGCTTGGTCGTAGTTGTAATCGAGTAAACGCAGTGAATAGGTGGTGAGTACATCGGTGGATGGAATCGCCAAGATAATGAACAAGCTGACGCCTTTAATGCCGGAAATGAAAGGTAATAGAATCCCCGTTGCCAATGGACCTGCTTGTATTGGAATAATGATTTTGCCCATGCGGCTAAACCAGTTGGCACCAGCAATACGTGCCGCTTCTTCGGGTTCTTTGCCCAGTTGCGTCATAGCTGCAATACCTGATCGGCTGGCAAAGGGCATTTTTTCTGCGACGAGGGCGATGATGAGAATCAACGGTGTTCCGTACAGCGCCGGAATTGGGCCGCGAGCCACAGCGAACAAAGATAAAAACGCCGCCGCAAAGGCAATGCCGGGAACCAAATAAGGCAAGAAGGTAATTTGGCGTAAGAAAGAACCCACGCCTTTGAATGAGCAACGTAATACTGCATAACCGACTAACAACCCTAAGACGCCAGATATCATCGAAGATGAACCGACAATCACAATAGTATTCCATGCAGCTTGCCAAAATTCTGGTGTCAGCAAGATGCCATTGCGTAGGGCAACCGTGTCTAAATTACTGCCGATCCAGTAATCGAGAGTGAAGTTGTCTAGCGTAAAGCGACCGGGCAAAATCATGATGGTGGATAAGAACAAGGTCAGTAACGGCAGAACTACTCCGATCAATACAAAGGCCCCCGCAAAGCCAGATGCAGGTAAACGCATACGGCCCAGTTTGCGTAGCCTGTCCATGTTGCCTTTACCGCCGACAGTTACGAAGCGGCGAGCTTCTTTCATCATGCGAACATCAATCAGTAAGGTAATCACACCGATGATCATAATAACCGCAGCAATCACTGCCGCCACGCCGTTTTGACGGGTGTCTAGTGCTCGATACAATCCAGTTGCCAAGGTGTCATAGCGCACAGGTAAGCCTAAAATATAAGGCACTGCAAACTCGCCAATACAATCGGCAAAAATCAATAAAGCGGCAGACATTAAGGCAGGGCGAATTAATGGCAGAACAATAGAAAAAGCGATGGTTCGTGATGGCGCACCAAGTACACGAGCGCTGTCTTCCATTTGTGAATCAAGGCGACGTAACGCATTGCCGACAATCAAAATTACTAGCGGTGTGTAATGCAAAACCAAGATGAAAACGATGGGGAAATAGCCGTAAGCAACACTGTTTGAAGTAGTTATGCCTAAGGATTCTAGCCAGCCGGGTTGTCCACCAACGGTGCGGTTTTTAAAAATTGTCGTCCAAGCGAGAGCGAAGGTCCACGTCGGTAACATAAAAGGCACAATTAGCGCCGTGGCAAACCAAGCACGTCCTGCCATGTTGGTGCGATTTACCAACCACGCTAGCACTACGCCAATACTCATAGAAAACACCACAGTACTGGCCGCAATGGCTAAGGTGTTATAGAGAGGTTGCCATATGAGGATTTCAGAAATGCGTGAGTAGAGAGTGCGTACAATATAGTAAAAGGTGAAACTGCCTTCGTCTTGGTGGGTTCTGGCTTCGTCTCCTGATTGCACGATAAAGGAATCTACAAGAATCGAGAGCACAGGTGCAAGAATCAAATAAGCAAAGAAAATAGCCAGAACAAGGCCAATCAAATTAGCAGGTTCATGTCTGGCAACAGCAAATGAATGCCTTGCGCGTCGCCAAAGATTTGGCTTCTTTTGCTCTGCTGCGGTGAGCAAGGTAGTCATAGGTTATTCCTTAGAAAAACATTTAATTTTCTAAACAATAATCTTTGTCTATGACAAACCGATGACATTTTGCACATATGTGCAAAAAAATTTTTCGAACGTTTTTTTAAGCTAAATAACCTTATTAGATTGAGCACGCTGACATCTCTTGTTACTTTAGTTTTTCTAGTGAAGGGAGAATGTAATGGAACATGTATTGCCGAACGATGAGGCTTTTTATGGAAAAACCTTCACCGACTTAGCTATGGTGCAGGAAAGTGTGAGCCGTAAGGTGTTTGAGTCTTGCGTATTTGAATCGTGTGATTTCAGCGAAGCCTTCTTTGATGCCTGTACTTTTAAGGATTGTCAGTTCCGTAAGTGCAAGTTGACCGCGGTAAATGTGAGAAACAGTAAGTTCTCAGATGTACAGTTTTATGAATCAAAAGTTTTGGGTGTGGATTGGACCAAAGCCTATTGGCGAGGCTTAGAGCTGGGCGCGCCGCTTTTTTTTAAAGAATGTATGGTTAATGGCTCGTCGTTTTATGACTTGAAATTATCAGGAATTGTTTTTGAAGAGTGCCGTGCTCATGATGTGGATTTTAGAGAAGCGACACTGTCTCGTGCGCGTTTTACTGGAACTGATTTAACGAATAGCTTGTTTGTGAATACTAATCTAACTGGCGCAGATTTTAACGGCGCGACCAACTACGATATTGATGTGAAGAAGAACACCATTAAGAACGCGATATTTTGTCGTTATGAAGCGGTAAGTTTGCTGACGTCACTGGGGATCAAATTGGTTTAAAGGTAACGGATAAAAATAAAAAAGGAAAATGGCATGTTAAGAAAAGATAAAACGGGTTTGGTCGTGATCGACGTCCAAGGAAAGCTAGCGACTATTGTTCATGACAGCGAGGCGTTTATCGCCAATCTCGTTAAATTGGTGAAGGCCGCAAAGTTATTGGGCTTGCCCATTCTGTGGTTGGAACAAAATCCAGAAAAACTGGGCGCGACTGTACCAGAATTGCGAGAGGTTCTGGATATGGTTGAGCCAATTGCTAAGTATTCGTTTAGCGCCTGTGGTGAGCCTGCTTTTGTTGATGCGGTTAAAAAAGCCAAGGTGAATACTTGGTTAGTCAGCGGTATTGAAGCGCATATTTGTGTTTATCAAACGGCGTTGGGCTTGCTAGATTTGGGTTATGAAGTTGAACTGGTAAGCGATTGTGTGTCGTCACGAGCTATAGAGAATAAAGACATGGCGCTTGCCAAGTTAGCTCGCAAAGGGGCAGAAGTGACTAGTCTTGAAATGTGTTTGTTTGAGTTGATTGGTGATTGTCGGGCGGATGAGTTTAAGGGGGCATTGAGTTTAATCAAGTAGCTTTGCTTCGAACAATGTCGATTTAATTTATCTTGAACGGTCTGCTTTGTGGTTTAATCCAGCAATAGTTTTTCATTGAGACTCAATACCTTTCCCTTTAGGCAGGCAGCATGAACATAGATAAATCTAAAAAACGTATCGCAAAGAAAGTTAAAATGGGTTTCAAAGGTTATCCGCAACTATCCATTGCTTACTTCGGCGATACTGAAGACATCGCCACAGAAGTGATTGTCACCTTTACCGTAGAAGAAGGCGCTGAGCCACAAGATCAGCGTTTTGTGGGCCAAAGCGATGTACGCGAAGACGAAGTGATTCAATCCGCCTTGGTGAAAATCATGGAACGCACAGATGCGAAAACAGTATTAGAAGTAGAAGGTGTTTCGATCAAGAGCTGAGACTCTTTTTTTATTTAAATAATATGAAACTGGTGCTTGACCTTGGACTATTATCCAAGGTCTACACTCTCCTTATAGCTTAAAAACAGGAGAGACGTTATGCATCATTCATCAGGTCAAGATTCAAATCAACACACGCCTGGTCAGCATAAAGCCGGCTGTCAGTCAGATTCATTATGTCAGTGCCACCTTTCTAATCAATCAAAAGCTCATGATCATCAAGGGGTAAGCGGGTCTTGTTGCTCGACGTCAGGTAAAGCTTCCTCGTGTTGCTCAAGCGATAATGCGAGTCAAAAAGAAAACCAATGTTGTTCTTCTGACGACGAAGATGCCAGTGACAGAACTTCTGTCACACAAGGGAATGGAAAACAAACTTATATCTGGCGAGTCAGCGGGATGGATTGCGCTAGCTGTGCGCGTTCTATTGAGAAGGCGGTTACTTCCGTGGATGGTGTGGTTAGCGCCAATGTGGTTTTCTCTACCGAAAAATTGCGTGTTTCTGCGGATGCTGATGTCTCGGTCAAGGTTCAGGAAGCAGTGAAAGGGCTAGGTTTTAGTTTGGCTTCTTTGGATAAAAGCGCTTCTAATAACACTAATTCAGCTCAAACTATTTCAAATCAAAACACGACTTCATGGTTTTCACGCCAGCAATTAAGTGAATACGGTCCGATTGCGGCTTTGGCAGTGCTGATGTTATTGAGCTGGGGCATCGCGCAATTTAATCCATTATTTGGCGAAACCGCCTTTATAGTCACTACCTTGGTTGGCTTAGTGCCTATCATGAAAAAATCATGGCGGATGATGCGCAGTGGCTCGCCGTTTGCCATTGAAACTTTGATGAGTGTTGCAGCGATAGGTGCATTATTTATTGGTGCTACCGCAGAAGCCGCCATGGTGTTGTTGCTCTTTATGATTGGCGAATGCTTGGAATCGTTTGCGGCGAACCGTGCGCGCAAAGGCGTGAGCGCTTTGATGGCTTTGTTACCAGAAGAAGCCTTAATCATCAAAAATGGTGTGCGTCAAAAAATCGCTATAGCGGATTTACGTCCTGGGGATGAAATAGAAGTATCGCCGGGTGAACGTTTGCCTGCCGATGCTGAGCTCTTGTCCGAGATGGCAAGTTTCGATGAAAGCGCGTTGACGGGTGAATCTGTACCTGTTGAACGATTACGAGATGAAAAAGTTCCAGCAGGGAGCTTGTTAGCTGATCGAGTTGTGCGACTCAAAGTAGTGTCGCAACCGGGTAATAATGCCATTGATCGAATTCTACACCTTATTGAAGAAGCGGAGGAGCGCCGAGCACCGCTTGAGCGTTTCTTAGATAAATTCAGCCGTATCTATACGCCCGTGATTATGCTTATTTCTGTCTTGGTGATCTTGATTCCGCCTTTGGCCTTTGCTCAACCTTGGGATACGTGGATTTATCGTGGTTTAGCCTTGTTGTTGATTGGTTGTCCTTGTGCCTTGGTTATTTCGACGCCAGCGGCGATTACGTCTGGTTTGGCGGCGGCGACTCGTCGTGGTGCTTTGATTAAAGGCGGATTAGCGTTAGAGCAACTTGGTCGAATAAAAACCATTGCTCTTGATAAAACCGGCACACTTACAGAAGGTAAACCAAGTGTGACGGATGTAGTTACTTTAAACGGTTCTAACTTTAATGATTTGTTGGCTGCTGCAGCGTCCGTTGAAATGGGGTCTCATCATCCATTGGCGAAAGCCATTGTTGATTATACAGAGCAGCAGGGGATAGCATTAGTACATGCTGATAATCGCAAAACCTTGGCTGGTGTTGGTGTGGAAGGGGATTTTGCAGGTAGAAAAATCAAGATTAGTTCGCCAAGTAAGTTAGAGGAAGCGTTAGATGACTCTATTCAACAGGAAGTTATTCGTCTTGAGCAAGAAGGTAAAACTGTCGTTGTTGTTTTAGAAAAAGGTGAATTGTCGGGCTTGATCGCTTTGCGGGATAGATTACGCGATGATGCTAAGGCGGCGCTTAAAGATTTAGCGGCTTTGGGAATTAATGGTGTGATGTTAACGGGCGATAATGCCCGTGCCGCAGCTGCGATTGCGGCAGAGCTGAATATAGATTATCGAGCGGATTTATTACCAGAAGATAAAGTTATGGCGGTCACTGAGTTGAATCAACAACAAGCGACAGCCATGGTGGGCGATGGTATCAATGATGCGCCAGCGATGAAGGCATCTACCATAGGTATTGCCATGGGAAGTGGCACCGACGTAGCGTTAGAAACGGCGGATGCGGCATTGACACATAATCGCCTACAAGGCTTAGCAGAGATGATTCGCTTATCGCGTGCAACCAATGCCAATATTCGTCAGAATATCACTATTGCTTTAGGGCTAAAGGCGGTGTTTCTGGTGACGACCTTGCTGGGTATAACTGGGTTATGGTTGGCGGTATTGGCTGATTCTGGCGCAACCGCGTTGGTCACTGCGAATGCCTTGCGATTACTGCGTAAAAAAGAATCCGCTAAAAATAGCCAGAAATAACGGTTGAAAAAAGTCGCTAGGAGGCATTAAAGAGATTTAGAGAGCATTGAAAATGAACCCTAAGTCATGAATATTTCATTTATGTTAATGAAATGGGTAAGAAAAGATTAATCCGCTTACAAAGCACTAAGTTTTGTTCTGCAAGCGCATTTTTATAGAAAGTTGGTGGTAGGATTTCGCACCTTGTGTTTGATGTTGGTCGTAGAAAGGGCGCTTTTAGTGGTTTTAAACCAATCACAAAATGCTCACACTGCGGTTAGCCTATATCAATGTCTGATGCTGGTGAGGTGCTTTTAGTCTGTCTTTTGAGGATAGCAAGCACGTCCTATCATCCAACTATAAAATAATAGATGTTGTTTGCTTTATGAAAAATCAAAATACAGCTCCAGAAAAATCCTTATCTGCTCCGTTCGTTTATCCGAACATGAAAATCGCGTTTATCTTATTGATTACCTGTTTTGCTGCATGGGGCGTTGCCGCCAATATGACAGATCCATTGGTAAAAGTGTTTAGTAAAATTTTTACCATGAGCACGTTTGAATCCGCTTTAGTGCAGTTCGCTTATTATGGCGCGTATTTCTGTTTGGCGATTCCAGCAGCGTTTATCAATGCTCGTTACTCTTATAAAGCGGGTGTGTTGACAGGTTTAGGCTTGGCTATTTTAGGCGCCTTAGCTTTTTATCCCGCCAGTGTTTCGATGACGTATGGTTTCTTTTTGGCTGCTTTGTTTATTTTGGCAGCAGGCTTGTCTATTTTAGAAACCTCGGCGAATCCTTTTGTGATGACTATGGGACCAGAAGGCAGTGCAGCACGCCGTTTAAACTTGGCCCAAGCCTTTAACCCAGTTGGCACCAATATCGGTGTGTTTCTTGCGGCTACATTGATTCTTCCTAATCTAAATACGGCTTCTCCTGAAGAAAGAGCCAGCATGGCGCCAGAAATGCTACTGAGCATTCGAGCAGATGAATTAAATAGCGTGATGACACCTTATGTCGGCATGGCGTTTGTGTTGATGATCATTTGGGCGTTTATCTATTTTATGCGCGTACCTAAATCGGCTAACAAGGTTAATGTTGATGAGGTACAGAAGATTGATTTTGTGGCGACACTAGGACGATTACTTGCTAGAAAACAATACCGTTGGGGAGTTGTAGCACAGTTCTTTAACGTTGCTGCACAAACTTGTACTTGGACTTTTACTATCCAATATGTGCAAGAAACATTGGGTGGTACAGAAGCCAGTGCGTCTGATTATTTGCAGTATAGTTTGATTATTTTCTTAATATCGCGTTTTGTTATGACGTGGTTGATGGGCTTTTTCCGTCCTGCTGTGTTGCTAAGCATCTTGGCTTTATTAGGTACTGCTTTATGCCTATACGCTGTGATGGTGCCAGATGTAACTGGTGTTTGGGCGATAGTGTCTATTTCCGCTTGTTTATCTTTGATGTTTCCAACGATTTACAGCATTGCGTTGGACGGTCTTGGTAGTGATACGAAATTCGGTTCTGCGGGTTTGGTAATGGCTATCTTGGGTGGCGCAGTAATGCCATTGATCCAAGGCGCGACTATCGATGAGTACGGCGCTATTATTTCTTATGTTGTGCCTGCTGCTTGTTTCTTAGTTGTAGCAGCTTACGGAATGTTCTCAGTGAAAAGCACCTCTGTTTAATTACTGGTTAATGAATTCTAAAGAGCCTCGCGAATTGCGGGGCTTTTTTTTGTCTGTGACTTTGTACGCTTACTTCTTTATGATTCCAGCTCACTCAAATCAATGTTGAAAAGGCTCGTGGTTGATTTTTGTTGGATCATTAAGGATGTTAGTTTGTTATGTATTTATCGAACAGAGCGGAAATATTAGAAGAAGAAAGCCGCATATTTGCTCATTCTGTGACTCAGTGTGATTTACACCATCATGATGCCCATGAATGCTTATGGGTGGTAAAAGGTCGAATTCGAGTTCAGGTGATGGATGAAATACTGCTTTTGCAGGAAGGCGATGTTTTATTTATTAATAAAGAATTGCCTCACGCCACTCAATCTACCGAGGATGATAATTTAGTGCTTTGTCTACAGCATAACTTTGCTGGAGTGGCTCTGGATACTTGCCCAATGAAAGCATGGAGTTTGGTTCAGAAAAATATGCTGCCAACGATTAAGCGGCTGATGGCGCATTTGTGGTGGGAGCACTACTACAAGGCGGATCATTGGCAACAGGCACAAACAAGTTTACTTGCTCAATTTGGCTTGCTGTTTGCTCGTTACTTTCCTTCGACTAATGCAATTAGAGAGGACTCTCTTGAATCTACTTTATTGATGAATGACCTGTTGCGTCAGATTACATTGCGTTACCAAGAGCATCTATCTCTGTCCTTGTTAGCAGAGGAGCGAGGTTTGTCGGAAGCCTATTTAAGCCGGTATTTTAAAGCCAAAGTAGGCGAGACTTTTCTACGCTATTTGACCCTTTATCGATTAGAAAAAAGCTTGTCAGATTTGGCACAGAAACCTAAAAAAGCCGTATCAGATATCGCTTTTGATCATGGTTTTCCTTCTGTAAAAGCCTTTAATATGGCATTTCGCCGAGAATATGACTGTACGCCAACGGAGTTTCGTCTTAAGCGGGAGTCGGTAAGTTTAGTGAGTGTGGGGCAAGCCTATGCGGGAGTAGATGTAGTACTTTTGAAACAACGAATTATGCCGTGGTTGGATAGGCAGTTTTTGTATCTTTAGTAAAAGGTGATTTTTTTTAAGGTCAAAAAACGGCTACTGAGCAGGTCAAAAATCGGATAGCACACTTGATATTAATTCCCATAATGAAGCAAAACAATAAATACAATTAAGGTTTCATTATGAAGAAGTTGTCGTTTTTCGATAAGGTTAGTTATGGCTTTGGTGACTTAGCCAGTAATGTGGTGTTTACTGCTGTTGGCACCTATTTGATGTTTTTTTATACCGATGTGTTCGGGATTTCTGCAGCTCTCGTCGGGACATTATTTTTTGTTACGCGAATGTGGGATGCCATATCTGATCCAATAATGGGTATGATAGGTGACAGAACCCAAACTCGATTTGGTAAATTTCGTCCCTATTTACTCTATGTTCCTATTCCACTGGCTATTGTTGCTGTGCTCACTTTTACGACGCCTGATATGGATGAATCCGGCAAAATCATTTGGGCATTTGTGACCTATATTCTATTGATGACACTCTATACAGCCATCAATATCCCATATTCCTCTTTACCAGCAACCATCTCGGATAGCTCAGTAGAGCGTGGTCAAATGGCTTCATTTCGCATGGTATTGGCTTTTACCGGCGCATTATTGGTCAATGCGAGCACGTTACCGCTTGTTGAATTTTTTGGTGATGGCAATAAGCAGCAGGGCTTTCAGTACACCATGATATTGCTAAGTGCTGTCATGGTTGTAATGTTCTGGCTGTGCTTTTCTCGCGTCAAAGAGCACGTTCCAATGATCAAACAACGTTCTTCTTTGAAGGATGATTTTGCCGTGGTGATCAAAAACCGCGCTTGGTGGGTGACTATTTTAATGGGCATCCCATTGTTTACCTTTACCATTATGCCGTTTGCCGTAGGTATGTATTATTTTACTTATATCGTAGGCGATACAAGTAAAGCTGGAATGTTCTTTACTATGGCTAGTTTAGGAATGATCGCTGGCTCGGCGTTGATGTCTCAGTTAGTGAAGCGCTATTCAAAAAGGAGTTTGGTAATTACTGGTGCCTTGTTGAGTATGTGCTGTATTAGTAATTTATATTGGGTTGACCCATCTAATATGTATTTGATCTACGCCGTTATCTTTCTTAATCAGATGTCGAAGGGGATTGCCGCTTCTTCTTTATGGGGACTCGTTGCTGACACTGCTGATTATGTAGAGTGGAAGTCTGGTCGCCGTGTGGTTGGTTTGTCTACCAGTTCTGCGACCTTCTCTCATAAATTTGGTATGGGGTTAAGTGGCGCCTTAGTCGGTATTGGGTTGAGTTTTGCTGGTTATCAAGCAGGTGTTGAGCAAACTGCAGAGTCTGCTCAGATGATTTTACTTTTCATGAGTCTGATTCCTGCTTTTGGCGCTGGGTGTATTGCTGTTATTGCTTACTTTTATCCGATCACGCGAGAGGTAGAAGACACAATGCAATCTGAATTACGTGCGACTCGTGAAGCGAACCGAGCAAATTAAAGAATACTGAGATTTTATTATGAATGAATCATTCCGTAATGCACCGTTTTTTCTGGGTGACACTGAGCTTACTTGGGTGAATACAACATATTCAGAGCTAACGTTAGAGCAAAAAGTAGGGCAACTGTTTAATCTTATTGTTAGAGCAAATTCTGCAGAAGAGTTATCTCTTATTGATACGATTCAGCCTGGTGCGGTGACTAAGTTTGTCGGGCAAGATCTTGATACCGAAGTAAAGATGATGAATCAGCTGCGCAGTCATTCTGTCATTCCGCTTTTGGTGAGTGGTGACCTTGAAGGCGGTGGCATGAGCTTTCCTTTCGGTGCTCAAGTGCCAAACCAGCTTGGTCTTGCTGGGTTGAAAGATGAGAGTGCGGTGGAATATTGTACCCAAGTGATTGCTCAAGAAGCTAAATTGCTTGGCATTAACTGGTCATTTACTCCGGTTGTTGATATCAACGCTAAGTTTCGTAGTGCTGTCGTAGGTACACGATCATACGGTAGCGATGTTGATGTTATCGAAAGTATGAGTCGCTCGAATATTACTACTTTCCAAAAAAACGGTATTGCAGCAACGGCAAAGCATTGGCCGGGGGAGGGGTTCGACGACCGAGATCAGCATCTAGTCACCACAGTAAATCCATTAACTATGTCCGAATGGGAGGAGCGTTATGGACGACTTTACCGTAGTGCGATTGACAATAATGTGATGTCGATTATGTCCGCTCACATTGCTTTGCCTGAATATGTAAAGGCTCATGAGGGCAACGCAGCAGAGTGGTGGCGTCCGGCAAGTGTTAGTAAGCTGCTCAATGAACAGCTCTTGCGTGGAGAGCTGGGCTTTAATGGTTTAATTGTCTCAGATGCTACTGTGATGGCGGGTTTGAGTAGCTGGACGAAACGTGAAAACGTGGTTGCTGAGATCATTGAAAACGGTTGTGACATGCTGTTGTTTTGCAAGGACCCAGTCGAAGATTACGCTTATATGCTTAAAGCCGTGCGTGAAGGTAGAGTATCTGAAACACGTTTAGAGCAATCTGTTATGCGAATCTTAGCGATGAAAGCCGCTTTGGGCTTGCACGAAAAGCAAGAGGAGATTAGTTCTAGTAAATTTAATGATCTGTTGGCATCGGATTACGCGGACCGAATTCCCGAGTTGAATCGTCGCACGGTGCATTTGGTAAAAAACCGCGATGATATTTTACCAATCAATTTAGAGCGTCATCAGCGTGTGTTGGTTGTTTCTACTGGTATTCGACATGTTTTTAGTCCTATTCCTGCGCCATTAAGTGTGGCTAACATGCTGAAAAATGAAGGCTTTGAAGTCACAGAGTTTCAAACAGGAATGGCATTAAACGTGAAAGAGTATGATTTGTTACTCTATCTTAACGCTGATGAATCTATGTTGGTGAAGTCGCATATTTATATTGATTGGATGGTACTACATGGCGGTTTTGGTAATGCCATGTATCGTCCGTGGGTCGATATTCCGACGGTAATGGTGTCTTTTGGTCATCCTTATCTTTTGTACGACGCGCCTAAAGTGCCAGTATACATTAATGCCTATAGCCCTTTATTGGAGGTTCAGAAGGCGGTCGTAGAAGGCTTGTTAGGACGGTTAAGCTTTAATTCTAATGCTGCTATTGATCCTTTCTGTGGGTTAGAGCAACTACGTTATTGATTGATAATTAGCTTAATAAAAAGAGTCTGTGAGATTAATGTGCGCAGGCTCTTTTTTTGTTTGCTGACTTTGTGTGCGAACTCGCTTATGATGGTCCGTTGTGGTGCAAATCCACCGCTCGAATTGGAAAGAGTGAGTGTTATAAAAACAAGGAAGGTTTCCTGCTAGAGCAAATTCCCCTTCCGTTATACTTTTTTACACACTGGAAAAATTTCTGAAGCAAGTCGTAGGTAATGAGTTTACTTACGGCTTTTTTCTATTTTAAGTAATAGGTTAGACCAAGATAAAGAATAGGTAGATTATGATGCAAAGACCACAAATAACCATTTCATCATTAGATGCTGTGAGACTTGAGAAGATACTGGATTCACTAAGTTATTCGCAATTCCCCAACAAAGATGATTTACAGGAGGAGATTAATCGCGCCGAAATTGTTGAGCCACGAGATATGCCTGACAATATTGTGACGATGAATTCGACTGTAACATTTAAAGTCTTATCTTCTGAAAAGGAATTTTCAAAAACCTTAGTATATCCAAAAGATGCTAATGGCGCTGAAGACACGGTTTCAGTTTTAGCACCTGTTGGCAGCGCGTTACTTGGTCTAAAGGAAGGAGATCAAATTGATTGGCCTAAGCCAAATGGTGATGTGCTGTCGGTAGTTATTATGAAGGTAGACTATCAGCCTGAACGTGCTGGTGAGTTCCAACTTTAGGTTTTTTGGTTGGTTAGTGATCAGTTTTTGGTAATAAAAATAACCCCTTGCGTTTGACGCTCGGGGTTATTTTTTTAGTCTTGCCTGATACCGTTAATTTACTTTGGTTTTATGCTTTTCAGCAGATTGCTCAAGGCGTTCTTTTATAATAGGAGCAATGGCATTTAGCGGTTCAGAATCAAGCATATCTTGATGTCGACATGAAATGTTATGAGTTTCTATTTTACCTGTGATTCTTGAGGCCCAGGCATTGGATTGGTGCTCAAGAATATTGCCCATTGAGCCATTCACACTATCTTCAGCGACAAAAAACAGTAAATCTGCATCCACCTTTCCAGGTTTGAAGCGCCCCGCCAGCGTTAAATTGTTTTCGATAATAGTTTGAATTTTGTCCATAATATCCGCTTGGTTTTTTTGGATGTCTTGAACCACAGACATGGACGAATCATCATAATCTCGCCATAACAACGACGCTAACTCTTCTTTGTTAATTGGCAGCTTTTCCAAAGTGTTGAGGTCATAGCCAAGGAAAAGTAAGGCGGAGCGCACAATATCTGCTTCATTAGTGGGTTGCTCAAAACCAATCTTGTATGGGTAGCTGTCTAACATACATAAAAAAGATACTGTTTCATCTTCTGCTTGTAGCTTCTCAGCAATAGCGTGAGCAACCAGACCACCAAAGGACCAGCCTAGAAGGCGGTATGGTCCTTTTGGTTGCACGTTTTTAATTTGCAATAAATACTCTTCTGCCATTTCTTCTATGGATTCTGGCAAGCGCGCTGCATGGCGTAAGCCCGTAGCTTGCAGTCCATATAAAGGAGTGGGTTTTGGTAAATGGCGCAGTAAGCCGGCGTAACCCCAAGAAAGTCCTAATGCTGGATGAATACAGAATAGGGGAGATTCTGAACCGCTTGATTTAATTGGTAGCATGCTAATTAAAGGGTCCCAATCTTCGCTTTTACTTAGGTAATCAGAAAGATCTGCAATAGTAGATGCTTTAAATAAAACACCTAATGGCACTTCAATTAACAAGTTCTTCTGTATGTGATTCAAAATCCGCGTTGCTGAGATGGAGTCACCACCAATTTCAAAGAAATTATCTCGTATACCAACAAGCGTAAGACCTAAGGTTTCTGCCCAAAGGCTAGTGAGCATTTCTTCAAGTTGATTTCTTGGTGGTTCATATGTATTAGAAGCTTGCCATGTTGGCATGGGTAAGGCTTTACGATCGACTTTTCCATTTGGTGTTAATGGCATCTCATCCAAGAGCATAAAGTGAGCTGGCACCATATAGTCAGGTAACACATTGATTAGCTGGCGACGAAGTTCGCTGGTATCAAGGTTGCTATCAACTGGTATTACATAGGCAACCAGTTGCTTATCTTCGTTCGGCGACGTTTGAGCTACAACGATGGCTTGAATGACTTCGCGACATGCCAATAATGCAGATTCAATGTCACCAATCTCGATACGGAAGCCGCGAATTTTAATCTGATGATCATCTCGACCTTGGTATTCTAATACCCCATCTTGGCGCCAGCGTGCTTTATCTCCCGTGATATATAGGCGGCTGCCTTTTTTGCCATATGGATTAGAGATAAACCGCTCATTTGTTAATTCAGGGCGATTGTAATAACCCAGTGCTAAACCATTACCAGCAATATATAAGTCACCTGTCACGCCTACCGGAACAGGTTCCATAGCGTGGTCTAAAACATACATTTGAGTGTTTAGCAGAGGTCTGCCAATAGGAGGGTGACGCAGGTCTGTTGGTTTAACCAGTGGCATAATACTCGACCATATTGTTGTCTCTGTTGGACCATATAGGTTTACAACAGGATGCCCCAAGTTTGACATGATTTGAGCCAGTTGACCTGGTAATGCTTCGCCTCCTACCAAAGGCCGAATGCCTTTTAGTTCATTACTGTATGTCGGTAATAATGCCTGCCAAAGCGACGGCGTAGCTTGAAGTAAAGTTACACCTTCTGTCACCGCTAGCTCTGTTAAAGCCTGTGGATCACGAACGGTTTTTCTATCCGCAATCAGAACCGATGCTCCAACCGTAATAGGCAGGAATAACTCTAAGATAGAAATATCGAATGAAATGGTCGTAATAGCCAGAAATTTGTCTTCGCTAGTAAGATCGAGTTCTTTTTGCATAGCGCATAAGAAATTTATTAAGGCTTTATGTGAAATTTCTACACCTTTTGGCCGACCAGTAGATCCAGAAGTATAGAGAACATAGGCAGGATTGTTTCCTTGAATTGATAAATTAGTAGGATGAGAAACATTGTTGTCTAAGGAAATGTCAGAATGTGAGTCATCGATTAATAATATCGGCAGATTAACTTTGGGTAACTGTCCAATAGCACCATGGCAGCTGAGTATTAGTTTCGGATTTGCATCCTCAACTATGCCGCGAAGACGCTCTTCGGGAAAGTCAGGATCCAGTGGTAAATACGCAGCTCCAGCTTTTAGTGTACCCAACAAAGCGACAAGCATGTCCGTATTACGTGTGAGTGCAATAGCAACTAAATCGCATGGGCAAACCTGTTCTTTTATTAGCTTATTTGCCCAAGCATTAGAAAGTGCATCAAGCTCTGAATAGTTTAAAGAGTTTTGTCCAGAGGATACTGCGATGGCATTTGGGGTACTGATTACTTGAGCATTAAATGCTTCGACTACGGATTGTTGTGAGATAGAGCAAGCTGTATCGTTCCATGTATGCAGAATTTTGTAGCGCTCACTTGCCGACAACAATGTTGCCTTACTGATAGGATTGGTAGGTGCCAATACCATTGAGTCTATTAGGCGTTCAAACTGTGCTAAATGGTTTTCTAGTTCTTGTTCTGTGTAACGTGTAGGGTTCGCGTCAAACTCTACTTTTAGACCATTATTGTCATGTCTGTCGAAGATAAAAACAGTAAGATCATCGATCAAGGCATTACTTAGGTTATGCAGTGAGGTCGAGCAATTTCCAAATGTTAAGTCATAATTAAAAGGTTCAATGTTAACCCCTAGTGAGGCAATCTGCTGACCAGCAGACATTAGGCCGAGTTCACGCTTTAGGTCTTCATATCGATATTGTTGATGACGTAATGCTCTGAGCACGACTTTAGATACTTGTGCTATTAACTTTTCCAATGTGGTTTCAGTAGATAAACTCAAGCGAATAGGCACAGCGTTTGCCATCATTCCAGGTGTACTTCGTTGCAATCGTTGGACTCTTGCGGTAACAGGCATTGCAAAAACTAAATCATTTGCTCCTGTCATACGATAAAAATACGCAGCCACTAAAGCGATTAGTGTTTGTGGCAGGCTGGCATTGACTTGTTGCCCAATAATAATGAGCTTACTAGTCAATTCTTGAGATAATGTTAGAGGTTTACGTAACTGCTTTTTATTCTGAGAATGATCTATTCTCTGAGAAAGAGACGTAGTTTCAGGTAAGTTGATAAGGTTTTCTAGCCAGTACTGACGATCTTTTTTATAGCGTTTGGAAGATTTGTATTCATGTTCACTTTCGACAAGAGCAGCAAGAGAGCCAAAAGGATTAGGACCTGCATCGAGATTGTTTAGTAATGCATTGTATATTTCAGCGAGTCTTAGCGTGAGCAGGTTCCCTCCGAAACCATCGAGTGCAACGTGATGGCAGCGGTGGTACCAGTAATGATGGTTTTCGCCCAGCTTAATTAGAGCACTACGCCACAAAATATCCCCTGGATTGGAGAGTGGCTGCATCATGTCATCCGTCATCCATTTTATTGCTGTTTGATGTGGATTTTCTGTAGAACTAACGTCTGATAAAAAGAAATAGCCTTCATTTGTTTGATGGATAATCTGGATAGTTTTATCGTCTTCTTCGACGATTCGGCTGCGAATGCAGTCAGCTTCACTGATAAGTTGTTTGATAGCGGAAGTAAAATGAACTGCATCTATTACACCTTTTATTTCAAGGTATTCGGCAATATTAAAGGCAGCATCTTGAGGCGCTAGTTTTTGGGCTATCCATTGTCCACGCTGAGCGGTAGAAAGGGGTAATGCAAATGATTGTTGAGATATAGGTTCTTGTGAACCATAGCAATTGTTATGACTTTTAATCATTTGTTTGCTCCTGCAAAAAACGTCATCCATGTGAGATCTATGATTATTACGTGCTAAATTTTTACTTAAATTAACATAAGTTGGCTTTAGAATTAAGTCTATTAAATGAAATTTACATATATATGAATATATAAGTTGAAAGTATTTTTTATATTGTTTTTTAATTGCAGCCTTAACTAGAAAAAGCAATATTTTTGTTTTTGATGTGACTAGTTACTTGCAGAAAAAGCAGTACGCCTGACAGAATGCCAAAGCCTGCTAGCCCTGACCAAATCCAACCATGATTTATATTTGTCGAAGATAATAGCCAACCTGTGCTGATATTGCCTATAAAAGCGTATAGACCACCCACACAAGAATACAAACCATAATGACTACCTAGTTCCTTAGCGGAGCAAAATTTAGGGACATAAGCCCCTAAAAGTGGGAACACTAACATAGAGCCCAGACTAAAAAATATCGCACAAATTATGAAAGGTAAGGCTGGTAGCCATGGTAGGCTAAGGTTGAGCCATAGGTAGCTAGAACCCATAATCGCCATACCTAACCCTATACCGCGAGCCGTTCCCAAGTGGGATTCCACGAAACGGCTTACGGGCATTTGCATTAAGACTCCCATAATAGAAGATGTCGCGAAAACCCAAGTAATGATACTGACATTTTGCGTGACTACACGGATTTCATGTGGAACAGCAATGTAGAGCTGATGGAACAATAATTGATACACTGAGGCGCATAATACAAATTGCATAAAGGTTTTGTGCTTGAGCATATGGCTCCATTGCTTCCAGAAGTGCGAATGGGCGTGTGCTGTATTCTTTTGTGATTCCAACTCGGGTAGAAAACGCCACTGTACAGCGAGTAGTAGTGTAAATAGACCAGCTGAAATGATGCCAACTAAAGCGAAATCGAAATAGAGTAAAGATAAGCCTACTAATGGACCAAGTAACATCCCTGCACCAGACATTAAATTCTGCAGGGCGAATACTTTATCTCTGGATTTTTGTTCGGGATATTCTGAGGCTAAATAGGCTTGACTGCTTGGTGTAAAAAGTGCGCCAGCAAAACCAGAACAAAATGCCCCTAAGATTAGGATGGGAATAGTCTGACCAATTCCTAATAAGGTAAAGCCAACTATACGAACTGCACAGCCTAATAATATTAAGCGTTTGTAGCCTAATCTGTCGCCTAAAGTACCACCGACTAAAAACATACCTTGTTGGCTTAATACTCTAAGCCCAATGATCACGCCAACATACCAACCACTGATGCCTAAATTATGCTGCAAATGATCGGCTAGGTAGGGTAGCAGCATGTAAAAACCAAGATTGAAGGTGAAACCATTTATCACCAATACTCGTCCCGCAGGAGATAGTAATTGCCAATCTTTTATCAGGTGTTTCGAAAGCATGATGTGGTTAATTTAAGCCTTTATAAAATATTAATATGAAGCAAGTGCTTGTTTATTGCTATTCACTCTGACTGGGTGTTTAGAAAGCGCCTTCTGCGACTTTGATTGCTTGTTCTTTTGGTTCTTTGTTCTTGATGATAGGAGTAGCTATGCGATTGTTTCGGATAGTTCGAACAAAAGGAATGCCTGCGGCGTCTTTGGTAATGTCGGCCTCAACGTTATAAACATTTTTTACTAGCGATGGTGTCAGTATGTTGTTTGGGTGACCGTTAGCAATTAATTTTCCATCTTTAAGAACCAGTAGATTATCGGCATATTGAGCTGCAAGATTTAGGTCATGAAGCACCATTATAGTTATCCAACCTTGTTCTTTTGTTTGAGCATCTAGATGATCAAGAAGGACTTGTTGGAAATGAAGGTCTAATGCGCTGACAGGCTCGTCTAACATGAGTATTTGAGGTTTTCTCATTAAGGCTTGAGCAAATAAAATCATTTGGCATTGACCGCCACTGAGTTTATTTACTGGGCGATCTGCTAGATGCAAGAGGCCAATTTTATCAAGTGCTGATAACGCTTCTTTAATAACACTATCATCTAATCGAAAACCTAGAGCGTTTAATTGCCCAAGTAGAACCACTTCTAAAACACTTAACTCTACATCAAGACGAATATCTTGAGGCATATAACCAAACTGCTTACGCCAGTGTGGTAATTGTTTACGTTGTAAGGTCTCGTTTGCAAACGTTATTTCGCCAGATTTTGCGTGAATATCGCCAAACAAGGTTTTTAACAACGTACTTTTCCCTGTGCCATTAGGGCCAATAATAACGTTGACCTTGCCAGGTTCTAGGTCAAATGACATGTCTTTTGCCAAAACAAGGTCATCTAAAACGACATTGAGATTGTGTACTTGCAGCATAGATTAGCGCCTTTTACCTAGAATCAGCCAAAAGAAAAAAGGCACACCAATAATGGCAGTGACAATACCGATTGGGAATAGTGCACCAGGGACGATTACTTTAGATAACACTGATGCGCTAGAAAGCAAAAAAGCCCCAATAATGAAAGAAAGCGGTAAGAAAAAACGCTGGTCTTCTCCGACCAAAATCTTGGCAATGTTAGGTGCTACGATGCCGACAAAGCCAATAATGCCTACGAAGCTTGTAACAGTCGCTGTCATGACGGCAACGATCAGTAAAGTCCGCAATCTAAGCCGAGTAATATTGACCCCGAGACTTTTAGCTCGCTCTTCTCCTAAGCGTAATGCAGTCAGTTTCCATGCATCGCGTATTAAAAAGAACATACAGATAACGGTGACACTTATGATAATTGAAAGGTTAGACCAAGAGGCCTTTGATAAACTGCCGAAGAGCCAAAATAGAATCTGTTGGCTAAGTTCTGGTGAGGAGATAAATTGTACGAGAGACAATAAAGACTGGAAAAGAAATAATAATGCAATACCAGCTAATATAAGTTGACCTGAACTGATGTGTCTCATGGTTGCTAGAGCGAATAAAAATGTCGCTGCTAACATGCAACAAACGAATGCACCTAGCGGAACCGCAATATCGGTATTCAATCCCAATGATCCAAAATACAACATTAAAGCCGCACCAAACCCCGCCGCGGCAGCCATGCCTAATGTATAAGGACTTGCCATGGAATTATTGAGTAGGGTTTGCATTTCTGCTCCACCGACACCTAATACGCCACCGACTACGACAGCCATTATGGCAATCGGAAGGCGTAAATTAGATACAATGACTTGTGTCGTTGCGTCTACTTCAACAGGAAAACCTATCAGGTTGAGTAGAGCATTGGCAACATCTCTTACATTTAGCAAGGATGGGCCAGTTGCTATATCCAACACAAAAGAAAAAACAAGAATGATGAGCAGGATGCTGATAACGGACCATCGACGCTTTTCGCTACGTCGTTGGTTTGAGACAGCATCAGAAATTAAGGCTGATTGCATTATTATTTACCAGTAATTTGTGTGCTTTTGCTGTGATGCTTAAATCAAGCTGTGTAATTAATAGCAGCACTTCGAATATCCATATTTTAGACGTTTAACATCAATACCAAGTCTTTGTGATGGCCAATCTGCCAATGACACAATGAAATAAAGACTCATAAATAAGCCTTTTTTGTTGAGAATTGTTTCCGTTTGGCATCTTACGGATAGATGAGAATTAATCAAGAACTTTGTTAGGATTTAAAGCGCATTTAAGAGTCATTACTATATACAATAAAAAAACAGGCCTATATTTGGTTAGACCATCGCATAAAATACTTTTTAGATATGGTTCTATGACTGAAAAGTCACAGCGCTTTCTTTTCTTCATAGCCCATCCTAAGCTAACAATATTTTTTATGATGTTTTCTGTTCTTGGTAGAGTGATTACGTAAAATTTACAAATTGTTAGTCTGTATATCAATTGCAAGTGATTCTCATTAAGTTTATATTTACTCTTGATAATGGTTATCATTACAAGGAGTTTTTATGGACACCACCTTCCCAGAATATGCTGATACGTTTGCATTGAATCATTCTCAAAATGATTTATTTTTATTCAATTCGAATTTTAATCTTGTGCGCGCAAATGGCATTAGCCAGCGTCTTACTATTCCAGTTCTTGCTAATACTTTTCATCACGACGTTCAGGCTGTATTCAAAAGAGAGAAAGCTCAAGGGAAGAATAATCCTATTTTGGTTGGGGCTATTCCATTCGATATGAATCAGGCTGCACAACTGGTAGTGCCAGAATGGTACGAGAGAGTAAAGCCCCTAGATCGTACCTGGCCGTCATTTGTGGACAAGGATTTTGTTCATCATGTGTGTGAGCATAGTTTTGGTCCAAGTCATGTGGATTTTTTAGACATGATAGAGCAGGCGTTGTCTATTTTTGAAAGCGGTCCTTTAAAAAAGGTGGTGTTATCCAAAATACTGAAATTAACCTTAGACAGAAATGTAGACGTTCCTCGTTTATTGGCCAATATCATGGCGCAAAATCCAAGTGCTTACCATTTTAGTGTTCCGCTTGAAAATAGTGTTTTGATTGGCGCTAGTCCTGAATTACTCATTAGAAAACAAGGTAATAAGATATTTTCCAATCCATTGGCAGGGTCGGCTAAACGTTTTGATAATGCCGATGCTGATCGGCAAGCGGCGAAAAGCCTCTCTAATTCTAAGAAAGATCACTATGAACACAGGCTTGTTGTTGATGCGATTCGAGCCTCTTTATTGCCTGTTGTCGAACGCCTTAATGTGCGGGAAGAGCCTAGCCTGATTTCAACGCCAACAATGTGGCATTTATCAACGGACATTGAAGCAACTCTGCCTGCTGTAAACCCTCCCTCGGTATTCGATCTTATAAAGCAAATACACCCAACACCAGCAATGTGTGGCACACCAACCTTACAAGCACAGCATCACATTGAAGATCTGGAGCCGCACCAACGAGGCTTTTTTAGTGGCTTAGTTGGCTGGTGTGATGCAGAAGGCAATGGTGAGTGGGCTATAGCGATACGTTGTGCAGAAGTATCGGAGAATAAGGTGACCTTATTCGCTGGCGCTGGTGTTGTGCCAGATTCAAACCCAGAAAGCGAGTGGTTAGAAACCAGCGCAAAAATGCGCACCATGTTGAATGCATTTGGAATAAAGGAAGATGTGATATGAGTATTGTTTTTACGCCTTGGCCAGAATCGTTTGCCAAAAAATATCGAGAAAAAGGTTATTGGACTGATCGTCCATTACTGGACCTAATTGATAATGCACCACAAGAAAATGTTGCTGTTATTTGTGGTGAAAGGTCGTTGAGTTATCAAGACCTGTGTTCTCAATCTAGGCGATTAGCTGTTTATTTTCAGGAGCTTGGTTTACGAACTGGAGATACCGCATTGGTCCAGCTTCCTAATATTGCTGAGTTTTATGTGGTGTTTTTTGCGCTTATGCGTCTTGGTGTTGCTCCTGTTAACGCATTGTTTAGTCATAACAAAATGGAGTTAACCGCTTACGTCACACAAATTGCACCAAAGATTATTGTCGCCAGTGACGAACATGCTTTGTTTCATGATGGTGCTTTTTTCAACACATTGAATGTATTGTTAAAAGAGTTACAGCACGCTTTGATTGTTGGCAAATCAGAATGGGCTGAGACCCTCGAAAATATACTTGGGTCATCGACAAGTACATTGTTAACAGCAACACCAAGCAAGGCAGATGAGGTGGCATTCTTTCAGCTTTCTGGTGGCAGTACAGGTACGCCAAAGCTAATCCCAAGAACCCACAACGATTACTTTTTTAGTGTGCGTCGTAGTACTGAAATCTGTCACTTTACAGCCACTACAAAGTATCTGTGTGCGTTGCCTTGTGCTCATAATTTTCCTCTTAGCTCTCCTGGAGCTTTTGGTGTTTTTCATGTTGGCGGGTGCGTAGTTATGTCGCCAAGTCCTGATGCGAATACGTGTTTCGAGTTAATTGAACGTCATCAAGTGACTGTCGCCGCTTTGGTTCCTCCTGCTTTGGCTCTGTGGCTACAAGCGGCACCGTCTAATAATGCGTCTTTATCTTCTTTGCAGCTAATGCAGGTTGGTGGTGCAAAACTGAGTGAAAGCCTTGCTCGACAAGTGCCGAAAATACTGGGTTGTCAGTTGCAACAGATTCTTGGTATGGCGGAAGGTTTGGTGAACTACACCAGGCTGGATGATGACATTGAGACAATCGTAACTACTCAAGGGCGTCCTATGTGCTCGCTTGATGAAGTGAAAGTACTTGATGCCGAGGGCGAAGAGGTCGCTGCAGGGGAAATAGGCGAGTTGGCTACTCGTGGCCCATACACCATTCGTGGTTATTACAATTCGCCAGAACATAATGCCAAGGTGTTTGATGAGGAAGGGTTTTATCATTCGGGGGATTTGGTATGTCGTAACAATAAAGGGTATTTGACAGTAGTTGGGCGTGATAAAGATCAAATTAATCGCGGTGGTGAAAAGATTGCTGCAGAAGAAATAGAAAACCTTTTATTAAAGCATGAGTTGATTATGCACAGTGCGCTTGTCTCTATGCCAGACAGTATGATGGGAGAAAAAAGCTGTGCTTTTATTGTTCCTAAAGTGGTTAGTCATGGCATGAAAAGTATCTCTTTGCGTAAATATCTAAGAGGCCTTGGTGTGGCTGACTACAAAGTGCCTGATCGGTTTGAATTTATTGATTCTCTTCCCCTTACTCCTGTTGGCAAGCCTAATAAGGTTGCATTACGTGAGTTGATACGTCAGCGTTTACAACATAATTTACAGCTTACTTCTCAGTTAGATAAAACACTATAAAAGGACTTTATATGAGCATTCCAACGATACCGTCTTACTCAATGCCAACTGCTGATACGTTTCCCAATCAAAAAGTAAACTGGGTATTAGAGCCGAAGCGTGCCGTGTTTTTGATCCATGACATGCAGGCGTACTTTCTGCGCTTTTACGACGCTGATTCGGAACTGATTAAAACCTTGAAACAAAACCTTGCCGCTATCAAAGCCTATTGCCGAGCCAATGATATTCCCGTTGTGTATACCGCGCAGCCCAATGACCAGAAACCGCAAGACCGTGCTTTATTAAATGATATGTGGGGAAGTGGCTTAAATGATTTTCCTGAGTTGCAACAGGTTGTGAAAGAGTTGGCTCCAGACGAAAGTGACACGGTTTTAGTAAAGTGGCGTTATAGCGCATTTCATCGCTCTAACCTTCAAGAACTTATGCAGAGCTGGGGACGCGACCAGTTATTGATTGGTGGTGTTTATGCACACATTGGCTGCATGATTACGGCAGCTGATGCGTTTATGCGTGATATTCAGCCTTTCATGATAGGCGATGCATTGGCGGATTTTAGTGAGGGAGAGCATAGACAGGCACTAACCTTTACAGGTGGAAGAACTGGTCGAGTGATTTCAACAAAAGAGGTGTTGATTGCAACCGATATTGTGGATACTGGCTTTCGCTATGAGCAGTTAAAAGCGCAAGTTTTTGCCTTCCTTGATGACGAAGATATCCAGGAGTTTGATGCCAATGAAGAGTTGATGGATTATGGCCTTGATTCGATTCAAATCATGTCATTGGTTACCAAATGGAAAGCGCAGGGAATTGAGGTTTCTTTTCAGGAATTGGCTAGTGCTGCAACGCTAAATGGCTGGTGGCACCTTATTCAAAGCAAAAGAGAGTGTGCAGCATGATCAATCCGCTCGATTTTTCAGGGAAAACAGTTTGGGTAACCGGTGCTGGTAGAGGAATAGGGTTAGAAGTTGCGAACCAATTTACCCAATTTGGCGCAAAGGTTATTGGCTTTGACTTGTCATTTGATAATCAGTCTTATGATTTTGATTGTGTGATACTTGATATTAGCGATGAAAGTGCGGTTTTACAGACGATTCAAAACGTATTGTCAGATTTTCCACGCTTAGATGTGCTGGTTAATGGTGCAGGAATATTACATTTAGGGGGCCTTGAAGAAACCAGCTTTGAGGGTTTCAAACACTGCTTTAACGTCAATGCTGGTGGTGCGTTTTTAATGATTAAGCATACGACTCCGACGTTTAAGCGTCAGAAAAGTGGGGCGATAGTAACCATTAGCTCGAATGCCGCAAAAGTACCGCGTCAGAATATGGCGGCTTATTGTGCATCAAAAGCCGCGTTATCTGCACTAAGCTATACTGCAGGTCTAGAGCTAGCGCCTTATGGTGTTCGGTGTAATCTGGTGTGTCCGGGTTCTACTGATACGCCAATGCAACGAATGCTGTGGACCAATGATGATGCTGAGCAAAACACTATTAACGGTTTTCCCGAGCAATATAAATTGGGTATTCCGTTAGGCAAAATAGCTCAGCCGAGCGATATTGCTCAAGTGGTATTATTCTTTGCTTCTAATATGTCGAACCATATCACTATGCAAGACATTGTTGTGGATGGTGGTGCGACGTTAAATGCTTAATTTATAATTGAATAACAATTGATTGGACTATTTATAAAAGAACCAAAAAGGCGAATCATTTCTGATTCGCCTTTTTGGTTCTTTGCGTTATTCCTAATTATTACATGCGGTAGGTAGCGCTTAAGCCGATAGTGCGTGTTTGACCTACAGAGGCGCGTACTGATCTTCCTCCACTAATTTGGTAAATAATGTCTTCGTCAGTTAGGTTCTTAACATAACCATCTATGGTTAGACTGCCATTAACGTACTGTATGCGAGCATCGGTACGGACATAGTCACCTGCTTTGTAGTCTTCGTTGTTATCTAAATCAGAGTAGTATTTGCCAACATAAGTTGTGTCCGCTCCAAAGGACCAGTTTTCACCAATATATTGAGTGAAGCCTAGGCTTAAGTTTGTTTCAGGGGCGCTAGGAAGGTCATTTCCTTTTGAGGATTCATAATTGTCAATTTCGCTTCGTAGCAAACCAATAGAACCGCGTACTTGAAGATCATCGGTAGCCCAAGCGGTGGCTTCCACTTCTAAGCCGTATGTGTGTGCTGAATCAATGTTGTTGATTCGATCATTATACATGGCTTGATAATCAGAGTAGTCATTGTAGAACAAAGAGGTATTTAATGTAGTGCCATTTTCGAATTGACTTTTGCTGCTCACTTCGTAAGCAATAACCTCTTCGCTATCATAAGTATAGAACTCGCGTGTTGAGTCCCATTGATAAGCAGAACCGCCAGGGCTGTAGCCTTTACGAATGTTGGCGCCTAATGTTGTGGTATTTGATATTGCATGTGTTAAACCGATTTTTGGTAGGAGGTTTGTTTCGCTATCGTCGTGATCAACATCGGTACGGCCATCATTGACAATAAAGCGGTCTGCTTCTTCTCTTTCTACTCGAGCACCACCAATCAAATTTGTTTTCTCAGTTAATGCATAGCTTCCTTCACCGTAGAATGCCAATGTAGTGGTGGAGGTGTCGTTGGCTGTGTACCAGTCTTGACCACGGTAAGTGATGTCTGTATCAGCGTCTTTTTTTGACACGAATAAGCCAATGACACCTGTTAGTTTCGCGTCAGGTTGATTGAAGATGATACGGTTTTCAATCGTTGTGGTATTTTTTGTTATGTCGAGTAGGGTTGTCCCAGGATATTCATCAAAGCTTACTTTGCTTTTGCTATAGGCGATATATAAAGCGTTACTGATCCCATCACCTAGATCGTAATCGATGTCTATTGCAATTGCGTCTGTTGTTGAATCTTGTAGACGTGTATTGCGACCACCACTTCCTAAAGTCATCAGTGGCCCAGAAAAGTTATTTTTTTCATCATTTGCCCAGCTTAAGTACTCTCCTTCATACTTGTGATGTTCAACGGTTAATTTCGTAGTTAAGTTCGGGTTACTTGCAGGCTCCCAAAGCAATTTTCCGCGTACATTGTAGTTTTCTGCATCGTTGACGTCGGGGCCAGTGTCTAGCTCATTGTTTTCTTGAGCGTAGTTCATCCAACCTTCGCCCTTAGTGCCATCGAGTGTAATACGATATGCCAGCTCATCGTCAATTAAGGCACCTGATGACATCGCTCCTAAGTTGTATTTCAGATTTCCGTTTTCGTAATGTTCAAGTCCGGCTCGTATAGCGGACTCATTGGTAAAGGTCGGGTCGTTCGTTTTTATTACCACTGCGCCTGCGATCGAACTGGTACCTTGGGTTGTAGATTGTGGGCCACGTAAGACTTCCACTTGCTGGGCGTCCCAGACACCACTTGGCGTGAAATTATAGCCAGACCAATCTTGGGTTCCACCATCAATTACGGTAGAGACGCGAGAGCGTGCGCCAGTGATCAAGGCGTAACCACCGGAAGCCGCTCCGTTACCACTCATTCCTCGAATCGCGACATTACCAAATGCAGAAGTGACGACGTTTGGTGCTTGCGTTGCTAGTTCTTTTACCTCTTTAGTTTCGCCACTAGCAATATCTTTACCATGAATAATGGTAACGGCTGTTGTTGTTTCTTTAATGTCTTTGTCGATTTTTTCACCAGTAACGACCAAGGCTGGTAATGCATTAACCTCTTCCGCGAATGCATTTGATGAAACACAAGCCGCATTAATGCTAATGACCGCTAGGGCGACGGTAGATAGGTTGCTTGGGAATTGAACTGATGGTTTTTTCTTTAAGAGAGACATGCTATTCCTTTTTGCATTGTTAAGTAAATGTTTGTTAATATTATTGATAACGATAATGATTCGCAATAGTATTTAAGCGTATTTTTGAAATAAAGGATGAATGTGTTGAATCAGGAATCTGTGTTGCCAGTTTGGTTGGAATATTTTGGTGTTTGCCAAGAACAGGTTGGCAGCAACGTTTGGTGGCAAAGCGTCAGTTCTACAGGTATGCCTTTTATAAAGGAGGAAAGTGAGCAAACCAGCTCAGTGTTGTTTGTCTGGCAAGATCCTCAAGGAAATGAATATGAATCAAGCATTGCTGGTGTGTTGCTTGATGTTAATTCGTTGACAGACCATCACAGTTGGGAACCTGTTTGCTTACATCGAATAAGTGGTACGGATGTGTGGTTGGGAGAGTTACAGGTCGATTCTAGCTGGCGAGGCAGTTATTCCTTTATTCCGATCGAAAAGCACCAGTTGCCAGATTCTGTGCGACAAACGGGCGATGGTTCTAGAGAAGCGCAACGTGCTTGGTGGATGTCTGTTGCCGTTAATCAGATTTCTGATCCATTAAATCCATTACCTGAATTGGTTTCGGGGTGGGGGATAAGTTCACCGCTTCATCTTCCTAAAGCCACAACTGCATTGGGTTGGCAGGAATGGGATCGTGGGGAGTTGAATGCTATTCCGGTGAGTCGAGTTCATGCCATCAATTGGTCTTCAACTAATCTGGGTAATCAGCGAACAGTTTGGCTTTTCTCGACTGCAACTAGTGACGCACCATTGGTTATATTGCTTGATGGACAAAAATGGGGAGCGCCAAGTGGCACGCTATCGGTTCTCCAGTATTTAACAGATACCTTTAAAATAGCATCTGCTCATTATCTTTTGGTGCCTTCAATTGATGGGCCAACTCGCTGGAAAGAGCTGAGTTGTCATCACTCTTTTTGGCAGTCTTTGTTAGATGAACTTTTGCCAATAGTAACGTCAATGCTTGCAGTAGACGATTGTTCTGTTACTGATTTTCTTGTTGCTGGTCAGAGTTTAGGTGGGCTTTCTGCTTTGTACGCAGGTATTACCTTTCCAAAGTATTTTTCTAAAGTGATTAGTTTATCTGGCTCCTTTTGGTGGCCAGAAGACAGTCGGATGCGAGCACCTAATGATACGACTTCTAGTGACGAATGGATTAAGAATGTACCTGCAAATAGCCTGGCTGACCAAATCCTAAAAAATCAAATAAGCGTTTCTCATTTACAAGTTTTTTTGAATGTGGGAAGTGGCGAAGCAGATATGTGCCTATATAACGAAGCGACTTATCGAGCGATTCGGCAAAAAGGTGGTCGGGTGCATTACGAGGTAGTTTGTGGTGGGCATGATTGGTTGTCATGGCGCTCAGGCCTTATTGATGGTTTGCGACATTTAATGCCAGCTAGATCCTAACTTTATTGAATTAACAGGGAGTAAAAAATGAGTAATGAAGTAATTAACCCATTTGAAGATGATTCATTGGCGTTTTTGGTCTTGGTGAATGCACTGAAGCAGCACAGTTTATGGCCACTTTTTAAGGCAATACCACCAGGTTGGCAACAGGCTTTTGGACCGAGTTCTCGTGAAAATTGTCTTGAGTATGTCGAAACGAATTGGACGGATATTCGCCCGCAAAATTCCCCTTCACTTTCTAGCGGTTCTTAAAGAAGTTTATTATGGAAAATAACATTGCATCGCGTATTAACAAATCAATAGGCTTAGTGGATAGTTCGGTTGTGCCCCTTACTGATGTGCAAATGGGCATATGGATGGCTGATCATATTTCTTCTCAACGTAATGCTTTCACCATTGCACATAAGGTTCATATTAAGGGTGATCTGGATTCTCAGCATTTATTGGAAGCGATTCAGTTAGGGCTTAAAGAGGCTGATACTATATGGGCTGTTTATCGTGAATACGATGGTGTTCCGACTCAACAGCTGGAATGCAGTGACCTAGATATTACTCCTGAAAGGTTGGACATCTCGAATGAAAGTGATGGACAAGCTTATATGGACTCGCTTATTCAGCAAGATTTGGATGCAGAGTTGACGCTGTCTTCGACTATGCCATTAGTTCGCCAAATTGTGTTTAAACTGTCCGATCAGCTGTATGTTTGGTATCAACGCTTTCACCATATCATGCTAGATGGGTTTAGCTTTAATGCCTTTACTGCCAGAGTAGCGAGCATATATCAGGCGCTTGTTCTGCAAAAAACGGTTTCGAATACACCTTATGCTTCGTTTTATAAGGTAGTAGAGGAAGAGCAAGCCTATAAGAAATCAGATAAATACTTGCATGACAAAGCCTTCTGGGCCGAATACTGTGCCGATTTACCTAACATGATCAGTTTATCTAATCGTGAAGTATCGACGGATGCAAAAAGTGCTTCGGTATCCCAGCGCTTAATTAGAGTAAATGGCCGTATTGGTGGGGAGAAATTACAAAGCTGTCTAGATCGATTCCCCTTTTCTAATCTTACAGCTGCTGACTTGGCAATGGGATTGATCTCAGCGTATTTGATTCGAATGACGGGGCAATGGCGAGTTCCAATTGGGTTACCATTTATGGGGCGCGTTGGTAGTGTTTCTTTAAGTGCGCTTGGGCCAGTGGTGAATGTGTTGCCTGTCATTATTGAAGGGCATCTAGACGACGGTATTTTTGAGCTGGCGCGACGAATAAAACAAATTTTGAAAGCCATACGCAAGCACCAAAAATACAATGCTGAGCAAATTTCTCGTGATTTGAATCGCGTTGGAGAAGCCTTATATGGTCCAACATTAAACTTGCGGCTGTTTGATTATGATCTCTCGTTTGGTGAGGTCTCGGCAAAAATAGAACACCTTGCAGCTGGGCCTGTTGAAGATCTGGATTTCGGTTTGCACTTTGACAGTGGCGATCTTCATATAGAGTGGGTGGGTAATGATCAAAAATACGATATCGAATCGTTAAATAGGCATCTGCAGCGCTTTGAAGAATTTGCTGAAAGACTTTTAAGAGATTCTGATACTCGTATTGCCGATGTTTCAACGTTACTAACCTCTGAGCAATTGCAGATTCAACGTTGGCAGAAGGGCGTAGTGGCATCTAATAGTCACTATGTGAGTTTGATTGAACAGTTTCATGGGTTAGATAATTCTTTGGCACCTATACCGGCGTTAGTGGTGAAAGAACGGTCGATTAGCTTCGCACAATTACATGACAATGTCGCAAAATGGGCGCAAGTGTTGAGTGAGTTTGGGGTGAAAAAAGGCGCTTGTGTTGGACTGGCTTTACCGCGAGACGAACGCATGGTTTACGCCATGTTCGCGACCATGGGTCTTGGTGCACATTATTTACCGATTGATCCGACTTACCCTGAAGAACGCATTCATTGGATGCTAGAAGACTCTGCTCCTCAGTTATTGATTACTTGTGATGCTTATGGCTTTAACGTGTCTGACAGAACACGTGTTTTGTCGGTTGATGATGACAGTTTTATACAATCAGTAGATCAACAAGACCCTTTAAAAGCCGTGTTTGATTTTCCTTCGTCAGATGACTTGGCTTATATCATGTACACATCTGGTTCGACTGGAAAAGCAAAGGGGGTGGCGATAGCTCACAAAGGTTTAGTTAATTTAGCATTTTTCCATTGGTTACGCGATGGCAAGGCGTTGGCAGAAAAGCATTCAAATGTGAATGCCATACTGACTGCTTCTTTTTCATTTGATACCAGTTGGGACTCGCTATATTGGCTGTGCTTTGGGCACACCCTTCATATTGTTGACGATGAAATTTGTAAGGACCCTGAGCTTATTGAACAGTATTTTAATGAACATCGAGTTCATGTCGCAGATCTTCCACCCACAGTGCTAGGTCAGCTTTTTGATCTTGAAACAATAGAGCCAGCCAAGTGCTTTCCTGAGTTAATTTACATTGGTGGCGAAGCGCCATCTTCTCGTTTATGGCAACGAGCACGACGTTACCCAGCATTGAATGTTAGAAATTACTATGGCCCGACCGAGAATACGGTAGACAGCCTAGGAGCCGATATAAAAGACTCGGATCAAGTTGTGATAGGCCGTCCGATCGCCAATACTGAATCCTATATACTCGACTCCAGTCTATCGCCAGTTGCCATTGGAACCACCGGAGAGCTCTATGTTTCAGGACCTGGCTTGGCGCACGGATATCTAAATCAAAGTTCGTTAACCGCAGCTCGCTTTATTGCTAATCCATTCAAATTGGGTGAGAGGATGTATCGAACGGGTGATTTGGCGAGATGGCTAGAGAGTGGGCAGGTTGAGTTTATTGGGCGGATAGATCATCAAGTGCAAATTCGCGGACATCGTGTTGAACCAGGTGAAATTGAGACGGTTCTAAACGCATTTGAAAATGTGAAAAGCAGTCTGGTTGTCGCCAATAAACAGGGCAGTACACATCGTTTAGATGCTTATGTCGTACTTGATCACTATCGAAAGGTTGCTGATGAGCAGGCAATACAAAACAAAGTTCAAACTTTGATAGATGCTTTGTCTCGTCAACTTCCTTCGTATATGGTTCCGGCTACTGTGACGTTATTGGAGCAATTTCCATTAAACACAAACGGTAAGATAGATCGAAAAGCCTTACCAGACCCTGTCATTATTCGCAGCCGTGGAATCTTGCCAAAGAACGATAAAGAAGCGCTAGTGTGCAAATGGGTTCAGAAGGCTTTGAATCTAGATTGTGTCTTCATTGATGATGACTTTTTTGCGTTGGGTGGCGATAGTATTGTCGCTATGTCTTTAGGCAGTTTAGCGCGAAAAGATGGCTACTATTTACGAGCAAAAGATGTCTTTGAAAGTCGTACAATCCGTTCAATAGCAACACAGTTATCACGATTAAATGTCGCAAAAAAGCCGTCAAGTGTTCAATTCGGTCAGCTATCGAATTTACCAATTTATCACTGGATGCAGGAAGCTGGGGGTCTTAATCAGCCTTATTTTCAGGCCGTATGTTTTGCTTTACCAGATTCTATGTCACATCAGCATTTTGAACAGGTTATTGCCAAATTGATTGCTGCTCATAGCATTCTTACGGCTCAAGTTCATGCTTCTCACCTTGATATTGCCGTTTCAGAAAATGCTTTTTCTGTAAAGGTATTTGAGCAACAGGAAAGTTTATCCAAATTGGCAGACGATGCTTTCGAGCAGCTTGTTCGCATTGAATCGAATGAAGCTTTTGCCGCTATGCGAGTGGCCTATTTGAGTGCTGACAATAAAAAAGCAGCCGTGTTTGTTATGCATCATTCGATAATAGATGGGATGTCATGGCGAATTCTTTTTTCTGATATAGCGAGCTTATTGGATGACTCAGATACAAGTTTATCCCCCTCACCCAATAGCTTAATAGATTGGCAAAAGGTTCTGGCAGATGAGATGCCTCGCTGGTTGTCCCAGCAACCATATTGGTTGGAGCAACGAAAAGGCAAGCCACTGGTAGAGCGCGAAGCATCAAATGAGCGAGCGCATCAACGGATTTTATTAGATGAGAATGTTTCTGAACTTTTATTAGGCGTTATACCCAAGCAATACCAGTGTCAGTCCCAAGAGGCTATTTTGAGTGTTTTATATATTGCTCTCGCTAGGCAATATAAGAAGACAGATATCTCAATGATGCTGGAATCCCATGGTCGCGCAGATATCGGTGAGCTAGATTTAACTCGAACCTTAGGCTGGTTTACCGCTGAATACCCGATGCGTATGGCTGGAAAAGACACTCTATTATTTGACCTTAATCACCCAGAATCGCCTTATGAAGAAGTCGTACAGTTAGTGCGTAGTAGTCTGCTTAGAGTGCCTAATGATGGTGTGGGTTATGGTGCGTTACACTATTTAGTTGATCAGACTCCGTCTATATTTGCGATGAGTAGTAACACAGCAGCACCACAAATTTTATTTAACTACCTTGGTCGTTTTCAGCAGGGTGATCTTTCTCTGATTCAAGGTGAACGCTATTTTAAAGACACCTTTGAAGTACATCAATCCGATCAGCTGAAATCGTCTTATGCGTTGGAACTAAATATTTTTGTGGATGAAAGCCAGGGCGCTCCGCAGTTAGTCATTTATGTGGATCACGATGTTCAACAAATTTCTCCTGCAGAAACCCAAGAACTGATTAATCAGTTATCTGATGCCACGTTGTCTATGAGTAAATTCGCTCAAACGCACCAAGCTATAGCGGCGGACACCTTGGTGCCTGAAGACCTGAAAAATTTGGATCTGAGTGAGCAGAACATACATAGGTTAAGAAGCCAATATGGCTCCTTACAAGCAATTTTGCCCGCTTTACCTTTGCAAGAAGGACTACTTTTTCATGCACAACTAGAAAAGGAAAGTAATGCTAGCGATGCGAGTTATAGCTCTTTAGTACGTCTGAAATTTTCTGGTGTTATGGACACTGAGCGTCTTAAAGCATCGTTAGGCGCTGTAATGAAAAGGCATCCTCAACTCGGCGCCTTATTTGATTTTTCCCAAGGCAATACCGCGTTACAAATTTTACCTTGGCGACGTGGCGAGCGGAAAACGTGGGTGCCACTACAGGTAGTTGATTTAACGGATCAAGATGTTCTTGCCCAACAAAAAAAATTGCAGGACATTGAGCACGAAGAACTCAATCGAGATTTTATGGCGTTTCAGTCAGCAGGCATTCCGTTACTGCATACTGTTTTAGTTTGTATGTCAGATAATCAACATTACTTGTTTTTAAATGCCCATCATTTGGTCGTTGATGGCTGGTCAACGCCTATCCTAATTCGTGATTTGCTTACAGCTTATGGTAGTAGTGCTATTGAATTACCAGCTATTCCAGTTCCGTATTCTCAGGTCGTTGAGCGACTCGTGTCTAGAGATAAAACGGTGATGCGAGATGCGTGGAAAGGAGCATTAGCGGGTTCTACGCCGACGCTGCTATTTGCGGATAAACCACCTTCATCACAGGTAACAACTCATACGCTGACACTTTCCGAGGATAAGTTTGCCAAGCTCAAAGGTTTTTATCAGCATAGAGGGCTTACCTTAAATAGTGTGTTGCAAACCTTGTGGGCTAACCTACTTTCGGCGTTAACAGGTCGTTCTGAGGTGATCTTTGGTACACCTGTTTCTGGTCGCTTTTCTGATGTGGCGGGAATAGAAGAACATATAGGGCTATTTAGCAATACGGTTCCTGTCCGTGTGCAATTACAGCCTGAATTGACCTTATGGCAGCAAATGCAACAAGTCCAATATGAACAAGTTGGTTTGTTAGAACACGATGGATTGGGGTTGGCTGAAATCCAACGCTTAGGAGGACATGCTAATTTATTTGATACCTTGCTGGTGGTGGAAAACTTTCCTGAGCAAACAGAATTATTTGCTCAGGAATACCAAGGGATTCGACTTTCAGAAGTGTATAGCCGAGGTTTCACTCATTATCCATTGACGGTATTAGCATTGCCTAGTGAACAGTTAAATTTACTGTTTGAGTACCGAGGTGGCGCTGAAATTAACGATCTAATAGAACGTTTCGATAGCTTAGTAACCTCGTTGTTAAGCGATGGCAATTCGCCACAGCAAGCATTAGATCTTAGGTTACCAGCCGAAAAAGCGATAACAAAAAGCGTGAATGACACTTTTCAGACTTTACCTAGAATGACGCTCCGTGATGGTTTAATGAAGCAGGTTAGTCTGACACCACATCAGGTTTGTATATCTGATGATGAGTATCAATTAACGTATTTAGAGGCTCGTTACCAAGTTGTTACGCTGGCCAAAGAACTACAATCTTTAGGTGTTCAATCTGGTGATGTTGTGGCGGTTGCGCTGCCTCGTTCTGTTAAGTTAAGTCTTGCCCTGTGGGCGACTATTGAAGTGGGTGCTGCTTATCTTCCGCTTGATACGGGATATCCAGATGATCGACTAAATTACATGCTGGAGGATGCTAAACCAGCAGCATTGATTACATTAGCAAGCGAAGCTAGTCGCTTTGTGACGGCTAGCAAACAGTACTTTTATGATTCACCGATTAGATCAGCTGAAAGTTTTGAATTACAGCGAGTGCTAGATGACTGGAATGCACCCCTTTTAAGAGTAAATGAAGCCGCATATTTGCTTTATACCTCGGGCTCAACGGGTCGGCCGAAAGGGGTTTTAGTTTCTCATCAAGCTATAGTGAATCGTATTTTGTGGATGCAAAACCAATATCCGCTGACCTCGGACGATGTTGTTCTACAAAAAACACCTTGCAGCTTTGATGTGTCGGTTTGGGAGTTCTTTTGGAGTGCTATGGTTGGAGCCAAATTGCACATGGCACCGCCAGAGTCTCATCGTGATCCGCTTCAATTACAACAATTGATTACTGACAATAAGATAACGACTTTGCATTTTGTTCCCTCCATGTTGGCAGCATTTGTGTCTTCCTTAGACGGCGAAAACTCAGACACTTGTCATCGTTTAAAACGGGTCTTCTGCAGTGGTGAGGCCTTGCCTGTTGAATTGTCAAAGCAATTCGAAGTAAGCGTTGGTTGCGAACTTCATAATTTATATGGGCCAACAGAAGCCGCAGTGGATGTCTCTTATTATCCTGCTTTTGGTCACTATTTGGCTCAATTAAAAGGAGTTGGGGTGCCTATTGGTTATCCCGTTTGGAATACTCAACTGCGGATACTGGATAACTTCCTACGTCCAGTACCTATTGGTGTTGCTGGGGATTTATATCTGTGTGGTGTACAGCTAGCGGATGGCTATTGGCATCGGCCTGAATTATGCGCTACTCGCTTTGTGGCTGACCCAGAAGCCAATGGTGGGCGTATGTATCGTACTGGTGATGTGGTTCGTTGGTTAGACAGTGGGGCTGTTGAATACCTTGGTCGAAGTGATGATCAGCTGAAAATTCGCGGTCAGCGCATAGAGCTAGGTGAGATAGAACAAGTGCTCGCAGCGCAAATAGGCGTGGATCAATCTGTTGTTGTGGCGAAAACATTAGGCCAAGACAATAGCGCTATGGGCGCTGATGCTCGTCAATTGGTGGCCTATGTCACTAGTCGTTCAGGCGAGTTGGACACCGTGCAGATTCGCTCCTCGATGAGTGACTTATTACCTGCTCATATGGTGCCTGTTGCTGTATTGCAATTGGACACTATGCCGTTAAGTGCGAATGGAAAGCTTGACCGAAAAGCCTTACCGCAGCCATCTGAGTTTTTAGGGGCGAAAAAAGGAAGGCCACTCAAATTAGGTCTTGAAACTGAAATAGCCAATGCTTTTTCTAAGATATTGGGTGTGACAGATCTTAATGCGAGTGATGATTTCTTTACCTTGGGCGGTCATTCGATTTTGGCAGTGCGTTTGGTTTCAGAGCTGCGTAAGATGTTGAAGCTAAATATTACGGTTGGGCAGATTATGGTGTCTCCAACTATTGAATCGTTAGCCCTGGTAATTGCCAATCAAGATCCGACACAAAGTCGCGATCTATCTGGCTTTGGCGCGGTGTTACCGATAAAAGAGGGTACTGGCTTACCTATTTTTTGTATTCATCCTGCGTCTGGTTTTGCTTGGCAATATGCTGGCTTTGCTCGTTATCTATCGCACACTTCTCCCATGATTGGTTTGCAGTCTCCACGGCCAGATGGGCCCATTGCAGCACAAACTAATATGGACGGTGTTATCGAACAGCACTTTAAAGTGCTAAGAGAGAGGCAGCCAACAGGGCCCTACAGGCTGATTGGTTACTCCTTAGGCGGTGTCATTGCACACGCTCTGGCGGTTCGATTACAAGCAATAGGCGAGGAGGTGAGCTTTCTTGGGTTGTTGGATACTTATCCACCCGACGAGCAAGATTGGTCCGAATCTGTTGATGCTGAAATACAGCATGAAGTTGAACGAGAGAGGGCAAAGTTCATGGATACATCAGAAGATATTTTAGATGAGCAGGTTGAAGAGGCGCAAGATGCCATGTTTGCCGATATTGTGCAGAACTATGCCGACTCGGTAGCTTTACTTTCAAAGGCAAAAACGCAGCGTTATCAAGGCAAAGCTGTTTTGTTTGTGGCAGATAAAACCGTGCCAGAGAAGATGAATATTCAGGCAGCATGGGCGCCTTATGTCGATGAGCTCGAAGAGCATCATTTTGATTTTGCGCATGAAGATATTTTATCGCCTGAAGCGCTTACTGCGCTGGGTCCTGTTTTTAACCAATTGGTCTCAGAGCTATAGCTTCAAAACAACAACTTCAAACGTATTAGAGCGCGGCAAACTGTCGCGCCAGATTTAAAGAGTCGTTATGTCTAAATCAAATATCATGTTGGACTTTAGTTTGCTAAAAACCAACAGAAACTTTCGTGCTATTTTCATTGCTCGGCTGATGTCTGTGTTGGGCATTGGGATGCTAAATGTTGCTGTGCCGGTACAGATATATGAGTTAACGGGATCCAGTTTACAGGTTGGTTTTGCCGTGGCGTTAGATGGAATGGGGATGTTTGTCGGTTTGATGCTAGGAGGTGTTTTAGCTGACAGAATGGACCGCAAATGGCTGATTCTATTTTCGCGCTTTATTTGCGGTGTTGGTTTTGTTTTGCTTGCAGCCAATGCGTATTTGTCAGAGCCAAGTCTATGGGCCGTTTATGCCATTTCCCTTTGGGACGGTTTTTTCAGTGCGATTGGAATGACAGCATTAATGGCGTCTATTCCTCATTTAGTCGGGCGAGAAAATTTGCCAACAGCGGGTGCATTGAGCATGTTGATTGTGCGAATTGGTTCCGTCATTTCACCCGCCATTGCCGGTGTGGTAATTGTGTCATTTGGGGTGACATGGAACTATACCTTGGCTGCGATAGGTACGCTTTGTACTTTAATTACCTTGGTTACTTTGCCAAACATGAAGCCGCAAGAAGGTGGGCCTCAAGAACACCCGATTCGCTCTTTAATGGACGGATTTAGCTTTGTATTTACGCATAAAGTTATTCGTGCCGTTGTTGCCTTGGGTACGCTAGAAGCAGTCACCAAATCAATTCGTATTTTATTTCCTGCTTTAGCGGCAACCGCGTTTGGTGGCGGGGCGTTTGAGGTGGGGCTCATGTACGCCGCGGTGCCTGTAGGATCGACCTTAGGAGCACTTACTAGCGGTTGGGTTCGTCATGCGAAGAGGCCAGGTATGGTTATGCTGTTCACGGCGTTTTTCTCCTTTTTGTGTGTCTCTGCGTTGGGGTTTATGGGACATTTAGTGTTGATGCTGCTTGCCTTGGCGGTGTTTGGTTATCTAGGGTCGATTGGTGGTTTGCTGCAATACACCATTGTACAAGGTCATACTCCCGATCATATGTTAGGGCGAATTGGTAGCTTCTGGACAGCGCAAGATGTGGTAGGCGATTCTGCTGGTGCATTAGGCATTGGTGTGATTGTAAAAATGCTATCGCCAGTCATGGGCTTGGTCGCGCTTGGCTTTGGTTGTGCAGCAGCAACTGTATTATTAAGCGCAGGAGTGCGTTCATTAAGAAGTGTCAGCTTGATTGATACGACGCTCTTTCCTGATGATGACGTTGCTAAAAAAGAAACTCTTCAAGCAAAAGATGCTACGGCATAATCGCTCTTTTACTTGTGCAGTCTAAAAAATGGCGATGTCTCAGGACATCGCCATTTTTTTGTTTGCCCAGCGAAGCTGGCAAACCCGTCAGGTTGTAAGAAACCTGTCTCACCCCGACTGGGGGGAAGAGAATCCGAATCGCAAGGGCGTTGCTGGCCAACGGCAGGGTCTGAAGGAAGCGATAGGAAGTTAACAGTACACAACGCAAGTGAACCTGCTTCGGCAGTTTAGGTGGGTAAGCGTGCAAAATAGCGCAAAGCCCGATACTCAGTCAGACCTAGGCTGTGTTTGAGGGTGGCATTGTTAACAGGGCGTCAGTGCAGTAACTGGGGAAGCCTGGCATCCAATCCGGTCTTGAATTGGAAGCATGCGTTCGAGGTGTGAGCCAAGGCG
>NZ_PTXN01000014.1 GCF_012726345.1 Marinomonas sp. UCMA 3892
TATTTGTGCAGCGGTTAAAACAATGCTTTGGGGTGTAGTGCCATCAGTTATTGTAATGGTATCACCTACCAAGGCTCCCGCTGGTACGCTCACCTTCACATCAACATCACCAGATAATTCAGCTTTATTGATTAAACCATCATTATTGATATCTTCAGTAATCGTCACTGTTGGAGCTAAAAGGTCATTATCTATAATGGTTGCAGCACCAGACACACCGCCTACATTCAAAGTAAAGGTTTCACTACCTTCATTGATGCCGTCATCTGTCGTTGATACTGTCGCTTCAAACTCAGTAACGCCTGCTGGCACAGTAATCTTTCCTGTGCTGGAATTGTAAGTAACTCCATTACTAAACGTCACATGTGATAGATCTGTATCGTAGTCATTGCTGCCCGCCGTGCCGTTCGTCAAGCTGAATTCGTACGTTTGCGCCATGCTGCTCGCGTTGCTTAGACTCACGGTGAACACCGCGTTTTCACCTTCAATCACAGCGTTTCCATCGGCATTTACCGCCGAGCTCACACCGCTAACTGTCGGTACACCATCACCATCAATAATCGTGGTCGTTGCACTATCAAAGGCGATAACTCCAGTCACACCTTCTAAATTGATAGTAAATTTCTCGTTACCTTCATAAACAGAATCATTAATAGTAGGAACATTTAAAGTAACTTTCGTGACGCCAGCAGGAACCGTAAGAGAACCATCAGAACCAATCGCCAATGATTGAGTTTGACCGTTTTCATCCACATAACTCGCGGTCATGGTGCCAATATCATCAGCACTTGCAGTATTAAAGGATGTCGATAATTTAACGGTAACATCCGTTGGAGAAGCTTGGTTGAGTGACAAGGTGAAAATTGCATCTTCGCCTTCAGGAGTGAATCCATTGTCATCAAGACTAGCAATGACGGTACTTTTATCTTGATACGTGCCGTCAGTTGACTCTGATGTAGCAGTAAACTCATTACCTGCAGCATCGGTACCAGTAACTCTTGCGCTAATTACATGATTAGCATCACCAGCCAAATCACTACCCGCTACATCAATACTATAAGTAAGATCACTAGTTACAAAACCTGTGTATTGCACATTGTTAATGGTAAGTGTAACTGTATCGCCCTCAGCAGCATCACCATCCACTCTCCCTGTAATCGTTACAGTACCACTCGCCTCAATAGCATTAAGTACATCATCACCAGCTATTGTATCAATGCTAATAGAGGCACTTGCTTGCGTATCTAAAGTGACATCTAGTGGAGTAGAAGTCKCTGTATTRCCAGCATTATCAGTCACTTTAACGGTAAGAGTGTTAGCACCTTCAGCTAATTGCCCATTAGTCGCTGTAAAACTCCAACTACCATCTGCTGCTTGTACTGCGTTACCTAATTTTGTTGTGCCGCTGAATACTTCAACAAGGGTCACATCACTATCAATGTTAGAAAGAGTGAATGTGGCGGTGGTGTCATTTGTTAGATTGTCGACTGAAGAATCACCAGTATCACTTGCTGAGACCAAATCAATAATTGGTGTACTAATTGCTATATCAACCGCATGAGTCGATGAGCCTGTGCTCTCAACTGTATTTCCAGAACTATTAATGGATGTTACAACTGCATCAAATTCTGTATCCGCCGCCAAATCCGAACCAGCAACCCCAACAGACCAAGTACCAGTTGAGCTAACGGTGGTTGTGTAAGTTACGCCATTAATGACCAAGACAACTTGATCACCTTGAGAAATATCTCCACCAGTAGCTGTACCTGTTACAGTTATAGTTCCATTCGCTTCAGCTTTATTTACAACATCATCTTCAGTGATAGAACTAACCGTGACAGTACCTGCAATTGCCGGAACATTACCTGTTACTGGAATCGTTCTATTTGACGTTGAAGGTGTGGTATCTTGAGTTTGTGTAGTTGGCCCACCACCATTTCCGCTTGTATCATAGCCATATGTTGGCAAAGCACTTGATGAGTCATTACCAAAAGTAGGAAGTGCAGTGTTATCATTTCGATCAATATCGACATCGACACGTTGCTGCTCACCTATAGCCTCACCTGCTGCCGGAGCTTCTTGAACTAAGGTAGGGTCATCACCCGCTAAGATGGCATCTTGTAGCGCGTCTACGTCTGTGGATGAGTCTGCAACCAGATCTTCGTTATCTCCTGTGTTGTAGATTTCATCAGTTATCTCGACAATAGAGTCACCACCAATAACCACTTCGGTACCATCAACGAAGGCTATAGTCACACTACTATTGCTGCCCGTCACAACAGTCTCGCCAAAGAAAACCGCGTCACCGATTTTCACCACACGCTCTTGGCCATCAATGGATTGAATCGTCACTGAGCCGGTTAACTTAGTGATAAAGCCGATCGCGTTGCCTAGTGTTGCAAATGGTGCTTGACTGTCGCTCATGATACGTTCCCTAAAAAGAAGACTAAAAGTAAGTCGTAATAGTTCTATAATTACTCTCAAGATAGGGCAGAAAAGGCAAGGTAGCTATTGTACCTTGGTACAGTCAGTCCACTTTTTTAACATTTTCCATCCTTTTTTGGTTCTTTTTTAGCTTCCTCCCTAAATACCGCAGCCCTTCTGCTCCATTGTCATTGCTATGCATAAATCAACTCTTTATAATTTCTGTTCTTTCGGGCACAGATCTTAAGCACGTAAGAGTCAAACGCTGCACGATACCTATTTCAGAGTCTCTAGGACTCACTCAATGAGCCTTTATGGGAGTGTTTCGCATAGCCCTAATCATGGCGCAATATTTCGAACTCATTTTTATAAAAAACGGCTAACAAGATAAAAAGCCTATAAAGCAAACCGCCAATAAGAATTAGCGACTGCTTATTTGCTCCAATTTATTCAGAAGGTAATACATGATCGATACGATAAAACGAGACTGGTTCTCAAACATTAAAGGCGACTCTCTCGCTGGCACCGTGGTTGCGCTTGCTTTGATCCCAGAAGCGATTGCATTTTCCATAATCGCCGGCGTTGATCCTAAAGTAGGCTTGTATGCCTCTTTCTGTATTGCCGTGGTTATCTCATTTGTTGGCGGTCGCCCTGGAATGATCTCCGCCGCCACGGGTGCGATGGCGCTGTTAATGGTGACCTTGGTAAAAGAGCATGGCTTAGAATATTTACTTGCCGCAACCTTGCTTACCGGCGTATTCCAAATCATTGCGGGGTATTTAAAGCTCGGCGCATTGATGCGCTTTGTCTCGCGGTCCGTCGTAACTGGCTTTGTAAACGCCTTAGCCATTTTGATTTTCATGGCACAGTTACCTGAGCTAACCAATGTTACTTGGCACGTGTACGCCATGACAGCTGCGGGCTTGGGTATTATTTATCTATTCCCACTCCTTCCTATCATCGGTAAAGCATTCCCTTCACCATTAGTATGTATCGTCGTACTGACTGCTTTTGCGATGGTGTACGGTTTAGACATTCGTACCGTTGGCGATATGGGCGAACTACCCGATACTCTGCCTATCTTCTTATGGCCAGACGTTCCGTTAAACCTAGAAACCCTAATGATCATTTTACCTTACTCACTTGGCCTTGCTGTGGTCGGTTTGTTGGAATCAATGATGACAGCAACCATTGTTGATGAATTCACGGATACAGGTAGTGACAAAAACCGCGAGTGTAAAGGCCAAGGTGTTGCCAACATTGCTTCAGGCCTGTTGGGTGGCATGGCTGGTTGTGCCATGATTGGACAATCCGTTATCAACGTAAAATCTGGTGGTCGTGGTCGTCTTTCTACCTTTATTGCTGGTTTCTTATTGTTGATCATGGTGGTTTTCTTAGACGATCTGATTAGTCAAATCCCAATGGCCGCTTTGGTTGCCGTGATGATCATGGTGTCGATTGGTACTTTTTCTTGGGAATCCATCATCAACCTGAAAAAACACCCGTTATCGACTAATATTGTAATGTTAGCTACCGTTTCTATTGTGGTTGCCACACACAACTTGGCAATCGGTGTATTTGTCGGTGTGCTGCTGGCATCTTTGTTCTTTGCTCACAAAATCGGCCGCTTTATGGTGGTGAAAAACGAGCAAGGCGAACAAACAGGTCATCGTACTTATAAAGTCATCGGACAAGTGTTTTTTGCGTCGTCAGATCAATTTAATGCGTCTTTTGATTTTAAAGAAGCGGTTGAAAGAGTTACGATTGATTTAACCGATGCACACTTTTGGGACATCACAGCCGTATCCGCTTTGGATAAAGTAGTAATTAAATTCCGTCGCGAAGGTGCCGAGGTTGAACTGGTAGGAATGAACGAAGCCAGTGCAACAGTCGTCGATAAATTTGGGGTTCACAACAATCCTGAGGAAGTCGAAAAAGTAATGGGTGGTCACTAAAACACCCTCGAATAATAACAAGGAGTGCAACATGACTAACATAATAGCTTGTATCGATGGTTCTTCTCTATCTGAGTGTGTCACCACCGCATCCGTGTGGGCGGCCAAGCAAATGGGCTCGCCATTAACCTTGATGCACTCCTTGGAAAAAGAAGCGGTGAGAACCGATGACGATCTTTCTGGTTCAATTGGCTTAGGCAGCCGAGAACATCTGCTAGAAGAGCTTGTTGCCCTGGATGCTAAACGCGCTAAATTAGCCTTAGAGCATGGCAAGCTGGTGCTCGAAAACGCCAAAGAATTTGCTCATAAGGCTGGCGCCAAGCAAATCGAATTGCTGCAGCGTCATGGCGATTTAGTCGACAACCTCCTCGACCTTGAGGAAGAATCTCGGCTTATCGTCTTGGGTCGTTGTGGCAGCGGTCATACGCAAAGTGCTCACACCATTGGCTCTCACATTGAGCGAGTCGCTCGCACATTGCATCGTCCAATCTTAATCAGCGTCGGCAAATTTAAAGCGCCAACAAACTTTATGATTGCTTACGATGGTCGTGAAGCTGCAGATAATGCGATCGCACGTATCGCGCAAAGCCCGTTACTGCTTGGCCTACCTTGCCATCTCGTCATGGCAGGAGAAGCGACACCTGAGCGCAGAGCAAAATTAGAAGAAGCTCATCAACGTTTGGAAGAAGAAGGTTTTGACGTCACGGCATCTATCATTCTAGGAAAGATCTATCCAGTGCTGACTCAATACCGTGAAGAGAACCAAATCGAACTCATGGCAATGGGCGCGTATGCCCACTCTAAAGTTCGTCAATTCTTTGTTGGCAGCAACACCAGCAAGATGATAATTGAGAGCGATATTCCACTTTTGATTTTGCGTTAGAGCATTCAATTTCTATCAAACTATACTCATCAAGCAATATCCATCAAGGGCGACTTCCTCGGAACTTGCCCTTTTTATTGCCTTCGATTTTTCCACTTCCAGCCAAAATAATAGATGAACTTTTTGTTAAATGTTCGAAATTTTAATATATGGTTTTGCATATATATGTTTTTCCACATACACTTCTATCAACATTAACTGATGTGTTTTTTACAATGAAGCCCGATCATTTCTACAAAGCGCTCGCCGATGACACTCGATTGCGAAGCCTATTACTCATAACTCAATATCAAGAACTGTGCGTTTGCGAACTCACCGAAGCACTAAATGAAACGCAACCTAAAATATCTCGCCACCTTGCCCAGCTACGAAAAAATGGCGTTCTAAGTGATAGAAGACAAGGACAATGGGTGTTTTATCAATTGCACCCAGAACTGCCCAATTGGGCGAAGAGTGTCTTACAAACCACACTAGACAACCAAATTTTGTGGCTAAAAGACAACATAGATCAGCTCGAAACCATGGGTGGCAGGCCAAAACGTACTGGAACTTGCTGCTAAACATCTAATTTTCATCATGCATTTGAGACAACACAATGACTATTAAAGTAGGAATAAACGGCTTTGGTCGTATGGGACGACTTTCTTTTCGCGCAGCTTTTGACTGGAACGATATAGAGTTTGTGCAAATCAACGACCTAAAAGGTGATGCAGCCACACTCGCTCACTTGGTTAACTTCGACTCGGTTCATGGTCGCTGGCACAACGAGGCAAGCAGCGAAGGCAACAATATCATTGTGAATGGCAAAACCATCACTTGCTCACAAAATCGTACGATAGCAGAAACAGATTGGTCACAATGCGATGTAGTCATTGAAGCGACAGGCGTGATGAAGACCAAAGCAGCGTTACAAGCCTATTTAGACCAAGGCGTAAAACGCGTTGTGGTAACCGCGCCAGTCAAAGAAGATGGCGTACTGAATATCGTCATGGGTGTTAACGATAGCGACTACAATCCAAGCTTGCACCCTATCGTCACCGCAGCGTCTTGTACCACTAACTCACTCGCACCAATAGTTAAAGTCTTGCAAGATGCCATTGGCATCAAACATGGCTCTATGACGACAATCCATAGCATCACCAACACACAAACCATCATTGATGCGCCGCACAAAGATTTACGCCGTGCTCGTTCTTGTGGCAGCAGTTTGATTCCAACCACCACAGGCTCTGCAACCGCTATTACGCATATTTTTCCAGCACTAAAAGGCAAACTAAACGGCCACGCTGTTCGCGTGCCCTTGACCAACGCATCTTTGACCGATTGTGTGTTTGAAATGAAACGTCCGACGTCAGAAGAAGAAATCAATCAACTACTCAAAACCGCCAGCGAAGGCGAATTAAAAAACATCCTTGGCTACGAAGTCCGCCCATTAGTATCAATTGATTACCGTACCGATCCACGCTCTTGCATCATCGACGCACTCAGCACCATGGTGATAAACAGTACCCAAGTAAAACTCTATGTTTGGTACGACAACGAATGGGGCTACGCTAACCGCACCGCCGAACTAATGCGGAAAGTTGGCAGATTAGACCTTAAATTTCAAAAATAACCAACACACCTGAAAAAATATAAAGAGCAAAGCGAAAACAACCAATGCTGTCAAAATTACCAAAAAGCGTTCGCCAGTACCTTATCGTCACCGGCAATTACTGGAGTTTCACTTTGACCGACGGCGCGTTGCGCATGCTGGTCGTACTCTACTTCTACCAGCTGGGATATGGCGCATTAGACATCGCTTTGCTCTTCTTGTTTTACGAATTCTTTGGCGTTATTACCAACCTCTTTGGTGGCTGGCTTGGGGCGAAATGGGGACTCAACCGCACCATGAACATTGGCCTCGCAATGCAAGTGGTTGCCCTGTCTATGCTCTTATTACCCACCAGCTTTTTAACCATTCCTTGGGTGATGACTGCACAAGCCTTGTCGGGTATCGCCAAAGACCTCAACAAGATGAGCGCCAAAAGTGCCATCAAAACACTTGTACCGAAGAATGCCAGCGGTACCTTGTACAAATGGGTCGCTCTACTAACCGGCTCAAAAAATGCCCTCAAGGGCGTGGGCTTTTTCCTCGGTGGTTTTTTACTCAGCGCTATTGGTTTTCATAATGCCATTTTAACCATGGCCATTGCTCTTGGCATCGTTTGGCTCGCCAGCTTATATCTACTTCGGGAGGATTTAGGCAAGGCAAAAAATAAACCGAAATTCTCGCAGATGTTTTCTAAAAGCGCTGAAATCAATATCCTATCTGCGGCTCGCCTCTTTCTGTTCGGCGCTCGGGATGTATGGTTTGTCATTGCAGTGCCAGTGTATTTGTCGAGCCAATTTGACTGGGATCACTGGCGTGTCGGCAGCTTCCTGGCCTTATGGGTCATCGGCTATGGCATAGTTCAGAGCCTCGCTCCACATATAACGGGTAAGAAAAAACAGCAAACACCCAGCGGCAAGCAAGCCAGATTTTGGGCCATGCTGCTTAGCGCTATTCCAGCAGCCATCGCGATTGGTTTACAGAATTTTGATCACACATTATGGATTCTATTGAGCGGACTCATAATATTCGGCGTGATGTTTGCTATCAATTCATCCTTACATAGCTATTTAATCGTTCACTATGCCAGTGAAGATGGCGTGTCATTAGATGTGGGCTTTTACTACATGGCCAACGCCATGGGACGACTCATCGGCACAATTTTATCAGGATGGATTTACCAAGACTTTGGCTTAATCGCCTGCCTTTGGGTGTCTTGTGGGTTTCTTATACTTACCAGTGTTATTTCATTCTGGTTGCCACAAAAAATCACCAGTGCAAAAAGCACCAATTAACCTCTTTTCAACCAATAGCCCGGATTTTTACTGTTATGCATGATGGCAATCACATAAAGGTTATCTGAATGCACTTGATAAATGACAGAGAAAGGAAAACGAGATAATAAAAATCTATGATGATTTGCACCGAACTTGGGCCAAGTTCGAGGAAGCGCCAGAATTGTTTTGAATGCAGGTTCAAGCTCTTTAATAAAATCATCACCAAGCCCTTTGGCTTGAAGTTGATACCAATCATAGGAGGATTTAATTTCCTGACTGAGATCAGGATGAAAGGTTAAATTCAACATATTATTTTACAACTTGAGCCTTAATTTCCTCCCAACTTACTGCCTTTACATCGCCAGACAACAAAGCATTGCTGCGATCCTCTGCTAATGCCAACCAAACCGACTCAACATCATTACTCGGCTCACCTTCAAGAGAAGACAAAAGACAATGAGCTGCCAAAGCTTTTTCACTAGGCGTTAATTGCTCCATATTATCCAGTACGGTTTTTAATGCGTCAGACATATGCATCACTCCTATCCACGTTACAAGCAATTCTATCACTGAATGCTAGCTTTTGCCTCCCATCCAAAGCCATAAAAAAACACCAAGCATGTTCGGTTCACAACCGGCATACTTGGCGTTTCTTTAATTAAGAACTAAAGGCGTTTACTTAGAGCTAATCGCTTTGATATGCAATTTGCCTACTTCGGCCTCAGTCACTTCTACTTTCGTTCCAGCTTCAATGGGTTCTTCACTTACCAAAGACCATTCAATACCGGAATAGTGGTACTTAGGAGACTGGGTTGGCGATACAGCTTCTTTCAAATAGAACTGATGATCGGTAAATTCGCTTTTGGCTTTTTTGGTGCTCACCTTAGATTGCATGCGCTTCAATGGCTTCCACAATACTAACGCGGCCAATACGGTCATCACACCAGTACTAAAAGAAGCACTCAGCAAACTATTCGGCAATACACCAACATAAACCAAAGCACCGGTCGTCATAGCAGCTAAACCAACAAAGAACAGCACAAAGGTAGAAAAGCCCAAAACAGCGACTTCGATGACCAATAGAATCAAACCAACAATAAACAAGCTTTGGGCAAGATTATTGGCAATGATATCCATAGCTAGCTCCCTTTCGTCATTTTCTGGATAATCGTCATTGCTTGAGCGACTACAGCAGAAGCTTCCGTTGCGCCATCTGGTAACAAGACAACAGACGATTCTTTGGCAATCGCGCGTTTCGCTTCAATGGCTTTGCTTGCAAGATCAAGCTGAATGGCTTTTTGACCTTCTTCGGTCGCGGCCGCTTCACCTACTTGGCGAAGGGCTTCGGCTTGAGCGGATGCGACGGCAACGATAGCTTTCGCCTCACCTTCTGCGCGCAATACTTGCTCTTCTTTATCTGCTTCTGCCGCCAAAACCACAGACGCTTTTTGACCTTCGGCACGGTTAATCGCAGCTTGACGATCCCCTTCCGATTCCAAAATCTGAGCACGCTTAACACGTTCCGCTTTCATTTGGGCTTCCATTGCTTCCATCACAGATTGTGGTGGAACAATGTCTTTTATTTCATAACGCAACACCTGAATACCCCAAGGACCTGCTGCATCATTGATCGACGCCACAATATTGGTGTTGAGCACATCGCGCTCTTCAAATGTTTTATCCAATTCCATTTTACCTAACTCAGAACGCATCGTAGTTTGCGCTAACTGAGTCACTGCAAAGACATAATTCTCTACGCCATACGTTGCTTTATAAGGGTCTAATACACGGAAATACAATACGCCATCAACACGCAAAGAAATATTATCCTTGGTAATAGCACTTTGCTCAGGCACATCTACCGCCTGTTCTTTTAACGTGCGATCAGCAGAAATACGATCGATAAAAGGAAAGATGAAATTCAACCCTGCCTCTTTTGTAGATTGGTACTTACCAAAACGCTCAATAACGTATGCCTGATTTTGCGGCACAAACTTGATCGAAGTTTTTAGTAGTACAACCACCAGTACAAGTACCAGAGTCTGAACGCTCAATATATAGCTTAATAACTCTTCCATAACAATGAATCCTTAATTTTCAAAACACACCCAACTTATATTCTTTTGATGATGTTATGAATCACCACGTACAAGAACACAAGAGGAACGACAAACTTATCGCCATTACAGTAGGCACTGTTGAGTATCAAATGTCACCAACAATCGCTTAGTACAACTATCCCAAACACACTGTACCCAACTATAGACCTACAAATAGGTTATTTAGTTGCAAACTGTCTCGCACTTTTTATAAAAGCCTCGACACCTTCTTTTGGTGTTCTAAAAGATGTTACCAGCCTGATCACACCTTCTTCCCAACGACCACCATAAAAACCAAAGCCTTCAGCTTGCAGATGGTCGATCATTGGCAAGGGCAAGGTACAGAACAGCATGTTCGCTTGAGCTGGCGTATTAATTTTTACACCCGGAACGGTTTTCAAACCATCTTGTAACAGCGCCATCATAGCGTTGGCATGAGTCGCATTGGTACGCCACAAATCATCCGTTAAGTAAGCAATCATCTGTGAAGACAACAAACGCATTTTTGAATGCAAATGCCCACCGCGTTTACGACGATAACCCAGCTCTTTAGACACTCTATCACTTGAAATCCCTTTCTCTTCAAGAGACTGTTTAAATACCACAATGGCTTCAGATGCCATAACGCCATTTTTCGTCGCGCCAAATGACACTATATCCACGCCCGCTTTCCACGTCATTTCCGCTGGCGTACAACCTAAAGCAAGCAAAGCATTGGCAAAACGCGCACCATCCATATGAACAGGCAAGTTAACCGATTTCGCCACACTCGTAATGGCGTGTATTTCATCTAACGAATACACACTACCGACTTCGGTGACTTGAGAAAGGCTAACAACAGATGGCTGACAAGAATGCACATCACCGATTTTTTGATTGACCAATTTTTGTAGCTGAACAGGATCCATCTTGGCATCAGCGCCACCAATACCAACAAAACGCGCACCACTGGTATAAAACTCTGGTGCAGTACATTCATCATTCAACAAATGGCTTTCAGCATGACACAACACACTGCCCCAAGGCGGCGTTAGCGCACTGATACTTAATACATTCGCTGCAGTGCCAGTAGAGACCAAAAAGACATCCACATCACACTCGAAAAGTTCCGACAACATACGCGTGACTTGCGCCGTGCCATCATCATTCCCGTATGGCATAGCATCGCCTTGTGCAGCTTCCATCATGGCTTTAAAAACGGAATCTGACGCACCGGCAATATTGTCACTAGTAAACGCAACCTTCATTTAGTACTCCTTAAATCAATTCATTCATATCTATGGTTATTATCATGACAGCCTTTAAAAACGAGCGCTTGGATTTTTGTGCAGATATAGCCAATAGACAGATATGCTTTTAATCTAGTTATCTCGTTGCAACCACTCTTTTTTCAAGATGGCGTATTGAAAAGTATTCTCGTATTTAGGCGTACCATCAGGATGATTAACGAAAGTTACAAACTCTATAAAACACCCTTCTTGACGCATCCCCAGCTTCTTACATAAGGCTTGGGAGCGATCATTATCATCTTCCACGTAAGCATAAATGCGTCTAACGTCTTGCTGCATAAATAGATAATCGAGCAATGCCATCGCACTTTCATAGGCATAACCTTTACCTTCATACTTGGCATTGAAGTTCCATCCGACAGAATACGTGTCTGCTTCTTTATGCGGACTTACTGTATTTGCTTCTGCACCCAACTCTTCTTTTTTGTGCATGTCGTCTTTATGCAGAAACAGATCCCCAATCACTGTACCCGTTTCTTTTATGCACACAGCAAGATAAGTATCATCTTGACTACGCTTCTCTGCCTCCTTCTTAGCTTGCTCTAAATTATCGATCTTGCCATCCCAAAAACAACTTACTCGCGGTTCAGCAAGATACTCATATATATCCTCGGCATCCGTAACTAAAAATTTTCTTAAAATTAACCGAGGGGTGATGATGTTTTGCATAATATTGTCCGTACTTGATTGACTTGCAATGCTATGTATTGCAAGTCAATTGTTTGTTTCGAAATCTAAGCTAAGCAGATAGTGTGCAGGAGTGTAACGTGAGGGTATACAAAAACCAATAATGAGAACCGATTACAACAATCGATTAGACTTTCAATACCACCGTGGCTTGAAGACGGCTCTGTCCAAAGCGCGACATTTTTTCAAACTCATCACGGGCAATAGGCACGTATTGGCAATCCAATGGACTTGGCGGATCGTCAGGTAATTTTTTATCGTCGTCTAAGTCTGGATCATGCACAAGAATGCAATGCTCGTCGTAGCCAGACATCACCACCCAATGAGGTGACTTTTTCCCGTCCATACGAAAAGTGCTGATCAAGATAATCGCTAAAGCGCCATCATCAAACGCTTCGATCAATTGCGCCAATGGCATCGCACTATAATGTAAAGGCACACCAACGTCTTCGCATTGTTGAGCAAAGCTTTCATGAACCCGAGTGATCACGTTTTTCTTCAGTTCATTACGCACGCTGTCGACAAATAACGGACCTTCTTCGCTCAACCAAACATCCGCTGACAAGCCACGCTTCTTCGCCGCCAAAGCCAACCCCATAGGGTGACAACCGCCATGACCAGAGGTCATAAAAATCGTCGTCGCTTCACGCCAAATTTCTAACTCATCGTTAGGCGTCGCTTGATAATCAGGATGCATAGAAGACAACACCATTTGCAACGACGCAGGGCCGCACGTAAATGGCGTGCCTTGTGCTAACCAAGGAATCGCGCGAGTGGTTTGTTCATCACCCGCATGACGTAAACGTTTTTGCATACGAATCGCATCGGTTTGGTCTTCGTAATAGGCATCATAATGACCAAATTCCTTGTAACCCATTTTTTGATACAAGGCTATGGCATTATGGTTCACATCACTGACTTCCAAACGCAGCAGCATCTTGCCTTTTTTCAACGCCTTTTTCTCACAGGCTTGGATCAATAATTTTCCAATACCAAGGCCACGTGCTTCAGGCGATACTGCAAGCGAATATAACCGTGCTAAATGAGTACCTTGGCGAAGGTGCAGCAAGGCATAGCCAAGTAGCCCTCCCTCCTGCATTGCGACAAATAGCGCTGAACCAGAACTGGTAATCGCATGACGAAAACTACGACGACTTAACCGATCGCCAGTAAAGGCTTTGCCCTCCAAAACGAGCAATGCTTTTAAATCGTCTATACTCGCTAAACGAACATCAATATTTGGGGGAGAACTGGTGACCGAGCTTGTGATCATTACATCGCCTCTAAAGGGCAAAAGGTCGCTAGGATCGTCGAACCGTAATCTTTATTAATCACTATAAAAGGGAGTAAAAAAGCCACGATTTTACGATGAAAATTTTCGCGCATTCTAGAGCGAAACCTGTCTAAAAGATAGCAAAAGATAGTCTATTTTTTCATCAAAAAAACATTTTATTTTTTCATTTTAGACTATTGTTAAAACAATAAATAAAGCGCACCATCCGCACAAATTGAGGGTGTTTTTTACCCCCCATTTTTGATACAACTTTTAAACACTCAAAATGATTTTTCATTTAAGCAAAAGGAAAAGCATACCCAATGTCACAGACTTACATAGTTGTTGATCAGGCCAAAGATTGGTCAGCGTTTTTACCTAGTGATCGAGTGATCACTTTTACTCAATACTTAAACTTGGCCGCGACAAAAAGCCAAGGGCGCACACGAATCATCAACCTATGTAAAAGCAGCAAATATCTGTCCGACGGTTATTACTGCTCGCTTTTGGCTGAAAGCCGTGGTCATCACGTTATGCCTTCCGTGCGCGTACTTAACGACCTAAGCAAGAAAGATCTATATGAGTTAGAGATATCTCAGTGGTTACCATTGCTTGCAAAAAAACTCGCTAAACCAGAAGCACCGATGGAAATGAAATTCCACTGTGTATTCGGTAAAACGATTCATCCAGAAATGAAGGAATTTGCACGAAAATTATTCGAAAGCTTTCCTAGCCCTGTATTGGAAGTGACTTTGAAATTCCGCAAAGAATGGCAAGTCACCGCCCTCTTCTCTACATCACAAAGTAAACTGAACGACGCAGAAGAAACCCTATTCGCCGAATCCTTAGAAGCTTTTAGCAACAAAGTATGGAGCAAAGGCCGCATTCAACGTGCTGCAAAATTCGACATGGCAATTTTGCTTAACCCAGAAGAAGCTATGCCGCCAAGTGATGACCAAGCGATTAAAAAGTTTATCCAAGCAGGTAAGCAACTTGGTATACACGTTGATACGATTGGTCCAAAAGACATTATGCGTCTGCCGGAATACGATGGCTTGTTTATTCGCGAAACAACCAACATTGACCACCATACCTACCGCTTTGCCAAAAAGGCAGAAGGGTTAGGCTTGGTCGTTATGGACGACCCACAATCTATCATGCGTTGTACCAACAAAGTGTACTTAGCGGACTTGTTTAACACTCACAAAGTGCCGTGTCCTAAAACACGTATCGTACACAAGGGTGAAAGTAACGTGGAAGACGCTTTAGAAGCGGTGATCAGCTACCCAATGGTGGTAAAAATTCCAGACGGCGCGTTTTCTAAAGGCGTGATAAAGGCTGAAAACCGTGAAGCTCTGACCGAAAGTTTGAACACCTTATTTAAAAAATCGTCTTTGCTATTGGTACAAGAATACCTATACACAGAATTCGATTGGCGTATCGGTGTACTGAACAACAAACCCATCTTTGCTTGTCGCTACTACATGGTGAAAAACCACTGGCAGATTTACCAACATACAGGTAGCAAAAGCCAAAGTGGAGGATTTGATACCTTACCAACTTTCGAAGTGCCACGACGCGTGCTACAAGCCGCCATCGCGGCCACCAAACCGATTGGTGAAGGCCTATACGGCGTAGACGTAAAAGAAATCAATGGTCGTGGTTACGTTATCGAAGTAAACGACAACCCAAGTATCGACCGCGGCGTGGAAGACAAATACCTAGGCGATGAACTTTACATGCACATCATGTCAGAGTTCTTGCGTCGCATGCAGGTGAAACGAGGTGATCATCAAGCCTAAACCACCTAACCAACCAACTTAGTAAGTTGGCAATTTAGTTCTTTAAAAGGCGACTAATTAGTCGCCTTTTCTGTTTTTACTGCCCGCTAAGACCATCAAAAAGACGCTAAAAAATACAAAAAAGATATAACAAAAACTTATTTGCCATGTCGCAAAAATCCAATACTCGATAAACCATCAGGACTAGCATGAATGTTAAGACCAATCCTGACAACGGTTTTCATCAAGTAAGTTGTACTTATTTTTGAAATAGCTAAATCAGGAGGAGGCAAAAATAACAACTACCTTCTTGGGGCATTTTTATGACTAACTCTACAAAAATCGATTTTATTTACCTTTCTGAACAAGACATGATCAAAGCTGGCGTAACCAATATGGCGGGCTGTGTTGATACCATGGAAGAGATGTTTCAACTTCTCTACAAAGGTGATTATCGCATGGCAGGTCCAAATAGCGACTCTCACGGTGCAATGATTACATTCCCTGAAGAGCCTGAATTCGAAACCATGCCAAAACACTCACCTGATCGTCGTTTAATGGCAATGCCTGCTTATCTAGGCGGCAATTTTCAAACTTGTGGTGTGAAATGGTATGGATCGAATATTGCCAACCGTGAAAAAGGCTTACCTCGCTCTATCTTAATGTTTACCTTGAACGATGCGGATACAGGCGCACCATTGGCACATATGTCAGCAAACTTATTGTCTGCTTACCGTACTGGCGCTGTACCAGGCGTTGGTGCTCGCCATTTGGCTCGTAAAGATTCTAAAGTCATCGGTTTGCTTGGCCCAGGTGTAATGGGCAAAACATCCGTCGCGGCTTTTATGGCGGTATGTCCAAAACTAGACACGATCAAAATTAAAGGTCGTAGCCAAAAAAGCCTTGATAACTTCATCACTTGGTTAAAAGACACCTACCCACAAATCTCTAATATCCATGTTGTCGATACTCTTGAAGATGTGGTTCGGGGTGCAGATATCGTTACCTACTGTAACTCCGGTGAGACTGGTGATGTTTCCGCCTACCCTGAAGTTAAACGTGAATGGGTTAAACCTGGCGCGTACCTTTCAATGCCTGCTTACTGCCGACTAGATGAAGCAATGGAAAAAACGGACGTCAGAAAAGTCGTTGATAACCCAGGCTTGTACGAAGCTTGGTTTGAGGAAGTTCCTAAACCAGCACATAAATATATCCCTGTAATCGGTGTGCGCTTCATGGACATGATCGCAGCAGGCGAAATGTCCGAAGACGAGCTTGAAGACCTTGGCAAAATTACCGCAGGTGATGCACCTGGCCGTACAAACGAAGAAGAAATAATCATTCTTTCTGTAGGTGGCCTTCCTGTTGAAGACGTGGCTTGGGGTACACAAATTTATCGTAACGCCTTAGCAAACAACATTGGTGTGAAGCTAAATCTTTGGGAAACACCAGAATTATACTAATTCTAAAGTGTCGCCTAATACTAGGTGGCACTTAGTTCAAACATAGTTGAGAGACAAAAATGACAAGTTTAAAAAAAGTAAAAACCGGCTCTAAATTCGAAGAAATTGGCAGTTACTCCCGTGTTGTTGCGGTTGATAATTGGATCTATGTTTCCAACACCGCAGGTCGCAGCCCTGAAACAAAAGAAATTCCTGAAGACATCATTGAACAGACAGCACAAGTATTTAAAAACATAGAAGCGGCTTTAGCCTCTGTTGATTCTTGCCTAGGCGATGTGGTGATGTCTCGAGTTTTCATTCAAAACCCAGAAGACACCCATGCTGTAATGACCTATATAGGTTCCAAATTTAAAGGGATTGATCCTGCTACAACCGTTACTTGTCCACCTTTAGGTTCAAATGTTTATAAAGTAGAAATCGAAGTAACAGCTTATCGCAATGCATCAACAATGGATGTTGAGCAGATAACCATCTCTCAATAGCTTGATTACGGGAATTGCGATATGACAATTACTCTCGAAAAATTCGATACGCCAAACGATCTTCCTGCCTCAACAACCGTTGTCATCATCGGTGGTGGGATTGTTGGCGTCACAGCAGCATTGACCTTAGCTGAACGAAATGTCCCAGTCGTTCTAATAGAGAAAGGACATATTGCAGGCGAGCAATCTTCTAGAAATTTGGGTTGGATACGCAAAACCAGCCGTCATTTTGAAGATGTCCCTATGGCAATGGCGGCGGATAAATTATGGCAAGACATGCCCAATCGAGTTGGCCATGACTTAGGCTATAAACAAGAAGGCATACTCTTTCTAGCCAGCTCTGATGAACAAATGAGTATGCATGAAAATTGGCTTAAATCCGTCAAATCCCTAGATCTTGACTCTAGAATGCTAACGCCGAAAGAAATTGACGATAAGGTACCTGGCGGAAAAGGCAACTGGAAAGGTGGTATTTACACACCGTCTGATGGTCGTGCAGAGCCATCAATTGCTGCTTCTACCATTGCCAAAGCCGCCATCGCTAAAGGCGCTATTATTGTCCAAGATTGCGCGGTTCGAATGCTCTCTACTTCGGGAGGCAAAGTCAGCGGAGTTGTCACTGAAAAAGGTGAAATTCGTTGCGAACAAGTACTGCTTGCGAGCGGCGCTTGGTCAAGACGCTTTTTAGGAAACCACGGTATAACACTACCTACTCTTCCTTTAATTTGTTCTGTAATGCGTACCAAGCCAATGGAAGGACCAACGGATATTGCGGTTGGCGGCCCTGACTTTTCATTCAGAAAACATAAAGATGGCGGCTTCATTGTGACCCAACGTGGCGCCTTAGATGCACCAATTACCCTTGATCATCTCACCATCGGTTGGCGCTATTTATCACAGCTACGTGCTCAACGAAGCTTTTTACGCATTTCATTCGGAAGCCATTTCTTTAAAGACCTTGCCATGAAACGAAAATGGCACGCTGAAAGTAAAACGCCTTTCGAAGATATCAGAACGTTAAACCCTAAACACAACCCGAGTTTAAACAACGAAGCGATGACCAACCTACGGAATGCATGGCCAGTTTTCAATCAAGCAGAACAGGAAGAAGCATGGGCGGGTGTCATTGACATTACTCCTGACTCAAATCCTGTGATTGATCGTGTCGCCGACCTTCCTGGACTGACTATAGCCACCGGCTTTTCAGGCCATGGTTTTGGTACAGGCCCAGCAGCAGGACAGTTAGCCGCGGATATTGTTTTGAATTCAAGCCCCCTTATCGATCCACGACCATACCGGTTCGATCGTCTTTAATAATAAAAATACACTATCGAAGGAACTTCAAAATGAGCGAAAATAATAAATCAAATGAAGCTTATCTATCCGGTACCAAAAAACTCGGCTTAATAAGTATGATGGGCATCTGCATTGGGCTAGTAATAGCTCAAGGCGGTATGATCTCTGGTTTACAGGGCATTGGTATTGGTGGAACAACTTTTGTCGCCGCATTGTTTGCAGCATTTTTGATTGCACAGTTTAACGCTATGAGCTTTGCGGAATTGTCCTTAATGTTTCCTCAAGAAGGTACCCTTGCGACCTATACCCAAAAAGCCATAGGTCACTTCCCTGCTATCGTCGCGGTGTTTTCCGGATATGTCATCGTGGCCACACTAGCTGTGCCTGTGGAGTTATTCCTCGTTGATGCCATGCTAGGACAATTATTCCCGAGTGGATACATAGAAAAATCCGCGCCTATACTCATCCTAGTGATACTGACCATTACTAACTTGGTAGGTGCAGATGTATTCTCCCGTGTACAAAACCTACTAGCTTTCGCCCTAATCAGTGCGCTTATTATTCTTGGTCTTGCTGCCGTAACTGGCGCAAGTGAACCGCACCCTGAACTTACTGGCGGAACAGTAGACTGGGGAATGGGCGGCGTCATGAATGGTAGCTTTATTGGACTAATCGCTCTGGCAATGTGGCTAATGGTGGGCGTTGAATTCATTTGCCCAATGGTCAATGAAGTTAAAAACCCAGAAAAAAATATTCCCCGCGCTATGCACTGGTCACTATTGTTAATTTTGGCAGTATTCTTACTGTTCATCTATGGCGCAAGTCTATACATGGACGCTGCGGCACTGACCTCTTCACCAATTCCATACCTAGACTATGCTCAAGCCGTATTTGGAAAAAGTGGATTATTGATCGCGACTATCATTGGTTTAACTGCCGCCTGTAGTTCAGTAAACACTTTGCTTGCTGCTATTCCAAGAATGCTTCACGGTATGGCGATGCAAAAGCAGGTATTTCCACAACTGAAATCTCTTAACCGATACAACACACCTTGGGTTGGCATCATCATGCTGGCTGTATTCATGGCGATCCCATACTTGGTATTCAGCATTGATTACCTAATCACCTTAGTGATTGCGGCAACAACAAGCTGGTTACTGGCTTACATCGTGGCGCATATTAACGTCATGGTACTTCGACATCGTTATCCAGATTTTAAACGCCCATACAAAACACCTTTCTACCCATTGCCACAGATCATCGGCATTATCGCCATGATTTATGTTGCTCTAAACAACTCACCTTCCCCAGAAATGACAAATACTGTCTTTTCTATTACAGGTAGCATGCTGTTAGTGGTAGGCGTCATTGCCGCCTTATGGGTAAAACTGTACATGAAACGTGGTTTGTTTACGCCAGATATGGATTAAACCTTTCATTTTGGTATTTCAGGGGCATTTTTGTCCCTGAAATATAGAAAGAGATTTCCCCGTTTAGCAGGTTAATTATGTTGTTTAATAATAAAAAGTACATCGCAGAATTAGAAAAAGCGCTAGAAGAGTCACAAAAACAAAACAGATTTCTAGAGGAAGAAATCAATTCATTACGCATACAAAAAAGCGAGCATATTGCTCATGAAAGCATTCCTTCTGACAATACGATTACACTTATAAGTAATCAAAAATCGGTAATTGAGTCTGCGCTAACTGAAATAAACAAGATATCAGATGAATTGTTTGAGCCAATGAGCGCTTCTGAAGGAACAAATGAAAGCATCGAAAAAAATACCCTACAGATTCAAAATCTAACGGAAAAAATGACCGATACAGCCCTTCAGGCTCAGCACAGTCAAACTGAAATTAACGTACTCAAAGACATAACTGGGGAAATAAAGGGCTTCATAGAGACCATCCAAAGCATTTCAGGACAAACTAACTTGCTCGCTTTAAATGCAGCTATTGAAGCGGCAAGAGCCGGAGAGCATGGTCGAGGATTTGCCGTTGTCGCCGATGAAGTTCGATCACTTGCCAATAAAGCTCAAAAATCCAGCGAAAACATTTCCACTTTGGTTGTTCGCATTGATGAACGAACATCTCAAGTAAGTCAAAAAATAGAAAAACTACGCCTATCCGTAGAAGAAACACATACAAGCTTTATAGATCTAAAAACCTCCTTTTCAAATACCGCCATTAACACAAAAAATCTCATGACATCGGGCTATCTATCGATGGCATTTGCTCATACGTCGTCATCCATTCTTGAACTCAATCAATGGAAGTCAAACTGTCTTATAAAAGTGTTAGAAAACGATAAAAACATCAATGATGATCATTTATCAAATACCGACTTCGCAAATTGGTATTACAAGGGCAATGATAATGAATTTGATTTTAGGTCAAATAAAAGCTTTCTTGAAATCCATGAAAAAATTGAAATCATCAAAAAAACCATGAAAACTTTAACCGATCAAAAAACCTTATCGCTGGATAAAATTATCGAGGTAGATCAAGTAGTAACAAGAGAAATAGCAGGTATTAAAGACAGTATGGAATCGGTCCAAAGTTACCTTTTCAAAAAAATAATGTAAATCCGCCGATTCTTACAATACAAAACCAGCTCCATGTATTTCAATGAAAAGAAAATAATAAGGAGCTGCTATGAACAGCATTCATAAAGATTTTAGTATTGCGAATATTCGATCTAAACAACCTTGGTTTGTATTTTGCTCAGCTGGAGAATACTCGGTCAAAATCTCAAGTATTCCATTTATTTCTCATTTTTACAGCTTTGAAGCTAAAACATCTATCGACGTAATCAATGCCATTCCTGATGGTTGCATTGATATTTTATTTGATTGCGATAGTTCAAAGCCAACAGCTATTGTCTGCGGCACAACACTAGAAGCACAAAGTGTCGATTTTATTAATCAGCATCGCTACTTCGGCGTCAGAATGTCTCCAGGTTCCATCCCTAGTTTTCTTGACATTTCTGCTTCAGAGCTAGTAAACCAAAGACCCAATTTTAATGATACTACACATAAAATAAGTGATTTATTCGAAAAAATTGTCAGTCAGAATTCCTTTACCAATCAGGTAAGCATTTTTTCAGATTTTTTAATTAAGTTTGGAATAAGAAATCATTCGTCTCTTACGCAGCAGGTAATAGCACACATTTTCCACTTAAAAGGAAATATTCAAATACAAAATCTTGAGTCGATCACTGGCTACACTAGCAGAACTATTCAACGACAATTTATCAATGACACAGGGATTACACCTAAAGCTTTTTGTCGTATTGTGCGTTGCCAATTTGCTATTTATAACATCAACCTAAACACCAAAATAAAACCATCGGATATAGCCTACAACCTAGGCTTCAATGATCAATCTCATTTTTCTCGCGAATTTAAATCTCTTATCAGCACAACACCAAACGGTTATATCAATCATCTAAAAAACAGCACTTACTTAGAAAAAATACATTTCCATTGACACTTAATTCACATGAAGAAACATTTATAAATGTATGATTTTTGCAATATTTAAAGACGTTCAATAATTTTAATAAAGTCATTTTCGATATACACATAATTTAAAAACCAATATAAAAATTACGTAATGGAGTTTAAAATGAAGAATTATCATTTAATCAACAATGGCCAAGCAATGGCGACCCTTGAAACATTCAAGGTATATAACCCATCTACATCAGAGCTTATTGCAGAAGCCCCAAAAGCGACGTTAGAAGAATTAAACACCATTATTCAAAGTGCCCGCGATGCCTTCCCCCAATGGTCCTCTCTGGCATACTCTGAACGCCAAAACTACATTAATAAAATTGCCGATATCTTGGAGCAAAATAGTGAAGAGATCGCCACTATTATTACCAAAGAGCAAGGCAAGCCGATCGGCGCATCGCTTGGCTCTATGTTTGAGATAGGTGGGGCAATTGCTTGGGCGCGCTACACAGCAACCCTAGAAATGCCGGTTAAGGTTCTACAAGACGACGAAAACGGTCGTGTGGAAATGCATCGTCGTCCATTGGGTGTCGTTGCTTCAATAACCCCATGGAACTGGCCAGTCCTCATTGCAATATGGCACATTATTCCTGCGTTACTGACGGGTAATACAGTGATCTGTAAACCATCACCTTATACACCACTCTCGACTCTTCGCATGATCGAGTTGATGAACACTGTGTTACCTAAAGGTGTTATCAACAGTGTCACCGGCGGTGATGAATTGGGTGCAGCACTGTCCAATCACCCAGAAATTAATAAAATTGTATTCACTGGATCCACTGCAACGGGCAAAAAAGTCATGTCCTCCGCTGCTAACACCCTGAAACACTTAACACTTGAACTAGGTGGCAATGATGCTGGTATTGTATTACCAGATTGCGACCCAGAAGCCATTGCTCCTGGTTTGTTCTGGGGAGCATTCATTAACAATGGTCAAACATGTGCCGCCATGAAACGCCTATACGTTCATAGATCCATTTATGACCAAGTTTGCGAGTCATTAACCAACTTTGCAAAAAGCATTAAAGTGGGCGATGGTTTTGAAGAAGGCACAGAACTTGGACCAATTCAGAACAAGATGCAATTTGATATCGTTAACCGTCTTGTTACACAGTCTGTTGAGCAAGGTGGCAAAGTGCTACTTGGTGGTCCACTAGATAATCCGAAAGGCCTTTTCTTCCCAATCACCTTGGTTGCCATCGAAGACAACCAAAACCCATTGGTGCAAAACGAGCAATTTGGCCCAGCTTTACCAATCATTCCTTTCGATACAATTGAAGAAGCAATAGCCATGGCGAATGACAATGAAGCAGGTTTAGGTGGATCAGTCTGGTCAACAGACACAGCTAAAGCAGCAAACGTCGCCGCCAGAATGGAATGTGGTAGTGTTTGGATTAATAAACACGGTGCAGTTCAGCCTAACTCACCTTTTGGTGGTACTAAGTCATCAGGTCTTGGCGTTGAATTTGGCGAAGAAGGCTTGTTAGCAAACACAAATATCCAGTGCATACTATCATAAGCAAACAATCGGTCGTCTAACTTAGTTAGGCGACCGAACTTTTAATTAATAAAGTGAACTGACAATAGTGTTTCTTTTAATAACTACATTTGAAGTTTCTTTAATGAACTTCTTTGGTGTCATATCAGAAAAAAACTTCACTTCTTTTGTAAAATGAGACTCATCATAATAAGAAGACAACATTAGATCATTCAATGAAGGTAAATGCTGATGATCATTAAAAACAATGAGCTCAATTAAACTTTGAAATCGAACAATTCTGCTATATTGTTTAGGAGACATCCCAACAGCATGAGTAAATTTATCTCTAATAAGACGCTCACTAGAGCCAATATATTCAGCCAGTTCAGATATTTTTAAATCTCCTCTACTTTCCTGTATTTTATTAATACTATAATCAATAAAATCCATTTTTTTGGGTTCAAAAAAACCAAAAACTGTCAACCAATTTTGAGTCAGCAAGATACGCTCTTTGAAGCTTTTTGCCAGTGTTATCTTTTCAGTCAACTCTTTCCCAAAATAATTTAAACCAGATAATGAAACACCTTTATTGATAAGTTCAGAGTAACGAAAAAAAGACAACCTCCTGCTTACAGAAGTCGATAACCGAATACCAAAGTAAGTTTTCCCTGAATTAAATCTGATCTGCTGAGGAGTCAGTACAGAACCCCAGATAGTAGACGAGGCATTATCTTTATCGCAACAAAACTGAATATCCGCACAACCATCTGCGACCACTACAGTATGATCAGAAGACGCACGAAACTGATAGTACAATATGGATATATTTTTGTAGTTAACAATACATTCTTTATAATCTTCAAAGTCAGAAGAAAAACAATACTGAATAGGTATAGAACGATGGCTCATAAAAAACCCTTTTTTTATAATTCTTTAGCCATATCCAATTGACATAAAAAATTAGAACAAAGTCTGCTATCCGAGCGTTTCTCCTAATATTCCTTTTAAGTATTAACAAGATAAAATTTTATCGACACGTTGATCTGAAAAAAGACGCCAAACAAGTATTCCATTAAAAAAATTAGAAATAAATTCAGCGCCTTCGTTATTAAATAGCATAAATTTAGATAAACCACACTTATTATCAGAACAAGGCAACTTAATTTAACAATTCTTTGAACCAACCAGCATGACGCAATAAATCATCGTCTTCACGGACCTTACCAATAAGCTGTAAGCCTAAAGGAACACCACTCGTATCTTTCATGCCCGGCACGTTAATGACAGGAAGCCCCATAGCTTGCCAAGGACGACTCATATGAGGTGCACCTGTTGCAGCATGACCAAGCGGAGCAATATCTGGTGCGGCTGGCGCTAAGATGACATCAGCCTCAGGTGCATAGCTCCATAACCAATCTCGACACGCTTGCGTAGCATCCAAAGAAGCCACATAAGTTGAGCGATCAATGTTCAAGCCCTGATCCATTAACGCAGCCAAAGGATCACTTAGTTGGTTTTTTTGGAAAGACTCTATCGCTAAGTTACGACAAACTTCCCACGCCATGATATTGATATGGTGATCAACCATGTCTTTTATGCGATCGCCAGCTTCTAGCACAATCACTTTGACGTCTTGCGCCTTAAGCTTATCTACGGCCTTTTGTGTAGCACTTTCCATCGCTGGTGACGTATCACCGACCAATTCACCACGACAAACCAACACGCATTTAGGCGCAACGAGTTCACTGGTTTTAGTAGATGCAGTCTGACGCAACAAGACCGCTCGCAATAGCTGAATATCTTCAACATTACGCGCAAACAATCCTAAGGAATCAAGGGATTGTGCCAATGGCTGACCGCCACGTAATGAAAACTCACCACGACTTCCTACATACCCAATAGCACCACAATACGCCGCAGGACGAATCACTGAAGCGGCCGTTTGTGAGCCCAGCGCCATTGGCACCATGCCATCAGCAATCGCTGCAGCTGAGCCACTTGACGAGCCACCTGGTGTACGAGTTAAGTCTGCAGGATTCTTAGTCTTACCCGGTTTGAAATAAGCAAACTCGGTCGTTACTGTTTTACCTAATACTATGCCACCAGCAGCACGAATTAACGCCACACAAGTTGCATCTTCAACCGGCTGTCGTCCTGTATGAATTGGCGACCCCATTTCCGTGGGCATTTCCTCAGTATCAATAATGTCTTTTACACCCAAGGGCAGACCTTTTAACAAACTGGCATCAAAGAAGGCTTTATTCGCTTGATAATAAGCGAGATATTCATCACGAGATCGCTTTACTTGCCAAGCCCCTACCTCAGGTTCACGGGCCTCTATGCGCTCAAAACAAGCATTAATCAGCGCCTCGGTGGTGCACACGCCCTCTTCTATAGCGCGTAGCATTTGGCACAAGCCCATTTCATTTAATTCAATGTTGTTACTCATAAATAAACTGCCTACTCATGTTGCATTTTAGGATAAATAAAGGTGTGCAGGACTCAGTTCATCTAAACGCTGAACGCCCATTAAATTGAGACTGCGAGACAACTCTTCTTGCAAAATATCCAATACTCTTGAAACACCGATCTGACCACCAGCAGCAACACCAAACAAAGTCGCACGCCCAAGCATCACACCTTGTACACCTAGAGCTGCGGCTTTCACTACATCGCTGCCGCGACGAATGCCACTATCTAACAATATGTCTATGTCGCCACCTACGGCTTTCACAATAGCTGGCAAAGCATCGATGGAAGACAAGGCGCCATCAAGCTGTCGGCCACCATGATTACTAACCACAATGCCATCAAATCCTAGCTTCACAGCTTGTTTCGCATCATCAGGGTGCAGTACACCCTTTAGAATCAATTTGCCATGCCATTGATCTCTAATCCTCGCGACACTTTCCCAGTTAAATAAAGTGTCAAGCTGCTCTTGGATAAATTTCATCGCGCCCAATGCGCTTTGTTCATAGGTTGGTAAATAAGGGTTTAAATTACCCATGGTCGGCAATCCATAAGGAAACATGACTCGACAAACCCAGTTTGGATGCAGCATGACGTTGGCTTTATTGTGCCAAGTTAATTGACGAGGCCTGGCAAAATTACGTCGATCCCATTCGCGATTTCCCACTACAAAAGCATCAGAGGTAATGACTAAAGTACTTACGCCAACCGCTTTGGCTCGCGCCAACAAATCATCATTAAGCTGGGCATTTTTTAGACCATAAAGCTGGAACCAGAAATCAAGCTCCTGAGCCGCTTCGCGTACCTGCTCCATGGACGCGTTCGATACAGTACTCAGACAAAAAGGAATCTTTTTCACGTTAGCGGCTTTTGCTAAAGCGACATCGGCCTGCGGCCAAAGCATGCCATTAAACCCAGTTGGACCGATCATCATGGGCAATGCACTTGCTGAACCAACCAAAGAACGAGTTAATTCTGGAGGATAATTGGCGACTAAAGTATGAGAAGTCAGTCGAATTTTAGCGAAGTCACTCTCGTTACAGCTCAAGGTCTGTTCATTTTCAGCCCCACCAGCCAAGTACTCCCAAGCAAAATCAGGCAATCGGTAGCGAGCAAGCGCAGCCATTTCGGCTACACTTTGCACTCTAGAAATATCTGCGCCTTTATAAAACCTACGCACACTCTCTCCTTAAAAAAAGCTAAGCTTTATAACCTATGCGATATTGATTGCCCTATCTAGATTACTTAGTTTGAGCGACAGATTGCTCATTCAAGCAATGATACGCTCGGTTGAAATACACTAAGCCTTGGCCATCTATGCCAACTTTTACGTCTTTCACACGACAATAAAATACAGTGTGAGAACCAATTTCATGGCTTTCATGGATTTCGCAGTCAAAGCTAACTAAGGCTTCATCCAATGCAGGTGCGCCAGTTTTTAGTGTTGTCCATTGGTGTTTAGCAAAACGCTCATCACTGTTTAATTCACGGTTAGCAAAATCCCAAGAAACACCTTGGTGATGGCTTTGCAATACGTTCACACACAGCACTGCATTCTTTTTAAAGTGGGGGTTAGCGAATGAATTACGGTTCATACACACCAACAAAGTTGGTGGCTCATCGGTCACACTGGTTACCGCCGTTGCAGTAAAACCAAAGCGTCCAGCTTCACCATCGGTAGTGATTACTGACACGGCGCCACCAAGCATAGACATGCCATCGCGGAATAATTTTGTATCTATCATGGTATTCTCCTACCCTTTATTAGGGAGTTTTAAATATCTAAGACAAGTCGTGGAGAAAGTGAACGAGAACAACACAAAGTAATTTGGTCATTATCTTCTTTCTCTTCTTCCGTCAGATAAACATCACGGTGATCTGGTGTGCCTTCAATAACGTCACAAAGACAAGTACCACATGTTCCCTGCTCACAAGAAACTTTCACTTTTACACCCGCAGCTTTTAAAGCATCAGCAATGCTTTCGTTTTCGCCCACTTGTACCGTAACGCCACTTTGCTCAGCAACAACTTCAAAACTTGCACCGCCCGTTTTCACTTCAACGTTAAAAAACTCTTTGTGCACGTTGCTATCAGCCATACCGAGATTTTTCGCAGTACTGATTACCCAATCCATAAAACCATTTGGGCCACAAACATAAAGATGGGTATCAGCATCGGCGTCTTTCAAAACTGTTTCCAGATCCAAGCGCTGATCTTCAGAATCAAAATGCAAATCAACATGGCTTGCAAATGAACTAGTCGCTAACTCATCAAGGAAACCACTTGTTTCACGAGAGCGACTGCAGTAATGCAATTCAAACGCTTTACCTTCTGCTTCCAAGGAATACGCCATTGCAATCATCGGCGTAATCCCGATGCCACCGCCAATCAATATGGAGCGCTTAGCACTTTTCTCTAATGGAAAATGGTTACGTGGGACACCAATAGTTAGCTCGGTGCCTTCTTGTAAATTAATGTGAGCAGCAATCGATCCACCACGTGAGTTCGGATCTTTTAAAATACCTAAACGATAAGCACTGGTGTCTGCAGGGTCGCTACACAACGAATACTGACGAATCAAGTCATCACTTAAGTGCACATCAACATGCGCACCAGCTTCAAACACTGGCAATGCCTCACCATTGAGGCTCGCAAGCTCTAAAGCCATCACACCGTCAGTGTGGTTTTCTCGTTTACGAACAACGACTTTCAATAATGTTTCAGACATCCAACTCTCCTCCCGACCCAGGCCTAAGTCGGGACCTTGGTTCACAGACATAACTCAAATAAAACCCGATAAGCAGACAAGGCTGCTTATCGCATAAACAAACCGCCATTGACATCCCACGTTGTTCCGGTGGTGAAGTAGGCTTCTGGACGAGCAAATTGCACAACCATGTCACCAATAAAGTCTGCATCACCTAGTTGACCAACTGGAATAGCCCCCAACAAGGTTGGTAAGCGCTCCTCTGGCACCAAAGCGGTAACCATTGGCGAATCTATCGGGCCAGGCGCTATGGCATTAACGGTCACACCTTTGCTAGCAAGTTCTTTGGCAAAGACTTTAGTTACCGTCAAAATGCCGCCTTTAGAAGCGGCATAATGAGCCCCTGTTGAAGTGCCGCCATTTTGCCCAGCCAAAGACGACATATTGATGATTCGGCCATAGCCTTGTTCAGCCATGTATTTACCCATCACCTGACAGCCAACAAACACACCACCAAGATTGATATTCACCACCTCATTAAACTCTTCAGGGGAAATATCCATAACCGGCGTGGCTTTTGTGACAGCGGCGTTATTGACCAATACATGCAAGGCACCAAACTCAGCCAGAGCAAACTTCAGTGCATTTTCGAAATCGGATTTTTTGGCGATATTTAACTCACAAGCAATGGCGCTTTTCCCTTCAGGATCAAGGGAAAGCGCAGCGGATTTAGCCGCTTCAACATTAGCATCGGTCAAGACCACACGAAAACCTGCCGCATACAAACGTGATGCGATATGAAATCCAAGTCCTTGCGCGGCACCAGTTACCAGTGCCACGTTTGATTGTGTAGATTGAGACATTATTTCGTCCTCTTTTTTGGTCATCAAAGACCGTTAAAAGATGAAACTTACCGTGCGTAAGAAACCATCAGCATGCATCAGCTTGACCACTTTACGATCAATCACAAAACCGTCAGCCGTTGGCTTTAAGCGATACTCTAAGTCTGCTGGATACGTCACTAATTTGCCGTGACGCAATTCGTTCAATGTCATAGCACAGCGTACAACAACGTAATCGGTAGTTTCTTCTAAGATACGTACACGGGATACCATACGAACCGTGCCGTTGACCGAGCCAGCCGACACAGACTCACCACTTTCCAAGCGAGCTACTCGCATACGACGCATATCGGCATCATCTAACGCTAGGTTCAAAGTGTTTTCATAATCTGTTTCATTGTTGTCAGTGGGCACAATGTATAAACCGCTTTTATCCCAAAGAGACAACCAGTCTTGATACTCTTTGTGATCCAACAAGTCTGCTTCGTGCCAAATAAACGCCGTTGCTTTGTTAAGCAGGTCTGTATTCATTGTCATCTTATTTCTCCCCTTCGGCGGCCATCATTTGCTTATATTTTTGGTACGCTCCACGCATGCCGGTTTCAGAACACACGGCACCAGCCACATTACCATCTGGTGATGTATGTAAATTCTCCATACCGCGATTAACTAGAATCCAGCCATCTTTACCCGCCATAGATCCTTTTTGAACACGCTCCCACGCTTCACCATCATCAGGTGTTCCGAAGCCCATAGGCCCTTGGAAGTGTTCGTGTAGGCGCATACGTTTGCGGTTAAATGGTGCTGGCGCACCTTCACCACCAATAGCAACGTGTTGAATCTCTGTTACCTCGGCAGTGACTGGACGCAAGACGCGGAAGAACGCCATTGAACAAGATACGTTGGGGAATAGATTCAAGTTAAAACCTGTACCATGAGCAGCACGTACAAGACGCTTAACCTGCTCCTCATCCTGACCTTCGTCACGTAATGCCTGAGCCAGTTCTTCAAAGCGCCCTGGTATCGGTTGATCCAAATCCGCTTCTAAATCCACTAAGTCAGGAATCATCACCATGACACTGTGGCCATTACCTAAATCTTCAACAAAGCCATCACCATCTAGGAAATCAAAAATGTCCGCTGTAGCATCATCTAATGAACTGATGAATGATTTATGGATGATTGGAAAGTGGTAAGCATCCGTGGTGTTTTCGAGCTGAATTTTCCAGTTTCCAGGAAAGTTAAAACGATGCTCGCCCAATACTTTTAATGGGTAACCGCCGCCTTGCTTAACAAACAGATCGATCCATTTTTTTGCGCCACCCAAGAAATCGACTAGTGGCTCAATGTCATTTTTAAAAGTCGCAAAAACCAAACCTTGGTAAGACTCATGACGCAAACTTTCTAGTGGTAAATCGCTTTTATCAAGAACACCCTCGTATTCTTCTGGTTTCGGGATTGCACGTAAGCCACCATCTAAACCATAGCCCCAACCGTGATAGGGACAAGTAAAGGCTTTAGTTTTACCTTTACGACCTTCACATACCGTTGCACCACGGTGACGACAACGGTTCAACAACACATGCAGATTCATTTTACGGTCACGACTTAGAATCACAGGATGGCGACCCACAAAGGCTGTTTTAAAACTGCCTGCTTCTGGCACTTCGCTTTCGTGACCGATAAAGACCCAGGTGTTTTGGAAGACTTTATCTAATTCTTCTTCAAAGATTTCTGGGTCAGAATATAACGCTTTATGAACGTGACCCTCTTCGACCATATCTGCCGCTTTTTGACTGATATTTTTCAATGCAATTAATTCACTCATCTTCTTTCTCTCTTTAATCTTTTAGACATCGACCCTATTTGTTTTCGTGTCAGCTTATTTAGGTACAGGCAAGGTGGCATCATCATTCCAATCCGATACCGGACGACTGAACAAATTCTCTGTTTGAAAATGCGCCATTCGCCACACGCCGTTATCACGTTGAAACGACACACTTAAACGCGCACTGTTCAAATGTGAGCCGCCAGCGCTAAAGCTCGATACTTGAATCATGTTCCAGCTACCAAAAGCCTTATCACCATCCACACGAATCACTTCTGAAGATAGGTAATGCACATTCAACGAAAAATGCGCAGGCTCAACGGTGTATTTGGACAGCATCGCAACAATGGCATCACGGCCTTCATAACCACCAAAGCTATTTGCGTAGCGAGCCCCCTTGCCTTCCCACTTAGCGTCTTCAGTAAACAGATCACCTAATTGATCCAATGGCGTAGCAGGATTTAAGTGATCACATAGATCCATATAACGGTTGATACAAGCACGAATCGCTCGGTCACTTTCTAAAGCGTCAATTCGTGCCAATATCGCTTCTAGCTCTTTCGTGCTCTTCATACCTATACCCGTCCTCTATATCTATATCGTTAAGTCTTAGGCACGTTGAACAATCAGTTCACGACCAATACGAGATTCAATCTTCACGTAACGCCAAAGCTTGTATGGCGTATCGCCAACGGCAGTGGTACGTAGCAAGTTGCAGCAAGCAACCACAGTGTCGTAATCTTTAACATCAGCCAACAGATAGGTTGTCCACGGGTAGCCAGCAGAAGGACCAACCATACTTTGGTCATCATCCATGTTGCCGATCACTTCAACGCCATCCATGTCATGAATACCATTCCACATAGCACCAAATGCTGCCCAAACGTCTAATTGCTCTTCACGTGCAGCGTCCATAAAGTTTTGGTTAATACCCATGCAAAAAAGTACGCGTAATGGTTTTTTATCGCTCATATTCATTTCTCCAATAATCAAAAAGTTCGTCTAAAATCTGATAAAATCAGACTAATTTCTTATAAATAACCCGGTAATGGTTTTTGTCCAAAGAAGATGGCACCAGCATTTTGCCAAGTAATGTCCCCCATAAAAGCGTGCTGAGTAACAACCTGAGCGTCGTTAACAAAACGCGATAATGGGCTGGCTTTATAAACGCCCGTCATTCCAGATACCATTTGAACCTTGCGCGCCACTTCAGCAGATACGCGAGAAGCGTGCGTCGATGAAAGACGTAATAAATTAATTTGCTCTACAGACAACTCTTCATTCTTCTCTAGAGTCTGCCAAGCATCATTGATGGATTCGTAGAAGAAGCAACGCGCTGCACGTAGATCCGCATCCGCTTTCGCCACTTCCGCTTGAGTTAAAGGACGTTCGCCTATATTTGGAGCACCAGTAACAGAAGCACGGCCTGCCGCCATAGCTTTAAGTTCATCGAGCGCTGCTCGCGCTACGCCTAAACCAACAACAGAAAGAACTTGAGTTGCAAAAGACAAAGAAGGATAGCGGAACATGATTTCATCTAGATTCGAAGCGCCACCGCGAACAAAAGTCCAATCCTCTGCCACATCCACATTGTTGACAACTAAGTCATGGCTGCCAGTTCCAGCAAGACCAACCACATCCCAGTTTTTCTTAACCTCCGCCTTGCTTGCTGGCATTACCGCCATACGAGGAAGACCCAGCTTATCGCCTTCTTTTGGCGCAATACCAACACCAACTACATCCGCGCCCATACAGCCACTTGAAAAACTCCAGCGACCTTTCACGCAGAAACCGCCATCTACTTTTTCAGCAGGTTGAGGAGGGAAAATCCCCCCAGCGAACACAACATCTGGTGATTTAGCATAAACTTGTTTTAGCGTATCGATTGGCAAAGCAGATAAGTACACAACGCCCATGCCAAAGCTTGCTACCCAGCCCGCAGAACCATCCGCTTTAGAGATTTCTTCAATGACTTCACAAAATTGAGCCGCGGTAATTTCATCACCACCTAGACGCTTTGGTACTAAGGCGCGGTAAATACCTAAACTGCGTAAACGCTCAATAATGTCCTGACTAATAAACTGCTGACTATCGAACTCGTTATTACGAGCACGATTTCTAATGTCACCCATCAATTGCTCAAATGCCTCAGTTCCCAAAGCATCAAATACAGATCCCGAGGCTTTTTCTTGGTGAGGCACGCCTACGTTATTCAGACTCATAATTATCTCCTCTAATGCAGATTTAGTTACTGACTCTATAGAACGAGTGAACCGTTCAGTTGAAGATTCTTATTATTTTTACTGCATTAATAAAAAGATTAAGAACTTCTCTTTCTCCATCGAACAACAACCATAAAGCGCGTCATCCACCGTCCCGTTTTGCATCACTCAAAAACATTAAATTAATGTATAACGAATACTAATAAGGTCGTACTAATTACTTTACTTGTCAACTAATTTTTCAAGTTAATTATCAATGAAATATAAGACTTAAAACTGCCCACTGAAAAAAAATTATGTCAACATAACGATCGAAAAACGAACTAAACAACTGATTTAAAACAACAAATAAGCAAATAAAACGATTTTTAATCGCAAGCAAAGAGCAAAACCAAAAGGCAATCAACTCACACCCAAAAGAATAAAACAGCAGTAAAAAGCTATTTTTCGGATATTTTTTATTTATTTTTTATGTTGTTTTTTACAAAAAACAATGGCAGGCTAACTTCGGATTAAGGTATGAATTTAATAAAAATAAATAGAAAAATAGTTACCCGCTAAAAAGACACAATGCCTGTCTTTAAGGGGCAAAAGCGCTGTAAATATCAAATAGTGTTAACTACATACAGGAAAATCTTATGACACCTAAAAAAGTAATATCTGCTGTATTTCTAAGCTCTTCGCTACTCGCACCACTAGCAAACGCCGACATTAAAATTGGCGTAGTCAGCTCCAGCACTGGCCCAATTGCACTCGTTGGCATTCCCCAAAAAAATACCATACCACTCCTTCCCACCTCTGCTGGCGGTGAAAAAATCACCTACATCTCTTTAGATGACGGAAGCGATCCAACTGCTACAGTTAAGGCATTCAAAAAGTTAATTGACGAAGAACATGTAGACGCAATCATCGGTCCAAGTGGCTCGGGCAATGCAATGAGCGTCATCCAATTTGCAGCGGAATCAGGCACCCCAATGTTGGCTCCTGTTGGAACCGCCGCCGTTGTATTACCAATGACAGAGCAAAAGAAATGGGTTTTTAAAACTACGCAGAATGACGACTTAATTGCCGAAGCATTAATCGAACAAATGAAAGCAACAGGCATTAAAACCATTGGACTTATCGGGACAGCAGACCCCTATGGTGAAAACTGGGCCAAGGTAATGAAAGACCTAACCCAAAAAGCAGGCATTCAAATTGTCGCAAGTGAACAATTTCAACGTCAGGATACATCCATGACAGGTCAGAGCTTAAAAATTCTGATGGCTAACCCAGATGCTGTGCTGATTGCCGCACCGGGCAGTTCATCAGTTATGCCGCAAACCACCCTTAAAGACCAAGGTTACAGCGGCAAAATCTACCAAACACATGGCGCAGCTTTAGACCCTTTCCTCCGCCTTGGCGGCAAAGCAGTTGAGGGCACTATCCTAGCCGCAAGCTCCATGCTGGTTCTAGATGAAGTACCGAACAGCCCTTCCAAAGAAATAGCCACAAAATACATCACAGACTACAAAAAACTCTACGGCGAAACACCTGCCACCTTTGGCGGCAACGTGCTCGATGCAGGCCTACTTCTTGAGAACGCTATCCCAAGCGCACTTAAGTCTGGCAAACCTGGTACAGCTGAATTCCGTAGCGCACTGCGTGATGCGCTAGAAAACACCAAAGAAATGCCTGCTACTCAGGGCGTTTATAACATGACAGCTGAAGATCACAGTGGCTTTGACGAGCGCGGCCGAGTTCTAATCACCGTCAAAGACGGTAAATGGGCGCTACTAAAATAATACTCTCCAGCTGGGGGACACACACAACTCTCCCAGCGAGAATATAATTATAAATTTTGCAGCCACGTAGCCGCAAAATCGATGAGAACAAAAGGAATCACACTAAATGAACTTTCAGATCGCCACACTGCTTGGACAGGATGGCCTAACCAATGGAGCCATTTATGCTTTATTGGCCCTGTCTATTTTGCTGGTTTTTACAGTCACACGAATATTACTTATTCCATTAGGCGAATTCGTAACCTTTGGCGCACTTACAATGGCCGCTATGCAGATGGGTAAAGCCCCAAAACTAGAATGGCTGCTACTCGGTCTTGTTTTGATCGATTGCGTCTTAGATTTGTACCAACAAATCAAATACCACATCGATCGAAATAAGATGAAAAAAATAGCCCTCAAACTCGGCTATGCCTTAGCAATGATAGGCTTGTTAAACAATCTGCCTTTATCAGAAATCCCAATGGCCTGCCAAGTTTTATTAACACTTTGTTTAATCGTGCCACTTGGCCCAATTATGTATCGTCTGTTTTTCCAACCTCTTGCAGATGCACCAGCACTGGTTTTATTGATTGTCTCCATTGCGCTCCATGTCGCCATGGTAGGAATCGGTCTGTTATTATTTGGACCTGAAGGCGCTCGCACTCAACCCTTCTCAGATACAGGTTTCCGCTTAGGTGCCGTAATGCTGAAAAGCCAAACACTTTGGGTCATTTTAGTCTCCATCTTCCTCATTGTAACTTTGTTCATCGCCTTTGAACGCACCCTCTACGGCAAAGCACTTCGCGCCACAGCTGTAAACCGAATGGGAGCTCGCTTGCAAGGCATATCACCCGTATTTGCCGGCAAAGCCACTTTCGCTCTAGCCGCTTTTATCGGCAGTGCATCGGGCATTTTAATCGCCCCAATCACCACACTTTATTATGACTCAGGTTTCATCATCAGCCTAAAAGGTTTCGTTGGCGCCATTATTGGCGGCCTTGTCAGCTACCCAATCGCAGCCATTGGTGCCATTGCTGTGGGTATGATTGAAGCTTTTTCCATGTTTTGGGCCAGTAACTACAAAGAAATCATCGTTTTCACCCTGATTATTCCATTCCTAATCTGGCGCTCGATGAACAGCCATCATGTAGAGGATGACGAATAAATGAAATCGCGTAATTTAATTATTTTTGGCTTAGTCGTACTTGCCATTGCACCTCAAGTGCTCCCCACTTTTCAGGTCACTCTACTTAACTATATTGGCCTATATGCTTTAGTTGTACTTGGCTTGGTTTTATTAACTGGTGTGGGCGGAATGACCAGCTTTGGTCAAGCAGCTTTTGTTGGGCTTGGTGCCTACTCCACCGCCTATCTAACCACCACAGAACAACTACCGAGTTGGCTAGCTTGGTCGGCAGGATCTCCTTGGATTGGTTTACTGATCGGTTTGATACTAACCGCTGCGGTCGCCTTATTCCTTGGCGCACTTACCCTCAAACTATCAGGCCACTATTTACCACTAGGCACCATTGCTTGGGGTATCTCGCTGTATTACTTGTTTGGCACCATGAGCTCTATGGGCGGACATACTGGGATTAGCGGCTTACCCTCTTTAAGTCTATTTGGCGTTCTTCTCGACAAAGGGGAAAAGATTTATTACTTAATTTGGGCGATTCTAATGCTAGCCGTCTGGATTACCAGCAACCTACTAAATTCCCGCGAAGGTCGCGCTATTCGCGCCTTAAAAGGCGGCCAGTTAATGGCAGAATCCATGGGGGTAAATACCTTTCGCTCAAAGATGGTTATCTTCTTGATCTCCGCTCTTTTTGCTGGTATTTCCGGCTGGCTTTACGCACACACTCAACGCTTTGTCAATCCGACCCCTTTTGGCCTTAGTATGGGTATTGATTACCTTTTTATGGCATTAGTTGGCGGTGTTGGCAGTGTCTGGGGGGCATTACTTGGCGCTGGCATTTTGACCATGCTCAAGCAGTGGCTGCAGGATTGGTTACCACTTGTCATGGGCGGCAATGGACAATACGAAGCCATTGTTTTGGGGTTGTTAATTGTTTTCATGATGCAACGCTCACCGGGCGGTATTTGGCCTCTACTAGTGAAGTTTGCACCAGCATCGTGGCGCAACCAGGATCACATAAAAATTTCCTCTTCAGCCACCGAATTACCACGCCGTGATTTACCCAAAAAAGGCAAATTGGTATTGGAGGCTTGCAACGTAACTCGTCGCTTTGGCGGTCTGATTGCCAATAACCAAATGAATCTAAAGCTGCATGCTGGCGAAGTTCTTGCGCTAATCGGCCCCAATGGCGCAGGCAAAAGCACGATGTTTAACCAGCTCTCTGCGGTCGATACACCAAGTGATGGCGAAGTACTCTTTTTAAATCAAAGCTTAAAAGGCAAAAGCTCTCGCCAAGTCGCTCAAATGGGCATGAGCCGTACCTTTCAGCATGTAAAATTGCTAACCTCCATGACGGTATTAGAAAACGTCGCACTAGGTGCACACATGCGAGGCAACAAGGGAATTATCAGCTCCGCACTACATCTTGAACGCGAAGAAGAGCAGCGCTTACTAAAAGAAGCACAATACCAACTTGAACGAGTTGGTTTAGGTGAACACCTCTACACAGAAGCTGGTAGCCTATCTCTTGGACAGCAGCGCATTCTTGAGATTGCTCGCGCACTTTGTGCCGATCCATGCGTGCTTCTACTAGACGAACCGGCAGCAGGGCTTCGCCACAAGGAAAAACAAGCCCTTGCTGAACTACTCAAGAAACTACGACAAGAAGGTCTAGCTATTCTACTGGTTGAACATGACATGGATTTTGTGATGAATCTTGCCGATCGAATTGTGGTAATGGAATTTGGTGAAAAGATCGCTGAAGGCTTACCAGAAGAAATTCAAACCAACCCGGCTGTTTTAGAAGCCTACTTGGGAGGTGCCGAATAATGACTCACGCTACAGAAAAAAATTTACTCGACGTCAGCGGACTTCGTGTTGCTTATGGCAAAGTAGAAGCCTTAACTGGTATTGACCTAACACTCCAAGAGGGAAAACTGGTCACCGTCATCGGCCCAAATGGCGCAGGCAAAACCACACTATTATCAGCTATTATGGGAATATTACCTTCCAAAGGCACAATTCATTTTAATGGCCAAGATTTTATCAGCCCAAATGTTGAAACACTGGTTGGACATGGTCTTGGTCTGGTTCCTGAAAAGCGCGAACTTTTCGCCACCATGACAGTTCAGGACAATTTATTGCTCGGCGCATTCCAACGCTACCGCCGTGGCGATAAAAGTTACGACCAAACCTTGAACGAAATTTATAAGATATTCCCTCGCCTATGGGAACGCCGCCAACAGCAGGCCGGCACTTTATCCGGTGGCGAGAGACAAATGCTGGCAATTGGTCGCGCCATGATGAGCAAACCAAAACTCTTAATGCTAGATGAACCTAGCTTAGGGTTAGCACCCTTAATTACACGGGAAATTTTTCGCATTTTTGCCGACCTTCGTAGCCAAGGCGTCTCAATCCTTCTGGTCGAACAAAACGCTCGCGCTGCGCTAAAAGTGGCTGATTACGCCTATGTACTAGAAGGAGGACAAATTGCCATGCAAGGTCCAGCAGCAGAACTAGCCAATGACCCCAAGGTGATAGAGGCCTATCTAGGATTAGCAAGCAAGCACCAAGAGCTGCTTTCCAGCTAAGAATATCCAAAAGAACTGAATTTACCAGCAGTTGGAGAGAGCTCTCATTTTGAGACTTTCTCATTTTTTAATGGGAAAATAACTATGAATATTTGTATTGCAGGCGCTGGCGCTATCGGATGCACACTCGCTGCTCGCCTAGCCAAATCAGGCCAAAATGTAAAAGTGCTTGCTAGAGGCGCAACTCTTGAGACTATTAAAAAGAAAGGCATTCATCTCACAGATATTGAAGGCGAACATAGAGTAGACATCGTAGCCTCCAACTCAGCAGAAGAATTAGGCCAGCAAGATCTTATTTTCGTCTGCTGCAAAGCACCAGCTTTACCTACCATGTTAGAACTTATAACCCCTATGCTGCATGAAAAAACCATTGTCATTCCAGTGGTAAACGGCATTCCTTGGTGGTATTTCAAAGGCATCGAGGGACGTTTTTCTGACGATTACATTCAAGCTATCGACCCAAAAGGCAGCGTCAGTAAATTACTTCCGCAAAATCATCTGATTGGCTGCGTGGTATTTATTACCGCGTTTAGAAACTCACCAGGCGTCGTCACTTCAACCAACCCTCATCTCATCGTATTTGGTGAAGTCGATCATCAAATGAGTGAACGACTAGAAGAAGTTCGCAAGGTAATTGAAGATGCTGGAATCGAGGCGCGCGCCACAGACAATATTCGCGACCAGATATGGACCAAAGTGGCTGCAAACATCACTTCCAACCCACTTTCTGTGGTGACCAAAGGAACACTTGAACAACTCTATGGCGACAAACGACTCAAGCCTCTGGTTCGCAAAATACTTGACGAAGTTTTACTGGTTGCCGCGGCTTATGGCGCAAGAATTCGTTTCGATCCTCACACCTTTATGGAACTAGGTGCAGGTATGGGCGCAGTTAAAACCTCCATGCTGCAAGACTACGAAGCAGGCCAGCCCCTAGAGCTTGACGCTATTGGCTACGCCGTCTTAGAGCTGGCAAACAAGGTAGGCATTCCGATGACCGCCACACAACAGCTTTTGGATTTAACCCATTTTATTGCGTCACAACCCTACTCTCAGAAACAAGATTAACAACAAAATTGCACAACTTAATAAGTACAATGAGGGACAAAACATGAGCGATTCAACAAAACGACCTACCCACATTAGCGAAGAAGAATGGGCACTTCGCGTTAAATTAGCCCACTGCTACCACCTTATAGACTTTTTTGGCTGGACAGAGACTATTTTCAATCACATTTCCGCCCGCCTTCCCCACATCGAAGGCGAATACCTAGTTAATCCTTTTGGTTTAAATTACACAGAAATCACTCCAGAAAACCTGATAAAAGTGGATGTTAATGGCCACAAACTGGATGACTCGCCATATGATGGCAACCCCGCCGGATTTGCACTTCACGGGGCAATTCACGCTGCACGAGAAGACATTCATTGCGTCATTCACACCCACACCAACGAAGTGTCTGCGGTCGCAATGAAAAAACAGGGCTTCAGCCATGACAGCTTTTACGGCGCACAACTTTATGGGCGTGTCGGCTATCATGCTTTTGAAGGCATCACTTTATTTGATGACGAAAAAAGCCGCATGCTAGAGAGCCTAGGACAAAAGCACATTCTTGTGTTACGAAATCACGGCATCGCTGTTGGCGAATTCGACATAGAACGTACTTTTTTCCTTTTATGGACAGTGCAGCGCGCTGCAGAAATTCAAGTCACCTCCGGAGCTCTTGGTGGTGAGGATGTATTACTAGAACAAGGCATTCGCGAAAAGTGCGCAGATTTAACCCAAATGCTGATCAAAGATAGCGGCTTTGCAGACAAATTCTACAACGCTATGGTTCGCAAAATGGAAGCTGAAAAAGGCCCCTGCTGGTAGTAACCCCTCCCCAAAAAAAGACAGCCAACTTTATAGCCAACCAAGAGTTGGCTATTTTATTAAATCCTCTTGCTTGTTGTTGCAATTGAGAATCATTATTGATATAAATACTTGATGTTTCAATTGACTAAAAACGTCATGTTTTGTACATTCTATCACTTATAAGAAGCAAGGATTTTTAATGACCAGCAAACCTAGAGCTCCACGAAGTCAGCGATATAACCCTGCAAGTGAAGACTTCCACAAAGAAGAATTTCCCTTTTACTGGCTAAATCAGGTTCATGGTCGCTATAGTGTAGCTGTTGAAAAAGCACTAAAAAAAGTCAATCTTGATATTCCAAGATGGCGAATCCTGTTCACTTTAAAAGAGGAAGGCACCTGTAGCGTTTCACAAATCGCCGTACACGCCATAGCTAAACTTCCTACCGTCACAAAAATCATCCAACGCATGAAGCAAGATGGCCTTGTAGATACAAGGGTAAGAAGTGATGACGGCCGCGTAACAGAGGTCATGATTACTGAAAAAGGCATAGCGGCCGTTGCAGATATCCGCTTTACCACCAAAGATTTATTCAAGCAAAGCTTCAAAGGCATGACGGAAGCCAAAATACAAAGACTTAACAAATTACTTGAAGAACTGTTCCATAATTTACCAGAGCACTAAAACGAAAAATGGAAACACTTCAGACAAACCACTCCTCCCACATTTTAACGCACCAAAGTTAGTTTAAACGAGATTTTTGCTCAAACTCAGTGCGTTTTTTTGTCTTTTAAATTGCAATCTTTTCAAAAAAATTTCTCTCAATAAATTCCCCCATTTACGCCCCTAGATTAATTAAAGAACGTAAAAAAACTATCACAACCAATTGAAATAAAAAGATTTTATTGTTTTTTTAATGTTTTAAAGTCGTCAAATTACACTAATTAAAACTCGAAAAAAAACGTAAATTTAAAAAAAATCGGGTTGGCATAATACTTGAGTGCATGAAAATTTACTTGAACATTCAATTAAAAATGTGTTTCTATAAAAATGCATTATGACTCTCTCATGAGACTCAAATTAAAGTTCAAATAAAAATTATCGCGGATCAAACCGCTAAATGCAGCTCAAACTATCTCTAGATAGTGAGCACCTACGAGGATACCCCAATGCCTTATAAGCCATTAGTTACTGCGTTTTTCTCATCAATAGCCATCATTGGATCCATGGGAGCAACCGCTTCTTCGGTTCGTCTAGACATTCAAAGCGCTTGGCCACTTACACTACCTGCCAGCGGCCAAAGCGCTCAGCATCTAGCTGACAGGCTCAAAACCACCTCGGAAGATATCAAAGTAAAGCTTTACTCGGCTGGAAAATTGGTTCCACCGTTAGAAATCTTTGATGCTGTTCAGCAAGGAACGCTAGATGCAGGTTACACATCACCTTTGTACGTAGCTGGACGATTCCCTGCACTACAGCTTTTTGGTGGTGTTCCATTTGGTCCATCAGCACTAGAATATTTAGATTGGATTTATAATGGTGGTGGCTTAGAAATTTGGCGTGATATCTATGCCAAACAAGGTGTTGTTACCGTTCCATGCGGCCTAATGGATGCGGAAGCAGGCGGCTGGTACAACTTTGAAATCAATAGTACTGATGACTTGAAAGGTAAAAAAATCCGCTTCGCAGGACTTGCTGGTGAGGTCATGAACAAAGCCGGGGCATCGGTTGTCCTTCTTGGTGGCGGCGATATTTATCCTAACCTAGAGCGTGGCGTCATAGATGGAACCGAATTCTCTATGCCTGCAATTGACGCCGCTATGGGGTTCGAAAAAGTGGCTAAATATTACTACCTACCTGGCTGGCACCAACCCGCTGCGATCAATGAGCTAATCATCAATAAACGCAAATGGGATTCTATGAGCGCAGCACAACAAGGCCTGATAGAAGATACTTGTCGTGAAACTCAACTATGGACAGTCTCTTCCACCACTATCGCCAATGCCGACGCTATTCAGAAATTCAAAGCCGCTGGCACTCAAATTAAATCATTTCCTCCCGCCGTTCTCGCCGCCTTCAAAAAAGGCACTGACGAAGTGTTGAATGAAGAAGCAAATAAAGATGCAGACTTCAAACGTACTTTAGATTCACTCAAGAGCTACCGCCAAAAAGTATCTATGTGGACAGAATATAAAGGCAATTAAGATTTGATAAAACCGAGAAATACATGACGTTTTTCTCGGTTTTATTCTTTCACGTCTACTACACAGTCTTACACAATCGGAGCTATTTTGATGTACACCATAAACTCCATTGCTGACAAAATCGGAGCGTTTTCCGTTGCTGTCGGCAAAGCTGGCTCACTTATTCTGCCCGTTTTAATAATCACCATCTTGGTAAACGTAATATTACGCTATGCTTTCAATATCGGCTTGGTAGAACTAGAAGAAGTTCAATGGCATCTAAACGCCATCGTTGTCATGTCCTGCTTAGCCTATACCTACCAAGTGGATGAACACATTCGTGTCGATATTTTTCATAATAGATTTAGCCCTAAACGTCGCGCATGGGTCGAGATTCTTGGTATTTTATTTTTGTTTTTCCCTTATACCATTCTCGTTTCATGGCATGCATGGGATATCACCTCTTATTCTTGGTCATTACGAGAAGGCTCTCCAATGCCTTCTGGATTGCCTGCTCGCTATATTATCAAAGGTGTAATGGCTCTCGGCTTGAGTCTTTTAGTACTGCAAGGCGCTGCAATTCTTCTCCGCAACGTTGCTTTTTTGATCCAACCCAACGCCGTATCCGCCCCATCTGTACCTGCGAAAAAGGGCTCTCACCATGAATGAGTTATTTGTTTTTCTACTGTTTTCAGCCTTTATGCTTATTCTGTTTTCAGGCTTTCCTGTTGCCTTTGTCTTAGGTGGCGTCGGCGTATTATTTGCCACGTTGGGCAGTATCCTTGTGTCATTTGATATCTATGATGTAGCAGAGCTGCGCACCATAGGTTTTGTCGCCAATAGGACGTTTTCAACCATTTCCAGCTACTCACTAATCCCTATGTCGATGTTTATTTTTATGGGATACATGCTTGATCGCTCTGGTATTGCCGAACGTTTAATTGAAGCAATGCGTCGCGTTTTAGGTAAAACACCAGGTGGATTGGCTATCGCTGTAGTTCTGATCGGTGTTGTGCTTGCAGCATCTACTGGCATAATTGGCGCATCAGTCGTTCTGCTTTCCACTATTGCCCTACCAACTATGTTTAAAGCAGGTTACGCGAAATGGATCAGCGCAGGCACAGTTGGAGCAACTGGCTGTCTTGGCATTCTTGTTCCACCCTCTATCATGCTGGTTGTGATGGGCGATCAATTACGTATTCCTGTAGGCGACCTTTTTATGGGCGCAATCATACCTGGATTATTACTAGCCACCAGCTTCGTACTTTTTATCTTTATTTATGCCCTAATCAAACCTTCCACTATGCCAAAAGTCGCCTTCGCTGAAGAAAGCGGCGTCAGCAAATTCGACATTATTCGAGACATTTCTAAAGCGCTGTTCGCACCATTAGTCTTGGTTTTAGCCGTATTGGGTTCCATCATTGCGGGCATCGCTTCACCTACGGAAGCTTCTGGGATTGGCGCGGCTGGTGCCACCTTTTTAGCTTGGAGTTCTGGTCGACTAAAATGGCAGGATTTACGTATCGTCTGTTATCAAACAGGTCGATCTGTCGCCTTCTTATATGCACTTATTTTTGGTGCGTCCTGTTTCTCGGTAGTCTTACGTGGTTACGGCGGCGATGAGGTTATTGAAAGTGCCCTGCATGCTTTACCACTCAGCCCAGAAGGCGTGTTGTTCTGTGTTATTTTAATCATCTTTTTATTAGGCTTTTTCCTAGACTGGATGGAAATCGTCTTAATCGTCGCACCTCTGGTGATGCCAATTTTAGTGAATTTTGGCTTCGATCCTGTTTGGGTCGCGATTCTTATGGCCTTGTGTTTACAGACTTCTTTTTTGACACCGCCCGTTGGCATGGCGTTGTTCTATATAAGAAGCGCAGCAAGTGGCATCAGCATGGCAGAGATATATAAGGGCGCGATTCCCTTCGTACTGCTGCAATTACTGACGCTTGCCATCGTTGCCCTTTACCCGTCCTTGGTTACTTGGCTACCGAACTAAGCACTCACAACCTTCCTCCGTCACGAGGAAGGTTGTCTCTTTTGATCAGTCAGCTAAGAACTCATCCACTGCTGCCAATGCTTGTGTACCGTAAATAACGGCCGGACCACCGCCCATCATGAGTGCAACGTTAATGGTTTCAATCAGCTCTTCTCGAGTAGCGCCCGCGCGAAGTGCCGCTTTGGCATGAGAAGCAATACAACCGTCACAACGTGAAGCAATGCCGATGCTTAGTGCCATCATTTCTTTTACCTTGACTGCCAATGCGCCCTCTTCCATGGCGGCTTTGTGCATAGCCATAAATCCATCTAGTATCTCGGGAGAGGATTTACGGTATTCACGGGCAAAGGCATTTTGGTCTTTATTGATTTCTTTATAGCTTTTCATGGTTCACCTTAATTAGACTTAACATTAGATAAACCTAATTTAAAGTGAAATATAAATAGAAGATAGCATCGGTTAATAAAAGACTGATCTACCGCAAGATAAAAAAACACCGACTCTATCGTGATTAAGCCGTCCACTCGCGGTTTTGCAATACCACTCGATAACCGTCTAGGTCTTCAAAGGTTTTGCCGACGTCGTCCCAATAATCATTGTAGGATGGCACATGCACAAAGCCTGCTGTTTGCATCTGTTCACAACATTCTTCCCATACTTGCGCATCGGTAAAATAAAAGATGAGTAAATTGTCTTGCGTAGGCGCTTTACCGACAGTCGTGCCTTTGTGGTGGGTGAATTCTAAGTGGTAGTTATGCTGTTCATGACCGACGATAGAGCCATCGAAGCCATTATGACCTTCGAAGCTACCGAGCAGCTTGAAACCCAGGCCATTAACATACATGTCGGTGATTTTAGCTAGGTTGTCAGTTGGTCTTGCGACACGCATTTTTGCGGTCTTCGGGATCATAAAATGCTCCATATTCTTGGTTGATTTAAAGTTTAGCGCCAAGAAATTCAGGAGAAATCGGATTCACCACGCAACACATCTTCCTTGACTAGCCAAGAAGCCTACTACAAGACTTTTATGAGAATCCATAATCGTCACGCTATATTCGGTATATGAATCAATTCGCTGATTAGAACCAGCTTTGTATTTTTTTCTTATCAGGAATCGAGCCGTAATGTACGACAACTTCGTCAATCACTACCGCTGGTGTGCTCATTACGCCATAACTCATAATGACTTCGGCGCTGGTTTCTTTCTCTACATTCACTGGCACTTCGTTTTCCGCGGCGATAGCTTTAATAAGCTCAGCCGTTTTCACACATTTACTGCAACCACTGCCCAGTACTTTGACTTGTTTCATTTGATTGTTCCTTTTTTAATTAGCGTTTCAGTTAACAAGATTCAAAATCCAACCCACTAAAGTGAAGGACAAAAGTAGCATCGCAAAAATGATAGTGAGCAATTTCCATGTCATCACTTGTTTAAGCAGGATAAATTCTGGAAAGCTGGCCGCGACAGCGCTCATGCAAAACGCCATAGTGGTACCGATTGGCAGACCTTTGGTAATCAAGCTTTCCATGATGGGAATCACGCCTGTGGCATTTGAATAAAGCGGAATACCAAGCAACACCGCCAAAGGCACAGACCACCATTGGCCATCGCCAAGATTGCCTTCTAGCCAAGACACTGGCACATAACCATGCAAGGCTGCACCAAGACCAACACCAATAAAAACCCATTTCCACACTCGCGAGAAAATATTCCACAGCTCATTCTTAGCAAAGTCATGTCGCTCACGAAAAGACAGCGTTGGTTTTGCGACAGAATCACCATCTAAGTCAGCGACAGGGGTTGCCGATTGATAGGCTTTTAAAGCAAAAGGCTGCAACATTTTTTCAGCTCGAATGAGGTCAAGAAATACGCCACCCAAGATACCAACCGCCATACCAACCAAAACGTACATAAAGGTGATTTGCCAGCCAACCAAACTGAGCAGTAACAAGACAGCGACTTCGTTAATCAACGGTGAGGTCAATAGAAACGACATGGTAATGCCGACAGGAATGCCCGCCGAGGTAAAACCGAGAAAAACAGGAATGCTTGAACAAGAGCAAAATGGCGTGATGGCGCCGAAGATAGATCCTGTTAAATAGCCAATAAAACGATTTTTGCTAGCGAGATAATCTCGCACTCGTTCAATATTGAGCGACGCACGTAACAGCGCAATAAAATAGATCATGATAACCAAGAGGAAAAAAATCTTGGTGGTATCTTCGATGAAGAAATGTACCGCATCACCAAGTTTCGAATTCGGTGACAAGCCAAATAATATGAAGGTGAGCCAATCTGCTAAATCAGTAAAAATAGCCAGCATCGTATTTCTCTTATTTGACGTTACCTTATAGTGAATTCACAAAGGTTACCTTTCACCCTACTCCGATGCTCGTAACAAGACTATGAATGCTTTGCTATTAACTGACCGAGATCAAATAAAAAAAGCAACCATGAGGTCGCTTTCGAATAGGTGGTTTTAAAATCGACTCTCATGAGGCTATTTATTTGTAAAGCATCTCCCCACGCATCGGCGCGAGCACTTTTAGCACCTGATTCTGCTGTGGATAGGTTAGACCTGCTTTTTTCATAGCGTTAACCAATAAATCGACAGTGGTGTTAAAGTCGGTTTCATTGATTTTTTGACCTTGATGTACTTTCAGCATAGTGTCGCCAGTGTAAGTACATGGGCCACCGGTATTCACACAAAGATGCTCGATGAACTTTTCACGGAAGCGAGTGATATTGGTTTTTTCAAAATAACGATAGATGTCTTTATTAAAGCTAATTTCGTCAATAAAGTTATCGGTAATAGCTTCGACAGTTGGCTTGCCACCAATTTCATCATATAAGCTTTGAGGTGCTTTACTTGGCGCAGCGCAGGCAACCAAAAATACGCTAAATGCAATGAGCGATGCTTTTACTAGGTTTACCATAAGTACCCCGTCATGGATAAATAAATACCTGTTTGATCTTTCTTGGTGGCAACTGTACCTAAGTCGACATAAGCCGCAGTGAAATTAACATTCTTGTTCGGCATATAACTGACAAAAACATCTTTCCAATCATCTTCTTCTACACTAGACAGATTGCTTGGCTTCTGACGATACTCCATACCCACTACCCAGTTAGGCGATAGCAGCAAACCAACACTGCCTTCCATCATCACTTGGTAATCCTTGTTGTCTGGCCCGCCGTAGCCTAACAAGCCCATTTCATTGGCTTTGGTCGCGCGAGCGGTAAGATTCCACACTAGGTTGTAACCGCCAACTGCACCTAAATGCACTTTGGTCGCCGCCACATAAAAATCCGTACCGCTGTCGTTTTTTGCCCCAAGATACGAAGCAACAACATCACTGTCTAATTGCTTATGCTGTAAACCAACGCTTACTTGAGGATAGGCGGAATACAAGACGTCGCCATACAAACGCACTTTAACGCCAAAGATGTCTTGTTTTATGTCACCAACGCTTAACGCTTTTACCAGATCAACAGGCAAATCAAACGTCTGCTGAGCGTAACTTAGCTCGACTCTGTCATAGAAGCTGGTCGAGGCACCAATGGAGGACAAGCGATAATCACTGACATTTACATCTGTCATAAAAAACGATGCAGCCGTTTCGTCGCGACTGTCGTAACCTGCCAAAGTCGCCCATGGAACCAGCCCACCACCGCCACTGCCTTCTACTTGTGAAAGCCCCGCTGTCGCCAGAATTTTGCCATCGGCTGCCATAACAAACGAAGCTGATAACACAAAGCTGCTGACAGCTAATATTTTGATCATGTTTTTATTCATTAAATTCCTGCCACGCATTTAATCTGGATCACTTTGACCATTTCTTTTTACCGAATCCCTTATTCATATTACTGTGATCCATCATCCCAATAGGAGGCAAAAGCTCCAACGAGATACTTTGCTCTACATTACTTGTGATAGCGACTTTCTTTACAGCACTCACACCCTCAATAAATCGTTCACTCCACAAAGATACGATATCGCCACTTTTGGCTGGTATCCGCACTTTACCGTTTTGGTCTGTTTTCAGCGCAAAGGAGTTATCAACAACGACAATATAACCAATCATATCGTCATGTATGTTACAGCCAAGAACAACAAGTCCGGCCTTATCAAACAAGATCGGGGCAACTTCTGTGCCTTTATAAAGTTTAATCTCGAACGTTTTGGGCTGAGAAAAGCTGTAAACGTGATGTCGAATATCATCACTATTAGGAAAGCTAACGTATTGACCTTTCTGCACGACTAATACCCGCGGCACAAAAGACTCGTCAATCTGATCCATTACAGCCACAGCTCTTGGCGTACTTACCGCATTATTAGATACAATAACCACAGCATCAGATACAGGAAGGTTATCTTGGTCCAACACGGTCAACGTCATTTCAGCCCATGCATTTGACAAGGAAAATAAAAACACCAGAGCAAATAAATGACGCATTTTTTATCCTTTTAATTAATTGGCTTTTAACCTGTACACTTACTTTTAAATATACTGACAGAGAATATAATTACAGTAATTCGCAGAGAGGTCATTATACTTTCTGTAACTCACTTAAAGGTAAGAGTAGGAAATAAGGATAGAAAACCATGCGAGATCTCATAGAAGTCATTTCCTATAAAGATACGGCCAACGCCCACTCACATGCCCATACTCAAATTGTACTACCGCTTTCCGGTCACCTAATACTAGACGTAGAAAATCGTCAGCAGGCAGTTCAGTTTGGACAAGCTTGTATGATTTCCTCAAATCAAACCCATACTCATTTGGCAAGAGAGAATAACCACTGCCTGATCCTCAACTCTCTTCCCGTTTGGGACAGCCAGATCGAAAGCAAAAACAACTTTGTTGAGCTTAATGCACAAACTAAGGCGTATTTGCCATTCCTATCTAGCTTAATTGGTGAATGTCATAATCCACTTAAAACTCAGCAAGCTTTAAATTTACTAGAACATTTACTCCCTATCCCACAAAGCAAAATACTGCAAAGCGACTCTCGTCTAGCCAAAGCCAAACATCGACTGGACCATAATTTTCAGGAGCATTGGAGCTTGGCTGAGCTAGCTTGCGATGTGCATTTAAGTCCAAGCCAACTAACGGTTTTATTTAAACGTCATTTAGGGATGACGCCAAAACAATATTTACAGCAACGTCGTTTAACAGAAGCAAAAATGTGGTTAACGTCAAGCAATAAAAGCTTAGAGTATATCGCCAATAAAGTGGGAATAAGTGATGCAAGCACCCTTGTTCGCTTATTTTCTAAGCACTATCTCATGACACCAGGCAACTATAGAACTAATCACACTTCTAGAAAAACATAACTTAATCTACACGAAAAAGGCCATACAAGAACAATTTTAAGCCCTCGTTACCACATCTAGAACACCTTACATTACTAAATTTCATATCTAGAAAAAAATATGAAAAAAAAGTAAAAAAAGACAAAACAAAAGTGAAATAGCTCTTTTACACCGTCAAAAAAGTGAAAAATATATAAAAAACTCTAATATCCCTCTTAAGGTTTCCTATCCTATTTAAGGGGGTTATTTAATGTCATCAAATATCAGCGAACTCTCAGCAAAAGATACTAAAGTGTTTCTAAAAAAACAGGATCTTATCGGCCAAGGAAATGAAAGATCTTGCTTCACCAACCCTTTAAATAAAAACACTTGTGTCAAAGTCATCAGAACAAAGCATCGCAGTCAAAACAAGATTGAGAAGTACTATTACACCAAGCTAAAAAAACGAAACAATTTGTCACCTTACATTTCGGAGTATTATGGGGAAATAAACACGAATCTAGGAAAGGGGTTAGTGTTCGAAAGAATTTTAGACAGTAATGGATGCTCTAGTGAGTCCCTTTACACATTAATGAAAAATAATGCTATTTCATTAAATGAGGCGAAAAAAATCTTAAAAACAGTTTTTGAAGACCTATACCTGAACGCCATTGTAATCGGTGATGCAACAAAAGATCAGATTCTTTTAAAGAAAACAGACAGTGGCTATACACCTAAGATAATTGATGGCTTAGGCACAAGACGTTACGGAATAAAGCTGTTCTTAATGAGTAATATAAAATCATTCGCGCGTAGAAAACTCAAAAAAAGTTGGAAAACATTAGAAGTAGATTTAGAACTAGCGTGAAGGTGTCAATCCCCCCCTGCTGACTGGCGTTAGAAATTAGTCTTCTTCGCTAATTTCTAACGCCATTTCCCAGTTACGAATAAAACGCTTTTGCTTAGCATAATCACGTCCTACCAATAATTGCTGATCTAATTCGATGATGCCAGTTGGTCCAGGCGCATTGACAACATAAGGATCATTTGGATTGTTCATATCAGGTTGAATTGGGAATAATAAACCTTGGGTTTGCATCATTTTTTGTGCCTGATCTGATAGCAAAAAATCTAGAAATATTCCAGCATCTTCTTCGTTTGGCGCACCTTTAGGAATTAAAGCTGCACGCATTAACATGAGCGTATAATCTTTCGGCAAGATCATTTTCAATCTATCATCTTCTTGGGCTCTTTGTGATGCATAAGAACCCAGCAAGTTATAACCTAGCACCAACTTACCGGAAGCGACATCATCAATAATGTCATGAGTACAACAATAAGTTTGCACATCATGACTGCCAAAGGCTTCCAACAAACGCCCCCATGTCACATCGGCTTGGCGCGCATCCTGGCTTGCCAATAAATAACCAACGCCACTTTGACGAATATCATAAGTACCAATCCGTTTGGTCATCGCTTTTTCATTTTGACGAATGGTTTGCAACAATGACTGACGATCTTCGGGTAAAACACCAGGAAAGGCTTTTTTATTCACCAGCATAACAATCGGTTCAAGGGAAAACGCAAACAGCTGATTTCGCCATTTGAAGTTACTAGGCAAACGATCAGTAAAACTCGACTGATAGGTTTGCGCATAACCATCGTTTACTAATTTAAGATGTAAATCCATGGCGCTGCTTATGACCAAACTGGCCTCTGGCTTTTTTTGATCCTTGATAGTGAGATAATACAATTCAAGTGTATTCACATCGCGATAGGCCACACGAACATCAGGATGTAACTCAACAAATTTTTTTAAAATAGGTTCAAACGACGCCAAATCCATAGCAGAATTAATTCTTAAAATACGTTGCGCATTTTCATTACCAAACCAGACAGGCTCGGTCGCCCACAGCTTTGTCGCATTCAAACTAACCACAACTGCTAGCCAGAAAAAAAACTGTTTCATACCGTATCCTCATTAAATCTAAGCTTGGCAAAATCCACTTGAAAAGTTGTACCTTTTGGCTCTGTATCCAATATTTGGATTCTTGCCGAATGGTGATCCACAATATCTTTCACCATAGCAAGACCAACACCACTACCTGCAATGTCATAACGACCACGATAGAAACGTTCGAACACGCGCTCTTTTTCTATATCTGGAATACCAACGCCATAATCAATCACCTTAATACGATAGAAGCGTTCAAACTCACTTACCTGAACGATAATTTCTGTCCCTCGCTCTACATCTTCTCGGCTATAACGAACCGCGTTTTCAATGAGATTTTGCATCATTTGTTGAATCGAAAAAGCATCACCTAAAATAAGCGTTTCTTTTAAATCACAATCAAGAGAAAGCAAAACTCCTTGATGAAGTGCTGCAACGGCCTGCTCCCGACAAGACGCGGTAATTGGCGCTAATAAATCAATCGGCTCTAATCGGTGTGTCTGTAAGCGATGAGAAACGACCGCTTGATTAAGTAATAAGGTGACTGTTTGGCTTAAGGCATCACATTGTTTAACGATGTTTTCCAAGGCCTGATGCTGCCTTTCTGGTGATGTGTTATCTCGTGCATTTTCTGCCAAGGCTCTTAAGCTGGCCAAAGGCGTACGCAATTGATGAGCCGCATCAGCGGTATAATTTTCCAGCTGCTCAAGGTTGCTCTGTAATCGCTCCATAAAATGGTTGATGGCAACTTTTAGATGGTGAGTTTCCTTTGGTGTATTGATATCAATTGGTGTGAGGTCACCCATGGCGCGCTCTTCTAACGCTCGCTCAATCCGATGCAAAGGCCTTAAGACAAGATGACTACCAATGATGATCAAGGTGATAGCAACCAAGGCAATAAACACCACCACTTCGACCGCTTTTTGCGTCACCGCGGATGCCATTTGCTCTCTTGATAATCTAGTCTGACCTAAAATAATACGAACAGTTTGTGCAGTTTCTGGATCGGTAATATGGCGCTGTACCCAGGCAAAACGCACCATTTCACCAGAGTACTCTTGGTTATAAAATTGTATTTGATCTAAAACAGGAGGTTGAGGCGGCTGACTGTCTAAATCTTGATAGCCGGTAATAAAACCTTGTTCCAAGCTCTCGACTTTATAAAAAACACGGTCTTCTTCCGCCTGCGCCAAAGTAGCAAACGCAGACCATGGAATATCTATACTGACTTCATTGCGCATCAAGCCGACGTTTTCGTCCATTTGCAATAAAGCACTACGCAATAGACGGTCGTAGGATAAATCGGCGAGTTTCTGACTGTAATCAAAAATCAGATTAATCGCCAAACCAGCAATAATCCCGATAACCAAAACACCTGCGAGAATAAAGCGAAAACGTAACGAGGGTGCGTTTTCTAAGGCTTTCTTTTCCTCGTCTTCACTGAGAGCTCGATGGTTTGGCGATTTCTGCCACATAACCGATTCCTCTTAGGGTACTAATGACTAAATCACCTTGCCCCATTTTCTTCCTTAAACGCCCTACATACAGCTCAATCGCGTTAGGACCTGGTGTTTCATTGAAGTTAAATAAATGGTCGGTAATTTCGTCTTTGCTTAATACGCGGCCTAAATGGCCAAGGAATATTTCCAGCAAGCGAAACTCTCGATTGGTGATAACAGTGAGTTCGCCATCAATAAATACCTGACGACTGTCTCGGTTTACCACTATATTACCGTGCTCTGTGATATTGGTCGCGTAGCCCTGTTTGCGGCGTAATAAAGCCCTACAGCGAGCTTCTAGCTCACCAAAATCAAATGGTTTCGTTAAATAATCATCGGCTCCGGCATCGAGCAATCGTATACGATCTTCTATCTGATCCCGAGCAGTTAAAATTAACACTGGCGTGTCATCATCGCGCTGGCGCAGTTTCTGCAGCAATTGTAATCCAGATAAACCAGGCAAATTAAGATCTAGCAGTATCAAATCTACAGACTGATACTTCAATAACTCATCCGCACGTTTACCATCCCCGATTAAATCAACGCCATGTCCTAGGCTTGTTAATCGTTCACAGATCGCTTGTCCTAAGACCTGAGTATCCTCTACCACCAGAATTCGCATAACCTTTAGCCATCATGTTTTTTTATTTTTCGATCTAAAAACAAGAAAAATCGAGCAACCTAAGTTGCTCGATTTTTTTGTCACAATGCCTCTAGTATTACAGGGCTTAAACGTCTTTAACAGCTTCTTTTGATTTAGACATTTTAGCGCGGACAATAGGGCCTACTATCATAGGTAGAATTAAACCTAGTATCGCAACAGTCCACAAACCAATACTCAAACCGCTATTGAAGAGCACCGTCCAATCACCATCAGATAGTACTAATGCATGACGAAGACTTTTCTCCATTTCTGGCCCAAGCAGCATACCCAAAATAATCGGTACTAATGGAATATCAATCTTACGGAAGATATAACCCAATACACCAAAGCCAATCATGAAGTACAAATCTAAAGCGCTATGGCTAACAGAATAAATACCTACAGACGCTATCAAGGTAACAATCGGCATTAAGTATTTAGGCGGAATGCTCAACAACTTAACAAAGATGCCTACCATTGGAATGTTTAGCAGTAACAAGACTAAGTTACCAACAAACATTGCTGCAATAACACCCCAAACCAAATCCGCATTTTGTTGGAACAACATTGGACCAGGAGAGATATTTAAAGAGATCAACATCGCTAGTAGAACTGCTGTTGTTCCACTACCAGGAACCCCAAGAGTCAACATAGGTACCAGTGCACCAGACGCCGCACCGTTATTACCGGCTTCAGGAGCAGCAACACCGCGTGGATCACCCTTACCAAATTCGCCTTTATCAGATACGCGTTTTTCCAAGGTATAACTAATAAAGCTACCTAAAGAAGCGCCTGCACCCGGCAATACACCCGCAACAAAACCAAGTACCGCACCACGGAAGGAAGCAGGAAGCACTTTAATGATGTCTTTTGCAGATAATTTCAGCTTGTTAATCGCAACTTGTTTTAAGCCATCACCAGCATGACGCTCTAAGAAGAACAACAATTCACTGATCGCAAATAAACCAACAATTGCGATAATGAAATCAACACCTTCGAACAATTCAAGGGTATTAAAAGTAAAACGCTGTACGCCCGTAGAAATATCGATACCAACTGTAGCGATCATTAGGCCAATAGCGGCAGCCATCAAGGTTTTAAATTGGTTTTTACCCGTAATACCACCCAGAGTTGCAAAGGCTAATGCAAACAAAGCAAAGTATTCAGATGGACCAAATCTCAAAGCAAATTTCGCTAAAATTGGCGCAAGAATAACCAGTCCGATTGTTGCAATAAAACTACCGATGAAAGAGGCAATTGCAGAGATAGCCAAAGCTTCAGCAGCTTTGCCTTTTAGTGCCATTGGATAACCATCTAAACAGGTCATCATCGCTGGCTCGTCACCTGGGATGTTCAACAAGATAGAAGAAATACGACCACCGTACATGGCACCCGCATAAACAGATGTTAACAAGATAAGAGAAGAAGTTGGCGACAAACCTAAGCTAAACGCCAATGGAATCAAAATAGCAACACCGTTTGCAGGGCCAAGACCTGGCAATGCGCCAATTAACGTACCTAAAATGGCACCGATAACCGCAAACATAATACTTTCCGGCGTTAACGCAACCGCAAAGCCTTGCATTAATAAGCTCATAGTATCCATATTAAAACTCCAATAGACCTAGAGGCAGTGCTAATTCAAGCACATTATTGAAAAGGAAAAAGATAACTACAGAGCTAGCCACACCAGTGATAAGACTCTTAGTAATACTTGCTCCCATTCGCCAACTTAAAAAGCTCACAACTAAAGCCGCTGCAGGCATGAATCCGATTGGCTCAATTGCCCAAGCAAAAGCAAGCATAGAAAGAACCACAACACTAAGTTCGATCAACATGGCCACAGGTGCCCACTTCTCGTCTGGATCTGGACGAACAATCATATAAATAGAACTAATACCTAAAATGATAGATAGCATAATAGGAAAAGTTTCAGGTCCAACACTTTCCTGTCCACCAAAAGGAATGGGGAATTGCGTTGCTTCCCAGCCGTAAGCTACAGCAAGAATCAGCATCAGCATGCCAAACACACGATCGTTAATACGCATGTCTCTGCTCCATGTTAATAAATCAAAGGGTGAAAAATAGTCGAAAACAGGAGAAGCAAATGTGTCAGAACAGATGCTTCCCCCAATAGCGGCCTGAGGTTATTTAATTAGACCGATATCTTGCGATAGGATTTTGATATCCAAAGTTTGGTTTTTTACAAATTGAGTGAATTCTTCACCAGACTTATGGAATGGCATCAAACCATTTTTAGTCATGATGTCTTTCCATTCTTGAGTTGTGTACAACTCATTCATGGTTTTTACCCACCAATCGTAAGAATCTTTGCTCGCATTACCTGGAACGTAGAATCCACGCCAGTTTGGAGCAACAGAGTCGATACCTTGTTCCATTGCAGTAGGAATAGAGTCATAAGGTGCTGGCAAACGTTCCTCAGAAAGCACCGCTAGAACGCGTAAGTCACCAGAGTCCATGAAGCCTTTTACTTCAGAGATGTCACCAGTAAATGCATCTACGTGACCACCAACAACTTGAACCAAGGCTTCAGAACCACCGCTGTATGCTAGGTAACGAACTTTTGGCAAGTTTTCAACATGCGCTTTTTGAGCCGTCATCAATACTTTCAAATGGTCCCAACCACCTGACGCACTACCACCAGCAAATTTAACTGCGCTTGGGTCTTTTTTAAGAGCATCAAGAACTTGTTTAAGAGAAGTGTATTTTGAATCTTTACCTACAGCGATAATGCCGTAGTCAGCACCCAGAGTACCAACCCAACGTACTTGGTCAGCATTCATACCTGGGAATTGGCCTTGAGCAAGGCGAGTTGTTGTTGCCGTACTTGCTGCAACGATAAGGTTTTCATCTTTGTCACGTTTACTGACCGTATGAGCAAATGCCACACCGCCACCAGCACCCGTCATGTTAACTGTCTGAACGTTACCTTTGAAGTAACCTTCATCCACTAATACTTTTCCAACGCTACGACAAGTAAAGTCCCATCCACCACCTGGGTTCGCTGGGGCAATACATTCACCACTGCGAGCTGGTTCGAAGGCGTAAGCCTGTCCAGCCATAGTTAGTGCTACAGCACCAGAAATTAGAACAGACTTCAAAGAAATGGTTTTAAGCATGGTTATCTCCTGCTTGTTATTTTTTTTGTTGTTAGCTGATCAAGCTCTTAAAATCGATGTTTCAAATAACTTGAGTAAGCAAACAGTACCCCTTAAACCTGTCACCACCCTGTCATTGATCAATATTTCTTACTTAATTACGATAAAAAACGTATTTTCGACAAGGTAAGTCACGCATTTTTGACAATGTTATTAACCCTTAACCAAGATAACATCTGCTTAATCAGACTAGATCAGGATTCAGGAAACAACAAGATGACAACACATTCTCCACAAGCCACACTCATTGGAAGTATCGCTATTCTGCTCTGGAGTAGCCTTGCGCTTTTTACCACTCAAGCCAACTTAGTCCCACCCTTATTGTTGCTATCCCTAACTTTTGGTGTAGCTAGCTTATTATTTTTTATCGTTTACTTAATTAAGGGCGAGCTAAAATCTTCTTGGTCGAAAACACCAATAAGTGCCATTGTCATGGGTGGATTAGGATTTTATTTTTACCACTTCTGCTACTTTTACGCGTTTCAACATGCACCACCAGTAGAGGCAGGACTCATAGCCTATCTGTGGCCTTTGCTCATTGTATTAATGGCAGGAATGACCAAAGGAAACTCTCTATCATGGACACATTTAGTCGGTGCCGTCATTGCTTTTATTGGCACAGGCATCATGCTGCAATCGCGGGCATCAATCAGCACGATAGAAGTAAACACAACATATGATTGGACAGGATACGCCGCGGCATTTGCCTGCGCGTTTATTTGGTCAAGTTATTCCGTTGCTAATCGACGTTTCCAAAGCGTCCCATCAAGCGCCGTACTTTGGTACTGCCTTGTTACCACCGTACTGGCCGCACTATCCCATTGGATGATTGAAGCCCAAAATACAGCAACATCGCTGGATTACCCTGCTAGCACTTGGATTGCCATTTTAGGACTTGGATTTGGGCCTGTTGGCATTGCCTTTTTCTGTTGGGACTTTGGTGTGAAAAAAGGCAATTTATCATTGCTTGGCGTGTTGTCTTACACCGCACCAGCACTCTCAACGGCCTGGTTAGGGCTATTTACTGAAGCTCAATTAACCACAGGACAAATCATTGCTTGCCTACTCATTACCGCTGGTGCGCTATTCGCCAGCTTAATGCCCAATAAAAAAATGCCTTCTACTTACAAGAAAGCAGAAGGCATTTAATCGAATTTTCAATACTAGCAAGGCATCTTCCATGCCTTGCATTGTTTCATGGGCGATTAAGCCACTTGATAAAGCGTACGTGGCACACTTTGCAAATAGGCTTCCATTTCCGCCATGCCATTTGGCTGATCTACCTTGACGCCTAAATCTCGCATAGTGCTACCAAGCGCATGCAAGGTACGGAACAAGTTATGCTCACGGCACTGCTCACCCATTTGACCAATACGAACGATTGGCTGACCGAATGAACCTGCAATCTCTACTCGATACATTTCGGAAATATGTCGACAGATCTGTCCAGCTGTTAAGCCTTCAGGAATATTAATCCCCACAACAGAATTTAAACGAGAAGCAGGAGGAATAAACAACTCCAGTCCCATTCCTTCAATGCCCGCTTGCAAAGCTTTAGAACAACGCAAATGACGTGCAAAACGGTTCTCTAAAGTTTCATCACATACCAGTTTCAGAGCTTCATGCAATGCCATAATGCCAGACACTGGCGCGGTATAATGATAACCATCGTTATGCCAAAAGTTTTCCGCAAGCTGAGCATCAAAACACCATTGTGCCGTTGGCTTGGTGCGACTTTTTACTGCGGCCCATGCTTCGTTTGAAAACACAAGAAGCGACACGCCAGGGATAGATGACAACCCCTTTTGCCCCCCCGTAATCACCACATCTACTTGCCATGCATCCATTTTCAACGGCATGGTACTCAAGGTACAAACTGCATCTACAACCACCAAACAACCATAAGATTTAGCAATCTTGGTGATTTCTTCTAACGAATGGTTAAACACAGTATTCGATGTTTCACCTTGCACCAGCGTTAATACTTTTGGACGCGTTTCTTCAATGGCTTTACGAACTCGCTCTGGATCTGCCGCTTCATGAACACCAACATGAAACTCATGAACATCAGCACCAATACGCGTTGCCATTTCCGCCATACGATGACTAAAGAAGCCATTGTTAATACATAAAATACGCTCGCCCGGTTGCAACAAATTGGCAACCGCCATTTCCATCGCCGCTGAAGCTGGCCCTGCTACGCCAAGTACCCATTTAGACTCTGTTTGAAACACATAACGCGCCATTGTTTTCACTTGCCCAATTACCTGTGCCATGACACTACCAAGGTGGTTAATCACCACAGAATTGGCCTTGGCGACACGCTCAGGAATAGGTACAGGGCCTGCGCCCATCATTAACAAAGGTTCGTGAGGAAGGATTTCGTCTAAAGATTTCACCTGGGGGCGAGGAATACCCATTGGCGATGAAGCAGTCATTTTATGCAGCCCTATGCTAGTTAAAATTAAAAAAAACCGGTCAATATTAAAAAAATATTTCTAGAGTAAAACGCAAATATTTACACTTTTACAGTAGAAAATATCGTGTTTTGCATTTTAACAAAATAATATTTTGCAATAGTACAATATCCCTACGAATAATAAGAGACAGTAAACTGAAAAGAGTTTAATAAACCACAAGCTTTCACTTTCGCCTTAGATCTGACTGGTTTCTATTTCAACAAGCAGTATTTTTTACTCTGCAAAATAGCGGTTAACTGTGCGAGAGAGGAATAAAATATGCCATAATGCGCGAAATCTCTTATTCAGGACCTTGTTATGATCACTTGTGGTATTGAAATCAAAGGCAGCGAAGTCATCCTATGCCTTATGTCTAAACAGGACGGACTATTTCAAATTCCGGATTGTCGCCAAACTAGACATACATTGAACAACCCAAACGACAGTGAAAACGTACGTAAATTTCAATTTACGATGAAGAAGCTCTTTGAAGACTACAAAGTGAAACGAGTCGTTATTCGTGAGCGCCCCACCAAAGGTAAATTCGCAGGTGGCGCAGTAGGCTTTAAAATTGAAGCGGCACTACAATTGATTGATACCGTTCAGGTTGATTTATTCAGTGGCGCAAAAGTAAAAGACATCATTCAGCACAACCCAATGCCGATTCCATTCAAAGCAACTGGCTTACGCGCCTTCCAAGAAAGTGCGTTTACCGTGGCGTACGCTGCGCTTTCTGAATACATTCCTGAAGCGTAAACTTAATCCTACCGGATAGACGATTGCGCTACTGTTTATCAGTCGTCACTTTACTGAACCGAGAGTGACGACTAATTCTGAGATAACAGCTTAAATACGCGACGTCCAATATTCAGGAAGTCGGGAATGATGAGCAACCGCGATAATAACAATACCTTGATTATCTTGGCGATACACAATAGAAAAGGGAAATCGATTTACAAATACTCGCTTAGTACTTTTTGAGGCGGATGACCCAGAATCAGGAAAAGCTAGAGCTCTAGCTACAGCATCTTCAACTTATTTGAGCAAAAGCCACACCAAGACCAGCCTCTGGACTCAGGCTTAATGCCTACTCTTCGATTTGTTTAAGTGAATTATTCATAATCCCCTTCTTTGCTTCCCTCAAAGTCTACACTCCATATTGATCCATGTGGAATGTTAAAAATACAATAAAAAAGAACACGACTAAAGTGTCCATTTTTTGTCTACCTATTTCACTTTCCGGCGCCCTTAGTGAAAAGCGCTTTAAACAACGCCTCTGATTTCGCTAGCCCCTCCTCGGTTAATGTCACCGATTTCGACTTACCAACTGGATTATGAATATAACCTTTCTCATGCAATCTATTAGTTATGCTCCAATCAACCTGCTTCCAAGCATGCCCCAAATCATCATGCAAAGTGAGGTAAAAAAGAGCGAGGGCGGCATCATCGATTTTGTCTTCATCTATGTTCACACTAGTCTCCTTATTAAATAGAGTGCTACACGCTATAGGCTGCTCTGCCAACGAGCTAAAATAGAAAACGCATTGCGAATTCCCCCAAGTCTGATTACTGTCACTGGCTATATGTTTTTACAAAGCGGACCATTTTGAAACTACAGCAATTAAGTGAAATAAACCAATAACCAAACAAATAGCTGAACTCCAAATCCAAAAAGCTGTGCTATTTTGCTTTATTTGTGGGTGATTCGTTACAAATGGAGCAATTAACCCGCCTACGCCACGGAACAAGTAACTAGCCGTAATTAATGACAAAGCAAGCTTAATAAAAGGCATGCTTGGAAAAAAGCCAGCACCAGACCATGCATAGCAACCCCAAACAAATAAAATTGCAGCAATACTAAGCGTTATGATTGTTGGTTTCACAGAACGCTGTTCAGCCATTAGTGCCATTGATTCCCCTGCGCCGAAAAAACGATACCAGTTTGGACCACCAATAACGACTCCCACATGCAAGGCTGCAGCTAAAAAGCTAAATGAGCCAGCAATTACCAAAAGTTCAAAATCCATGAAGAATGTTCCTATTTTTCATATACATAACCCCCATATAAAAGGCGAGCGTTAGCGAGTCCAGCTCACGCTTTTTGTGGGCGTTTTTTCATCTACTTGTTATGTATTTTCATCTGGCTTATAAAAATGTGGTTCGTATATTTGAGGATTTACCTCGTATAATCCACCCATTTCTTTTGGCCTAAGCTCAGGATAACGCTCCCATAGAGGCTGTAGCATCTCTAAGAAAATCTCTCCCATAACTTTCCCTGCATTTGACCTATAAGATTCAAAATTATCTTTGGCATCCTTATCCATAACGAAACGCACGCTTTGGTCGAGCTTTCCTGAAACTTGCATTAATAGAACACTTAGTTCTTCGGCTTCCTTCTTATTCACTTCGATCTCCGTATACATAGCGCCACATTCAGCGCTTGTGTAAGGTGGTGGCTTTTGTACGTCTTTTTTAATTCACGTCTCCAGAAGTAGCCGCGGATGCAGCTTTCGAAGTCATTACAAACCGTCCAAACAAGCGCTGGCACTTTCCCGCTCACGTTTTTCCATAAACATTTGCTTGTAAGATTGGGTTTGCAAAGCGGATGAGGTTAAGCCAAAGCGTTGAGCTAATTCTTCAAGCTCCACTTTGTAGGTAGATAACATTGACTCGTCATCCGTCATAATGGCGAACTCGGCAAAGTCACCAATCCCTTCCAAAGTATCGACTGTGATATGAAATTTATCGATAAAATAAATGCTACGGACTTTTTTCGTTTTCAGCACAACCTCGTAGCCCATCGTTTTCAACATACTCATGGCGTTGGCTGCATTGGTGATGTTGGTTGCTTCGCACCGATCAGGCTCTGGACCTTTAACAATCCATAACTTAATGCCTGATGGCTCCATGATGCGAATAGAAACACTTTTGCTTTGTGCTGCCAGCTCGCCATCTGAGGTATCAAAATGCCAGTCCGATTCTATATTGTCTTGCAGCATTATTTCGTGGGGGATACGACTTAATGTCTGCATGAAATCGGCTTTAGATTGAAGTCGATATTTAAGTTCCACTTCAAACCGTCCTTGAAAATGCTCTTGGCTCATACACTACTCCTTCGTACAAGGGCAAATAAATCTCAATGCACAATCCGTTTTATAAACGGATCTCACCGTGCGCTAACGCTAATTACTTTAAGTTCAACAGGAACTTACGAAAGTCTCTCTCTGCACGCATAACAAACAGAATGAACACTTTGTCACCGTCTTGTTTATAGAAAACACGACATGGATTAACAACAACTTCGCGATAACTTAAATGTTCTAGTTCAGGTGGAATTCGACCCGATGCAGGGAAGGTTTCTAGACGTTCAACTTTAGAGAAGATCGTTTGAACCAATTGTTTTGCAGCTTCGACATTTTCAAACGCGATGTATTCAGCGATATCATTAAGATCAGATAGCGCTGGCTCAGTCCAGACTATTTCAGCCATTTTGACATTTTGTCCTTGGCTTCAGCGTGACTCTCCACTTTACCATCAACTAATGCACGTTCGCCTCGCGCAATACCCTCTAAAATCGCCAAACGATTTTGCATAAACTCATAATCATCGACATCAACCAGGTAGGCCGAAGGTTTACCATGCTCGGTAATCAACACAGGCTCTTTAGTGTCGTGAAGATCTGCAAGGATCTTGGTTGCTTGACGTTTGAGTGAGGTAACCAGTTCTACTTTCATGAGAGCTGCTCCAAAGTAATACTAAAGTAACACTACTCTATCACTTTCGTACTGCAAGCTCCATGACAGCTAAGACTGCGGTTAAATGATTAGCAGTGGATGCAAAACAATAATTGATTTAACTCGTTTCAGGCATAAGTGGCTTGGTAAGATGGTGACAAATGATCCCGCTATTTTTTAGGGAAATATTCAAGTATCTCATCGTCCGCATCATCAAATAGGCCAGTGGAACGCCAGCCTAAGTGTCGATAAAAGCCATATGACCGAGCTTTCGGATCGGATGAGCATCCAAGAAAAAGCCTTTCAAACCCTAAAGAGCTGAAAGACTCAACCATCTGATTTAATAGAGCTTTTCCAACACCTTTATTTTCATATTCTGGCAACAGCGCCAAAACAACAATTTCCCCAGTTTCGCTATCACCGAGGCAATAGCCAATAATCTTTTCTTCACTAACGCCGACGAAACCTGGTAAGGAGCCATTGCTGATTCCTGCCTGCCAACTCTCTAAAGTAATACCGAGTTCTTTAAGTTGTTCAATAGAGAAAGCGTTTTCTCTCGTCTTTCCTCTTAGTGCGATGCATTCAGCCGTATCGTCAGGCGTTGCTATCCTGTATGCAACTTTCATCAGAGTCTCCACATTTATCTCTTGATGGTAAATCTCACGCCGCGCTAAATAGTGAGTAACGCCAACCACCTAACCCAAACCAAAACACAACTTTAAATACAAGCGCCAAGCGTTGGAAATCTGCCTTAAACGCCTTGTTAGCCATCGCTCATTTTACTAACGATGAACTGCACTCTTTCTTTAACTGAAACCTTAGGAACTTCAATTAAGTCATAGCCAAATTTAATATATGCACTCACCATTTCATGAAATGTCGCTATTGCTTCAGTAAAGTCTTGTTTTCGCTCCGCGTCATTTTCATAGATTTCTTCCCAAGGCGGAAAAATGAAAACTTTACGGCAATAAGTCAGTTCACCACATTTCGCTAACAAAAGATCCGATATAGGTATACGCTCAAGCTTACTGTACCCATACGAGTCGATAATACTTCGGTCGTAGAACGTTATTTCAGTGCCACCAAAGTTTTCGTAATTATAGATTTCTTCAAGGACCATTTCATCGCGGAATGCGGCCTTGTCCAACCATGGTAAAGCTGTACCTTGCAATTCCACTTGAGCTTGGATAACTTTTCGCCCAACTTCAGGTGCACTTGGGTACCCCATCTGACGCAGAAACTCGAGAACTGAAGTCTTCCCAGAACCTGGGCCACCTGTAAAAACTACTCTATTATTCAAACAAAACTCCATAGACGGCTAACGCCAACCATGAAGGGCGTATTGGCAGCGGAGCCCGCAGGGCCTAGCGGAGAATGCGTCCCTCTCCATGGTTTTGTTAGACCTAAGCGCCTAGCTCCGACGTTAAGGTTTACCAAGACACCCACGTTAAATTATCTTCAATTCCTCACGTGTGCCCTTTAGGGTATGAACCAACTAATATCTATAAGCCGATTTCTAAAGGTTTCGTCAGGCAATGACTCACCTCGTACAAATTGCTGAGTAAACACGGTGCCTTTATGTAGCTTATACCACCTTTTCAGAACCTCTAATGTAGACCACTTCGAGGCTTTTTCTACATTGATATGCAACACCACATGCAGATAGTTATTCATTACCGCATACGCACAAACGTCGATAGCAAAGACACTGGCAAGAAATAACAATCTATTTTCAACCCAACCTCGACGGTGCTCAAAGCTTTCACCAGAGATCGGATCTTCGCCACACAAAAACTCCCTAAGAACACAGCGAACTCTCTACAACGAAAGTACAATGATAGTAAGGCGTATCTTGTGGACTAACTTGCTGACTTCTGGCTCTTGGCATGACAAAACCTATCTTCCATGAAAAACAAACAATACTGGTTGAATATACAACATCATTCTTAGACATCAAGTTTGTGTGGGTGTCTTGTTAGTCACTAAACTAATTTGCTGACTTCTAGCTCTTGGCATGACAACTTCCCTTCCATGAGAAATAAAATTACTGGTTAAATATACAGTATACTTTCAAATCAGCTTAAATGGGTGTCCTTTTCAAATCTCGTCTTCTGAGTACAACTTAGCAATACTAATATCATCACCAGCAAACGATTTAATACAACCTAAGTCTTCCCAGTAAGTCAGCAAGGTGATTTCAGCATCCCCACCTAGATCTCGATTCAAAATTTGGGCTCCAAGGAAACCTTTAGTCGCCGATGTATCTTTTATGCCAGTCTAGTAAAGGTAAGCTATAAAGCCTTCTTCATGCTCTTTAGGACAAGTAGCTTTCCATTCTCTCGCGATCATAATTACTCCATTTTATACTGCGGTCACAAAGAACAGAGCTTAATTTAGGAGCAGATGAAAAAATACTATTTCTCATCTGCCCCTAATTCACATTGGTGAACTAATTATGTCTTTGATTATCGACGATTTTCGGTAGCCTCAGCTCTTCCCGCAGCCTATTTCTAACCAACAAGTTAAGCTCATGCATTTTGCGAAGCCAATCTGGGTTATTCCGGTCATTAGTTACAGTTTTGGCAATACTCTCTACCAAGTCAATTTCATCTTTATAACCATAAAGATAAAAGGAGACCTGAACGTCATTGAAGCCATCAAGAGATTTTGTTTTTTGAGCCCCGATGTAAAAGGATATATATTCTTCCAGAGTTTCAATGCGGTGTTCCATCTTTCTCACCGCCACTTCATGTCTTCGATTTAGTTCATTATTCACGAACCACCCCAAAACGACTATCGCAGCGGAAACAATTAGAATCCAATCACTAGCCTTCAAAATTCCTCTCCTTTCAAACATAGCGCTTTGCTCACCGGTAATTAAGGAGCGTAGCGAGTAATTTTTCCGAGTGTAGCAACTTGTTATACGCTGCTCCATTTAACCTGATACAGCCATAATAAAGATGAGCAACTACACGTTATCATTCTGTTAGATCAATATGTCTTTAGATGTAATTGTTTTCTCTCTTCCTTTTATTCTTGAACTGGATAAATCAAACCACGCGTTCTCCATCTATTTCCATTGACTAAAGACTCAAACAATACGCCATTGGTTAATGTCAATTCATCAGCATGGTCAGTGACAATAATTTGGGGACTGAATCCATAAACCTTTTCTATCTCGTTACAATAGTTCGATAACTGACTAAACAAATTTTCGACAGCGACAACATCCTCATCAACAGCTCGTTCATTGGCAGAGCGTTGTTCGTTTTCCTTAGCTTTCTGAGCTTCAAAAGACTCAGAGTTATCGCGTTTAAAATTAGGAAAATAAACTTGAGTAGGCTGATCCAAAAATAATACAGAAGGGATAGCACATTTTTCACCTAATTCAGCAAAATACTTATGCAATGCCAAAAATAACGTTACATGACAGTAAAGCCAGTTTGCGCCACTGCCCATTGAACGTAGGTAAATCTTTTCGTTATCAGGGGTTAAATGATAAAGGTCGAATGTATCAAATGAAAAATGTAGGTTAATTGGTTTATAGCTTGCTTCAAATTCAAAATGGCTGCCTATTTCAGCCATATATTTGTTTACTTTATTCGAAGCAGCTGCCAAACCTTCTTTCACATCGTACTTTTCGAGTGCTTTATTAATTTTCTTAAGCTTACTTTTTAACTCTTTTATTTCTTTTTCAAGCTCAACATCATCAGCCATATTTATAGTATCAAGAAGAGCATACAACTTAGCTTTTTGCATAATAACGCTTTCATACAAGCTCTTCTGTTCTGTTAACTGCTGATTTGATTTCTCAATTTCAGTTATTTGTTGATTGAGACCGGTTAACGACTTACTAACTATCTCTGCATTACGCTGAGATTCAATCAAAGATGACTCAAACTTTGCTTTCATTGGACGAGCTTGAGCAAGATTCCCCGATACTTTCGTAATAGCCTGCTGAAGTTTCTCAGCACTTTGCCGTAAGTTGTCATTTTCAGTATGACAGAATGGGCATACCGAGGCTGAGATATGAACATTCTGAGGAGAGTTAAGCCGATCTACATTATCAACAAATCGCTCTTCTTCTTGGATATGTTTATTAATTGATACAATTTTGCGCTGCAACTTTCGCAACTCTGCAGTTTTTTGATTGCGAGCTAGCTCCAGCTGTTCATACCTCTGTGTAATAGCATCGGAATTATGATTAATTTTCTCGGCAATTATAATACTATCAAGCTGATCCTTAGCATTTTGAGGATGTTGGAGTACCTTGATCAATGATATGGGCTCATCTTTGAACCCCATCAGGGCGAACAGTTGTTTTAGTACTGGGGCGACTTTTTTCTTATAGCTCTCCGATGCACGTTTATTAGTTTCTTTTTGCCGTTCTAAGCGTTTTAAGTCCGCACCTAACCGTTCTTTTTCTTGCGATAAGTGAAAGAACTCTTGATCGACAAGCCCTAAAAATATCTTTGTATGCTTAATTAACTGATCGCGCTTTTCCTTTTCGTCGAACCGGTAAAACAACGCATGCTTATTGGCAACCAGATTTTGATGTTGAAGTATGAAAGATGAAAAACTTCGTACCGATGGTGTAGGTGCTTTTTGATTAAATCTCCTATTAGCCCTCGCGGCTAAAGATTCATCAACATCATCAAAATCTAGAAAAAAGTCTCTTAGGAGCTTCTTGAAATCACTTAACGGACAAAAATACCTAGCATTAAAGTATTCACTATTAATATCTACCGAATCGAATGTATTAACACGGCGAAAGAATGCTTTTGTTGTAACATCGGGATTGCGAGCAATCACCATATCTTGCTCGTTAACAGCAAGCGCAACATAGTAAATCTTAGCACTTTTTGTAATAACACCTTTTGGAATAGTGTCTTCATCGCTACCAAAGCAATAATCAAAAATTTCAATCAAGGCACTTTTACCAGTTGATGACTTACCAGTCACAACATTAAGTCCTGCCTGAAAACTAACTGGGTGTTTGAGCCCTTGCTTGTCAATCACACCAATTTCATGAATAAGAGTTTTCATCGCAGTTTCACTCCTAAAAACGCATAAATATCTACCACTGAGAGCCCACTAAATAGTCGCCCTAACTTTTCTGCACTTTTTCGAGTGGTCAAGTTTGAGGCGACCTCATTACTTCTCGTTAGGGATAGTCGCTGCTCATTAACGATTAACCAATCGTTGACTAAACAGTATTGAATGCACTGTTCTGTTAGGGCTTGAAAACCGTCAATTCGTTCTTGAAGGTCGTAGAGTTTTGTCCTATTGTCAAAAATAGACCATATTGAGCTTTGTATTTTCTGCCCAAAAACCGCTCCGTTGATCTTATTAGCAAACACTGGATGGCTACAAAGTGGTATGACCAACTGGGCAAGCAACAAGTTGTTTTCAGATTCCTCTAGGGTCGTATAAAAAGAAACCAAGTATGGACCATACTCAAATGGGTTGTACTTTAATTCATACAGAGCGTCGACAATACTACTCATGGCTCAACCCTCCACTTCAAATCACGCTCGTCATCGTCCATTGCATCATGGATAAGACCATTTCTAAAAACTATATCTGGATTAGGGTAGCCCTCAATACCGAATGGAATTTCACTGGTGACTTGATCATATAGATCTTGTGATATTGCTACTGGACTACCTTTTTTTCGGCAAGCACTGCGATATTTAGCAGAGAAAATTTTAATCCACCTTTCTCGATATTGACTAACCACTTCCCTGAATTGAGGATAGCCATTTAGTTCCTCGATTAACGCGTTTCTAAGTTCAAGCCAGCTACCTATGGCCTCTGGTAAAACATCGTCATACTCAATCTCAATGATTTTATGGGCAAAAAACTCTTCAATATATGTATCTACTTCATCTTCTGTTGCATCTCTGACAGCAAAAGCAGGAATCGTAAATAAAGTAGGCCCCCATTTTGCGGTCAAGGACTCTCTTTTTTGGTCAAATGAGGTTTTATCAATTACCCATTCTGTATCATTTGCCTGCTCATAGATAAAGCCAATTAGACCTTCTGCAAAAGCTTGCCTATTAGACGGTGGAATGTAGCCACTGAGCTTATTGAAATAGCTTTTTTTCAGTGTTTCTAAATCTGCCGATTCAACATGTAATACAACTTTTCCGAGTACGTGCATCAAACATTCTTGAGCTGTATCCACCACAACGGCTTTCTGCATTTTTATGATTTCAGATGGCTTTTTAGCATTAAGCCGTTCATCAGTGCGTTCGGCAAAAATATCTTGTAGCGCAGCCAAACGTTGTTCAGATGTTTGTGTATTCCAATCCTTTAGCCGAGTGGTTGCTCCAAAAGCCTGAGTGGTATGCAGTACCAAAACACCATATTGGGTATGGTCGAACTCAGGAGCTAACCAGTTTTTGAGTGTTTTCCAGAGATTTTCGTGGTGGTCTGTAAGCCGATCAGCATAATGTTTAACTTCCGTTTGGGATGAAGCTAATACATCAGGCGACATAAGACTCACATCACCGTCTTTTTCAAACCATACGGATTGGCCTTCTTCCAATGCAAAGCACTTATCCAAGCCAATTAAAACTTGGTAATGGAAAGCTAAGGCGGTTGTTAACGCAGCATTTTTAGTTTTTCCTCCACTCATGACTTTCAGTTCCTAATATCCCTTTATGTGTAGTGGTCTAGTAAAACTCTATTCTATTTTTTAAATACGAATGTGCACAATAGTTTCTTTAGCATATAACGCTCTTTAAAACAGTGAGACATGCTATTTCATTCATATCCACAAAAATCAAAACTGGAAAAGTGATCGTACGTGTTATTTCGTTCACCCACAACGAGTTACTGTATCTGTCGATATTTTTAATAATTGATATTATTCGACTTTTTCATTTTCTACCAACCCAAGCACGCTCTATTTTGATTTTTTAGATAAAATAGAGCAGCGCTATTACAGCACGTTTCAAAATATATCAAAATGCTTTGCTTATCCTGCCCTACAGGGAATGACGCTAAGGGAGAACCGAGCGGTGGTGTTTGGTTTGCTCTAAGCGCCAAGGTGGAAATCAGGGTCAAAGCCCATTTTGAAGAAGTGCTTATGCCTGCAACATGCTTGTAGGGTAAAAAGGGGTTCGACCCTTTAGCAAACACCAAGAGCGAGGTCAAACGACAGTGTCGAGCGGTGGTGTTTGGTTTGCTCCAAGCGCCAAGGTGGAAGTCAGGGTCAAAGTTCCGAAGTAATAACAGCACCCTAGCTCCCCTTGAAAGACATAAAGAGAGAATAAATACATTATCAGTCTGGATAAAACGACCAAATTTCAGCCAACAAGCCTATCGATCATGGCGCATTGAAATAAAAATGCACCAAAACTAGGCGTTTTTAGGGGGTCGTTTTCTTGCGAGAATCACGAGTAGCACGCCACCCAGAACGCTTAAGGTGGCTATAACGAGGTGTAAGGTGATGGATTCATTGGCAAAAATCACGCCGCCTAGCGTGGCGATGATAGGAACCAGCAGTTGTAACACGGCCGCCATGGAAGCACTAAGATAAGGCAAAGCCGCATACCATATGGCGTACCCTATTCCAGACATTATTGCACCAGAAGCGATCGCTAGCATAATGCCGTCAAGCTGCGGGCTGGCGGCTTGTGCCGTATTAAAATGAATGGCGACTAGAGCAACCAGTAATATAGGAATAGTTCGAACAAAGTTGGATGTTGTTGCAAACAATGGCTTGGCCGAGATTTTACCTCGCCATGTGTACACGCCCCACGCTACGCCTGCTAAAGTCATTAGAACAAAGCCCAATAACGAAGGTGACGACAAGGTCGGTAACACCAGATAAACAAAGCCTGCAAAGGCGATGGCTAAGCCTAACCACTCTAACCACACCAGCTTCTGACCTGCCCAGACAGCCAACAATATTAGTGTTAATTGCACCGCCCCAAATAGGATCAAGGCGCCTATTCCCGTTTCCAAGGTGACATAGGCATAAGAGAAGCCCAAGGCATAGATAAAGAGTGCAAAAGCAGACAGCCAGCTTCCTTCTAGCCAGATGGTTTTCAAACCACTATGACGATGTTTGAGACAGTGTATCGCGCTTAATAAAACCAAGGTCACAGCGCCGCTAAACAAGCGCCACGTTGTAAATTGAGCTGGATCGATTAGGCCGTTATTTAATGCCAGTCGGCACAAGACAGAGTTCGCCGCGAACGCCAGCAAAGCCAAAATCACATAGACACATAAACGTAGCAAACTTGTCATCAATCTGTTCAACAGCCTAGTTAGTCTTAGGCATGTGCCTAATATGGAAAAGGCTACTTTTACGCACTGGCACCAGATTTGCAAGTCTCATACTAACGTCCACCAGCGGTATTTTGATGGACCCAAAAAGGAATCGATATGACAACGCTTTTAATTTTTACAGATTTGGATGGCACTTTACTCGATCATCATACTTATAGCTTTCAACCAGCCAAAGCTGCGATGCAGGCTTTAAAGACATTTTCTATTCCTTGTGTGATCAACACCAGCAAGACATTTGTTGAACTTATAGCTCTAAGAGAAGAACTCAACCATCAAGACGCTTTTATCGTGGAAAACGGTTCTGCGGTTTATATCCCTAAAAATTTATCCCTCGTTATAGAAGAAGCTCTAGAGGACTGCGGTGATTATTGGCGCAAGTCATTTGGTCCAAAACGTGATGAGCTAATCGAACTCACCAATGACAAACAAAACCAATACACCTTTAAACGCTTTAGCGAGATGACCTGGCAGGAACTGGTTTCCATCACAGGTTTGAATGAAGAAAACGCCAAACAAGCCATGCAACGAGAGTTTACTGAGCCGATGGTCTGGACAGATTCTAACCTTGCTCTAAATGCTTTACGTGAAGACCTTGCGCCATTTGGTGTGCAAATTCAAAAAGGCGGCCGCTTCGCGCATCTGATGGGCGAGCACTGCGATAAGGCAAATGCCATGTTATGGCTCAAAGAATTGTATGAACAACAAGGTGACGAAGACGTTACCACCATGGCTTTAGGCGATGGTGAAAACGACGTAGGCATGCTGAGCAAAGCCGACATTCCTGTGGTGATTCGCTCCCCTGTTCATGCTCCACCTGAAATTCCAAATCGTTGTGATGCTTGGCTAAGCGACGCCTACGGACCAGAAGGTTGGGCACAAGCAATCAACAAAGCATTGAATCAACAAGGCATTTTGTAACGGCACTTTTTAACGACAGAAAGAGAAGACAACAATTACGATAAGAGGCCTTTTTACAACGTCACGAGCGAAGCCAAGACGAGGCAAAAATAGACGAGAAAGCGGAGTTTATGGGTTATAAATGAGCATTTTGAGTCTATTTTTAACGAAGTAATGGCAAGCGCAGTAGTTGTACAAAGGTCGCTATAACAATACTAGGAGAACAACTATGGGCGACTTTCATCAAAACGGTATCATCACCACACTTCACAACTTGGCGCACCGCCCGTTAGAAGAAATGGAAAAAGAACTGTGTGAGTTTGCTAAAACGCGCCCAATGTCTCTTATCCTACCTTGTCTGTATTCCGAGCTGGAAACAGATGCCATGCCAAATATTTTGAAACATTTACAGCAAGTTCCGTATTTGTCTGAAATTGTTATTGGCTTAGACAGAGCAACAGAAGAGCAATATCGACATGCGCTAGAATTTTTCAGTGTTTTACCTCAAAAAGTAAAAGTTCTGTGGAACGACGGCCCGCGATTAAGAGAAATAGATAACGTGCTAAAAGGCGAACATCTTTCTCCTTCCGATCCAGGCAAGGGTCGAAATGTGTGGTTTTGCATGGGCTATAATTTAGCGGCTGGGGAAGCCGAATCCATCGCCATGCACGATTGCGATATTGTCACTTATGACAGAGAACTACTGGCTCGACTGATTTACCCTGTCGCCAACCCGAATTTTAACTACGAATTCTGTAAAGGTTTCTACGCTCGCGCTGCCAACGGGAAAATGAATGGTCGTGTTAGCCGCTTATTAGTCACGCCACTTTTGTGTTCCCTGAAGAAAGTGTTCGGTCATTTAGATTATCTAGATTATTTAGACAGCTACCGCTATCCGCTAGCCGGTGAGTTTTCTTTCCGCCGCGATGTGATGACGGATCTACGCATCCCAAGTGATTGGGGATTAGAAATTGGCGTGTTAAGTGAAATGTATCGCAACTACTCCACTAACCGTTTATGTCAGGTAGATATTGCTGACATTTATGATCATAAGCACCAAGATTTGTCTGCGGATAACGACGACGGTGGCTTGTCTAAAATGTCTATCGACATTACCAAAGCCATTTTCAGAAAATTAGCGACAAATGGCACCATTTTCAATCAAGAAACTTTCCGTACCATTAAAGCCACTTATTACCGTGTTGCTCTCGACTTTATTGAAACCTACCGTAATGATGCTGAAATAAATGGTCTAAAATTAGATGTTCATACAGAAGAACAAGCGGTGGAATTATTTGCCAGTAACATTATGAAAGCGGGCAACATGTATTTAGACAACCCAATGGAAACGCCATTTATCCCTAGTTGGAATCGTGTCATTAGTGCATTTCCTGGCGTGATGAAACAACTTGCTCAGGCGGTTGAATTGGATATGGAAGAATATGGTCCAAAAAAATAAATAATCTAAAAGCTATTTTCTTGCTGCGTTGAGCGTCACTACGTTGCTTTTCAATCATTTAATTTAACAGGTAGGTAAAGATGGAAAACACTCCAATGTCGCATCTTGAGCAACGCCTGATTGCTCATCTGCAAGTCATTTACCCAAGTTTGGATCATAAAGATTTGGCGCAAAAGTGTTTAGCGACTTTTCATTTAGATCCGTCAACCGAGTCACCTCGCCCCCATAGAAATCTATGGGATCAATCTGACATCATGCTAATTGCCTATGCAGACACACTGCGCAAGGCAGAAGAAGCACCGCTCGAAACGCTGCACAAATTTGTGAAAAGCACCTTGTCAGACTGTATTTCTGCCGTTCACCTACTGCCATTTTTTCCTTATAGCTCGGACGATGGTTTTAGCGTGATGGATTACACGACCGTCAATCCATCCTGCGGTCGCTGGGCAGATGTGGTAAGCCTGTCACAAGATTTTAAAGTGATGGGGGATTTGGTTATCAACCATTGCTCAAGTCGAAGCATGTGGTTCGAAAACTACAAAGCGGGCATCGAGCCTGGAGCCAGCTTCTTTTTCGAAGCCGATCCGAATGCCGATTTAAGCGCGGTTGTTCGCCCCAGAACCTCTCCTTTGTTGCGTGAAGTCCAAACCAAAAACGGCGAAAAACACGTTTGGTGTACTTTTAGCCATGATCAAGTGGACTTAAATTTTGAAAATCCAGCTGTGCTGCTGGAGTTTCTTCGCATTATTCGTTTGTACCTAGAAAAAGGCATTCGCTGGTTCCGATTAGATGCGGTGGCTTTTCTCTGGAAGATTCCAGGTACTTCTTGTATCAACTTGCCGCAAACTCACGAAATTATTCGCTTATTACGCTTAATGATTGAGCATTACGCGCCAGAGTCTGTGATCATTACCGAAACCAACATCCCTAATCAGGAAAACCTAACTTATTTCGGTAATGCCAACGAAGCCCATTTGATTTATAACTTTTCCCTGCCACCGCTGTTGATCAATAGCTTGGTTACAGGCAATAGCAGCCATTTAAAACAATGGTTGATGAGCATGACTCCCGCACAACAAGGCACAACTTACCTAAACTTTATTGCCTCTCATGACGGTATTGGCTTGCGACCTACGGAAGGTCTTCTGTCTGAATGGGAGCTAGAAACACTCATCAATACCATGAAGCGTTTTGGTGGCAAAATAAGTTCCCGCACTACACCGCAAGGTGAAGCGAAACCTTATGAAATAAATATCAGCTTATGGAATGCCTTGTCAGGCTCCGCATTACATGGCCCAGACAAATGGCAGTTTGCCCGCTTCCTATGTGCCGCGGGTGTAATGATGGCACTAGAAGGCGTACCGGCTTTTTACATTCACAGTTTGTTTGGCACAGAAAACGATTTAGAGCGCGTTGAAAATACTGGGCAGTTCCGCTCGATCAACCGCCATATATGGGACATGGAAGATTTAGATCATGTCTTAAATACTCCGACTCATAATCAGAAAGTCTTCCAGAGCATGACTAAGCTGATTCAAATACGTCGATCGCAACCCGCATTTCATCCCAATGCGACTCAGTACGTATTGCACATGGGTGAAAACTTGTTTGCTTTCTGGCGTCAAAGCCTTGATAGAAGACAAAGCTTATTTGCGGTTTATAACATGACAGACCAACCGCAAAGCTTTAATTTGTCAGAATTAAACCTAATCGCAACCGATACCTGGACAGATTTAGTATCAGAACAAGTCTATGAAGACCATTTAGCCAAGGTCACTTTAATGCCTTATCAATTCGTTTGGCTTGCTAACAAGAAAAGTAAGCTCAAAACCAGTTAGTTTTCGTTTCATGTTTAGCAACACACCGTACTAGGTTATAGCCGCAAAACCTGTCAATAAAAATGAGACAATGATAACCATTATCAGGAATTGATAATGGTTATTTTTATTTCAAGCTCTTTTTATTAAAGCTCTTTTTATTTAAGACATAGGTAATTGTGAACATGATGAATTTAAGAAAAATCCTAGCCATAGGAACATTGGTCGCCTTCAGCCAGCTATCTACTGCAGAAACACAATTGCCTAAAGCTGCAATTTTTGATCTTGGCAGTTTAGACACTATTGCCGCATTAGGTTTAGAAAGCCACGTAGTTGGGGTACCTAAACAAGTACTTCCAGACTATCTTAAGCAATTTAATGATGATCGGTACACTGATGTGGGCGGTTTAAAAACACCAGATTTAGAAGCAATCAAAACTCTCACCCCTGATCTTATTGTGATCACAGGTCGCCAAGCAGGCCAAAAGAGTGCCCTAGAGGCCATAGGTACAGTTAAACTAGTGGAAGCTTTTGGTGACAATTACTGGGAAAGCTTCAATGCAAACGTCACCTCAATCGCGACTTTATTTAATGCCAAAAACGCCGCAGATACAGCGCTTGCGAAATTAAGCACAGATATAGAGTCAACAAAAACTGCCATTAATGGTAATCCAACTATTCTGGTTGTTACGCATAATAATGGTTCTTTCGGATTACGAGATGAACCTATAGCGACTCAATTATTAGGCTTAGAGGCATCAAAAGTTCCGTCTCATGTAACGCCACAAAAACGCGGTACTCGTACATTTACATCACTTAGCGTGAGCGATATTGCACAGATGAAACCAACGACTTTATTTATCGTTGATCGTAGCGCCGCAATTGGCAACACAAAAGAATCACTCAATATTGAAAAGCTAAAATCAGAGCTTGCTGCTCAAGGTGGTCAATCCATACAAATCGCCTATTTGTCACCTAAACTTTGGTACTTATCTGGCAATGGCTTACAAAGTCTTAGAATGCAAGTGAAAGAAATTGCAGACGCTCTTTAAGTCTTAAAACTGCTTTACAATGGCGCCTAAAACAAAAAAACTCGCTGAAATCCATCAGCGAGTTTTTTATACTTCCAGTATTCAACTATTTATTAATGGCTTACCGTTTTAGAAAATACATTAATCACCACCACACCAGCGACAATCAAAGACATTCCAATACAAGCCGCCAAATCTAGCTTTTCACTGTTAAATAGATAACCAAATACCGAAATCAGTACGATACCTAATCCAGACCAAATTGCGTAAGTCACGCCCGTGGGCATAGAACGCATTACTATGGTTAGCAAGTAAAAAGCCACGGCATAACCGACAACCAATACAATGCTTGGGCCTAATTTAGTAAAGGATTCTGACGCTTTTAACGCCGTCGTAGCAATGACTTCAGCCAATATAGCTAGAAACAAAATAAAATACGTCATAAGCCCTTCTCTAAATTATCGATTACAACAAGAACAGTATTTTTACTTCGCGCCTTCCAGCTCAATATCTTCGATATCAATGTCTTCCGCTAAAAAGCCACCAGTTTGATGCGCCCAAAGGGATGCATAAATACCAGCATGCTGGATCAACTCTTCATGACTGCCCTGTTCAATGATGTTGCCTTTATCCAATACAATCAAACGATCCATGGCGGCAATTGTCGACAAACGGTGAGCAATCGCAATAACGGTTTTGCCCTGCATTAGTTTGTATAAGCTCTCTTGAATCGCAGCTTCTACTTCAGAATCCAACGCAGATGTTGCTTCATCTAGAATCAACAAAGGTGCATCTTTTAACAAGACTCGCGCGATGGCAATACGTTGACGCTGACCACCGGAAAGCTTGATACCACGCTCACCAACCATGGCATCGTAACCCGCATTACCAAACGGATCGGTTAAGTCTTGAATGAAATCATGAGCTTCTGCTTGCTTAGCAGCAGCAATCATTTCTTCTTCTGTTGCATCGGGACGACCGTAGAGTAAATTTTCGCGAACTGTTCTGTGCAACAAAGACGTATCCTGAGTCACCATACCAATTTGACCACGCAACGAGTCTTGCTGAACAGCACTGATATCTTGTCCGTCAATTCGAATTTGACCTGATTCGATATCATGGAAACGCATCAATAAATTAACAATCGTTGACTTACCGGCACCAGAGCGCCCCACTAAACCGACTTTTTCACCCGGTTTGATAGACAAAACAAGGTTTTCAATGACTTTACTGTCCTGCTTGCCATAGTGGAAATTGACCGCATCGTATTCAATATATCCCTCAGATACATTTAATTCAGGCGCATTTGGCTTATCTTCTATCTCGATAGGTCGAGACAGCGTTTTCATACCATCGTTCACCATGCCAATATTTTCAAATAGCGCGCTAATTTCCCACATAATCCATTGGGACATACCGTTTAGCCTAAGCGCCAAACTCACTGCAATCGCAATGGCACCAACACTAATAATGCTGCCCGTCCATAACCAAATAGACAAAGCCGCCACCGAAAATGCCAATACATAGTTACAAGTTTGAACTCCTACGCTAAGCATAGTGACCAAGCGCATTTGTTTATAAACCGTCTGCAAGAAACCATCCATACCATCTTTGGCATAATCCGCTTCACGTTGATGATGAGAGAAAAGCTTGACGGTTGAAATATTGCTATAGCTGTCGACAACTCGCCCTGTCATAGTAGATCGTGCATCGGCTTGCTCTGCTGAGATTTTTTTTAGTTTAGGCACAAAGTATATTTGCAGCAAAACATAACAAACCAACCAGCCCAACATTGGAATCATCAAGCGATAGTCTGCTTTAGCAATCAACACCACCATAGAAATAAAATACACGCCGATGTAAACCAAAACATCGAGCAATTTCATCACGGTTTCGCGAACCGCAAGTGAGGTTTGCATTACCTTAGTAGAGATACGTCCAGCAAACTCATCCTGAAAAAACGACATGCTTTGACGCAAAATATAATGATGAGACAGCCAACGAATCCGCATTGGGTAATTACCCAAAAGCGTCTGATGAATAATCGCCGAATGAAAAAATGTCACTAATGGCATAGCTACCAGAATCATCAAAGACATCATTAATAAGTGCGTACTTTCTTCAGCAAAAAAAGTGTCTGGATTTTTATTAATCAGCCAATCTACCAACTGTCCCATAAAGCTGAATAAGGTCACTTCTAAAATAGCAATGGCAGCCGTTAAAATAGACATCAATAACAGAGGAAGCTCCACGCCTCTTGAGTAGTAACGACAAAAAGCAAACAGTGTTTTTGGTGCTTGCACAGCTTCTATATCAGGATAAGCTGGCACCCATTTTTCAAAAAAACGTAACATGATCTTCCTTATCGAACTTAAAAATAGACACTATCAAGAAAAACACAGAGAAAATAAGTGCCTTACTGAACAAGAAACTTCCTGTCCACTAGAAATAGAGACGAAATTGAACCACGTTCCATAAATGAAAACCAGAAAAGATAGTCTTCCTGAATTACCGCAAACTGGGGTTTACTCAGTAATTGCACAATTAAACTAAACGACGAAGTGTAAACCTATTATAATTATCGCCCTATTACAGATTTATGATTTCTACTCAATAAAGCCGACTAACCCATCCATTAAGTTGCTATATGAAACTCACATTTCCCATTATTTTAGTACTTGGTCTTTTGTCTGGGCTGACGCCGTTGGCGATTGATGCTTACCTGCCTAGTATTCCAACGATTTCTAAAAGTCTGAACACTGACATTGGCCTCATCCAAATGACACTAAGTATCTACTTATTAGTCTTCGCTTTTTTACAAATTCTTTTTGGCCCTATTTCAGACGCTATTGGCCGACGCAAAGTTGTCGTCGGTGGCTTGACGGTTTTTGCTATTGGTAGTTTTGTTTGTGCTTTAACTCAAAGCTACGAACTGCTAATGATTGGACGAGCAATTCAAGCCTTGGGTGGTGCAGCCGTTGCTGTATGCGTTCCGGCCTTAGTCAAAGATGGCATGTCTATTAATCAATTTGCCAAAGCCATGTCGATGATCATGTTAGTCATGTCACTGGCACCTTTAGCGGCACCGATTATCGGTGGTGCCATCCTCACTATTTTAAACTGGCACTACATTTTCGTAATGTTAGGCATTTTAGCCATTATTGCTATCGCGTTATTTCTGCGTACCATACCAGAGACTCTGCCAGTAGAAAAACGCACCCCCTTCTCATTTGGCAACGCAATTCGAAACTATATCACTCTACTTAAAAACCGATCTGTTATGGGTTATATCGCAGCGTCTGCCTTTTACTTTGCAGGCATGATGAGCTTTATCACTGGCTGCTCTTTTGTGTACATTGAAATTTATAATGTTGATCCAGCTAATTTTGGTTTCTTAGTCGGCTTGAACGTCATTTCTATGATGCTGGCTTCAACTATTAATGGCCGTTACGTGGAAAAGCTTGGTACTGAAGCTCTCTCTAAATACGCGATTTATATTCCCCTGATAGCGTCAATTTTAATGATTGTCCTGAGCTTTTTTAGTCACCCTCCGCTCTGGCTAATTATCATTTCCAGCATGCTATTTATTGGCCCAATGGGCATTTTAGGCGGTGGATTTATGGCCGGCGCGTTAAAGTACGCTGGCAATAATAATGGCAGTGTCACAGCTCTTGCTGGAACGTCACGGTTTGCCTTTGGTGCCTTAGGTGGCGTTGTTATCAGTATCCTTCACAATGGTACTTTTGTTCCAATGCTTGGCACCATTGCTGCTTGTGGCATAATTGCTTTTGTTTGCTTCAAGGTTACAGTTCGATATGCCGAACCAACCACTGAGCATTAATCTTTTGCAACAACTTAATAATATCAAAAAAATAAATCTTATATATCAAACGGAGTCCCAATGCTAAGTACTCAAACGCTCATAGAAAAAATCAAGAGCACACCTGAGCAAGTACAATTTAAAGAAGTGATTGATGTGATTGAGCGTGAATACGATTTCACGCCTGCCGCGTTTTCTAATGGCAAACAAACCAATGGCATTAATGAAAACAATGGTTCTTGTAAGATTTTTTCTTTCGGATCTATTCACCAACTAACAGAAGTCGAAACCCTAAATTTGTTTGGTGACTTTTACCGTGTTGATGTTTTAGAAAATCCAGAAGCCAGCGACCACCAAAACATTCGCCAATTTATTGAAAATGGCTGGAGTGGTATTACTTTCGAAACTGTCGCGTTGACTCAAAAGAACATGTAATAACTAAAAAGGCCGGAAGCGTTACCGCACCGGCCCATATCAACTTCAGGGACAATAGGAGTGGATATAAATAACCATATTAGATTACAAAGACCTCGCCTTGCGTTTACGCTGGCGCCAAGCTACTAAAACAACCAATAAAAAAGCGGGGATGAAGAACCATTCTTTTGCAGGTCGATCAGCATCCACTTCAAATTGTGTTATTTCCCAATCAAAATCCAACTTCTGCTGTTCTGCATAACTGCCAAACGATAAATTGTCGATCAGATATTTACCCTCTTCTTCACGCAATTCAATGCCAGCACCGTTGAGCAATCTATCAGCTGCATCACCTTGACCTAATAGCGGCATATGTACCGTTTTCGAAATCCAACGACCATCTAAATTTTCACCTTCAACCGACATTCTTAGTGTATCTAAAGCTGGATGCTGATCAATGTAGCTATACATTTCTTGGGTTGGACGCTCTTTATATGGAGCCTCGACCATATCAAGCCAAAAGCCGGGACGGAAGAGTGTGAATGCAATCAATAGCAACGCGGCACTTTCATACCATTTACTTCGATGCATAAAATACCCTTGCGTACCCGCAGCAAAAATCAGCATGGCTGCCAAGGAAACAATAAAGACAATGACACCCTGAACAAAGGTCACATCAATCAACAGCAAATCGGTATTGAAAATAAATAAGAATGGTAACAGAGCAGTTCTCATCGAGTAGAAAAATGCCGTGAAGCCAGTCTTAATTGGATCGCCACCTGATACTGCTGCCGCCGCAAAGGACGCTAAACCAACAGGGGGTGTAACATCAGCCATAATGCCAAAATAAAACACAAACATGTGAATCGCGATAAGTGGCACTATCAAACCAGATTGTGCCCCCAGCTCCACAACAACACTTGCCATTAAAGACGAAACGACAATGTAGTTAGCTGTGGTTGGCAAGCCCATTCCAAGCACTAGAGAAATAAGAGCCACCATGAGTAGCATGATGATTAGAACTCCACCAGATACTAGCTCAACGAACTCCGCCATAACTTGCCCGATACCCGTCAGAGTAACTGTACCCACGATGATACCTGCGGTTGCTGTCGCCACACCGATACCAATCATGTTACGAGCACCAGTATTCAAGCCTTCGATTAAATCAAAAACACCTGATTTCGCCTGCTGAACGACGTTTTTTTGCTTACGAAACCAAGCTTTGAGAGGCTTCTGGGTGATCAAAATAAATGCCATCAACATACAAGCCCAAAAGGCAGACAAGCCTGGAGACTTACGTTCAACCATCAAAAACCACACCAACACAACCAATGGCACGAGGTAATACAAACCAGATTTGTATACTTCAGCGAAAATTGGCAACTTAATTATTGCTTCATCGCTTGCGTCAATTTCTAAGTCATCAGATTTTGATGAGATATACAACAAACCAAAATAACCGATCACCACAAACGCAAGCAAACCAATATTTGAAAAGTCCCCTAACAGCCACTTAATCGCCGAAACGATATAGTACAAAATACCTGCCAGTATCAGCATGCTGGATACAACGATACCTGTACGAATCAATTGTGCCGTCCAAGTACGTGCAGGTGTAGAGCGAGGCAAGCCTTTCATATCCGCTTTAAGCGCCTCTAAATGCACAATATAAAGTAAGGCAATGTACGAAATGGTAGCCGGTAAAAAAGCGTGCTTAACGACATCAATATATGGAATACCTACATACTCCACCATTAAGAAAGCCACGGCACCCATCACTGGAGGCATAATGACACCGTTTACCGAGGAAGAAACCTCTACCGCTCCGGCTTTTTCAGCACTAAAGCCCACTTTTTTCATAAGTGGAATTGTAAACGTACCCGTCGTCACGACATTGGCAATCGAAGAGCCAGAAATCAAACCAGTCATTGCAGATGACAAAACAGCCGCTTTTGCTGGACCGCCGCGCATATGCCCAAGCAAAGCAAACGCCACTTTAATAAAATAATTACCTGCACCAGCTTGATTTAATAAGGCACCAAACAGCACAAATAAGAAAACAAAACCAGAGGAAACCCCTAAAGCAATACCAAATACACCTTCTGTGGTTAGCCACATATGGTTCATAGCTTTTTCGAAAGAAGCCCCCTTCCAACGAAGTATCTCAGGTAAAGCAGAACTGTCTCCAAAAAATACATATAACAGAAAAAACAAAGCAACTAGCATCAAAGCAGGCCCTAGGGACCGTCTAGCTGCCTCTAGAGTCAGAATCAAACCGATAGCAGAAACAACAAGGTCTGTCGTGGTTGGCAAGCCTGGTCGCATTGCTAACTGATCATAGAAAAAATACAAATACGAAGCACATGCCGCCGCAAGAACTGCCAAAATATAATCTAACCACGGGATATGACGGGTGGGACTTTTACTAAAAGCAGGGAAAGCTAAGAAAGCCAAAAAAACAGCAAAAGCCAAATGAATAGCACGAGATTGAGTGTCGTTTAAAAAGCCTATGCCAAATTGTGATGGCAAAGGCGAGCCTGTCCATAGCTGAAACAACGACCACATGAGTGGTACAAAAAAAAGCAAACCGATAGAGATCTTTCCGGTTGGATTACGCTTACCTGTATCAGCTTCCGCGACAAGCTCTTCTAACTTATCTGGTGAGGCTGAGGTGGTTGTATTAATAGACATACAGACTCCTAGTCATACACTTCACAGTGTCGACTCATTGCAAAACTCAAAAAGCACCAGTCAAATGACTGGTGCTTCATTCAAGGTGCATGAAAATTCATGCAAAGAGATACTTACTTGATGTAGCCGTTTTCACGGTAATAACGGACAGCACCTGGATGTAATGGCGCAACAAGTGATGTATGAACCATTTCAAGTGGCTCTAGGCGAGCAAACGCAGGGTGTAATCGCTTGAAAGAATCTAGATTTTCAAAGACGGATTTAGTTAGTTGATAAACCGCTTCATCAGATACATTTGCTGACGTAACAATCGTTGCTTTAGGACCAAATGTTAAAACATCTTGGTCGTTTCCAGTGTACATACCAGCAGGAATAACCGCTTGTGAAAATGCACTATTCTTTTGAATAACCGCAAGTGATGCAGGGTCAGTCATTGGGATCAACTTGACGTCACAAGTCGTTGTTGCTTCTTGTGCGACACCATTTGGAAGACCAGATACGTAGATGGTCACATCAAATTTATCATCACAAATACCTTGTGCTTGCTCAGACGCTTTTAACTCTGCAGCAATAGAAAAGTCTTCGGTCGTCCAACCTTTTTCAGCCATTAATAGTTCCATCATAGAACGATTACCTGAACCTGGATTACCAATATTTACACGCTTACCAGCAAGGTCATCAAATGTTTTGATACCTGAATCTGCACGAGCCATTAAGTGAATAGGCTCAGGGTGCAAAGAAAAAACAGAACGCAATTCAGGGAAAGGATTGCCCTCGAACTGACCAGTCCCTTCTAACGCTGCCGTTTGAACATCTGATTGAGCAACACCAAACTCCAACTCGCCAGAACGGATACTGTTTACGTTGTAACCAGAACCACCAGTCGACTCGACAGAGCAACGAATACCATGCTCTTTACGATCCTTGTTTAACATACGGCAGATAGAACCACCTGCTGGGTAATAAACACCTGTTACACCACCAGTACCAATCGATACAAACTGAGTGTCCGCCATAGATAACATGGAAGCGCCTGCAATAGCAGGTACAAGCAAAGCTTTAAATAGTGTTTTTTTAATTATCATAGAATCCTCAAGCATTCCGGTATTTAAAATAATGTCATGTAGCGAGGATCTAATCGCAAAATAAATGCCAAGTTTTAAATAAAACCCTAAGTTATTGATAAATAATAAAATAACCCAATAAATACACCTATTTACTTGCTACTAAAATCTATAACTTAAGTTATAGAAAGATTAGAAGTGCAAAGAAATTGTCAGCTAAACCATGTGAAACAAGCACATTCAATGCACTTAATAACAAAAGCTATGGATATAACTTTTGTTATATCACTCAAAAAATTAACCCTGTCGCCTTTTCCAATTCCATTTTTCGCGCTTTTTTTATTGAGCCGATACCGTTAGTATTCGCCTCAATAACATTCATAAAAGAAGATTTTCTCTACATGCAAAGCCTTTTAAAAATACACAAGCTTGTCTTTTTACTTTGCTTTTTTCTAAGCCTAGCAACACTTTCTAGCGAGCTATCCGCAGAAGATAGCTTTACAGGACACTCTGGAAAAAGAATGATTTCAGTGGGAGCTGATTACAACTTTCCACCCTACGAATTTGCTGGTGAAGATGGAGAACCAACGGGTTATACCGTTGAATTAACAAAAGCCATTGCGGAAGTAATGGGTGTTCATGTCGAAATCGAAATGGCAGATTGGCAAAGCATATTAAAAGGCTTGCACTCTGGTCATTTTGACATACTTCAAGGAATAGCTTACTCAGATGAACGAGCGCAGAACATCCTCTTTTCTTCTCCACACTCTATAATTAATTACTCAATATTCGCCCGCAAAAACTCCCCTTCAATTAATGATGTTTCGCAACTTAAAAACAAAGAAGTAATAGTTCAAAATGCTAGCATCATGCATGAATACCTTCTTGATAATAATATTCAAGCCATCATTATTCCCGTTAAGACTCATGAAGAAGCGTTACGCTTACTTGCTTCAGGTAAACATGATTACGCATTAACAGCAAACTCCCCCAGCCTTTATCTCAGCAAAGAGATGAAGCTTAATAATATTCATGCCATAGCGAGTCCAATATCAGGTCAACGTTTAAGTTATGGTGCTTTGCAAAAAAATGAAGAGCTAATTGCTATTTTCAATGAAGGCTTAGCCATCCTTAGAAATACTGGCCAGCAACAAAAAATTCATGAGAAATGGTTTGGAGCATTACAACAGTCGTCCTTCCCATGGAAAGAATTAGGATTGTATGCGGCCTATATTATTATCGCTTTATTGTTGGCAATCGGCGCCATAGGTATATGGAATGCGATGCTGCGAAAAGAAGTTGAAAAGCGGTCTTCCCAATTAAAAGCGCAGCAAGAACAGCTAATACAAGCCGATAAAATGGCGTCATTAGGTGTACTTGTGTCTGGTGTGGCACACGAAATAAACAACCCAACAGGCTTGCTTATGCTTAATCTTCCTATTCTAAAATCAGCTTGGGAAGATGCTCTACCCTATCTAGCTCAATACGCGAAAGAAGATCCGAATTTTTCATTAGCGGGCCTTAGATTTGATCGTTTGAGTCAGGAGTTACCATATTTATTAGACGAAATGGATCAAAGCACCTTAAGAATTCGAAACATAGTGAATGATTTAAAAGATTTTGCTCGTGAAGAACCAAATGAAATAACTCAAGAAGTGAACCTCAATGAAGTCGTATCTACCGCTATTCGCTTGGTAGATACGACTATTCGAAACACTACAGATGATTTTGAACTGTACTTAGATAAACGCAATCCAATTATTATCGGAAGTGCTCAACGGGTAGAACAAGTTATCATTAACCTAATAATCAATGCTTGCGACGCAGTTGAAAAACGCACAGAAGCCATTCGAGTCACCACCACTCAGAGCTTAGATGAAAAAGAGGTTATTCTTGTTATTGAGGATGAAGGACGAGGCATTGATCCAGCAAACATTCTGCGTTTAACAGACCCATTCTTCACGACAAAGAGAGAGCAAGGCGGGACAGGGCTGGGCTTGTCTGTTTCTTCTGCTATCATAAAAGCACATCATGGTACATTAGCTTTTGATTCTGAGTTAAATAAAGGCACCAGCGTCACTGTTTCTTTCCCCATTTATAAGCCAAATGATGCAATGGAAGGCACTTTTATCAATACTGTTCACTCAGAATCATCTATATAAAATAAGAGCCTTTCATGAAATATAATCTCTACCCGCAATTTAAGATTTTATTAGTTGATGATGAAGTTGCTTTTCTTCGAAGCATGTCATTAACCTTAGAAAGACAAGGGTATAACAATTTAATGACCTGTTCAGATCCAAGCCTAGTCCCCTCACTCATGGAGAAGGAGGATGTTGGTTTGGTTTTATTGGATCTCACCATGCCGAGAATTTCAGGTCAAAAAGTATTGTCATGGTTAAAAGAAGAATACCCTAATGTGTGCGTCATCATTATAAGCGGTGTAAACCAAGTAGATTCAGCGGTAGAGTGTGTCAAACAAGGAGCCTTCGACTATTTTGTAAAAACCTCGGATCAAAATCAAATTCTAGATGGCTTAAAACGGGCAATCCATACCCAAGAACTCACTCTAGAAAATCAAGCTTTGCGCTCACAAATTCTATCCAATGAACTAGAAAGACCTGATATTTTTTCAAAAATAATCACTTCAGATCAAGTAATGTGGTCAGTTTTTCGTTATATCGAGTCTATCGCTAGCACACGCCAGCCAGTTTTAATTTCAGGTGAAAGTGGTGTCGGTAAAGAGTTAATCGCTAATGTCATTCACGAATTAAGCAACTGTTCAGGCCCACTAGTGAGTGTCAACGTAGCGGGTGTAGATGACAACGTATTTGCAGATACACTCTTTGGCCACTCTCGTGGTGCCTTCACAGGCGCAGACAAAACACGACTAGGGCTAGTCGAAAAAGCAGCAAACGGAACGCTATTCCTTGATGAGATTGGCGACTTAAGCTTAGCCTCTCAGATTAAGCTTCTGCGGCTTCTACAAGAAGGTGAATACTATCCTGTTGGAAGTGATAAACCAAAAAGAATGGAAGCAAGGATAGTAGTTGCTACACATCAAAAATTAGAAGAGCTACAAGCTGAAGGCAAATTTCGAAAAGATTTATTCTTTCGCTTAAAAACTCATATGGTCAACATACCACCACTAAGAGAGCGTTTAGCCGATCTTCCTTTATTAATTGATCACTTTATCAAATTAGCTTGTGAAGAAATGAATAAACCAGCTTTAACTGCACCAAAAAGTTTATCTGTAAGTTTATCTCAGTACACTTTTCCAGGTAATGCCCGTGAACTAAAAGCACTTGTATATGATGCAGTTAGCCAAAGCACATCAAACAAACTCAATTGCACTCCTTTCGAGCCACTTTTAAGCAAAGAGAATCATTTGGCTTTCACGGAAAGTCCAGTTCAATTTCCAAGCAACACACAGTTACCAACTCTAAGCAATATGGCAGATTTATTAGTCGAAGAAGCAATGAAAAGAGCAAGCAACAACCAATCATTAGCAGCAAGAATGCTTGGAATTTCTCAGCCTGCACTAAGTAAGCGATTAAAAAACATGAAAGAAAACCTACACAGAAACTAAAAAGGCACTTGAATATTCAGCTAAGGCAATGCGATAGTCTATAAGCATACATATGAGGTAATTATGGAATTAGTAGCATTTGATCTAGACGGAACCCTACTGAATCGGCATCAACGTCTTTCTGACTACACGCTAGACACCCTAGAACGTTTAAAAGCCGCAGGGGTTTTCTACACGGTTGCAACAGGCCGTACTCACTTTGCCGCCATGCCTTGCATTGAAGGCCATGAATTTCCTAACTGGCAGATATTCAAAAACGGTGTTGAATGGTGGGATCCTCAACAAAACCTTTACCGTCATCGTAACCTGCTGTCACAAGGACATATATCAGAGCTCCTTACTTCTTTTGAAGAAAACGACGTCACGCCTTTTATCTTCTGCCTAGAGGACGATGGTTCACACAAGGTTTACCATTCACCGCTGACAGGACATTTGAGCGATCACATCGCCAATGAGCTGGGCAATCATAAAAATATGAGCCTTCATCCAATCGCGGAGCTATCTCATAGCGCAAGAATTACCAATATTAGTGCGATGGGTCGACCTGAGTTTATTGAAAAAATTGTCCTAGATAGCCAAAAACACAGTCACTTAACCGCCTATTCTGGTGGTGGGATTTACACCCCTGACGCATTTTGGCTAGACATACACCATAGCAATGTGTGTAAAGGTTCTGCGTTGATGGAACTAAAAGCAGAAATTGGTGCCGAAAGGTTGGTAGTATTTGGAGATGGAGACAATGATCTGTCTATGTTCTCTGCCTCTGATGAAGCCTTTGCAACTGATAACGCATTGCTTCATGTGAAAGATGCTGCGACCGATGTCATTGGTCATCATGATGAAGATGGTGTAGCAAGGTATCTAAGAAAAAGGTATAACTTGTAATCTTAAATGCAGGGGTTGATTTACAAAAACTCTCCTCCATTAACTAAAAGACTACATAATTGCCTTTACCCAACGATCATTTTGAATCATGATTGTTAAAAGAATAATTAGTTTGGAGAAATGCCATGTTTGAATTTTTGTTATTCGTCGCTCCCTGCGCAGCAATTGCTTTCTTGGTAGCCAATATCCAGAAACACACAGCACAACCGAAAACAAAGCTACAACCAATCAAAATTGAGCGCAAAGAAGTACGTCGTCCAGTACCACGTCATAGACGCCCATACTAAATAACCCTTTCTCCATTCTATCTATTTGCCAGATTGAAACCTTTTCAATCTGGCATTTATGTATTTATCTCGTACTCTTTTAGTTTGTTCGCAATTGCACTGTGACTCATACCAACCGCCTTGGCTAGTCGCCTTGTACTTGGGAAATTGGGATAAAGTCGCTTCAATAATTCAGCTTCCCATTGCTTCACTGTCACTTCTAACGAATCATCAATCAAAGCCATGTCTACCATGTAATTGTTTTCTGGTAACAGAATATCTTCAGCTTGCCACTCTTTGTCTTTGATTGTCAGTAAGGTTTGTAAGCAAGTATTTTGTAATTCTTTCAAATTACCCGGCCAAGAATATAAAGCCAACTTGGTTAAAGCACCTTTTGAAATAGAAGGTACGGGCAAACGATAACGTTCAGCCTGAGCTGATATTACTTGCTGAATAAGTCCTTCTATATCCTCTTTGCGATCTCGAAGCGATGGCATAGACAGTACCAAGGTTGCCAAAGAGAAATACAGTGTTTTATTTAATGTCTCGCTATTACTAAGCTGCGTTTGACTTATCGAAGACAAACTGATTAAACGAACATTACTATCAAGACTGGTACTTTCACCAGGATGACGAGACAACCAACTGGCCAGATCTAACTGTACCTGCTCATCAAGACATTCAATATCTTCAATAACAAACCAGCCCGATATTTTATCTAGCTTGTTCATATCTTCTCTGACAAATTCTCGCGCATGACGAACAATCAGTTGAGCCTCTCTGTCTCCCTGATACTTTTGCCAATACTGAAACAGCGCATCAACCAAATCTCGCTTACCAGTACCAACTTCCCCTTGCACCAATAAAGGCATTGGCACTTCTGCAAACGCTTTAGCTTGAAGCAAGGTTCGTCTCATTGCTTCACTTTTCATCACCGCTGGTCGGAAATAGTTTTCTAAATAATTTTCCGCGTCTGGAGCTTGTTTTAAGCTTTCAGCTTGACGATCCAAACGTGTTTTAGATTTCAGATAAATCACAGTGCCAGCAGGATTGGCAACACCTTCGGCGTCACTGACAAAAATCGGCTTCATTTCCAGCAATAAGGTTTTGTTGCGAATGCGAATCCGTTTACTCATGCCATCTCGTGGGTTCGCCCAGGTGTCCTTGGATACATTAATTCCCTTAATAAACTGCTGAACAGGTTTGTGTAGCAGGTTCAGCACAGGGACATTTAGGTCTTCCGCGGCCAGCTCTGTCACCATAGTGATATTGCCCTTCAAATCAACCGAAATCACACCATCAGGCAAAGCTTCTAATAAAGTATAAAGCGCATTATGCTCTCTTTCAGATGGCGTAAACATCACGGTTTTGACATCCTCAACGCTGTCTAAGCGACGAATATCAGCCAATAACAGCTGTAGTTTTGAGAAAGGTATATCGGAAAAGCCACAATAAATACAACGTCGCTTGGTATCCACTTCCACTAAGCGCATATCGATACCATGAGGAATAAATAGATCGAGAGCCTCTCGTACCATACCTATTCTGTCTTCACATTGTATTTCTAATCTCATTACTTCTCTCTTTGGTTTTCTCTTTCGCTCTCTTTTTAAGAGGCTAAAACTGCGGATTTAGAACTTAGCAATAATAGGTTTTGCTGGGGAGCAAAGCTTCCATACAAAGGCAACACTGCCGCACCCAAAACACCGGCGGTATGACCCGTTTGAGCAATACGAATCGCTGGCAAAGGCAGCATACTGTGTGCGGTTAACCTATTTTCGATACAAATAATTAATGCTGCTAATACTGGCGATGGCAAACGTCCACCAATCAATATCGCCTCTGGATCGTATAAAGCAACCACCGAGGCCAAAGCTGGAGTCACTTCGAAGGCCACCTCGCTCGCCCATTGTTCGATAAGTGTAGTGTATTGAGGTTCAAGCCACAGATCATCAGTCGAAGGCCACTGAATTTGCTTATCAGCAAAGAAACGCCGCAACGAAGACAGTGATAACGCCTCAAGAATCCATTTGCCATGCTTTCCTGTTGCGGTAGGAATTAAACCAAAGCTACCGGCTTTTCCATGAGCACCAAAGTAACACTCACCATTGGCTACAAAACTACCACCGCAAGCAGTACTGACGAAGAGGTAAAAGAAGTCACGCTGTGGTGCAACAGACGCCAGTAACAACTCACTGGTCGCCGCGGCAACAGCGTCGTTTTCGCAGAAACATGGCACGCCAGTTAAATCCGTCAGCCAAGATTCAAACGCATCCGATTGCCAATAAGCCAAGGCGGCTTTTAGATTGCTCAAATCCGCTCTTTGGTCAGAGTCCGTCACCAAGGTTTCTAGCCAAGAATCCATATAGTCAGGTCTTGCCAGACCAATTCCTTGAACCTTGCTCCAGTCTTCACCTAACGTTGTTTTCACTTCTTCAATTAGATCTTGAGCGATTTTCTTCGCTAAATTTTCGGTGGGAAAAGACACTATTCGCTCTAACAACAAAACACATTCACCACTAAAATCTAGCAAAGCAGCACTGATATGGTCGCGATCAACATTAATACCTAAGCCATAAGCGCCTTTTTTGTTGATACTAAGTTTTATTGAAGGCTGACCACGACGGCCTTTTACTTTGCCGTCGACTTGTAGCAATTGTCTCTCAAGCAAAGATGACGTGATCACGGAAATCGTCTGAGCACTCAGCCCCGTTTGCTCTGCAATCTTTACTCGGGAAATTTCGGGGTGCTGTCGAACTAAATGAAGAATGATACGCTCATTATAAATGCGGCTTTGTTCAGAAGTACTACCTGACGATTTCATATAACCCTACTCTCATATTGAGCCCGTAAACTAGGAACATTTTCTCTACTGCGCTAATAACATTACGCAAATACATCAAAGGATTGTCCTCATTTAATAAATCTAATTGATTTAATAATATAACCCATTAAGATGAGAAATCAGTATTAGATCTTATAAACAACTTAAACAAAAATAAAAAGGCTCGCATTATACAGCAGAGCCAAAGTAAAGGACGAAATCATGCCTTCTTTTCCAGAGTTTACATCTATCGCTTTTTTAAAAGACCACATCCAATCAACGATGCAATTCTATCACCCAAACTGTATTGATCCTGCAGGTGGTTTTTTTCAATTTTTCAAAGATAATGGCGACATATACGATACAGATACTCGCCACTTGGTTACCAGTACGCGTTTCGTTTTCAATTACGCAAAGGCGTATCAAGCAGAAGGAAAAGCCGAGTATTTAGAGACGACACGTCACGGCTTAAGCTATTTGAGAAATCGTCATCGCCGAGAAAATGGTGGTTATGTTTGGCTGCTAAACAAAGACAAAAATCTTGATGAAACCAATCATTGTTATGGCTTTGCCTTTGTTATGCTCGCTTATGCAACCGCTTATAAAGCTGGTGTAGAAGAAGCAAAACCATGGATTCAAGAAACCTTTGATACCATGGAAAAACATTTTTGGGATGCTGAGTTTGGCTTATACAAAGACGAAATATCCAGCGATTGGCAAAATGTTTCGCCCTATCGCGGTCAAAACGCCAACATGCACAGCTGCGAAGCACTGCTTGCTGCTTACGACGCCACACAAGAGCCTCATTATCTTGAACGCGCTAAGTTATTAGCAAATAACATTTGCTTGCGCCAAGCCGCTCTCGCTGGTGGAGAAATTTGGGAACACTACACGATGGATTGGCAAGTTGACTGGGACTACAACAAAGCAGACCCAAAACACTTATTCCGTCCTTGGGGATTTCAACCCGGTCACCAGACAGAATGGGCCAAATTGCTACTTTTGATCAACCAGCGCTCGCCACTAGACTGGTTGGTTCCCACGGCTCAAAAACTGTTCAATTCAGCGTGGAAAAAATCCTGGGATGAAACCAACGGCGGCCTTTGTTATGGCTACAATCCAGAAGGCAATATTTGCGACGGTGACAAGTATTTTTGGGTTCAAGCTGAATCCTTCGCTGCTGCGGCTATGTTAGCCCTCGCCACCAAAGAAGAGCATTATTGGGATAAATACCAACAACTTTGGCAATACAGCTGGTCCCACATGATCGACCATCAATACGGCGCTTGGTTTAGAATTCTAACTCAAGATAATAAAGCCTTCGATGACTGCAAGAGCCCAGCAGGCAAAACCGACTATCACACCATGGGCGCTTGCTATGAAGTTATAGAGCAACTCGCCAAGTAACCTCATAATGCCTCACTAACGTAAGGGTTATCATTCTATTCATTGGCAAAATGAAGTATCATGCAGCCCCTACGATTAGTGGACATGGGCCCCTTCCCTTATGCAGTTAGATAAAATAGATCTTAACTTACTTCGTTATTTAGACTCCTTATTACGGGAGCAAAATGTAACCCACGCAGCAAATCAGCTAGGCATTACACAGCCGGCGATGAGCAATGGACTAAGACGTTTAAGAGATCTATTTCATGACCCACTATTAGTCAGAACCAGTGATGGCATGATGCCAACTGCTCTGGCTATTCAATTGCAGCCACGTGTTCAAAGCATCTTACAATCGGTTGATGAAGTTCTACACCTAGGACAAAGCTTTGAAGCGGAATCCAGCTCTCGTGTTTTTCGTATTATGGCCAGTGATTACGCTGAAGCCACACTGATTCCACCACTAATGAAAAAGCTCCAAGCCGAAGCGCCAAACGTCATTCTTGATGTGATGAACCCAAGTGATGTGAGCTTTCATGATGTTGAAAAAGGCAAAGTCGATTTGGTCATCAACCGCTTCGATGTCTTACCACAATCCTTTCACCAAAAATCAGTTTGGGTTGATCATTTCTCTTGTTTGGTTCCCGCTGATTCAGAGATTGCTAAAAACTTTTCTCTAGAAACCTATCTTGCTTCACCTCACGTTTGGGTGAGTAAAACAGGTTTTGGCGTAGGTGTTGGTATTCAGCCAGAAGAAGTTCAAAAACTAGGCTGGGTAGATGGTTCACTGGCAGACTTAGGTTTTAAACGCAACATTCGTCTGTTTACCCGTAACTACAACGTCGCCATGCGCGCCACAGAACAGCTTGGTTTAATTGCTACCTTGCCGTCATTGGCAACTCGCTTGATGAAAGACAATACTAGCGTTGTTGTTTTGCCTCCACCGTTTGACATTCCGCCAGTAGAACTAAAAATGCTGTGGAGCCCATTACTACAACACGACCCAGGTCATATTTGGCTACGTTCTACTATTGCTGGTTGCGCTCGCACTATTGCCGAAAACAACAACCTGTAACTCCCTACTCTAGATACCTTCTATAGTCTCTAGAAGACAGCAAAAGTGACTGACAATAAAAAACGAGCACATGGCTCGTTTTTTTGCTTTTAAAGAAAGTTCGCGATGTACCGCCGACTTAGTTTTTACATGTTATTCATTTGCTCAAGTGACTCTTGTGCACTAGATACCGTTCGCTTCAGGTCGGTAATATGACCATCTTCGATGCTGTAACACCAACCATGTACATGCAATTCTTGGCCAATTTTCCAAGCATTTTGCACAATACTACTCTGGCAAACGTTGGCAACCTGTTCAACCACATTCAACTCGCACATACGATCAAAACGAGTGTGCTCGTCTTCTATCGCGTCCAATTCGACTCTGTGTAAACGGTATACGTCTTTAATGTGACGCAACCAGTTGTCTATCATACCGTGCTCTTCAGAGCCCATTGCAGCTTTAATACCACCACAACCATAATGACCAACCACCATGATGTGCTTCACTTTCAACACATCAACCGCAAATTGAATAACCGATAAACAGTTCAAATCGGTATGCACTACAACATTGGCAATATTACGGTGAACAAAAACTTCACCAGGCAATAAGTCAACAATTTGGTTAGCAGGAACTCGACTGTCTGCACAACCAATCCAGAGATATTCGGGTTGCTGCTGCTTTGATAACGTTGAAAAAAACTCTGGATCTTCAGCGGTTACTTTAGCAGCCCACTCTCTGTTTTTATTAAAAAGGTCATCTAAATGGCTAGACATGATTCACTTCCTTAATTTTCTTTCGATACCAGCGAAGCTTAATGTCCGCAGTGAGGATGATAGAATCGAGCAGTTTTACAGCTTCTCGACCTTCGTACGACGCCTTATGAATATGAGGTGTCATACTTAATAAATCTTGAATTTTTTCTTGCGAATCTAGGGTAAAAGTAAAGGTTTCTACTTGTTCCAAAACCAACTCAAAATCCGCCACACCCTCAGAAAAAGTTTGTTTGTATTCGTGAATCGATGGATAAAGTATTTTACGTAATTCGATGAGATGATTTGGGCCAGACTCTACCAGCAGCATCAAGCCATCTTCACTGAGTACTCGAGAAAACTCCTTAAAAACTGGGAAACCAAACAGGCACAACACTAAATCGTAACGCCCATCAGGAGCCGGTAAGCTCGCATTACTACCGACTAACCAACTGACCGCTTTGTCACGCTTACTAGCAGCGACAATAGCCCACTTTGAAATATCAAGACCTGTGCGCTCGGCACTAATACCTTGATTACTTAAAGCTTTACCAATTTCGCTGAGATAATAACCTTCCCCACAACCAGCATCGAGAATTCGAACACCATTAACTAAATGATCTGCTGGCCAAGAAGATAAAATCGCACTAACAATGGGAAAGTAGTGCTGCTGATTTAAGAAGTTTTGCCGCGCGGCGACCATCTCTTTGCTATCACCTGGGTCTTTAGAGCGTTTGTTTTGTACAGGAAGAAGATTAACGTAGCCGGTTTTAGCTAAGTCATAGGTGTGTCCATGTTCGCACGTTAAGACTCGCCCATTACGAGTGAGCAGTGCGGCATCTATCGGACAAGAAAGGTTTTCGAGCGTCGACACAGTGTACCCATAGTTTATTAATTAGCGCTTGAGCAAGAAGAATAACCTATTAGCCGCAAGCAGAACATCAAAAAATCCACCGCCATAAAGCTTTCTTATCTCGACGTTTCATTTTCATTTATAGCGCCTAAACCTTCACACTGTGGGCTTTCAGATACATAAGAAAGTCATCACTGGATAAAGGTTTAGAAAACAAATAACCTTGAACCTCTTGGCAATCGTAACCATTCAAGACATCGACTTGTGAGCGGTTTTCCACCCCCTCGGCGATCACCTTTAAATTTAAACTATTCGCCATTGCTATAGTGGCCTTCACAATAGCATCGTTATCGCAATCCAAACCTAGATCATGAATAAAAGATCTATCTATTTTTAGCGTTTGGATTGGGAATTTTTTCAAGTATGCAAGAGATGAATAGCCCGTACCAAAATCGTCAATAGACAGCGTCAGCCCCAACTTACGAAAGCTATGCAACTTTTCAATCGATTGCTGGGCATCCGCCATCAACATACTTTCTGTTAATTCAAGCTCAAGATACTCAGAATCCACTCCGGTTTCTTCCAGTGCCCTTTGCACCATATCAACCAAATCTGCTTGCATAAATTGACGACTAGACAAGTTAACTGACAACTTAATAGGATCCAAACCAGCTTCACGCCATTCTTGCAGCTGACGACAGGCCCTTCGAATAACCCATTCACCCAAAGGAAGAATCAAACCACTCTCTTCTGCTAGTGGAATAAATTGATCTGGGCTAATCATCCCAAGTTCAGGATGGACCCAGCGAATCAAGGCTTCTGCGCCTACAACGATTTCATCTGGGAGTCGAATCTTCGGCTGATAATGAAGAATGAATTGCTCTTCCTCTATCGCCTTTCGTAAGCCGCCACCCAATGTGAGATGCGCATTGATATTGTCGGCCATGTGATCCTCATAAACACAATACATGTTGTGTCCAGTAGACTTGGCTCGATACATGGCGGCATCCGCATTTTTGAGTAAATTATCTACATCATCCGCATGCTGGGGATAACTTGCGATACCAATACTCGCGGTAATCATCATTTCCATTTTTGCCACAGGATAAGTATTACTCGCATTTTGCATAATACTTTGGGCAATGCTTTCTAGTTCTTCAATTTCATTGGTATTTTCCAATACCACCACAAACTCATCCCCCCCCAACCGATATAAACAAGCGCTAGAGGGAATACTACCTTTGATCCGTTCTGCAACACGCTGAATAAGCTCATCACCGACTCTATGACCAAAGTTGTCATTGATAACCTTAAAGCCATCTAAATCTAAGTACAAAAGACCAAATTGGCGATGACGTTTACGAGCATTCACTAGTGCACTTTCTAGCTGCTGATACAGCAAATTTCTATTCGGTAAATGAGTTAAGCCATCGTAATTATTCAGTCGATAAAGCGCGACTTCATGGTCTCTTTCTTCTTGAATATCATGAGTTAATAAATACACAACGTTTGTCATTGGCTGATGTGAGACTTCAATTTTGTGCCAACGAACGCCATTTTTTGTAGACAGCCTTATCTCTTGAGATAAGCTCTCCCGTTGAGCTAAACGACCAATAAAGCTGTTTGCGGCACCAGCTACAGCAAATAAATCCCGTACATGCTCAATGTCACCAAATTGCTCTGTAAAGCACTTACTGGCTTCTAGATAAATGCCACTCTGTTCAAAAACAGCGAAGGACAAAGTGGTAAAATGCGAAAGAAGACTAGAATGAGAACTTTCTACTGAAACAAACGGCCATTTAAAAGGGAGTGTCTTTCCTACATCGAGCGTTTCTAAATACAAAGACAAACGATTTTTTAACTCGGCCCCAATCACACGTTGGCCGGATTTAATATCACTCAGAGAATCCATTAATAGAACTTCTGCCGCTTCATTACACCATGGCACGCTTGATTGCTCTATATCTATAATCCAAGCAGCTAATGGCATCTTACGATGCAATAATGTAGATAAATCGGTCATTTGTTATAGATACTACTAATAGAATACGGTTCATACATTTTAGGAATAGACTCTATCGAATCTGTCACCATGAATCAGGCACAATAAATACATTTCGATGTATTTGGTCTGTTTTATAAAGAGCCGACATAAGAAAAACATGCCGTGGGCGATCATCAAGTAGGAATTCCCCTACAAGATTGTAGGCAGATTGTAGAGAATTGGAAGAAAAATTATCATTTATATTAGGTACAGACAACCAATTAGGCTTTTGTAAGATTAAAAAATCCGAAAAAAACGGCATGAGCAAACTAATATTAGACACACGAATCCAACCACCACGATCACTCTGCTTAAGCCACGCATCAACCTCCTCTTTACTATTTAAAGCAGAATACAAGCGACCAAAAACCAAAAGATTGGAAATAGGATGCCGACCTTTAGCAACTCCTTCAATTGCAGAAATCCCTTCTTCCGTTTGCAAGATCTGTAACTGATGCTCTCTAGCTCTCGTGACCTTCTTTAATAAACTGTCATTCTTGTTTGGCCCGATCCAATCATGAGGAAAAAGATCAGGCCTTTCTAAATAAAACTTAATCGCTATTTCGAATTGATGAAGCTCACCATTAGGCGTTTCAACCAACATGTCTACTTCACCCAACGTTTTCCCTTCATTTACAATTTGAAAATGCTCCAAATGTATTTTTAAATGTGATAAATGCGCTATCGCAAACGAAAATAACGTCTCAAAATAACTACCAAGAAAATGGGATTTACAAGCTGCCATTGCAGTTACAAGAGACTCTGGATCCTGATCCAGTATTAACAAACGCTCATTCACATCCGCAACCCAATAAGGCTGAAGATCAAAATCACGCTCGATATAATGCCCTTCCACCAGCCAAGCAAGATCTTTGACTAATGGGTGATGAACCCGATTTGATATCACAAAGTACCACTTAGATGCTGATCAATGCGGTTTAAGCATGTGACTATATGGCGAACTTTAGCGTGTGGTTTATCCTTAAAAGCTTCCTCCGCCATGGGAGAAATATGACAACGTACAGGCAAATCACTTCCTGTTGCCAACATAGTTTTAAAGCGTTCTATCATCACAAAACGTAACCATTGCTCGAATCTCATGGTATCAATACAAAAAGGCTCTGAACTTTGTAACGCTTCTTTTGTTGGTTCTTCACATAGCCAAACATCGCAATCTTGCATTGCCATTTGCAAGTCCATCAATAAATCGGCTAACAAATGATGGTCAGAAAAGGCTTTTTTCAACCTGCTTTCTCCTTTGAAAAACGGTAATATAACGTATTTTTATTTACACGCATAATTGCGCTTTTACGGACAATATAGAGCGCAAATAAAAGCGGCAACAAGAGCCAAAACTTTATCATGAACAAAATTGAATCTCTGTCTGACTTATTTGATATGGTCGGTTGTGATGTAAGCTACTACGACATTGGTCGCAACATCACCAAAATCACCCCGCAACAAGCGATCCAATTCGACCGCAAGCAACAAGCTTACCCATTTCCTTTCCGTCAACATGCTTGGTTGGCGTGCTTACTAAACATGGGCAACGAACAAGGTAACAAAAGCAAAAAAGAAGACATCATAAAGCAAGGCGTTATTTGGTTTATCAAGTTACCACTCGACGAAGCAGGCTGTCTGAACCTTGGTACGCGGGATCACTTTATCAAAAGCATTGTCGATAAAATATTACACAAAGGCGAAGAAGCGGGATTATCAGAAGCACTTGAAGACAGCCCTTATGCCTTCAAACCAGATCAAGAACGCATGGCAAGCTTGCACGCCATTCTAGGCAAAGACCTTCACAAAGCGCCATCACACTACTTTGATGACGTGGTGAAATACCTTTCCTCAGACTTAAGCCAAGAAGACGACAGCTGGCAAACACTGGGCCTACAAGGCATAGCCGAACTTGCCGCCAGAGTCGATGAAGACAAGTATCAAGCGCTAATCGAAAAAGCCATTCAACAAGCAGCCAAACCAGTTGTTAGTGCCCTATGTCACGCTCTTGAGCACGAAACTCTATTAAGCGAATTGCAAGATACGCTTATCACGCAACTGCAAACCGAACAAGATACCTTGATGCAAGCAAGCTACCTGCGCGCCCTATCCAGAGCTGACTTAAACGACACACTATTATTACCACTGTTTGGATTGCTTGGCAGCCTAGCAGAATGCAAAGACGACGACCTTCACCCTATCGCTGCCCTCGCCGCAAAATGCCCACATTGGTTAGGCCATAACCCGCAGTTACTGCGCATTATCATGGAAAAACTGGCGCACCGAGAAGATGGCTTCATCGCCTTCAAACAAATCGCCGCAGAACTAAGCCAACACCCAGAAACCAAACAACCACTTTGGACACTGCTACGCAGTGGACACGTCAGCCCGCAACTGGCACAAGCCGTGAGCTACCTATTCACACAAACACCAAAGTCAGTGCAGTGATTGGGAAAGGTTAGAAATAGAAGGATTGGAGTCTGAATCGCCTAAAATAGAACGAGACAGACTCCGTTATTTTTGGAGTGAATGAAGATGGTTTATTGCCACTCCATCTTCAAGTCACGGTGTGACTGCGCACAATCCCTTAAATACAAATTGATTAAGCATAACGTAGGTCAGATGAGACGAGGAACGAGGCGTGATCTGACGGAACCAGCCTCAATAAGGTTAGCTTCAAACAATATAGATTTCCAAGTAATGTCCAAGCTGGTAGGACTAATGTCTGGTTAAGAGGATATTTATCGCCCCGCTAAACGGCGAACGCAATCAAGTATGATGGAGGCCACGCTTTTTGTGGCCAGAACCTATTTAAGTAGTTTGTTATGTGTTTCTCTTACTGCAAGAATCTTGTGCAAAAAAATTAAATACTAAAAGTATCGGCAGCAAAACAACTGACCAAATAGTTGATAGGAATAGAATTAGCATGGGAATGGAAATGCTACCTCCCTCAAGCTCAAAATTAATGGCGTATGCGGTAACCAAAGACAACACCACACATAAAAACGTCATTTTAATAGGCGGAAAGTAATACTTTTCAGGAAGCCATTTCGCTGACAATGACCAGACTAGTAAACATGGCCCAGCCGAAATACACGCTAATAAAACGACGATCCCTGCGAATATCAATATTTCCAATTAGTGAACTCTCCTTGACACATAACGCCCGCTCAGATGGTGAACAATGCTTTCCTAACCAAGCACTGGTCTGAAAAAACTACGTTCGTAGCTAATAATGCAATCGACTTTATCTGCAAACTTAAAAGCCTCAATACACTCGGGATCATTTAGAGATTTAAGACGATACTCTTCGTATTCTGATAAGCTTTCAAATGTGAACAAAGCTAGAGCTATATTATTCGCACCTTCTGACGGTAGGAAATAGCCATTGTGTTGACCACCGAACTTCTCAACAAGTGGAATCCACATTCTTGCGTATTCTTCAAATTCTTTAACCTTTTTCGGGTCAATCACGTACCTGACATAACAAGTAATCATGAAATTTAAATCCTTCTAATCGCCTAATTTAATACGCAATGTATAACGCCAAACTGCCATGCTTAACTGCTTACAAAACTAAAATCAGCAGGGTAAGAATGAAGACCATCAAAATCCCCTTTACTCACCGCTACTCCATTACTTTTAGCAATAGCGTAGACTATACCCATATGAAAGAAGAAATTAGGCACTATGTATTGATGAATAAAATCTGACTGGCATAGCTGAACTTCTGAAAAACCCGCTTTATCATTCAAAAATTTACTATCATCAAAACAACGAATGTCAGGAAGATTTTCTAACATCGCTCTCGTTTCAATGATTTGACGAACAACAGCGGCTTTCCCCACCTCATCAGACATTAATGTAACGGCCTCTTTCCCCAATAGCGGGTAATATCCCCTCAACACAAAATTGGCTGCGATTTTTGCGTTCATCTCAAGAGAAAACATATCATCCGTTAAAGACTCAGAGAACAACTCGGACGGTACTTTATTAACAATCGTCTCCAACTGTAATAAGTAGCCCTTGAACAATTGTTTAATCGTACGACTCATTAGTAATTCTAAGCCTCATTGATAAAATATGATCAGACAAACATTCGCCCAACCGATCACGTAGGTCTGATGAGACGAGGAACGAGGCGTGACCTGACGGGACCAGCCTCGGTAAGCATTTGCGATGTGATATTTAAAAGTGAACGCGTTAATAAGATAGGCTTCTGAAAAGTAATGTTTATGCTCATAAGGCTAACGCCCGCAGCACGCGCGGCTTTGTAGTGAAGGCAAAGCCGCAGCGGAAAAGCCGTCGCTGTGACTGCGATTGTTAGGCTTCTACTAAATAGACGTCAAAACCGTTCATCATATATAGCAGGCAGCACAAGTTCACGGACGTAAGACGCGCTAGACATGTTAATGAGGGTATTTACAACGTTGACTACGTCGTGAACGGGTACAAGTTGTCCGTTACCTCGGAGAGCGGCTTCATCCAATGGCACAGAAAGAGCATCGTCTGTGTTGAGGTAGCCAAGCTGTAAACAAGTAACCGCTAAACCGTCCTTTCGGAAACCCTCTCTCAATGCGTCACCAATACCTGTCAGGGCAAACTTTGACGCGCCAAACGTAACTTCCGGACGTCCACTCTGGCGAAGCCCGGATGTTGAACCAGTAAGAATCAATCGAGGATTAGTGGAATTGAGAAGTTTGGGAATAAGCCTTTTTAGCAGCAGTATGGTTCCAGTGATATTGATATTCACCATCCCAACAATGCTCTCATCAGAATCATCAAGAAACTTGTACTCATCCGTAAAAGCCGTCTCTTCCCAGACTCCCAGATTGTATATAAGCACATCCAGCTCCGGGGGAGTTTGCCGCTCAATCTCTAAAGCTGCCTCCAGAGGGGTTCCTAGGTCCGCTTCGATCCAATCAAGACTAACGAAATCAGGCAGCTTAAGCTCTTTCGGACGCAGGCGTGAAACACCAACAACATTATCACCAGCCGTGCATAACCCTTCTACAAAAGCTCGACCTAGGCCTTTACTCGCCCCAACGACCATTAACTTCATGAACCAACCCTCCTTTTTGCCTAACCATTTTATCAGGATACGCATGTTAACAACCTTGTAAATACTGACTTTCTAAAGTGCGTGTCTTATGAACGGTCCTTCTTAACGGCCCTTAACGTTTGATAGTTTTGAGTCCAATATACCACTTGGGCTGCATTTCGTTAAAATCGGTTCGAACCTTAGAAGCCAAATAACTAGCAGAATCGAGAACAAGGTCTCGCCCATCCACACGTTTAAAAACAACCCAGTGCCAAAAATCTCTCCCCTCTTCCTGATGATGCTTGATAGCCAACAACGCCAGATCAGGCAATGCGCCCCAAGATTCAAATAGGATTTCATTCTCAGTAGCCTCAACACCAACACGGGACAGCATATGTCGGACATATTGCGTATCCGGCCACAGCGATGTATCAGAAGCATAAATACCCATTGAATTCGCTAATGCCTTCATCTCCGCGTAACTTTTACCAACAACATTAGCCACAGAAGCAATCCCGCATCCTGTGGTTTCTTCTTGTATAACGGGACTAATCACAGATGCTCCTTTTGCATATAACGCCAGTATGCAAATGTTTACCAACTACATGCTGGTCTTTTTGTCTCAATATTATATTTTGATAGCGTCTATCTTGTGGTCGGCCATTGTACATAAAACGACACAAGGCTCTTTCGACTCCGAGCTGAAAACTCGCTCTCCACTTGCATTCCAAACTGTGTTATTACCGCATGCCGCCCAACCGCCCGTTGTAGATATATGGTTGCTCAAAAGCACAGGAAAACCATGTGTCGCTGCGATGGAGGACAACATTTTGGCGTCCGCTTCAAAGCCACGTTCAGATATTAAAGCGCTGGCAATGTATATATCAACACCCAGTTCGCGTGCTTTTTGCGCGTGTTCTGGCGACGCAAAATCCGCGCATATCGCCAAAGCAATTCGATAACCATTTACAGTAAAGACGCAGTCAACCACACCGCTCGAACAATGCTTACCCTCACCTTCATGCAAATACTGCTTAGCATAGAACTCTCGTGTCCCATCAGGAAAACAAATAACCGCTCCAATAGTTGGTTTGGCGTCTCTCCCCAATGTAAGAGTGACTTTAAGAGGACACCCTGCGAGAACAATAATATTATGATCTACTGCTGCTTGAGATAACACTTCGAACACATGTGATGTTTCAGATAAAGCCAGTTCTTGAGCAAGTTCAAGCTCATAGCCTGTCAAAGATAACTCAGGAAACACCACCAAATCGGCTTTGCACAATGAAGACTGCTCAATCATCTTAATATGCTGTGCGAGATTTTCTGTCACATCACCTTTAACAACAGGAACCTGAGCCAAACTGATACGAATACTTGTTTTCAACGTTTTTCCTTAACGCACTTCAATTGATAACGGCTTTTGAAAAATCGGTTTGATAAGTACACTCTTGTTAAAAACCTCGTAAATGCTGGCTTTCAGAGGTGCGTGTGCTATTAACGCTAATTATTTTGCGATCTCTAATTAGATCCAAGGCATCCATGAACTCTTGGAAATCTCTAATATTTTTGCGAAGTGACACTAAATCACTAAATATACCTTCCAGTATAAATCCTGCCAATTGATCAGGAACAACCATCCACATTGCATTGCCGAACGTACTTGGGTATCCAAGCTCGCTCTCTCCGACCATCCATCTCATACCAATTGAGTCGCTCTCGGAATCCTTGTAACGACCTTTTATCAATGCAATTTCACCATCAAAGTAAAAAACATCTTTGTATGGGTAGTTTTGCGGTCTAGGAAAATCTTGCTGCATGAACTAATCCTTTAGTGGATGGATGACTTAATCGTCGTGCCTAACGCTGCCAACACGGGCGAGCGTAGCGAATCCAGCCAGCTTGCTGGCTTTTGTGATTGGCCTTGTTAGCCGCCACTACCATAAAACCAAAGATATTTATCGAACACTCTCTCGTGAAACCATGTTTCAGTAACAAGCTGTTGGATTTCTTTATCGGTAGCAGTATTAGCATGACTGTATTTTTTAACAGTATGTAAATCTACGCATGACAATTTAATTTCTTTCTCTTTTTCGTAAAAAGCTCTGAGCCAGCTTTCACGGAAACTAGCATAAGAATTATCTTCTGGCTTAAATCCATTGCTTTTAAGCCAACCCAATGCACGACTATCATAAATTATCACTGGACTTTTAAAGCGCAACCATAAGAATTTTGATGATGCAGAGATAGTGTTTTATCATATTCAGCTTTTAGTGCTTCACTCAAATAGCTAACGGTCTTGACTATATTTTCGGAGTCGACAGGTCCTTGAACACTTTCGAATAGATCCAGAGCGAGTACAAGCCTATTTTCTTCTTCTACCTTCTTGAAATTTCTAGTGACTTTGTAGAATTTAGCAGCAGCATGAAGTGCTTTCAATCTCTCTGACTTATCCGTATCTCCCAATCGTTCGACGAATGGCTTATCACACCAGTACCAGTCATTTAGATACATAAGCGAAAAAATTTCATTTCTAGCATGACTCTCCTTATCGGCTAATGCCGCAAATCACCGGAAGCAAAAAGCAATGCGAAGCGGCCCTTTTGCTGTCCGAGTGAATTTGCTTTGTTAGCCATTATTTTTACGACGATTGGCCACGGTTGTGTTATGTCTTTCTTGAATGCGTCTCGTAGCATCAGAAAGTGACTCAAGCCCTACTTCCTTGCGTAGCGTTTCAACATTTTCAGGCTCTTCAATTGGCAATGGATAGGCAATTCCATTTTCGTCAATATCATGCTGGGTGCCATATATTTGAGGCTTGCCAGACATTGTAAGAACCCTATCTTGAAGGTATGCCAAGCACCATCCCTCTGACTCACCCTGATTTATTGCATCTTGTAATAGGGGTAAGCATTTATCCATGAAATCTGTATCCAGAACCGCATGCTGAATTACTAACCAGGCAGCCTTTGAACCTTCTTTGCCGACTAGACTAAAACCCGGCCAACCATATTGGTTGATAATTTCTTTGATGCGTGCATTGTTCTTTTCATGAACTGCTTTCATTCTAGGGTGGTAATCATTGGTTCCCAATTCCCCACTATCAATTAATTCCTGCAAAACTCGTTGATCTTCCTGTTGCATCGACTGCAATTCATTTTTCAATTGCTGGTTCAATTCTACGATTCCTTTGATGGCTAACGCCCGCTTAAGGGGCGCCGCAGGCGTCCCATTTGAAGCGCTTGTTATGTGGCTTTTATTGTAACGAATTTATTACGTCAGAAAATCTTGCACGCTTTCCCTTAAACTTGACAGTAAGATGTGAAACGTAACACTGATCTCGGCTTTTATTTTCAAGGTACATCAGGTTTTTCCATACCGTATCGAGTATTTTTACTGCATCACTTAACCCGACTTTTGTAGGAATTGTGTTTAGCTGTAGTGAATTTGTTTTTTCACTTTCAATATCAACACTTACTTTAAATTTATTGTCGCCTGAACTGTATCGCCGTACTCCATTCTTTTGCATACCCTCATCAGTAAGTATATAGGTTGTTTCTAATAAATGATTGTGAGCAATCAAATCTCGTATTACAAAAACTTCTACAGTTTCTTCTTCGTATGGATAGTCACTATATGTATTTTTTATAAAATTTATAACGGAGGTTTTGAGTTTATTTTCGCTCACTTGATGGATGTATCTACAGCGCATTACATAAGATTCGAGTAGCACTACAGACAAAAGGCAAATTGAAGTTGCATACCCATTTTGGTAATACCCTGCCATTATATTTTCTTCACGACCATCATCATGTTGAATCAGTTTTTCAATGAGGTCGGTTATTGGTTGAAAATAGGAAGAACCAACTATTGATACTACTTCACCGTTCACTCGGTACTCCTTGGTACGGGGCCACATAACGCCAACAGCAAGCGCGCCGCTTTTTGGCGTCGCCTTGGCTGTTTTTGTTAACTGTTGAGTTCGGTAATATGCCACAGCTCGCCTGATGGCCCCCACAAATAAATGACTTTACCCCAAGGTTCCAATTTAATTGGTTCATATCTAACATTTAAGCCCTCAATGCTTGATACCGTAACGAATGCTTCCTGAATGTCAGAAACAATTAGTTGCAGCATTAAGTTACTTGCAAAATCTTCGTTGTAAAATCGCTGAAGAAAGAATGTGCAGTTGCCGTTGCTAAAAATGGATAGATCGCCGGTAGCCGGTTCCATTTCAAAGCCTAGTGCCTGATAAAAGCATTGTGACTCATCGTAATCCTTACTTGGTACAAAAACTCTTATATCCATTGCTTGCATACTACCTCCTGAAATACAGTTAACGCCCGCATTTGCGGCTGGTTTGGAGCGTAGCGGAAAACCAGTCCGACAACATGCGCTTGTTAGTTTTCTTCTCTTCTCTCTTTCGGCACATAATTCCAGTGCTCTTCTATATAAAGAGCTCCCATTAATGCGCTGAACTTCCCAATGCTTATTTGATCATTTTGAGCAATTTCAACAATAGCCTCATCATAACCAGCCTCAGGCCTAGCAATCAAAATAAATGCCCCTTGACTAATTTGGGCTGGCTTTTGAAAGTAGTCCGTCAGAGAGTAGGAATACTCATCCGATGCATGAAGAGTTATATCTGATAGCCCATCATTTCTCTTGATTAGATAAATGAAATCATCGTCATTTTTAGGATGATCGATTCGTTGCCAAGCTCGAACTTTAGTGTGGTTATCTAGGGCATCTTCTAGATACTTGGGTATCGTGTAATATAAATTTCTTCCCACCTCAAATTATCCTTATTGTCTTAGCTAATTTGGCCTTAAATGCGTCATATGAGCGTTTTTCCAGTTCAGAATACACTTTTAAGTGCAATTTTAACCCCTGCTCTAGATAAAACCTATCCTTGAGTTTTTCATAGAAGTCAGCATCAACTTTTATGTCTTCTACTTTTATTGCTTTTGTTTTTATCAGCAAATCTACGTCGGTACTTTCGGCACCATATAAGGCGCTACCAAATATATATGCAGCCTCTATGTTCGCATTTTTTATTTTGGATTGTTCAACAATCCAGGTTTTATACTTTTCTAAGCTATTTTTCCCAAAAGAACAATAGCTCAAGATCAAATCTGAAAAAGCGATGGGAAATTGATTTTGTGAATAATCGAAGCTTGGATCTTCGCAGTGCTTCTTAAATGCTTGAATATGAGATTTCATTTCAGAAACAACTAACTCTTCACGTTTGTCTAGCTTTTTAACTCTATTTAATATGCTCAATATGCTGTCATTATTTGGAACAATTTGATCGAGCTTTAACTGTTCCCATACCTCGTAATCGTGACGGAGTTCATCTGTGCTACCAGCACTTGTATTAGGTCCAAACGTGGTAAATATTCTCCTATTATCATCCATCAATGGTCGAATATCACGAGCTGCTTTAGATAGCGTTTTGTATCTTTTGAAAGAGCCCGTTTTATTACTCAGTTGCTTTAATGTAAATAAAACAACTGAAGATACGATCATAAAAGCACCAATAACTATAAAGACACTATCGACGCCCGAATTCAGCGAAAGTTTAATATACAAATCTTCTTTGAGAATCTCTAAGCTTGAGCCTAACTGTATGACCCTTTGGTAACTTACAAGGGCTATTCCTGACGTCAATAACAACCATATAAACTTAGTATCGAAATTAGGATTTAAAAATCGATTAAGTTTTTCTGAAAGAATGCCTTTTATGGTCAAATCGTTGCTCATATCTTCCCTAGAAAACTAACAATTAAGGGTTATACGGCAGCGTAGCTGCGGCTATAACCCACTGTTGAACGGCTGCGTTGTCTATATAGGGGATTTGCTTTTTTCATGGTGGGACTTCCCTGTTATATAACTCGCTCAATACCAACGTCTGTCTGGACTATGCCGCTTCAGATCGTCTTTGATCGCCGCTATATTAATTCTTTATTTGCTCTTTTGTAGCGCGATTTGACCCGCGAGGCAAGCGATTCCCTCAGACCTTATGACCTGATCTGTTTTCAAGGCAATGTATTTATGTCTAACTAAATGGAAGGAAATTAATTACATTGTCGGGCTGATGCCGTGACCTACAAAAAAACGAAAAAACTTGTCCGTAGCTTCAATACGTTATTCTTTTATGACCAACGGCAGATTACGCTCCGCTTATCGTGCCCTACGGGTGAGTTGGGAATTTTTCATCTGACCCTAAATTCCAGACCCTAAATTCCAAGGCTCGACATTTTGGGTGCTGAACATTGTTTGGTATTTCGATGAGGTATGTTGTCATTGCGAGTTTATAGCGCCTGATTACGGTCGTGCATCCCTTATGCAGGCCTACAATTTGGTAGTGCGGAAAGTTATGTGGTGTTTCGATAAAATAGGTTGTGGCTACGAGGCTTTATGTCTGATTACGGTCGTGCCTCCCTCATGCAGACCTACAGGGAATGTTGGTTTACAACACGAGTAAGGACAGTCTTCTTATTCTTGCAGCACGTTCGTTGCTCCATGGATCACGGCAACAATATCAATTTGCTCTGCCATAATATGATATATGATTCTATATGGACCCGCGAACACCTCCCTTATTTGATCAAGCTCATATTCTGGCACTTTTCTTCCTGATAGAGGAAAGTCACCAATCTGTTCAGATCGCCTTGTAATTCGATCCACAGTTTGCAGTGCATAGGTTTCTGAGTCTTGGCATAAATTGCATCCAAATGAGCTTCTGCGGTTTTAGTCCATTGAACTCTCATTCAGGCAATCCATATTTTTTTCTAATGTCAGCAACCCCCTTTGTTCTTCCAGCCTTGCTATCTTCGAGCCCTTTTTCAATCGCTTCTCGAACATATATTTCATGCATCAGGTCATCCCATGTTGCATTGGCAGGGAGTTGATCAATCAGCTTATGTGCTTCTTCCTTACTGACAATCGTTGACATTTTATACCTCCAAATGTGTCTAATTTAATTTGGTTATCTGTTGATACTAAAAGACTTTCTAATGAGCTGCCAGCGCAAATTCAATAAAACGCCTGATTACGGTCGTACCTCCTTCATGCAGACCTACAATTGAGGATCGCGGAAAGTTATGTGGCGTTTCGATGAGGTAGGCGTTTAGTTTCGAAAAGAAACGCCATATAACTTGGAGCAAGGTAATAACAAATAAGAGGAGGGAATAATTACGTGGGCCTATAAAAAAGGCCCCATTTACCTGAGTAGACAAAATGGGGCCAAGGTAGTCGTTGATCTTTTGTTAATGACGAGTCTGTTCTGGGTCGTTCATTTCACGCATTCGTTTGCGATGTTCTACGAATTCATCGCTGAGCATGTAGTCGCCCTGCTCGGTGTGAGCCAGTGCACCGCGATTGACAAGTGCGTCTAAAGTTTTTGGTAATACCTTTTGGCGGCGTTCACCTTTGATAAAATAAAATTGCTCACCCAATTGGATCAATTTAAAACCAGATTCTAGATACCCAACACATAAGTTTTGAGTTGGCGTTAACTTGAGTTTCATTGTTCACCTCACATTCCATGCCGTCTCTTAAATTTAAATCAATTGATCATTTATCGTTCACTATAGACTATAGACACTTTTTTCAAGAAGGGTAATTTTCTACCATTAAGATTACAAAAAAATAAAAAAGAAACTGTTTCTCCTACCTCAAACTTCGTCATTGCTTAACGCTCTCAGAAAGCCCAAAAAAAGGGAAGACATCAAGCCTTCCCTTTTCACAAACTTTGCAATGATTGCCTTATTCAGCAAACACGACGGTTTTATTACCATGTACCAGAACACGATCTTCCAAGTGGTAACGTAGACCGCGTGAAAGTACAAGTTTTTCGATGTCTTTGCCTAGACGAACCATGTCTTCTGCGGCATGGCTGTGACGAACACGAATCACATCTTGCTCGATAATCGGACCTGCATCCAAGTCAGCTGTGACGTAGTGGCAGGTCGCACCAATCAGTTTCACACCGCGAACGGCGGCCTGATGGTAAGGCTTAGCACCAATGAAAGACGGCAAGAAGCTGTGGTGGATGTTGATCACCTTATGGCGATACTTCTCACACAAGTATTCCGGGAAGATCTGCATGTAACGTGCTAATACAATGGTATCGGCTTGCGTCGAATCAATGCAGGCTTCAATTTCTTGGAAAGCTGGCATCTTATCTTCTTTTGGCACAGGAATGCAGAAATATGGAATCTTATACCATTCAACCATAGAACGCAGGTCTTCGTGGTTCGCGATAACACCAACAATTTCACAGTTCAGTTCGCCTGTGTGCCAGCGATGCATGATGTCGTTTAGGCAATGAGATTCTTTGGTTGCCAACAAGACAACTTTAGGGCGGTCTTCACTGTCTTTCACATACCAACGCATGTTGAATTCTTCTGCTATTGGCGCAAATTCTTTGCGAAAGGTTTCTACGTCAATATCTAAGCTTTCAGCATCAATATCGTGACGCATAAAAAACCACTTTTGCTCTAAATCTGTGTGGTGACTCGCTTCGATGATCGAGCCTTGGCGTTCATTCAAAAATTGACTCACCGCCGCCACAATCCCCACTCTGTCGGGACAACTAATCACAAGTCGAAATGTTTTCTTTCTCATAGTAAAACTTATAAACCTTAAAAATCACAAAAGCTGAACTAGGTGTTTAGCCTTAAAAAACGTCGGCGAATTATACTGAATTCTCTTACTTATTCTTAACTGCTTTTACTTAATTACTTGTTCTTAATAATGTAGCACTGATGAATTTTGTCGTTACGATCAAAATCTGGGTCCAGCGTTTCACGAGTAATGTTTTTCACATCGTATTCTTGCTCTAACGCTTCGTCCAACACAAAACGACGGTAGTTATTAGAGAAAATAAGCTCACCACCTCTCGCCAGTCTTGCCATCGCTAAACGTACAAGTTCACCATGATCGCGCTGAATATCTAGAATGTCTGCCATTTTTTTTGAGTTCGAAAACGTCGGCGGGTCCATGAAGATCAAATCAAACTTATCGCGGCTTTGTTTTAGCCATTCGATACAATCGGCACGTTCTACTTGATGGTAACGATCTGAAAACTCGTTTAGTTCAATATTACGACGCGCCCACTCGGTATAAGTGTTCGACATATCGACACTCAATGAACTGCGCGCACCACCTTGTCCAGCATGAACAGACGCGGTCGCTGTGTAACAGAACAAGTTTAAGAAGCGTACGCCATTGGCTTTGTCTTGAATCAGCTTGCGTACTGGACGGTGATCAAGAAACAAACCTGTATCCAAATAATCTTTTAGATTAACAATGAATTCACAGCCGTATTCTTCTACGATCATTTCGTGTTTCGTTTGATCGAATTTTTCATATTGCTCTTTACCTGTCTGTCTTTGGCGCTGTTTCAAGATCACATTAGATTCTGAAATATTCAGCGCTGTCGGAATGGCAGACATCACCTCAAACAAACGTTGTTTGGCTTTTTCTGGATCAACACTTTTAGGTGCCTGATATTCTTGAACATGTGCCCAATTGCCATAGATATCAATCGCAACAGAGTATTCTGGCATATCAGCATCATAAACGCGGTAACACTGGATCTTGTTTTTCTCGACCCATTTTTTCAGTTTCTTAGCGTTCTTTTGCAGACGGTTAGCAAACATTTGTGCACCCGGCGTCATAACCGATTGCGCGACGACATCTTCTTTTATGCTGCCAGCCAACAATGGAAACTGATATGCGCGACATTCAATGCCACCGTTTATCACTCGTGTACTTTTTTCTGGTCGAACAGGAATTTGTCGAGCCAGATGGTCGTTACTGGTTAGCATCATAAACTGCCAGCCACGCACGTGAGTCACCACCCATTCCCCCAGTTGGCGATACAAGGCAATCAAGGCCATTTCATCACCAATACGCTCACCGTAAGGCGGATTGGTAATCAAAAGACCTGGAGCATCGGGATTAATATCGAACTCATGTTCTTGGAACGACGACATGGTCACATCAATGACGTCAGTTAGTCCTGCGCGCTTGATGTTTTCGCGCGCGGCAGCAATGGCTTTTTGCTCTCTATCCGTACCTTGAAAACGAATACCCAAGGTTGCTGGATCTTTTTTCCGGTTCTTAGCAAAGTCCATTAGCTGTTGCCACATCCGGTGATCATGCTGTTTCCAGCCTTTGAATCCCCAATATGGGCGACGTAGACCTGGAGCCATGTCCAAAGACATCATCGCAGCTTCAACTAGAAAGGTACCAGAACCACACATTGGATCGATTAATTGCGTCAAACCGCAATCTGCTCCCCAACCTGCACGTAGCAAAAGGCCAGCAGCTAAGTTTTCTTTAAGAGGTGCCATGCCGCCTTGTTGACGGTAACCACGGCGGTGCATACTTTCGCCAGACAAATCAATACTAACTGTCACTACTTCACGTTTGATACGCAAAGCAATACGGACTTCTGGCTGCTCTTTTTCAACGCTAGGACGCTCACCAGACAAGGCTACAAAATAATCGGCAATCGCATCTTTCGCACGAACCGCACCAAATTGTGTATTACGAATATGGTGATTAGTGCCATGGCAATCAATCGCGATGGTGTTGCTTGCATTCATGTGGTCGGACCACTGAATCGCTTTTACGCCATCGTATAAGTCGTCGGCAGATTCCATTTTAAAATTGGCAATCGGCAACATAACGCGAGTTGCAACGCGAGACCAAAGGCAAGCTTTGTACATACCTTCTAAATCTGTTGTCAGTTTAACCTGCGCTTCACCCAAGCGAGTTTGCGTTAGGCCTTCGCCATGCAGCTCTTTTTCTAAGACATTTTCTAACCCAAGAGGACAGGTTATTTCTAATGCGTAAACCTGACTTGCTGAATCAGTTGTCTGTAATATCGTGCTCATTTATAAAATACTTTTTTAAATTTCAATGAATGTTTCGAAACGCATAAAAAGGACGGGATTGTGTCCCGCCCTCTTTTTTAAACAAGATACAAAAATACGCTGCATCTTGTTTTCAATTCGATCTTTAGATGCCGAGATCAAGTTCTCGGTAATAAGCATCAGTGCTTGCTACAGCTTCCTTAATTAACTCTGGACCGTGATAAATAAAGCCCGAATAAATCTGTACTAAACGCGCACCTGCTTGCAGTTTTTCTACCGCATCCGCGCCACTTGAAATACCGCCAACACCAATAATAGGCAAGGTGTCTTTCAAATGTTCAGCCAATACTTTAACCACATGAGTAGACGCATCACGAACTGGCATACCGCTCAATCCGCCCGCTTCTTTTTCAAACTGATGACCTAACACTGCCTCACGAGACAAAGTTGTATTAGTGGCAATAATGCCATCAACTCCCTGATCAACCAAAGTATCGGCAACCATTTTAATTTCGTCGTCAGTCATATCTGGAGCAATTTTCACCGCCAACGGAACACGCTTACCGTATGCCGCTTCATAACGATCACGTGCCGCTACCAATGGAGCTATCAACTGAGCCAAGCTTTCACCAAACTGCAAACTGCGAAGTCCCGGTGTATTTGGCGAACTAATGTTTGCAGTAATGTAATCTGCGTAAGGGATAACTGATTCTAAACAGGCCAAATAATCCGCTGCAGCGTCTTCCACTGAAGTGGTTAAATTTTTGCCAATATTAACACCTAACACACCAGGATAACGGTGGGATTTAATCCGCGAAACCAAATGATCCACACCTTTGTTATTAAAGCCCATGCGGTTAATAATGGCTTCATGCTCTGGCAAACGGAACAAACGCGGCTTAGGATTTCCGGCCTGCCCTTTTGGTGTCACAGTCCCCACTTCCACAAAACCAAAGCCCAACGCGCCTAGCGCTTCAAACGCATCGGCATTTTTATCTAAGCCAGCCGCTAAACCTACAGCATTGGGAAAGCGTAATCCCATCACATCAACTGGTTTAGTCGATGGCAATCCACCTAGAAATCTGTTTAAACCCAATCGACTGCTTGCTGCGAGAAGATCCAATGACAATTCATGGGAGACTTCTGGGTCCAGTTTAAAAAGTAACGAGCGAGCAAGTTGGTACATTGTTAGGGCTCCTAGGCGGTTAAGATCTGCTAAATGCTTTGTCTGAGCTGTGCTGCTCTTTTATTTAATCTGTTCTGTCTGATTATCATTTAAAATTAGATGATCTAATTTTAGACTACCTAACTTTAGGCTATCTAATTTTAGTGACGGCAATCAGTTTATTCATGTCATCAAATTCTACTTCAAAATAGCCGTAAATGCCTTGATGAGTCACAAAACGCTGAAAAGCCGATAAGGGCAACTGAACTTTACGCCCATCTAGGCTGCTCGCGACTAGGTTTTTCGCTACACCTGTATACATAGCTTCATATTTAAACGCGGGCAAAGCCACATTTAATACAATTTTCGCCATTTTTTCGTCCTGTGCTTACGTTACCCTTACAGAGATCACCCTGTGCGTAAAGATTTGAATCCGATAAGATGAAGGCTATTATATGGAGACCTTTGCACGAAGTCACGAGCGAAGCCAAGACGAAACAAAAACAGGCGCAAAATCCGATAACTACATAGATGTAATTATTAGGACGACGCAGGACTCCAAAGCCGAGCTTATAGTTTATAAATGAGCACTTTGAACCTGTTTTAACAAAGTATTGATGAGCATAGTCGTTTTGCAAGGGTTTCATCTTGCGTTGACACTTTTATTGACAAAAGTATAAGGAACCTAGGTTCGATGGTAACTGTAATTGAGCAATTAAAAGATCACCTAAATCACGCCGTTGTTGGCCAACCAGATTTAACCCATGAATTACTTGTCGCTTTAATCGCTAATGGCCATGTGCTTCTAGAAGGACCACCAGGCATAGCAAAAACCACCGCTGCAAAAGCTCTTGCCAATGCTATCGACAGCCGCTTCCAACGAATTCAATTTACGCCAGACTTGTTACCCGGCGATGTGACAGGCTCCGATATTTATCAGCAAGAAACGGGCAAGTTCAGCTTTATCCCCGGCCCTATTATGAACGACATCGTACTAGCTGACGAGATCAATCGCGCCCCAGCTAAAGTACAATCTGCGTTGCTTGAAGCCATGGGCGAGAGACAGGTTACCGTTGGCAATCATAGCTACCCACTGTCTGCACTGTTTTTCGTCATTGCCACACAAAACCCAATCGAGCAAGAAGGCACTTATCCTTTGCCTGAAGCACAGCTTGATCGTTTTATGATGAAGATAAATCTCGGCTATCCAAGCGCTGCCAGCGAATTAGATGTACTGAGGTTAGTGCGTCAGCAAGATTTGCACAAAACCTCTACAAGCAAACCTCAACCAATTTGCCAACCTCATGAAATCCTTGAACTTCAGCATAAAGCCTTATCTTTGTATATGTCTGAAAGTGTTGAGCAATACATAGTACAGCTCGTCATGGCGACTCGCCAGCCAGAACTTTATTTAGGCGAAGCGGGTAAAGGAACAAATTTGATTGAATTTGGCGCCAGCCCTCGTGGCACCTTGGCTCTTGATCGTTGTGCTCGTGCCAATGCATTAATAAACGGTAGAGACTTCGTCACACCAGACGATGTTCGCCAGATTGCTTTGCCAGTGTTACGCCATCGCATCATCACAACGTTTGAAGCACAAGCCGCTGGGTTATCTGTTGACGATCTATTGAAAAGATTGATTAGTCACGTTCCTGCACTGTAACTCAGGGAATCGCTGCAAAAGGCAAATAGTACGATGAGTCCATTATTATCACCCGAATCTCCTGAGCTAGACGATGCCCATTTCGCTCTATTAGCGAGTTATGCTAAGCATTTAGGACGAGCACCTAAAGCCATTCGTTTTGCGACCAATTCAGGAGAGCGTCGTTCACGACAAAAAGGTCATGGCATGGAAATGCTCGAACTTCGGGCTTATCAAGCCAGCGACGACTTGCGGCATATTGATTGGCGAGTGACAGCTAGGACAGGCCAAGCTCATACTCGACTATATGCGCAAGAAAACGACCATCAACGGCTGTTATTGCTAGATCTGTCTAGCAGCGCTTATTTTGGAACTCGTCATACCTTTATTGCTACACGTTTTCTTCAGCTTGCCGGTATTATTGCGTGGCGCTCCAAGCAGCAAGGCGACACCCTGTCTTATCGAATCACCTATGGCAACCAAGAACACGCCAGCAATAAATCTGGCACTTTGGCCACGCTTTTAAGCCATTTAAAAGACGCATCTAAGATAGAAAACCGAATCAATGGCAGCAACACAACCAGTATTTGGTCGAACAGCCTGCTTGCTAACAAAGCTCACAATAAAGATGTGATCATACTGACAGACAAACAGAGCTGGAACCAAGACGAAGAAAGTGCACTGATGAAGCTCGCCGAGCACAACTCCGTTCATTGGATACAAATCATCGATAGCAATGTCTTTAATCTACCTGCTGGCCAATACCAGATGGCCGACAATAACGGCATTAAACCTGTGACCATTACCAAAAACAGCATGCAACAAGCAAAAGCTGATTTCCTCTCACAAAATACGTTAATGCGTAAAAAGCTGGCTTCTTTTGGCATTCGCCACCAAATATTTGATATCACTGAATCGCCCGAAAAAATTGCTCGTTACTTACTTTCGCAAGGAGCATTACACTGATGCCCGTCGCACAAGCTCCTCTACAATCAGCAACACACGCAATAGACTTGCCACACAAAGCTTACATGCTGCCGCAATCTGTTCCTATGTGGCCGCCCGTTTGGTGGACCTGGCTTATTGTTGTAGCTGTTATTCTATTCATTATAGGCTTGCTCGCCTTATGGTATCGACGCCACAAAAAGCGCACATACCGACGAGAAGCATTGTCAGCTATCACCAATACATCGAGCGAGCTGAGCGATAAAGACTGCATTTTACTTTGCCACGAAATGGTTCGACGCTGCCTTATTAGTGAAGGCAAAACAGAAACCGCCGCTTTGCCCAGTAAAACCTTGTTTGAAACGCTAGATAAATCCATGCCAGCAAAATGGCAGTTTTCTTCTCTTGGTAGCGAGTTTATAGACGGTCCTTATAGAAGCCAGATTGAACTAACCACTGAACAACGTAGCGCTATGATAAAAAACATTTGTTATTGGATAAGGAAACACCATGCTTGAATTATCTTGGCCTTGGTTCCTTCTTCTTTTACCTTTGCCCATTATTATGTATTTTCTGCCAAAAGCTAAGCCAAAAGGCGATGGCATTTGGTGGGGTAATACGGAACAACTAGTCAATCACCAAGATGGAAAAGCGATACCTAAACGCCCGACTTTACGTTACGCCTGCCTGTTGGTTTCTTGGATTTTGCTGATCTTTGCTATGACCCAACCGATTTGGTTAGGCGAACCGACAAAAGTCACTCCGTCAGGTCGAGACTTACTCATTGCTCTTGATTTATCTGGCAGTATGCAAGTTACCGACATGGCACTCAACGGCCAACCGGCAAACCGATTAGAAGCCGCCAAATCTGTCTTGTCTGACTTTATTCAAGAACGCCGCGGCGATCGTATTGGTATTATCGTTTTTGGCTCAAAAGCCTATCTACAAGCACCACTAAGCTTTGATACCAAGACGATTAATCAGCTAGTGCAAGAAGCTCAAATTGGTTTTGCTGGCGAACAGACGGCCATTGGCGATGCTATCGGACTGGGAATAAAAAGACTCGAAGATAAACCCTCCGATAAAAAAGTGCTTATTTTAATGACGGATGGCGCAAATACCGCAGGGCGAGTTCAACCTCAACAAGCCGCCGCCTTTGCCGCCTCACAAAACGTAAAAATCCACACCATAGGCATTGGCGCAGACAGCATGATTGTACAAAGCTTTTTTGGGCCCAAAGCCATCAATCCTTCAAGCGATCTAGACGAAACACTATTAAAAAACATTGCCGCACAAACAGGTGGTGAATACTTCCGCGCCAAAAGCACCGAAGATCTACAAGCTATTTATCAAACACTTGATGCGTTAGAACCAACTCCTGCCGAAGATATTTGGCAACGACCACTGACCAGCTTGTTCCATTGGCTAGGTCTTGGCTCGATTATTTTTCTAGGTTTGGCACTACTCGCCAGCAAGCAACTTACATTGAATAGTAACTTTTTTCATAAAAGAACCTCGCGCAAAGGAGGTCAAGCATGATGCTTTTTGACTTGATTCACTTTGAACGTCCCTACTGGCTTATGTTGCTACCTGTTACCTTGCTACTGGCGTATTTCATCACCGCAAAAAGCTCGAACAAAAGCACGCTCAATAAAGTGGTCGATCAACGATTGATGCAGCATTTGGTTTATCAAAATACCTCCAGTAACGTGAATAAATGGCTTGGTTTAGCGGCAATATCATTGTGTTGGATTGGTTTAGCTGGCATCAGCTGGACAAAAGCGCCAACCACCATGTTTGAAAATACCCAGAAAACTATCTTAGTTGTTGATCAATCGCTATCTATGTACGCGACCGACATTAAGCCCAATAGACAAACTCAGTTAAAGCAAACCATTCGCGACATACTGGCACAAAGTAAAGAAGGTGATATTGCACTGGTCGCATTTGCTGGCGAAGGCTTTGTAATCAGCCCCTTCAGCCAAGACAGAGAAACCATCACCCATTTTCTGCTCGCATTAGATCCAATCATCATGCCAACGTATGGTAGTAGCTTGACCAGTGGTATTGAAACTGCATTGTCTCTTAGTAAAGACGACGCCACACCACTGCACCTTATTGTGTTAACAGATGATCTTAGCGAACAAGATAAGACGGCAATCCCTGCGTTATTTAAAGGCAAAAACATACAGTTAGATTTAGTAGCCGTTGGCACAACGAACACATCACTGATTAAGCTACCTGACGGTCAAATCTTGAGAAAGAATGGCAAAAATGTCATGCCAATAACACCTATAAAAGAGTTAAAAAAACTCACAACATCGCTTGGCGGGTCTTTTCACCAAGGACGCTTAAACTCTCAGGAGCTAGCGCAGATCACCAATACCTCATTGGATAATCAGCAAACTCAAAAAGCACAAAATAAAAGTATACATTGGATAGAACAAGGCCAATGGCTTGCTTTACCCTTTCTACTTTGGCTGGCATTGCAGTTTCGCAAAGGCGTGCTTTTTATGCTGCTGGTTAGCATCTTTTATTTACCTTCCGAGAGGCTACAGGCATCGCCTCTTGATTGGTTTATGACGCCAGATCAAAAAGGTCAACAAGCTGTGGATCAGGGAAATTGGCAAGCTGCAGACCAATACTTTCAGCAACCAGAATGGAAAGCGGCATCATCGTACGCTTTAGAAAATTATCCTGAAACGATTCAGCAGCTAGAAAGCCTAAAAAGAAATTCGGTAGAAAATTATAATTTAGGTAATGCGTTGGCATTATCAGGCGATACTGAAAAGGCTATTCGAGCCTATGAAAAAGCATTGGAACAAGATCCTTCACTAAAAGCCGCCAAAGACAATCTCGATTACTTAAAAAAGCAGCAACAAGAACAACAAAAGAAAGACCAGCAGAAAAAAGAACAGGAAAAATCTAAACAACAAGACAAAGAGAAAAATCAAAACAAACAACCCAACCAGTCTGATGCAGATAATAAAAGCGATTCAGAGGATAAAAACGACTCAAAAGATCCGTCTGACTCAAAAAAAGATAATAAAAAGAACGAAAAACAAGACAAAAACAAGACTCCTGAGGATAATAAGGAAGGTGAAAACTCAGACGAACAAAAACAGAAAAAACCTGAAAACACACAGTTAGACAAAGAAAAAACACAAGCGCTGAACCAGTGGCTAAGACAAATCCAAGACGACCCGGGATTACTACTGCAACGCAAGCTCTGGTATTTACACCAAGAAAAGCGCAATGAAAATCGATTTTCGCAAGAGGATGGGCAAAACCCATGGTAATAAAGCAATACTTCCTTTCATTAATATCGCAAAACAAGCCAAGTCGCTTGTTTTTCTCACTAATGACAACTCTGCTTTTTATTACATTATCAAGCTCTCTTCATGCCGCCAGCGTTACTGCCTCCCTTAATAAAAATGTTGCCACTGAAAATGAAGTGGTACAGCTAACATTACGCGCTGACTTTTCTGACACTGGAAATGGCCCTGATCTATCTCCATTGGAACGTGATTTTGATATTTTAGGTAAAAGCCAAAATAGCCAATTTAGCTTCAACTTAGGCACCAGCACGGCTTTAAACTTTTGGGTTGTCACCTTGATGCCAAAATCTGTCGGCACGGTTGAAATTCCGCCGATTAAAATAGGCAATTACGAATCGCAACCTATTAGACTTACCATTAAAAGCTCCCCGCAGCTCTTGGACGGCAATGGTAATCCGCCAGTCATGTTAAAAACAGAAGTCTCTGAAATAGAGCCATACCTTCAGCAAGAAGTCATACTGAGCATCAAACTTTATACGTCAGTTGCACTCCAGAATGCGAATCGATCAGTTCCTTCGCATCCTGATCTTGTCATTGAAAGACTTGCTGACGACCAGATGAATTATCAAACGGTGAATGGCACACAGTATCAGGTGATTACGCGGGACTATTTAGCGTTTCCACAGCGTAGCGGTCTATTGACGATACCGCCCCAAAGCATTCAAGCAATGATCAACACATCAACAGGCAGAAGAATGATTAAGGTTCAAAGCGAACCGCTCAACCTGCAAGTGACTCCTATCCCAGCCAGCTATACGGGTGATGCTTGGTTGCCTAGCAGCAAAGTAACCGTCTCAACCTCTCTTGATAAGTCGAGTGATACCCCAAGAGTGGGCGACACTCTTATTTGGACGATTAACATCAGCGCTAAAGGTGCGCTACCAGAACAGATTCCAACACTAGACTTTAACAGCACTCGCAATTACAAGCTGTATCCAAAACCACCTAAGTTCGACAATCAAAAAACAGCCGACGGTGTGACTGGTAGCCAAAGCATCACGGTTGAAGTGGTGCCAACAGAACAAGGAACCCTTGCATTACCAGACATCTATATCACCTATTGGGACACTGAAACAAGAACAATCAGTACGGCCAGCGCCTCAACAAAAGGCATTGAAATAGCACCATTACCCAGCGCTTCAAGCAAGGCAAATGATTCCACTGCCAACAAACAAACAATCAGTGAACCGCTGCCAGCACAAACTCGCTCCGTAGCACCTATTTCTTTGGCAAAAAAACCCATTGAAAAAACTACACAATCAACTCAGATCAAACCTGAAAATGGATTAGATCTAGAAGTACTACAAACAGAAGATGGCTTTTCACTGCGTCATTACCTAATTGCCGGATTACTTTTCTTGACCGCCACCATGCTAACTATATGGGTTATTATTTGGTTCAAGCGCAAAAAATCACAGCCAGATGACATTTACCAAGTCCCTACCTTGCAAGAATTTGCACCATTAAGTACCTCAGATGAACAAAGCGCCTACAAAGCACTGATTGAATGCTGCCGACAAAACAGCCTCCAATCTTTAAGACCAAGTCTATTAGAATGGGCTCGCCATCGCTGGGGAGACAATGAAATTCGTAGTGTTGATGACATAAAACGCCTAACATCCGTTCAAGTAACTCAACTTCTTATGGAAGCAGAGTTAATGCTGTACTCAAACAATCCAGCCCATGAATGGCAAGGAGAACCTCTTGCCAATGCTCTTGAAGAGTACACAAGTGGACAAGCCAAGCCTTCGCAGGCTAGCCAGCTAAAAACGCTTTACCCAAACTTTTAATGAATGTTATTTCCTAAAAGGACAACCATGATGACACCTTTTCAATCTGGCATTATTGCCGAAGCCTCAAGCGATGCCCTTTTTATTACACTTAACGTGAATAGATCCGAAATTAGCGCCCTAAAAAGGGCCCTAGCTGCGGCTCCTGCGCTTATTGAAGAACTACAAGCACAATTTCCTGCAGCAGAGTTACACGCTTCCATCGGCCTAAGTAGCCTTATATGGGATGAACTAGATACGACTCGCCCACAGTTTCTTACCACCTTCCCTCATATCACCGGCAAAGATGTTGAGTTCACACCAACTGATGTAGATCTGGTTCTTCACATTCGCTCCTCTCGACATGATGCAACTTACCAGTTGGCTAGCGTTCTTTTTAAAGCCTTTGGCAACAGCGTTAAGTTAGTCGACGAAGTCAGTTGCTTTAAGTATTTAGATAATCGTGATTTGACTGGATTTGTTGATGGCACTGAAAACCCAGCCGGCGAACAACGCAAGGCAGTGGCTCTAGTTGGTGATGAAGACCTAAGGTTTGAACATGGCTCATACTTCAATTTAATACGTTTTGTTCATGACTTAGAAAAATGGGAAAAAGAAGATATCAAAACTCAGGAAGATACATACGGACGAACCAAGCACACCAACCAAGAATATCCATCAGCAGAAAAATCAGTCCACGCTCATACCAAGCGCACCTCACTGAAAGATGAAAATGGCAACTCGATGGAAATCTTGCGCCACAGTATGCCATTCGCTTCTTTAAGAGAAAAAGGCCTTATGTTTGCTAGTTACAGCAAGACGCCCGTGATTTTTAATCTAATGCTGGAAAGCATGGTGAAAGGCGATGAAAACGGTAATACAGACCATCTGATGAAGTACACTCGCGCAACAACAGGACAGGCTTTCTTTGTACCTTCGAACCAATGGCTAACATCTCTTTCTAACAGCAAGTAAAAAATTTCACCTGTTAAAGTTTCAAAGCAAATAAAAAAGCCACTCAAATTTGAGTGGCTTTTTTTGAGCAAAATTATCGTTTATCTTTCTATTTTTGCTTTATTTTTTAAGTAGTCTTGCTGACCTTGAGTGCTAAGAGTTACTTGAGTCTGATTCAAATAACGCTCATAAGCTAGCTTCTGATCATCAGGAACTGTCGCATTACCAGCATCAACCTTATTTAAGCGAATCAAAGCCAAATCACCATTAGACAAGCCTTTCACCTCAATAACTGGTTTACCCTCTGGATGAGGCAAAGAGAAAGCCAATGATGTCATTTCATCTTGACCACGCTTAGCATCTTTTACAGAAGTCCACTTAGTATTGCTTGCACTCTTCGCTTTTTCAGCTTTAGCACGCAGTGACTCTACCGCTTTGTTTTGCACCACGATAGAAGCAACCTGCTCTTTTGTTTCTTCATAAGATTGGAAAGCTTCTGGCTTGTGATCATTTAAATGCAATACGACCACCTGATCATCACCCAGCTCAATCAAGTTGCTGTTCTGACCATCTTCTAAAACAGATACACCAAACGCGGCAGCAATTACTGCAGGACTACTAGTGATCTCGTCAGAGCCGCCATCACGACCAAAATACGCACTTTGAAGTACATCAACACCGTATTCTTTTGCAATAGCATCTAACTTATCACTCGCATAAGCCAAATCGGTAATATCTTCATGAACCGTCAACAAAGCATCTCTTGCCTTATCTTCACGTAACTTTTGCAGCAACTCTTCTTTTTTGGAGGCAAAGCTTGGCACATCAGGTTTCGAAATATCATCTAGTTTGATTAGATGGTATCCATACTGACCTTTAACCGATTTAACTTCGCCTTTTTTCATAGAGAAAAGCGTATCGTCAAAAGCAGAACCCATAATGCCTTTTTCGACATAACCCAAATTACCGCCATCTTTATTCGAACCAATATCATCTGAATATTTAGCAGCCAAATCAGCAAACTTAGCACCTGCTTTCAGCTTAGCCTCTACTTCTTCAAGACGTTTTTTAGCTTCGTCATCGCTACGATCAGATGTTTCAATAAGGATATGTGACGCTGACCTTTCTTCTTGCGCCAAAACAGAAATAGAAGCCTGATAAGCATCCTGCAATTCAGCATCTGTAATTTTTACTTTACCGTAAAAATCAGAGCTCGAAATCACAACATAATTTACTTTAACTTGTTCTGGCGTTTTGAAGTTTTCTTTATTTGCTTCGTAATACGCTTTTAGCTCATCGTCTGACACACTGGTATTTTCTGACTCATCAGCCAAGGAAAAAGACACATAATCGTATGTTCTTTCCTGGGACTGCAGTTTAGAAACACTGTCTACCTGATAAGGCAAAACAAACTCAGAACCAGCAATAGCATTACGAGGCTGCTGTATCAAAACATCTTGTTTAATTCGCTCTTTAAAGGCTAACGGAGTGAAGCCAAGAGAACGAATAAAGTTAAGATACTTATTTTGATCAAATTGACCATTCGTTTGGAACTGTTCAGCTTGCAGTAAATAAGCATTCACTTGAGCATCTGAAACTCCCAACCCCAAACCTTTTGCTTGGTTAGCTAATACAACACGCTGAACTAACTCATCTAAAGCACGACGCTGCAATAAGTTATCTTCCAGTAATGCAGGATTAACTTGCCCACCCATCATTGAAATTAATTGACGGCGTTGAGTTTCAGCACCTTGCAGCATTTGTGTACGGGTAATATCTACACCATCGACTTCTGCTACAGTATCTGACGAATTAAAGCTAGTAACCAAGGCGTCTACGCCAAATAGAGCAAAAGTCACAACGATAAAACCAACTATGATCTTTACCACAATGCCTTGTGACTTATCTCTGATATCCTGGAGCATTACTGCCTCCAAATGAGTTAATTAAATTACAAATAAAAAAGGTGTATTCCGCTTGGAATACACCTTTTGTGTCTAATGGCGGAACAGACGGGACTCGAACCCGCGACCCCCTGCGTGACAGGCAGGTATTCTAACCAACTGAACTACTGCTCCAAAAACATTAGTTTACAGCGTCTTTAAGACCTTTACCGGCTTTAAAGCCAGGAACCTTCGCTGCTTTAATTTGGATCTCCTCACCAGTTTGAGGATTACGGCCTGTACGCGCCGCACGTTCTTTAACTGCAAAAGTACCAAAACCAACTAGTGTAACCTGGTCACCTTTTGCCAAAGCAGCTTCAATTGCTTTCAAAGTAGCATCAAGTGCATTGCTAGCAGAAGCTTTAGATAAATCAGCAGACGCTGCAATAGCATCAATCAATTCAGATTTGTTCACGTTGTACCCCTTCAGTATTTTCTTGGTTCCTTAGTGTTTTTTCGGCGCAGTATAAATGACTACCGATAAGGCCGAGCCAGCAGTTATACAAGCCCAGCCTATCCCCTGTCAACACAGGTTATGCCCTTAATGATGACTTACAGTTTCTTGTTCATCAACAGTTTTTTCACTTGAAGGTAATGTTTCTACCTTTTTTGGTGAAGGAATGTACTCCAAAGCAATATCAAGCACTTCATCAATCCATTTGACAGGGATGACTTCAATGTCTGCCTTGATATTATCAGGAATTTCCTTTAAATCACGAGCATTTTCTTGAGGAATAATCACTGTTTTTATCCCCCCTCTGTGAGCCGCTAGAAGCTTCTCTTTCAAACCACCTATGGGTAACACTTCCCCACGCAGCGTAATCTCACCAGTCATGGCCACAGATGCCTTAACAGGGATCTTAGTTAGCACAGAAACAATCGCGGTGCACATAGCAACACCTGCACTTGGGCCATCTTTAGGAGTGGCACCTTCTGGAACGTGCAAATGAAGGTCTGTTTTTTCATGGAAATCTTCATCAATACCAAGACCAGTTGCTCGACTTCTAACCACCGTCAAAGCCGCTTGAATAGATTCCTGCATCACATCACCAAGCGATCCGGTCTTAACATGACGACCTTTTCCTGGAACACCAGCAGCTTCAATGGTCAATAATTCACCACCTACAGACGTCCAAGCCAAACCTGTCACCTGACCGATTTGATTTTTTTCTTCTGCTTTTCCGTAACTAAATTTATGCACACCGGAAAAATCTTCCAAATTAGCACTTATTACTTCAACAGCTTTTGATTCTTTATCGCTACTTAGCGCCTGTTTTTTAACTACACGACGACAAATTTTGCTTAGCTCGCGCTCTAAACCGCGAACACCAGCTTCTTTAGTGTAGTAGCGAATCACATCCATCAAGGCATCATCTGTCACCTTAATTTCACTTTCTTTAAGGCCTGATAACTTAATTTGCTTAGGCAATAAATAGCGTTTTGCAATGTTTAATTTTTCATCTTCGGTGTAACCCGGAATCCGAATAACTTCCATACGATCCAGAAGTGGACCAGGAATATTCATGCTATTTGATGTACAAATAAACATCACATCAGATAAATCAAAATCCACTTCAAGATAATGATCATTGAAAGTATGGTTTTGCTCAGGATCAAGCACTTCCAAAAGCGCAGAAGCTGGATCACCGCGTTGATCCATCCCCATTTTGTCAATTTCATCTAACAAAAATAATGGGTTCTTAACTTTTACTTTCGCCAATTTTTGTAACAACTTACCTGGCATAGAACCAATATAAGTTCGACGATGCCCTCGTATTTCCGCTTCATCCCGAACACCACCAAGCGCCATACGCACATACTGACGATTAACCGCTTTCGCAATCGATTGACCCAGAGAGGTTTTACCCACACCTGGCGGCCCAACCAAACAAAGCACAGGACCTTTAACTTTTTTCACTCGCTGTTGCACAGCAAGAAATTCCAGAATGCGCTCTTTGACATCCTGCAAGCCATAATGATCTTGATTCAATACTTTTTCAGCATAAGCCAAATCATTACGAACTTTGCTGCGTTTTTTCCAAGGTAAAGACGTTAACCAATCGATATAACCTCGAACCACTGCGGCCTCTGCTGACATCGGAGACATCATGCGCAGCTTTTTCAACTCACCCTCAGCTTTTTCTTTTGCCTCATCAGACATGCCAACTTCAGCAATTTTTTCTTGCAGCTGATCTAACTCATTACTGCCATCTTCCATATCCCCAAGTTCTTTCTGAATGGCTTTCATTTGCTCATTCAAATAGTACTCGCGCTGACTTTTTTCCATTTGCTTTTTAACACGGCTGCGAATGTTCTTTTCAAGATGAGCGATATCAAGCTCGCCATCCATCAAACCGATCAAATATTCCCCACGGCCCGTTAAAGAATCTATTTCTAAGACTTTTTGCTTATCCTCAAGCTTCAGGCTCATATGACCCGTTATATTATCGATCAGCTTAGCAAGATCATCGATAGACTTTAAAGAAGCCACAACCTCTGCAGGAATACGTTTACTTCCCGCTACGTATTCATCTAGTTGCTTAAGCAAAGCATTACGAATAACACCATGCTCCGTTTGATCCTCTTCTTGAAGGTCAAGCTCAATGATACGACCTAAAACAAAACCATCCGCCTCTTCCATTTTCTCGAGACGAGCACGTTTACCACCTTCTACCAGCACCTTAACCGTTCCATCCGGTAGCCGCAGCAATTGCATCACCTTCGCCGTCGTACCAATAGAATAAAGATCCTCTAAAACTGGATCATCTTTAGAAGCATCCTGTTGAGCAACAAGAAATACATGTTTATCATTTTCCATCGCAGACTCTAGCGCTGCTATGGATTTAGCGCGACCAACAAATAACGGCAACACCATATGGGGATACACGACCACATCTCGAAGTGGCAACATTGGCAGGAGCAAAGAATCTGTCATATTTTTTTCCAATCCGGGCACATAAAAAAGCGCACTTTTATATTTCAACATTCATTAGGAAAGAGATAGGGACGAAGCCTGAAATTACAAGCACTATCACCATTTGAATTTAGTCTACACAGTGTTTTAAAGCGAAACACCATAAAAAAAAGCCGAATTCAAGTAATAAAACTTAAATTCGGCTTTCTGCTTAGTCATCATACAGCAAAGAATTATGCGTTTTTAGCCAACTCTTCTTTTTCCAACACCATCAAAGGCGCAGTCTCTCCGCGAATTGAAGTGGCATCCATAACAACTTTCACCACATCATTACGAGTAGGAAGCTCATACATACAGTCTAATAAAGCTGACTCTAGGATGCTGCGTAAGCCTCGAGCACCAGTTTTACGCTCCAGGGCCAACTTAGCCGCTTCACGCAATGACTCAGGTGTAAATTCCAACTCAACACCCTCTAACTCAAACAAATGCTGATACTGCTTAACCAGAGCATTTTTTGGCTGACTTAAGATTGTCATCAACGCCTCTTCATCCAATTCTGAAAGGGTTGCCACAACAGGCAAACGACCAACAAACTCTGGAATCAAACCGAATTTAACTAAATCTTCTGTCTCTACACGGTGAACAGCTTCAGAAAAAGACCTTCCCTCTTCTTTACTTTTCACAGTTGCAGAAAAACCAATACTACTTTTTTCTGTTCTATCACTAATAACACGCTCTAAACCAGCGAACGCACCACCACAAATAAACAGAATATTGGATGTATCTACTTGCAAAAATTCTTGTTGAGGGTGCTTACGACCACCTTGCGGTGGAACAGAAGCTACAGTACCTTCAATAAGTTTTAGCAAAGCCTGCTGAACACCTTCACCCGACACATCACGTGTAATAGATGGGTTATCAGACTTTCTAGATATTTTGTCTATTTCATCAATATAAACAATACCACGCTGCGCTTTTTCTACATCGTAATCACAGTTCTGCAATAGTTTCTGAATGATGTTCTCTACATCTTCACCAACATATCCAGCTTCTGTCAATGTAGTCGCATCAGCGATAGTAAACGGCACATCTAATACACGAGCAAGAGTCTGGGCAAGAAGCGTTTTACCACTACCCGTTGGACCAATTAGCAAGATATTACTCTTACCTAATTCAATGCTAGTATCTGTTTTACCCTGATGACGCAAACGCTTGTAGTGGTTATAAACCGCCACAGCTAAAACGCGTTTAGCTTTATCTTGACCAATAACATAATCGTCCAGCGCCGCACTCAATTTTGCAGGTGTTGGCAATTCATCAGAGCTTTCACCATCCTCAGAAATTTGTGATAGCTCCTGTGTGATGATGTTATTGCATAGATCTACACACTCATTACAAATATAGACAGAAGGCCCTGCAATAAGTTTTTTTACTTCGTCTTGGCTCTTTCCGCAAAAAGAGCAATACAATAACCGATCGGAGTGGTCGCCACGGCTAAAATTATCATCCGACATTTATTCCACCCTTTTCTTAAACTGTTCGTTTCTGCAAGATTTCGTCAATCAAACCGTAATCTTTTGCTGTTTGTGGATTCATGAAGTTATCACGATCCGTATCAAGCGCAACCTGCTCAATTGGCTTGCCAGTATGAAAAGAAATAATTTCATTCAATTTATGTTTGATACTTAAGATTTCACGAGTGTGAATCTCAATATCAGAAGCCTGCCCTTGATAACCACCCAATGGCTGGTGAATCATAACGCGTGAATTAGGCAAACAATAACGTTTACCAGCTGCACCCGCCGTTAACAATAAGGCACCCATACTAGCCGCTTGGCCAATACACATAGTACTAACATCTGGCTTAATAAATTGCATAGTATCATAAATAGACATACCAGCAGTAACAGAGCCCCCCGGAGAGTTGATATACAAATGAATGTCTTTATCCGGATTTTCTGACTCTAAAAATAGCAACTGTGCTACAACCAAATTGGCCATGTGATCTTCAACTTGACCAACCAAAAAGATCACTCGCTCCTTAAGTAAGCGCGAGTAAATATCAAATGACCTTTCTCCACGAGCGGTCTGCTCAATAACCATTGGGACAAGACCATTACTTGTGATTGCAACAGGACCGGTAGTCGGGTTCATCAAATTCATATCGCATTCCTTAAAACAAAAAAGTCGACATAGCAAACGCTATGTCGACCTTATTAAAAAAGATAAGACTCGTCTTATGCTTCTTCCCCAGCCTCTTCAGCTTGGGCATTTGGCTTGATAGCGTCTTCATAACCCAAAGTTACTTCAGTAACTTGAGCAGATTCTAACAGTTTATCAACAACTTGCTCTTCAAGTACAGCAGATTGAACTTGAGCTAGTTGTTCTTTGTTCTTTAAGTAAAAATCAATAACTTGTTGTGGCTCTTGATAAGCTTGAGCCATGTCTTCTAAGAAAGCACGAACACGGTCGTCATCAACTTTCAAATCATCTTTCTTAATAACTTCAGAGATCAACAAACCTAATTTAGCGCGTTTTTTCGCTTCTTCTTGGAACAATTCAGCAGGCAACTGAGATGCATCAAAACCTTGGCCACCAAACTGCTGAGCAGCTTGTTTGCGAAGTGCATCAACTTCTTGATCAACAAGAGCTGAAGGAACTTCCACTTCATTGATTGAAGACAACCCTTCAAACAAAGCGTTTTTAAGTTTTGATTTAATCGCTTGATTTAACTCACGCTCCATATTTTTACGTACTTCTGCACGCAAAGCAGCAACAGTCGCTTCTTCTAGACCAAATTTCTCAACAAAAGCATCATTTAGCTCTGGCAGAATTTGTTCAGCAACTTCAGAAACAGTAATTTTGAAAGTCGCTTCTTTACCTTTCAAGTTTTCAGCTTGATAATCTTCTGGGAAAGTCACTGCAATAGAGCGCTCTTCACCAGCTTTAGCACCTAGGATACCAGATTCAAAACCTGGGATCATAGTATTAGAACCCAAAACTAATTTATGACCTTCAGCAGCGCCGCCGTCGAAAGCCTCATCACCAAGGTAACCAACAAAATCAATTGTTACTTGATCGCCATCAGCAGATTCACGCTCTACAGCAGACCATTCAGCATTTTGCTTACGCAAAGTTTCTAGCATTGTATCAACATCAGCTTCTGTCACGTCAGAAACAACGCGGTCTACTTTAATAGCTGAATTATCAGCCAATGTAACTTCTGGGTAGACTTCAACTTTAACAACGAACTCAAGGTCAGCACCTTCAGCAAAGTTTTTAGGTTCAATTGAAGGCATACCTGCAGGTTGAATAGATTCTTTTTGAATCGCTTCAACGTATGCGTCACGCATAATTTGCTCTACAGCATCAAGACGGATACCTTGGCCGTAACGTTTTTTCACAACACTAACAGGCACTTTGCCTTTACGAAAACCATCAATACGAATTGTTTTCGCTGTCTTAGCCACTTCAGAATTTACTTTTTCGTCAACACGAGCAGCTGGAACACTAATTGTTAGAACGCGCTCAATTGGAGACGTTGTCTCTACAGAAACTTGCATAAAACTTCCTCTCGGGAACCTGCTTTAATTTGTTGGCAATCTCGTTATTAACAAGACATCTATTCAATTACAGCCAACAAAACCTAAATAATAATTTAATTAAAGTAATGGACTGAAAATGGTGCTCCGTACTGGATTCGAACCAGTGACCTACCGCTTAGAAGGCGGTTGCTCTATCCAACTGAGCTAACGGAACAAAGATCATTACATTTCATGTGGTGGGCTATTATAGGGATGGAATAGCAATCGTCAACCAATAGACATAAAAAAGCCCAGTAAAACTGGGCTAAAAATGACTATTTGAAGCTATGGAACCGAGAATAGTTAAAATTCACTACTCCGCAGCACAAATATCACAAAAGGAACGAGATAAATAATACAAGCAGCCCCCCTAAAAAACAAGGCACACGCGCCAAAAGGAGACACATTGCACTGTGTTTGTGCAATGTGCATTAAAAAGAAGTTTTTAATAAAATATTTAAGCCTATGTTATTGTAGTAACCAACTTAAACAGAGCCTTAACACTATGCCAGAACGCCTAATTTATTTTTTTCTTGTCTTCAAACGTTATGGATACCTAACAATAACAAGATTCAACCACAGCAACCTTTCGCAAAAAGCGGCCCAACTTACTTTATCTAGCTTACTGGCGGCCGTCCCTATTATTACTATCATTGTAGGAATACTAAGCTTCACTCCCGCGTTAGAGGCAATGCAAACTCAATTATTTCAGCTCATTGAACAGCATCTAGCACCAGGCTCTAGCGACATAGTCATGCCTTACTTAATTAAATTTTCCGCACAAAGCAAAAACCTTCCTGCCGCAGGCCTGGTCGCTCTTGTTTTGACAGCCCTACTTTTACTAAATAGTTTTGAAAGCAGCGTCCAATCCATCTGGGAAATAAGAAAAGCCAGAAAAATCAGAGAACGCCTACTGACCTATTGGGCTATTCTAACCTTAGGGCCAATCATCTTTGCCTCTTCACTAAGTTTGTACGGCACACTTATATCGATACAAATACATGGCACACAAACAAATGCATGGATTGATAACCTATTAGAGCTTGGCACCATCACTCTTTACTTTTTAATGCTATTGACGCTAAATTTTTTAACGCCAAACGCTGAGGTCTCATTAAAATGGGCTTCAATTTCAGCCCTTGCAGGTAGCATTGGTCTTTTCATCTTAAATACGATATTTAGTTCATTTGCTCAGTTTTTCAGTAGCTATCAAGTCGTTTACGGTGCGTTTGCGGCTATTCCAATATTTCTCATCTGGCTCCAAAGCTCATGGCTAATCGTTCTCGCATCCATATGCCTTTGCGCCACACTACACAACATAAAAACAACAACTCAACAGAAAAACTTAGCATCCGGTCAGGATTAATGTAAAATCCCGCAAATTTTCAACAACAGGGCTTACCATGACGAATACAATCAACGACCTAAACAAAATTTTAGATGAGGCGGATTGCTTAGTTGACGAAGCAAAACTTAACGTAGCCCTTGATAAAATGGCAACACAAATAACAGCAGATCTAGCAGATAAACTCCCTCTTGTCCTCTGCGTTATGAATGGCGGACTAATTCCAACAGCCGCTCTGATAGAACGATTAAACTTTCCATTAGAGCTCGATTATATTCATGCGACACGCTACGGCATGGATACAGAAGGCGCCTCACTTAATTGGCTAAGCTACCCACAAACAAGCCTTAAAAACAGACACGTCCTCGTTGTGGATGATATTTTCGATCAAGGACACACCCTACAAGCAATTACTAAATGGCTAGAGGACCAAGGAACAAGCGGTGTTTATACCGCTACCGTCATAAACAAATTACATGATCGCAAAACAGACATGACACCCGACTATGTCGGAACTGATGTAGCTGACAGATTCTTATTTGGTTACGGCATGGACTACAAAGGCTTCTTTAGAAATCTAAAAGGCATTTACGCAATTAAAGGCAGCTAATCAACAAAAGACATACAAAAATGCCCGCTTCAATGAAGCGGGCATTTTTTATTACAACCGAAAATTAGAACACTCGATTAAAACCGTTAAGTGCCGCAACTCGATAGGCTTCCGCCATAGTTGGATAGTTAAAGGTCGTGTTTAAAAAGTACTTCAAGGTATTCTGCTTGCCCGGCTGCTTCATAATCGCTTGCCCAATGTGAACAATCTCTGACGCTTGGTCACCGAAACAGTGAATCCCTAACAACTCCAAAGACTCGCGGTGAAACAAAATCTTCAGCATCCCAACCGCCTCACCTGTGATTTGAGCGCGAGCAGTGTTTTTAAAGAAAGCACGACCCACTTCGTAAGGCACCTTTTCAGCCGTTAATTCAGCCTCCGTTTTGCCTACCGAACTTATTTCAGGAATGGTATAGATACCTGTTGGCACCTCACTAATGAACTCACCACCTGGCGCACCAAACATATTAGCTGCCGCTGCACGACCTTGATCGTACGCAGCACTAGCTAGACTTGGCCAACCGATAACATCACCTGCAGCATAGACATTTTCAACCTGCGTTTGATAAGTATCATTTACCGCTAATTGGCCTCGACTATTAACTTCTAAGTTAATAGACTCTAACCCCAAATTATCCGTATTTCCTGATCGACCATTACAAAACAACAAAGCATCTGCACGTAATTTTTTACCTGACGCCATATGCATCACAACGCCACGCTCTGTGGTTTCAACCGAATCGTACGTTTCGTTATGACGAATTAGCACACCACCATCACGCAAGTGATAACTCAACGCATCGGTAATCTCATCATCAAGAAAACTCAATAGCTTTTTAGCTGGATTAATTAGTTCAACACGCACACCCAAGCCACAAAAAATGGACGCATACTCACAACCGATTACACCCGCACCATAGATAATCAAAGAGCGCGGAGTATGACTTAAACTTAAAATAGTATCGGAACAATAAATACGAGGATGAGAAAAATCGATATTAGCAGGACGGTATGGACGTGAACCCGTTGCAATCACAACTTTTTTTGCCTCTAGAAGTTCTGGCCCTTTTTCATAGGTATTTACCTCTATCGTATTCGCATCTTTGAACTTACCTCTACCAAAGTAAATATCAATTCGATTACGCGCATAGTATTCCGTACGCCCCATTACTTGTTTATCGATCACACGGTTTGCACGATCTAAAACCTTTGGAAACGAAAACCAACGAGGCTCACCAATATCACGAAACATTGGGTTGGTATTGAAGGCAATAATTTCCTTAACGGCGTGACGCAACGCTTTTGATGGAATGGTTCCTAAATGCGTACAACTTCCGCCCACTTGCGAACTCGCTTCAATTACAGCCACTCTTTTGCCTGCTTTTGCAGCACTCATCGCTGCCCCTTCACCGGCAGGACCCGTGCCTAACACCACCACATCATAATGTCTCGTTGTCATAATACCCTCTTTACTGTTCAATTATTTAGATGCGTCATAAAACGTGTCATCAGAAACCGTTGCCGCCATACCTTTTTTCGTTTCTTTTTCGCACTTACCTTTATCACCACCACAAATATCGCAAGCCACTTCCATTCCCAATGCACTCATGCCACCACAAGAACCTGAAATTGGTTTTCTGCCCATCAATACACCGACAGCCATTGCGGCAACCAACATAAGCATAAGAACAAATGCCAAAACAATCGTTAACATAATATCTCTCCTAAAAACAAAACCCTAAAAACCTATTTCAAATACGCTTTAAAAGCATCAGATGGGTGCTCTTCAAAACCGAAATCTGTTTTCACCAATAAATAAGCCGCAATACCATTTTTTTGCGCAAACTCGAAACCTTTATCAGGCCCAAGAACAGTAATCGCAGTAGCAAGCCCATCTGCCATAGTTGTTGTTTTATCTACTACAGTAACAGAAACCAACTTGTGAGTAATTGGTCTTCCTGTAACAGGGTTAATAGTATGGGAATAACGCACACCATTTTTTTCAAAATAATTCCGATAGTCACCGGAAGTTGCCACAGCAACATCTGTCACAGGAATAATACGCTCTGCAATATCATGCCCACCAGCAGGACTTTCAATTGCTATTCGCCAAGGGGCTCCATCCTGCTTCAAACCTTTTGATGCAATCTCACCGCCCACCTCAACTAAATAACTCTCGATCCCTCTATCTTGAAGTACCTGCGCAACCACATCAACGCCATAACCTTTTGCGATAGAGGATAAATCAACATAAATATCTTTTTCTTTTGTCAAACGACGACCATCAAGTTTCAAATGTAGATAGCCCACTCGTAACTTCGCCTCATCAATCATTGCTTGACTCGGCACCTTATCTTCACGCTTTCCTGGACCAAAGCCCCACAAGTTTACCAAAGGACCTATGGTCACATCATACTCACCATCACTCATTTCACTGATAAGCAAAGCCTTATCAATAACATAAGCCATATCCTCACTAACCATCGCCGATTGACCTTCAGGCAATTGATTAAATTTAGACAGCTCTGAGTTTGGATCGTAAGTTGACATCAATTTATTCACTCGTACTAATGCCGCGTCAACTTCGCCTTTCAAATCCGATGCATTGTTAACATCTTTAGTCGTAAAAAACTTCACTGTATAAGTAGTGCCCATTGTCGGGCCAGAAAAACTCGCTAATTCAGGAGTAAAAACAGAAAGACGGTACACAACCGCAATTACGATAAGCAGGAAAACTGAAAATAGTATTTTTTTACGCATATAAGGTCTTTTTAGTCGCCAATAAAATAAAGACCCACCAAAAGGTGGGTCTTTATTCAGGTGCTAGCCACCGAAATCATCAAGTAAGATGTTTTCTTTTTCTACACCTAGATCTTCTAACATCTTAATAACAGATGCGTTCATCATTGGAGGTCCACACATGTAGAACTCACAATCTTCTGGTGCTGGATGGTCTTTCAAGTAGCTCTCATAAAGAACGTTATGAATGAAACCAGTTTTACCTTCCCAGTTGTCCTCAGGCTGAGGATCAGAAAGCGCCAAATGCCATTCGAAGTTTTCGTTCTCTTCTTGAAGCTTATCGTACTCTTCAGTATAGAAAGCTTCACGGACACTACGTGCACCGTACCAGAAAGAAATTTTACGCTTAGAATTCAAACGCTTAAGCTGATCAAAGATATGTGAACGCATTGGCGCCATACCCGCACCACCGCCAACAAATACCATTTCAGCATCTGTATCTTTGGCAAAGAATTCACCAAATGGACCGTACACTTTAATCTTATCACCTGGCTTAAGGCTGAACACATAAGAAGACATCTGACCAGGAGGTAAATCATCTTTACCTGGAGGTGGAGAAGCAATACGAATATTGAACTTCACAATGCCCTTCTCTTCTGGGTAGTTCGCCATTGAGTAAGCACGGATAACAGTTTCATCTACTTTAGAAACAAATTTCCAAAGGTTAAATTTATCCCAGTCACCACGATATTCTTCTTCAATATCAAAGTCTTTGTAGTTAACTGTATGCGCAGGCGCTTCAAGCTGAACATAACCACCAGCACGGAAATCAACGTTTTCGCCTTCTGGCAATTTAAGCGTCAACTCTTTAATGAACGTGGCTACGTTAGGGTTTGATTCAACTGTACATTCCCAAGCTTTAACACCGAATACTTCTTCAGGAACCTCTACATCCATGTCTTGCTTCACAGAAACCTGACAGGATAAGCGATAGCCTTCTTTTTCATCGCGACGAGTAAAGTGAGACTGCTCAGTAGATAGCATAGAACCGCCACCGCTTGTCACTTTACATTTACATTGGGCACAAGTACCACCACCGCCACAAGCAGATGATAGAAAAATGCCACTGTTCGCCAAAGTTTGAAGCAACTTACCACCAGCAGGTGCAGTTACTTCCTTTTCACCATTGATGCGAATTGTAACGTCCCCAGTACTTACCAAGCGCGCACGAGCAGCAAGGATAATTGCCACTAACGCAAGCACGATAGCTGTGAACATCACCACACCTAGAATAATCTCTAAGTTGACCATGTTAGTTAACACCTTATTCTTGGTTGTCTAAATGTGCAGCCAATTAAAGCTGCACACCAGAAAATGACATAAAACCTAAGCTCATTAGTCCAACAGTGATAAACGTGATACCTAGACCACGAAGACCAGCAGGAACATCTGAATACTTAAGTTTCTCCCGAATACCAGCTAGCGCAGCAATTGCTAACGCCCAACCAACACCAGCACCCACACCATAAACAACGCTCTCACCAAAATCATAGTCACGTTCAACCATGAACAATGAAGCCCCCATGATGGCACAGTTCACCGTGATAAGAGGCAAAAACACACCAAGCGCGTTATATAAGGCTGGCATATATTTGTCTAAAGTCATTTCTAATATCTGAACGACTGCGGCGATTACACCGATGTAGCTCAATAGACCTAGGAAACTAAGATCAACCCCAGACAAACCAGCCCACTCAAGAGCACCATCTGCCAAAAGATTTTTGTACAACAAGTTGTTAAGAGGCACTGTGATCGCCAAAACAACAACAACCGCAATCCCCAAACCAATGGCCGTTTCTACTTTTTTGGACAAAGCCAAAAATGTACACATACCAAGGAAGAAAGCTAATGCCATGTTTTCAACAAAAACAGCCTTAACAAATAGACTAATTAAATGTTCCATTTATAGGGCCTCCTGAGAACGAGAATTCGCTGCAATTTTGAACTCAGGCTCTTCAACTTGCTCTTTCTTATAAGAACGCAAAGCCCAAATAACCAAGCCAATCACGAAGAATGCGCTTGGAGGTAGCAACATCAAACCATTAGGCTGATACCAACCACCATTCTGAACTGTAGCAAAGATTTCAAAGCCAAATAATTTACCAGCACCTAGCAATTCACGGAAAAAGGCAACCACAATCAACATTGCGCTGTAACCTAAACCATTACCGATACCATCAACAAAGCTCATTGCTGGACCATTTTTCATTGCAAATGCTTCTGCACGGCCCATTACGATACAGTTCGTAATAATTAGACCGACGAATACAGAAAGCTGCTTACTGATCTCAAAAGCAAATGCTTTCAAAATCTGATCAACCACGATTACCAAAGAAGCAATAATGATCATCTGAACGATGATACGAATACTATTTGGAATATGGTTACGAATAATCGCAATAAAAAAGTTTGAAAAAGCCGTTACTAAAGTTAAGGCAATTGCCATAACCAAACTAACTTTCATACTACTTGTTACAGCCAATGCAGAACAAATACCCAAAATTTGCAAAGCAATTGGGTTGTTCGCCAGAATTGGCCCAAAGAGGACTTTTTTCACATCAGACATTATTGAACTCCTTCGCTACGTAGTTGCGCCAAGAATGGTCCAAAACCTTCTTTACCCAACCAGTATTGAACAAGATGAGTAACACCGCGGCTTGTTAGTGTTGCACCAGATAACCCATCTACTTTATAAGCAGCTTTAGGATCAGAGCTATCTACACCACCCTTGACAAGGTGAATAACAGCCTCACCCTGGTCGTTGTAAATTTCTTTACCTTTCCAAAGCGCTTTCCAGTTAGGATTATCAACCTCACCACCCAATCCAGGTGTTTCAGCTTGGTCATAGAAACCAAAACCAATCACTGTATTGAAGTCGTTCTGCAGGGCCATAAAGCCATACATAGTTGACCATAAGCCATAACCATGAACAGGCAGAATGATTCGCTCAATTTTATCGCCAGATTTAACAAGGTAAACCGCAGAGAAGTTTGAACGACGTTTGATACCAGCTGGATCATTTTCGCCTTTTAGAGCTATAGACAGCTTAGGATCTTTAGAAGCCACTTTTTGATCGAAGCTAGCAACCTTGATACCAGCATCATCTAGCTCAGCTTGAGTTGCAAACTTACCCGTTTGCAAATTCACTATGCGAGTTTCAACTGTTTGAAATATTTCATCTACTGACTTACCTGGTTCAAGCATGCCAGCGGCAGACAAAATATTACGTTTACGGTCTAAATCTTTATTGGAGTTCTGAATAGGCTTAAGACCTACCGCTGCCGCTGCAACAAAAACAGAACAAACCAAACACAAAGATAAAGCAACTATAATGGTCTTTTTAATACTATCGTTACTGCTAGCCATTGCGTGCAATCCTCCGTTTAATGTTCGCCTGAACAACAAAGTGGTCAATGAATGGCGCAAACAAATTCGCAAACAGAATTGCCAACATCATACCTTCTGGATATGCAGGGTTAACAACACGAATCAATACAACCATCAAACCAATCAAGGCACCATAGAACCACTTACCGCGATTCGTCATTGACGCAGATACTGGATCAGTCGCCATGTACATCATACCAAAGGCAAAACCACCCAATACTAGGTGCCAATACCAAGGCGTAGCGAACATAGGATTAGAGTCTGAACCAATTACATTAAACAATGCAGAAGTTAGAATCATACCTAACATAACACCAGCAACGATCCGCCAAGCAGCAATACGCATGATTAACAATGCACAACCACCAATTAGAATCGCTAGAGTAGATGTTTCACCCATTGAACCTTGGATAAAGCCAAAGAAGGCATCAGACCAAGCAACAGTCAAACCTGGAACACCATCAGCAGCAAGCTGACTCAGTGCCGTCGCACCAGAGAAGCCATCTACCGCAGTCCAAACAGCATCACCAGACATTGACGCTGGGTAAGCAAAGAATAGGAATGCACGACCAGCCAAAGCAGGGTTAAGGAAGTTTTTACCTGTACCACCAAACACCTCTTTCGCTAAGACAACACCAAAAGTGATACCTAGCGCTACTTGCCATAAAGGAACAGTGGCAGGTAGAGAAAGAGCGAATAGGATAGAAGTTACAAAGAAACCTTCGTTTACTTCGTGCTTACGCACAGAGGCAAACAAAACTTCCCAAAAGCCACCAACCACAAAGGTAACAAGGTATACAGGCAAAAAGTACATTGCACCGTAAATCATGTTGTCCCAAATGCTTGACGCATTGTAGCTAGTTAAACTTCCAATGATGGCATGGCGCCAAGAATCAGCAGGAGCAACACCCATTGCTTCCATTGCCGTATTCGCTTGCAGGCCGATATTATACATACCAAAAAACATAGCTGGGAATGTACACATCCACACCAAAATCATGATGCGCTTCATATCTACCGCATCGCGAACATGAGAGCCATTTTTGGTCACAGAACTTGGGCGATAAAAAATAGTATCTACAGCTTCGTAAAGCGCGTACCACTTTTCGTATTTTCCACCTGAGTGAAACTCAGGTTCTATTTTATCGAGTACTTTTCTAAGCCCCATGAATTAACCCTCTTTCTCTATTAGAGTTAGGCAATCCCGAAGGATCGGGCCATATTCGAACTTACCTGAGCAACTGTAAGTACACAAAGCCAAATCTTCATCATCCAACTCAAGTGCACCAAGCTTTTGAGCTTGCTCCGTATCATTCACAACCAACGCACGTAGCAATTGTGTTGGCAAAATATCAAGCGGCATAACGCGCTCAAAATTACCAAGAGGCAACATGGTACGATCACTACCGTTTGTAGTCGTTGTCATATCGAATGATTTCTTACCTGTCAGCTTGGACAAGAACACATTCATAATAGAGTGTTTTTCTACACCAGCACGAAGGTAATGCATCATTTGACGCTCGCGACCTTCAAGCAATACAGATACTTGATTGTGGTAGCGACCTAAATAAGCAAAAGGTCCAAACGCTTTACGTCCAGAAAGAACAGAGCCAGAAATCACTCGATTGTCGCCTTCAGACAACTCTCCAGCCAACAAATCATTTAAGCTGGCACCAACTTGAGTACGGACCAAGCGCGGCTTTTTAACCTGTGGACCAGCCACAGAGATAACCCGCTCAACACTAAGCTCACCAGTAACAAAAAGTTTGCCGATAGCAACAACGTCTTGGTAATTAATAGACCAAACTGTCTTCTTATCATTAACTGGATCAAGAAAGTGAATATGCGTACCAGCAAGACCTGCAGGATGAACACCAGAGAATTCCTCAACTGTCACATCAGACGTTGTTGGAATTTTTGCACCAGACGCTTTGCAAAGAAAAACCTTACCTTCAGTCAAACGAGTCAACACAGTAAGACCATCTGCAAATGCTTCCGCTTGATCTGCAAGCACAACTTCAGGAGAAGCAGCGAGCGGATTAGTATCAATAGCGGTAACAAAAATTGAATTCGGCACTGAAGCAATTTCAGGCACTTTCGAAAACGGACGTGTACGGAATGATGTCCATAATCCAGAATTAACCAGATTATCGACTACCTTACTGCGCTCTAAAGATTTCAGTTCAGAGCCAGAATAAGATGTGAAGGTTTCAGATTCATCACCTTCAACACGAATAACAAGAGACTGAAAAACACGTCGTTCGCCACGATTTATTTCAATTACGGTTCCAGAAGCAGGAGCAGTATAATTAACACCTTCCGTTTTCTTATCCGTAAAAATAATTTGACCTTTCTTGACCTTGTCCCCTTCCTTGACAAGCATGGTGGGTTTCATTCCATGAAAGTCTGGACCGATCACAGCAACTGTTTTAGCAGCAGCAGCCGTCTCAATCACTTGATTGGGAGCACCTGAGATCGGTAGATCTAGGCCTTTTGTAATTTTATACATATGTTCTGCCCAACAATAAATTGAACACAAAAAGCGCAATGCGTAATGTCCATACCCCCCTCCGGGAAAACATGCATGAACGAACAATCAATATTAAATTAATTGTAAAACGCAAACTCACTTCACCAAAAAACCGACGTATTATAAAGATCATTCCTCCCATTGACCAGCTTAGGAGAGCGTCTTTAAGCATCAACTTTTACTTAAAATGACAACAATGCACTCATTGCGCATTTTACAACCATAAAAAACACGTTTTTTTGTTGCTTAATTACATATTTGGACGGGACTTCTGGCTTAAATTTCATTTAAATGAATAAAAATCCGTTAAGGCGATCCAAAACACCTTGCCGATCCGTATTTTTAGTCTGTTGCCATACTAGATTGAAAACGACACAATATCGCCTAATAAATGAATAGGCTCAAAAACACGGAAGCACAACTATGATCAAGCCAGAAGCTCAAATTCATATTAAAAATTTACGTTTGCGAACTTATATTGGATTCAATGAATCTGAAAAACAAAACAAACAAGATGTTGTTATTAACGCTTGGATACACTATCCAGCCTCTCAAGCATACGACACAGATAACGTTGACAATGCGGTCAACTACCGAACTATTTGCAAAGAAATGATAGCTCACACAGAGAACAATCGCTTTTTGTTGCTTGAAAAACTTACTGCAGACTTACTAGAACTGTGCATGACACCAAGTCATGTAACTTATGCCAAAGTAGAAGTTGCAAAACCACACGCCTTACGTTTTGCAGATTCAGTATCTTTGACGTTATCCGCCACTAGAGAACAATAAGCCCAACATGTCAGAAACCGTATCAATCACACTAAAACCAGGCTTCAAGAATTTAATTAATGGCCTAGACGGCAGCAGAAAAGCATTACAGCTGTTAGCAATAGCCTCTCAACACAAACTGCCAACTCTTTACATGGCCAATACTGTTGCCGAATTAAATGAGCTTGAAGATGAAATACAGTTTCTAAATCAAAACAAAAGAGAAATATTGAGGTTTAGCGATTGGGAGACATTACCATACGATGCCTTTTCACCTCACCAAGACATTATTTCTCAGCGTTTAGAAACACTAGCTAAACTAACAGAAACTAAAAACCCCATTGTTCTTACAACAGTTGCCTCTTGTTTAACACGCCTTTGCCCAACGCAGCACCTTGATACCCAACGCTTTCATTTAGAAGAAGGCCAAGAACTTCCCCTTGAGCAACTTTCCAGAAAGCTTTCCAATGCCGGCTACTTAAATGTTGAAAATGTCCATGAGCATGGTGAATACGCTATTCGCGGCGCTTTGATGGATGTTTTTCCTATGGGCGCAGAAAACCCAATTAGAATAGATTGGTTCGATAACGAAATTGAATCCATTAGATGGTTTGACTCGGAAACACAGCGCAGCATCAGCAAAGTAACAGAAATAAAAATGCTTCCCGCAAAAGAGTTTCCAACCACCCCTCAAGGGATTCAACAATTTCGTCAAGCTTTTAGAGAGCGCTTTGAAACAAACCCTCTTTCCAGCCCAATTTATCAAGATATCTCAAGCGGAATCATCCCAGCTGGTATCGAATATTATTTACCGCTATTTTTCGAACAAACCGCCAGCGTTTTTGACTACCTACCAAGCGACACTCTAATCATTAGATCGGATACTTTTAACGATCAGTTAGCCAGCATCCAGCTTGATTTTCGTAGCCGTCATGAATCCCTAAATTACAACATCGAGCGCCCTATTTTAAAGCCCGATGAAATTTGTCTACGTGAAGATGAGCTCTTTGCAAAGCTCAATCAATATACCAACATCATCTTTTCTACCACAGGTGAGCACCCAGCATACCAAGCACTTGATACAGTTAAAATTGACTCTAAAGCCGCTCACCCCCTTGGCAAGCTGCAAAACTTCTTAGCCAATACAAGCGCTAGAGTCTTAATCGTCGCCGAGTCTGCAGGTCGTCGAGAAGCGCTGCTTGAATTACTAAAGAAACACAACATAAAACCTAAACAAGTTGATGGCTGGGAAGCCTTCAGTAAATCCACAAAGACACTTGCCATCACAGAAGGCAATATCGGTCGTGGCTTTATTATCAATAATGAATTAGCTCTCATTCCTGAAAGCGAAATACTCGGCGAACGCGTTTCACAACACCGTCGACGCAACAAACAAAATAACATCAGTGAAGATGCCATTATCCGCAACCTCACGGAGCTAAGATTAAACGCTCCAGTTGTCCACATTGATCATGGAGTTGGGCGTTATCTTGGGCTAACTAATTTAGAAATAGATGGTCAAGAAACCGAACTTCTTACCCTAGGTTATGCCAATGATGCCAAACTGTATGTCCCTGTTTCCTCATTACAATTAATTTCTCGCTATACCGGTGCCGATGAGGATACAGCTCCACTACACAAACTAGGTACAGACAAGTGGAGTGCAGCCAAACAAAAAGCGGCAGAGAAAGCCCGCGATACCGCCGCTGAATTGCTAGAAATTTACGCAAAACGTGAGGCCAGAGTAGGACACGCTTTCGCTAAACCCGATGACCAATACGAACTCTTTTCAGCTGGTTTCCCATTCGAAGAAACACCTGACCAACAAATGGCGATTGATGCGGTCATGGCCGATATGTCCGCTAAAAAACCTATGGACCGATTAGTTTGTGGCGATGTAGGTTTTGGTAAAACAGAAGTGGCCATGCGAGCGGCTTTTCTTGCTGTGCAAGATGGTAAACAAGTGGCAGTATTAGTTCCCACCACCCTACTAGCCCAACAACATTATGAAAATTTCTGCGATCGTTTTGCTGATTGGCCTGTAGAAATTGAACTCTTGTCACGATTCCGCTCTGGCAAACAATCCAACACATCTATTGACCGCTTAGAGTCTGGCAAAGCAGACATAGTCGTTGGGACTCATAAGCTCATACAAAGTGACATCAAGTTTGCCAACTTAGGTCTAGTAATCATTGACGAAGAACACCGCTTTGGCGTCAAACAAAAAGAACAGTTCAAAGCCTTGCGAGCAGAGGTGGATATTTTAACCCTCACCGCAACCCCTATCCCTCGTACATTAAATATGTCTTTGTCTGGTATTCGCGATTTATCCATTATCGCCACACCGCCTGCCAAACGCCTGTCAGTGAAAACCTTCGTAAAACAAAAAGACGACCACCAAACAAAAGAAGCCATCTTGCGAGAACTTCACCGTGGCGGCCAAGTGTATTATTTGCATAACGAAGTACAAACCATTCAAAAAACGGCTGAGGAACTGGAAGAACTCATTCCTGAGGCACGTGTTATCGTTGGCCATGGACAGATGCGTGAAAGAGAGCTAGAACAAGTCATGTCTGACTTTTACCACAAAAGAGCTAACGTACTCGTCTGTTCTACCATTATAGAAACAGGTATCGACATACCAAACGCCAACACCATCATTATTGAACGAGCCGATAAATTTGGCTTAGCCCAACTCCATCAATTACGTGGTCGAGTTGGTCGCTCTCACCATCAAGCCTATGCATATCTATTAACCCCAAATGATCGTAAAGTCACGGGCGACGCAGAAAAACGCTTAGAAGCTATTACACTGGCAGACACGCTTGGTGCGGGATTCACATTAGCAACTCACGATTTAGAAATCCGCGGCACCGGCGAATTATTAGGCGACGGCCAAAGTGGTCACATTGAGCATGTAGGCTTCTCTCTCTTCATGGACATGCTAGACAGAGCAGTAAAATCCCTGAAAAACGGCGAATCTCCTGACATAGACATTACATCTCCGGCGCAAACCGAAGTAAACTTACGAGTACCTGCACTCATTCCAGAAGATTATTTAGGTGATGTACATTCACGTTTGATTCTGTATAAACGTATTGCCAGCGCAAAAAACAGCGAAGAACTAAAAGATCTTCAAGTAGAAATGATTGACCGCTTTGGACTACTGCCTGACGCAACGAAAAATCTATTCCGTCAAACAGAACTGAAACTCAAAGCAGAAAGCCTTGGGATTAATAAAATTGAGGCCAATGCAAAAGAAGGTAAGATTTTCTTCAACAGTAAAACACCGGTCGACCCTATGAAGCTTATTCGACTAATCCAGACAAAACCCGACACTTACAAACTGGTTGGCTCTGATACATTGAAATTTTTAGCTCCAATGAACAGCGCAGAAGAGCGTTTCCAACAAACAACAATGACTTTGGAATTATTACATTGAAACCCTTGATTGTTATTTTTTTATCCTTAGCTTTACTAAACACTCAACTCTTTGCTGAAGACGGCGAAATTAATCCTGACACTGCCAGAGCATACGAAGCCTATATGGTGACATTCCAATGGCCAGATGCCCTAACTAGCGAGCAAGTAAATTACAAAAGCATTCTTTCGACAGACAACCTTATTCGCCTAACAGGTGATGAAAAAAGCACTGATAACAATGCGCAACCCACACCTTTCGGAAACGTCGAAGCAAGGTTAGGTAAAAACGTCACTATATTAGCAAACAAAAAATGGACTCTAATTTTCAGATACCCTGGAGACACCATCAGAAAATCATTCTATAGCGAACAAGAAAAAGATGGCTATCCGGAACTAACTGGCAACATAGCCATTAAACTTGGGCGCTACTTAGAGTCAGACATCCAATATAAACACTACCTGTTTGACAGTTTCACTCAACCTGACCCCATTCAAAGCAACGAACAAACTGGAACCTCTTCAATATTTGCACAAGTAAAGAGTCAACCTGAATTCAAGGCATACGAGCCTGCATTAGTATTAAAGCTAAATCAAAGCAATAAAACAGCCAGCAAAAAAGTGAACTACCTAGATCACCCCACAATTGGCACATTAATATATTTCGAGCCCATTGAGCTAGAAGACGCAATAGAGAAAATTGCAACACTATCAGTAGCACCAGAAACAGGGAAAAGCCTAACTTACGATTCTCTGCACAGCACAAACGAACTGACAAACAAATAGAACAGTAAGCAACACATCGAGTAGGGTGAGGCGTTGCCGCCTCATCCCTCTCACAGAACCGTACGTACGGACCTCGTATACGGCTCATGCAAACTTCCATTCAGTATAAACACTGAACACATACCCCGTTCTCACTTCTTCAAGATTCACCAAACCTTGCTCATCGAACCATTTGTTTGGCATCGCGTGGCTGGCTAATGGACTCGCTGCATTTCTCCAACTGGTCATCGAGATGTACTTAAACGGCGGCTTGTAGCCCAGTTGCTTGAGCCTTCGATGCAGCCGTTTAGGTTTCTTCCATAATTTTAGTTGAGCACTGCGAAGCCGTCTCCTTAACCATTGGGCGATTTTCTTGAATTCACCACTCGCATTGGCAATCCTGAAGTACTGTCTGAACCCTCTTAATAGCGGATTCAGCTGTTTGATCACATCACTCAACGGTTTACCGCCGTTTCGTTTCGTCATCTGCTTAAGCCGTTGTTTGAACAAGTCCAGTTTCTTGGTTTGG
>NZ_PTXN01000035.1 GCF_012726345.1 Marinomonas sp. UCMA 3892
GGGCTACAAGCCGCCGTTTAAGTACATCTCGATGACCAGTTGGAGAAATGCAGCGAGTCCATTAGCCAGCCACGCGATGCCAAACAAATGGTTCGATGAGCAAGGTTTGGTGAATCTTGAAGAAGTGAGAACGGGGTATGTGTTCAGTGTTTATACTGAATGGAAGTTTGCATGAGCCGTATACGAGGTCCGTACGTACGGTTCTGTGAGAGGGATGAGGCGGCAACGCCTCACCCTACTCGATATGGATTTTTACTTTCCGAAAGCCTTGTGGAAATATTGAATATTATAGGTGTCCCGTTAGTACTAAGGTGTATCTTCGTGGTGGACCCGTGTTTAAATAGCCTGTATCTCCTCAGCCAGCCTAACTTCTCTTCGCCATGATGTTCAATATCTTGCCAGCCCTCGCATTTTGATATGATAGCGCTGATAACAAGAAAAATTAAGTCAATAAGGTCATGCTTTTGATTTATGTCAGATCGAGTATCGTCGACAATTGATAAGTGTTCAATTATGTTCAAAATGGCTATTTAATAAGGGGGGTGGAGGTATAGTTCATATCTGTTAACAAAGTGTGATCCCGCCCTGAAAGCAACGCCACTTTAACTAATTATGTTCTTTTACCACATCAACAAATGCGCTTAGACTTTTCGACATGTGGCGATAGCGGGGAAAATAGAGATGAAACCCTGCTTCATCAGGGCACCAGTCTTCTAAAATTGTAATTAAATTACCTGAATTTATTTGTTCCTTAGCATAATTTTCAGGAACAAACGCTATTCCCATGCCTTGTGTAGCTGCACTGACCATCAAATTGTTATTGTCTAATGAAATAACACCTGGAACATCAACCGATATAGACTGCCCATCTTTAAAAAACTCCCAGTGGTAACGTTTACCACTTGGTAAACGTTGGCGAATACAATGGTGCTGATTAAGCTCAATAGGTGTTATTGCGCAGTATATTGATTTAAATATTGAGGCGATGCGACGACAATAAACCGAACTTCAGGGCCAAGAGGAATAGCAATCATATCCTTAAGAAGAGACTCTCCAAGTCGGATTCCTGCATCAAATCCGTCTTGAGTAATATCACTTAACTTGCCATCACTAACAAGATCCAATTTAATGCTAGGGTAACGTTCTCGAAATATAGGGACAATTTGTTCCAATAAATAAGCTATCGCCGACTCATTGCCATTAATTCTAACTTCTCCGAGTAAGTGCTCTTTGTCGTGACCAGAATCAAACAGTAATTGATCCAAATCACTAAGGATTGGCGATAAGCCTGAGAATAAATGTTCCCCAGCTGGTGTTAAGGAAACACTGCGAGTAGTACGTCTTAGCAATTGACAGCCTAGATATGCCTCTAAGCCTTTTATAACATGGCTCAAAGCTGAACGACTTACCCCAAGATGATCTGCCGCTTTGCAAAAGTGAAAGTGTTTCTCGATCCTATTCAATTAGTGATTCAGCGTTCTTACACTTTACCCCATCTACATAAGAAAAGGCCAAACAAAGCGCTGAGCATGGAATGTATCTATTAAATTGTTAAGCCGTAGTCAAAACGGATTGAATCCAATCAGCGAAAACTCGAAATGACAGGTTTAAATGTTTACTGTGAGGGTAAACGAGGGATAGTGGTATCATCGGCGTCTGGTATTGTTCAAGAACTGGTATAAATTTACCATTGTCTATATAGGGTTGTGCTAAATAGCTAGCGATGCGTATTAAACCTAAGCCCTGCAACCCACAGTTTATGAACGTATCAGTATCATTCACTTTTAGTGTTTCGTTCATTTGAACCTTAACGTTTTCTTCGTTATCAATAAACTGCCAGTTAATTACACGCCCAGAGCTTTGACTTAGATAGCCGATAGAATGGTGCTTAGTTAATTCATCTAAGTTCTCTGGTTTTCCAAAGCGCTTTATATAGGTTGGCGATGCGACCACAACCCAAGATGAAGTAATGAGTGGGCGTGCAACTAATGATGTTGAGTCTTCAATTTCTCCAGCACGAATGACACAATCATAGCCGTCATGAAATAAGTCAACATTCTTATCGCTGGTACAAAGTAAGAGCTCAATATCTGGATATTTATCAATAAACTCGCTAATTTTTGGTAAAATAGAATGATGCGCTAAGGATGTTGGCATACTCACTTTTAGCCTGCCACTTGGATTTCTAGCTTTGTTTGGAAAGTTGGACTCTATTGCTGATATTTCTGCGAGTATATGTCGACATTGTGTTGCATAACTCTCACCATCGGGCGTTACGCTTAACTTGCGTGTGGTTCGCTGTAACAACTTGACCCCTAAATAATCTTCCATCTCTTTTATAATTCTGGATACCGTGGATTTAGGTATATTAAGAGCCTCAGCCGCCTTACCGAAATGCTTCGCATCTACAACTTGAACAAATACTCTCATACCTTCGAAGCGATCCATTATGTCCACCATTATCCCAAAATTAAGAACAGTTTAACCTATAACTAGCTATTATCACTTTGAATAATCTAAATTACACTTCATTTCGAAACAATCAATAGAGAGTAATCAATTTATGAATCATAATTTAAACGTAGATGTATCAAAAATACTTGTCATGGGGGCTGGTCAGCTTGGTCTAGCGGTTCTTAATGCATTACAACCTAGAGTATCTGCATTGGGTGGGGATATAACAGTTTTAGTCTCGCCTAGTTCACTTGAGAATGGTGCAACACCGGTTGACGAGTCATTGAGGACGTTTACAGCAAAAGGGGTGAAATTTAAGGCATTAGATTTAAGTAACATTAGTCAAGAAGCCTTAGTTGTCTTTTTTTCTGAGTTTAATACAATTATAAATTGTACAGGCTTTGTTGCGGGTTTAGGTACTCAAACAAGAATCACACAAGCTGCTCTAGAGGCGGGTGTTGCGCGGTACTTCCCGTGGCAATTTGGTGTAGATTACGATGTAGTAGGTAAAGGAAGTGGTCAACCAGTATTCGATGAACAGTATGAGGTTAGATCTATTTTACGCCAGCAGCAAAGTACTGAGTGGGTCATTGTCTCTACCGGTATGTTTACTAGTTTTCTGTTTGAACCAGCCTTTGATGTGGTTAACTTAGAAGAAGGCTATATCAACGCACTTGGCAGTTGGGATAATAAAGTCACGGTAACCGCCCCTGAAGATATTGGTAAATTAACCACTGAAATCTTATTAGAATCCCCCCGAATCATCAATGACGTCGTCTTTGTTGCTGGTGATACTATTAGTTACGGTGACTTAGCTGATGTAGTTGATAGCTTCAGTAATAAGCCTTGCACACGTAATGTTCTCAGTTTGGATAACCTGCAAACTGAGCTAACTAAAAACCCTGACGACCAAATGCTAAGGTACCGGGCAGCCTTTGCTCTTGGTGATGGCATGTGGTGGAATATCGAGAAAACGTACAATTTTAAAAAAGGAATTGAAACTCAAGATACTGAGCAGTGGTTAAATACGCATATAGGGTAATTATTTATTACTGTTGAATAACTCCTTTTTCATCTACGTAATTCAGTCACCTGAATAACTAGGGCCAATTATATTGGCCCTAGTTATATAGACTTTGGATTCCAAATAAATAAGACACTCATAACCTCGACGAGCTGCAAAAAATAAAAACTCTGCGCATGGTACAGATGATGGTATTGAGAAAGGTAGTACTTCTAACTAGCTGTTATTTAAGTTGATTTTCTTCTCATTGATATTCGAGTGGGTTAATTACGCCTTAACTGAATAAATAGAAACACCTAAAAATCCGCTTTATTTGAAGCGGGCTTTTTGTTGGCTGATGATCAGTGTTGCTTTAAAAAAGCCCCCAACATTTCATGTTAGGGGCCTGTGTGAATTAGGCTGTTGCCATTCTTAAACGTAAGACAGGTCTGTCGTCTATTGGTAGATGTAGCAATGCCGAGATAAAGGCGAGGATGACGGCTGACCACCAAATTGGGTCGTAAGAACCGTAATAGTCGTAGATCAACCCACCGACCCATGCCCCCAAGAAGCTGCCAATTTGGTGAGAGAAAAACACCAAGCCATAGAGCGTTGATAGGTAGCGAGCACCAAAGATTTGACGTACTAAGCCTGATGTAATGGGGACGGTTCCTAACCAGCAAAAGCCGATTGCAGCACCGAAAATGCCGGCTGTTAGTTCGGTTGTTGGTATTAACACAAAGGCGGCGATGACAGCGGTACGTACGAAGTACAAGGCTGACATAACATAATGTTTGCTAAATCGGTCTGCCATGGCGCCCCAGAAGTAAGATCCTAGGATGTTAAATATACCCACGTAGGCCAGTGCCATAGCGGCAGTGGATGCTGGGAGGTTTTTATCTAGTACGTAGCTTGGAAGGTGGGTGGCGATAAACATGACATGGAAACCGCACACAAAGAAACCAATATGAATTAGCCAATATCCTTTGTGTGAGAAGGCTTCTTTCAAGGCTTCTTTTATTGTTTGTTTGTCTTCTTGTACAGCTGTTGTGTTATGAGCCTCTTTTTTTGCGGTCTTAATGAATAGAGCAAACACCACGATGAAGCTGCACATAACGGCGAATATCTGCATGGCGCTTTGCCAGTCATAAATGCTCAACATGGTTTGCGCACCTGGGATCATTGCAAACATGCCAAATGACCCTGCAGCTGTAGTTAGGCCGAAGGCTTTTGCCGCATGTTGCGCAGGTACTACTTTCGCAATGGCACCCAGTACGATCACGTAGCTGGTGGCACTTAACCCCAGTCCAACCAGTACACCTAATGTTATGTACATCATGGTGGGTTCGACTGTGATCGATGTTAAGTACAGACCCAAGGCGTAAGAGATAGCACCTAAAATGATGATGCGTTTTGGCCCCCAACGGTCAGCGGCCATGCCAACAAATGGCTGGAACGCGCCAAACAGTAGGTTTTGCAAGGCAATGGCAAAACTGAAGAACTCTCGTCCCGTATGGAAATAGTCGGAAATGGGAGCCATGAAGATACCAAAAGACTGCCTGATCCCTAGGCTGGTAATCAATATTCCTATGCCTAGCCAAACTAGGAGTGGAAACCGGAAACTAAACATAATATTGCTCTTAATTATGGCTATGGGATGAGATAGTTCTTTGTTTCCTCCTATGGATTTATGGCCACCACGGTTAATGGTTTGCGCTGTCACTTTTTCTCTGGGCTTGGTGAGCGATAGATAAAGGTCAATGACAGACACAACATAGTTAACAATCTCAGCACTTTAGCGACAGTGGAATGAAACAAGTGCGTATGTGCGCTTAACTAGTATATGGGCGGAGTTTAGAGAGTATTTGGTAGGTACTCAAATGATAAAAAGTGAAGTGATCTATGCAAAATATACATAAATTAAATTTATTATTAATTAGGCTGAACTATGGCGTTAGCTCCGCATCCAGCCCCATATCTACTACGCGTTTAGCTATTAGTTTTCCGCACTCTTCTTTTACAATACTTCTTAACCATTTCTGTGATGGGGAGTACTCGCATCGGGGATGCCAAATCATGGAATAATCAAACGGCGTAAAATGAAAGGGTAAAGGTTTTACGATCAGGTCATAGCGCTCAGACATTAAATAGGCTAAATCGGCTGGTACGGTAATAATAAGTGGCATCATATCTACAATGGCCAGTGCTGCCTCCAAATGATAGGCCCTTAGAACCATTTGGCGTTTTGGTTTATTTTCTAGTGCTTGCTCAAGAAGAGATTTAACGCCATCGCTTATGGCGATCATGGCGTGAGGGAAATTTAAATAATCCTCTAGGCTCATTTGTTTATTGGCTAGCGGGTGTTGCTTAGATAATAGACATGACACTCCAACTCGTCCCAATGTTTCATACTGTAATGGCTCAATTGAATGTATGGGGCGGCAAATCGCCAAATCCGCTCGGCCGTAGGTGAGTTGTTCTTTTAAATGTTCGTCTTGTAATGGCAAAAACTCGAAAGCGACATTGGGAGCTTCTTGATAAATGCGCGGCAAGGCAAAAGGTAAAATGGTTTGCATTGCATAATCTGTCGTCACAATAGTGAATGTTTGATCACAGGACTTAGGGTCAAAATCAATGGGGGATAAGAGTTGTCTTAGAGAGTTGAGAGGTTCGCCTAACGCTCTGTTCATTGACAAAGCTTTTTCGGTTGGAACCAAGTATTGTCCTTGACGAGTAAATAAAGGGTCCGATAGTAATGTGCGTAATCGTCCCAGAACTCGGCTCATGGCGGATTGGCTTAGGTTTAAGCGAGCAGCAGCTTTGCTGACACTGCACTCCTCAACGAGGATTTGTAACGCCACTAACAGGTTTAAATCCCGACGATAGCTTTCTTCTACTTTCATACCTAGCCTGAAACAATGGAATAATCTTGGCGGTGTAACCAGTAAATGTCGGAAAACACCCATTAGGTTGGATATTATACTCTGTCAAAGCCTTCAGGCTTGGTCTTTCCTAGACGTAATTTTGCCTATTCCCCCCCATGGTTTAAACAGCCAGATTAATGTTAAAGAAAATATCCCGCAAATAAGGCCAGGCCAAAGCCCATTAAAATGGCGCCAGCCACTCTTTCTACAATGTGTATATAGGCTTTTAAATAGGTTTGAACTTGGGGGCGACCAATGGCTGCCGCGATAAATAAGTCCCATAATAGTACCGCGAGGAACATCCATACGCCGCAAGAGATTTGTTGAATCAATGTCACCTCATTACCAAGGATGACAGTCATTAAGCTCATATAAAATAAAGCGTTTTTAGGATTGAGTAGGGCGGAGTTTAACCCAAGGAAAAGTTGGTGCATTGCGGAGGGTGGGGTCTCTTGGCCGGTTTCCAGTAGTGCGTTGTTTTTTTTGCTTCGTAGGAGTTTTTGCCCAACCCATAAAAGGTAAATGGCGCCAGCGGCTTGAATCAATGCAAAAGCTGTTTGGTTGTCTCGAAGGTTTGCCCAACCCAGTATTACTAGTGCGATATAAATAGCATTACCTAGGGCGACGCCAAGGCAGATAAAGCGACTGCCTTGCAATCGATGGCGGATAGAGTGGGCAATAATTAGGAAAAAGTCCTGTCCTGGGCTTAATAGCGCGACGAAGTGAGCCAATGCTAATGCAGGGAAAGCGGCAGGAAGAAGAGTTGCAATTGACATAACAGGTTACCTATAGATTATTTTTTCCAACTATAGGCTTTGGGTGTCAGGGAATATTGTCGAAAATTGACGTTCCTTGTTGATATTGGCGGGGTGTTGAAGCGGTATAATTCACAAAGGTGCGATGTAGTTGGCTTTGATCTGAAAAGCCAACTTCCGCGGAGACATCCACAATGCTCATTCCTTGTCTCAATAAAATCTTAGCTTGTTCAATCCGATTATTATTAAGAAAGGATTTTGGCGTGATGCCGTAGTGCTTTTTAAAACGGCGGATTAATGTTTCCGCAGGTTTGCCAAGCTCTTTCGCTATGACATCAAGGGACGGAGTTTGTGTTATATCTTGTAAGAGTCGAGTTTTTAGTTCACCGGCTAAATGGCTTTCGTCTTCATGTTCTATAGTGGGTGAGCAATAGCGGCTGATTAGATTAAACACCTGCCTCTCTAGGCGGCTTGCTGTTTCCTCGTTGTCTTGATTTAACAATGCATGGATTAGCTCCGATAGTTTTATCTCACTGTCTAGAGCTGGTAGCAAATTGTGTTGGCAGTCGTATTTTTTAATCTCGTAACCATAGAGTTTCGACAACAGGTTGCAGCACCATATGTTGTCGATATAGAGCATGTGGTAACTGCGTGGTTGACCCTGCAAGGGATTACAGGAGTGAACGACGTTGGGTTCAATAAGAACAATGTCCGCTTTTTCAAGCATCATCTCATTGTTTTGTAAGGTTAACTGTGTTGTTCCTGACTCAATGATGCCAATGGATAGTTCGGAGTGGCAGTGTGCTTTATAGCTCTGTGTGCTGTTTTGAGTTGTGCGTATTGTGAGGAATGGAATACCCTTGCTACTCCAAAAGTGCTGATTAATATTACGAACCGTATCCATCACAAAGCGAAACTCCAAATCAATGATCTAATGATCCTATTGTACCAATTGGGTTTGCGCAACCGCCTAGGGCACTCATAACTTTGGTGTCTGTTTAAGATCTATGAAAATGCCTTTCCTTATATGAGAGTGGCTGTTTTTGATTGTGATGGTTTTCATAAAAAATTCTGGAGTTCTGTTGTGAAATTTCCAACTCCCTTAATAGAAGGGAAATTGATTAAACGCTATAAACGTTTTTTGTCTGACATCGAACTGCCAAATGGTGAGATTGTGGTAGCCCACTGTCCAAATACCGGCTCCATGAAACGATGCCAGCAGGATGGGGCTCGTGTCTGGTTGTCTAAAAGTGACAACCCAAAGCGTAAGCTGGCTTATACTTGGGAGCTGGTGGAAGTCGATGCTCAGTATCTAGCGTGTATTAATACAGGTTACCCAAACAAGTTGGTCGGTGAAGCCATTTCCAATGGAGTGGTGAAAGAGCTTGCAGAATACCCTGAACAAAAAGCGGAAGTGAAATACGGTGAAAAAAGCCGCATTGATTGGTTGCTCACAGGCAATGATGGTCGTAAGTGCTACGTGGAAGTGAAAAACGTCACCCTATTAGAAGAGGATGGTTTGGGGTACTTTCCGGATGCGGTGACGGATCGTGGTCGCAAACACTTATATGAACTGGCGAAGATGGTTGAAGAAGGTCATCGAGCAGTAATGTTCTTTTGTGTGAGCCATACAGGGATAAACTCAGTGACTCCAGCTGCACATATAGATAAAAAGTATGCGCAGGCTTTTGTTGAAGTGGTAAAGAAAGGGGTGGAAGTGATTGCCTATCAAGTAGCGATTGATTCCCAAGAGATGAAAGTCGTGCGTTCGGTGCCCGTGGTTATGCCTACATTATTGGATTAATGGGTTTGTCTTTATGTGTTTTTGGTTATTTAACAACCAAAATGAGCCGTTTTTGATGGTTTTATGAACGAATACTCTTTTATTTAAAATAAATTGAAAGAAAATGTCGAAAAGGGTTGCACAAAATCTGTAGATCCTTAATATACGCCCTCGCTGACACGGACAAGGCTTCAGAGCAACGAAGATCAAGTTCAACTAACTAGATTAAGATCTGGTTAAGTATTCAAGTCAGCCCGCTCTTTAAAATAGATAATCAGATAATTTGTGTGGGCGCTCGCTGGAGGCTTCAGAAGATTGTCCGGATCAGTTTTTAACTGATTCGAGATGATCAAAAAAATTGAAGTCTTGCGAAACGTCTAACACGTCAATTCGCTTTATGTTGTTTTGTTGTTCTTCGGGACGATGGAATGATTAAGTTATTGTTAGTGTAATAGATTTTGAGTAAGCAAACTTTTTAACTGAAGAGTTTGATCATGGCTCAGAT
>NZ_PTXN01000039.1 GCF_012726345.1 Marinomonas sp. UCMA 3892
TTTTTGTTGTCAGGGAGAGGACGGCATACGAGGTTCTCTGGAGTGTCGAGGGCTCGGGATGTGTATAAGGGACAGGGAGGAAGGTGGGGACGACGTCAAGTCATCATGGCCCTTACGAGTAGGGCTACACACGTGCTACAATGGCGTATACAGAGGGCTGCGAACTTGCGAGAGTAAGCGAATCCCAGAAAGTACGTCGTAGTCCGGATTGGAGTCTGCAACTCGACTCCATGAAGTCGGAATCGCTAGTAATCGTGAATCAGAATGTCACGGTGAATACGTTCCCGGGCCTTGTACACACCGCCCGTCACACCATGGGAGTTGATTGCTCCAGAAGTAGCTAGCTTAACCYTTCGGGGATGGCGGTTACCACGGAGTGGTCAATGACTGGGGTGAAGTCGTAACAAGGTAGCCCTAGGGGAACCTGGGGCTGGATCACCTCCTTAAACGATAGAAACCTCTGGTGAGCGTTCACACAAATTATCTGATGGTATTARCAAGTCACTTGTTGAATACAATATCTAGTTTATAAGAAGCACAGAAAGTATTTGGGTCTGTAGCTCAGTTGGTTAGAGCGCACCCCTGATAAGGGTGAGGTCGGCCGTTCAAATCGGCCCAGACCCACCAAATACGATCTAGAGAGAAATGGGGCTATAGCTCAGCTGGGAGAGCGCCTGCTTTGCACGCAGGAGGTCTGCGGTTCGATCCCGCATAGCTCCACCATTTACAGATCATTCTGTGCGAAAGATTTAGAGAGAGTTCTAAGCAAGACGCTAAGCATCTTACATTTTATTGTGTTGGGTGATTTTTAGTCTCTGACTTAGTGCTTTGCACTAAACTTGCTCTTTAACAATTCRAATTTTGAAATAGACGATAATCAAGCGTCAAACCGGTGGAAAGCACTTTAACCTAGTGACTTTCTAAATCGTAAATCCAGAGGGGTACAAAAGCCCTTTGGTATGTGATCTGAGTGTTGTTTTAATACTGACTCTTCTTAGAGTTGGGAATTAGAAAACTATTTTGGGTTATATGGTCAAGTGACCAAGCGTGCACGGTGGATGCCTTGGCAGTCAGAGGCGATGAAGGACGTGGTAATCTGCGAAAAGGTTCGGGGAGTTGATAAACAAGCTTTGATCCGAACATGTCCGAATGGGGAAACCCACTCTACTTGTAGAGTATCCCGCAGTGAATACATAGCTGTGTGGAGGCGAACCCGGGGAACTGAAACATCTAAGTACCCGGAGGAAAAGAAATCAACCGAGATTCCCTAAGTAGCGGCGAGCGAAAGGGGATTAGCCCTTAAGTGGTTTTGGTGTTAGTAGAAGGCTCTGGAAAGTGCCGCGATAGAGGGTGATAGCCCCGTATACGAAAACACCTTAATCATGAAAACGAGTAGGACGGGACACGTGTTATCCTGTCTGAATATGGGGGGACCATCCTCCAAGGCTAAATACTCCTGACTGACCGATAGTGAACCAGTACCGTGAGGGAAAGGCGAAAAGAACCCCTGTGAGGGGAGTGAAATAGATCCTGAAACCGTGTACGTACAAGCAGTGGGAGCGGACTTGTTCCGTGACTGCGTACCTTTTGTATAATGGGTCAACGACTTATTTTCAGTAGCAAGGTTAAGCACATAGTGGAGCCGTAGGGAAACCGAGTCTTAATAGGGCGTTTAGTTGCTGGGAATAGACCCGAAACCGGGCGATCTATCCATGAGCAGGTTGAAGGTTGAGTAACATCAACTGGAGGACCGAACCCACATCCGTTGAAAAGGCTGGGGATGACTTGTGGATAGGAGTGAAAGGCTAATCAAGCTCGGAGATAGCTGGTTCTCCTCGAAAGCTATTTAGGTAGCGCCTCGTATCTCACCATTGGGGGTAGAGCACTGTTTGGGCTAGGGGGTCATCCCGACTTACCAACCCCATGCAAACTCCGAATACCAATGAGTGCAATTACGGGAGACACACAGCGGGTGCTAACGTCCGTTGTGGAAAGGGAAACAACCCAGACCGTCAGCTAAGGTCCCAAAGTTACAGTTAAGTGGGAAACGATGTGGGAAGGCTTAGACAGCTAGGAGGTTGGCTTAGAAGCAGCCATCCTTTAAAGAAAGCGTAATAGCTCACTAGTCGAGTCGGCCTGCGCGGAAGATATAACGGGGCTCAAACTGTACACCGAAGCTACGGA
>NZ_PTXN01000037.1:0-2500 GCF_012726345.1 Marinomonas sp. UCMA 3892
GCTCCATGCAAACTGGCGTCTGCACTTCAAAGCCTCCCACCTATCCTACACAAGTAGGTTCAAAGTTCACTGTGAAGCTATAGTAAAGGTTCACGGGGTCTTTCCGTCTAGCCGCGGATACACAGCATCTTCACTGCGATTTCAATTTCACTGAGTCTCGGGTGGAGACAGTGTGGCCATCGTTACGCCATTCGTGCAGGTCGGAACTTACCCGACAAGGAATTTCGCTACCTTAGGACCGTTATAGTTACGGCCGCCGTTTACTTGGGCTTCGATCAAGAGCTTCGCTTGCGCTAACCCCATCAATTAACCTTCAAGCACCGGGCAGGCGTCACACCCTATACGTCCACTTTCGTGTTTGCAGAGTGCTGTGTTTTTAATAAACAGTCGCAGCCACCTGGTATCTTCGACCGACTAGTGCTTACGGAGCAAGTCCTTCACACCGGCCGGCGTACCTTCTCCCGAAGTTACGGTACCATTTTGCCTAGTTCCTTCACCCGAGTTCTCTCAAGCGCCTTGGTATTCTCTACCTGACCACCTGTGTCGGTTTGGGGTACGGTTCCTGCATATCTGAAGCTTAGAAGTTTTTCCTGGAAGCATGGCATCAACCACTTCGCCCAAAAGAGGGCTCGTCATCAGTTCTCGGTCTTAAGAGGGCCCGGATTTGCCTAAGCCCTCAACCTACCGCCTTAAACACAGACAACCATCGCTGTGCTGGCCTAGCCTTCTCCGTCTCTCCATCGCAATATGCACGAGTACAGGAATATTAACCTGTTTCCCATCGACTACGCATTTCTGCCTCGCCTTAGGGGCCGACTCACCCTGCCCTGATTAACATGGGACAGGAAACCTTGGTCTTCCGGCGGGGGAGTTTTTCACTCCCCTTATCGTTACTCATGTCAACATTCGCACTTCTGATACCTCCAGCCTGCCTTACAGCTTGACCTTCAACGGCTTACAGAACGCTCCTCTACCATGCCTARTAAAYTAAGCATCCGTAGCTTCGGTGTACAGTTTGAGCCCCGTTATATCTTCCGCGCAGGCCGACTCGACTAGTGAGCTATTACGCTTTCTTTAAAGGATGGCTGCTTCTAAGCCAACCTCCTAGCTGTCTAAGCCTTCCCACATCGTTTCCCACTTAACTGTAACTTTGGGACCTTAGCTGACGGTCTGGGTTGTTTCCCTTTCCACAACGGACGTTAGCACCCGCTGTGTGTCTCCCGTAATTGCACTCATTGGTATTCGGAGTTTGCATGGGGTTGGTAAGTCGGGATGACCCCCTAGCCCAAACAGTGCTCTACCCCCAATGGTGAGATACGAGGCGCTACCTAAATAGCTTTCGAGGAGAACCAGCTATCTCCGAGCTTGATTAGCCTTTCACTCCTATCCACAAGTCATCCCCAGCCTTTTCAACGGATGTGGGTTCGGTCCTCCAGTTGATGTTACTCAACCTTCAACCTGCTCATGGATAGATCGCCCGGTTTCGGGTCTATTCCCAGCAACTAAACGCCCTATTAAGACTCGGTTTCCCTACGGCTCCACTATGTGCTTAACCTTGCTACTGAAAATAAGTCGTTGACCCATTATACAAAAGGTACGCAGTCACGGAACAAGTCCGCTCCCACTGCTTGTACGTACACGGTTTCAGGATCTATTTCACTCCCCTCACAGGGGTTCTTTTCGCCTTTCCCTCACGGTACTGGTTCACTATCGGTCAGTCAGGAGTATTTAGCCTTGGAGGATGGTCCCCCCATATTCAGACAGGATAACACGTGTCCCGTCCTACTCGTTTTCATGATTAAGGTGTTTTCGTATACGGGGCTATCACCCTCTATCGCGGCACTTTCCAGAGCCTTCTACTAACACCAAAACCACTTAAGGGCTAATCCCCTTTCGCTCGCCGCTACTTAGGGAATCTCGGTTGATTTCTTTTCCTCCGGGTACTTAGATGTTTCAGTTCCCCGGGTTCGCCTCCACACAGCTATGTATTCACTGTGGGATACTCTACAAGTAGAGTGGGTTTCCCCATTCGGACATGTTCGGATCAAAGCTTGTTTATCAACTCCCCGAACCTTTTCGCAGATTACCACGTCCTTCATCGCCTCTGACTGCCAAGGCATCCACCGTGCACGCTTGGTCACTTGACCATATAACCCAAAATAGTTTTCTAATTCCCAACTCTAAGAAGAGTCAGTATTAAAACAACACTCAGATCACATACCAAAGGGCTTTTGTACCCCTCTGGATTTACGATTTAGAAAGTCACTAGGTTAAAGTGCTTTCCACCGGTTTGACGCTTGATTATCGTCTATTTCAAAATTTGAATTGTTAAAGAGCTGGTCTAAACATTACATTTAGACCCGAGAAAAGCTAACCAATAGCTTCCCTCAAATCGTGGAGGCGTATTATAGAGATAACTATAACAAGGTCAACACAATTATTATATTTATTTAAAACTTTCTATGTTTGGCTAAAAAACCAAAAAGAAAGTTAAAAACAA
>NZ_PTXN01000026.1 GCF_012726345.1 Marinomonas sp. UCMA 3892
CCGTGGACGTTTGAGATTTGAGAGGAGCTGCTCCTAGTACGAGAGGACCGGAGTGGACGAACCTCTGGTGTTCCGGTTGTCACGCCAGTGGCATTGCCGGGTAGCTATGTTCGGACGGGATAACCGCTGAAAGCATCTAAGCGGGAAGCCTCCCTTAAGATAAGATCTCACTGGGACATAAGTCCCCTGAAGAGCCGTTCGAGACTAGGACGTTGATAGGTTGGGTGTGTAAGTGCTGTGAGGCATTGAGCTAACCAATACTAATTGCTCGTGAGGCTTGACCATATAACACCAAAGTGGTTTTGGATGAGAAGAGTGAAGGCTCAAGATCATCAAAATGACAAAGACACATAGAATTACGATGAAAACAACATCGGTTTGATACTTGGTTATCTCTATTTCAAAATGAATTGTTAAAGATCCAAGCACGTATTCGCGTGTTTTGAGACAAGTCGAAAGACAATGCAATAAACGCATAGCTCAAAACAAACGCAAAACGAATTGCTTGACGATCATAGAGGCGTTGAACCACCTGATCCCATCCCGAACTCAGAAGTGAAAAGCGCCATCGCCGATGGTAGTGTGGGAGATCCCATGTGAGAGTAGGTCGTCGTCAAGCTTTATATTGAAAAGAACCCCGTCCTGCTAAGCAGGGCGGGGTTTTTTCGTTTAGGCGGTGTAATAGGATTGCTCCCACATGCGTGTGGGGCTCTTTATCAAAGACACGCATGTGACAGTCGGCATCAGTCGTCAAGCTTTATATTAAGAAGGCCCTGATAGCTACGCTGTCAGGGCTTTTTTTCGTCTGCAGAAAATTCTTTTGCCTGTAGGAATACCATCTTGTCATTGCCTTCGCTTGCGCCTGTTTCGCAAGCTCAACGCGTCAGCGCGAATCCAATGCCAAGATAGCTAAAGGGAGGGACGAAGCAGGATAACTGCTTAGGTACTTTTGTAGTGGTCAACTAATTCCGGACAGTAAATTAGGTTGCTCTTCCGCTTTGGCAGGTGGCATCCCGTTGTTATATTGATGCGGCCTGCGCCAGTTATAATAATCCATCAGATAAAAACTGATATCTCGTTTTGTTTCGTTTTGAGTCATGTATCCTGCCTTTGGAACCCACTCGGATTTCAAACTTCTAAACACTCTCTCCATGGGAGCATTGTCCCAGCAATTTCCTCGGCGGCTCATACTTTGCTTCATGCGATAACGCCATAGCCGTTGTCTAAATTTTCGACTCGCGTATTGGCTTCCTTGATCCGAATGGAACATCACACCTTTTGGTCGACCACGCTGTTCATAACCCATATCTAAAGCTTTTATAACAAGCTCTGCATTGGGATTTGATGAGAACGCCCAGCCAATAATACGCCTTCGATATAAATCCAAAATGACAGCTAAGTAGTGCCAGCGACCTTCTGCCCAGATATAAGTAATATCGCCACACCAAACTTGATTAGGGGCACTCACATTGAACTCTCGACTCAGATGATTAGGGATATCTGGTTGTTCGCCTCCTGTATCCTTATAGCGATGCCTTCCTGGTTGTTTACTGCATAAGCGAGCTTCCTTCATTAAGTTTCTGACTTTGAAGCGACCCAGTGTATAGCCTTCATCCTGCAACATATTCTGTAATGTTCGGCTTCCCGCCGCACCACGGCTCTCATTGAAATGCTGAACCACTAGACTACGCAGTGTTAACCGTTCAACATCAATCTTCTGCTTACGCTTGAGGTAATCGTAGTAACTACTGCCTGGAACGCCAAACAAGTCACAAAGTACCTCTGTCGCTTCTTGCTCTCTTAACTTATCAATTAGCGCATACGTTCTAGGTCGTCCGACATCAAGAGAGCTGTAGCCTTTTTTAGAATGGCTTTTTCCCTTTCTAATCGACTAATTTTGGCTTCAAGCTCTTGTATGCGCTGCTGTTCTGGTGTCAAAGCTTTCGCTTTTGGTGTGACACCACCTCGTTCATCTTTAAGCTGACCAACCCAGCGTCGTAGAGCTGTCTCACCAATGCCAAGGGACTGGCAGGCCTCAGTAAAACTGTAGCCTTGATCGAGTACTAAGCTGGCGGCTTCATGCTTAAACTCTGCTGAAAATACACGACGTTTTGTCATTAAACACCTCTCTTAATGTGGCAATGTTACCACCTAAAATGGTGTCCGGTTTTATTAGACCACTACACTTTTGCTCCTTCTCATGGGGAGGTTGGAGGAGGTTATTAAGCTCAGCGCGAATTTAAGACAAGGGCGAATGAGCAACGTCTGTTTTTCATACCTTTTATTTTGATCATTCTTAATCGCATAAACTTGCTCATCTATTTTTATGAAGCAGAATATTTTTATTGAGAGAAAGAGGTCAGGAGAAAGTTATAGAAGTGCTGCAATTAGAAAGCAGATATAGTGTTTGTTTAGTTTGTGTGTGAGATGTTTGTTTTTATACCTAGTGGCGGATATGTTAAATGATTGTGGGGATAAGCGTGGTTGTTATGCACAATTTTTTTAGGCTATATTTTTGATCCACGTATTCAGTATGCGATTTGCCGCTTGGATTGAAGTATTTTGTTCATAACTTTTGATATTTTCCTATCTGGCTTGTTATTTGTTAAACAAAAAAAACCAGAGTAGAGAATCTACACTGGTTTTATCTAACAATGATTAGTTGACTTGCCTACTCGTTATTGCTCTTTTTGACTGGTGCTCAACGCGCTATGATGTGAGTGCGTTTCGTACTCGTCATCTTTGGCATAGATGCGCTGCATATAGATACCTGCAATCGCAAGAAAAACCCCTGTTACCGCACTAATAAAGGCCAATGAGGCAAACCATACCAAAGCAACCAATCCGACAGTTGATTTAGGAACGTCAATCGCTTGCTCTTTATTACTGACGTAAGCTGCAAGACGATAAATTTGGTTTGAGTTAACCAAGCGGTTAATATCATTTTTCAGTAAGGTTTGTTCTTGTTTAAGACCATAAATTTGATTATCAATGGCTCTTACTTCTATTTGAATTTCATCATACTGTGCTAGCTGAGACTCTTTTTCGCTGGCGGATCGTGAAACTGTTCCATTGCGGTTTTGAGCAGCTTGCTGAGCAACTTTATCGTAATTGGTTCTATAGCTATCGCGCTTTTCTTCAAGGCCTTTTGTTTGAGATAAAATTTGGCCTTCTAAATAAGCCATGCGCTGACGCCCTAAATCGATACGCTTTTGATAATCTTGTCCGAGTACTTGTAGTTGATCCTGAAGCTGCTGTTCACTTTTTGTTTGTTTAGCAAGTGCATCATCACCAATGGTGCGATCTGCTACAGTGTACAGGCGGTTTTCTTTTTCAGTGATTAGTTGGCGATATTTTTTCTCAACCGTTGGGCGTGTAAAGAAATTAGCATCGTCCATTTCTTTTTGCATTTCTGCTTTAAGTTTGTCTAGCTCTTTTTGTAGTTTTTCTTTATCGTTTTCTGAGCCTGCAACATAGCTGTTTAATAAGCCACGTAAGCGCTTTTGTAAGGCGCTTCTTTCTACATCCCAAGCGTCATAAATTTCACGTTCTTTTTGATTGAGCTCAGTAATTTCTGTTTGATAGCCTCGAATTGTTTCGTTATCTGAGCTGAGCTTGGTAATTTGACGATTGATGTATTCTCGTTCTTTTTCTAAGGTCTGATAATATGTTGAGTTCGCATTCTGAATACTATTTTGGTAATTATTATCTACCTCCTGAGGGTCAATAATATCAATATCTTTTTTACGGCGATCAAAATCATCGATTTTTCCTTGTAATAATAAGGAGGCATTTTTCTTATCGTCGATGGCAATATTCAAACCAGAAAAGTTACGTTCAAAGCCATTGAGCATGGTTTCAAAGGTGATAGAGGCAAGCAGAACTAGGCCAATAAAGAATAGGATGCGCCAAGAAGTATGTTTTGCATACATCATCGCTGTAGCCACAGGAATTTTAGAAGCTTCAACTACTGCTACGAGTACGAAAGGTAACGCCGCAACTAATATGCTGCTGTAGTCTCCAAAATTGAGGGTTCTATCCATTTTATCAAGTTCAGCATAGACAGAAAATGATACGATAATGGAAATAAGAAAGCCGATACTGACGGCGAGTATTTCTACAACCCAAGCAAATTTTACCAGCCTAACGCCGATATTAAAGAGTTTGTGATTTGAGAGTTTATTGTTTGATTCCATGGTTAGAAAAGACTTCCTCTATTATGGGCTGATTTTTTAGAAATTAGATCATGACGGCGTTATAGATACATTACGAAAATAGTGACTAAATTCTGAACATGCTATCTTTTTGTTAATTTATGTAATTAATTACTGTGAATAAGATTTATGACTCCGGATATTTTTATTAAACGGCAATGCAAAGCCTGTACCGTTAAGCGTGAAGAAGTGCTTCAATCTTTATGGAGTGGTTATGGTGAAGTGATTCGTTATTCATTGACGGGGAATGATTCGGTTTCTTTTGTTATCGTTAAGCACTGCTCTATACCTTTAGAGGTATCTCACCCTAAAGGCTGGCATTCTAATCATGGCCATCAACGTAAAGTTCGTTCATATGAAGTAGAACAGAATTGGTATCGAAATTGGGCATCACGATGCCACATATTGGCTCGTGTCGCACTTTGTTATGGCGACTTTTATGATAAACATACTGGACAGCGATTAACCTTATTGGAAGATTTAGACGCTGCTGGTTATTCAGACCGATACAATGCCAATAATAGTGATTATTTAATCTCTTGTATTAACTGGTTAGCGGCGTTGCATGCGGGCTTTATTCATCAAACTCCTCCTGCGAATTGGCCGAATGGTTTATGGAGCAAGGGAACCTATTGGCACCTTGATACTCGATATGAAGAATGGTCTGTCATGGCTGAGGGCGAATTAAAATCTGCCGCGTCTGAATTGGCGAAATGTTTAGATAATGCTCGTTTTAAAACCATTGTGCATGGCGATGCTAAAGTGGCTAATTTTTGTTTTTCTCCACTTGATAATCAGGTTGCCGCTGTGGACTTTCAATATGTCGGTGGTGGCGTTGGTGTTCAGGATCTAGCGTATCTTTTAGGGAGTGCATTGCCTGAATCTGAATTGACTGAAAATATAGATTATCTACTGGAGCATTATTTCTTAGAATTGGGGCGAGAGTTAATGGCGCAAGGGGAGTCGCAAGCTTTTGCGCAAGAGGTTCTCGAAGAATGGCAATATTTGTTTCCTATCGCTTGGGCTGATTTTCATCGCTTTATTATGGGTTGGTCACCAACTCACCCCAAGAATACCCCTTTTAGTCAGCAGTTGACCGAACAAGCGCTCAGTCAATTAAGATGATCGTAATGTTCGGTTGGTTTTCGATGTTGCTAACGCGCTGAGAGGATCTTCTGGCCAAGGGTGTTTTGGGTATCTACCACGCATTTCTTTTCGTACTTCTGGATAGGCTTCACGCCAAAAGAAGGCCAAATCTTGAGAGACGGCAAGTGGCCTTTGCCCTGGCGATAGCAATTCAATACGTATGATCTGATTCAGTACGGTTGGGCTTTTTGTATAGCCAAACATTTCCTGCAGTTTCACTCTTAGGGTTGGCTGTTGCTCGCAGTAGTCTATGGTATGACTTGCTCCTGATGGCACCGTTATTCTTGCAGGGACATTCTGATGAAGGTGTTGCTGTTGGTTCCAATCAAGCCGACTTAGTAAGATGTCATTTAGCTCCAGTTTATTTATGGCCTGTTGATTGGTCACTTTCCCAAGATAGGGGCCAAGCCATGTTTCTAAATCATGCAATAATCCATTATCAGAACAGTCTGGCCATGGGTTCTGTTGATCATGCAGGAAGGCGAATTGCATACGTGCTTTCAGCTGTTTACTGGATTCATTCCAAGGCAGAACACTAAGGCCTTCTTGACGAATGTACTGGCAAACAGCTTGGCTTATATCTTCTTCAGATGGTGTCGTAAGCTTCTGTTTATCAATGCAAAGTTTACCTATCCAGCGTTGTGACTCACTTAGCAAACGTGCCTCTTTTTTTGACCAAGCAAGATGATGTTTGATGATGAGTAAATCGGTGAAATTAGCGAGCAGCAAGTCGAGCTCAAAGGGGCAGGCAAGGAAAATACGGTCTTCATCTTGACCGTGATGTCCGCCGATGTCTAAGGCAATAATCCATTCACTTTGTGCACAAGGGTCGAGAGAAGACAGGCTTGCCAGTCTTCCATTAGCGAGTTTGTAGCGAGTCTTATCATGATCTTGCCCAACGCGTTGCGCAATACGATCTGCAAAGGCTCGAATCAGTAAAAAGGCGAGATCATTTTTATCATCAATGGAGACTTCTTGAATGCTGATTTGCTGACTGCGTTTTTGCCACTGTTGCTGTGCTTTTAAGTAGTTCTGTCTTGGTCGTTTACTTTGCGCCTGATAATGACCTGTTAACCAATTGAGGCGGTCTGCTAAGTCGCTATGATGATTTGAGAGTGGATCGCCTTCAGACAAAATGGTGCAGATGGCGCTGGCGGCATCGCTGTTATTGATAAGTTTGCCGTCTAATAACAGTCTAGCGAGGCGAGGTTCGATGCCAAGCTCGCTCATTTGCTCGCCAAGATGGCTTAATGTCAAAGAGGGCAATGACCCAGAGGATTGCTCCAGAGCCTGAAGGTTAGAAAGTAAGCCTATTGCTTGTTGCCAATGACTGTTTGGCGGTGGCGTAATCCAATCCAGTTCAAGGCGTTCTTGCACGCCCCATTTCGCCAAATCCATTACTAGGCTGCCAAGGTCACTGATCTCTATCTGAGGTTGGGCTTGAGGGGCAAGTTGATGTTGTTGCTCTTCGCTCCACCACCGGTAGCAAACGCCAGCTTCGGTGCGTCCTGCTCGCCCCATCCGTTGAATCGTCTCGGCTTGTGTCGCACGACGAGTGTGTAATCTTGTCGTAGCCGTACTGGCATCAAAGCGAGCCTCGCGGCTGAGTCCGCTGTCGATAACAACTCGGATTCCTTCAATGGTTAAACTGGTTTGCGCAATGCTGGTTGCCAAAACGATTTTTCTGGCTGGCGCTATTACTGGCTCAATAACCGTTTCTTGTTCTTTTAAACTAAGTTCGCCATATAGAGGTAGAATGCTGAGATGTTCTTCATGACCTAGGCGCTGTTGTAGCTGTGTCGCTGCTTGGCGAATTTCTTTTTGACCGGGCAAGAACACCAATAGGCTGCCGGATTCTTCATTGAAAGCTTGGCAAGTAATGCGCACTACCTCGTCGGTAACTTGAAAGCTTTTCAGGGCTTTATTGCTGTAATGAGTCGTGATTGGAAAGCTTCGCCCTTGGCTGGTCAGTGTCGAGCAACCAAGTCGTGCTTCCAGTGTTTCTGTGTCCAGAGTGGCCGACATCACTAAAAGTTTAAGGGGGTCTTCGTCGCGATACAGTTCCCGTGCCTGTAGACATAAAGCAAACGCCAAGTCTGAGTGAAGGTTACGCTCGTGAAATTCATCAAAAATAACGAGCGCAATATTCTCTAAACTCGGATCTTCGTGAAGCATGCGAGTTAATACGCCTTCGGTAACCACCAATACTTGGGTTTGAAAACTTTCTTTGCCTTCGTGGCGGATACGATAGCCAATACGTTTTCCTAAAGGTTCCTGTAAGGTATCAGCAAGGCGTTTGGCGGCGGCTTTTGCCGCTAAACGCCTTGGTTCTAGCATGATGATTTTACGGCCTTTCAACCAAGTTTGATCTATCAAAGCAATGGGCACCACAGTGGTTTTACCTGCGCCGGGAGCGGCTTCTAGAATCGCTTCGTGGTGATGCTCTAATTGTTGGGTCAGCTGGGGAATCAGTTGATAAATTGGCAGTTCGCTAGACATAAGATGGCTCATTAATTCGCTAGACTTATGATAACGGTTTTACGTGATTAACGCAGTCTCACTTTAGGCCGGTCGATGGCGATATCGGTTTTGCATGTCGCAATGCAGGGAAGGAAATAGCCATTTTGTTTTTCTTTGTCGTTTAAACCGTGAGGTTGGCGATGAGCGTAATCAATTTCACCAGATAATAAAGGGGTGAGACAAACGCCACATACGCCATTGGTACAGGCTTGCTTGATTGGAATGCCTGCGGATTTAAGAGCCGACATGATGGTTTCTCCAGGTTCTGCTTGAATGGATTGCTCAGGATCTAAGAAAGTCAGCTGGATGAGTTTCGATGTCACAAGAAGCTTTTCCTTTAGTTAATTGTCTATTAACTTTAACATGATATTAATAGCGCAATAATAGCCGCTTCTCTAACTTGGTGTGCGCCTAATAACAACGATAATGGATTCCAGCCCAGACAATGACAGAACAACATAAAAAAACCTTATTGGTAGTGGATGACGATCAAGATATTCGTCAGTTGCTTTGTGATGCCTTATCGCAAAAGGGTTACAAAGTATTGGAAGCAGAAAATGGTACTCAGATGTGGTCTCACCTTGAAGCTGAGCCCGTGGATTTAGTGCTGATGGATTTATATCTGCGCGAAGAAGATGGTTTGAGTCTTGCTCGTGAAGTACGCGAGCGTTTTGTGATGCCTATTATGATGTTAACAGGCAAAGGGGATGAAACAGATCGAATCTTAGGGTTAGAGTTAGCCGCAGACGATTACATGATGAAGCCGTTTAATTTACGCGAGCTCACGGCGCGAATTCATGCTTTGTTGCGTCGTTCTTATCAAGTGCCACCGACGACAGGAAGTACGATTAATCAAGATCATGACTGTTTAAAATTTGGAAGCTGGATGTTGGATTTAACGGCTCGTCTGCTGCATGATCCAAACGGCAAATTGGTCACCTTAACCTTGGGGGAGTTTTCTCTATTGGAAGTGCTCGCTCGTCACCCTGATCGTATTTTTTCTCGCGAACAATTAATAGAGCAAAGTCGAGGTTTAGAGACGGAAGTCTTTGATCGCACGGTTGATGTATTGATTTTGCGTCTAAGACGAAAAATAGAATCAAACCCGAAAACACCAGAATTTATTAAAACCCAACGCGGACTTGGTTACTTTTTCCAAGGCCCTGTGCGGACTAATTAAATGCGCTTTACCAGCATCCGGCAAAAAGCCTCTCTGGCTATTTTAGCGATTAGCCTGGTGGCATTTTTTATGGTCGGTATTGGCTGGCAATCTATGCGTGTCAGTGAAGCTACCTTATCTGAATTCGAATCTGAAACCTTACCCGAAATTTCTACTTCACTAACCTTAGCCGAAGGTGTGGCCCAGTTGGCTGCCATCGCGCCTTATACCGCGGGTTCTGGGCGTCCTTTCCAATTACAGACCGAATCTGAGCGCATTCATCGTCGCATTCTTGAATTGCGTGGTGTGGCGGACAGCTTAACGGATTCTGTCTTTCAGCGGGACATTGACGAGCGGCTAGATGACTTACAAAAGACTCTTGAAGAGCTGGTGGCCTTAGTGCGAGAAGAGTTGTACTTGCGTGAGGACAGCTTGGCTCAGCAATTTCGTATTCGACAATTGGCTCCTACTGATCATGCAGCCAGTGTCGATAGCCAGCAAGGTCTGGTCTGGTTGCTGCAGTTACTTGAGTCTCCAAGTTTGGTGCCTGAAAGTATGCTGAAAAGTTTAAAGCTGTCAGAACAAAGCGAGCAAGTGGCGAGCATTGCCGATGATTTGCTGAAGGCGCATCGACGCTTGAATCAGATTCAAGAGCGCAAAAATTATCTATTGATTTCGATTCGCGCCAAATCTGAACAGTTGAGTAAACAGGTTAGTGACTTCGTAGGAGGCTTGCAGAAGAAAGTAAGCCGTCAAAGACAGGAGGTTTCTTCGTTTGTCGAGCGAGGTCAAAATTGGATTATCGGTATCTCGGTGTTTTTGTTATTGGGCTTAACTCGCTTGTATTTATACAGCCAGCGCATGACGAAAGATTTAGGTGTGGTTACCAATGATATGGAGCAGCTATCTTTGGGGCGTGTGGATTCAAAGCATACTGGAATACGCCGAAACGATGAAATAGGTACTTTGGCTGACACTTTCGAAGTCTTTCGCCGCGATGCCCTAAGGCGTTTAGAGGTGACAGCGGAGTTGTCGGAGCAAAAGCGTTTGCTTGAAACCATCTTTGATAATATGAACGATGGGTTGAGTGTGTTTTCAGCCAAAGGAACTTTGGTTGCTTGGAATTCGGGTTATCAGAAGTTGTTTGATTTATCAGATGATGATTTGCATGTGGGCATGCCTATCGATGAAGTGCAAAATCTAATTAACCAAGGGCAGCACAAAAACCTAAATCTAGAGAACCAGCAAGTTCATATGGAAGAAGTGAACGTCTCTCGTCATTTGCGTTTTCAAAGTTTCGAGCGTCATTTTGATTCTGGCAAAATTGTCGAATTTCGTTCCAAACCTATGCCTGAAGGTGGTTTTGTTACCTTGTATACGGATTTAACGGAACGTAAGAGCGTAGAAAGTCAGCTTAGACAAGCGCAAAAAATGGAAATGCTAGGACAGCTGACCGGTGGTGTCGCCCATGACTTTAATAATCTTCTGGCCGCCATTATGGGCAACCTACAAATGTTGTCAGACTCCTTTCCACAAACCGAGGATCAAGCACGTTACATAGAGCGAGCCTTAGTCGTGTCAGAGAAAAGTAGCAATTTGGTGCAGAGATTGTTGGCCTTTAGTCGCCGCCAACAACTCTTTCCCGTATCGATTGCGATCGACGATTTGATCGAAGGTATGCTGGATTTGGTTGAATACAGTGTGGGTTCGCATATTGTTGTTGAAAGTGATTTGCAATGTCCCAATGTGGTTAGCTTAATCGACCCCTCGCAGTTAGAGAATGCCTTGCTGAATTTATCGTTGAACAGCGCCAGCGCTATGCCGGACGGTGGTCGTTTATCTTTCTCAACCAAATTATGTACCTTGCCAGACAGTGATGTGCCAGCCATACGAATTCGAGTGGAAGATTCGGGCGAAGGGATTGATGAGGACGTCATTGGGCGCATTTTTGAGCCGTTCTTTACCACTAAGCCTGTTGGCAAGGGCAGTGGTTTGGGCTTGAGTATGATTTATGGTTTTGTGAAGCAAAGTGGTGGTGAAATCAAAGTCACTTCAGAAAAAGGCAAATGGACTCGTGTTTGTTTGTTTTTGCCTCAGCAAATGACACAGCAAGACCCCCTGATAGAAGGTTCAGTAGTAGCAGATGAAAAAGCGAGCCAACAAGATAGCATTTTGTTGCCAGAATTTAGCCTCGTTTGGCTTGTGGAAGACGACGAGGAAGTGTGCCGTGTCATGCGTGAACAATTAGAAAAAATGGGCTTTATGGTGCAAACCTTTGATTGTGCCGAAGCCGTGATGAATGCCTTGAGTAAAGCCATAGTTCCTGATGCCATAGTGTCGGATGTAAACCTAGCAGGAACTATGAGTGGTGTTGAGCTGGCGCACAGCCTGAATTCCGATTCGTTTGGCTTTACGGGCCCAATATTACTGATGTCTGGCTTGCCAAGAGACGAATTGAAACAAAAATATCAATTAAAAGATGACGATTTGTTCATTTCAAAACCCTTTACGATCAAAGAGTTAAGTGGAATATTTCAGATAGAATATTGAACTATTACAAATGTTACAAAAAAAGATTAAATGATGAAATTATTCATTAGTTTTTTATCTCCATAGTGTTTTATCAAAGCAGAGTCGGGGCTGGATCTGTTTTGAATGGCATCGCTGCCAATAATAAAAACAAAAAGTGGAGTTATAAAAACAATGAAATTCATGCATCGTATCCCGTATAAAAAATTGGCTTGTCTAGTGGCGGCTGGCACCTTGTCTACCGTGGCTATGGCCGAAACCCCAATCATTGGTCTAATCACCAAAACCAACACCAATCCATTTTTCGTAAAAATGAAAGAAGGCGCACAGCAAAAAGCTACTGAGCTTGGTGTTGAATTGCGTACGTTTGCTGGCCGTTACGACGGCGACAACGAAACTCAGGTTCAGGCAATCGAAAACCTCATTGCTGCAGGCGCCAAAGGTATTCTTATTACACCTAGTGATACAGCAGCTATTGTTCCAACTATTCAAAAAGCACGAGATGCAGGTTTGCTTGTTATCGCGTTAGACACCGCCCTTAGCCCTGCTAGTGCAGCAGACATGACATTCGCAACGGACAACTTTAAAGCCGGCGAAATGATTGGTATGTGGGCCAAAGCAAAAATGGGCGATAAAGCCAAAGACGCTAAAATTGCTCTGCTAGATTTGAGTACAAGCCAGATTACTGTAGACGTTGCACGTGACCAAGGTTTCTTGCAAGGTTTTGGTATCGATCTTCAAAATCCCAATCGCATGGGCGATGAGACGGATCCACGTATTGTAGGTAACGATGTGACGCAAGGATCTGAAGAAGGTGGCCGTCGTGCGATGGAAAACCTACTGCAAAAAGACCCAGAAATTAACTTGGTGTACACCATTAATGAACCTGCCGCAGCAGGTGCTTATGAAGCATTGAAATCATTCGGCCTAGAAAAAGACGTATTGATTGTTTCTGTGGATGGCGGTTGTCCAGGTGTGCGCAATATCAAAGATGGCGTGATCGGCGCTACTTCTATGCAATTCCCTTTAAAAATGGCCTCTGAAGGTGTCACGGCGATTGTTGAGTTCGCGAAATCTGGCTCACGTCCTTCGGCATCAAACGGCCTCGATTTCTTTGACACAGGTGTTCAGTTAATTACTGATGAACCCGTAAAAGGTGTTCAATCGGTTTCGTCTAAAACTGGTTTGAGCATGTGTTGGGGTTAAGCAATCTCTTGTGATAGATGGGTGTGAAGGCGCCCTTATTTGCCGTTAGTCGAGTTTGGCTAACGGCACTTTTTCTGTCTAGCACGATGTTCCCTCTCTGGAGTAGTCTATGAGTTCTACCAACACAAAACCGTCTACAGCGGTGCTTGATCACGATAAAGTGGCAGATCAAGCCAGTACCTATGTTGCCAAGTTCGAGCGTAATGAAACCCTTGTGCAGCGTTTCCAAAAATTTCTTCACCACTATCCCATTGCCGCTCCAAGTATTGTTTTGATCTTGGCAATTATTGGCTTTAGCATGATAGTTGGTGGGCGCTTTTTGCACCCATTTAACCTGTCTTTGATTTTGCAACAAGTCACTATTATCGGTGTGATTGGTGTTGCTCAGACCTTAATTATTTTAACGGCGGGAATCGATTTGTCCGTCGGTGCCATTATGGTATTGGCGTCCGTGGTAATGGGCCGAATGGCGATGGATTATGGCTTTGAAGCTTGGCTTGCCTTGTTAATCGGTATTGGCGTTGGTGCAGTGGCTGGCTTTATTAATGGCCTATTGATTACGCGTATGAAACTGCCGCCATTTATTGCCACTCTGGGTTCATGGAACGTATTTTTTGCTTTGAACTTGTGGTACTCAAAAAGCGAAACCATTCGTTCTCAGGATATTAATGCTGCTGCGCCTTTGTTGCAGTGGTTGGGTGAAACCATCAACGTGTTTGGTGCCAGATTAACTTATGGTTCTTTGTTGATGTTGGCGATCTTCTTTGTGATTTGGTATGCGTTAAATTGGACCCCGTGGGGACGTCACGTTTATGCCACAGGTGATGATCCAGCTGCCGCAAAATTGGCTGGTATCCGTACCGACCGTATCTTGCTGTCTGTGTATATTTTAGCTGGTGTGGTGTGTGCTATTGGTGCTTGGGTATTGATTGGCCGCATTGGTTCTATCAGTCCACAGGCAGGTTACACGACAAACTTAGACAGTATTACCGCTGTGGTTATCGGTGGTTGCAGTTTGTTTGGTGGTCGCGGGTCTATTTATGGCACCTTGATTGGCGCTTTGGTGGTTGGCGTGTTTCGTAATGGTTTGGCACTCGCTGGTGTCGATGTGCTTTGGCAAGAGTTCACCGTCGGTATTTTGATTATTGTTGCCGTTGGTGTCGATCAGTGGATCCGAAGAGGAACAGCATAATGGTAGCTCAATACGATAAGACACCTGTGTTACAAACCAAGAACTTGGTTAAGCGTTATGGCAGTGTGACAGCCATCGATCATGCGGATTTCGAACTGTATCCAGGTGAAATTTTAGCGGTGATTGGTGATAACGGGGCAGGTAAGTCCTCATTGATCAAAGCCTTGTCTGGTGCATTGATTCCTGATGAAGGCGAGATCTTGCTAGACGGTAAGCCGGTGCATTTTACGTCACCAATGGAAGCCCGTGCATTAGGTATTGAAACGGTTTATCAGAATTTGGCTGTTTCTCCCGCGTTGAACATCTCTGATAATTTGTTCCTAGGCCGTGAATTGCTCAAGCCTGGGATTCTTGGCAAGGTGTTCCGTATGCTAGATAAAAAGGAAATGGAGCGCCGTGCTCGCGACAAGATGGCAGAACTTGGGTTAATGACGATTCAAAATATCAGTCAAGCCGTCGAGTCTTTGTCTGGTGGTCAACGCCAAGGTGTGGCGGTTGCACGCTCTGCTTTATTTGGCAGCAAGGTGGTTATTATGGATGAGCCCACTGCCGCTCTTGGGGTGAAAGAGTCTCGTCGGGTATTGAATCTGATTAAAGAAGTACGTGACCGTGGATTGCCTATCATCTTGATCAGTCACAATATGCCTCATGTATTTGAAGTGGCTGACCGCATTCATATCCATCGCTTGGGTAAGCGAGCGGCAATTGTCACTCCTCAGTCTCATAGTATGTCTGACGCCGTGGCCATTATGACTGGAGCGATGGAAGTCGGTGAATCAGAGGACGCTGCTGCCTAAGATAAAAATGAAACCGCTATTTTTATCTGCCATCAGGTAGGGCAAAATAGCGGCCTTTCATCAGGGGAAATATCATGAGCGCAAGTAAACCATCTACGTCGCTTTTTCATAAAGCACGACAGCTTTGGAAGGCGTACCGAGTGATGCCTAGTCTGTTGGCGGTTTCGGTCATTGCTGTTTCACTTTCCCCTTTGGTGTCGCAATCTTCAGAACCTCAACCACTCAAGTCAATTGGTATTAGTGTTGCTGATTTGGGTAACCCCTACTTTGTTCAGCTGGTGGAAACGGCCTCTGTTAAAGCTGAAGAATTAGCGGGCGAACCTGTTAAAATGTTGATTCGTTCGGATGCCTATGACTGGCAACGCCAGATAGGACAAATTAATGATTTTATTGATCAAAAAGTTGATCTGATTGTCTTAACGGCGGCGGATGAATATAAAGTGGCGGCGGTTGTCGCCAAAGCCCAGCGAGCGGGTATTAAGGTGATTGCGGTTGATGTCAATGCCCAAGGTGCTGATGCCACTATCACGACTGATAATGTTCAGGCTGGTGCGATTGCCTGTGAAAAATTGGCGGAGAAAATCAATTACCAAGGTAACTTCGTGATTATTAACGGAGTGCTGGTTTCGTCTGTTATAGAACGCGTGGCGGGCTGTAAATCCGCACTGAACAAATACCCTGATATTACTCTCCTAAGCGATCGCATGAACGGGACCGGCAGTGTGGAAGGCGGTATGGAAGCCATGACGTATTTAATGGAAGAGTACGATCACATTGATGCGGTGTTTACGATTAATGACCCAACGGCATTTGGAGCGTTGCGAGCCGCACAACAAGCAAACCGTAAAGAATTTGTCTTAGCTTCAATTGATGGTGCGCCGTTTGCCACTGAGATTATCAAGCAGCAAGATAACCCTTGGATTGCCACTGCCGTTCAGCGTCCTATTCCTATGGCAGAAAAAGCCATCGAAATTGGTATGGATTTATTGAAGGGGAAAGAGGTGGCCCAGCGTTTTATTTTGATCCCCTCAACGCTTATTGAGAAAAACTAATCGCTATTCCATCTTGGTCTTTTAATGCAAGGGCGTTAAGCTATTGCCCTTCGGGATAGAGGCTATTAATGGACACTTCGACGATATTCTTACAAATTTTTAATACGGTTTTTCCACTGGCCAGTATAGTGCTGGTGGCATTCTTTTATGCACGGGTTCGCCCAACTGACATGACGGTGGCAAACCGTATTAATATCAGTGTGTTTTGCCCCGCGCTGATTTTCTCTGTTATGTCGTCAAAAGACTTTCATATCGCCCAATATATCGATTTGATTTTTGCCGCAACGGCCGTTGTTTTAGGTTCTGGATTGCTTATTTGGCCGCTGTGTAAGTGGTTGAAAATATCCCCTAAGACGCTAGTTCCTCCTATGATGTTTAATAACAGTGGTAACTTGGGGATTCCGCTAATTGTATTGGCGTTTGGTGAGTCGGCGTTGCCTATTGCTGTGGTTCTATTTCTTACCGAAAACTTGCTGCATTTTACGGTGGGCATGTATTTACTTAACCCTAAAACCAACCTGCTTAATGTGCTGAAGATGCCAATGATTATCGCGACGATACTTGGCTTAATCTGGAGTTTGCAAGGTTGGACTGTTATGCCAGCGGTGAAAGTCTCTGTAGATATGATGGGACAAATTGCCATTCCGCTGATGCTGTTTGCGCTTGGTGTACGCATGACAAATGTCGACTTTAGCGAGTGGAAACTTGGCGTCATTGCCGGCTTCCTGTGTCCATTAAGCGGCTTGATGATTGCTGCTATTTGGTACTATGTGGTGGGCATGTCGTCAGAAAACTTCGCTTATTTATTGATTTTTGCCTGCTTGCCGCCAGCCGTTTTGAATTACATGGTCGCTGAGCTGTATCAACAAGAGCCGCATAAAGTGGCGTCGATTGTGTTGATTGGTAATTTGATGAGTGTAGGGATTATTCCTTGTGTATTGTTTTATGTTTTATAAATCCGTATTAGGAGAAAAAGCATGATGGTGCAAATCGGCTTAATCGCCTTGTTGGTGGTGGCTTACATCATTGTCTCTCGTATTTTAAAGTCGACAGTAAGATTACTTGGGCAAAAAAGCTTCGCCAATGAAGTGAGAATAACTTACGTTTCAAAAATGCTAAATCTTGGCTTTACCGCGATTTTTGTGATGTTGGTTTGCTTGGTTTTGGGAATAGGTTATGGTCAGCTGGCGATCTTTTTTTCCTCTGTATTCGCTGTTGTAGGTGTGGCGCTCTTTGCCCAATGGTCTATTTTGAGCAATATAACCGCGAGTTTAATCATCTTTTTTGGCTTTCCATATCGAGTAGGAGATTGGATAAAAGTTGTCGACAAGGACGATGAGATCTTAGGGCAGATTATGGAAATATCGTCTTTTCACGTGATTATCCATCGATTATCAGGGGATGTGGTGACTTATCCAAACAGTCTGATTCTGCAAAAAGCCGTTGTTCGGTTTGATAGTCGCGATGCTGCATTGGCAATGAGTCAGTTTACGGAAAGGTTAAAAGTCGAAAATCATAAGCCCCTTTCGTAAAATTCGAACAAAAAACGATCAACTTTTTTAAGATTACATCGATTTGTGTCATACTTAGAGGCTTTCATCTTTAAGAAAGGAAATCTCTTGTGAAATCCGATCCTGAGTCTTTGTTAAAAAACAACGATGCACTGATTCATTCCGATGCGTTGAAAGTAAAGTCCCATGCTCAGCGCCCCCAAGAAGACTGGGTTTTACATACCCTGATGATCGAAGGCTATGATGTGCCTTTTCGTTTCAAAAGGCAGGGAAAGTACCGCACCTTGCGCGGCGCGCGCGTTAATTTAACCTACTACCCCACACAAGAAATGGTAGCCGGTATTCCTGTAGAAGTCATGAAAGTGGTGCGGGTAAAGCGAACTTAATCATCAGGCGCTACAACTTAACTCGCTTCTGCTTTTCTTCTGCATGATATGAACTTAATATGGCGCTACCTGTCTTTAATGCAGGTTTTCAAGATTGCATATTGGGTGTAGAAAAAATAATGGAAGTGAGTCGTTCGGAAAATTGGTTCGCGAAGATAAAGCGTATCGAGCGTAGTGCGTGGTTTCAAGGTTTTATTATTAGCATCATTATCGTTGCCGCATTAACGGTTGGTGCAAAAACCTATTCTTTACCCTATGGCATTGATACTGCCATTAATTACTTAGACAATTTTATTACCGTTTTCTTCTTAGCCGAGCTATCTCTGCGCTTTATCGCCTGTGATGATAAACGTCGTTTCTTTAAAGATCCTTGGAACGTTTTTGATACGGTTATTGTGATTGGTAGCCTGGTGCCAATTTCGAATACAGAAATGATTTTGGTGGCTCGTTTGTTGCGAGTTTTCCGCGTGTTACGTTTGGTTTCTATCATTCCTGACTTACGTTTTTTGATTAATGCCTTGATCAAAGCTATTCCGAAAATGGGCTACATTGCCTTGCTGATGTTTATCATTTTTTACATCTTCGCTGCGGTTGGCTCTATCTTTTTCCATCAGGTGAATGAGACCCTTTGGGGTGATATCGCCATCTCAATGTTGACACTGTTCCGGGTTGCCACGTTCGAAGACTGGACAGACGTGATGTACGAGACGATGGACGTTTATCCATTTAGCTGGATTTTCTACATCATCTTTATTTTCCTCACCGCATTTGTGTTTTTAAACATGATGGTGGGTGTGGTGTTGGATGTGATGACACGTGAAACGGCACAAGAAGAACACGAAAACCAAGAGAGCAACCATCAAGCGTTAGTGACTCAAATTGCCGAGTTGCAAGCTCAAGTGGCGCGCCTTGCGGATAAAATCGACGCGCAACAAGATAAAAAAGACTAACTCCTGCTGATCTAAACGGCTTGCTGGTTAACCTTCTTTAACCAGCGGCCACCGAATGTATTCAGCATCAAGCCTAGCAACACGATTAAAATCCCCACCCATTGCATAGTACTAACTGTTTCAGACAGCAAAATCTCTGCTGATGTTAGGCCAACAACAGGCACGCCTAAAGTTAGTGGTGCAACCGTTGCCGCTGGGTAGCGGGACAATAAATGGCTCCATAAACCGTAGCCGACGAATGTCGCAAAGATTGACAAATAAGCCAGTGATGCAAGGGATTTGAAATTCAGTCCAATGATGTTTTGCCACATGACATCGCCGCCATCAATGAAGTAGGCGCACAGAAAGAAAGGCACAGGCGGAACCCAGCTCGACCAAACAATAAGGTTGAGGTTAGCATCGTAACCTTTTCGGCTGATGACTTTAGTAAAAATATTGCCCATTGCCCAGCTTGAGCCGGCGGCTAAGGTTAAACCAAAGCCAAGTGCAGTCATGGTGGTGTCTTCATTGTCTAATCCGATTACCGCCAAACCACCAATCGCAATACCGATAGCAAGCACTTGATAAGGGCGTACGGTTTCTTTCAACAATAAAATAGCGAACACGAGCGTAAAAATCGCCTGAGATTGCAGCACTAAAGACGCAAGTCCAGCAGGCATACCAAATGACATCGCACTGAATAAAAACGCAAATTGCCCGAAGTTCAATGATAAGGCGTAGCCAATACACCAAAGTAGTGGTGTATTGGGGCGAGAGAAAAAGAAACAGCCAATCATACCTATGACTAGGAAGCGTAAGCCACCCAACATCATAGGTGTTAGTTCGTCCAAGCCCCAGCGCATGACGATAAAGTTAAAGCCCCACGCGACGATAATAATCAGCGCCAAAAACATATCTTTGCGAATCATGTTGAGTCCTTAACCGTACAATAGTGAGGCAAAAAATAAGCCCACCACTTTACGTGTTTTCGATAAGTTTGCACATGGACAGATAACAAAAGAATGAAGGACACAGACTGGGAATAGTCCCTTTAATTGCAAAAGGCTCCGTATTCATTTTTCATTTCATGTATTGATAGAAGAGATAGCCCATTCTTTCACGCCGGAATATAGGCTAAATTGACAAAGTTTTGAGTAATAAACTGAATATCACACACATTCAATCTGCCTTATAACAATAAAGACGTCACAAGAGCATCAGTATCATGCGTATTTTAGTAGTGGAAGATGACCGTATTTTAGGCGAAGCCATTAGCCAAAGAATCAGTCGAATGGGGCATGGTCTTGATCTTGCTCAGACCGGTTTACAGGCAAATCAGATGTTGGCCTTGCAAGAATACGATCTCATGCTACTAGATCTAAATTTGCCGGATATGACAGGCAATCAAATTTTACAAACTCTACGAAAAAAACACTCTAATACGCCGGTGATTGTGCTAACTGCGCGTGATGGAATTAAAGATCGCATTGAGTTATTGGATTTAGGTGCAGATGACTATATGACTAAACCGGTGGACTTTGGAGAGCTTGAGGCTCGTTGTCGTGCCTTACTGCGTCGTAGCCAAGGACAAGCGCAAAACACTATAGAATATGGCAATGTCAGTTTAAATCTTCAAGCCTGTTCGGTAACCGTTGACGGTAATCTAATTGACCTAAAACAACGAGAGTTTCGTTTATTAGAGGTGTTTATCAGTCACACTGGGCGGGTTTTAAGCAAAGAGGCATTGATCGAACATATTTATAACTTTAATGAAAATCCAAACTCAAGTGTGATTGAAATCTACGTAGCACGCCTACGAAAATCCCTGCAAGACAGTGATATCAATATCAGAACCATTCGTGGTCTTGGTTATTTGTTGGAAAAACATCATGGCTAAGGCGACCACGTCGATTCGTCGGCAATTGATCCTAATGGTTGCGACGGTGCTGATCGTCATTAACGTAGTGGCTCTTTGGAGCGCACATATCTACGCGAATAGAGCGGCAAAAGAGTCTTATGACCGACTTTTATATGGTTCAGCTTTACAGATGGCCGAAAACATTAATATTTTGGATTCGAAGTTTTTTATCGATTTGCCCGTTTCCGCTTTTGAAACCTTGGCATTGTCTACCTCTGATCGTGCCTTCTATTCTATTATTAATGGTCAATATCGGGTGCTGACAGGTTATAAAGATCTCCCCAATATTCCGTTTACCCAGTTACTTCAACAATCCAGCGAAAAAGAAAAATTTATTCCTATTTATTATGAAGCCATGTATCGCGGTGAGACGGTGCGTTTTGTTGCGTTGGGAAAACGCTTGCTAGAAGCGGATAGTGTGAACGATGTTTTTATTATTGTCGGGCAAACATTGGACGCACGACGCGCAGCCGCGACTGAAATCAGCCAAATGGCATTGCAGTTTGTTACCTTGTTTTTCTTTATTACCTTGCTCCTATTGCTCTTTGTTATTTGGCGGGTATTACAGCCTTTACAAGCTATCAAACAAGCCATCACCGAACGTTCACCCCAAGAGTTATCACCTTTAGAAGCCGATGTACCCAGCGAAATAGCGCCTTTATTAAAGAGCATTAATTATTTTATGGCTCAGTTGGATAATACATTAAGCCGTTTAAAACGCTTCACTGCAGAAGCCGCCCATCAGATACGAACACCTTTGGCTGGTCTGAATTCACAGGCGCAAAACGCTCTAGATGAAACCGATGAAGTGTTACGTCAAAAGCAACTACAGCATATTTTAGAAAGCAGTAATGTATTGACCAACACAGTCAACCAACTTCTTAGTCGCGCTACGTTGACTCATCGTTATCAGAGTCATCCTTTTAGTCCGGTGTCTTTGGATCATGTGATCAAAGAGACTTGTCGCGAGCTGGTGGTTTGGGCACTAGAGCAACAGGTTGAAATTGAATATTTAGGAGACATCCAAGTTACTATTAATGGTGATGAATTCGCTCTAAAGCAGATGCTACAAAATATTATCGAAAATGCCATTAAATACAGCCCAAAGGGCAGCGTTGTTGAAGTTGAGCTAATGGTGATTGATGAGCTATCTGAGACTTCAGTTGTGTTACAAATTCGAGATCAAGGTATTGGCGTTCCTGACCAGGATAAAGAGCATATTTTTGAGTATTTTTATCGTAGTCCAGAAAACTTTACCTCTGGTTCTGGGATTGGATTATCCATTGCCAAAGAAGTCGCAGAGCATCATGACGCCAGATTCCATTTAAAAGACAACCAGCCAACCGGATTGATTGTGGAAGTTATTTTTCCCCAACGAAAAGGGCTGTCGTATGAAAGTTAGTTACGTGCTGGTAATTTGTTTCATCTTGGTGAGTCGCATGGTATTTGCTGATGCGGCGCAACAAATTACATATATTACTTTTCCAAGTTTGAATAAACCGCCAAAGTATCAAGAAGATGTACTGGCTATTTATGGCGCTATCAATCATCAGGCGATCTCGCCTTTGTTTAAGGCATATCAAGAAAAATACCCGCATGTAGCAATTCATTATACCGAATCGAATACTCGTCATTTATACGAGCAATTTATATCGCAGCCTAATATGAGGCCTGATGTGATGCTTAGCCCCGCGATGGATCTTCAATTTAAATTGGCGAACGATGGTTACGCATTGGCTTATGATTCGCCAGAGCTTAGCAATGTCCCCAAGGATTCACATTGGCGAAATGAGCTGTTTGGTTTTACCTACGAACCTATCGTGACGGCGCTAAATAGCGATATTTTGGTGGGAGAGGCTTCGCCGCTGAGTCGCGAGCAGTTATTGAATTTGATTCGTAGTAAGAATCACCTTTTGGACGATAAAATCGGCTTATTTGATATTCAACAGTCAGGTTTAGGTTATTTGGCGTGGGCTTATGATGGACAACAATCTCGCAGTTATGGGCGATTGTTAGAAGCTTTTGGTACGCATCAAGCTCGGCTTTATACAGATACTTCGTCGATGCTTAATGCGCTATTAAAAGGTCAGATATTTATCGCCTATAATCTTGTTGGTGCTTATTCATATCAGTGGTCAAAAAAGTATGCATGGATAAAAACCATCATGCCGACGGATTATACGACAATCATTATGCGCACGGCGTTTATTCCTCGTGATGCTCAACAGCCGACATTAGCGAAGCGTTTTATCGATCTTTTGTTGTCCCCAGAAGGGCAGCATATTCTTGCGAATCAATCTGGGATTACGCCAATTAGTACCAAGGTAAAAGGTCCATATAGTCGTGATGAGTTGAGTAAGTTACCGCATGGAATCTTTCGCCCAATTCCTCTAGGACTTGAATTACTTATCCAGACAGATGATGCCAAAAAACAGCTCATTTATCGTGAGTGGGATAATGCTATGTTTATTATTTCTAACGATTCTTCGTCAATACCATAGATTTGATTTTTATGGGTTGTTAAAGCCCCATGAAAGGTTCATGAAAGGTTTCCTCGCTAAAGTGTTCTAAGTGCTTTTGAAGGTACTACCAAAACAAAAATAAGTTGGAGAATACTATGTTTAAAAAACTGCTTATAGCGAGCGCTTTATGTGCGACCTTAGTAAATAGCCCTTTACAAGCTGCTGAGCGCGTATCCATTGGTACCGGCGGAACTGGTGGCTTGTTTTATGTGATTGGCGCGGGTATTTCTGAAACACTCAACAAGTATATGGATAACACCACAGCACGAGCTGAAGTAACTGGTGCGTCCGTTGAAAACAATCACCGAGTTGCAGCGGGTCAAATGACGCTAGGGCTTTCATCATCTTCTACACTGTTTGAAGCTAAGAATGGCGAAGGCCCATTTAAAGTAAGTGGGCCATTGGATGTTGCCGGTATTGCCTATTTATATCCAGCTGTATTGCAAGTTGCGACGATTTCCGGAAATGGTGTTGACTCTTTTGAACAGTTAAAAGGCAAGCGTGTCAGCATGGGACCTCCAGGCAGTAATGCTGCTGTATTAGCAACTCGCCTGTTGCAAGAATACGGTGTCTTTGACGATATCACACCACGTTTTCTTTCATACAATGAAGGTGTAAAAGCACTGGTGAACGGTCAAGTTGACGCTACAGTGGTTTTGGCTGGTGCACCGACTTCCTCTTTGATTGACCTAGATTCACAGACCGATATGAAGCTTTTGTCTGCCAGTATTGAGAAACTAGATAGTTTGATTCAGAAATATCCTTTCTACCAAGCTTTCTCTTTGCCAGCAGGCACTTATCCTGATCAGAGCAAACAAGTCTTGATGATTAATGATCCAGCGATTTTGTTTACGAGCGGTAAAGAAGATCAGAGCAAAATTTATAACATCACCAAAACTATTTTTTCTCATCTAGATGAACTAGGTCAAATTCACCCGCAGGCAAAAGCAATTTCGCTAGAAACGGCGAAACGTACTCCTATTGCTTTGCACCCAGGTGCGAAAAAATATTATGACGAAGTAAACGGAAAATAGGAGCGTCATTATGTTGAACTCAGGTTCCAGCAATGGCTTTCAAAGCTTGCTCCTTGAATCAAAATTCGCTGGTGGCAAGGAACGTCTAGCAGTCTCTTTATTGTTTAGTGTGATCGCCGCTGGAATCGCCGGTCTTGTACTTTATGGCGCGTATTATGGCGGCATTACCGCGTTGCTATTGAGATCGTCGTTTTTCTCTTTAGTCGCAGCGGCTGCCATGCTGTTTTATGCGCTGAGATACAAAAGTGTCGTGGGTCGTGGAGCGTTTTATCTATTGGCTTTATTAGCGTTAATTCCAGGACCTTATTTGTGGCATTACTACATTGACATTGTTATGCGTGGTGCTATGTCGGTTGAGCAAGATAGGTTGATCTTTATTGCTCTCATTGTGGTGGTGTTTGTTTTTGTTCGTATCGCGGTAGGCTGGGCATTGATTACCTTAATGGCCCTCGCTTTCCTTTACGCGTACTTTGGCTATTTGATCCCCGGTAAATATGGTCATGGCGGTTATGACATAAGCCGTTTTACCTCAACCCTGATGTTATCAACTGAAGGAGTTTATGGTGTGCCCATGGGCGTCGCCGTTGAATATATTTTCCTATTTGGTTTGTTTGGTGCCATCTTAACTAAGATTGGGACAGGCGAAGTGTTTGTTGATTTGGCCCGTGGTTTGACGGGGCGCGTGCAAGGTGGTCCTGGATTGTCTGCCGCTTTGTCTAGTGCATTGCTTGGTTCGCTTAACGGCAGTGCTGTCGCAAACGTGGTGACCACAGGTACCTTTACCATTCCATTAATGAAACGTGTTGGTTACAGCGCAAAATTGGCTGGTGCGATTGAAGCCGCCGCGTCTTCCGCTGGACAAATTATGCCGCCAGTTATGGGTGCAGCTGCTTTCTTGATGGCGGAAATGATTGGGATTCCTTATGCTGAAGTGGCAATGGCGGCCTTGGTTCCCGCGCTTTTGTATATTTTAGCCTTGATGATTTCGGTTCGCCTTGAGGCAGGACGTCTTAACTTAGCAAGGGACACAGAAGCTGGCTTACAGTTGTTACTAAGAACTCTGAGAACGAAGAGCTATCTTCTGCTTCCATTGGTGGTTTTGATCGGCCTGATGATTTCAGGCAAGTCACCAACTCAAGCCGCTGTTATGGGTATTCTAGCTGGTTTGTTAGTTTGTCCTTGGAAAAAAGCCACTCGTATAAATCCGCTAGATATTATAGCTGCTTGTAAAGAGACATTGTCTTCAACCTTACCAATCGTTGCAGCTGTGGCGGCGGCAGGCGTGATTATCGGGATATTGAATTTAACCGGTATGGGCTTGATGTTGTCTGGTTTGATCATTGAACTGGGCGATGGCAATTTGTGGGCTGTCTTGTTGCTCACTGCGTTGGCGTCTTTTGTCTTAGGTATGGGGTTACCGACATCAGCGGCGTATTTATTGCTCGCGGTATTGGTTGCTCCGGCGATGACACAGTTAGGTATGGAAACCTTGTCGGCGCATATGTTTATTTTTTACTTTGGTTTGGTATCAGCTATTACTCCTCCTGTCGCATTGGCTGCTTACGCTGCTTCTACTATTTCCGGAGCAGATCCTAATGAGACGGCGATTGAGTCTATGCGTTTGGGTTTTGTAAAACTCTTAGTGCCGTTCTTGTTCGTCACTATGCCTGGTATTTTGTTAATCGGAACTACAGCCAGTGTTATTGCCGCGATCTCGTTTGCGACCTTGGCAACTGCATCAATGAGCATAGGCTTTTCTGGTTGGTTACGTGAGAATTTATCTTGGCCTACTCGTTTGGCCTATGTGGTCGCAGCGGTATTAATTGCTTGGCCTGCAGCGGCTACGGACACGTCTATTGCTGTGTTGGGCGCTCGTGTTATCGGTATTGTGCTGTTTGCTGGATTGCTGTTCAGGGCAGGCATTCAATCAACCCCCAATAGCATGAAGGCTGAAACATAATAGTCTAGAAAATCAAACAACCGATACTAAAAAGCGCACATTTCGATAAATGAAATGCGCGCTTTATGTTATCAATTTTCTTAGTAACTATGGTTTTTTAAGGCAGTCCAGTCATCAATAGTTTAATGCCGTAAGACGCGCTTAATACAGCAATGAAACCGACGCCGTACAAGAGTAAAAACCATTGCCACGATTTGAGCTTGGCGGCTTTGGCTTTTAATTTTTTTAGAGACATTAGTAGCCCTCCTGATAATCTTCCACCTTGCCAGAAAAAACACGGTAGCCCCATAAGGTGTAGGTGCAAATAAGTGGGACGAAAATGCATATACCTGGAAGCAAGAAAAGCAAGCTACTGTCTGGCGATGCTGCTTCCATAAAGGTTAATTGTCTTGGTATCAGATAAGGGAACAGACCGACCACAAGGCCAGCGAAGCCTAATAAAAACAGGGTGGCGGCATACCAAAAAGGTCGACCTTCATGATGAACGGTTCCTGTAGCGTGACTGTTTAGATCTCTCCAGGCCAAAACCGCGACCACCAAGGTGATGATAGGTAAGGGTGATAACCATAGGAAATTCACACCAGAAAACCAACGCTGACGAATTTCAACTTGGCTTGCTATCGTCCATACGCTGACGATCACCATGGCCAAAATGGTAATCAACAAAAGCTGTTTGCCGAGTTTTGCGGCATGTTCTTGAATGCGTCCACGGCTCTTCATAAACAGATAACAAGCGGCTAATAGCGCATAACCTGCCATAACGGCAAAACCAGTCAAGATGGAAAACGGCGTCAACCAATGCAAGCTAGACAAACTGTCTACCCCAACTGGTACACCTTGCACGATTGAGCCTAGTAACATGCCTTGGCAAAACGCCGCAATGGCAGATCCTGCGCTAAAGGCGAAATCCCAATAGGGACGAGAGGTATCGGATTTAAAGCGATACTCAAACGCCACGCCACGAAAGATCAAGGCAAACAGCATTAGCATGATGGGCAAATAAAAGGTTGAAGTAATGCCAGCATAAGCGGCTGGAAACGCCGCAAACAACACCACACCACCAAAGACTAACCAAGTTTCGTTACCATCCCATACGTGTGAAATAGAGCGCATTAAATGGTCACGCTCGCCTTCTTGGTTAAACCAAGGGTAGAGAATGCCAATCCCTAGGTCGAAGCCATCGAGCAACACATACATAAAGATGGCAAAGCCTAAGACAAGGAAGTAGAAAAGAGCCAAATCCATCATTTATCTCCTTGTTCTATTGTTGGTTGATCTTTTGATTTTAGGGATTTAACCCAAGCCAATGCATAGCCCGGTGCTTTCATGCCAATCAGTTGCTGCTCTAGTGTTTCCATTGAAGGTGGTCCTTTCTTAATCAACTTACGCATGAAGTAGAGGTAAACACCGATCAGCAGGGTGTAAATGATGACAAACATAGTCAAGGTAAAGAGCACTCGTTCCGCTGGCAGTGGCGATACGATCTCGGATGTTCTAACCAGGTTATAGACAATCCAAGGCTGGCGACCGATTTCGACCACATACCAACCTGCTAGTACAGCAATGACACCCATAGGTGTAAATAATGTTACAAGAGACAGAAACGCTTTGTTTTCATATAAGCGGCCTTTACGACGTAACAAGAGTGCTAGCGTAGCAATGCCCATCATGCCAAACCCAATACCAACCATGACACGGAAAGACCAAAATACTAACGGCACGTTTGGTCTGTCTTCTGGTGGTACGGCTTTTAGGCCTTGTACAGCGCCATCCCAAGAGTGAGTCAAGATCAAGCTACCTAGGTTTGGAATACCGACTTGATAATCGTTGGATTCGGTCTCCATATTTGGCATAGCAAATAGCAAGAGCGGAACGTTTTCTTCTTCGGCAGGCCAAATGCCTTCCATTGCTGCCAATTTAGTAGGCTGATGTTCTCTTACGTTCAAACCGTGCATATCACCGATCCATGCTTGCAGTGGTGTTAGCACCAAGGCAAACCACATGCACATGGACAAGCCTTTTTTGGCAAAAGGAATGTTTTTCTTTTTCAATAAGTAATAGGCGCTGATGCCCGCTACCACGAAGGTTGCCGTAATTAATGACGCAACTACCATGTGAGTAAGGCGATACGGCATAGATGGGTTGAAAATCACTTCCATCCAGCTTTCCACTTCAAACTTGCCATCGATGATCTTGTAGCCTGTTGGTGTTTGCATCCAAGAGTTCGCCACAATGATCCAAAACGCTGAAATCCAAGTACCTACCATAACGGTGAGCGTCGCGAAGAAATGCAGTTTGCGACCAACTCGTTGCCAACCAAATAGCATTACGCCAAGGAAACCGGCTTCCATGAAGAAAGCGGTGAGCACTTCGTAAGCCATCAGCGGCCCAAGTACCGCGCCAGTAATCTCCGAGAATTTGGAGAAGTTGGTGCCAAATTCATAGGACAAAACGATGCCAGAAACCACGCCCATACCGAAGGTAATGGCAAAAGGTTTGATCCAAAACTTAGCCAGTTGTAAGTAATAAGGGTTGTGTGTTTTAAGCCATAAGCCTTCCCAAATGGTAATCAGCGTCGCCAAACCAATGGTGATACTGGGGAAAATAATATGAAAGCTCACCGTAAAGGCGAACTGTATGCGAGATAAAATGGCGACATCGAGGTCCATGGCAACTCCCGTTTAAAATAAGATGGGCTTAGGAATTGTTCTTAATGCGTTGAGTACGCATTTGCTGTAAAGCCAGAGGTAGCAGCGCTAAGCCTACAATGCTAAAAAGTGCGATGATTTCGGTCATTAAAAAGCCAGTATTCATGATGCTTGTCCTGTCATTTGAGAATAGTTTGATTTAGATCAAGGTTGTCTTACCTATAGCAAGGGATAGGCCAACTATTAGTTAAATTTATGTTGATGATTTTAAAGGGAAATTTTCTAGCTTTGCTTGTGGTGTAAAAAAGGTTTACGATTTTCTCACTTTTAGGTGTAAACGAGGTTTACGATTTTGACACTTTCCCTGATGTTTGAAGTGGCCATGTTGGTGACCAGTGTGTGCGGCGTATTGGTCGCGGTGTGGTTATTGTGGCGAGCAAGAAAACAAAGTGATCTACAAGCCTTGGCAGGTTTTGCCATTATGATGGCGATTTGGTGCTTCGGGCATGTAGTTTTGTTTCAGGGCTACGAGCAAATTGGCATTCATATCATCCTGGCAAACCCGTTGATGCCGACCTTCTTCTTACACTTTGCGATTCGTTTTGTGAACTCTGGCTCGGTTAAAGAGCCGATGTTAGAACGCTTATATCAAGCAGTACCTTGGTTTTATCTGACCAGTTTTGCGGTGGTTTTACAAAGCTGGTGGATAGGAGCGGGTGATGCCATCAGTACCTTGGATACGCGTTCCTTTTTTATCTTCACCGAGGCAGGGGCGTGGAACCTTGCCTACACAGTGTTGGTCGGTATCTTGGCGCATGGGGTGTTGTTATTTGGCTGGTATCGTCATTCCGGCAATAAAAAACGCTCGATTTTGGCGATGTTTGGCGTTGGTGCTTGGGGCTTATTGTTAGCGACCAGTTTTGTATTTCCTTCCTTTGGCATTAGTTGGTTTCCGTACCCCATGCTCTTGCTGCCAACCTATTTGCTGCTGCTGGTTTATGCGGTAGTTCGCTATCAAATTTTGTCGGTCAATGCCTTTGCCAATCGTGCTTTGCTTTGGGTTGCCATGATGTTGGTGATTCTCTGTGTGATCGCGGTCATCAGCGTGGTGTCTGGTCGTATCGGCCTGCAAGCGCTGGCCAATGTACCCAGTTGGCAACTCTGGTTGTATTCCTTGCTGATTTTGGTGGTGGCGGCGGTGATTTATCAGCCTTTAAGTCGTTTGGTTTCTCGGCTTATTTACCCCGGTGCTTTATTAAATGAAGCTGTGTTAGATACCTGGTCAACCCAGTTGAAAGAGGCTCAGGACTGGGCAGAATTAACTAATGTTGGTGAGCAGTTACTTTCGAGACAAATAAGACAAGCCGTAGCGATTCAATTGCAACATGGCGACTTTCCAGTAGAAGAAAAGAATAACGCGCTGGCTATACAAGTGTCTCGGTCTGAGTCGGATTGGCACTTTGTATTAATCGGTTGGGAAGATGCCAGTCCTGGCATGCGTCTTACGGCGGAAGTGTTCGCGTCTTTGTTTACCACCAGTTGTGGTTTGTTGGAGAGATCCTTGGCCTTGGCGGTGGCGGAACGAAAACGCATGGATGAACAACATTTGGTAGAACTGGGCAGTTTGTCCGCGGCAATGGCCCATGAGCTGCGCAACCCGCTCAATATCATTTCCATGGCCGCTTATGACGCGCCTGTGGATACACGCCAGCATATTCAGACTCAACTTAAGCGAGCCGACCGTTTAGTGAGCGATATGTTGGTTTATTCGGGTGGATTGTCATTGCAAATTGTTGCCACGCCATTGCGATCATTGATTGCTAGCATACTGGCGCAAGCTCAGCTTGAAGGCGTGAGTTATGAGCTTGATATAGATGAAACGCTGGAGCTGGAGGCAGACTCGCAGCGATTGCAGCAAGTGTTTATCAACCTGATTGATAATGCCGTGTCCTTTTTACGCTCCACGCCCGATGGCAAGTTGTTTATTGAAGCCAAAGAAGAGGGCCAACAGGTTGTGATTCACGTCCATAACAATGGGCCCGCAATCGATGCAAGCTTACAAGGTGAAGCCTTGTTTCAACCCTTTGTGACCAAGCGAGCTGGCGGTAGTGGCCTTGGCTTAGCCATTGTACGCCGTATTGTTGACGCCCATGGCGGGAAGATTTGGCATCGCTCTGATTTGGCTTGGCCAGTGACCTTCGAACTTATTTTACCGCGCCATTTTTCTGGCGCAGCGCTTTCAAATAGAGAATTCCATGACACAAAATAAAATACTATTGGTTGATGACGAACCCGCTTTTCGTGAACTGGCAAGCCGTTGGTTGGCGAACCAAGATTACCATGTGAAAACGGCGGCGAGTTTAGCCGAAGCCAAATTGGCGTTAGCGGAATTTGATGCGGACTTGGTGTTATTGGATTTATCTATGCCACCGCATTTTGATCCACAAGTGACCTTGGAGGCTATGGATGAATTCGCTGGCCGCCCAGTGATTATTATCACAGGCCACGCCGATCGAGACTTGGCCTTAAAAGCCATTGAACTCGGGGCATGGGACTTCATTGCCAAGCCGATTGATCCTGATATGTTGGCCGTGGTGGTGCGTCGGGCCATCACCAAAACCACCTTGGAACGCGAGTTAACTCAGTTAAAACAAGTGAGCGGATCCGCTCAAGGGGCGGCGGCCTACATTGGTCATTCGGTGAGTTCGCAAAAGGTGAGGGCGCTGGTGGAGCGGATTGCACCGACCGATGTACGTGTCTTGGTGACTGGGCCATCTGGTACTGGCAAAGAGGTCATTTCTCGTACCTTGCATGACTTGAGCCACCGCGCGGCCAAGCCGTTTGTGTCTGTTCACTGTGGTGCGATTCCAGCGGAATTGTTGGAAAGTGAGTTGTTTGGTTATGTGAAAGGCGCGTTCACAGGGGCGGAAAAAGACAAAGTCGGTTTATTGAGTTTAGCCGATGGTGGCACCTTGTTTTTGGATGAAATCGGCGAAATGCCATTAGCCATGCAGGTCAAGTTGCTGCGGGTGTTGCAAGAAGGCACTTTCTTTCCGGTGGGAGGACGAGAGCAAAAGCACATTGATATTCGAGTGATCTCAGCGACCAATGCCGATTTAGTTGAAAAGGTTCGAGAAGGCAGTTTCCGAGAGGATCTGTATTACCGCATTAAAGGCGTCAATATTGAAACCCAAGCGTTGTCGGAGCGACTAGAAGACGTCCCTGTGTTGCTGCAATCCTTTTTGCAGCGTTTGCAAAATCAGCAATCTATACCGCTTCAGCTTAGTCCAGAAGCCATGCAATGGTTTCGTGAACAAGCTTGGCCGGGCAACGTCCGTGAGTTGAAAAATGCGCTGGAAAGTGTGGCATCTATTTGTCCTCAAGGACGGATCACTTTGGACGAGATTCAGCTCTTGTATCCAACAGGTGAGAAAATTCGCCTAACGTCGGCTAATTTGCCAACAAGTGACGCTTCGCTAGATGAGCAGGTGCGTGACCTTGAAATTCGTTTGATTACCCAAGCCTTAGAGAAGAATCAAGGTAACCGCACACAAGCAGCTAAGCAGTTAGGGATTTCTCGACAAGGGCTGATTAAAAAAATCGAGCGCTATGAATTGTCGTAGTTTTATCAGTCTAGGCTTGTTTTATTGATATAGATCAATGGTTTTGATGATAGGGAATTTTGTTCTTTGTTGTACGAAATTTGTTTTGTTTTTGGTATGAATTGAGGTGTAGTATCTTACGATAATTTTACAAAGTAGCGAATAATAAGGATGTTATTATGAAGTGGCAAAGTTTATCTATCAGAAGCCGTATGTTCTCTGTACTCGCTTTGTTGCTCGTTGTTAGCACGGCAGTATCTGTCTGTACTCAAGCTCTTTCCACTCTGGATACCGAGCTGGAGCAGTTAAAAAAAGAAGTTTTACCAACCCATCTCAGTAATTTAGCCTCGCAAATCAGTACCGAAATTACGCCTTTAATTACGGCCTCTCACTTGATGACAAACGATAACTTTGTCGAAGAGTGGGTGCGAAAAGGGGCGGCGGATAATCAGCTTTCTTTTATTGAAGCTAAGTTGAAATCTGTAAAAGACATTGCAGGAAGTGATTCGGTTTTTTATGTGTTAAATGGCCAAAATGGTTTGGAATATTTTGGCTATGAAAAAAACTTCTTCAGAACGCCGCTATCAGACTATCCATACAAAGAGTTCTATCCGAATTTTTTGGCGACAGGACAAGATTACGAACTGAATTTAGAATATGAATACAAGATGTTGTTTATTAACTATCGTAGTGATGATCTTGATCCGAATACCAATAAACCCTATTCCGTAGCAGGGCTTGGGATTAAGGCCGATAAGCTAATTAATATGGTTCAGAAGCTCCAAGTCGGTCAGCAGGGTCGTGCCATGTTGGTAACTAGTGATGGCGTGATTCAAGCAAAAGGTGATTCTTCATTTATGGATATGGTTGATAAAAGCCATATTTCTAGCTTTCTGAACAATAAGAATGACGTAGTTATCGATGATGTGACCATTAATGGACAAGTCTTTTATCTTGGCTCTTTGTGGGTGCCAGTGTTAGATAGATTTATAATGCTCGCGGTGCCGAAACAGCAAATCATGGCGCCGATCTATTCTCAGCTGCAAAGTGCATTTCTTTATTCCATCGGCTTTATTGCGATCTCTTTGCTGGTCCTGCATTTCGTGATTGGTTCACTGACTCGTCCTATCGTTGCTATTGGCAAAGACGTTCGTTATGTGTCTGACAATCTTGATCTTAATTATCAAGTTAAAAGCTCCGACAAAGCTGAAATCGGAGCATTAGCCGATGCGGTTAATTCTTTGTTATTAACATTGAAAGGTTCGCTGTTGACGGTGAATGATGCGGTTAAGACAACCGATGGTGCGATTGCTGGCCTGCATCAACAGGTAGATGAGCTTTCCCAGGCCTCTGAGGCTGAGAAACAATCAGTAGAGCAGATTTTTAACTCTACCCAAGACATTACCGAGCAGAGTGGGCAGGTAAAAGATTTAGCCACGAAAGCGGGCGAGTTGTCCGATCAAAGTAATGTCGAGCTTCAACAAGCGAATAAAGAAGTTCAGAGTAGTTTGACTTTTCTAGAAGCGCTTGAAGTTGATATGTTGCAAAGCAAAACCAGCTTGACTGAGTTGAATGAAAATATAGAAAAAATTGTCTCTGTCTTGGATGTGATCAGCTCGATTTCAGAACAGACTAATTTACTTGCTCTTAATGCTGCAATTGAAGCTGCTCGGGCGGGTGAACATGGTCGTGGTTTTGCGGTAGTGTCGGATGAGGTGCGCATACTTTCGCAGCGTACTAGCGAATCCACCAATGAAATTCAAAATATCATTACCCAGCTAAGAAAAGCATCGACTCAAGTAACTTCGCAGATGGATGTCGCCTGTGAGAAAAGCATTCAGACCCTAGACAGTCAAAAGCTGGTGTCTGAAAAAGTGAATGCACTTGATGCCTTCTTGCAGCAATTATTCGATATGAATGAGCAGGTCGCCGAGCGGGCCAGTATTCAAAATGCTTCTGTGGAGGATATTAACCAACATTTATCTATGTTGGCGGCACAAAGCGAGCAGACAGCCGAATTATTCAATCAGAGTCGAGCGGCGACGAACGCCATTGGTGATGAAATGAGTCATCTGAAAGAGAAAGTCGAGCTGTTTAAAGTCACCTAATGCTAAAGACTGATCCGACCAAGCCTAAGGCATTAGGCTTGGTCTTTTTTTGCATCGAATATGGTTAACTTGTGCTTTTGAGTGACGCGGTGAGGTGAGAGAGAAAGTAACGTACGATCGCAGGTAACTTTCTTCTCGACATAATTTGCACCTGAAGACTGCGTTGGGCTAATGATGGCTCGCGCAGCGGGCGTATCACTAACCCATCTTGTTTTGCTCGTCTTGCCACGGTTAGCTCTCCACACAATGCAATAGCGTTTTTACTTTCGCTCGCAAAGGTATAAATGGAACCGGCCGAATCGCTCGATAAGGCTGGGATAATTTGTATCCCTTCAATGTGACAAGCAATATCAAATAAGTAACTCAGCGTTGTTCCTGAACCAGATGTGGCGACAGGGTACTCGGTTAGGTCTCTTATACTAATGTCTTGCTGGCTGGCTAGAGGGTGATTTTTGGATAATAAGGCGACGATCGGAGAGGGTACTTGCAGAGAGACTTCAACGCCTTGTTCAGGCTGTAAATTGAAGGTAAATGCAGCATCTACTCGGCCTTCTCTAACCAGTTGAGTCGCTTTACCTGAGTCGACTACTTGCAATGAAAAGCGCGCACTTGGGTATTCCAAGCGGAAGGTCGTAATCACGTGGGGAAGAAAGTCCCAAGCCATGCCTTCTGGGCAAGCCAGCGCGATAGATTGTTGCTGAATATTGCTGATGCCTTTCATTTCTGACATCACGTTCTTAAACTCCAATGCATTACGCAATGAATAGGTATAAAGAATATCCCCAGCTGGAGTGAGCAACATGCCTCTGGCTTTGCGTTCAAACAGTGTCAGCTGAAGCTTTTCTTCTAATTGGGCGATTTGTCGACTGATCGCCGACACTGCTACATGGAGCTCTTCTGAAGCCGCAGACAATGAACCAGTTTTCGCAACTGCATGGAAATATTTTAACGAGATATCATTCATAAGCTTTCTATTTTATAGAAGGTTTGATTGTGCAATTGATAATTGTTGTAAAGCTTATTACATCTTAAGCTAATTGCCATCATCATTTCGCGTATTTTGGAGAGATCATGTCCCAAACAACGAGCCAACATGGCCGTCAAACCGCTTTGCAATTCGCTGCTGCAACCATGAAAAATGGTCAATTTATCGACACGCTAACTCGTCGCGTAGCAATTGCGAGCGAGAGTCAAAACCCAAATGCCAGTGCGGAATTGATGACGTATTTAACCGATGAAATCCAACCGACGCTAATGAAGTTGGGCTTTGATTGTGAGATTTTCGCGAACCCAATACCCGCTTGCCCGCCCTTATTAATTGCGCAACGCATAGAAGATGAATCCCTACCAACCTTATTAACTTATGGTCATGGGGATGTCACCAATGGACAAGTTGAGCTGTGGCAAGAAGGCACACATCCTTGGGAATTGACTCAGATTGAGGAAAAAATCTTTGGCCGTGGTACTGCGGACAACAAAGGCCAGCATACGATTAACTTATTTGCTCTAGAGTCCGTATTGAAAGCGCGCGATGGCAAATTGGGCTACAACGTCAAAATTCTATTTGAAATGAGCGAAGAAGTGGGTTCTAAAGGTTTAGAGCAATTTTGCTTCGAGCAAAAAGAGGCGTTAAAAGCGGATCTTTTCTTAGCGTCGGATGGCCCTAGATTGAATGCCAAAACCCCCACGATTTTCTTGGGTTCTCGTGGTGTATGTCAATTCCGTTTACGCTGCGAAACGGGCAATGGGGCGCGTCACTCTGGTAACTGGGGCGGTGTAATTACGAACCCAGTTACACGCTTGCAGCATGCGCTTGCTAGTTTAACAACTGCTGATGGACGCATTACCGCAGAGTGTTTGCGTGCGCCTTTGCCAAGTGGTCTGACCGCTGAGATGATGCGCGAGTTAACGGTGGGTGGCTACGCGGGTGATCCGACCTTGAATAATCAATGGGGGGAGAAAGAACTGAGCGTAGGTGAGCGTTTATTTGGTTGTAACACGCTAGAAGTGATTGCCATTGGCGCTGGTGATGTTGAAAAGCCTATTGGAGCCATTCCAGATGTAGCTGAAGCCGTATGTCATTTGCGGATTGTGCCAGGAACGGATTGGCAAAATTTGGTGGTGAACCTATCGGCTTTTTTAGAAGAGAAAGGTTTGGGTGATGTAAAGGTGACCTTTGAAGGTGGTTACAGCGCGACGCGTTTGGATCCAACTCACCCTTGGGTTGGCTTTGTTAAGCGTTCTATGGAAACCTCGTTAGAGAAAACGGTAACGGTTTTGCCTAACTTGGGTGGTACTATTCCAAATCACTGTTTCGCAGATGTGTTGGCATTGCCGACGGTGTGGATGCCACACTCTTATCCTTCTTGCAAACAACATGCGCCGAACGAGCATTTGCTTGAGAACGTAGTGGAGCAAGGCCTTTTAGCCGCAGCTGGCTTGTTTTGGGACTTGGGCGAACATTGGCCTGAATAAAAGACACACTTTTCTGTTTGAAACGGTGGTCCAGTGAGGCCGCCGTTTTTCTTTGTATTGCTCTATAATGTTTTGATTTTTTTGGTAAATTCTATGATGGATTTTCTTTTGTATTTGGCGCTGGGGGCCTGCTCTGGATTATTAGCGGGATTGTTTGGCATTGGCGGTGGCTTGATCATTGTTCCTGTGCTGATTTTTAGTTTTACCTTGCAAGGCTTTTCTGGAGAGGTATTAACCCACCTTGCGGTTGGAACATCACTCAGTGCTATTTTCTTCACCTCGATAAACTCCGTATTAGCACACCACAAAAAAGGCGCGGTAGAGTGGCGAATGGTTATCTGGCTTGGGGCGGGGATTTTATTCGGTAGTTCATTGGGGGGCGTGACGGCTTCTTATATTCCGGGAGCGAATTTACAGCAAATCATTGGTGTATTTTCGCTCTTAATGTCGCTGCAAATGGCCTTAAATTGGCGTCCAAAAGGTCAGGGGCAGGGCTTAACAAAACCGGTTATGTCTGTGGCTGGCGTGGTGATTGGCTGGGTATCGGCCATATTTGGAATCGGTGGCGGTTCCTTGATGGTGCCATTCTTATCTTGGAAAGGGGTGGATATCAAAAAAGCTGTGGCGACCTCTGCGGCTTGCGGCTTGCCTATCGCTCTATCGGGTACTTTATCCTTTATAGTGATTGGTTGGAATCATACGCTATTGCCGTCTAAAAGCCTCGGTTTTGTATATTTACCTGCGTTAGCTGGTATCGCCTTGATGAGCATGTTTTCAGCTCGTTTTGGGGCGCTGTTGGCACATAAATTAAACCCGCTTATGTTAAGACGATTGTTCGCTCTATTATTGTTTGTTGTCGGCGTGAATTTTCTGGTCTGACGCCATTCCATCCTAGTTGCGATACATAAAAAAACGCCGAGTGGCGTTTTTTTATGATCAATCACGGGTTTGCTTTAATTGATTTTGAAGTGTCTGCGAATACCAAATAAGGCAAGCAAACTGATAAAACTGGTCAACAACAAGTAATAACTTGGTGCCATTTGATCGCCTGTGGCGCTGATGGTCCAGACTAGTAAGAAGGGCGTGAAGCTGCCGAACAAGGTTGTGCTGATGTTGTAGCTCAGCGCCATGCCGGTTGCTCGAACACGAGTTGGGAACATCTCAGACATTAGAGCAGGCAGTCCACCAAAGTACATAGACTTCAAGACACTTAACCAAAATAGAACGCTGGCAAGCATGATTAATGTTGGGTGGTGAGATAAAACGAAGAACGCAGGCCAAACTGTAATAAAGAACAGCACACCAGCGGCAATCATTAATCGAGTTCGACCAATGCGGTCAGACAAAATACCCACAAAAGGTGTTAAGAACATCAACACGGTATAGCTGATCAGCGTGCCGCCGTATCCAATGGAGTTGCTTAAGCCCAAGTATTTTGTGGCGTAAGTCGGCATGAAGATGATGGCATAAGTTACTGATGTAGATAGTATCATGGCGCCAATATTGAAAAAGATGCCAAGCTTATTATGGGCAAACAATTCAATTAGCGGCACTTTCTCTTCTTTTGATTCGGTAAATTCACCTGCTTCCTCAATGTGTTTGCGAATGTATAACCCCACAGGGCCAATCAATAAACCAAAGAAGAAAGGAATTCGCCAGCCCCAGCTTTCTAACTGATCTGTGGTTAATGTGGTGGTCAACAACAAGCCAAATCCTGCCCCCAATAGACCACTAAGCCCTTGGCTGGCAAACATGAAGCTAGAGATAAAGCCTTTACGTTCCGGATGATGCTCAACTAACATTGCCGTTGCGCTACCAAACTCACCACCGGCAGAAAATCCTTGCAACAATCGCGCAAGCAGTATCCCTAAAGGAGCAAGTAAGCCAATGGTTTCATAGGTTGGCATGACGGCGATCAAAAAGGTTCCGGCCATCATCAGCCAAATCGTTAACAGCATCGCGGCTTTACGGCCAATTTTGTCGGCATAACTGCCTATCACCATGGCGCCAATTGGGCGAATAAGATAAGACATCGCGAACGTAAAAAGTGCCAACATGAGTGACAGCGTTTCGTTATCGGTCGGGAAAAACAGTTTAGAAATAGTACGCGCAAAAAAGGCGTACACGATGAGGTCAAACCATTCCAAGGCGTTGCCAATGGAGGAGGCAACAATGAGTTTGAGTAGTTTTTTATCCGCAGGTTTTTGTGTGGAGGCTGAAACGCTCTCCATCTTATAAGTGTCCGACATTTAATGTGGCTCCGTTGTATTTTTTATCTTGCTAGTAACTCTCCGATCGATACTAGGGAATGATGAGATTTTGCACAATTATTCATTTATTAAGACTTCTTTGCTTTTTTTAGAAAGCTTAAAGCGTCCATTTTGGGGCGAATTAATTTGGAATGAATTTTATGGCTGCATGTTGGCCGGGTTTTCGTTCGAGATTCGCTAAGAATATTCTCTTTGGCAGATACATGGAGGAAGCAAGAGATCAAGCCGAATAAAGCCAAAGACTTGATCTCTAAAGTATTATTACGCTTTGGTTACATCACATGAAAGTACGCCATCTTGCACTCTCACCGATATTGAATCGCCTGCTTTTACGTCCTTAACAGAACGAATTACCTGTTCGTCTTTGGAAGCGATTGCGTACCCTCTGGCCAGAGTGTTGAGTGGGCTAACGAGGTTTAGCTTATCGATAATACGAGCGAAGGTAGTTTGCTTGTTGGTTAGGGTGTTGCTCAGTGCGCGAGCAAGGCGAGCATCCATGTCTTTTAGTTTTTGCCTATCTTGATCAATACGTCGACTTGGGCTGTTTCTTTCAAGTCGATGAGCCAGATTGGCGGTTTGGGTTTGTTGCTCTATTACTTTGCGCTGCATGCTTTGTTGTAAGCGGCGCTTGAGTTGATCGAGCTGGATTTGCTGCTGTTCAATGCGCTCTTTCGGATGACGAATACGCTTGATCATAAAGTCGAGCTGCTGCTGACTTTGCTCAAGAATGCGTGACATACGACGAGCCAGTTGTTTTTCTTGCTGCTCAATTTGCCGAACCAGATGATTGCGATCTGGGCTCAAAAGCTCCGCGGCGGCCGTTGGCGTGGCGGCGCGCACGTCGGCCACAAAATCCGCAATGGTAAAGTCAGTTTCATGACCTACTGCAGAAACAATAGGAGTTTGGGCGGCAAAAATTGCCCGAGCTAGAGTTTCGTCGTTAAAGCTCCATAAATCTTCCAATGAACCGCCACCGCGACCTAGGATAATAGCGTCAAAGTGTCCACTACCATCGGCTCGTTGTAATTGTCTTAGAATGTTTTTGGCGGCGTCTTGGCCCTGTACTAAAGAGGGCAGAATAGTCAGTTCGGTTAACGGAAATCGACGACGAAAGGCAATAACCATGTCTCGCACTGCTGCACCAATGGGGGAGGTGATGATGGCAACACGCTCAGGTTTGGTGGGCAGAGGTTTTTTGTGTTCAGGCGCGAACAGACCTTCGGCTTGCAAGGTGTTTTTTAATCGCTCAAATGCTTGTTGTAATGCGCCTTCTCCTGCGGATTCCATGCCTTCGACGCTGAGTTGGCAGTCGCCTCTTGGGCCATAAAAAGTGACGCGAGCACGCAAACGAACCATATCGCCATCTTTAGGTTTGAAACGTACAGCCGCGTTCTTACCTTTAAACATGGCGCAACGAATTTGTGCCTTGTCATCTTTAAGAGAAAAATACCAATGCCCTGAACTCGGCTTGGCTAGATTGGATATTTCTCCTTCTACAAGAATCCACGGTAAACTGGCTTCAAGTAGTTGTTGTATCTGTCTATTTAGCTGCGATACGGTAAAAGCCGTTTCTTGTGACACAGAAGTTGTAAATTTTTTCATCAATCTCTCGTGGTTTTGATTTACCGAATGCAACTATTGGAGTAGAATTACTTGCCATCTTAACACCCTTGTTGGCATTGGAAACTCCCCATTATGTTACGAATCGTGCAAGAAGCTTTAACGTTTGACGACGTATTGCTTATCCCCGGCTATTCCGAAGTTCTTCCTAAGGATGTTAGCCTCAAAACGAAAATCACTAAAGACATTGAGTTAAATATTCCACTTACGTCTTCAGCGATGGATACCGTTACTGAACATCGCATGGCGATTGCTCTGGCTCAAGAAGGTGGCATAGGCATTGTGCACAAAAACTTGACCATTGAAGAGCAAGCTCGCGAAGTGCGTCGTGTTAAAAAATTCGAAAGCGGCATCGTTCGTGATCTTGTTACTATCAATCCTGAAGCCAGCGTTCAAGAGCTAATGGACTTGACGGCCGCGAACAGCATTTCAAGTGTTCCAGTTGTTCAAGGTACTGACTTGGTTGGTATCGTAACAAGCCGTGATGTGCGCTTTGTTAAAGACTACGATAAAAAAGTCTCTGACATTATGACTCCAAAAGATCGCCTTGTTACAGCGCTTGAAGGAGCATCATCTGGTTCTATTCGCAAATTGCTACATGAAAATCGCATTGAGAAAGTGTTGATTGTGAATGAGCAATTTGAATTACGTGGCATGGTTACTGTAACCGATTTTAATAAAGCCACGACTTACCCGAATGCATGTAAAGACGACCAAGGTCGTTTGCGTGTTGGTGCCGCTGTTGGTACTGGCGCGGATACTGGTGATCGAGTGAAAGCTTTGTCTGATGCTGGTGTTGATATCATTGTTGTTGATACGGCTCATGGTCACTCTAAAGGCGTTATTGATCGTGTTCGTTGGGTAAAAGAAAACTTCCCTCATATTCAAGTTATTGGCGGTAATATCGCGACAGCAGAAGCAGCGATTGCTCTAGCAGACGCGGGTGCTGATGGCGTGAAAGTGGGTATCGGCCCAGGCTCTATTTGTACCACTCGTATCGTTGCTGGTGTGGGTGTTCCACAAATCAGTGCGGTAGCGAATGTAGCTGAAGTAATGAATCCTCGTGGTATTCCAGTGATCGCCGATGGCGGTGTTCGCTTCTCTGGTGACATTGCGAAAGCCATTGCGGCTGGTGCGAGTGTGATCATGGTTGGTGGACTATTGGCGGGTACTGATGAAGCGCCAGGTGAAGTGGTACTTTTCCAAGGTCGTTCATTTAAAGCGTACCGTGGTATGGGCTCGCTAGGTGCGATGTCTCAGTCTCAAGGTTCAAGTGATCGCTACTTCCAAGATTCAAGCAGCGTTGAAAAATTGGTTCCAGAGGGTATTGAAGGCCGTGTGCCGTCAAAAGGCCCAATGGCAGCGGTTGTACATCAGTTGATGGGTGGTGTTCGTTCTTCCATGGGCTACACTGGATCACCTGATATTGAAACTATGCGTACTAAGACTCAGTTTTCCCAGATTACGGGTGCTGGTATGCGTGAAAGTCACGTTCATGATGTGACAATTACGAAAGAAGCGCCAAATTATCACGTTGGTTAATCACGAGATAATTGACACCGAGATGGGGCGTACAACACGCCCCATCTTTATTTATTGCTCTTACTATTTATTGATTACTTCTACGAAAAGACTTAACGCTTAAGTAGAGTGAAAGGAATGGCTAATAATGTCGCAAGATATCCACGCTCATAAAATTCTTATTCTTGATTTCGGTTCTCAGTACACTCAGCTGATTGCGCGTCGTGTTCGTGAAATCGGCGTTTACTGTGAAGTTCGTGCTTTTGATATGGAAGATCAAGAAGTTATCGACTTTGATCCAAAAGGCATCATCCTTGCTGGCGGTCCTGAATCCGTTCCAGAGCCAGGTTCTCCTCGTGCACCAGAAGCAGTATTTACATTGGGTGTGCCGGTATTTGGTATTTGTTACGGTATGCAAACCATGGCAGAGCAATTGGGCGGTAAAGTTCAAGGTTCTGAAATCCGTGAGTTTGGTTACGCGCAAATCCGTAAGCACGAAGGGCCAGCTCTGTTTGACGACATTCAAGACCACATTGCTAACAATGGCGTTGCCTTGTTAGATGTTTGGATGAGTCATGGCGATAAAGTTATCACCATGCCAGAAGACTTTACTTTAATGGCGTCAACGGACAGCTGCCCAATTGCGGCTATGGCCAACGAAGCGAAGAAATTCTACGGTGTACAATTCCACCCAGAAGTAACTCATACGTTACAAGGTGGCCGTATCCTATCTCGTTTCATCGTCGATATTTGTGGTTGTGACACTTTGTGGACGCCTGCCAACATCGCACAAGATGCGATTGAACGCATGCAAGAGCAAGTAGGTGACAAAAAAGTTCTTCTAGCCCTTTCTGGTGGCGTGGATTCTTCTGTTGTAGCAGCATTGCTTCATAAAGCGATTGGCGACCAATTGACTTGTGTATTTGTCGACAACGGCTTGCTTCGTCTAAATGAAGGCGATCAAGTAATGAAAATGTTTGCAGACAACATGGGCGTAAAAGTGATTCGTGTTGATGCGGAAGACTTGTTCCTTGGCAAATTAGCAAACGAAGCAGATCCAGAGAAGAAACGTAAGATCATTGGTAATACCTTCATCGACGTTTTCGACACAGAAGCGACTAAACTGACGGATGTAGAGTTCCTTGCACAAGGCACTATTTACCCTGACGTGATTGAATCTGCCGCGTCTAAAACAGGCAAAGCACACGTTATCAAATCTCACCACAACGTAGGTGGTCTGCCAGAAGACATGCAATTCAAACTGGTTGAGCCTTTGCGTGAACTGTTCAAAGACGAAGTGCGTAAGCTAGGTCTTGAACTAGGCCTACCGTATGACATGGTTTACCGTCATCCTTTCCCAGGACCAGGTCTAGGTGTTCGTATCCTTGGCGAAGTGAAGAAAGAATACGCTGACATCCTACGTCGTGCTGATGCTATCTTCATCGAAGAGCTACGCAACGCTGGCTGGTACGAGAAAACAAGCCAAGCTTTCGCGGTATTCCTTCCAGTTAAATCTGTTGGCGTAGTAGGCGACGGCCGCCGTTACGAATACGTGGTAGCACTTCGTGCTGTTGAAACCATCGACTTCATGACAGCACGTTGGGCGCACTTACCGTACGAACTGCTAGAGAAAGTGTCTGGTCGTATCATCAACGAAATCGAACACATCTCCCGCGTGACTTACGACGTATCCTCTAAGCCACCTGCTACTATCGAGTGGGAGTAGGGCTTGCTCTATATCGATTAAGCCTTCCAACTAACGAAAATGCCAGTCAGTTCTCTGACTGGCATTTTTTGTTTGCCCAGCGAAGCTGGCAAACCCGTCAGGTTGTAAGAAACCTGTCTCACCCCGACTGGGGGGAAGAGAATCCGAATCGCAAGGGCGTTGCTGGCCAACGGCAGGGTCTGAAGGAAGCGATAGGAAGTTAACAGTACACAACGCAAGTGAACCTGCTTCGGCAGTTTAGGTGGGTAAGCGTGCAAAATAGCGCAAAGCCCGATACTCAGTCAGACCTAGGCTGTGTTTGAGGGTGGCATTGTTAACAGGGCGTCAGTGCAGTAACTGGGGAAGCCTGGCATCCAATCCGGTCTTGAATTGGAAGCATGCGTTCGAGGTGTGAGCCAAGGCGTGTGTTGGTGTGAGGTGGCAGATGAATCCGTAGTAGTGAGTAAAGCTCAGCCAATGAAACCCAGTAATGGTGTGGAGGAGAAAACTGAGCTGACCAACAGCATGACGTTTGTTGGGGCATCGTTTAGTCAAAAGCTAATCGGTGTTGCGAAGGGAGGAAGTAAGCTTTAAGTCTGTGATGAGCAGATGTTTTTTTTTAGTGGTACACGAACTGACGAATAATCGGGGTCTTCCAGCGTGGTGATCTGTGGAAGCAGAAAACTGGAGTTGGAAACCGTACGAGGGAGTAGATCTGACACCGTTTTAGTAAATTGCCATTGAGCTAGAAGGCTAAACCTCAGAGCGAAATAGACCAACATGAAGAAGWAACATTTTGTCCCCACACAGCGCACAACCCAAGAGGAGAGGCACCGAGTTTATTACAGCATGTATGGTCACTTGCTGAGTAAGGAGAGACTGTACAAAGG
>NZ_PTXN01000036.1 GCF_012726345.1 Marinomonas sp. UCMA 3892
AAACGTAGCTATACCAAGACAMCGGACAGTAAACACTGGATGAAGAAGTACCCGAATCTCTTAGCAGGTCATCAACCGACAAGGTCAGAAGAAGTGTTTGTGAGCGATATTACCTATGTAGAAAGTGATGAAGGTGTGCATTATCTCTCGCTTGTGACAGACGCTTTTAATCGAAAAATCATGGGGTATAAACTCAGTCATGATATGAAAGCAGACAATGTCGTTAAAGCCTTAAAGAAAGCGGTTCAGTCTCGTAAAACGACAAAGCCACTAACGCATCATTCAGATAGAGGGTCGCAGTATTGTTCGGCTCTTTATCAAAAAGAATTACAACGTAATAAAATACGACCGTCGATGACAGATGGCTATGACTGCTACCAAAATGCGTTAGCAGAAAGGGTGAATGGCATATTGAAGCAAGAATTTTTGATTGGAAGATGCAGAACTTTTAAAGAGTTAGAAAGGCATATTAGTGAGTCTATTGATATTTATAATAGGTATCGACCTCACTTAAGTCTAAATATGAAAACACCAGAAGAAGTGCATGAAAAAGCCAGTATGGAATCCATACTGGCTTAACAAAAATCGTCAACGTATTTTAGGACGAGACATATAGCCAGCCTTGGGTAGAAAAGGCTGGTGGGAGGGCTGTCAATTCAAGGCTGATTTTGTATGTGGTGTAGGGTGAGTTGAATGGCCAGTGTGTATGTCACACTGGCACTATTTAAAATGATAAAGTGGTGGAGTTATTCTTTTAAGGATGCGAGCTTTTGTGCAAACGATGGTGAGTGTGAATTTGATAATGTAGCAACTACCTGTTTTGCATAAGGTAGATAGCTTTTCAAATCGTTTTTAGGCATTGGGTCGTCATTTGGTAGCTTAACCGTGACTGGATTTTTATGGGTTCCGTTTATTCTGAACTCATAGTGGAGGTGTGGTCCTGTCGCCCAGCCTGTTTGCCCTACATAGGCAATTATATTGCCCTGTTGAACCCTAGCGCCACGTTTTGTGCCTTTTGAAAAGCCTTTCAAGTGAGCATAAAGAGTTTGGTAGCCTTTACCGTGATCGATAATCACGACATTACCATAGCCGTTTTGTTTCCCCGCAAAGGATATTTTGCCATCTCCTGCTGCTTTTACTGGAGTTCCACTTGCTGCAGCGTAATCCACGCCTCTATGCGGGCGACTGGTTTTGAAAATAGGGTGTAATCTGTTTGGGTTGAATTTTGATGAAATTCTTGTGAAATCAACGGGTGTTCGTATAAAGGCTTTGCGCATTGCTAATCCATCAGGGGTGTAATAATTTGCTCCCTTTTCAGTTTGGTAGCGAATTGCCTGGTAGGTTCGGCCATTATTAATAAACTGAGCGGCAATAATATTACCATGTCCTATTTTTTCACCATCAAGATACTTTTCTTCATATAGTATGCTTAGGCTGTCCCCTTTTCGTATGTCTAAAGCAAAGTCTATATCCCAGCCGAAAATATTTGCTAGCTCAATTAGTAGAGGTTGATCTATTCCTGATCTTAGTCCATCTACAAATAAAGAGTTGTTGATTTCAGCTTCTTTGTAGGCTTGAACTACCTCAGGTGTTCTGGATGTTTCTGTTCTATTGAACTTATTGTCATTGCGTTCGAAGGTTACGCTATCTAATCGGTTGAGTATTAGTGTTAGTTGTGTGAGTTCGCCCGTAGTTTCATTTGTTGTGAATTGGATGGTTTGCCCCGGTCTCATCTGGAGTAGTGTTTTTTGTTTTTTATCTGCTAGAGATACCTTATAAATGTCTTGTGCAGATATGCCTTCACTTGAGAGGAGTTTGGATAGAGAGTCGCCAGATTTAACTTCAACAGATTGTTCTTTAAAGGTTTCTGGTGTGCTCTTTTTTACTAGGTTGCTAGGTGTTTGGATCTCATAAGTAGGTGTTGCATTATTAGAAGGGGTTGCATCTAACGGTATACTTACAGTGTTGCTTTTGGGGTTGAGTCTTTGTAAGTCTTGAAGCATTAGTTGTGACTGATCTATTACTTCAAAATTGGCTTCGAGAGAAATCAGATTGTTGTCGGCGGTTTTTTCATCAGGGAATGCAATGAGCACAATGGCAAGAAGTGCGCTTACACCTGATATGAGAAGCAAATGCTTTGTTGGTAATAGCTTGATCAAAATGCGTACCTAAAAAAATCTTTAATAAAAGCCTTATAATCCTACCAACATTACTTTTATAATTGAATGCTTAAGTACGATAAACTAACTAGGATATGGATCAAAATAATGACTGTAAGCAGTAAAGACCTTTTGAATGACTTGCAAGCTCGTGGGCTTATCGCGCAAATGACGGCAGAAGATGAGCTAAAAAAACATCTAGATGGTGGAAGTCGTACTCTTTATTGTGGTTTTGATCCAACCGCAGATAGTCTGCATTTGGGGCATCTTGTTCCTCTTCTTGTACTAAAACGTTTCCAAGATGCTGGTCATAACCCAATTGCTTTGGTTGGTGGTGCGACAGGCCTTATAGGTGATCCAAGCTTTAAAGCGGCTGAACGTCAATTAAATACGTCCGATGTGGTTGCAAGTTGGGCAGAAAAAATTCGTGGACAAGTAAGTCAATTTGTAAAATTTGATAATGTGCCGAACCCAGCTAGAGTGGTTAATAACCTTGATTGGGCGGGCGAAATGAGTGTGCTGGATTTCTTGCGGGATATCGGCAAGCATTTTTCTGTTAATGCAATGATTAATAAAGAATCAGTTCAGCAGCGCCTTAATAGAGAAGGTGCAGGTATCTCTTTTACAGAATTTTCTTATGCTTTGCTGCAAGGGATGGACTTTGCTGAATTGAATAGAGCCTATGATTGCACCCTTCAAATAGGTGGCAGTGATCAATGGGGGAACATAGTTGGCGGTATTGATTTATCTCGCCGTCAAAATCAATCTCAAACATTCGGATTAACAGTTCCTTTGGTTACAAAATCTGATGGAACCAAATTTGGTAAAACAGAATCGGGTGCAGTCTGGTTGGATTCTAGTAAAACCAGCCAGTATGCATTCTACCAATTTTGGATGAATACTGCGGACGCCGATGTTTATAAGTTTTTGAAGTTCTTTACTTTCTTAGATCTTGCTGAAATCGATGCGATTGAAAAAGCGGATAAAGAAAGTGGTGGCAAGCCTCAGGCGCAAGCTATTCTTGCGCGAGAAGCGACTAAACTTGTTCATGGTGAAGAAGGTCTTCAAGCAGCGGAGCGTATTACTAATGCTTTGTTTAGTGGTGAAGCTGATCAATTAAGTGAGCAAGATCTTGAGCAAATTCAGCTTGATGGTTTGCCGAGTAGTTCTTTGGCGGGTATTGATCTTGTTGAAACCCCCCTTACTAGTTTAATGGCGGATGCTGGATTGGCAGCTAGTGGCAAACAGGTTAAAGATGCTCTTCAGCGAGATTCTGTTTTTGTAAACGGCATGGCTAAAGGGTTGAATGATAATATGAGCGCTGCTGATATATTTACTACTACAAATGGCTATTTTGGGAAGTACTTTCTTGTTAAATTAGGCAAGAAAAAGCATCATCTGTTTGTGTTGTAGTTGTTTAAAGGCAGTGCTTAAATAAATGAGATAGACAAAAAGACACTTCGGTGTCTTTTTGTCTATCTATGGCTCGCTGAATAAAATTCAAATTAATTTAAAAAAATGAAAAAAAGAGCTTGCGCTAAAACTTCTAGGCTGTATTATACGCCTCCACTGACACGGACAACGACGCAAACAAGAGTTTGCCACTTACTAAGCTAAGACGTTGAACCATGCATCAGACGCTCTTTAAAATAGATAATCAGATAATTTGTGTGGGCGCTCGCTGGAGGCTTCAGAAGATTGTCCGGATTAGTTTTTAACTGATTCGAGATGATCAAAAAAATTGAAGTCTTGCGAAACGTCTAACACGTCAATTCGCTTTATGTTGTTTTGTTGTTCTTCGGGACGATGAAATGATTAAGTTATTGTTAGTGTAATAGATTTTGAGTAAGCAAACTTTTTAACTGAAGAGTTTGATCATGGCTCAGATTGAACGCTGGCGGCAGGCTTAACACATGCAAGTCGAGCGGTAACAGGGGAGCTTGCTCCTGCTGACGAGCGGCGGACGGGTGAGTAACGCGTAGGAATCTACCTAGTAGAGGGGGACAACATGTGGAAACGCATGCTAATACCGCATACGCCCTAAGGGGGAAAGGAGGGGACTTTTCGGAGCCTGCCGCTATTAGATG
>NZ_PTXN01000034.1 GCF_012726345.1 Marinomonas sp. UCMA 3892
CTGACGCCCTGTTAACAATGCCACCCTCAAACACAGCCTAGGTCTGACTGAGTATCGGGCTTTGCGCTATTTTGCACGCTTACCCACCTAAACTGCCGAAGCAGGTTCACTTGCGTTGTGTACTGTTAACTTCCTATCGCTTCCTTCAGACCCTGCCGTTGGCCAGCAACGCCCTTGCGATTCGGATTCTCTTCCCCCCAGTCGGGGTGAGACAGGTTTCTTACAACCTGACGGGTTTGCCAGCTTCGCTGGGCAAACAAAAAAGGGGAGTCGCTTAATTGCGATTCCCCTTTTTTATTGGATAACTTTCTAGTATGTAAAAATTATCCGCGTTGACGTTTTGGAAGTACGTCACGTAATGCATTAGCCATATCTGTAAGCGCTTTCTCTGTCGTTGCCCAGTCAATGCAAGCATCAGTAATGGATACACCGTATTCTAGATCGCTTAAATTAGCCGGTACCTTTTGGTTGCCCCAGCCAATGTTACTTTCGATCATCAGACCCATAATGGATTGGTTGCCATCAAGAATTTGTTGAGTTGAGTCTTCTGCAACTGTTACTTGGCGCTCAGGTTTTTTGCTGGAGTTCTCATGGGAAGTATCGACCATGATGTTCACTTTCAAATTGGCTTTTGCCAATTCTTGTTCTGCTTCAGCCACAAATTTTGTTTCATAGTTCGGTTTGCCACCGCCACCACGAAGAACTATGTGTCCATAATCGTTGCCTTTTGTGTTTACAACGGTCACTTGACCTTCTTCGTTGATACCCAAGAAAGAATGTGGATGAGAGACAGATTGCATTGCGTTAATAGCAACGGTTAAGCCGCCATCTGTTCCATTTTTAAAGCCAACCGGGCCAGATAGACCAGATGCCATTTCACGATGAGTTTGTGACTCTGTCGTGCGCGCTCCAATAGCAGACCAGCTAATAAGGTCTTGAATGTATTGAGGTGAAATGGGGTCCAAAGCTTCGGTAGCAAGTGGAAGGCCAAGCTCGGATAAATCTATAAGCAGTTTACGTCCAATACGGATGCCTTTGTTGATATCAAAGGTGCCATCTAGGTTAGGGTCGTTGATTAAGCCTTTCCAACCGACCGTTGTGCGTGGCTTTTCAAAATAAGCACGCATGATGATATATAGCGTGTCATCCAATTTTTCGGCAAGCACTTTTAAGCGTGCAGCATAATCTAAGGCTGCTTTTGGATCATGAATAGAGCATGGCCCAATAACGATAGCTAGGCGGTGGTCTTTGCCATCCATGATATTTTTTATGATGTCGCGGGATTTCGCTACATGGCTGCTAACGCTTTCGCTAACTGGCAGCTCTTTTTTTAATTGGCTCGGTGTTACCAGAGAGGTAAATGAGGCAATATTTAAGTCTTCAAGACGTTTGTTACTCATTGCGGGGTTTCCTGCTTTTTTGCTTTTAGTTATAGCTGCTTACAATATCGTGTTTTTCCTTTTGAATGAACCGCTTCCCTATGATTTTTTGACTTTTTAGAAGAAAAGATACTTCACGCCAAATGATAGCAAAGCGGTTGCTAATACAGGTTGTAAAACATGATTAGGTACATGGCTTGCGATACGGGTACCAATATATATTGTTGGTATGGAGCCAATTAAGAGAGCTGCTAGTAATGAGTAGTCAACGTTGCCTAAAAAAATATGTCCAGTGCCTGCAACTAGGGTTAGTGGTACGGCATGCGCTAGATCGGTGCCCACAATGTTTTTTGCTCTCATGATCGGAAATAATATCATCATGATGGCGGTTCCTAGGGCACCAGCGCCAACGGAAGTAAGAGTAACTAAAACGCCTAAAATAAATCCGCAGACAAAGACGATTTTTGTGCTTTGGTCTTCTGATATGTTGAAGCTAAGCGCCTTGGTTAGTTTGGCTCTAAACAATATAACCATGGCAGTGATAATAAGCATCATGCCTAATGTGCTGGTTAAAATTTCTTGATAGTGATCGGGCTTTTCAAATTGTGATAATGCCCAAACGGTTATGAGAGAGGCGGGAATGCTTCCTGCCGCCATTGCGAACACGATTTTCCAGTTTACATTACCGCGTTTAGCATGCATAACAACGCCTGTGCTTTTTGCAATGCCTGCATACATAAGATCTGTGCCAATTGCGATATGGGGAGGGAATCCAAACATTAATAAAAGAGGTGTCATAAGTGAACCGCCACCAACGCCCGTGATGCCAACAGCCAAGCCAACCGCCGCACCTGCAGAAATGTACCAAAGAAAATCCATTAGAAAGCCACATTGAAGTTATTTAAGCTGGCAACACTAGAGGTTTTTTACTATTCTATAAAGTAATATTTTATTATGTTTTTAACTCTTTTTCGAATAAGGCAGACGATGAAATTACAGCAGCTTAGGTATATATGGGAAGTGGCACGTCATGACTTGAACGTTTCGGCCACGGCACAAAGCTTATACACGTCGCAGCCTGGTGTTAGTAAGCAGATCCGCCTTTTGGAAGATGAGCTTGGTGTAGAAGTTTTTGCGCGGAGCGGAAAGCATTTAACACATGTGACACCAGCAGGCGAAAAAATTATTGCTTTAGCGGGTGAGGTGCTTAGTCAAACACAAAATATTAAGCGTGTTGCGAAAGAGTTTAGTGATGAGCGAAAAGGGTCGTTGGATATCGCCACAACGCATACACAGGCTCGATATGCTTTGCCAAAAGTGATTAATCAATTTATTGAAGGTTATCCTGATGTTAGTTTGCATATGCATCAAGGGACACCAATGCAAATTGCTGAAATGGCAAACGATGGGTTGGTAGATTTTGCGATTGCAACAGAAGCGTTAGAGTTATTTGGTAATCTGGTTATGTTGCCTTGTTATACGTGGAACCGTTCAGTGGTAGTGCCGAAAGACCATCCTTTGGCAAAAGTGAATAAGCTTACTTTACAAGCTTTGGCTGAATATCCTATCGTCACGTATGTATTTGGTTTTACGGGCCGGTCTCAATTGGATCAGGCGTTTCAAGAGGCTGAATTACAACCAAATGTAGTCTTTACAGCAGCGGATTCTGACGTTATTAAAACTTATGTGCGCTTAGGGCTTGGTGTGGGGATTGTTGCTTCAATGGCTCATGACGAAATGCAGGATGCGGATTTGGTCGCGTTAGATGCTTCGCATCTATTTGCAGACAGTTGTACAAAAATAGGCATTCGTAGTAATACGTTTATACGCGGCTATATGTATAAATTTATTGAGTCTTTTGCGTCGCATCTGACAAAAGATGTCGTAATGGCTGCGATGGAGGCTGGGAATCGACAAGATGTTGAATTATTGTTTAAGGATGTTGAGCTTCCAAGACATTGAGCTTTATCCCTAGGGATTGATTGCAAGATACTGGTCATCAGGTAGTAAAAAGCCGCAGCATAATTTTTATGGTGCGGCTTTTTTCGTTTTATATGGTTTGTTCTAGATAAACTAAAAGAAATTATTTTTTTAGTTTGAAAGCCATTTCGGCTATGCGTTTACCTTGCGCTTCACAAAGTGCTTTTTCATCATCTGTTAAATTGTTTTCAGAAGCGCTATTAGCTAAATGGCTTGCGCCATAGGGTGTTCCACCTGCTTGAGTATTAATGAGCTCTTTATTTTTATAGGGTAAACCAAGCCAGACCATACCATGATGGATTAATGGGGTCATCATGCTATGGATGCATTGTTCTTGGCCGCCATGCATGGTGCTTGCGCTAGTGAAGCCGCAAGCGGGTTTATCTATTAATTGGCCTGTTAGCCAGAGTGTCGATGTCTGATCGAGGAAGTGTTTCAGAGGGGCGGCCATACTGCCAAAATAGGAAGGTGATCCTATCGCAAGCCCTGAGCAGTCGGCTAATTCTTCCAAAGTACAGTAAGGTGCCCCATCGTCTGGTAGTGCTGGAGAGGCGACTTTTGTTATGTCGGATACTTCTGGAACTTGGCGTATCTTTGCTTCCATGCTGTTGGTTTTGTTGATGCCGCGAGCAATGTACTTAGCCATTTCAGCGACTGAGCCGTGACGGCTGTAAAACAAAACTAATACGTAAGGTGACTGGGTCATTCAGTAGTTCCTATTTAGTTGCTCACATTTATTCAAATAATGCTAAGACATTTTCGGGTGGGCGACCAATCTTTGCTTTATCATTGTGTATAACAATAGGTCGTTCTATTAGGCTTGGGTGCGTGTGCATGGCTTGCAGACGTTCTTCGTCGGTAGATTCTTTGCTTAAACCAAGTTCTTTGTAGATGGTTTCTTTAGTGCGCATGAGTTCTAGTGGTGTTATATCTAGTTGTGTAAGTAATGCTTGGATTTCTTCGATACTTGGGGGATCTTGCAAATACAGACGAATTTCAGGTTGGATATTATTTTCTTCTAGAAGTTGTAATGTTTGGCGGGATTTTGAGCAGCGAGGGTTGTGGTAAATAGTGGTCATGTTGGCTCCTATTTATTGCTGGATCTCTGTAGGTATAAAAAAGCCTGACGAAAGTAATTACTTTTGTCAGGCTTGGTGGTTTTATTTTTTGCTTAAAATAAACTCGACTGCGTCAGCAATGGCGATGTCTTCGTTGTCACCAGCTTTGCGGTATTTGTACTCTAATGTGCCTTTTTCTAGTCCTTTATCGCCAACAACTAAACGGTGCGGGATGCCCAGCAGTTCGCAATCTGCGAATTTGACTCCTGGACGTTCTTTGCGATCATCTAGCAATACGTCTAAGCCTTTTGCTTTTAATTCAGCGTATAGGCGGTCACATTCTGTACGTACAGCTTCAGATTTGTCGTAGTTCATCGCAACAATGGCAATATCGAATGGTGCGATGCTTTCTGGCCATAAAATACCTTTTTCATCGAAGTTTTGCTCGATTGCTGCGGCGACGATACGAGAAACGCCAATTCCATAACAACCCATGTGCATGACTTGCGCTTTTCCATTTTCGTCAAGGACGGTCGCTTTAAGTGCTTCGGCGTATTGTTGGCCAAGTTGGAAAATGTGACCAACTTCGATACCGCGTTTAATGACGATAGTGCCCTGACCGTCTGGAGATGGATCACCTTCTACAACATTACGGATATCTGCAACTTCAAATTCAGCGCAGTCACGTTCCCAGTTTAATCCAGTGAAATGGTAGTCGTCTTTATTTGCGCCGGCGCAAAAGTCAGACATAACAGCAGCGGAGCGGTCAGCAATTACGCGAATGCCTTTTTCAGCAAGGCCTTTTGGTCCGATAGATCCAGGAGCGCAGCCTGTTTTGGCGATAATGTCGGCTTCATCAGCGAACTCAAATGGTATAACTACGCCAGCTAGTTTTTCAACTTTGATTTCGTTGATGTTGTGATCGCCGCGTAGCACAAGGGCTGCAATAGTTGGTTGGTCATTTTCATCAACGGCTTTAATTAGCATGGTTTTAACCGTGCTAGTAACATCTAATTTTAAGAATTCAGCCACTTTTGCAATTGTTTTGCAGTCAGGTGTGAATACTTCAGTAATATCTTGCGTTGGTGCGTCGGCTTTTTCTTTTAAGCAAATGGCTTCTGCAAGCTCGATGTTGGCAGCGAAATCGGATGAATCGCTGAACGCAATGTCGTCTTCACCTGAGTCGGCTAGTACATGGAATTCGTGTGAATATGCTCCGCCGATGCTACCTGTGTCTGCACGAACTGGGCGGTAGTTAAGGCCTATGCGGTCAAATACATTGCAGTAGGCTTTATGCATGATGTCATATGTTTCTTGCAGTGATTCCGCGCCAACATGGAATGAATATGCATCTTTCATGCAAAACTCTCGTGAACGCATTACACCAAAGCGAGGGCGAACTTCGTCACGGAATTTGGTTTGGATTTGAAAAAAATTCATTGGTAGTTGCTTGTAGCTGGTTAGCTCGTTACGCGCAAGCTCTGTGATGACTTCTTCATGGGTTGGACCAAGGCAATACTCACGACCGTGACGGTCTTGCAGGCGAAGTAATTCAGGGCCATATTTTTGCCAGCGCCCTGTTTCTTGCCACAATTCTGCGGGCTGAACGCCTGGCATCATTACTTCAAGAGAGCCTGCTTTTTCCATTTCATCGCGAACAATATTCTCGATTTTACGGAAAACTTTAAGGCCTGTAGGTAGCCAAGTGTATAAGCCTTTTGAAACTTGGCGAATCATGCCTGCGCGAATCATTAACTGGTGGCTGGTAACGACTGCATCAGTTGGTGCATCACGTAGGGTGGAAAATAAATAGTTGCTTGCGCGCATAATAATATCGGTACTTTAAAGTTGAGTGATTAAAGTTAAATTGCAAAAAATATCAAATTACAAAAAATGCCTTAGCCTGCGAAACGGGGCTCAGTCTGGCCTTTTACATTCGTTTCTAGGGCAAAAATTCCGCCTGCTTGGGGAAATTGCTTGAGCTCTTCATCTGTTTGTGCGCCACGGCAAGTGCTCACAAAAAGGGTTGTCATTTCTGGTCCACCAAAGGCAACCATGGTTGGGTAAGTTGCAGGAACAGGATATTCTTCTAGAATTTTACCTTGTGGGCTAATTTTTACAACGCGCTGCCCTTGATAAAGAGCGGACCAGTAATTTCCTTCACTATCAACTGCGGCGCCATCAGGGCGGCCGTTGCCATGTGGAAATTGAATGAAAACGCGTTTGTTTGTTGCTGTACCTGTTTCTAGGTCGTAATCAAACTGATAAACCACATGATTTGGAGTATCTGAATAATACATAATGGTGTTGTCAGGAGAGAACGCTAGGCCATTAGATGTCCAAGCTGCTTGGTCAATCATGTTTTCTTTGCCGTCACTGAATTGATGCAACGCTCCCTTAAAGGCATCTTTTGGAGAGTACATTGTACCAGCTAAGAAACGGCCTTTAGCATCACAGCGGCCATCGTTAAAGCGTGTTGTTTTTTGATCGTAAGTGGCAAGCCAATAAGGTTTTAATTCAGCATTTAGGTGCTCAAACGTATAGACGCCAGAACGGAATGCAGCGATAAAACCACCGTTTTCAATTAGTGAGAAGCAACCAATTTCTTCGTCGAATTCGCGGTGTGTTAGTTTTTTTGATTTTGTGTCGTATGCGTATAGTATGAAAGAATCTATATCGACAAAGTAGAGCGTTTGAGTACGCTCGTCCCAACGAGGACATTCGGCTAATTTTGCTTGTGCATCCACGGCACATTGCATATCAGTCATGCGGGCTCCAAGTCTCTGAGAGTTTTAAAAATTAGGGTGCTATAGTGCTTATGAAAGCCTTTTTTGTAAATAGGAAGATGTAAAGATGTTTGAGTTAAATCCTGTGTTAGGTCGTGATTCCATTCTTGTTGGACACTTTTCATTGTGTCAGCTGCGTCTCATAAATGATGCTCAGTTCCCTTGGTTTATTCTTGTGCCTCAGAGGAATGACATTACAGAAATATACCAACTTGTAGAAGAGGACCGTCAGCAATTGATGGCTGAAAGTTGCCTGTTGGCGGAAACGCTTCATGATGCTTTTTCCGCAACTAAACTGAATATTGCCGCTATTGGCAATCAGGTGCCGCAATTGCACATGCATCATATAGTTCGTTATAAGACTGATCCCTGCTGGCCTAGCCCTATCTGGGGGAAATTGGATGCCATTCCTTATTCAAAAGAAGACTTGGCTGAGATTTTGCAGAAGATTCATTCGTTATTGAGTGATGATTTAACACTACCTAGCGATGGGGCTGAACTTTACTATTGAGAAAAAGCCCTGAATTTGTATTCTATACTGAGTGAAATTTAGCCAACTTGGAACGCGTGTTTTATGAGCATAAGCAAAAGGAAGAAGGCCATACAGAAAGTTGTTAAGTTATTGAATTTAGCAACCTCTACTAATTCAAGTGAATCAGTAATGGCTTTACGCCATGCGGAGTCGCTGATTAGGCAATATCAGGTTGCTCAGCGAGAGCTGCCTATATTACAGCTATGTGACCGGGCTATGCTTTACCGCGTGAGTTGGGGTGGGGCGACTCCGCGATATCAAAAAGAAGCTACTGTAAAATCATCCTCCGAAGGATCTGTATATCATCGTCGCTTCAGTGAAAAAGATAGTGATCCTAGCCGAGCATATGAATCTGCTCGTACTATTCTTGATGATATGGATCTATCTGGTTTTCATAATGCTGACATTTCACCTCATGACTCAATTTTTGCGAGTGGTGAGAAGGTTAATGGCGAAAAGGTCTGTGTTAATAATAGCGATCAAATGGCTTTTTGTATGGATGCTCAACCAGAAGAGGTTGAGTCAAATTTTGAATTAGATTGTGATGATGTCGGTGAAAATAACATGACAGCGGAAAGTGTGCAGGAAGATGTGGTTGTTGCTGCAGGGGAGGGTAACGAAAATAGATCGGATGGCTCTGCGAGCTATACCTCCAGTGATAATGTGATTAATGCAACTAAAACTTTCCGTCCAGGTAATCATGAATTTACTGAAACGCTTAAAACGCAATATGCGACAAGTGATCCAAATGTGCCATTCATGGAAGATGATTACTGGTCAAAAGTTTATGAAAAACTTGCCGACTTTGACGAGGCGAAAATTCAAACTGATATAGAGGCTTTAGATAAGCAGCTTTTGTTGGCTCAGGAAAATTTACAGTTTAAAAAGCAAAGGCGCTATGAGCATGAACAAGAAGAGTTGCAGGAGCGTGCCGAACGAGCGCGAATTGAGCAAAGTTTTGAAGAGGCTATCGAACGAGCTTTTCAGGCTAGGGCAAAATCTTATGAAGCTTGGGAAAATAGCTGTACCAAGATTCGTATGGCTCGATTAAGAGATGAGCAAGAAGCAGTTCAAGGATACGATGCAGTTAGTCATGCTTTATTGAAAAACAAAGAGTCTCTTAAGCAGCATTTACAGCGTAAAGAAGATTATCGGGCTGCCAAAATAATGCATGAGCTACGCCGTCATCTTGTGCTTGCTGTATCCGTTGGTGAGAATGCTACGGCTTCTTATGAGAAGGTAATTGATATCATGTCTGAAAATGGCCTTTCTCTTAAGGATTTAGAATTTTCCGATATCAAAAATAAGAGTTTGTTTATTCGTTTATTGGAGCGTGAGTCGGCTCTTATTTCAGATGTACATGCAAGAGAAGCTTATACTGAAGAGATGCTGGATAAATTTTTAACTTCAAATCTAACGAAAAAAGAATCACGAGCATCTGAAAATCCGATCCAACATATTCAGCGTTTGTTAATTGCTGCGAGCGAAGGTGGTCAGTTCGAGACTCAGAAGAATTTAGAGCAAGTTATTTACTTAATGGAGACCAATGATATAAGTGTTAGAGATATTGGTTATGGTTTTATTAAAAAATATTCTGTATTTATTCGTCTGATTAACTGGGAGGCCGAGCGTATTGCATCTCTACCTGAGCGGGAAAAATTCACCGCCCAAATTCTAGAGGAGTATATTCAGCACTCTGTGCAGAAGCCAAAATCAGATAGAGAGCAGAAAGCAAATCGTTAGGCTGTTTGCCTAAAACAACGAGCCATTTCTTATTTATACCCCTCATTCATTCAATTGATGAGGGGTATATTTCTCTAAAACCCACCATAAAGCTTTCTTTGCTGGGCTGCATCTTTTACCATTTCGTTTTCGATTCAATCGTAATACTCAGCAGGAGAGAAGCATGAGCATTATCAAAGAAGATGATCTGATTGATAGCGTTGCAGACGCATTGCAGTTTATCTCTTATTACCACCCTTTGGATTTCGTAAAAGCGGTACATGAAGCGTACGAGCGAGAAGAGAGCAAAGCTGCGAAAGATTCAATGGCGCAAATTCTGATTAACTCTCGCATGTGTGCGGAAGGAAAGCGTCCAATTTGTCAGGATACGGGGATTGTTACCGTATTTGTAAAAATTGGTATGAATGTTCAGTGGGAAGGCACGAAAAGCGTTACTGATATGATCAATGAGGGTGTGCGTCGTGCTTATCTTCACCCAGATAATGTCTTACGTGCTTCTATTTTGGCTGATCCTGCTGGTGCGCGTAAAAATACCAAAGACAATACGCCTGCTGTTATTCACATGGAAGTTGTTCCTGGTGATACTGTTGATGTTCATGTTGCTGCTAAAGGTGGCGGATCTGAAAACAAATCTAAAATGGCAATGCTAAACCCATCTGATGATATTGTTGAATGGGTTAAAAAGACTGTTCCTACTATGGGAGCGGGCTGGTGTCCTCCTGGAATGCTTGGTATTGGTATTGGTGGTACGGCGGAGAAAGCCATGGTTATGGCAAAAGAATCTCTAATGGAGCCAATTGATATTCATGAATTGAAGGCGCGTGGTCCACAAAATCGTGTAGAAGAACTGCGTCTAGAAATTTTTGAAGCAGTAAATAATTTAGGGATAGGTGCGCAAGGCTTGGGTGGCTTAACAACCGTGCTTGATGTGAAAATCATGGACTACCCAACTCATGCGGCGTCTTTGCCTGTTGCCATGATCCCAAATTGTGCTGCTACGCGTCACGCACATTTTGTGCTTGATGGTTCTGGTCCGGCGGATTTGGTGCCGCCATCATTAGATGATTGGCCAGAAATTACTTGGGAAGTCGGAGAAAGTGTTCGTCGAGTTGATTTGAACACAATTACGCCTGAACAAGTAAAAGAGTGGCAACCTGGCGAGACTGTTTTGTTAAACGGTAAAATGCTAACCGGTCGTGATGCTGCCCATAAGAAAATGGTTGAGATGATTGCTAACGGCGAAGAGCTTCCCGTTGATCTTAAGGGGCGCTTCATTTATTACGTTGGACCTGTTGATCCAGTAAGGGATGAAGCGGTGGGGCCTGCTGGACCGACGACAGCAACACGTATGGATAAATTTACCCGCACAATTTTAGATAAAACAGGTCTGCTTGGCATGATCGGTAAATCTGAACGTGGTCCTGTTGCAATTGACGCGATTAAAGAGTTTGGTGCAGTTTACCTAATGGCGGTAGGTGGCGCGGCTTATTTGGTTTCTAAAGCAATTAAAAAAGCAGATGTTGTTGCCTTTCCTGAACTAGGTATGGAGGCTATCTATGAATTTGATGTTGTTGATATGCCTGTAACTGTTGCAGTAGATACCTTGGGCACATCTGTACATATTACAGGGCCTGCTGAATGGAAAGCCAAAATCGAAGCACAAGCGCTCGAAATTAAGTAATCGACCTTTGATTATTTAAGAAAAGTCACTGTATTTAACCATATAGTGACTTTTTTGTTTATAAAGTGGTTGCATGGATGAAAATAGTCTGTATTATACACCACCTCAGCCACACAGCATGTGTGGTGACGCTCTTTAAAATAGATAATCAGATAATTTGTGTGGGCGCTCGCTGGAGGCTTCAGAAGATTGTCCGGATTAGTTTTTAACTGATTCGAGATGATCAAAAAAATTGAAGTCTTGCGAAACGTCTAACACGTCAATTCGCTTTATGTTGTTTTGTTGTTCTTCGGGATGATGAAATGATTAAGTTATTGTTAGTGTAATAGATTTTGAGTAAGCAAACTTTTTAACTGAAGAGTTTGATCATGGCTCAGATTGAACGCTGGCGGCAGGCTTAACACATGCAAGTCGAGCGGTAACAGGGGAGCTTGCTCCTGCTGACGAGCGGCGGACGGGTGAGTAACGCGTAGGAATCTACCTAGTAGAGGGGGACAACATGTGGAAACGCATGCTAATACCGCATACGCCCTAAGGGGGAAAGGAGGGGACTTTTCGGAGCCTTCCGCTATTAGATGAGCCTGCGTAAGATTAGCTAGTTGGTAGGGT